>NZ_OZ183481.1:0-1421007 GCF_964264755.1 Candidatus Tisiphia endosymbiont of Nemotelus uliginosus | reverse complement strand
ATACTCCTTGGCTTACAAATATCGACTATACCTATCTAGCATTGTCCTTATATATATCTGTGGTGCACTACTTGATATTTTTGTTAATTATCAAATTAGAGAAATTATTAATACTATTGCCAATAATCCACATGACAATGTTACCCTACTTCTCTTAATATTTGTATTATATAAAATGATGCACCACGGGGTATATTTTACCTTTAGGCTTTTTGACATTAAATACAAACCAGTGATGCTGGCAGAAATCGTTGAATATGCCTACAACAAGACTATGAAACATTCTTTGCATTGGTTTGATTCACATTTATCGGGAGAAATTGCCAGTAAAATCACTGATTTTCAAGATGGCATTATAACTGTTATCACTATTCTTTGTCGTGCTTTGAGAGATATTGTAGTTGTTGTAGGTGGCATAATATTTTTGTGTACAATGAATTACAAGATAGCCGGAGTGTTAATTGTTTTTATTGTGGTGTATGTACCAATATTATCAGTTTTACTCCAGAAACAAATACAGTTACAAGAAGAATATGCTAAGGCACGACAAGAAGCGGTAGGTATTATAAATGACTCTGTTGCTAATATTTTTGGTATTAAAATTATTGGCAATGTTTGGACAGAACTGAAACTAAAGCTCCTGCCTGCCATTGATCAATGGAAAAGTTGGGATCGAAAAACTCGGGTATATGATGCTTATTATGTAGACCTGACTGATAGCATATTAATTACTCTAATGGCAGCGGCTCAAATATTTGTGGTAGCATATTTATATAAAACTGGACAAATCACTGCTGGTGATTTTGCCATTAGTATGGTGATTACTTTTAGAATTGAATGGGCGATTGATCAATTATTAGATAATATAATATTTTCCATTAATCCTAAAATCGCTGCTATCAAATCTTCATACAACTTTATTAATACTATCTCAAATGTCACCGATACAGAAAATGCTAAGTTGCTTCCTTCTGTCAAAGGTGATATTAAATATCAAGATGTAACCTTCAACTATGGTAGTGGTGGAGATAATATATTTGACAATCTTACATTACATATCAAAGCTGGAGAAAGGATTGGTATAGTTGGGACATCAGGGGCTGGCAAAACTACCTTAATCAAATGTTTGCTAAGATATTTCAATTTGCAAAGCGGAACTATTTTAGTTGATGGATATGATATTTCGCAGGTAACGGAAGAGTCACTAAGAAGCAATATTTCAGTAATCCCAAAGGATATTACGATGTTTCATCGTTCTATCCTAGAAAATTTGCAGCTGGCTAAATATGATGCTACTTTACAAGAGATTCAGGAAGCCTGTAAAAAAGCTAGAATACATGATGATATTCTGCAGATGCCCAATGGTTATCATTCAATAGTTGGTGAACGAGGGGTAAAAGTAAGCGGCGGGCAACGGCAACGAATTGCAATCGCTAGAGCTATTTTAAAAAATGCCCCCATCCTTGTTTTAGATGAAGCAACATCGGCACTTGACTCGCCAACCGAGGCTTTAATTCAAAAATCTATAGATGAAGTTTTGGAAACCACTAATGCTACAACTATAGTCGTTGCCCACCGTTTATCAACACTTTTACACATGGATCGTATTTTAGTATTCAAGCGTGGTAAAATTGTGGAAGACTGTACTCATGCTATGTTAATCGCTAGAGGAGAGTTATATAAAACTCTCTGGGATGCACAATATAGAGGATTTTTGTCGGACAGTGAGGATATAGTCAATTGATGAGAAGTTGGTGATGTCGTCGCTCAATGCTCGCCTATTACTTATAGGCATCGCTCCATCGCTCCTAGCACCAAATCCTCCTGAATTGACTATAATTTTGTTGTCAAAACTCGTCTCCGTTCCTCACGTACATCTTAGTACGCTGCGGTACTCGACTTCGTTTTTCCTAAAAATTCCTCAATTATCTTTAGGTTATGCAAGAGGTCTAATAGTTTACATATTGTAGCGGATCAACAGCTAGCTTTCCCTGGCGAATAGCAAAATGCAGCTGAGGGTATTCGGCATCTCCAGTACCCCCTACATGTCCTATTACTTCTCCTTGTGACACTGTTGCTCCTTTTTGAACAATTATGTCTTGTAAATGAGCATAAGCAACATAAAGATCGCTGTTATCTAATTGCACTATTAGTAAATTACCAAACTTTGTATCATTGCCTGCAAACATTACTTTACCTGAGGCAATAGATTTTACATTAGCACCTTCTTTTGCAGCAATATTAATCCCTTTGCTTTTTCCTTTAGATGTTTGTTCACCAAATTTGATAGTAATTTTACCATCAATTGGTTTGATAAATTTTGTCGCATTTTCCGCTTCTCTTATAGTGCTTTTTCTTATTGATCTTTCTTGATTTTTTTTATTTAACAGCTCAGTATTAACTTTTATCATGATAATTTGAGATTTGCTAAGATGGTATGGGGCAGACATGTTATTTAGCTCAGCTAATTGCTCAACCGTTTGACCATACTCATTGGCTATCGATTCTAACGTTTCTCCTGATTGAACCTCACGATAGATTATCTTATTATCATCTAGTTTTACTTTTGGGACTATTATTATATCGTCCTGATTTTGAGGCTTTATAGCATGGCGTTCCTGTAAGAAACCAGTTGGAGCATCAAACTCTTTTTCTTTCTCGTCAATCTCTCTACCTATTATTTCGCCTTCATCACTTTCTGATATATGATTATTTTCAGAATATGTGGTAGTTGGTGGTTTTGTAGTTGTAGCTTTTTGGGAAAAATTCTTTCCACGATTATATTCAATAGGAGCTGGAAGTTGAGTAGCACATCCAGAAATCATAAATATTACAAAATAGATAAAAAATATATTGTTTTTCATAACTAACCAAAAAATTTGCAATTTTATTATGCAATAAACTAACTTTAATGTACAATTAATTTTAGTATTTTTTTTACCAAGATTACGTAATTATGAAAACTTACAGCATTCTAATAGCCAGTGATCACTCAGGATTTTCACTCAAGAATAAAATTATCAGTTATTTAAACAATAAAAATATATCTATCCTTGATTATGGTACTTATAACCAAGAAGCAGTCGATTATCCAGATTATGCTAAAAAAGTTGTTGATGGAATTTTAGAAAATAGAGCTCCTTTAGGAATTTTAATTTGTGGAACTGGTATAGGTATGTCAATTGCTGCAAATCGTACATCTGACATAAGGGCTGCTTTATGTTTTGACTTATTTATGGCAGAAAGATCAAGGGCTCATAATGACGCTAATATAATAGTGCTAGGAGCTAAAATACCAAATGAGGAACTAGCATGTCAAATGGTCGATAAATTTTTAACCACTAAATTTGAAGGTGGGAGACATAGTACTAGATTATCAAAAATAAACTAGGAGACACTAATTAATGTGAGCGTTCACGAATTTACTTATGATGATGAATAAATAACAAAAAAGAGGGCTAAAAAGCCCCCTTCTTTTATAGAATAAGAAATGAATCGATAAACTATTATATTAGAGATCAAATCTTATACCAGCCATCAAGTTATGTCCTCTGATGTCAGCTTTAAATGCTTTTTCTTTGTCTTTCTTGTCCTTATCTTTATCTTTTTTTGCATCACCTGTTTCTCCATAATCTCTCCAGCTATAGGTAAGATCTAGGTTTATGCCATCAGCCACATTAAAAGAAGCACCAGCAGTCAACTGATAAGCAAAATTATTAGCAGTTTCAAAGGACATAGTGTTTGATTCTTTGTCTGCAGTACCAGTTATCTTTTGTTGTACTTGAGCCATACCAACACCAGCTCCGGCAAAAAATTTAACAATACCTGCATCATATAAATCGACATAACCATTGAGCAATAATGATCTGACGACTTCTTTATTTGTTAGTTCTGTAGATACATCCTTATCTAAGACCTTCGTAGTAACAGTACTCTTAAATTCTGGATTTGGGAGGAGGAAGTCAATTGTCAGCTCTGCTCTAACATTATCCATGATATAATAACCAGCACCAACACCAAAAATACCAGAAAAAATGGGTTTAAATTTAAGATCACCACCCTTACCATCTTCAGTTTTAAATTTTAGCATATTCAACCTAGTTGCACCGCCTTCGGCTTTAAGATAAAACCCTCCTGTTTCAGCAAATGATGCAGCAGAAGTCAAAAGAGTTGTACTAGTAGCAGCAATTAACAATAATTTTTTCATATATATTTCTCCTTAAAAATTAATAAACAAGAATCCCTTATAGGCTCTTAAAATAAATACCCGTGAAACACAAATTCTTTTCAAATTCCACTTAGGTCACCTAGCTTTAGGTGTATAGCATAATATTTGTCTTCAGCCTACTTAAAAAATTACTATGAGCATTGAACAATAATATTATTGCGATAATTTGTGGCAATAAGAACACAATATAAAGTATCTATATAGCTAATCCAATTAGTATTTTCCTATAGTCAATTGATGAGAAGTTGGGGACGTTGTCACTCGTCACTCGCCTATTACTTTAGGCGTCGCTCCATCTTTCCTAGCCCCAAATTCTCCTGAATTGACTATATAACAAACTTACGTCATTGTAAGCAGTAGCTTTGCAATATGCCGTCATTGCGAGGAGCCACTTTGCGGCGACTCGGTAATCCAAAAAATGATCAGGAATTGATTGCTACGCCACCTAAGGTGGCTCGCAATGACGCCTTTTCGACTACTACTTCTTAAGTTGACACCTATGTACAATGATGAGAGTACTAAGTGGTTTCGCTAATAGACGTCAATATCGGGTAAACTAAACCTCCTAAAGGTTTATTGCATCTATACAAGCAAATGTGGCAATTTTTGTTATCTCACTTGCTGATGCCCCCATTCGTACTATTTGTACCGGATATTCAAAACCATTAATTATTGGTCCGATAAAAACACCTCTGGCTAATTCTTGTAATAGTTGCGTTGAGATTGCAGCTGAATGCAAACCAGGCATAATCAAGACATTAGCGGAACCTGATAACCGACAAAACTTATACGAATTACGTAAATTGGGGTTCAGAGCAACATCAGCTGACATTTCACCATCATATTCAAAATCTAGATTCATCCTATCTAGGATTCTAACAGCTTCCCTTACTCTATTTGCCTTTTCTCTCATTGGATTACCAAAAGTTGAGAAGGAAAGTAGAGCAATCTTTGGCGTCATTCCTATATTTCTTGCTATACTGGCAGTTTGCAAGGTTATTTCTACAAGATCTTGCTCACTTGGCATTTCAGTCACGCTATTATCAGCAATAATTATATTATGTTCCTTGGCAATCATAATAGAATATCCCAATATTCTATTATTCTTTTTGGGTTCCATTACCTTCATAATATCCTCTAAACTATTATAATAGCTCTTTGTTACGCCAGTAACCATACAATCTGCATCGCCGCAAGCTATCATGATAGCTGAGAATATATTTTTATCACTTTTAACAAGTCTAGCACAGTCACGATATAAATACCCTTTACGCTGTAATTGGCTATAAAGAGTATCTATATATTTATTAAGATTTTGGTTAATAGCCGCATTCATTACGGTAATACCATCTAAATCATAATTCATACCTATTTTATTTAAAACAGCAGATATTTTATCATACCTACCCACTAGGATAGGGTGAGCATAACCAGCATCTCGCATAATAATAGCAGCCTTAATTACCTCTTCCTCCTCGCCCTCAGCAAAGACTACTCTTTTAGGCACTGATTGTTGGATTCTTTCAAATAACAGATTCATGTAATGCGAGGTAGGATTTAGTCTGCTCTCCAATTCCTTTGCATAATTCTTGAAGTCAAAATCTGTAATTCTAGCAACCCCACTATCTATAGCTGCCTTAGCTACTGCCATCGAAACAGTGGTAATTAATCTTGGGTCAAATGGCACAGGAATTATATACTCTGGACCAAAAATCATTTTTCTACCAGGATATGCTTTATAAACTTCATCGGGTACAGCTTGTCTTGCTAGCTCCGCTAAAGAAAGGGCTGCAGCTATTTTCATTTCCTGATTGATAGTAGTAGCTCTAACATCTAAAGCTCCACGGAAAATATACGGGAATCCCATAACATTATTAAGCTGATTATTGTAATCAGAGCGTCCTGTAGCAATAATCGCATCACTTCTAACTGACTGTATATCCTCTGGAGTAATTTCTGGGTCTGGGTTAGCCATCGGGAAAATAATGGGATTTTGAGCCATGCTAGCTACCATTTCTTTTGATACCGCACCTTTAGAAGATAAACCAAGGAATACATCAGCTGACTTCATAGCATCACTTATGGTACGCAAATCGGTTTCGACAGCGTATAATTCCTTCCATTCATTCATCCCTTCTTTTCGACCCTTGTAAACAACCCCCATTTTATCACATAGTATAACATTTTTTTTGTCGACACTAAGAGCAATTAGTAATTCAATACAAGCAATCGCTGCCGCCCCTGCACCACTTACTACAATTTTTAAATTATCCAATGAACGATTGGTAATATATGCCGCATTAATAAGACCTGCTGCAGCAATAATAGCCGTTCCATGCTGATCATCATGAAAAACTGGTATCTGCATACAGCTTTTTAATTTTTCCTCAATTATAAAACATTCAGGAGATTTAATATCTTCTAAATTAATACCGCCAAAACTATAACCAAGATATTTTACGGCATTAATAAACTCATCTGGATCAGTAGTATCTATTTCAAGATCAATAGAATCAATATCAGCAAATTTCTTGAATAAAACGGCTTTTCCTTCCATTACCGGTTTTGACGCAGCTGCTCCCAAATTACCAAGACCAAGAATGGCTGTACCGTTAGTTATTACAGCAACTAAGTTACCTCTAGCCGTATATTTATAAACGTCATCTATATTCTTAGCAATTTCAAGACATGGTGCTGCTACCCCTGGCGTATAAGCCAAAGCCAAGTCCTGTTGAGTATCCAAAGGCTTAGTTGCAGCAATAGCAATTTTGCCTGGTTTCCCATTGCTATGATATTCTAAGGCTTTGAGATAATTTATTTTATTCATTTCATCCATAAATGTTACTCCTTAATTACTTCAAGTTTTCTACTATTAGATATTTATCCACATCAGAACTGACAATGAAACTATTGAAAAAAGTGTTGTGAAAGTAATAATTGATGCCATAGATTCTGGGTCTCCACCAAGCTGACGTGATAAAGCATAAGAGGTACTGGCACATGGTAAGCAACTATATAGAACCCCAACTGATTTAGCAGTACCAGTAATTGACATTAATGACAATACAATTATTGTAACAATAGGAAAAGCCACTAACTTAACAAAACTAGTAAATAATACATTTTTCAGAATCGTACCACGCATAAAGAATTTAAGACCTGCTCCAACATTAAGCATACCTATAGCTAAAGCAGAATCAGATAGGGTAGATAAGGTTTTTTTTATGATAAGATGTAATTCTAAATTAGAATAATTAAAAAGGAATCCAATAATACTAGCGATAATCAAGGGATTTTGTACTATTAATTTAAGTGTCCATATAAAGCTAGTTTTAGAACTCTGAGCTACAGAACTATCAGGAACATAATGTGAAAAAATCATTACTGATATGATATTGGTAAAAATAATCATATAGGATGCAATCGCCGATACTATAGCAAGTCCTTCCTGCCCCAAAAGAGGACTACTAACGCCAAAAAAGATATAATTATTATAACGTACTGCCCCTTGAAAGGTTGAAGTAAACTGAATTTTATCAAAGTTGGTTTTTTTCTGATAAATAATTAAAGCAACAGCAATAATAGAAGAGGAGATGATTAATGCAAGTACCAGCCTTATTATAGAAGATGCATTTAAATCAGCTACGGATATACTATTGAAAAGCATGATAGGAAAAAGAAAGAAATACGATAATTTTTCTATCCCCCTCCAAAATTCTTCAGAAGTTAACCATTTCCTTTTGATAATACTACCAAGTAATGGAATTAAAAGAATAGGTAATGTACTAGAGAAGATATCATTCATCAGTCTACGATTATCCCAATTACCAACTGCTATGTAATTAGCAATTATTATTTATAGAGGCTATATAGTCAATTGATGAGAAGTTGGGGACGTTGTCACTTGTCGCTCGCCGTATTACTTATAAGCGTCGCTCCATCGTTCCTAGCCCCAAATTCTCCTGAATTGACTATATTATATGTTACGATTAAACTTTCTACCTTGGCATAATATCAGAGTTTTATTGCAAATCAAGACGTATATAAGTTAACCCGTTAAAGTTGTAGGAGGCTGTCCGTTATTGCGAGACCACTTAGTGGTCGTGGCAATCCATTACTTTTGGATTGCTTCGTCGCTACTGAAGTAGCTCCTCGCTAATAGACGATTGTGAGGTTAGGTTGCTTATTGGCTTAAGCCTTCTTGCTAATAGATATCTTGTACTTTAACTTTTTTCCGTGAACGCTCACTAGGCTCTGCGAACAAAATGTTACCACACTCCCAAAGTGATTAGATGAAAATAGCCTATCTTTATTCAGTTAATGTATAGCTATCTCCAATCGTTTCTACTGTACATTCATGTTCAACCTTAGTATCAAAATGTCCCATACCTGCTAGAGCTTCAAGATCACATGTTATTGCAGGATTACAATCATCAATACTCTTCCACAACCAGCCACTTTTGAAAAACCAAGCATATTCTCCCTCCATGTCTTGAGGATTTAAATCATGTAGTACTTTGCCTTCTTTGTTTTGAAGAATCCAGTTTAAATATTCCGTATAACCTTTCCCTTCTGTAACTTTTATAGGTACAGATACACCTTCTCTTTCCAGTGCTTGTTGTTTTATATCTAAAGCAAGCTGTGCTTTTTGGATATTAGAAGTCTCATAGCCACTTTCATTCTGACCAAGAATTTTCCTAGTCTCAATGCGCTTTTTCCAAGCCTCAACTCTCTTTGTTAAAACTTCTAACGTTTCGTTACTACATTTTGTAGTATTATCTCCTATGAAAATATTTGCCTCTTGTCCTTCAGCTTTAAATGCTTTAATCAATATTGCTCTCATTTCTACAGTTGGAACATTTATCATATACTCTTTTTTTACAGTATTTAAGGTATCTATATTGTTTCCATAATGTTGTAAAGTGGTAGCAGCAATGAAGCTATGAAGCTTAGGCGAAATACTTGAATGCCAGGCTCCTTCGTATAATGTTCCCCTTGATATCCCGACATGCGAAGTAAAATGAGCGTGTTCCGATGTCACCATAGCAACTGACATTTCAATTGATTTGGGATCAATATTGTTTAGGTCTTGTTGTTTATTTGAAACAAACGCTACCCATGTATCATTTTGATCGTGGTAATCTATAATAGGTATAAAAGCAGTAATACCAATCCCTGCGTTTTTGATTCCAATATGACCACCATGATAATGTTTACGTGCTATTTCTGAGTCATTTGCGTATTTTAGCCACATTTCAGCATTTTTACCGGTAACTTTATCTAAATAAAAATGTAAACTTTCTTCTTGCAAATGATAATACTCAGATGTTATTTCTTGTTTTTCATATAAGTTTGTAAGTTGTTTTTGGATACAAGAATATTCCTCATCAATTTTACTGAAATCGAATTTACTAAGAATACGCAAAGCATGTGTATGTTTCATATAAAAGCCATCTGTAGATTTAGCTTCATCACAAGCCTTCTTAACAAATTGATCTAACTCTTCCTGTGTTAGGTTATTAACGTTATTTTCTTTAATTTGATCATAGAATGCTTTAATTAACAGTTTCTTTTGTGAATCTTTTTCAGGTGTCTTACTAATATTTATTCCGGTTTTTATACTTAAAGCTAGAATATTATCACTCTCTATGTAGGGGAGTTCTATAAACTTTGGTTTAAATGATGAATCATCAGTAAAGGATAAAACAAAATTTTCGAATTCATTAGAATTAGTTATATGGGAACTAAACCAATTACAACTTATAGACTCAACTGCATTGAGAAGTCCGGCAAATTCTTCTTTATGGTTCAATGCATAGGCTATATCCTCAAAACTTATTTTTCTTAACATTGAGGCAGTAATGTTGATTCCACCATTTACTACTAACCCTTTCTCTGTAGTAGATGCGTCTTTTAAAGCTTCTAATATTAAGTCTTTTTTTCCATCATCGTATTTAGATTCAGTTGTTTTCATTCCCGCCATAAATTTACTCCATATCAATTTAAAATATTGTTACTAGAAAACAGAATACTAACCATTTCCCACCTATATTTAGACTTTAATCCGTTTTGTCCGGTTTATATGATGCAATATATACATTTAAAACTCATTGTCAAATTAAATTAAAACTATTGTGCTTATTGAATAAATATAAAAATTTGATGACTATTTTGCTGTATATTTTAGTTTGATATCTATTAAATTGAAACTATAAAATTCAATTAGGTTCTGTGAATCATACAGATCACTTATAGGTGGGTTGAACTATTTGCATCAATTTTTCTTTTGCCTCTTCTTTAGCACGTAGGCTTGCATAGGCATCTTGCTCAATGTCATCTGTAATATGACTCGCAAATACAATAATTCGATTATCTTTTTGTATCCAGCCAACAAACCACCCTTGTTGGAGAGCTAGCTTCTGCATTCTATCTTTGCTAAGCTGGGAACCATTACCTGTTTTTCCATAAAGCTTCCAGCCTCCTGGCAGATCCTCTACAAATAGGATATTTTTTGTCATTTCATGAGATTTCAAACTTACTGGTAGCTTATTATCAAGAATATTTTGTAAAAATACGACTTGCTCTTCAGGTGAAATCTCCAATGAACTAGATAGCCATGAATTTGTTAATCCATTATCCTTACCTTTATCACCTGAAACATCCTGACTTCCATAGTTAAATTTTGTAACATATTCTTGGAATTTACTCATTCCAAGTTTTTGCGTTAAAATTTGCGAATACCACACACAACTATTCTTCATCCAAAGACTGGGATTATGAGGTTGTTTCCATCTATCAAGCCAATCTATATAACCTTTTTTAAATGGTAACTCAGGATGAGTTTCATCAATCAGTAATCCTTCGTTATATCCCATCAGACTAATGGCAATTTTGAACGTAGAGCAAGGAGCATGACGTGATTTACAATCACCTTGTTGTTTGATGATTTTATTATTTTCTTTAGCTAAAAAGCATTTTGTCTCTGCTAGTGCTGAAGTACTAAATAATAATAAAATACTTAAAAATAAAGTTATTTTTTTCATTGTTACCTTAAGGTATAGATCAATTAGAAACCTTACAAAGCTTAGTGTATTCTTTATTCAATTCTCTAATCACCCAAATCCATATGATACATATTACACCAAATACTATCATTAAATATATAGAAATAGATTGGTAAGTTGCACAAGGCAAAATAATAAATATTAAAGATTGGAGAAGGGCACTTGTTGACTTTCCAAGCTTAGTACCAATTACATCGGCAGCTGCCTTACCTTTTGTCTTAAGTTCGGTATCTAGAGGAACATATGACATTTCTTTTGTAGAGTCAAATAAAATATATTTACTTGATTTACTTAGAGTATTGTTGACTATTCCCATTGTAATAGCAATCAGAGAAGGATCAGTTATCATAAAGCTAACCACTATTATAGCAGAAAACCCATCAAAGTTAGATACTAAGAAAAATAGCATGCCAGTTATAAAGACTATTATTGGCGTTATAATTGCTGCGGCAAACCAGCCCAACCTTCTTACAATATTAGAGCCGAGAAGAACAAATAAGATGGTAAATATGCCAGTGATACTTAGATAATTGCCAACAAAAGCAGCAAATTCCGTAGGTGTTTTATAAATCTTTGAAACTGACGCTTTCCAAGGTCCTTCAACTAAATTTATAGCTATACCATAACAGACAAGTAGTGTAGCAATTAGCCTAATATATCTTGAAGCAATAATCATTTTAAAACTTTCTGTAAGAGTTAGTGATCGTTTCTTGACAGAAAATTGCAATTTTTCTACTTGAGCTTTATCTAATATTTTATGATTCAGTATCCAAAAAGTTGCTAATGCTATTGAGCCAAGTACCAGTACGCAACCTAATATGATTTGTACTGAAAGTTCGGACTCTGTATGTTGTAAGTCAAACTTTTTAATTAAAAATTGATTTAAATAAGCTAAATTTTCTAAAAACTTACCTGATATATAAAGTCCCGTTTGAGCAAAAAGACCAAATAAAGGATAGAATCTTTTCGATTGTTCCACCGAGGTTATATTATTAACAAATTGCCAAAAAAGTAATGCAAATATTACGCTCGGCCATAATTCTGCTATAATATAGAACAGAGAGAAACTCCAATTAGATAAAAGTAATATAAACCATTTCAAATTCGGATAAGACTTTATTAAAATGCCAGCATGCTCACTACTCAAATGGAATGCTAGATGATTAGGGAAAATATAAAAGGCAAATAAGGCGAAAAATAGTAGAAAAATTGATAATATAAGGTAGAAGATATGTTCACCCTTCATCTTATTTACTAATTTTACATAGATTATCGATAGCAAAAATGCCGAAGGCAAAACCCCCCAAAATTTAAGGAATGATACAGTTTCGGTACCAATCATGGTATTAATCAGACTATCTTTTAAGGCTCTAATAATATTTTGTATAAATAAAATACAGAACATCAATAATGTTACATATAGAAATTTAGATAATTCCTGCCTTTCGATAGGAAAAACATATTCCGACAATCTATTTGTTAATTTTGAGGTGGGTGATGTATTGTGAGTTATAGAAAGATACGAAAAAATTTTAGAAATGACTGCCATATACGGCTCTAACCTACTTATTACTTGGCTAGGACCTTATACTAAAGTTTTTTGTCTTGTGAGTCAAGAAGAATATTTATTAATCAGCAGTTCTAATTATGGTTTTGTAAGTTCGTATAACGGTACGTAGGCATCAACTTAAGAAAAAAAGTAAAGTATAAGACGTCTATTAGTGAGAAGGTGTAAGCCAAGAAGCAATCCATCTGGTCACTTGTTTGGATTGCCGCGTCGACCTTACGGTCTCCTTGCAATGACGGAGAGGTTATATATTACCAACACTAATTGATAGGCTAGCTGAAACAAATTTTTCTAAATCTCCGTCAAGTACACCTTTAGTATCAGAAGTCTCATGATTGGTACGTAAATCCTTAACCATTTGATAAGGTTGCAATACATAAGATCTTATTTGATGTCCCCAGCCATTCTCGGTTTTTGATGCATTCTGTTCTTGAATATCCTCAGTACGTTTTTTTAATTCTAGTTCATAAAGCCTTGCTTTAAGCATTTTCATAGCCTGTGCTTTGTTCTTATGCTGTGATCTATCATTTTGGCACTGTGTTACGATATTGGTAGGTAAGTGGGTAATCCTTACGGCAGAATCAGTAGTGTTTACGTGTTGCCCCCCAGCTCCGGAAGAGCGGTAAGTATCAATTCTAAGGTCTTTTTCATCTATTACAATTGCAATACTATCATCAATTTCTGGATATACCCAACTACTAGCAAAGCTAGTCATCCTTTTGCCCGCTGCATTAAAAGGCGATATCCGTACTAAACGGTGCACTCCTGATTCTGTTCGAAACCAACCATATGCTTGGTAGCCATTAATTTTAATAGTACATGATTTTATTCCTGCTTCTTCACCGTTAATAAGATGAATAACTTCGCTTTTAAAACCCTGTCTTTCCGCGAAACGCAAATACATACGCATCATAATTGATGCCCAATCATGACTCTCTGTACCGCCAGCTCCAGCATTGATTTCAAGAAAACAATTATTACTGTCAAATTCCCCAGAAAATAAGCATTCAGTCTCAAATTTTCCGGCAATAATAGATAGTTTTCTTAAATCTTCTTGAACTTGTTCTAGAACTTGCTGGTCATTTTCGGCAAACGCCAACTCCTCAAGTTCTAAACATTCCGTAAGATTAGATTGAAGTTGTTTAAACGAATTAAGCTTAGTCTCTAGAAGTCTTTTTTCTTTCAGAATATTTTGAGCCTTTTCCTGATTATCCCACAAAGTTGGATCTTCTGATATATTTTCCAGCTCTACAAGCCTTTTGGTTGCGTTATCAAAATCAAAGTGACCTCCTGAGCAGCTCTAAAGACTGTTCGATTTTTTTTACATAATGTTCAATTTCAGCACGCACTATTATTTCCTACTATAAAATGGAATTTTACTATATAAAGATAAGATAAACCGACGTCATTGCGAGATCACGTAAGTAGGTCGTGACAATCCACTATTTATTAGATTGGATCGTTTCGTTCGAGCTTCGCTACTTTTTGCAATGACCAGTCGGGTTAGCATTTTTCTAATTTTAACATTATATCGCATATACAATGAATAATCAAAAGTTTATCAGAAATTTTTCAATCATCGCTCATATTGATCATGGTAAGTCTACTTTAGCAGACAGGTTAATTGAATATTGTGGAGGATTGGTAGCTCGAGAAATGAGTCAGCAGGTACTTGACTCAATGGACATAGAAAAAGAGCGGGGAATTACTATCAAAGCACAGACTGTTAGATTAGTTTATAAAGCCAAAGATGGTAATACCTATTATCTAAACCTAATGGATACTCCTGGTCATGTGGATTTTTCTTATGAGGTTAGTAGGTCACTCGCTGCTTGTGAAGGCTCGTTATTAGTGGTAGATAGTAGCCAGGGTGTTGAGGCACAAACTCTCGCAAATGTTTATCAAGCGATTGATAATAAGCATGAAATTGTTCCTGTACTTAATAAAATTGATCTACCAGCCGCTGATCCTGATAAAGTCAAACAACAAATAGAGGACGTAATTGGTATAGATGCAAGCGATGCATTATTGATTTCGGCAAAGAGTGGTATAGGAATAGAAGAAGTACTTGAAGCAATTGTTAATAGACTACCCTGTCCTGCAACTAATCAAACAGATATTTTAAAGGCATTATTGGTTGATAGTTGGTACGATTCTTACCTAGGAGTAGTAATTTTGGTTAGAGTTATCGATGGAACTTTACGCAAAAATATGCGTATTAGGATGATGGCTAGCAATTGTAGTTATAATGTTGAGAATGTTGGGTATTTTACTCCTAAGAAACATATATCAGATATTTTATATTCAGGAGAAATAGGGTTTTTTACTGCTTCAATCAAGCAAGTTGTCGACTGTAAAGTTGGTGACACAATAACTGATGAAAAAAGACCTTGTAAGGAGCCTTTGCCTGGTTTTAAGCCACATTTACCGGTAGTATTTTGTGGATTATATCCTTCAGACGCTTCACAATTTGAGCATCTAAAAGATTCTTTAGCTAAATTAAGGCTTAACGATGCTAGCTTTGAATTTGAAGCAGAAAGTTCAACTGCCTTAGGATTAGGATTTCGCTGCGGTTTCTTGGGGTTACTACATCTTGAAATAGTGCAAGAAAGACTGGAGCGTGAATTTGATCTTGATATGATAACTACTGCTCCTAGTGTGGTTTATAAGATTAATATGCGTGATGGACATCAATTAGAAATACATAATCCGGCTGACTTACCTGTTACTCAAAATATAGAATCAATGTTAGAGCCTTGGGTTAAGTCAACAATATTAGTGCCAGATGAGTTTTTAGGTAATGTTTTATCTTTGTGTACTGATAAAAGAGGAGTACAAATTGAATTAACTTATGTCGGTGGTAGGGCTATGGTAATTTACCGATTACCGTTAAATGAGATAGTATTTGATTTTTACGATAAGTTAAAAAGTTACACAAAAGGCTATGCTAGCTTTGATTGGGAAATGGATGGTTATGAGGAAAGTGATTTGGTAAAATTATCTATTTTGGTTAATAGCGAGCCAGTTGATGCTCTATCTACTATAGTACATCGATCACGATCAGAATATCGTGGTCGAGAATTGTGTAAACGCCTTAGCGATTTAATCCCAAGGCAATTATTTCAGATCGCTATTCAAGCTGCTATTGGTAGCAGAATAATCGCTAGAGAAACCGTTAAAGCAATGCGTAAAGATGTTTTATCTAAATGCTATGGTGGAGATATAACTCGTAAACGTAAATTATTGGAAAAGCAAAAAGCTGGCAAAAAACGTATGCGTAATATTGGTAATGTTGAAATTCCGCAATCGGCTTTTATAGCTGCTCTTAGAATAGGAGATGAATGATGACATGGTTTGGGTAAATCTAAAGAATGAAAAAGTATTAATATTTGATGTTAAAGGATTAATGTGCTAGAATATTTTGTTGTGGATTAAGCTCAGGATAAAAAACTATATACTCAATAATCCTGCAAATGAGAACAACAAACAAGTGAAAAGCATGCTAAATATACCTAACGTGAGTGCGAACATTAACATTTCCATTGGCATTAGATAATGACACAACAAAGCTTTCTAGATTCATTAAATCACCAACAACTAGCAGCGGCTTTACATGCACATGGACCTCTTCTTGTACTTGCTGGAGCAGGGACTGGTAAAACTAAAGTATTAACAACAAGAATAGCCAACATAATTAACCAGGGTTTAGCGTCACCTAGCAATATTTTAGCAGTTACTTTTACCAATAAAGCTGCTAGAGAAATGCAAGATCGAATCAGTAAAATGATTGATTGTTATGGGTTGAACATAGGTACCTTTCATTCTATAGCAGCCA
The DNA here is from genome assembly GCF_964264755.1 of Candidatus Tisiphia endosymbiont of Nemotelus uliginosus. Taxonomy (NCBI): domain Bacteria; kingdom Pseudomonadati; phylum Pseudomonadota; class Alphaproteobacteria; order Rickettsiales; family Rickettsiaceae; genus Candidatus Tisiphia; species Candidatus Tisiphia endosymbiont of Nemotelus uliginosus. The sequence continues at coordinate 1,404,313 of NZ_OZ183481.1, read as the reverse complement.
AGATTTTACGCCAACAAGCAGATCATTTGAATCTTAACTTAAACAGTAGATTTACTATTATTAGTCATGATGATCAGCTTAAATTGGTTAAAGACATAGTTAAGCAAGAAAATATAGACCCCAAAAAATATGTTCCTAAAGTATTGCATATTATTATCTCACGTTGGAAGGATCAAGGATTATTGCCGTGTAAACTTTCGGAATCTGACATTAAGTTACCGATTCATAAAGTGGCTAAATCTATCTATGACGAGTATCAGCAAAATTTATTAGCATCTAACGTGGTGGATTTTGGAGATTTGCTACTATACAATAATGAGTTATTTATAAAAAATCCTGCAATATTAAAGCATTATCAGGAACGATATCAATATATTTTAATTGATGAATATCAAGATACCAACGCTGTCCAATATCTTTGGGCTAGGATGCTTGCGAGTAGCACAAAGAATATTTGTTGCGTTGGCGATGATGATCAATCTATATATGGTTGGCGTGGTGCGGAAATTGGTAATATATTACGTTTTGAAAAGGATTTTCCAGATGCTACAGTAATAAAATTAGAACAAAATTATAGGTCTAGTTCAGAAATTTTATCAGCGGCATCCAGTGTAATTGACAATAACAAGAATCGTCATGGTAAAACCTTGTGGACTGATAAAAATGATGGACAAAAAGTCAAAATTATATCTTGTTGGAACGATAAAGAGGAAGCAAGATTTGTTGTATCTGAAATTGACAAATTAGTTACAGAAGGTAAGTATAATGCCAGTTTAGTTGCGATATTAGTTAGAGCTGGTTTTCAAACTAGAGCATTTGAAGAAGTTCTGATTAGTAATGCATTACCGTATAAAATAATCGGTGGTCTTAAGTTTTATGAACGAATGGAAATACGCGACCTACTCTCCTACATACGTATCACTTTAAATCATAGTGATAGTCTTGCTCTTGAGCGTATAATAAATGTTCCAAGAAGAGCCATTGGCAATACTACATTAAAACAAATAAAAGATTATGCAGCTGAACATAACATACCTATTCTTATTGCTATTCGTCAAATGTTACAAGAAGGAGTTGTTAAAAATAAGGTCAAAGATAGTTTAAATCAGTTAATTACTAACATAGATAATTGGAATTTGCGATATCAAAACGAGCCAGCACTTAATGTGACAAAAGATTTATTAAAAGAATCAGGTTATCTACCAATGTTACAAGAAGAAAAGACTGACGAGGCAATTGGCAGGATTGAGAATATTAATGAAATGCTGAGAGCAATTGCAGAATTTGGTAATATTCAAGAATTTATCGAACATTCGAGTTTGGTAATGGAAAATGAAACGTTAGAATCAAATTTTGGTGGGTCTATTAGTATTATGACTCTACATGCTGCCAAAGGTCTTGAATTTGATTTAGTTTTTTTGCCCGGTTGGGAAGAGGGGGTTTTTCCACATCAAAGATCACTAAATGAAGATGGAGAGAAAGGTTTAGAAGAAGAGCGGAGAATTGCTTATGTTGGTATTACTAGAGCGAAGAAAGAGCTGTATATTACTTATGCCGAAAGTCGTTTTATGTTTCATGAAATAATTAGAGCATCTCCTTCTAGATTTCTTAGGGAAATACCGGATAATGTTTGCGTTAGAACTTCTTCAACCAAACAACTTAATTACCTTGGTACAAAACACAAATTTTCTTTTTAATCTTTAATATATACTCAAATAATTTGCATATATCTATTAGTGTAGTTGATTTTTATGATATATTGTTATATTAGGAAGGGTAGAAACAGAATAAATATGTTGAGTAAAATGCATAAATATAGAACGCATAATTGTAATGAATTGCGATTGAGTGATGTCGGAAAAAGAGTAAAATTATCTGGCTGGGTACATAGAAGAAGGGATCATGGTAATTTGGTATTTATTGATCTTAGGGATCATTTTGGTATCAGCCAATTAGTATTTACTGATCAAGACCCAAGTTTAATGGATGCTGCTAGTCGGTTAAGGTATGAATCGGTCATAACTATTGTTGGTGAAGTAGTAGCAAGGCTTGATGACACAATAAATGATTCATTAACGACCGGTAAAATTGAAATATTGGTAAGTGAGTTTATAATTGAGTCTAATGCCGAAGCTTTACCATTATTGGTGAATTCTGAACAAATTTCTCCCGAAGAAACTAGGCTAAAATATCGTTTCCTAGATCTTAGGCGTGAAAAGTTGCATAATAACATTATGCTAAGATCGCAAATTATTGCTCATCTACGTCAGATTATGACGCAGGGTGGTTTTACTGAATTTCAAACACCAATCTTAACTGCCAGTTCACCAGAAGGGGCTAGGGACTTCTTAGTACCCAGCCGATTACACCCTGGGAAATTTTATGCTTTACCGCAAGCTCCTCAGCAATTCAAACAATTGCTTATGGTATCAGGATTTGATCGTTATTTTCAGATAGCTCCTTGTTTTAGAGATGAGGATGCAAGAGCTGATAGATCGCCAGGTGAATTTTATCAATTGGATATAGAAATGTCTTTTGTTACGCAGGAAGATATATTTAATACTATTGAACCGGTGATGTATGAAATATTTAGCAAATTTTCTGATAAGACATTATCAAATACCCCTTTTGTCCAGATTCCATATGAAGAAGCAATGTTAAAATATGGTACTGATAAGCCAGACCTTAGAAATCCGCTAATCATTGCCGATGTTACCGAATTATTTAGAGAGTCTAATTTTACTATCTTTAAAGAAAATATAAAAAATGGCTATGTTGTAAGAGCGGTGCCAGCTCCTAAAATTTCTACTTTACCGAGAAGCTTCTTTGACAAAATGGCAGAATTTGCAATTTCCGAGGGGGCAAGTGGGCTTGGTTACATCCAGTTTCTAGAAGATGGACAAGTTAAAGGGCCTATTGTTAAATTTTTAACAGAGGAGCAACTATTAAATTTAAAGTCTTTAGCAAATCTACAAAATGGTGACACTGTCTTCTTTACCTGTGATAAAGTTGATAAAGCCTCTAAACTTGCTGGTAAGATTCGAACTAAATTAGGCGAGGATTTAGCTTTGCTTAAAAAAGATTGTTTTGAGTTTTGTTGGATAATAGATTTCCCATTTTATGAATTAAATGAGCAAACTAAAAAAATAGATTTTAGCCATAATCCATTTTCTATGCCCCAAGGTGGTATGGAGATATTAGAATCAGCTAAAACAGTAGATGATCTACTTGCCATTAAAGCATATCAATATGATATTGTTTGTAATGGTATTGAATTATCTAGTGGAGCAATTAGAAATCATAAACCGGAAATAATGTATAAAGCTTTTGAGATTGCTGGATACCCTCCAGAAATTGTTGATAAAAGATTTGGCGGAATGATCAGAGCGTTTAAATTTGGTGCTCCACCACATGGTGGAATAGCCCCTGGCATAGATAGAATCGTTATGTTATTAACCGATTCAACCAATATTAGAGAAGTGATAGCTTTTCCACTAAATCAACAGGCGGAAGATTTATTGATGAATGCTCCTGATTATATTGATGAAAAAGCTTTAAAAGAGCTTAATATTAACTTATCTCCTTCAGTCAGAAATAAATTGCTAGCTGAAGGAGCTTAAATAAGATGAAAAGTGAAAGAAAAAACAAAAAATAAAATTATCGGAGCATTCCTAGGAACAATCGTTGAATATTACGACTATAGTTTATACGGTTTTTCTGCTGGAATTATTGCTGTTAAATTTTTTCCAAATACTGATTATATAACTAGTCTAATAAATGCTTTTGCTGTTTATGCGATGGCATATCTCTCAAAACCTATTGGTTCGCTAATTTTTGGACGTATAGGGGATATTTATGGGCGTAAGACGGCGTTAACTATTACTATAATAGGAATTGTGATACCTACTATGATTATAGGATGTTTGCCAGACTACTCGTCTATTGGGGTTTGGAGTACGGTAATTCTGGTTTTGTGTCGTATTATGCAAGGTATTTTTGTAGCTGGAGAATATGACGGAGCAGCTATTTATGTTATCGAACATTTAGGGGAGAAATATCGATATACCGCTTCGGCGATAACTCGTTGTACTGGAGTTTTAGGCTTATTACTAGGAATTGGGGCAACCAATTTTTTTAGTTCCCATATTTTTCCAGATTGGGGTTGGCGTATTCCTTTCTTAATTAGTTTACCTTTAGCTTTAGTTACTCTATATTTCCGTCGTAAATTAGATGAAACACCGGAATTTAAGAAAAATCAAGCAAATGGAATAAGGGTTCAAAGCCTAGCTGCTTTAGTTAGCAAACAGTGGCGAATCATTTTGATGGTAGTATTTCTTGCTGGTGGATTTGGAGTGGCACATCAACTACCTATTACCTTTATGAAACAATATTTGCCTATGATTCTACCACAAACTAGTTTCATTATGAGTGTTTTTTCAGTTCTGATAACTGTGTGTTTTGCAATTGCTATGCCTATTTCTGGCTTATTTGCTGATCGATTTAATCAAATGATAGTGTTTAAGATCAGTCTATTTGGTACACTTGTAGCTAGTTTATTATTTATTATTTCGGTTAATTATCAAATGGTTAATTTGGCTTTAGGTTCTTGTTTAATGCTTGCATGTTTTGTTGCCCCTTTCAATGCTCTTGCCCATGGTACTATGATAAAAGCTTTTGCTGTTAATGATCGCTACCGGGCAATAAGTCTTGGTCATACTATGGGGGCAATGTTGATGTCTGGCAGTGCAAATTATGTATGTCTAGTATTAATGAGATATCTAAACTTTAAATTATTCCCCATCATATATCTTATTTTCTTTGTGATATTAGCCTATTTGATGGTAAGGCGTTTTGAGAAAGATTATAAAAGAAAAATCAAGTTGACTGGTATTAGTTTGTAACTATGCATATTCAAGTAATTTGTGAGCGTTCACGGAAAAAAGTTAAAGTACAAGACGTCATTGCGAGGAGCTGCTTTGCGGTGACGCGACTTATCTTCGAGATAGAAAAGTGCTAAGAATGTGAGGGTAAAGAGGTTTATAGGGATTTTGTTATAGGATTTGTAGTCATGTAAAAGATATATTTTAAGAAAAAATGGTTCTATAGCCCGAAAACTTGAATTTGATAGGAATAACAGAATTGAAAAACTGATTACAAAGGTAGAAGAGCGTAATATATCTGTATCAACCCATAAGCGAGCAAAACAAAAAATTGGTTTAAATAATATTCAAAAAATTGCTAAAGAATGACGAATAGATAAATTTATCAACCTAAAATTAGACAGTAACCAAATAGTAGTTGAAATTGACCAGGATAAGAAGAAAGAATGGTTTGTCTTTGATGGTTGTTATGCGATTGAGGAAGCGATAAGAGACTTGGATAAAGTATGTTTTTTATATTACAATATAAAAGGTTGTGTCGTTGCAAGATTACCAAAATTAACACAGTCTCAGCAAGATTTGTTCAATTTATTTGATTTCAAAATGCCCCAAATGACAAAATCTGCAAATGATAACATGTAGTCAGTAAAGAAAATTTAATTTTTTAGACATTGTGCCGCATACTAATCCCGTCTCGTAGCATAATTTTTACTCCTCTCCATCTGGAAGATAAGTCGCGTGAACATAATCTAAATAATAAGTTGAAAACTATTAGACATGTTTCAAATATAATATATATTCATTTTTAAATTCAAAAGTGTGTTTGCATGAATTTGTTTATTGCTATTATAATTATGGAAATTTTGGCTGGGGCTGAGGTAGATTTATTTGTCCCTAGTTTTCCAGATTTACAAGATACCTTTAATATTTCTACTTTTAAGGTCGAATTTTTACTAGGAATAAATCTTATAGCCCATTGTTTCACAGCTCTAATTGTTGGAAATTTAGGAGATAGGTTTGGTAGAAGAGTAATTATTCTTATAGGTCTTGTAATATTTGTGATTGGCAGTGTATTTTGTCTGTTTGCCATGGATTATTATATGATATTATTTGGTAGATTCCTGCAAGGGGTTGGTATATCTGGAGTAGCGGTGCTTTGTTATCTAGTACTTGCTGATATATATTCGGTCGAACAACAACAACAAATGGTGGGTACTTTAAATGGTACTGTTACCTTAGCTATGGCTTTTGCACCGGTAGTAGGAAGTTATGTAAATTTTTTGCTTAGTTGGCGAGGGAATTTTGCTATACTGTTAATATTGGGAGTCTTGTGTTTGATAATCGGCATATTATTTATTCCCAAAGGGCAGGCAAATGATAATGTAAAAATATCCCTAAGAGAATATAGCGTAGTCTTTAAGTCTAAAAAAGCTATCTATTATCTAATAACTCTGATTTTTTTATTTCAAAGTTATTGGGTGTTTATTGGTATTGCCCCTATCTTGTATATGCGAGATTTAGGGGTACCTATTCAACAATTTGGTCTATATCAAGGAGCATTGGCAGCAATATTTTCAGCTTTTAGTTTTAGCAGTGGGTATTTATTAAACAAGTTTGGACAGAAAAAATGTTTTTTCTTTAGTATTGCAGCACTGGTAGCTTTTATAATTGCTGCTATAATTTTGATTATACTTAAAACTAATGATCCATTAACAATAACAATAGTAGTACAATTAGTGGCAGTTGGTAGCATATTTCCTTGTAATATTTTATGGATACTTGCATTAGAGAGTGTGCCAAATGCTAAAGGGAGGATTACTGCTATACTGGTATCAGGAAGATTGATTATTACAGCAATATGTTTGCAATTGGTTAGCTATTTTTATCAGGGTAATTTTACATCATTAGCAATTGTTATGTGTATCACTATAGTCATAGCATTGATTTTCTGTTATAAACTATTGCAAGAAGATAAGATTTTTAATAAATCTGAATTATAATAATGATAAAAAATAATTTTATTCTAAAAGTAGCAGTCCGATATTTTAGAGCCAAGAAGAATGAGAAATTTGTTTCTATTATTTCTGGTTTTTCTTTGATCGGTGTAACCATTGGCGTTGCCGCATTGATCGTGGTCATGTCCGTTATGAACGGTTTTCATTATGAATTAACTAAAAACATTATTGGGCTTAATGGTGACATTAGCATAACCCCATTATCACGTTTTATAGCAAATTATGATGAAATTAACAAAAAGTTACTTAGTAAAAATTATATAAAACATATTTCTCCAAGCGTTGTGGGTCAAGCTCTAGCCCTAGGTAACAGAGCAAATAGTGGTGCGGTAATTAAAGGTATAGATTTAAGTGAACTCAAATATAAAAATCAGATTTTACAAAATGTTAATACCGGAGATTTTGCTGATTTTTCTGGTAAAGATGTGGTGGCAATTGGTAATGAACTTGCTTATAACCTAGGAATTCAAGCAGGAGACAAAATAAAATTAATTTCTCCTAATTCAATTTCTACTGCCTTTGGTAGTATGCCTAGATCTAAAGAGTTCATGGTTGTGGCTACTTTCACTAGCGGTGCATATGATTATGATGCGGCAACTATTTTAATGCCGCTTATTGCCGCACAAAATTTCTTGTCTTTTGGTGAAGTTATTAATCTAATCGAGGTAATAACAATAGAACCGAGTAACGCGGGAATTTATGCTTGGGAGATACAAAATATTTTAGGCTCAAAATTACGAGTGATAAGTTGGCAAAAATCGCATCTACAGTTTCTAAATGCTTTAGCTGTTGAGAGAGTAGCAATGTTTACTATTCTTTCCTTAATTATTATGGTAGCAGCCTTTAACATCGTTTCTAGTTTGTTTATGTTGGTTAAAGACAAAACCTCAGATATTGCAGTGCTGCGTACTATTGGTGCAAGTACTCGGCAGATTATGCTTATTTTTATTTGTAACGGCATGTTTATCGGTGTACCAGGTACTGTTTTAGGTATAATATTGGGTACAAGCTTTGCTTATAATATTCAGTCTATTAAAAATATTTTGGAAAAAATAACTGGTACTAAAATTTTTGAAGCAGCAATTTATTATTTATATAGTCTACCATCGAAGGTAAAAATGGAAGATATAACATTAGTGGCAAGTATTTCTATAGTTTTATGTTTTTGTGCAACAATTTATCCGGCATATAAAGCTGCTAAATTGAATCCTGTGGATGCCCTTCGTTATGAATAAAGCTGTATTAACATTAAAAAATATTTCTAAAAAATATCAGCAGGGAAAATCTATTGTTGAAGTATTAAGTAATGTTAACTTAACTGTAATGCAAGGAGAATTAGTTGCCATAATAGGTTCTTCTGGTAGTGGTAAGTCAACTTTACTGCATATAGCTGGTTTACTTGATACCCCGAATAGTGGTGTGGTAGAAATAAATTCAATAAATTATTCCCAGAATTATGCTCATATAATAAGATTGCATAATATAGGTTTTATCTATCAACGACATCATTTACTCAAAGATTTTACTGCCTTAGAGAATGTAGCAATGCCAAAATTGATTGCTGGTAATAATCGTAAATCCGCTTTCAGGGAAGCAGAAGAGTTGCTAGTAGAGTTAGGGCTGGCTAATAAAATACATAACATGCCGGGTGAGTTATCTGGTGGCGAACAACAAAGAGTAGCTATTGCCCGTAGTTTAATTAATAATCCTCAAATTATTTTAGCTGATGAACCTACCGGTAATCTAGATCCTAATACAGCTAATGAGGTTTTTAACTTATTACTCAAAACTGTTAATCAAAAGAATACTTCTATTATTGTGGTAACTCATAATCATGAAATGGCAAGTAAAATGCATAGAGTGTATCAATTAAAATATGGTGAATTGCTATAGCTAACCTGATAAGTATTTATCTATAGCAAACTGGTGTCTATTAGCTAATAACACTTAACTTTTTTCTAGTTCTAAAAGTTTCTTCTTGAGATCAAGCCCCCCAGCGTAGCCAGTTAGTTTGCCATCAGTACCTATAATTCTATGACATGGCACTATGATTGACAGAGCATTACGTGCTACAGCATTTGCTACTGCACGTACAGCTTTAGGAGCAAATATTAAATCCGCAATATTCTTGTAGCTTATCACTCTACCATAATGGATAGTAGAGATGGTGGACCATACCTTTTCTTGGAAATTAGTTCCAGTGAAACGGTAAGCTATGGTAAATTCCTTTCTAGCACCATTTATGTATTCTATTAATTCTTGGTAAATTTGCTCAAATATGCTAGAATTTTGCTGCTCATGATAATCACTGCTTAAAATTGGCATGTGTCTCTGCCCAACAAAATATAAACCTGTTAAGAAGTTGCCATCCGCTATCAATAACATCCTCAAATGATTTGAAGATGTTAGAGTAATTGGTAAATCTATATATCTATATATTTTGGTCATTTGTACTAAATATCTCCTGAAATCTTGGAAATATAGCTTCTGGCTGACTAATGATGCTGCCTGGAGTTAAACTAAACTCCTTGGTTAAATGTTTAAACATTCTCTGGCTCTCTGGCACAGCAAGCTGATCAAGCATTTTACTAGCTGAATCAGGGATAAATGGTTGCAACATTACAGCAATATATCTTAGCGTTTCAAGTAGCGTATATAGCACCTTCGCCATCTTTATAGGATCAGTTTTTTTTAACTGCCAAGGGGCTTCTCGATCTATGTAAATATTTGCTTCTTCAGTTAAAGTAATAATATTTTCTAACACCGAGTTCATATCAAATCTATCCATAAATATTAAATTTTCTGATATAATTTGTTGTGATATTTTAATTAAAAATGATTCATAAATGTCGTTGATAGATTCTTGGCTAATTAACGGAATTTTTGCATCATTATTCTTATAAACAAAGGCTAGAGTTCTTTGCAACAAATTACCAATTTTATTAGATAACTCACTATTGGTTCTATTAACAAAACCACTTCGAGAATAACTTCCATCTGAGCCAAATATTATCTCTCTCATCAAATAATATCTAACTGGGTCTAAACCAAATTCTTTTATTAACTGCAGTGGGTCAATTACATTTCCTATAGATTTCGATATTTTTTGTCCCTCATTAAGCCACCATCCATGTGCCATAATACATTTTGGCAGCGGCAATCCTGCTGCCATCAAAAATGCTGGCCAATATACTGCATGAAAACGCAATATATCTTTACCAACCACATGCACATCAGCTGGCCAAAATTTATTATATTGGCTTGTATCATTTGGGTATCCTAAAGCTGAAATATAGTTTGTTAACGCATCAAGCCATACATATATTATATGCTGTTCATCATTTGGCACTTTAATTCCCCAGTTAAAGCTAGAACGCGATATAGAAAAATCATGCAACCCTGATTTCACAAAGCTAATAACCTCGTTACGTCTGGTATTTGGTCTGATGAAATCAGGATTGGCATCGTAAAAATCCAATAATTTATCTTGCCATTTTGATAAAGAAAAAAAGTAACTTGGTTCTTCAAGCCATTCAACAGGAGCTTGAGTTGGAGCTAATCCGTCGGCTGTTAATTCTGATTCATTATAAAATGTTTCGTCACGTACAGAATACCAACCTTTATAGCTACCTAGGTAAATATCACCATTATCAAGTAATGTCTGCCACAAACTACTTACCGCTTGCTTATGCCTAGCTTCTGTGGTTCTAATAAAATCATTATTAGAAATGTTCATTGAATGCATTAATGTCCGAAAAGTTTCAGACAGCGTATCAGTAAATATTTGCGGCTCAACATTTTTGGCAATAGCCGATTTTTCTACCTTCTGACCATGTTCATCAGTACCTGTTAAAAACATCACATCTTTACCTGATAAACGCATAAATCTTGCTATTACATCAGATGCAACACTTGTATAAGCATGCCCTATGTGAGGTATATCATTGACATAATAAATCGGTGTAGTAATGTAATATGTATTTTTCATAATGGTCAATTTATAATAACATAAATTTGTTATAATTAATTATCCAAAAATTGGATAATTGCAATTAACCCGATTAACATTACTTTCAATTCACAACGTCATTGCGAGGAGCTACTTTAGTAGCGACGAAGCAATCCATTTTGGTTACTTTTGTGGATTGCTTCGTCTATCTAAGGTCTTTCTCGCAATGACGCTGTGAATTGAAAGTAATGTTAGTCGAGTTAGTTATATATGTAAAAAAATCAAGTTTTATTATAGTGATTTTTGCTAAACTAGTATACTATAAAAATAGCTAAAACAATTTTTGAATTAGGGAATAATTATATGAAACATTATACATTGTTAGAACAAGAATTAGAGCAAATCTTTCAAATTAATAACGTGATTAGTATACTTTATTGGGATATCGCAGTAAACATTTCGCAAGGATCGATTGATAGTAGAACAAACGAAATATCACTATTATCTTCCATAGCACATTCTAGATTAAAATCACCAAAACTTGGTGAATTAATACAGACTGTTTCTGAAAACCAAAATATGCTAGATATTTGGCAATTAGCAAATTTACAAGAAACAAAAAGACGGATCGTAGAATCTAACTGTATAGATGATGATTTAAGAAAAAAATATGTTACTGCTAGTGCAAAATGTGAGTTAATCTGGCGAAATGCTAAAAAGAATAATGATTATCTATCACTTAAACCTTATCTACAAACAGTATTAGATTGTATACGGGAAATGGCTAAATCTAAAGCCAAAACCCTAAATTGTACTGAATATGATGCTTTACTTGACACATATGACCCTGAGCGTAAACTAGATGAAATTAAAGTAGTTTTTAATAATATTAAAAAAACCATACCGCAATTAATTAGTCAGGTAGTAGAAAAACAAAGCAAAGAACATGTCCTACCTATAGTTGACACTATTAATAAAGAACAACAAAAACTAATTGCCAAAAGGCTTATGGCAATAATGGGGTTTGATTGCACTAAAGGTAGATTAGATGAATCGGCTCATCCATTTTGTCAAGGCACTCCTGATGATATTAGATTAACTAATAGGTATGATGAACGTAATTTTATTTCAGGGATCATGGGAATTATACATGAAACAGGTCATGCTTTATATGAACAAAATCTGCCTAGCAAATATAAGAACCAACCTGTAGGAAAGGCTAAAGGTATGGCTGTCCACGAAAGTCAGTCTTTATTTATGGAAATGCAAGTAGGTAGATCAAGAGAATTCTGTGAATTTTTATCAATGCTACTTAAGGACGAATTCGGATTTAAAGGACAAGAATATTCTGGGGAGAATCTTTACAAATTAATGACCAGAGTAAAACCTAATTTTATTAGAGTAGAAGCAGATGAAGTTACTTACCCAATACATGTAATAGTTAGGCTTGAATTAGAAGAATTATTAATTAGCGGAGAGCTAACTTTGGATGATTTGCCACATTATTGGAATAATAAGATGCAAGAATATTTAGGAATTACTCCACAAACAGATACAGATGGATGCTTACAAGATATACATTGACCAATGGGCAGCTTTGGTTATTTCCCATCTTATACTAACGGAGCAATTATTGCTTCAATGCTGATGAAAAAAGCACAAGAAGTGAACCATAACATAAAAAAAGAAATCACCAGAGGAGAATTCAAAGGTATAAACCAATTCTTGAATAATAATCTTAGAAACTATGGCTCATTAAAAAGTACTAGTGAATTAATTAAAGACGCTACGGGTGAAGATCGAATTAAATCGGAAATATTTTTAAACTATCTCAAACAAAAATATTTATATTAATGCATCTAGATTGACTTATGCAGGAAGTCTAATTTACTGGGTTATCAAAACAACAAATAATCTTAAAATGATTGACTCACCGACAAGTTGATATAATATAAATTAACTCTTATAAAGGATATTGTTATGTTGGCAAACTATTCCTATCTAAAAGGAATCGTATCACAGGATTTAGAAGATCGTACAAAACACACAGAGACTCATCATAATCTTATAGTACAAGCCAACAAATTAGAATATCAAGTAAATATAGATATTCAGTCTGATTCTAGAGCTAATGTTAAACTATACTATGTCGATCAGTTGAATAATAATGAGTTGTTAACTAATTTAGCTAAATTAGGAAATGAGGGATTATTTCGCTTAGATAAGTTAAATCAAGCCTATAGACTTGATTATTTTCGCAGTGGAATTTTGCCAGTAGATTATTTAAAGAATACTTTAGCAAAATCATGGCAAGAAATTTCATCTTTGCTAGACATGCATATTATCCGTGGTACAAAGATATGTATTTTAGGTGAGTCTTATGATGATATCGAAACAAGGGAAGTAGTACCTTATGGATTACAGCTAAAACAACAACATTCTCAACTTCCTCCTAGAGGTATACATGATATACATCTGAATCAGGGGAACTATAACCCACACAGTAAAGATAATGGCATTTATCAGGATGGGGCTATATTCATAGAAACCCCTAATAATAGTATTAAAGCCTTTTTCTTCATGTTTGATGAACAATCTTTGAATACTGATGATTCAGGTAACCCTGTTGATGATGAGTGAATTGACTAACCCGACTTGTCATTGCGAGAAGACCTTACGTCCTCAAGCCGTCATTGCGAGGAGGCGCTAAAAGCGGCGACGCGGCAATCCAAGAAAAAGTGAATAGAAATGGGTTGCTTCGTCGGTCTGGCGACCTCCTCGCAATGACGGTTTGATTAATGACGGTCGGATTAGTTATAAATACAATAAAAGCGAAAAAGAAAAATTTATATGAAAAATTATAGAATTGAAACCGATTCATTTGGAGAAATCAAAGTAGACGATCAATTTTACTGGGGGGCGGGAACTCAAAGGTCTCTTGAGAATTTTAAGATAGGCGAGCAAAAAATGCCTATTCAGTTGATTAAGGCACTAGCAATTTTAAAAAAATGTGCAGCAAAGGTCAATAAAGAATTAGGCGATCTTAAGCCTGAGATATCAGAAGCAATAGATCAAGCTACCTCTAGAATATTAAAAGGGGAATTTGATGATCAATTTCCTTTAGTAGTATGGCAGACTGGCTCTGGTACTCAGACTAATATGAATATCAATGAGGTAATAGCCTCTATTGGTAATGAACAATTAGTAGGCAAGAAGGGTGGTAAATCGCCAATTCATCCAAATGATCATGTAAATATGGCACAATCATCCAACGACTCATTTCCAACTGCTATGCATATCGCAACCATACTCGCTAGTAAACAACAATTAATTCCAGCATTAACCAGCCTACATTCGGCGTTAAATACCAAAGCTACAGCTTGGAATAATATAGTTAAGATAGGACGTACTCATTTGCAGGACGCTACGCCAATAACGCTTGGGCAAGAATTTTCTGGTTATGTAACGCAAATAGCCTATGCCATAGAACGAGTTGAGGAATCACTAAAAAGAGTATATTTTTTAGCACAAGGTGGAACTGCAGTGGGGACTGGTATTAATTGCCGTAAAGAATTTGCTGTAAGATTCTCTGATCAAGTTGCTGCATATACCAACTATCCTTTCAAAAGTGCTGCTAATAAATTTGAAGCATTAGCTACTCATGATGCATTAGTAGAATTTTCTGGTACTCTAAATACCATAGCAGGAAGTTTAATGAAAATGGCTAATGACATTAGGCTATTAGGATCGGGACCAAGATGTGGTTTTGGTGAATTACATTTACCGGAAAATGAGCCTGGTTCTTCAATTATGCCAGGTAAGGTTAATCCAACACAAATTGAAGCATTGACTATGGTTTGCGTGCAGGTTATGGGTAATAATCTTGCAGTAGCTATAGCCGGATCAAACGGTCATCTTGAATTAAATACCTTTAAGCCGGTTATAATATATAATATTTTGCAGTCAATAGAGTTGATTTCTGCTAGCGTCAATAGTTTTGTTACGCATTGTATTGAAGGTTTAGAGCCGAATATAGAACGTATTAATAAGCTGAGAGAGCAATCGCTGATGTTAGTGACAGCCTTAAATCCGCATATAGGTTATGATAATGCGGCAAAAGTTGCAAAAAAAGCCTATCAAGAAGGTATAACTTTAAGAGAAGCTGCTATAAAATTAAATTTTTTATCAGGTGAGGAGTTTGATCGCTTAGTGGTAGCAAAAAATATGGTATAGTGAATTAACCTGAATTGGCAACGTTATAAATCCGATTAGTATTTAGCATCAGTGTCATGGTTCAGAGCCACTTTAGTGGCGACAAAGCAATCCAAAAAACGATTAAAATGGATTGCCACGACCACTATGTGGTCTCGCAATGACAGATAACGTCATGGCTCAGAGCCGCTTTAGTGGAATTGATGCAATCCATTTTAATCGTTTTTTGGATTGCTTTGTCGCCACTAAAGTGGCTCTGAGCCATGACGTTGAGGCTAAATACTAATCGGATTTATAACGTTAGCAATTCAAGTTAATTCACTATAATTAGACTGATGCTCTTTATGAAATATATTTTATGGTAGAAATTTTCAGATTCTTTATTATACTAAAAACAATTTATATTTAACAGGTAAAATATTATTATGGCTTTACATCTCAAAGCACCAGAAAATGTAATTCTTAAACCAATTATCACAGTATTTGGTGTTGGAGGAGCTGGTGGTAATGCAATAAATAATATGCTACTTGCCAAATTGCAAGGAGCAAACTTTGTTGTTGCCAATACTGATGCCCAATCACTCGAACATTCCTTATGCGACAACAAAATACAGTTAGGTGTTGCGATTACTAAAGGTCTTGGAGCTGGTGCGTCTCCAGAAATCGGGGCTTTAGCAGCTGAAGAATCAGCTGACGAGATTAAGGGGCATTTAGAAGGTAGCAATATGGTGTTTATCACTGCCGGTATGGGTGGAGGTACTGGTACAGGTGCTTCTCCGGTTGTGGCAAAGATTGCTAAGGAGCTAGGAATTCTTACTGTGGGGGTAGTTACTAAACCTTTTCATTTTGAAGGAAAACATAGAATTAAAACTGCTGAACAAGGTTTACTAGAACTACAAAGATTTGTTGATACTTTGATAGTAATACCGAATCAAAATTTATTTCGTATAGCAAATGAAAATACTACCTTTGCCGATGCCTTTAAAATGGCAGATGATGTATTACATGCCGGAGTCAGAGGGGTTACTGATTTGATGATCATGCCAGGTCTGATTAACCTAGACTTTGCTGACATTAGAACAGTGATGAGTGAAATGGGTAAAGCTATGATGGGTACGGGAGAAGCATCTGGTGAGGATAGGGCGGTTAAGGCAGCTGAAGCGGCTATCTCTAATCCACTATTAGATCATAACTCAATGCGTGGTGCTAGAGGGGTGTTAATTAACATTACTGGTGGTGCGGATATGACCTTATTTGAGGTTGATAGTGCGGCTAATAGAATTAGAGAAGAAGTAGGGGATAGCGATGCTAATATTATTTTTGGTTCAACGTTTAATCAAGAATTAAATGGTGTTATTCGGGTATCGGTAGTTGCTACTGGTATTGATGCTGATCAAGTCATAAGCAACAAACCCCAACCTATTGAATCAGTAACTAGTAATCCTGCAAGTTGTGAACAAGTAGCTAATAACCATGATTTAATAGAGACAACAGTTTTAGAAGAAATTCCAGATTTTGCCCAATATACTGGTGAAAAAGCTAGCTTAGTAGATTCTGGAGTACAGTCTTTAAACTTAAACGTTCAGGCGACATCAATTAATATACCAAATCAGCCAACTATAAGTAGCAATGATGCCAAAGCATCTTTACTCAGTAGAATGTGGAATTCACTAAAATCCAATACTAATCAAAATCAAGAGCAAATCAAAAACCATATTCCTCCAATTTCTCAAAAGAGCGATGTAGACGTTGATGTCCATGATATTCCAGCTTTTTTAAGGAAACCGAAATAATTTGTAAATGTTCACGGATTCTTTCATCATAAGAAAATAGTAAAAAATCTCGAGTACTGCCGACAACCTACTAGTTGGTGGTTTTTATGGACACAACCTTGGTACTATATAACTGTGTAACATTAGACCTTTACTTGTAAGATTAATATGACCTTTATCGCCTAACTCCTCATCCCACTGGAGTAAACCTAGCTTTTTATAGTATGTTGCCTTTTGTATATCCAAAATCTCAAATAATTGTTTACTAGTTCTTTTTTGTATAAGGTCAATATTTATACCTTTTTCAAGACGTAGTTCCATCATCAACATTTCTTCGGTTATTTCTTGCATAGAAAGTTTATTGATATGTTGAACGCCACAGCCCAAACTCTTAACAGTTTGCAACCATTTTTCTGGCTTATGCCACATCATGATACTATAGAGATTAGATGTAAAATCACTATAGTCAATTGATGAGAAGTTGGTGACGTCGTCGCTCAATGCTCGCTTATTACTTATAGGCGTCGCTCCATCGTTCCTAGCCCCAAATTCTCCTGAATTAACTATATAGTACATATTAACTCTACTATGGGCACCTGGGCCTATACCTAGATAATTATCATATTGCCAATATGTCAAATTATGCTTACATTCATGACCTAATATAGCATAATTTGATATTTCATACCTAAGATATCCTTGTGACTTTAAGTATAAATTAGTCCATTCATACTGATCAGCTGCTTGATCTGAGCTTGGTATAGTCAAATTCCCATCGTTAAACAATTTGTAGAATAACGTACCTTTTTCGATGACTAGTTGATATAACGAGATATGACCTGAGGCAAGTTGCATAGCATTGGTTAGTTCGTCTTGCCAACTTTTTAGAGTTTGGTTACTTCTTGCATAAATTAGGTCAAAAGATATTCTGGGAAAAATGCGACGAGCTGTCTCAATAGTTTTGATTGCTTGTCCCACATCATGTTGTCGCCCTAGACTCTTTAAGTCATTTTCTACTAAAGACTGAACGCCAATTGATACCCTATTTATTCCAGCTAATCTAAAGTCTTTAAATTTCTCGGTCTCAAATGAAGTAGGATTTGTTTCTAAAGTAATTTCTGTGTACTCATCTATTGTTGCTAGATTTGCTATTTTGCTAATGATTCCTTCAACAACAAATGGCTTCATTAAAGATGGGGTGCCACCACCAAAAAAAATAGATTTTATATATTTATGACCTATAGTATTCTTGAAATGATTCAGTTCCAACTCATAACATTTCAGCCAATCATTATGGTCTACTTTATCTGAAACATGAGAATTAAAATCACAATACGGACATTTTGATAGACAGAATGGCCAGTGTATATATATCGATAATGGTTCTTTCATGTTTATATAGTCAATTGATGAGAAGTTGGGGACGTCGTCGCTCAATGCTCATAAGCGTCAGTTTAAGAAAATAAAGTAGAAAAGTCGTCATTGCGAGCCACCGTAGGTAGCGTGGCAATCCATTTAATCACTTTTCTGGATTGCTTCGTCGGCTTACGCCTTCTCGCAATGATGCCAATTTACTATGGCTAAATAAATATTGTTGAAAAACAATAAACACATAAATATCCATAAAGTTACGTTATGGTATGTATTTATTCATCATTATAGTATTAAAATTTGAACATCACTAGAGCAATCAGAAAAGTTTTTTAATCGTAATTTTGTATCCCACTCATCTTTAAGTATACTATAGTATACTGTATCTCGGCGTCTATCATCAGGCATGAGAGTGTGGCTTCGCAACACACCTTCTTCAGTTGCTCCAATTTTAACAAGCCCACCTTTAGCTCTTACATTAAGTGCATCTGTTTTAAACTCCACCCTTTCCATATTCAGGTAATCAAACGCAAAATGTAACAAAAGAAACTTTGTATTTTTATTAATACCACTTCCTTGAAATAATGTTTCTATCCAACTCCAACCTATTTCTATCCTGCTGTCTTTCGGAGAATAATTCCCAAAAGCCGTTGATCCAATAGTTTTCCCTGTTTTCTGATCTTCAATAGCAAAATGATATCGCAAACCCAACTTTCTTTGTTGTATGGCGTCATCAATGTAGTCGTTCATATCTTGTACTTGGTGCATTTTAATAGCAAAATATTTCCAAATGGCATAATCAGAATGGAACCGAGCAAACGTGGATATATCCTCTGTGTTTAATGGTCTCAATCTTACTAACGCATTATTGCAGATAATATCATGCTCAAAAAAGCTACCATTATTCTTAGCTAAAGCTAGCTTAAAATTAGTGAATACATTGTCCATATTTTTCCCAGTATTTATGCTAACGTATGACTTAAAGTAATTAGAAAGGATTGCTTCGTCGACCTTACGGTCTCCTTGCAATGACGACTGAAATATCTAAATAGATTTTAAACAGGTGTTGGCACTTGTTGTAGTATAAAGTTTTTCACTTTCTCAAATGCAGTATTTTCAATCTGTCTAATCCTTTCCTTAGAAATTTTATATTCCATACTAAGAATATCGAGGGTTTTTGGAGAATCTGTTAATTTACGCTCAGTAAGAATATGTAATTCGCGATCATTTAAGATCTTCATCGCTTGTGTTAACAAGTTATGCTTATTAGCAGAATCCTCTTGGCTAATTAATCTTAGCTCTTGACTTGGACGAGTTTCTGGTAAAAATTCAATTAATTCGCTACTACTATTATCATCACCATTTACCAAATTGTTCAATGATAAGTCCGGACCAGATAATCTAGCATTCATTTCACTAACTTCATTGGTAGTCACTCCAAGTTCTTGAGCAATTTGAACAAAATCTTGATCTGTGACAGCCCTTGAATATAGGTTGGCAATTTTATGCTTAATTTTACCAAGGCTAAAGAATAATTTTTTTTGTGCTGCCGTAGTACCCATTTTAACTAAAGACCAAGATTTCAAGACATATTCATGGATTGAAGCTTTAATCCACCACAAAGCATAAGTAGACAAGCGAAAACCCAAATCAGGATTATATTTTTTTACTGCTTGCATAAGACCTAAACTTCCTTCTGATACAAGCTCGTTTAGAGGTAACCCATAATTCCTATATCTAATGGCAATTTTTGCTACTAATTTCAAGTGGCTAGTTACTAACTTATGAGCAGCTTCTAGATCATTTTGTTCAAGATAGGCTTTGGCAAGTAAAAATTCCTCCTCTTGTGAGAGTGATGGAACTTTATTAATTTTTTGCAAATATTGATAAAATCCTGATTCTGCAGAAATTACTGGCACACTGATTTTGTTAGTCATATAATACCTTAAAATAGGTTGTTTTATTAAAACGAATATATAATATCATAAGTTTAAGATATTTTAAATAGACTTTTCGTAAAAAGTTAAAATTTGATTTTTTACAATCCAAATAGAGAGAAATGTTTACAGATTCTAATAGACGTTCCAATAGGAAGTTTGCCTTAGCCTTAGTTAGCTTAGCATTTAGTATGGTTTTTTTAAGCTTTGCATCGATACCAATTTATAATTTATTTTGTAAAGTCACTGGTTATGGCGGCACCACCGTAAGACAGGAATTTAATATATATTCCCCTAAAAAGGGAACTAGAATGATAACTATAGAATTTGACTCTAATGTTGATAGTAATTTACCTTGGCGATTTATTCCTAAACAAAGAAGGGCTACAGTTATTCCAGGACAAAATACACTAATTTTTTACGAGTCTGAAAATCTAAGCAACGATGATATAATAGGAACTTCCGTTTATAATGTTACACCCAATAAAGCCGGTAAATATTTTGTTAAAATACATTGTTTTTGTTTTGAAGAACAGTTATTAAAAGCAAGAGAGAAAATGTTAATGCCCGTAACATTTTTTATAGACCATGATTTTGAGGAAGATAAAGAAATGAATGATGTTGAGACAATAACCCTATCTTATAGCTTCTATAAAGTCAGGGTTGTTGAAAAAGATCCAATGAAATTCAAATAATAATTTAAAAAAGTGAAAATTTAGTATATATTTCTACTTTCAATAGATAATTTTAATAAAAAAAGTTAATTATTTTATGACTATAACCATTCATACAGCCGAAGACTTTAAGAAAATGCATATTGCAGGTAAACTTGCTGCGGAAACCTTAGATTTCATTACTAATTATGTAAAACCAGGGGTAAGTACCATTTATTTAAATGATCTTTGCCATGACTTTATTGTATCCAATAATGCAATCCCTGCACCTTTAAACTATAATGGCTTCCCAAAATCAATTTGCACTTCTGTTAACCATGTAGTATGCCATGGTATCCCAAATGATAAACTCCTTAAGAATGGTGATATCATAAACATTGACGTTACCGTAATTGTTGATGGATGGTACGGTGACACTAGTAGAATGTTTTACGTTGGTGATGTCGGAATTAAAGCAAAACGCTTAGTGCAAGTTACTTATGATGCTATGATGATAGGAATTGAACTAGTGAAACCAGGAGTACATTTGGGAACTATCGGAAATGCTATACAAACTTATGTTGAGAAGCATAATTATTCAGTTGTTAGAAATTATACTGGTCACGGGATAGGGCGTATATTCCATACAAAACCGGATGTTCTACATTACGGGAAAGTTGGCACTGGCTTGGTATTAGAAGAAGGTATGTTTTTTACTATTGAACCAATGGTAAATGCTGGACATCACTCTACCCATCTAAGTAAATTAGACGATTGGACAGTTACCACAAGTGATAAATCATTATCAGCACAATTTGAGCATAGTTTGGGGGTAACCAAAGATGGTTTTGACATTTTTACTTTGTCACCAAAACACTTGACATATCCACCTTATAAAATAGATTTATAATAGAACAATATGAAAGATGATACTCCTCATTATATTGGACATAGACAACGTCTAAGGCAACGTATTGTTACGTCTGCAGAAAATCTTGCGGATTATGAATTACTTGAAATGATATTATTTTCTGTAATACCTAGAAAAGATGTAAAACCATTAGCGAAGGAATTACTAACGCGATTTGGTAGTCTGGCTGATTTAATAAATACAGATAAAGAAAAACTACTTAATATTAAGGGGACTAATGATAATTTATACATAAATTTTGTTACTATGCGTGAATTAACTAATAGAATGCTAAAACAAAAAGTAATAAATCAAAATGTCATTAGCTCTTGGAGCATTCTAATAGATTATCTGAAAGCAACTATGGGTAATATGAAAACAGAACAGTTTCGTATCTTATTTCTAAATAAAAAGAATGTCCTGATTGCTGATGAAGTTTTAAGCCAAGGCACCATAGATCAGGCAACAATCTATCCAAGAGAAATAATTAAAAGAGCTTTATTTAATGAAGCTGGGGCAATTACACTGGTACATAATCATCCAAGTGGTGTTAGTAAGCCTTCAAATACTGATATTAAACTAACACACAAAATAGTAGAAACTTGTGCTAATGTAAATATATCTGTCCATGACCACGTAATTATTGCAGCTAATGAATATTTCAGTTTTAAATCTAATATGTTGTTATGAGTGATTTTATTAATTATAATTTTTTATTTTTGTTCTCTTTTATAGCAACAAGTTTTTTTACTTGGCTATTGATTTTTAATCTTCCATCTTTTGGAATGGTGGACATACCAGATCCACGTAGAGTACACAATAAAATTACACCAAGAGGAGGTGGGATTGCTATAGTAATAGTGGTAATAATTGGTCTTATCACCTATGAATATTTTGTAACAGAAATGTTGATAAACTCAATTAAAATTGTACCATTATTACTGATCATTTCTACAATTTCATTTTTAGATGATCTTGTCTCTATTCCTGTATTTATAAGACTAATTATTCACATAATTTGTTCCACAATAAGCATTATATTATTTTTATCTCCAGCATTATTGTTTCATCACGAATTACCACTATATATTGATTTTGTGTTATCCATAATATACTTGATTACCTTTTTAAATATTTACAATTTTCTTGATGGAATAGATGGTATTAGTGGTGCTGAATCTATTCATTTATCCATCACCATATTGATACTTTGTTATTTAAAGTATGATACAATAATAAATATAAATTTTATTATTGTACTTAATATCATTATATTGGGATGTTCTATAGGTTTTTTGATATTTAACTGGCATCCTGCTAAAATTTTTATAGGAGACGTAGGCAGCATAAGTCTAGGATTTTTATTAGGTTTATGTTTAATACTTATTTCAGCTTCTAGTATTCATTTATTTATTGCTTCATCTATTGCTAGCTTATATTATATGACCGATGGAGGACTAACCATATTAATTAGACTACTTAATAAGGAGAAGATTTGGCAACCTCATTTAAAGCATTTTTTTCAAAAGGCAGTGAAAAATGGTAAAAGTCATAGGGAAGTAGTGTGTAGAATTATAATATGCAACATATTGCTGATGGTATTATCCATCACTTCTCTGTATTTTCCTTTAGTATCAACTATTTTTGCTGTATTAGTAGTAATGGTTACAATCATTAATTTTGCCCATGAAACCACTCAGCCATGACATCAACATAATTATTAGAAGAATCTTTGGCAAACAGCACCCATTGCTTGCAGAAATTATGATTAATTGGAATAAGATTGTTGGAGCGAAATTTAGTAGCAAAACTACCCCTCTAAAAATATCTAGAATTAAAGAGAAAGGACAATTAATAAATATTTTACATGTACAAGCAGAAAATTCGAGCATTGCTTTAGAAATATCATACTATCAACAGATAATCATTGAGCGTATTTCGGTTTATCTAGGTTTTAAGGCTATACATAGCATAAAAACTACAATATATGGCACTTTTAACAAAATAATTTGATATAAAGATAAAGCTATGGTAAGAATTAATTAAGCAATAAAGGTAATGGTATGGACCTACCCTATATATATACAGAATGAGAAGCAAATGCTAATCTTCTAGGATAGGAAATGAATCCTAAACAACAATAAGGAGGTCCATATGGAAGTTACCACTGGGCAAGAGAATTAACAAAATTAGGTCATAATGTAAAACTAATGGCTCCACAATTTGTTAAGCCTTATGTTAAAACTAATAAAAATGATCAGCAGATAGCGAAGCAATATGCGAGGCAGTAGCAAGACCTAATATGAGGTTTGTGCCTATCAAAACTGCAGAGCAACAAGATATTTTATTTATTCATAGAGTAAGGCAGCGAGTGGTAAAAAACCTTACTGCACTTGCTAATGAGATCAGGGGATTATTACATGAATTTGGTTTTGTTATTGCACAGGTAAGTAGAAATTTAATAGATTCTGATCCTGAATATGCGAAAGAATGATAATATTGATGGTAAATAAGACAAACCTTAGCTTATGAAAAAACTGAACTGAACAATGGCTCTTTAGAAGTCGAAAAGATGATAAGTATAAGTTTGTAAGCCAGCGAATTCCATCAGGGCTATAGGGTAAATTTAAAGTGATTTATTAACTATAAGCCGGATACATGACTGCATTCGATTTTCTGCTGTTATATATTATTTTTTTCTTGCATTATCTGGTAGGTCCATACAAGGTTCAATGTACTAAAAAGTTTCGATGTTTCTGCAAACTTAACCCTTCTTCCCGACTTCCGTAGTTTTTATTAAGAGGAAGTCTTGCAAGCCTTAGTTTATAAGGGGTATAGATTTTAGGCACAACATTATTTGCTTATTTTAGATATATTTCTATAGCATCTGAGCGTTTAAGATTGAAGGTTTTATAAATCTTCCTTGCATCATTTTTCATGTTGCCTGGTAGCCTATACAAATCTCCTGTTGTTGTATGCCTTAAAATTGAAGATTGTACTCCCACTAATAACTCAACTATATTAGTTACACTGATTTTTTGGGTAAGTGCTACTTTATATTCTATTTGTTTAAGCACAGCAAAACTCATATAGCACATACCAATATGTGCTTCAATTCTCTTACTTGTCCAATGAAAAATTGGTCGCATTTGCAAATTATGCTTATTGATTCTAAATTGTTCTTCAATTACCCATAATCTGCCATTATAATAGGTAATTTACTTTGTAAATAGTTGACTTCATAATAATATACCATTGCTAAAATAAATTCCCTATAGGTTGCTAATGAAAAATCATAGAAAATGATAAGGAAGCCATGCGGTTTTCAAGGAGAAATTTAGTCATTTTTTATAGATGCGACAAAACCAGGAAAAATTATTGACTCATAATTACTTTGTAGTATATTTTTTCCTTTAATAAGGAATAATTAATAGCTATATGAGAATTTCTATTACTATTTTTACATTAATATTTTGTTTTTCAACTTATACTATTGCTGATAGTTCAAGTAGTGCAGTGCTAGTTACTGGATCAACTGGGGCATTTGGAGAGGCAATTTGCTTATCTCTGGCATCAGAAGGATATAATTTATTAATCACTGGCAGAAATGAGAAAAAATTAAAATCTCTCAAAAATAAGTTGCAAACAAAGTATCCAAGTACAAAAGTTGAAACACTAAAAATAGATTTTTCTGATTTTAAAACTATTAAAGCTGCAGCAAATAAAACAGACGGAGTATCACTCAAAGCAATTGTGCTGATTGGTCCAAGACCATCATTACGTAAAAATGGTTTTCCAAGTACACAAGAATGGTCTGAAGAATTTCAAAAAACTTTTGTTGCTCCACTTGAAGTAGTGCGTATATTTGGAGAAAAGATCGAAAATAATGGTAGTATTGTTATAATATCAGGTAGTAGTTCTAAAAATTATTTGCCTAATTATCAGAATACTAATGTATTACGGCTTGCTTGGATAGGTGAAGTAAAAAACCTCGTACAATTCTTTGCTGTTCGTAAAATTCGTGTTAATGCAGTCTCTCCAGGTATAATTTTAACTGAGTATCACAAGAAGAGAATTGAGGAAAAAGCTAAGTTGAATAATACCACTTTTCAAGCACAGCTATCTTTGGATACAGCGGCTATACCTCTTAGATCATATGGGCATACCGACGATGTAGCCAATTTAATATCTTTTTTAATTTCAGATAAGTCTGTACACCTAAATGGCTCAAATATTCTACTTGATGGGGGTGAATCTACTGCTTATTAGGGATAGTAAATATTTTTAGTGATAATATTCCCTGGGTCTTTTGCGATTCTAGGGTATGTCGTCACGAGATTTGAGCCCACATTAGTAAAGCCCTTAAACAAAGACCCGCCATGTATGATTTTGTATTTTTAGCATATCTTGTTGCTATACCACGCCATTCTTTAAATTTTTGAAATGTATTTTCAATAATGTGCCTTAGCTTATATAGATATTTATCTATCTCTCTTTGAATCTTCCTGTTTCTTTTTGATGGTATTACAGGAATTATGTTTGCATTCACAGCCGATTCTATTATGGCGTTTGTATCGTAAGCTTTATCAGCCATAAGATGTTGTGCCTCCATATTCTGGATTAACTCACAAGCTTGAGTACAATCATTTCTGGAACCTTCTGTAACAATAATTCTGACCGGCATACCATACGCATCCACGGCCATATGTACCTTTGTATTGAGCCCCCTTTTGTGCGACTAACCGTTTGATTCCCGCCTTTCGCTCCAAGTCCTGCTTTGTGAGTTTTTACAAATGTAGAATCTATCATTAACCATTCAAAATCAGGAGCATTTATAAAAATATTTAGCAAATTCTCCCATATCCCATTATCACGCCATCTACAGAATCTTCTGTGTACATTCTTCCAATTGCCATAATCAGGAGGCAAATCTCTCCATGGAGCTCCCGTTCTAAATATCCACATCACTGCATTTATAAAAGTTCTATTGTCTCTTGCAATACCTCCCCAACAACCTTTCTGACCAGGTAAATTACTTTCTATCTTATTCCAAAGCTCATCGCTTATATCATGTCTTCTATGTGCTAAACTCATTGCTTCTTATCGCCTATTTTTATTACTACAATTATAATAACAAATCACATAAAATTATGCAATCACAATCTCGTGACGACATACCCTAGCTGAGTCATCATCAGCAAAGAAGCGGCCCTGACCGGAAGCTGTTGCCCGTTCAGCTTTAATCTTTACAATTAAATCCTCTGCTAATGCAACTAATTTGGCTTCTTCTGTATCATCGAAGAATACCCCTAAATGTCGGACAATACGTTGTTTGACATTACCTTTGCTATCTCGGTATCCTTCAACCATGTATTGATTGCCTTGGACTATTTGGTGTTTTTTTATGACGTATGTACATATAGATAACTGTAGAATTAATATGTATAATATATTTTTATATCATAACAAATTGTTTACTAGGCACAACAAACCGCCTAAAAAATCATTTCCCAGCTCTATGGCTCCTCCATATCCTCTTTTCCCATCTTTCAACATTTTCTTGCGGAAGTCTGGAGGATAGTTTAAAAGTCGTAATTTTAAGCCACCAAGATCCAAATTTATTATTTGTACTGTTAATTATAATATAAAGACTATTTATATCCACTTTCTTTAGTTTAATATTATTATTAAGTTTAAAATAATAGTCAACTTACATTTTTCCAACCAATCCTCAAGGACAATTATACTTAATTCATAAATTAGGTAAAATTTCATGTATAGATTCATTAAGATTATTTTTAATTTTCTGAAATTCTTCCGTGATATTATTTAGTTTACTTATTTTTTCTAAAAATTCTTTCATTTCATTTTTTTTAAGTAATGGTATGTGTATATTACAAAGCTGCTCATAAGTTAAGTTTGCTCTAACAGCTCCATACTTTGTATCGTATTTGCCAATAATGGCTAAATAATATTTTGACTTTAAAACATGTAATAAATATTCGGATGGTAGAGTATCTTGGAATTTTTTTAAAACCCTAAAGACAATATAAATACCACTTACATAACCACCGCTTAAATCCTCGAAAACTAAACCTAAAGAACCAACATTAATCCTATGCGGATTATATACCAAATCTCCAGCTTGAACATGCTTATATTTTTGGTTTATGTCCTCGCCTTTTAAAATTTCATTGTCAAAAATACCAATACTATTACTTACCCCTAAAATTCTAAAATCTGTAATTGGCTGTAAAGACGGTTCTATTTTTTCTGTTATCTCCTCAATATAATCACCAAGTTTTATAATATCACCTTTTAAATTAGCAAAAATATCTAAATAATCATAAATCCATAAACTATAGCTATTCTTGGCTATTTCAGTTGATGGTATTATGGCAGATTCAATCTCTGCAACAGCCTTTTTATTATTGAAAGCATCAAGTGCAACTGGTAAATCATTATCCTTAATTGGCTTCTTTCTTGAACCAAGTTCATGACCAAC
This sequence comes from Candidatus Tisiphia endosymbiont of Nemotelus uliginosus, assembly GCF_964264755.1. Taxonomy (NCBI): domain Bacteria; kingdom Pseudomonadati; phylum Pseudomonadota; class Alphaproteobacteria; order Rickettsiales; family Rickettsiaceae; genus Candidatus Tisiphia; species Candidatus Tisiphia endosymbiont of Nemotelus uliginosus. Next base: position 1,376,109 of record NZ_OZ183481.1, on the reverse strand, counting down.
CGCATTAATTGCAAAAAAGAACGTGTCTGAGATCTTTCTGTTTTTCTCGAAATATATAATACTTGTTTTTGTTGGTGTATAAGGTTCAAAAAGCTTTCTTGGCAATGAAACAATAGAAACATTTGATGAGTTATTAAAAATATACTCTCTCACCTTTCCAACATTGCCTCCATCTGAAACAAAGTTTTCTTTTACAAGTAAACAGCCTCTACCACCTGGTTTTAAAGCTTCAAAGCAATGCAAAGGACAAATAGCGTCACCATTATTTGATTGAATAGGATATAAAGACCCAAACCTTGTTTGTTGCGAATATGGTGGATTTGTAATTACAATATCATATTTTTGATTTACATAATCGGAAAGGGTGTCTTGTTTCTTGATATTACTATGTCCATCTCCAAACAAAATCATATTCATTTTTGCAATTCTTGCATTAACAGTAATCTCAGAACCGTAAATTGTTTTTTTTCTTAGAATATTTTGCATCTCGTCGTTAAACGAAGTTCTGATTTTTAAGTATCTAAATGCTTCAATTAAAAATCCTCCTGTACCACAAAAAGGGTCATAAATGGTTTCGCCAATTTTAGGATTAACTATACTTATCATTGTTCTTACAATATTTCTCGGTGTAAAATATTCGCCTAAATCTTTAATTTTGATGCCTTGGTAAGCATTTTTTAAAAAATATTCAAAAGCATCACCATTCACATCACTATCTGAAGCTGTAAGGTTAAGTTTTGAAAGCTCACAAATAATTTCTTCAAAAATATCAGGGGAATTAATAGGGAACGCTTCGCTAAAAATATCGCCATATTTCTTGTTAATCTTAATCCAAACAATATCTTTCACATATTGATACAATTCGTTTCCTTTTTTCTGAGAAAAGGAACTCCATCTAAGATACTCATCTAACTTATTTTCTTCACCTCCCAACATCTTTAGAACAGAAATTTCATCAAGAATTTTTAAAAACAAAATATCAGAAAATGCCCCAAATCTATCAAGACCAGCTTGTAATCCATCCTCTCTTAGTAAATTAGCCGCACTTTTAAAGACCCTAATAAGTTCGTCTCTTGAATGCTGAATGAAATTTACCGCAGATAGTATTTCAGAGCCCTCATTAACAAATCTGAGTGCCGTATGGTGATTTATAAATTGCCTTACATCTTCCCCGTCAATTTTAAGATTACGCCCATTATACAAATATTGGGTTTCAATATAACTTCCATTATAAGCAAATATAAGCGGCGTATTTAGTGGTTTAGCATACAAATTCAATGCTTGGTGCATTGCTAATTGTATACTTTCATTTGGTTTTTTTGCCTCAATTATTATTATTGGTTCGTTACTTCCTTCCTTGTATAGTACAAAGTCAGGTATTTTACCGTTAAGTAATTCTTTTTGTTTGGTAAGTTTCACTCTTTGTTGATAAACGTTACATCTTGGGTCTTTTTCATCGACAATCCAACCAAGATTAGCAAGTTGAACCAGGATATCATGCGTTACAGATGCTTCTAATCTTTTAGTATACATAAAGAATATTCCAATTTTACAAAAAAGCTTGTTGTACCAACAAATTAAATATATCGTAATTATCTCTGTTATTATATCTAAAACAGAACTCATTAACGTATTTTTGTAAGTATTGTGGTGTATAGTCAATTGATAAGAAGTTGGTGACGTCGTCGCTCAATGCTCGCCTATTACTTATAGGCGTCGCTCCATCGTTCCTAGCCCCAAATTCTCCTGAATTAACTATACATCGCTAGAGACTGCCTGCAATCTCCTAGTTTTTGAATAGCTTCACCAACTTAAAATTAACATATCTCGATCTATTCTGAAACTTTTAAAACGCTCTAATACTGACATACCTAGTAGTGATATATCGAGACCACCAGTACCTATATGAGCTTCAATATTTCTAAAGAAAGCTCTGTTATCAATTACTACACTATCTAATTTCACGGGGGCGGCTGTACTAGTACCATTAGCCGTCGAGTAAATTCTAGTGTAATGTAGTTTTGATAAGTCAAACCCTAGCATTTTAGCATCATTAGTAGTAAGGGCAACATCACTTGCTCCGGTATCAATCATAAATTTAATTTTTACTCCATTTACCAATACGTCAATGTAAAAATGTCCGTCGCTACTACGGCTAATCACTAATTCTCCTTGTTTATTGACCCAATTATATGATGGTATTAGTACGGATACGACTCGTTGTGTGGTATAATTTAATTCAAATCTGAAAGCGTAACCAATAATTATGATCAAAAAAATTAGCCCCCAAATTAATAGCTGAATAGAGACGATCTTTATCCCCTTTTGATTAAAGGAATTATAAACGATACTGATAATAATCAAAATCATTACAAAGCAAGATATACTTTTCTGGCTACTCCAAGAGAATCCAGGAAATTGTGCATCTACCAATTTACGTATCAAGAAGGTAATGACCATACTAATACATAAAAGCATTGTTAATTTTATAAGACTCTTATTGCTCACATTAAGTCACCTATATTCTCTAAAAATAATCTTGCTCTATGAGATTTTGGCTTTTCAAAAAATTCTGCGGCTGGCTGATCGGCTAGAACTTGCCCGTGATTCATAAAAATTATCCTATCCGCTATCGCTTTGGCAAATTTGATATGGTGAGTAACAACAATCATCGTCATTTGACTTTTTAATAAAGAGATAATTTCAATAATATCTTTAATATTTTCAGGGTCTAAAGCTGAAGTAGGCTCGTCAAATAACATTACCTCTGGATCCATCATTAAGGCTCGACAAATGGCTACTCGCTGTTTTTGTCCTCCAGATAGATTGATAGGAAAAGCAGTAACTTTTTGTTTTAAACCAAATTGCTCTAATAATTTCTCCGCCTTAGAAATGGCAGTCATCTGCTGCATTTTCAAAATATTAACAGGAGCATATATTAAATTATCCTGAACATTTAAGTGTGGGAAAAGATTAAAAGATTGGAAAACCATACCAATTTTAAGGCAAAGCTTCCTTTTATTCTTTTGAGTTAACTTTTTGTTATCAATAAACACTTGTCCAGTAGTAGGTATTTCTAGCGCATTAATAATTCGTAATAAAGTGGATTTACCACTACCAGAAGAACCTATAATCGCTATAGTTTCCTTTTTTTTGAACTCAAGACTAACATCTTTAACAGCATAAATTTTACTATATTTTTTTGAAACCTTATCAACTACTATCATACTAAACTATAAATTTGTAACCATCATATAGAGGTTTTATATTGCTTGGCAATATTTTTGATATCTCGTGATAATCAATAAAATGATTCATATTAGTTAATAATATTTGTTGCGGTTTGTATTCATATTCCCACTGTAGGATTTTATCTAATCCTGCATGGCAATCATTAGATTCGTATGCCATACAATCTAATATCCACACTTTGATATTTCTTAAGAATGGTTTGGATTCTGTCGGTAAATCTGCCACATCACTAGAATATACAAAATCATCCACTCTAATACCTAAACTATCTATAGGACCATGATGCTGTCTAAAAAATTGTACCTCTATAGTGTTAATTTTAAATTTTGCAAAAAAATCTACCGGTCTTGCAATCAGTCTATCCGGAGCAAATAAGTGTTGGTGATGATTCTCAGTTCTCAATGCTGTAGCATTATCAGTAAAAATTTCTAAAGGTCTTTTCTGAAAGAATGGAAATACACGTAGATCATCAATACCGTTAACATGATCTGCATGATAATGGGTTAATATGGCACTGTCCACTTTTTTAATCTTTTCTCGTAGTAATTGCTCCTTAATGTTGAAACCAAAATCAACAAGAATTTGACTATTACCATCATCCATATATATTGATGATCTAGTTCTTTTATTGTAACTTGAAGTCGAGGTGCATGTATTGCAATCACAATTAATTATCGGTAGACCAAGCGATGATCCACACCCTAGTACTGTTATTTCTAGCATAATATTATTTACTTAAATCAAATAAAATTAAAATTGAAAATGTTTGAACTTTTATATAATTTCCAAGGTCTTAATCAAGAAATATTCTTGTGGATCAATAGCATAACTAACCATTTTAGCATAATAGCTTATATTCTACAAATTATCTCTTATTGTTTTAATATTACCAACTTTGCTATCGCTTATTTGATATATTGTATATATTTTTACACTCAGCTAAAAAAGATTCAAGATTTTAATCATCGTCAGAGCAAATTTTGGGCTATATATAATAAAATGGTAATGATTGGTATAATTTATACGATATTCGGTTGTATTTATGCTCTACTTAAGTTTTCGGTTAATCTACCTAGACCATTTTGCTCATTGCCTATTAATAGTTTTGTAACAATTGCTAATATTGAACTTGAAAGATGTTTGTCTAGTTTTCCAAGCAGTCATTCTGGGTTAGCATTATTGGTTGCCTACTGTATTTGGTCATATATAACAATCAGACAAAAAATTATAGCCATTTTGATTGTTATTTTAGTGGCGATATCACGTATTACTCTTGCTATGCACTACCCAGCTGATATTATTTATAGTTTCCTTATCACCATAATAATTATCATACTTGGCAGAATAGTTTTTAGAATTTTTGCCAATAACTTAATAAAATGGCTAGGAGGCTGCCTGCAATAACTAATTAATTTAATCTTTCATTAATCTACCTAATTTTTATTTTGAATAAATGCAACTTATGTTTTATAATGATATCATCCTAAAAACTCTCATATAGCTTTAATTTTATGCAAAATGTAGAAATTATTGAGACTATCTCTACATCAATATCATGTTCTGGCAGAGAGTCGCCTTATGATCATCCAAGAATTTATTTGGAAATTGATTCAACCAAAGGTTCTATTATGTGTCCTTATTGTAGTAAAAAATTTGTGTTAATTAAGTAATGAAGATAAAACTCCTATCAGATAGCACTATAAATCGTATCGCTGCTGGAGAGGTAATTGAACGACCAGCTTCGGTGGTAAAAGAACTAGTTGAGAATGCTATTGATGCAGCTAGCACTAAGATAGATATAATGCTTGAGCAAGCAGGCAAAAATCTTATTGTTATTTCTGATAATGGAATAGGTATGTCTGAGGATGACCTAAATATTGCCATAGAGCGTCATACTACTTCTAAACTTGATGAGCTAGATTTATTAAATATTCACACTTTTGGCTTTCGCGGAGAGGCATTACCTTCTATAGGATCTGTAAGTAAGATGCTAATTACTTCAAAGGCACGTGGAGCTGATAGAGCATATCAGATGCAAATTAGTGGTGGGAGTAATAAAGGAAGTAAGCCTACCATTCACAACGAAGGTACTAAGATTGAAATACGAGATTTATTCTTTGCTACTCCTGCAAGATTAAAGTTCTTAAGATCTGATAAAACCGAATTTGCAGCTTCATTAGATGTAATAAAGAAAATTGCATTAGCTCATCCTAAAATCAGTATTAATTTATCTCATGATGGTAAAAATATTCTAAAAGCAAAAGGACAAGATGGTAATTTTGACGAAATTCTAAAGCAAAGAATAATTGATATAGTAGGTTCTGATTTTATTGAAAATTCGGTTCATATTAATCTACAAAGACCAGAAATTTCAGTATATGGCTTTACTAGTATTCCTACCTTTAATAGAGCTTCTGCTGAGGATCAGTTTTTATTTGTTAATAATAGACCGGTTAAGGATAAATTACTACAAATCGCTTTAAGAGTAGCATATCAGGATTACTTAGCTCGGGATAGACACCCAGTTTCAGTTTTGTTTCTACAAATAGATCCCCAAATGGTTGACGTTAATGTTCACCCTGCCAAAACAGAAGTAAGGTTTCACGATCCAAATACCATACGGGGATTACTGGTAAGCTCTATCAAGGATGCCCTTGCCACGAAAAGTCATATGGTTTCAACGAATATTGCCACAACTGCCTTAGGTCTTTTTCGAAATACAGCAACTACTAATAATGCTGTTAAAACAAATATACCATTACAAAAAAGTCCTAGCTCTTCAAAAAAAATATACCCGGATAATTTAACTCCACATAATTTGAGCGTATCTGATAATAGCAGTACTTATCGAGCCCAAAATTTAACTCTCCCTAAATCCAACCAAAATAGTTCTAATATTCAACAGCCATTAATAAAGACTGAACCTCATGCTAAAGTAGAGGTAGTAGAGGACTATACCCATAGCGATTGTAACAATGGGTTACTCGGAGCGGCAAGAGCACAATTGCACGGTACTTATATAATATCACAAACAGCAGATAGTATTGTTATCGTAGATCAACATGCAGCCCATGAACGTTTGGGATACGAAAAAATTAAACAGACGATAAGTAGTAATGGGCTAATTAAGCAGAGATTACTGATACCTGAGATAGTAGAATTACCAGATGTCAAAAGAGCCGATTTATTATATAATAAGAAGGCAGACCTTTCTAAATTAGGTTTAAGCATAGAAAAATTTGGCGAGCGATCCATCATTGTATCAGAGGCTCCAAGCCTATTAGGAGATATCAATATAAGCCAACTTATTCAAGACTTAGCAGATAATTTATCTGATCTTGGCGAAAATATTTCCTTGATTCAATTGATTGAACATGTTACAGAAACATATGCATGTCATTATTCTATCAGAGCAGGTCGTAAATTATCTTCTGAAGAAATGAATGAATTGTTAAGGCAAATGGAGAAAACCCCTTTTTCAGGTCAATGTAATCATGGTAGACCAACTTACATTGAACTCAAACTCAAAGATATTGAGCGATTATTTGGACGTACATAATTAGACCTCCTGCAAAACTCTACTTCTGCTGGTAATTGTCGATGCGGTACTCGAATCCTCACGTACGCTAGAGTACGCTGCGGTTCCGCGTCTCCTTCAAATTCCTCAGCATAAGCGAGTTTTGCAAGAGGTCTATTGATAGCTTAATATAATCCATTAATTTGGGATAAGAATAAGCCCTTTAAAGAATGGGTAATAGTAGTTACTGAGTTAGGGAATGAAAAAAATAAGTAATACCGCAAAAATAATAAAAACAACTATTAGTGTAGCAAAAAAATCTGTTATATTTATAGATATAGTGAATTAACTGGAATTAGTGCCGAATAAGCACCCATCGTGCTGTCATTGCGAGGAGCCGCTTTGCGGCGATGCGGCAATCCAAAAAATGCTCAGGAATGGATTGCTTCGTCGGCTACGCCTCTTGGCAATGACGTTTTGTACTTTAACTCTTTTTCCGTGAATGCTCACTAATATTGGAAAAATTGTTTTCATATTTTTGATGAAAATAGTAAATTTCTATAATTTTTTGTTTGTCTAGGAGACGGTCTCCTAGCAACTGGCAATTGAGGTTAATATAATGTTTAACTATAATAATATATTTGATAATCACATAACTAGAATTAAACAAGAAGGCAGATACCGTGAATTTGTTCCTGTTCAAAGGCAGGCAGATAATTTCCCGTCCGCTTGGTATGTTGATAAAGAAATTGTCATGTGGTGTATTAATGATTATCTTGGAATGAGTAAGCACCCAGATGTTACCAAAGCTGCTCTAGAGGCTATAGCCAAATATGGCATTGGCTCTGGTGGCACAAGAAATATAGGCGGCAATAATAGCTGTATAATAGAATTAGAACAAGAACTAGCAACCTTACATAATAAAGAATCAGCTTTAGTCTTTACTTCCGGTTATGTTGCCAATGATACCACCCTTGCAACACTAGCAAAAATAATGCCTAATATAGTTTTTTTCTCAGATGAGTTAAATCACGCTTCTATTATTTCTGGTATATGTAACTCAAAAGCTGAAAAACATATTTATCGACATATTGATGTTCAACATCTTGAAGAACTACTTAAAAAGGTAGATATTAATAGACCAAAGATTATTGTTTTTGAATCCGCTTATTCTATGGACGGATTATTTTCTCCAATAGAAAAAATAGTGAATTTAGCTAAAAAATATAATGCTTTAACTTTTATTGACGAAGTACATACAGTGGGTCTATATGGCAAGCATGGTGCTGGTATTGCCGATCTTCAAGGTTGTGCTGATAAAATTAATATTATCCAGGGAACCCTTGGCAAGGCTTACGGCGTTATTGGCGGCTATATTGCAGCTGATAGTCAGATTATCGATTCTATAAGACTTACGGCTCCAGGTTTTATATTCACCACCTCTTTACCGCCAATTATCGCTTCGGCAGCAACTGCAAGTATTCGTCATTTAAAAAATTCTAATATAGAAAGGGAAACTTATCAAAAGGTAATAGCCAAGGTAAAAAAATCTTTTGATCAAGCTAAAGTGAATTATTTTAAGAATGATAGCCATATTATACCAATAATTATTGGTGACCCAATTAAAGCCAAACAAGCCTCTAATATGTTGTTGAATGACTATAATATTTATGTTCAGCATATCAACTTTCCAACAGTACCACGTGGTACAGAACGCTTAAGAATCATTCCAACACCCAACCATACCGATAAAATGATTCAGGATCTTACCAAAGCTCTTGTTGAAATTCTTAGTGTACTGGATATATCACCATCCATCAATTCCCATTCTATAATAAAATTACCTTTATACCCCGCAGCGTAGGTAATATAGTAAATTGGTTGTTGTACTTGAATGACTTTAATAATCATGTGAACCTATGACTAATCCTATATAAAACGGTTATGGACAAAAGTCTTTAAAAAGCAGATATATAGTAAAATGATTATATAGCTAATTCTATTAGTATTTAGCCATAGTAAACTGGTGTCTATTAGCGATTAGTACTCTATATTTTTTTGCTATTTTCTGTGTAACCGACAAAGCATTTCTAATCACTTTTATGGATTGCCGCGTCGCCACAAAGTGGCTCCTCGATAGAAGCTTGGGACACATATACACCCTCCTCACAATGACACTTGGTAATCAGATATTTTCTTTTAGCCAAATTAGAAATTTTTTAAACCAACTAGCATCATTATTATCATTAATATCAAAATTATTCTTTTGTATTTTTAAAGATTGGGTTTTTACCATACCTATAGCAGTGGAATATATATGGGGATTATAATCTTCAGCAAAACCTGGTAAAATTTCCGGTTTACCAATTCGTACTTGTTTCTCAAAAATTTTACTTGCTAGCTCTTTTACTCCCCGGAGCATCGCTCCTCCGCCGGTAATAACAATGCGGTAGGCGATCATATTGCCTGCCACAACTCTATCGTGCTGGGCTTGAACCATCAATAATATTTCTTCTACTCTTGGACTGATGACGCATGCAAGATATTTTGAGGTAATTGCTGGTCTACCACTGTCAGGAATTTCCATTTCAAAATCTTCTAAATTAATAATATTATCTTTATCAAGAGAAGATGGCATGGCATTACCATAGAGAATCTTAAGTTTTTCTGCAACGTTCAGGCTTACTGAGAAGACTTTTGCTATATCAGATGTAATATGAAAGCTACCTATATCTATGTAGCTTGTATATATTAACTTGCCTGAGACAAACACGCCAAAAGAGGTAGTTCTTGCCCCCATATCGATTATGATAGAGCCAAGATTTTTTTCATCTTCTGAAAGACAAGCAATTCCTGACGCATAAATTGCTAATATAATATTATTTATTTCCACATGACATTTTGCAAAACAATTGGTAATATTCATCAGCATATTAAAATTTGCTGTGATAATATGTAATTCACACCCTAATTCTTTGCCAAACATTCCGATTGGATCTTCAATAGCATTATTATTATCAAGAGTAAATTCTATAGGGAAATAATGAATAATTTCTTGGTCTTTAATTTTGAATTCCAATAAGGCTTTTTTGATAAGTTTTTTGATATCTTGTGGTGAAATTGGCTGATTAGAAAGTTTTATTTTACTATTTGCATAATAAGACTTAGTGCCATAGCCTGTTAGTGATATAGTTATTTTTTTTATGTTTTTACCGCAATCTTTTTCTAATGCGTAAATCGCTCCGACTATGCTATTTTCCGCATCTTTTAAATCTAATATGACTCCTGATTTAATACCTTTTGAGTGATGCAGAACTTGGCTTACTATTCTTGCATCTTCTCTTTTATCAATATATGCTGCAATACAAGCTATTTTACTACTACCAAGGTCAAGAGTTAAAAAGTTAGACAATCTGGCTTTCATAATTCTTAATATTTTTCTATATAAAACTTACTCAAATCTCGTAAATCTATAGTTTTATAATTTTGATTAAATAATAGATTTTTCATATCCAATCCTGCAAGGTAATCTAAAGCACGATCAAACCCAGAATCTGGCATTTTAACAGTTATACCTTGCTCTAGATTTAAATTCCATCGTCTTTTCCCATAAAGTACCGAAGAGACAATTTTCTTAGCTAGTTCAGGGTATTTTGCTAAATCTTGAATTAATTTGTTAGTATAAATATTAGCATCCAATCCTACAACATGAGGAAGATTAGTGAAAGTACCTATATCAGTAGTAATTTTATATCCTTCTTCATCAATAAGGAAAACTTTCTCGTTAAATTGCCAGATAGCAATTGGCACTCTCTCAGTTAATCTTATGTAAATAGTATTAGGTAATCTTCTCTCAATAATTACAACATTTTTAATCCAAGGATTGCGTTGCAAATTACTCTTTATTGTTCCTAGGTCTAAAGAAAGAATAGGCGTACCCTTATCAGCATTTAAAGTTGCTAATATATCTTCTTCCTTAGTATTATATTGCCCTTCTATTAAAACATTTTCAAGTCTAAAGCTAATATCAGAAGTGAATTCATAAATATTTTGGATAATTTCTTGTCTTACAGGAGCAAAATAGTTGGTAAAGAAAAATGAAGACAACAAAACTACTAGGGTAATTTTAATAAAAAATACCACTCTAATATACACCATTGCCAACTTTCGTCGTAAAGGTATATTGGCTTTTTTCTTCTTATTAGACGCTTTATTCCTCTTCATGTGTCAATACATGCTGTTTCTAAGATTCTTTCCACTAGCGAGCGGAAATCCATTCCCTGTAAAGCAGCTATTTCTGGTATAATCGATAAGGGAGTCATACCAGGATGGGTATTAATTTCTATAGTAAAAATTTCATTCTTACTTTCGTCAAAAATAAACTCTGCTCTAGCCACACCTCTACAATTCATGGTTTGATATATTCTTTCCGACTCTTCTAGTAACTCATTATATATATTTTGTGGTAATGGAGCTGGACATAAATGCTGGGCAAATCCATCAGTGTATTTAGTATCATAATCATAAAAACGCTGTTTCAGGAGTTTTATTTCCAATACCCCTAAGGCTTCGCCGTTTAAAACGGCTACTTGCATTTCTCGTCCCTTAATATATTCTTCAATCATTACCTGATCACCATAAGGAAAATCATAATCAGCAAAGTTAAAATCATCTTCAGCAAATATTACTTCAACGCCTATACTTGATCCCTGGGCAATAGGTTTTATAACATAGGGTCTTGGCATAGGATCGGCCTTAATGTTATCAGATTTATTAACGACAATATGCTTGGCTACCTTAATATCATTAGCAACAAACCATGCTTTTGCATGTATTTTACTAAATGCTAAAGAAGAAGCGAGAACCCCACTATGAGTATAAGGAATTCGCAAGATATTGAGTAACCCAGGCAAACAACCATCTTCGCCATAAGTACCATGTAAACAATTATAAACTATATCCGGTTTTATCTGTAAAAGTACCGAGGCAATGTCTACTCCCATATCTATAAAAGTAACTTTATATCCACTATCTACCAAAGCTTTGTTAACTCCCGAAGATGATACTAAAGAAACTTCTCGTTCAGCCGACATACCGCCACCTACTACCGCCACATGTTTTTTTCCTTTATCACTCAATATTGTAACCTTAGAATTAGCAATAAAACTTGTTTGATATTTATGCATATTTCCCTATTCTTTTAATTTCCCATTTTAGATCAATCCCACTATTTTCAAATACTCTTTTTTTAACAAGATCCCCAAGATTTTCTAAATCACCAGCAGAGGCATTGCCATGGTTTATCATAAAGTTACAATGTAGTTGCGAGATGGAAGCCCCACCAATTTTGTATCCCCTCATGCCGGCTTTATCGATTAGTTGCCATGCTTTATGATTTTCTGGATTAGCAAATGTACTACCACCAGTACGTTCTTTAATTGGTTGGCTTGCTAGTCTATTTTTACTTATTTCATTCATTTTTTCTAGGATCGTATTACTGTCCCCCATCGTTGTCTTAAATATAGCTTTGGTTATAATCAAATCTTGTGGTAAATTATTACCTCGATATTTAAAACCTATTTCTTTGTTAGGGATGGTAATAAAATTACCTCTAGAGTCTATTGCTTCAATTGCTAGGATAATATCTTTAAATTCCGAGTTATAGGCACCGGCGTTCATTACCACTCCACCACCTATAGTACCTGGTATACCACTTAGAAACTCAAAACCAGTAATTGAATGTATTTGACAAAATTTAGCAAGATTAAAATTAAGGCAACTACTTCCTACCGATAATTGCCCTGCCGGTAATTGGTGGTCTGGCATTAATTCTATATTAGTAAAATTCTGACCAAGTTTTATCACAACCCCCTCTATACCACCATCTCTAATAATAATATTTGATCCAGCCCCTAAAACAGTTATTGGTCTCTGTTGTTGGTTTTGTAGGACAAAATCTGCTAAGCTTGATGAATCTAATGGTTTAAAAAATATCTCCGCAGGTCCACCAACTTTAAACCAAGTTAAATGACTTAAATTGTAATTATTTTTATATTCACCAGCTATTTGCATAATTATAAAATATCTACTTTACAGATTTATTCTAATTTTTGGATTGCTTCGTCGGCTTACGCCTTCTCGCAATGACGTTCTTGGGTAAATTGCTGATGCAAATTATTTGCCCAAGCAGAAATACTCCCAGCACCCATCATAATTATTATATCATTTGGCATAGCTTCCTTGGCAATAAGACCAGCTATATCCTGGTGATTCTCGATAAATGATACCATCGAATGAGATTTAGTATCCTTGATTTTGTCTACTAAAATTCTTCCCGTTATACCGTCTATTGGCTGTTCACCGGCAGCATATATATCTGTGATATACAGCTGATCAGCATCAAAAAAGCAAGTTATAAAATCATCAAACAAATATTTAACCCTTGAGTATCTATGTGGTTGGAAGATTGCTATAACTTTACTATTTTGCTTATTAGCAATATTTCTTGCCGTAGCAAGTGTAGCTTTTACTTCTTCCGGATGGTGAGCATAATCATCAATTATCGTAGCGTTATTATATTCGGCTACTTTAGTGAATCTGCGTTTTATCCCTTTAAAGCTATTAAATCCATTTTTAATAATTTTAATACCAAAATCAAGCTCTACGGCTATCGCGATAGCCGCAAGAGCATTAAGGATATTATGCCTTCCCGGAGTAGGTAAGGTGATGTGTTCGATAGTTGTTACCCCATTTACGTTAGGTAGACTAATTCGCACATCAAAAGTTGATGATTCAATATCAGAGTTTAAATTAAAGGCTTGTATGTTGGCATCATTTGAGTCTATTCCATAAGTTATGATTCTACGCTCAAATATGTCATTTACTAGTTTTCTAACAATTTGGTGATCAATACAAGCCACGGCAAAACCATAAAATGGTAAATTAGTTACAAAACTCTTAAAAGCTTTAATTAAACTATCAAAATCCTTATAAAAATCTAGATGTTCCGGATCGATATTAGTTATTACTGCGATCGTTGATGGTATGTGAATGAAAGTTGCATCAGATTCATCAGCTTCAGCTATTAGATAATTCCCAGATCCAAGATATGCATTGGTGGATATATTATTAATAATACCACCATTAATTAGCGTTGGGCAAAGCCCAGCCGCTTCAAATAAACAGGCAACGAGTGATGTAGTCGTAGTTTTGCCATGCGAACCAGAAATTGCTATGGAACATTTTAGCCTCATTAATTCAGCTAGCATTTCAGCTCGCCTAATTATTGGTATTTTTTTACGTATAGCTTCCTGAATTTCAGGATTATCTTTATTAATAGCCGACGAGACCACTACATATGAAACATCAGTAATATTCTGAGCTTGATGACCAAGGAAAACCTTAATACCATTATTTTCTAGTCTTGTGGTATTATAATTTTCAGCTATATCAGAACCTTGCACTTTATATCCGAGATTATGTAGTATTTCGGCAATGCCGCTCATACCAATTCCCCCAATGCCGATAAAATGCATAGTGTCAAGAGTCCCATTTATTTTTTTTAACTCTAATAGAAACATGTATATAATAATTAATTGTCTATCTCTTGCATAATCAGTTTTTAACTAAAGGTCAAGCTCTAATGATGAGTATACAACAATTATAGCGTACACTAAGCGTTATTAGAAAAATATTGTAAAAATATTATATATATCCGACTAGCATTTAGCCAGCATCTATTAGCAAGACCACGTAGTGGTCGTGGTTACTTCCCTGGATTGCTTCGTCGTCGCTAAAGCGGCTTCTCGCAATGACGTTTAAAGCTTACAACATCTCCCACGATATTTTTGTTGCAATTAATAATGTTTTATTTATAAGAAACAATGATATTCTATAAAGAATTTGCATTGTGAACATACGGTAATTTGGAATAGGAGAATTATTAATCAATAAAAAAGGTTTTTTATGACAAAGTTTATGACAAGAATATATTTGGTTAAGGCATTGTTTCTTTATATGTGTATAACATCTAACGTTGCCCTGGCCTCAATATCGATGATTGTAGGTGGTTCGTATTCTAAGCATATGAAAGAGATTTTGGCTGTCACACATTTTCTGCAAGATAATGGAATCACAGTTCTATCTACTAAAGAAGGTGTTACAGAAAAAACACCTCATGGTAAATTTGTTTTTTTAGCTTCTGATCGTATAAAAGTTGCTCGCCTTGCACAGGATTCTTTTTTTGCACAGATTAGACAATCTGCTGCTCATATTGTTGTAAATGTTAATGGATATCTAGGATTATCATCAGTTATGGAAATTGGTTTTTCTATAGCAAATGGGATAACTATTTATTCAGTATGTCCTGTTCGTGATGCTACTATTTCGTTATATACGAGAGATATTAGAGAGCTTTTTCCAGATTTTTTTGAACATTTTAAACAAAATAATAAAATTAATTGTGAAGCTAAAAAATATTGAGTTTATATATCTAATCTGACTAGCATTTAGTTGTGGTAAACCGGCGTCTATTAGCGAGACCACGTAGTGGTTGTGGCAATCCATTTCTAATCATTTTCCTGGATTGCTTCGTTGCCGCAAGGTGATTCCTCGCAATGATGTTTAAGGCTTACAACATCTCCCAAGCGTCATTGCGAGACCATGTAATGGTCGAAGCAATCCAAATATGATCACTTTCTTGGATTGCTTCGTTGCCACTGAAGTGCCTCCTCGCAACGATGTTGCTTTGTCGTGCTAAGCACTTCTACTGTTTTTTCTCTAACATTTCAGTATTTTCTAGTGTATAATGTAATCACGTGGTTTGACAATTAATCCACTAAACAATAGATATCTTGCATAACCTAAAGATAATTGAGGAATTTTTAGGAAAAACGAAGTCGAGTACCGTAGCGTACTCAGATGTACGTGAGGAACGGAGACGAGTTTTGACAACAAAATTACCAATTAGATTAGATTAGATTAGGTTATGTAAGGTCTAATGATTATGCACAATTATTTTGAGTTATTAGACATAGAAAAAAAATATGATATTGACTTGCCTATCTTAGATCGTCAATATTTCGCTATGCAGTTAAAATATCATCCGGATAGAACTAACTCTAACACCGAAAAGCAAAAAAATTTGGCTATCTCTATTGAGCTAAATAAGGCTTATGCAATGCTTAAAGACGATTTAGCACGAGCTGAGTATCTTCTCTTGTTAAACAATATAGTTTTGGATGACCTAACGGTTAGGCAAGGTATTTCAAAGGAACAATTAAATGTTGTGTGGAGTGAATTAGAGCTTGTTGAGACTACTGAAGACTTAACAAAGTTAGAACATATGCTAAATAACAAAATTCTTGAAAAGCAACAACTTACTAAATCTCTAACTACTGCATTCCAAAATCAAAATATGCAAGATGCCGTTGATAGTACTATAAGATTTAAATATCTTAAAAACTTAATTAATAATATTCAGCTAAAAATCAAGTTATGCAAATAATAGAAATTAGTGAGGCTGGCTCTTCCCAGCATAAAGAAAATGATAAGAACATAGCCGTTGGCATTGATTTCGGTACAACAAACTCATTAATTGCTTTGTCAAATCAACAAGTGGTACAAATTATCACAAATGATCAAGATTTAGAACTTATCCCATCAGTGATAGCCTTCCATGGTGAAAGCTTTATTGTGGGTAATCATGATATAATCGATAATCTTCGCTCTATAAAAAGGCTCTTCGGTAAGAAACTATCCGATATACAAAATAACCCGACACTTTTTGCTTTAGTGAAAGATTATATTGACCTAGATAGTGAAATATTACGGCTGCAATTTGCTGGAAAATTGATGACTGTTCCGGAAATTGCCGCCCAAATCTTTCTCTATTTAAGGCAACAAGCTACTGAAAGATTAAACTCAGAAGTCAAAAAAGCGGTAATAACTGTACCGGCACATTTTAACGATGCTGCTAGAGGAGAAGTAATGCTGGCAGCAAAAATTGCTGGATTTGAGGTATTACGGTTAATTGCAGAACCAACAGCAGCAGCCTATGCGTATGGTTTCAATAAAGAAAGCAGAGGGTGTTATTTAGTATATGATTTAGGGGGAGGAACTTTTGATGTATCAATTCTCAATATGCAAACCGGCGTACTTCAGGTTATTGCCACTGGCGGAGATAATATTTTAGGCGGTGATGATATTGATCACTTAGTGATGAAGTATTTTTGTGATAAATATAAATTAGTAGCATCTAACGAATTAATAAAATTAGCAAAAAAAGTTAAAGAAACACTTAGTGTACAAAATAAATGTAGTATTATAGATAATCCGACTAGTATTGCTCCCAATTTACAAACGTCATTGCGAGGAGATACTTTAGTAGCGACGAAGCAATCCATAAAAGTAACCAAAAATGGATTGCCTCGTTTGGGCTTCGCCCCTCCTCGCAATGACACCAGTTTGTTACGGATAAATGCTAATCGGGTTAGCTATATATATGAAGAAAAGATGTTGGAGTTAGATATAGAAAATTTTGAGAGGTTAATAACACCATTAGTAGAACGTACCATAGCTATTACTAAAGATACGCTAGAACAGGCAAAGACCCCTGATATTTCAGGTATTATCCTGGTTGGTGGTTCAACTCGTATACCGTTAATTAGTAAGAGTTTAAGGCAAACATTTAATACTATTATTTTTTCAGATATTAACCCAGATAAGGCGGTAGTATGGGGTGCGGCTCTGCAAGCAGAGAACCTAACTTCTGCAAATATTAATTCCTTATTAATCGATGTAGTGCCTTTGTCACTTGGTATTGAACTAAATGGAGGAATTACTGAAAAAATTATTCTGCGTAATAGCCCTATACCGATATCGGTTACTAAGGAGTTTACCAATTATGTGGATAACCAAACTTCTATGAAGCTACATGTGGTACAGGGGGAGAGAGAAATGGTAGAGGATTGTCGGTCACTTGCAAAATTTGAACTAAAATTGCCACTAATGAAAGCAGGGGGAGTTAGGATAGAAGTAACATTTTCTATTGATGCAGATGGCATTTTGTCAGTGTCAGCTCTAGAAAAAAATAGTAATATCTCACATAACATTGAAATAAAACCAAGTTATGGTTTAAATGAAAGTGAGATTACCGAGATTTTAGAAAATGCTTATCAAAATGCGGCTAGTGATCATAATAAGAAATTGTTACAAGAAACAATTATTAACACAAAATCTTTGCTTTATAATATAGAAAATGCTATTAGAGAGATGCCAAATCTTCTTGCAAAAAATGAAATGGAAAAAATTGATATGGCAATTAAAGCTCTAAAAGAAGCAATAGACTCAAATGATCGTGATTACATTATAGAATGTAGCAAGAATTTTGAGAGTATAACAGAGCATTTTCTTGCCGAAAGATTAAATAGCACGGTGGAAGGCTTACTTAAAGGTAAGCATATTAATGAAATAAACTAAAGTGAATTGAAGATGGATGATAACTAATGCCTAAAGTAATTTTTGTTGTAGATAAAGATGGGACAGAGAAAATAGTGGACGCCCCTATAGGATTGTCTATTTTGGAAATTGCTCATCAAAACGATATTGATCTTGAAGGTGCATGCGAAGGCTCTCTAGCATGTGCTACTTGCCATGTTATTTTAGATGAGGAATTTTATCACAAATTAAAAAGTCCTTCCGAGGCAGAAGAAGATATGCTTGACTTAGCATTTGGTCTTACTCATACTTCAAGACTTGGTTGTCAGATTATTGTTACTGAAGATCTTGACGGTATAAGGGTTCGCTTACCATCTGCTACCCGTAATATTAATTTATAATTGAGTATAATAAAGTGATACGCAAAATTTTACTTTTTATTTGTTTAACTTACACCATAATATGGTTTGCCGTTGCTTATACTATCAAAAGTAATGTGGTAAGTACTATAAATAATTCAGAGACAGATAATATTAAGATATCTTATAGCCAAGTCAAAGTTTCTGGTTTCCCTTCCCGCTTGCAGATTAGTTTAGTCGAGCCAAAAATAAAATTTATTGATCATATTAATTCTAAAGAAATATCTGCTGAAAAAATGACATTTTTATTTGATTTTAGTTTTAAAAAAGCTAACTTGATTTTAGGACAAACAATAAAACAACAAGAAAATTTTGGTGGTAAGTTAATTGAATATAGTGTACAGTCGAAGCAAGATATTGCTGCACTAGTTAAATTTAATAAACCTATATATAGATTGTCTAGTGGAGATAATCTAAAATCTATCGTGAAGCTTTTGCAAGTTAACAATAAATTATTATCAATTATTCAGAAAGATAAGGAAATTTTTAATATTAGTGACTTGGTTTTCTTAATCAATAAAGCAAAATCTCAGGATGGCGAAGATATAGCTTTACAATTACGTTTGTCATATGCTGCAGAGGAAGATTTTTTGAATTTCAAAACAGCTCAGCTTGATTTAGCCACCCTAATAAATATCTCTAAGGATCAAGGTAAAGATATCAATTATATCAAAAATTTAAATATTGACCGATTAGTTTTCTCTTGTGATGATAATGCCCAAATAGCTTTAATAGGTTTTTTGCAATTTTTTGAGAGTAACTTACCAAAAGGTAAATTATCTTTTGAATTAACTAATCATCATGATATCATCGATAAGTTGATACCTAATAATTTGTTATTACCTAAAAAAATGATCAAGACTATAATTGAGAAAGTTGCTAATTCTTCTGTATCTGAAGTGGTTAAGACAGATGATAGTGAAGTAGCAACTTATGAAAAGGTAAAATTTGATATTGAGTTTTCTGATAATGGCATACATATAGGTTCAATTAATCTGCTTGAGTTTAAACTAGAAGATAGTAAGGTAAATGCTGATGAACCTTTAGAAAGTAATAATACTGATACTTGGCAAAAAGAAATACCAGAAAATTAAGTGGTATTAATAAGAAATGTTAAAGAAGTATTTTCAGATAGAACGTGCTATAAATTTTTGGATAAGCCAGTTGATAAAATTTTATTGAAAGAAATTTATAATATAGCAAAACTTGGTCCTACTTCAACTTAATTCTACTGTCTAGCTCACGGAATACTCCAACTTCTTTCCATAAGTCTCTATTTCCTATAACATAAATAACTTCTTTAGCACGGGTAACTGCTACATTCAAGATGTTAGGAAATTTGCCTACCCATACTCGACTACCCTCTTGGTCTGATCCTTGTGCCCCTAATACTAAAATTACCGCTTCAGCTTCTAGACCTTGGACAGTATGTATTGTTCCAACTCGCTCATTAAGCCAAGAATAGCTATCTGTAGTTATCCAAGATTTTAAAATATGACTATCTTTTATAATTTTGCGTAAATTATTCGCAACAACTCTAAAAGGTGTCACAATATACAGATTTGGCTGTATTCCAGCACTCTTTAATGTACCTAATAGTTCAAGTACCTTTTGCCCTTCTTCTGGACACCACTTATCTGACGCTTCTCCTTGAACATCAAACCATTTAGAAGAACCAAGACACTTATGTATTGCAGAGCTGCTATCAGAACTCTTGGCGTGAACCATAGATTCTCCATAAGCAATTATATTAGAAATATCAAACATAGGATTTCCACAACGTCTATGTAATAGTAAAGGCACACCAACCAAACGACTTCCGTGCTTAGTATCAAATTCATAAATATATGAATTTGCAAAATCTGATAGGGTCTGCACTGATGCTTCTGGGGCATTAAAACGTTTTGGATCTACCGAAAATTGTTTACATATACTTTTTGTTAAATTGTCAGGTAAATCAACCACTGGTTCTATTTGTAGAGGATCCCCTGTCACTACAACACGTTTTGTTCTCATTATAGCCCCTACAGCAGCTTGCGGTAAAGCCTGCCCAGCTTCATCAATAATAAGCCATCCAAGAGAATTGGCAGGGATATCCTTTAACATTTTCTCTACAGATGCAAAAGTTGTTGATACACTAGGAACTACAAGGAAGAAAGATGCCCATAAGTCTAGTAAAAAATCAGTGGTGCTTTTATCTATTACGTTAAAAGAATCCCTAAAAATTTTCATCATAGCTCCAAGGTTATGATGTAAAGGTTTGGCTGCTGCATCTATAAATGCTTTATGTAGTTTTATAGCGGAAATAAATACCTCATCGCGTAATAATTGTGTCTGTTCGTTACACCATGGGGACACTAGGTGCATTTCTTCAGAGGATTTTGCAAATAAACTACTATCAATCAAATGATTTTCAAATTCTTTAGAGGATGTTACAATCTTTTTCTTTTTATAATTAAGACGAACAATCTTTTGCCTTATCTTTTTCCTTTCTTCTCTCCAGGCACGAAATGAAGGAGTATTTAGAATACACCAAATAATATGTGGTTTTAATTTATCATGTTTTAATAAAAAATCTTCTATATCCTCTACCTTTCCTAACTCTTTTTCTAAATTTTCTAACTCTTCAACTAAATTTCTTGTTTCTTGTAATTTAGAGAGTTCATCTCGACTTGCTTTTAATGTTTTTTCAAAATTTTCTTTAGCTTCTTTCCAACGTTCTAAAGCTTCACTATGACTAGACGGTGGGTTATTTTCTTCAATAATTTTAGGGTATATAGTTTCAATGATTTCATGACTATCTGGATCTTTAATCTCGAATTTCTGCGATTTTCCATTTATTTCTGCTAAATATGTTGAAAAGCTAAAATCCTTATCCCACCAAAATTTTTCATTAAAATTCTTACAATTAGTCATATTGCCAAGTACTGCTGCAATCAAACCCCAACTTCCACCTCCAAGTAATGAATCAGATAGAGCTTTAAAATAACGCAGATCATTTGCATTATCGGCAATGGCTTTTAAACTAGGTAATTCAGTGCTAATATTTTCAACAGCCTTATTGTTAGATGAGGCGATTAATATTTCAAAACCTTTTAGTCTTTCATCTAATTTGTAAATCTTGAACCACCCCTTTCCGGCTTGTATTTTTTCCCCTGAATCAATAAAAGCTTGTTCAGGATCAACAAAATTCAGTAATGCTTCTGCTCTTTCTGCAACTAATTTTGCCACAATATCACGTAATAAAGTTGTTTTTCCTGTTCCTGGTGGTCCATTAATTGCAAGAATTCCACTGTCTTTTAGTTCAGTCATAGATAAATTAACTGCAGCCTGTTGAAGTAATACTAAAGGATGTCGTCCTAATCCAGGCCATCTTGCTGAAGGAATGTTTTTAGGGGAAAGAATATTTTGTAAAACAGTCTTATCTAGGATATTTTGACGTTTTAGGTCATTCACACCTAAATATTGTAAGAGGTTTGTTGAAGCACTTGAAGCACTTGAAGCACTTGAAGTATCTTGGTTTTGAGCTAAAGTATTAGCAATTAAAGTACTAGCTTTTGCTAAATCATTTAGGTAAAAGCTGTTAAGTAATACAGTCTTAGTAGGACCATCTTTTTCACTTGATTCAGGGTCATCTTTTTTACTTGATTCAGGATCACCTTTTTTTCTTAATTCGTAAGTTCGGAGAGCAAATTTTTTATTTATTAGCATTTCTGCTGATATACCATAAATATTATTAGTAAGGTAAGTATAAGCCTCATCTATCATTATTTTATTCAAGGGAAGCTCTTTACCATTTTCATCTTTTTTACGTAAGATTCCATCAAAAGCTATTTCCATTTTTTGTTTAACTAATGCCCAGTCCCTTAAGTTTTCAAGACTATTTTTTAACGCTTGAGGAGCACCCCATGCAAAACTTGATAAATTAACAGATATATCATTTTTAAGAAGACAACCATGCTGATCTACAGTAATTACCCCTGTAATGGCTTCTCCTGATACTTGTTTTGATTCGACACTTGTATCACCATATTTTTTAACTAAAGCAGAAAATACACTCTGAAGACTAATCAAACCCATTATTATTTGATAGAATAATTTTTTCTCAGGAGGTACTTCTTCGCCACCATTCTCCCATGGTAGTCCATTATCTAATAAAGCAACTAAACTTTTTTCTCCTCCTACTAGGTCTTCTGCTTTACAAAATGTTCGAGGCGACAATACTTCCAAAACAGTCCAAGCTGATAAGACGTTACTTGCTTCTTGCATAGTTAATGGTTTCATTTTGTTAGTAATTTAATGTTCTAAGAAATCTGCCCAGCTTATTTAAGCATGTATGCATTTTAGAAAATATATCGCCAACTCGTGTAAAATAATAATAATTTAAAAGTTTGGTTGTAAAACTTTTGATTATTCCTTATATTTGTAACTTAATAGTCTCACACCACGATATTTACTATTTTCGAGGGTATTATGATAATTTTCTTAGGCTCTTTACCGCTTAAATGTTTTTGTATCTCGGGTAATTGCATTACCATATTCTGAATCTCAATATTGCTCGTTACGTTGGCAAATTCTTGTGTAGCTCTCAGTTTGCCATTAACTTGGATAGCCATGGTATAAGATTCTAGCTCCAACAATGATTCATCGAAAGAAGGCCAGGAAGTTTGATATAATCTTTCCTTACTACCTAATTTTTGCCAAATTTCCTCTGTAATATGTGGAATAAATGGGTTAAGTAACATAATCAAGACTCTAAACCCCTCTTTAACACTATAGTCAATTGATGAATTGACTATATTAACATTACCTTCTCTGCCCTTAGATACTTCATCTGACAAAGCATTAAATAGTTCCCGCATTCTTGCTATGGCTTTATTTAGCTTAAAATCCTTTAATTCTTCGGTAACATGTTTAATAGTATAATGGGTAAGCTTTGTTAATTTATTTGATTTATTACTAGAACCTTCCGTTATTTCACTATTAATTAGTATTTCTGCCATATTTTCTAGCTTACTAATAAAACGAGAACAGCCTTCAAAACCATTTGCCGACCATTCAAAATCTTTCTCTGGCGGACTATCGGAGAGGACAAATAGCCTAATAGCGTCAGCACTATGGTTGGTCAATATTGATTCTAAATCCACAAGATTCTTTTTGGATTTACTCATTTTTTCTATTCGTCCTTGAACTACTTCTTCTCCAGTATTTTTATTAATCCACTTATCAGACTGTTTTATTACCTCATCTGGGTAAAGCCAATTATTATTAGCATCTTTATAAGTAGCATGTAGAACCATACCCTGAGTTAGCAAATTATTAAAAGGTTCACGAATACTAAGATAACCTTGTTCGTTCATTACTTTGGTAAAAAACCTGGCATAAAGAAGATGCATTACTGCATGTTCAATTCCACCAATATACTGATCAACAGGTAACCAATAATCACATACTTGCTTGTCGGTTATATCTTTTGCTGCCACGTTACAATAACGGATGAAATACCAAGAAGACTCAAAGAATGTATCTAACGTATCAGTCTCTCGAATAGCTTGTTTTTGACATTTTGGGCAATTAGTATCTTTCCAAGTAGGGTGAGAATCAAGAGGGTTGCCATTTCCATAAAATATAACATCGCTTGGTAGAGTTATTGGTAAGTCTTTTTCAGCTACCGGCACAGTTCCGCAAACTGAGCAATATATTATTGGGATAGGACAGCCCCAATATCTTTGTCTAGACACTCCCCAATCCTTCAGACGGTAGTTAATAGTACGTTTTCCTAAACCACGTTTTTCAAATTCTTCTATAGATTTTTGTTTAGCATCCTGAACAGTAAGATCATTCAAAAAGTCTGAGTTGATCATCATACCATCACCCGTGTAAGGTTCCGAGTATACGTCCATTTGAACATCTTGGTTAATTACTACCTGCTTTATTGGCAAGCCCATTTTCTTTGCTAATGCATGATCTCTTTCATCATGAGCTGGACATCCAAAAACCGCCCCAGTACCATAATCTATTAGTACAAAATTTGTTATTATGACAGGAATAATAATTGTCGAATCAAATGGGTGAATGGCAAAAAGGTTAGTATACACCCCTTCTTTTTCAGCTTTATCTACTGCAGCATTAGTGTGTAATTGTGAACATTTTTCAATAAACAACACCATATCGTTATTTTTATCCACTAATTGCCCAATTATTGGGTGATTATAGGCTATTGCAACAAAACTTGCTCCAAAAATAGTTTCTGGTCGAGTAGAGAACACTTCTATATTAGCTTGATGATCTTTAATTTTAAAAGTAAAATTTGCTCCTTCCGATTTACCTATCCATTTTTCCTGCATAGATTTAACAGAATCAGGCCAAAATTCCAGTTTTGAAATTTCATTTAATAGCTCTTCAGCGTAATTAGTAATTTTTAAAAACCATTGTTTTAAATATTTTTTTTCAACTAAAGCACCTGAACGCCATCCACGACCATCTACTACTTGTTCATTAGCTAAAACAGTCTTATCAACAGGATCCCAATTTACTAAAGATTCTTTTTGATAGGCTAAACCTCTATTATAAAGTTCTAAAAAGAATTTTTGTTCATGCTTATAATAATCTGGATTACAAGTTGTTATTTCTCTCGACCAATCATATGAAAAGCCAATTGATTTTAGCTGATCTCGCATAGTTGCAATATTTGAATAAGTCCAATCTTTAGGATTAGAGTTATTATTAATGGCAGCATTTTCTGCTGGCAAACCGAAAGCATCCCAACCCATGGGATGCAATACGTTATAACCTCGTGATTTCATAAAACGAGCGATGCAATCTCCAATAGAATAGTTACGTAAATGTCCAACATGAATTTTCCCAGAAGGATAAGGTAACATTTCAAGTACGTAATATTTAGGCTTATCGCTGTTGTCTTTTGCGGCAAAAGCTTTTTCTTCAAGCCAAATTCTTTGCCATTTTTTCTCAATATTTTTCATAATTCACACGTTAGTTATTAGTATTTTTTAGTAAGTATACTATAACATTATTTTTTCCCTGCACTAATATATAATTCTCTAGCTTTTCGTAAAATTTTATCTTCTATGTTATTAACTAGGTCTGGAGCAGTATGATTGTCTAGCCAGTTACCATTTTTAAGTGTTTGTTCAAATATTCTTACTTGAATTGCATCCGGACTAATAACGTTATCCTTTATAAAAATATTTATTTTAAATCGAAAATCTGCTTTTCCTTTTGGACTATACCATTCAGTAATAATAACTCCGCCGATTGAATCACTTGAAGCAAGAGGGACAAAATTTAAGGTTTCTATAGAAGCCTGCCATAAATATTTATTGATGTTACCTATCTCCGTTTTGGTAGATTCATTCTTGATTCTGCCCGGTCTAAATATCAAACCTTCTCCGCCAACTATCGAACCCATTTCCTCCATCTGTCTTTCTTGTTCACTTTCTGGATAGTTTGAATCTCTGGCAATTACTGAAATTGGGAAAAATAGTAAGCTTGACATTATCCCAATAATTGTTCTTTTAAAATGTTCTTTCATAAATTATATATTTTTATAACCATTTGTTGTTTATTTTAGACAACTTGCTGTCAGTGTATCATAGGAACCACATGATGTAAAGATAGCCCTGTGTTCTTTAACGGCAATTCTTATTATGGAACTAAATTAATTGTGGTAGCCTTTCCTAATAAAATATTTGTTGTTTAACTTCTTGATTTAAAATATTTTACATAAAACAATAAATTAATATTGTATTGTCATGAAGTCAATAAACCAGTTTCTTTTGCTGTCATTATTATCAGCGTTACTGACTACTGTAGTAACACTTGTAAAAACTGTACTCCAGATTTGTTATTTAAACAAATTGGTTCTTCACCTCAACCTTATATAAATACACAATATAGGGTAGTTTATGTTTTGGGAGATAGTCTATCTGATATAGTCAATCGATGAGAAGTTGGGGACGTTGTCGCTCGTCGCTCGCCTATTACTTATAGGCGTCGCTCCATTGCTCCTAGCCCCAAATTCTCCTGAATTAACTATACTGGAGTGATTATTGGAGTATTTAACAATATGTTAAGTTTTGTAAAACAAGAATTTGATACTTTAAGGTGGATTGATAATATCTATACAGAAAGGCAACAATATATCTCAACCTTGTGTATGGGATATAGCTAATAAGCTTAATACTATGCTGTTACTAGAGTTAGTATTAACAGGAGAATTAAGAGTTACCTATAATTTCCTATGTAGTAAGTACAAGATTTGCAACTAATCTATTTTTTGATTCTTTTCATCCAACCGTATTGTTGCATATAAGTTGTCGGTGATAACTTATTTGACCTCATAATTACTAACAATGATTTATAATTTCTTGGCAAAGTTTAAGGGATTGCCGGACTTTAGTAAGTTTAGGGAAAAATCATAAGCGTAAGTCCAAGTTATAGTACAGCTTTTATAAAAAGATACTTTTTAAAATGATTATGATTGCTTTTTATCCCCCGAGTTTATATCCTAAAATATTTGGGTGGACGAATAAAATTCGTATGATATTTTTACTTACTTGCAATCTTTAATTCCGGTTTACAAAATGTCCTTTGAAAATGCAATATTTTTAGGTAACCATGAAAATGGCAAACCTCTATATGCCGAAGGTTATCAACCTATTTTATTACTAGCACCACATGGCTCTGGTAAAGGGGTATGCTTTGTCCTTCCTACTTTGTTAACTTATTCCGAGTCATGTGTTGTTCATGATATAAAGCTCGAGAATTACCAACTTACAAGTGGATACAGAGCATCGATTGGACATAAGATTTTTGTCTTCAATCCGCTCTCGGGTAAAGACAAAACTCATAGATATAATCCGCTGGATTATATTAATTCGGATTCCAGAGAAATAATCAATGACATTCAAAAGATTGCTGATTTATTGATCAAAGATAATGCTAGTAGCAAAAGCTTATTTACTGGATTGGTTCTATATCTTTGCAACGATACTACCAAAACAAGATCGTTAGGTGAAATAGCAAGAATGTTACAAAGGAATTTAGCTCAAGAACTATCAGATGGAATTGATAAGGCGAAAGGTACAATTCATGAGTATGGTCTTGAAATAATCTCGTCTTTTTTGAGCAAAACTACTAAAGAACAAAATGCTATAATCAAGGAGCTAAGTCATTATCTATATCCATGGACTAACCCATTCATTGATTATGCTACTTCAAAATCAGACTTCGATATTGCCGATTTAA
Organism: Candidatus Tisiphia endosymbiont of Nemotelus uliginosus; assembly: GCF_964264755.1. NCBI lineage: Bacteria > Pseudomonadati > Pseudomonadota > Alphaproteobacteria > Rickettsiales > Rickettsiaceae > Candidatus Tisiphia > Candidatus Tisiphia endosymbiont of Nemotelus uliginosus. The sequence goes on along the minus strand of NZ_OZ183481.1, from coordinate 1,348,218 downwards.
AAGTAAGCAAAATGACTCTTTATGTCGGAGTAAACCCTGCAGACATTAAGAGGCTACAACCAGTATTGCAATTATTCTACAACCATATGGCAGATAGGTTGATAAATACCGCCCAAAATCTTGGTCATACTGAGAAAAACGGAGGAGTATGCTTATTGATGGATGAGTTTTATTCAGTTGGCAAATTGGAAATGTTTACATCATGTTTGCCTTATTTTCGTGGTTACAAAATTAAACTATTCTTGATATCGTCAAATATTGGCAAAATAGAGGAAGTTTATGGTGAAAATGAAACTGAAAATATTATATCAGACTGTACGTGTAAAATAGCATTTGGGGCTAATAATTATAAAACGGCAAATCTTATATCTGAAATATGCCAAGATCGGGAAAAAAATACAGAACTGCTATCCTGGGAGCAAGTCATGAGTTTGCCAGTAGATTCTCAAATTATTTTAATGGACAAAGAGCAACCAGTAATTTTAAAAAAAGTTTTCTATTATGATGACGAGGAAATGAAGAAAAAAATTATTGCTCCAGCGGTGTTGTGGTGATTTGTAGAGCTAACCTGGTTGGCATTATGTCGTCATTAGCAAGGAGCCACTTTGTGGTAAAGACAAACAGGCTCTTACTATCCCAAACGTCATTGCGGATCACGCAAGTAGGTTGTGGCAATTCATTTCTAGTCACTATGACCTCTAAAACTGCTTCATTTTCTAACTTTCGACAGTTGTGTTACCTAGGGTATGTCGTCACGAGATTGTGATTGCATAATTTTATGTGATTTGTTATTATAATTGTAGTAATAAAAATAGGCGATAAGAAGCAATGAGTTTAGCACATAGAAGACATGATATAAGCGATGAGCTTTGGAATAAGATAGAAAGTAATTTACCTGGTCAGAAAGGTTGTTGGGGAGGTATTGCAAGAGACAATAGAACTTTTATAAATGCAGTGATGTGGATATTTAGAACGGGAGCTCCATGGAGAGATTTGCCTCCTGATTATGGCAATTGGAAGAATGTACACAGAAGATTCTGTAGATGGCGTGATAATGGGATATGGGAGAATTTGCTAAATATTTTTATAAATGCTCCTGATTTTGAATGGTTAATGATAGATTCTACATTTGTAAAAACTCACAAAGCAGGACTTGGAGCGAAAGGCGGGAATCAAACGGTTAGTCGCACAAAAGGGGCTCAATACAAAGGTACATATGGCCGTGGATGCGTATGGTATGCCGGTCAGAATTATTGTTACAGAAGGTTCCAGAAATGATTGTACTCAAGCTTGTGAGTTAATCCAGAATATGGAGGCACAACATCTTATGGCTGATAAAGCTTACGATACAAACGCCATAATAGAATCGGCTGTGAATGCAAACATAATTCCTGTAATACCATCAAAAAGAAACAGGAAGATTCAAAGAGAGATAGATAAATATCTATATAAGCTAAGGCACATTATTGAAAATACATTTCAAAAATTTAAAGAATGGCGTGGTATAGCAACAAGATATGCTAAAAATACAAAATCATACATGGCGGGTCTTTGTTTAAGGGCTTTACTAATGTGGACTCAAATCTCGTGACGACATACCCTAGAAGGCTGTCTGTGATAACTAATTAAACATAAGTGGCAAAACATGAAAAAGTTATTATTTCTAATCTGTTTGTGTTCTACTATTGCTATAGCAAGTGAACCTAACTATTATCCTAATAGGCTTAATTGCTGTAAGATTACTAAGAGTACAATAAATGATTATGAACCGCTAGAGTTTCAATCATCCAATAACTTACTTAGAAGCACAGGTCAACAATCGGTCTATCGTGGTACAAAAATTATAGTGAAGGGTATATTGTTAGACCAGCATTGCGTTCCAGTATCAGATGCAAAAATATATTTATGGCAGGTTGGAAGTGATGGAAAATATCCCTATATACCACTTCGTACTCGTATCAATAAAAAAATGCTAAATCTTGTAAGTAAATCAAGTTTTACCGGGTCTGGTACGGCTACTACCAATAATAAAGGAGAATTCTATTTTGTTACTATATACCCTAGTAAAATTGGTCGTGAAACTGCTAATGTAAACATTAGAGTTGAGCATTTGGATCTTGGGCAATTACAAACTAAGTTATATTTATCTAACTCAATGGTTGATTTAGATAATTGCGGAGAAGTTAGCCATGTTCTGACTAGTGTTCATAGTGGCATCAAAACTTATGAGTTTAAGGTTGTGATGCCAGGACGAACATTCAAAAGATATTAAAGGTTGGATTATTTACATCCGCAGCAATCTTCTACAATGGGCTTTTCTAATGGCTTTTTTAGTCCACAAGAAGTTAAAATTAAGCAGCTTAATAATATTAGAGGTAAAAAAATATTGTTTTTCATGATAATTAATAAATTAGTTGGCAATAATTCTATTGTTTATAGGTATATTAAAAAATATAGTAAACTGTTTTTTTTGATTGTAGCATACTTATTGTGCATCGCTAATAGTTTTGCATTAGATTATAGCAAGTCAGGCGTAAAAATGCTTGATTCATCTCCCGTTCCAGATACGGTATTTTTTTTCGATGATAAAGGTGAAAAATATTCTCTTGATAATTTTGAAGGAAAAACGATATTATTGGTATTCTGGGCAACATGGTGTGCGTCTTGTGTTAAGGAAATGCCAGATTTAGATATATTGCAAAAAGATTTTAGAAAGCTGCCATTCGCCATAATTCCTGTATCACAAGACTACCAAGGCATAGAGGTTATACAAAAATATTATAAAAATTATGATATAAGATATTTACCAATCTATCATGATTTTAGGAATCAATTATTTAAAGCTCTTTCAATAGTAGGTATACCAACTGCTATTCTAATTAGCCCAGATGGAAAAATGTTAGTAAGTTTTGCTGGTATCATTAATTGGTACGATACAGAAGTTCGGAATATTATTTTGTCAAATATTCCTGGGAATCATCCAGAACCCAAGAATAGTTACCGTGAACAAACTATTAATCAACCAGTTAATAAACAGTTAGCACCTAAAGAACAGAAAGATAAAAAACTAGAAGTACAACAAAATATAAAGGAAGATCATAATGCTTCTGAAAAGACAAAAAAGGAGTAACCAATGCATAAAGCACATAATAAAAATTCAATTGCCGACGCGAAATTTGAACAGGTAATTGCTAAACGTCAAGTAGGTAAGTTAGAACAATTATTTTCCTTGTTACCTATAATAGGTTCCGGGGGATCAAAACCGGTGATTGCGGTTCTTCGCCTTAGTGGAGTTATCGGTAAAGTAAGCTCAATAAAATCAGGGCTAACTATTGAGTCACTACATGAGTTAATTGACAAGGCTTTTGAAATCAAAAATCTTGAGGCTCTATGTTTAAGTATAAATTCTCCAGGTGGTTCACCTGTGCAATCTGAGCTGATTAGTAAACGTATAAGATTGTTAGCTCAGGAAAAGAAAATACCCGTGTATAGTTTTGTAGAAGATCTAGCAGCATCTGGTGGATATTGGCTTGCCTGCATTGGCGACCAAATATATGCATCTAAGAGTTCAATTATTGGTAGTATAGGAGTTATTTCGGCTGGTTTTGGGTTCCCTGCTGCTATCGATAAGCTTGGTATAGAAAGGAGAGTCTATGCAGAAGGTAAAAATAAATCTATTCTTGATCCATTTCAACCATTGCAAAAGGAAGATATTAAAATTATTAAGCATCTACAAAAACAGATTCATCAACATTTTATAGATTATGTTAAAGAACGTCGAGTCGGTAAGTTAACTCAAGAAGATGATATTTTATTTAATGGAGAATTTTGGTCTGGACAAACTGCTGTTGATTTTGGTTTAATTGATGGTATAGATGATATGTATAGTTTTATAAAAAAGAAATACGGGGATGTAACTATTAAATATGTAGCTAATAAACAATCATGGATTAAGAGAAAGCTTGGTATGGTAAGGCATGATTTCGTGCAAGAATTTTCTGATAGCTTGATTGAATCGATAGATAATAAAATTACCTATGATAGATTTAATATACGGTAATAGATTGCTTCGTCGACCTTATGGACTCCTCGCAATAACGTATATAAGTAATGCTAATCTGGTTAGCTATAGAAATAATAAAAATATTTTTCACAAAACACTTAGCGTACATTATAATTAGTATATACTCTTCAAAGCAGAAAAGTATACTCATACGTCATTGCGAGCGAACGTCTGTGAGCGTGGCAATCTATGGAGCTTATCATATGGATTGCTTCGTCGACCTCATGGTCTCCTCGCAATGACGGTTGTGAAGCTTGCAATATCTTTCAACGTAATTGCTAGAACGCTGTCGGAATGCTCAACTTTTAATAACTTGAAATAATAAATTATGAATTTTATCGATGAAGCTAAAATATATTTAAAAGCGGGTAATGGTGGTGATGGAGCGGTTAGCTTCCATCGAGAGAAATATATCGATATGGGAGGACCTGACGGTGGAGATGGTGGTCGTGGTGGTAGCATTATTTTTAAGAGCAATTCTCATATTAATACTTTAGTAAATTTTAGGTATAAACTACATTTTAAAGCAGAAAATGGTGAGAATGGTAAAGGTGCAAACCGAACTGGTAAATCTAAACCAGCTTTAGTCCTACAAGTACCAGTTGGAACGCAAATATTTTCAGAACATAATGATGTTCTACTATATGATTTTACTGCGGATGAACAAATTTTTGAAATAATTAAGGGTGGAAAAGGGGGGCTTGGTAATAGCCATTTTAAGTCATCCATTAATCAAGCTCCGCGACGTAGAACTGAAGGTATCGTAGGAGAAGAAATGTGGGTAAATTTACAGCTCAAACTACTTTCAGATGTTGGTCTTATAGGTTTACCTAATGCAGGAAAATCCACTTTTCTTGCAGCAACGACATCAGCAAAGCCTAAAATTGCTGATTATCCATTTACTACACTAAGCCCAAATCTTGGGGTTGTTTATGTGGATGATGAAGAATTTGTGATAGCTGATATCCCAGGTTTAATAGAAGGAGCCCATTTGGGACATGGACTCGGTGATAAGTTCCTAAAACATATTGAGAGGTGTAATTTATTGATTCATTTGATATCAGCAACAAGTGATAATTTGTTGGCTGATTATAAAACTATTAGGAATGAACTTGAATCATATTCAAGCTTATTAAAAAATAAGACGGAAATAATCTGTTTAAATAAATGTGACATTTTGTCAGAGGAAGAAGTTCAAGACAAAATTACCAAATTACAAAAAATTACCAGTGAGGAGATTTTTGCAGTTTCTGCCTATACAAAAATTGGATTGAATAGGATAATAAAAAAAGCCCTTGAAAACATAAAAAACACGATACTCCACAAATAATCATGTTATTCGTGTATATTGATCATAAATAAAAGGTTGCAATGGTAGAAAGAATATAGTAGGGTTTTTGTATTATGAATAAAGTATATATCACTAAACATAATTGGTATTTTACAATCAACAATAAAGGAAACTTTATGGCACTAGAAGGTGAGCGTTCAAGGAAAAAAAGTTAAAGTACAAAACGTCTATTAGCGAGAAGGCGTAAGCCAAGAAGCAGTCCATTTGTGATCATTTTTGGATTGCCGCGTCGCTGCAAAGCGGTTCCTAGCTAATAGACACTTGGCGTGAACATTCATATTAGAAGCGATCAAATGTAACACAGATAATAGGACTTCAGTGCTAGAATTAACAAAATGATTAACTGGAATTATGGCTGCTGATAAAGGTTATATCAAGAAAATTTGTTCTTAAATTTATATGAAAGAGGCTTAAAAATGATTCATGGAATTAAGAAGAATATGGAAAATAAATTAACGGATTTAAAAGAAAAACTATTACTTCGAAGGCACGGTTTAATTGAAACAGTTTTTGATTATCTAAAAAATAAAATGGATATTGAACACACTAAACATAGGTCTTCGATAAACGCCTTTGTCCATATATTATTTACTCTTGCTACCTATTCGTTAAAAAAACATAAACCTTCAATAAAACTTGACTTTAATCTACATATTCACAACATCCTTATCCCGACATTAATTACAAGATACCTTAAACTCTTACAACCGCTTAGTTAACCAAACAACATTGTACAACAAGCTGATTCTGTGTGTTGAAACCCTGCTATATCTATCACTTTTATGCTCTGATACTGCTTTTGTTAGATAGTTTTTCTAATAGGTTTATATGCATATATCCTTTTTGGAGTTGTTCTCACAGGCATTAGACCTGAAGTCCTAGGACTTAATGCCACATATAACTGTATCTCTCCAATTTAACCCAAACACTAGCGTGTCTATGCAGGTATAACATCCTGGAAATAACGAATTATTTTTTTATAAAAATGGAGAACTATGGCTAAAAAACAAAAATTCTTAAAAAATTTGCTGACCAGTGTATCAGTTGCCTCTGTTATAGCAAGTATGGGATGGAACAATGTTGCTTTTGGTACAGTAACCCATGGCTTTAGGATGCTCAGTAAGAAGGATATTACGTTATCAGATACGGCAGATAAGAAGAACTGGAAAAAAGTACAGAAGAATGGTAATCCTGTGGGAGATTATACTGCAGCACCTGGGGATAACACTGCATTTCTCTATAGTGGTCCTGTTACACTTGATGCTAATGTACATGATCGTATAATTACTGCTATCAATCTAGTTGGCAACAAACCCGGCATGCTTACGGTTAATGAAAATTTATCAATCGGTTCTATAGTGAGAGGTGAAAAAGCACAAAAAGATAATATACAAAACGTGTTACCTATAACTATAGCAGCTGGCAAAACCTTAACTTTAACCGGTACTAAAGCTATAGATACAAAGCATGGTTTCACTACACGTGAAAATACCTATACTGCCTTGGGTAACATAATCCTTAATGGAGCAGACTCAACTCTTGTAATTCGACCTGCTAACGATGATGCTGGTAATCCCGGAAATATATCACTCACTGGTAATATCACTACAAATATTGATCATGAGGGAATATTAACTTTCGAAGGATCTGCTACAGTAAATGGAGAGATTGGTGCTAATAATGCTTTAGCGGAAGTAAACTTTAACGAAGTAGGTAATATACACTTGCGTGCTGTAGCTAAAGCAGAGACTTTCAAATTTGGGGCTGAGGCTATAGTCAATGCTCATACCAACATTATAGGTAATGTGGATTTCAATGGTAATAATGCAGCTACAATTAACCTAGCAGTTGGTCAGAAAATCGATGGTGCTGTAGATAACACAGGTATTGCTAACAACGGCATATTAAACTTTGCAGGAATTGGTACAGTAACTGGGAATATTGGTAAGAATAATGCTTTATTCTTGATTAATATTAATGATGGTGATGTTGACTTACAACAAGATGTTTCTACTGAAACGCTCCACTTTGCTGTTGCCAATAGAACTGTAAAAATTGGTGGTAATTTTACAGGTGAAGTTTATTTTGCTAATGCTGGTACTTTAACATTTTACGGTGCTGATCCTCATAGTTTCAACGCAACAATAGCTAATGGTGATAATGGTATTTTAAATGTTCAAACTGATCTCATAGCTACTCATGAAGATATTGGTAATATTAAGACTATAAATATTGGTATACCAGATGAGGTTGGTTTCCCTGTTGTTGATCCTGTTGCTAAGGTTCTAGCAATAAATGCTTCAGTTAATAATATTAATCTCCTTACTCCTGCTGATGCAGAAGTTAACTTCTTGCATCCAGAGTCGAGATTAGAATTATTTACTATAAGACAGGAGTGAATTATAACCTTTGAGAATAACTTACCAGGGCATGCTGCTGTTGGTGGTGGTGGAATAGTATTTATGAGTGGTATCAACGATGCTACTTTAACTGTACAAGCTAATGGTAACAAATCTCTTGGTACAGTTGCTAGAAAGCTAGGACACATTGCAGCCTTTGGTAAGGTGACTATCAAAGGAGATAATGCTAATAAAGTTGATATTAGTAACACGGGGAAATTGAGCATTGTTCATGATACAAAGTTTGTTACAGAATTTATCGATGAGAGTGGTACTTCAGCCGCGATTGCTCGAATCGATATTGGACAATCTTATGCTGGTGCTGGTGGTGTTGGTACTGCTGTTACTGGTCCAGCAACTTATGTACTGGATGCCAAACATGGGGATTTTCATGTTTTAACTGATGCCACTCATCGGATTAATTTCTTGGATCCAGATGCTAAATTAATATTACGGAATAGTGATAATGATTACAAGACTATAACTTTAGCAAATAATTTGGTTCCAATTAATGATAAAGAAGGTGTAGTTGAATTTAATTCTCCTGTTGTTAACACAATGTTAACGATTAATAAAGTAGGAGATGCTAGTTTAGGTACTGCTAATCTTAAGCTAAAGGAGATAATCTTCTCTGGTGCTGGGGATCTTAATATTACTCCCACCATATATGCTCATACTATAATATCAGATATAACTGGTACTGTAACAACAAACGGTATTCATGGTGATGTGCTTTTGAGTGCTGCTAGTCAGTTAACCGGTGCTGTTAATGGTAGTGTGGGTTTTGCTGCTACTGCTCAGTTAATCGGTAACGTTACTACTGATGTGTTATTTAATGCTAATGGTAAGTTAGTCGGTAACGTTGGTGGTAATGTGGTTTTTGCTAGTGCTGGTACTACGACTGGTACTGTTGCAGGACATGTGGTTATTCGTGATGGTGGCGATGGTACAGTTGGTGGTTTGATTAGTAACAACGTAACTTTTAATGGTGATGGTCAATTAACTGCCAATGGTAGTATCCAAGGTGATGTATATTTTGATCATAAGAAAGGTACAGTTACGCTGGCAGATAAGCAGAAAATCGGTGGTATTATAAAAGATGGTGAAAATGCAACTTTAGAATTCCTAGGGGATGGAGAAGTAGGCGGTGCAATTGATGGGTTAAAACTATTAACAGCAGGTAATGGTAATGTGACATTAGCCGCCTCTGGTAATCATAGCGTTACTGAAATCCAAGGTAATGGCGTACAAAAATTAACTCTTGCTAGTGGTTTTAATTTAGCAGGTGGTATTAACTTAACTGGTGGACAGGCAGTTGGTTTAATATTCGAGGGAAATAGCAGAATTAGCGGTGTTGTCGGAACAGAAAAGAATCCCGTCGGTAATATCCAAATTAAAGCTGGTACTGTCGCATTTGATGATCTCATCAATGCTAAAAATATCCGTATACTAGGTGGTACAACTGTTGAGATTACTAAAGATGTCAATGCTGAAAATATTAATGGACTAGGTATAGTTAAATTTAATAACAAAAAAGATATTGTCATTAATAGCAAAATAGGGGCTAATATTATAGAAATAGCCGGATCAAATGTAGAAACTATTCAAACATTTTCAGCGGTTAATGTTCATTTCTCTAGTTCTCAAAATGCAACTTTAACATTAAAAGAAGATAGTATTATAAGTAACATTACAACAGCTGGCAATGGTTTACATAGTCTAGCATTAAATGCAAATCTTACTATTGTAGGTGATGTTGGTTCAGATAGTAACAGATTAAAAGAGATTAAATTACTAGGTGATCATACACTTAGCATTACTAACAGTAATCTCTATGCTGCTGTGTTAACTACAACTTCTGATAGTAGTAAAGTAATATTTGAATCGAGTGGTAGCGTTGCTTATGGTAATCTAGGGTCAGATAAGTTTAGATTGTCTGATGTAACTTTTGATAGTGACTCCACGGTAAAAGCCGATATTTACTCCAAGAAAATAACCATTAAGGATAATAAAACTGCAACTTTTGCTGGTACTGAGGAAAGAGCTATATTGATATCAGGAATACCAAGATTATTGAAGGATTTTACCTATAGCACGGAGATTGTTTCGGAAGAGATAAATGTTGAGACGGCATCATCCAAGATGAAATTTGGTAATGCAACCTTGGTTAAGGCTCCAATTAAGGATGGACAGGTGATATTAGCAGATAACGTATGGTTTAAAGAAGAAGTAATGTCAACAACCCCTGTAACCTTTGTGCCAGGTAAGTATGTAATATTAGAAAAAAATATTGCATTTTCTAACATTGAAGCCAGTCAAGCCAAGCTAATTATATTAGCTGAAAAACAAACTATCACTGGTGATTTAACCGCTAAAGATTTAACCATAGATCTTGGAACTAGCCAATTAAAATATGCTGGTAATGCCAAACTAGTAGGAGAGCTAAAATTACATAGTTTCTATGACTCGTCAAAGTCGGCAGGTGGTAATATAGAAATTCAGAGTAATGGTAAACTGGATCTATCACAACTAGACAAATTGCTTGTAACAATAGCAGGACGGACTGATGTTAACAAAATTTCTGATGATACTAAATATATTCTGATTTCGTCAGTTTATGGTAATGGTATTAGTACCTTGGACCCAAGTAAAATTACCTTAGATTCAACAAGTGAACAAAACCGCTTTGTCAGCTGGACTATTAATCCTAACAATCTGACCCTGTATGCAAAAGACATTTCTAAGGAAGTTTTAGAAAAAGAATTTGCTGATAAGCCTAAAGAAAAAAAGCAGTTTATTAAGCAATTGGATAAGGCAGCGGAGGCAGATATTAACTGTGATGCTGCTAAGTTTAGAAATGACCTTGGCTGTATGGATAAAAATAATGCCCAATTGGCAATGGAGAAACTATTGTCTAGTAATGAAAATTTAACTTCAATGAAAGATGGTCTAGAAAGTTTAAAATACGTAATAAGTGAAGTAATTTTTCAAGTTACCCACCAAATTACTTTAAGGTCTGAAAACATGCAGGTTCCTGTAGCATCGGGTGATGATGATAATGTAATATTATATGGAATATGGGGTAGTCCATTTTATAGTATTGCTGACCAAAAAATGCGAAAAGGAGTTAGCGGTTATAAATCAAAGTCAGCTGGTGGGATAGTTGGCTTCGACAGTTTGATAAATGATAATTTGCTAATTGGTACAGCTTATAGCCAAATTAACACAAAAATGTTTCATAAAGATCAAAAAATTGGTGATAAAACTAGTGGTAATACTAATGTCTTTTCCATATATGGTTTATATAAATTCTCAGCTAATTGGTTTGCTGAAGCGATAGCATCATATGGCATAACTAATGTTAAAAATTTGGAAGGACGTGTACTCCCAACTGATAAGAGAACTGTTACTACTCTAGGTATAGCTGTTGCTAAATATAAATCTACTTCTTATAGTGGACAACTACTTACCGGATATAGTTATCAACTTTCTGAAAAGTTAACTATTACGCCAATAATTGGGCTAAGATACTCACAATTTATAGATGCCGGTCATGTGGAAACTGGTACAGCATGCCAAAACCTAATTGTTAAGAATAGGTTATACAATAAATTTGAAGGTATTTTGGGTCTAAGAACTGCAACAAATATACAACTTGACCAATTACTGCTAATACCAGAATTGCATGGCTACATTAATTATGAATTCAAAGGGAAATCACCCATAATTGAGGCAAGGTTAGGTGGGATGAATGAACCATTACAAACCAAATCAGTTAAATCTGCTAAGATATTCTTCACTGTTGGTACTAGTTTAGCTGCAAAACACAATATGATGGAATATAGTGTTGCCTATAACGCTAACATTGCCAATAAATATATTGGTCACCAAGGTAGTTTAAAAGTTAAAGTGAATTTCTAGGGAGTAAAAATTGGATTGCCAAGCGTCGGCGTATATGTATCTTAAACGTCATTGCGAGAAGGCATAGCCGATGAAGCAATAAAAATTTAAACCAAATTTATTTAAATTTTTATTGCGAAACATAGTTGGTCCATTCTTAGTCATTTTTTGGATTGCCGCGTTGCCGCGGTTCCTCGCAATGACATTGACCACATACAACTTTTAAACTATCCTGTCTAAAACCGCTTCCTCTTCTAACTTCCGATAATTGTGGCGAAACCCCGAAGTTTTGTGAAGTCAATTCTTCAAAGCAGAAGAGTATACCCTTTACACTCCATGACGTTGTATTATTTGGTTTTTTATCTCTGCAATAGCTTTAGCTGGATTTAAACCTTTTGGACAAGTTTTGGTACAGTTCATAATTGTATGACAACGATATAGCTTAAACGGATCTTCTAAAGCATCTAAACGCTCTCCAGTATACTCATCCCTAGAATCAGCAATCCATCGATAAGCTTGTAGTAAAATCGCAGGACCTAAATATTTATCACCATTCCACCAATAGCTTGGGCAGGAGGTGGAACAACATGCACATAATATACATTCATATAGCCCATCTAATTTTTCTCTATCCTTAAGCGACTGTAATCTTTCACTATTGGAAGGAGGAAGAGTATCAGTTTTTAGCCAAGGTTCTATCGATTCATATTGAGCATAAAAATGCGACATATCAGGTACTAAATCTTTTACTACTTTCATATGTGGTAAGGGATATATCTTAATATCACCACAAATTTCTTCAATAGGCTTAATGCAGGCAAGTGTATTAGTTCCATCTATATTCATTGCACAACTACCACAAATCCCTTCACGACAAGAGCGTCTGAAAGTCAAAGTAGAATCTATTTCATTTTTTATTTTAATTAAGGCATCTAGAACCATTGGGCCTGTTTTGTCTAGATCTAACTCGTAAATATCAATTCTCGGGTTTTCCTCAGAATCTGGATCATACCTATAAATCCTAACATTACGTAGCTTAACCGCTTTCCCAGAATATTTATGTACTATACCTTTACCGACTTTAGAATTAGGTGGTAATCTAAGTTCTGCCATATCTATTCCCCACTCTACAAGTCTTTTTTCCGACTTGGTTTTTTAATTTTTATAGTACCATTATCATCATTGCTCATTGGAAATAAATTTGCCTCTTCTGAATTCATAGCTCTACCACTAAGCAAGTTTTTAATCTGTTGCCCTGACAATGTTTCATGCTCAATTAATATTTTGGCTAATAGATGGAGTTCACTAATATGCTCAGTTAGTATATTTTTTGCTAAATCGTAACCTTTTTCAACAAAATTTTTCACTTCCCTATCAATTAATTCTGCGGTATGTACAGAAGTATGACCTTCCCCCCTACCACTAGCATACATATCTTCATTGCTTGAGCCATGATATACAGGCCCTATTGCATCACTTAGCCCCCAATCAGTTACCATAGCTCTAGCCATTCTGGTTGCCATTTTAATATCAGAAGAAGCACCAGAAGTAACTTTGTCTTTACCAAAAATAAGTTCTTCAGCTACTCTGCCTGCCATTGCTACCGCTATGTCAGCTTCCATTTTATCACGCTGTATAGAAAACCGATCATTTTCAGGTAATCTCATTACCATACCAAGTGCTTTACCTCTTGGAATAATAGTTGCTTTATGAATTGGATCAGAAGCTGGGCAGTAAAGCCCAACTAATGCATGCCCACCTTCATGATAGGCAGTTAGTTTTTTCTGCTCATCTGACATAATCATAGAACGTCTTTCCACGCCCATTAACACCTTATCTTTTGCTTCCTCTAATTCCAGCATATCAACTTCTTTTTTGCCTTTACGAGCAGCAATTAATGCCGATTCGTTAACAAGATTAGCAAGCTCTGCCCCTGAGAATCCAGGAGTTCCTCTAGCTATGGTTCTAGGTATTATATTCTTAGCACATTTTATCTTCTTCAAATGTACTTGTAAAATTTGTTCTCTACCATCAATATCTGGATTAGGTACAGTAATTTGACGATCAAACCTTCCGGGTCTTAGTAAGGCAGTGTCAAGTACATCAGGTCTGTTAGTTGCCGCAATAATCACTACTCCTTCATTATCTTCAAACCCATCCATTTCAACTAACATCTGATTCAATGTTTGTTCACGCTCATCGTTACCACCGCCCATGCCAATACCTCTGTGACGACCTACAGCATCTATTTCGTCAATAAAGATTATGCAAGGGGCATTACGCTTTCCTTGTTCGAACATATCACGTACACGGCTTGCCCCCACACCAACAAACATTTCAACAAAATCAGAACCAGAAATACTAAAGAACGGAACATTTGCCTCACCTGCTATAGCTCTTGCTAACAGAGTTTTACCTGTTCCAGGCGATCCTATTAACAAACAGCCTTTGGGGATTTTACCACCAAGTTTCTGGAATTTACTTGGATCTCTAAGAAAATCAACAATTTCAGTTAATTCTTCTTTAGCTTCATCAATACCAGCTACATCTTTAAAAGTAACTTTCGCTCCTTTATCTGAAACTAACTTGGCTTTAGATTTACCAAAGCCCATAGCTTTTCCGCCACCCTGCATTTGACGCATGAAAAATACCCAGCCACCTATCAACAGAATCATTGGAAACCACGAAATGAATATGCTAAATAACAGGTTCATTTTGGTATCAGGAGGTATTACTTCAATATGCACACCATTACTATTTAGGCGGTTTATTAGATCTGGATAGTCAGGAGCATAGGTCGAAAAAGGTGTCCCATCACTTAGAGTTCCATCGATTATTCTGCCCTGAATTTTAACAGAACTGATTGATTTATCATCAGTTTTGGTTAAAAAATCTGAGAAAGAGATATTACTCTTTCCTCCCATAAAACCATAATTTTGAAATACATAAAAGACAAGTACCATTAAAACAAAAATCGATACCCAAATTAGAACATTCTTACTTTGATTATTCATCTACAACTCACCTAACAGAAATGCGTAAAACGCGATACAAAATTTGGAGAAAAAGCAACATCAAGCCCCTTACTCAACCCCTCATCATTATAGTAGGATATATGGGGTATGGCTATAACTTTTTCAAGTATCTTGACTACTGGTAGAGTGAATAAAATAGCAACATGGTTATTGAAACTTGTCTCTTTTAGTATTGTTAAATCTAAATCTTTTCTTATTTTACTATAATCCTTGATCGTTAAATTACTTACTAAGTAGCCTGAATTATTTGCAAAGCTTCCTGTAAAACGGAATCTACCATCCCAAATATCTATATTGTTAAGTTTAATGTCCATCGGCAAACTTCTGCCAAATTCCCGGCAAATTATTAAATTATTATTAATTTTTTTTATCACACAACCATGTAATGTTTTAGTAAAATTCATTTGTTGTTGTAATAATATCACTATTATCCTTATTGGCTCTGATCTACTACTACGATTTTTACCGCTAATAATGATAAGGACAAAACTAATTAACTGTAGTATTATTTCGCTAGAAAATCCTGTAATCTGTAATAAATTTATAGTAGCAAAACCGAATTGATAAATTTTTACTGATTCGGCAATGCAAGCGATTAATTCAGGTTGCAATTTTTCTTCTACTAATTGGTTAATTGTAGATTGCTCAGAAATTATTTGATTTGTTACATATTCTCCTTGTTGAGATAATTTTTTTCTAATAATATTTCGTTGGTATTTGTCGGATTTATTCGATTCATCTTCAAACCATTTTATATTATTGGCAATTAAATACGTTACTAACCGTTGTTTTGGTATGTTAAACAATGGTCTCACTATTTTAACATTATTATACCAATTAATAGGGCTACCACTAAGTCCAAATATGCTACTTTTTTTTTCTAATCTCAGACAATAATTTTCTATATAATCATCCAAATGATGGGCTGTCAAAATTGTCAATATATCTAATTTTTTACATAAATCGGTCATTAATTGATAACGTCCTTCTCTTGCCCTTGCTTGTAAATTAGAAAAATTATTTTGGTGATCGAAGTGAAGTAGATGGTAGTCATACCCCAATTTACGGCTTAAATCCCGAACATACTCATGCTCTAGCTTAGATTGTTCCCGCAAATGATGGTCAACTAACATCACAACCATACTAATATTTTCACTAATACTATTAGTGCTGACCCATTTATGTGTTAACATTAAAAGGGCTATGGAATCAGACCCCCCAGAAACAGCTAAGGCAACAGACCTTGTTTGAGGTCTATCACCAATTAGCTTTTCTATATTCTGCTGAAATTGTTGATAAAGCATTATTTCTTGTCAGTAGATTTAGGATTTTCTTGATTTTTTTTCAAATCTGAAATTCTTTTTTTATATTCCCGTTCTTTAGCAAGATAGTTTTGAGCTTCTTGTGAGATTTTTTTATATAATTCGCGTTTATGAGCGTTAATTTTAGCAACTTCTATTCGATATTGTTTTATTTCTTCCCTCAGTTCTGCTGAAATTCCTGCAGCATAAGAACCGAACTCATCAATAATTTTTTGTAATTCATTATCGTTATTAACAGTAGTACTATTAATATTAGTTTGTTTGGCATTTGACATTGTGGGTGACGTAGTATTTGCTATACTATATGAGCTTAGTAATAGCACTCCTACAATAGTAATTGCCTTATACAGAAAGTCTAATCTATTTTTTTTTATCATTTATACACTCCTAAAATATTTTTATATAACTTTTAAAATTTAATTGCTAAATGTGAAAACTAGCAAAATAAATATACATTATTATCTTTCTTAACACTAATCATAAATTATATGATATACGAAAAGAATTAATCATTTTATTTGACTTTTTGTACATAAGTCTATATAAGTGTACTGATTATATAATGAATAAAACAGTATGGATAAGGTGAAAGATAATAGTTATTTCTCAGAATTAAGAAGAGTGGTTTGGCCAATTGAAGGGCATGAAAATAAGAAGTTTCTGCCTATGGCAGCTATGATGTTTTGCATTTTGCTCAACTATTCCACCCTTAGGTCGATAAAAGATGGATTTGTCGTAACAGCTATTGGTCCTGAATCAATAAGTTTTGTAAAAACCTATGTCGTTTTACCAATGGCAATACTCTTTATGGTTGCTTATGTAAAACTCTGTGACTTTTTAAAACAAGAAAATGTTTTTTACGCTGTGACCAGTTTTTTTCTAGCATATTTTGTATTATTTACTTTCGTATTATACCCATATCCAGAGTTGGTGCATCCTAATCCTGAAACAATTGAGACATTAAGTAATGCGTATCCCAATTTTAAGTGGTTTATTAGGGTAGTTGGTAAGTGGAGTTTTGCAGTCTTCTATGCTATATCAGAACTTTGGGGAAGTATGATGCTTAGCTTATTATTTTGGCAATTTGCTAACCAAATTACTAAGACTGAAGAGGCAAAACGCTTTTATTCTATGTTTGGTATGCTAGCAAATTTATCTTTACCAGTTACTGCCATAATACTTTGCTATTTTTTAAGCACAGAAACTCAAATAGTTGCAGAACATCTGAAATACACTCCACTATTTGTTATTATGATGGGTAGTGCTGTAGTTATCATGTTATTGTATAGATGGATGAATCAGCATGTTTTAACCGATCCTACTTTATATGATGCAACGAGTAAAGTAATCAAGAAAGGTAAGGTTAAGCTATCTCTTATAGAAAGCTTTAAAATGATTTTTAGTTCAAAATATTTAGGGCTTATTGCCTTACTCATTATATCTTATAGTGTGTCAGTAAATCTTGTAGAAGGTGTATGGAAGTCAAAGATTCAGCAACTATATCCAAGCAAAGAAGACTATACCATGTATATGGGACAATTTCAGGCTTGGCAAGGTGTGACAGCTATATTATTCATGGTTGTTGGTTCTAATATCTTAAGAAGGGTTTCTTGGTTTACCGCCGCGATGATTACTCCTATGATGATGTTAATTACTGGGGTTGCTTTTTTTGCCTTCATTTTCTTTGATAGCACTATTGCGATGTACGTTACTGGTCTATTCGCTTCTGGACCTTTGGCAGTAGCAGTGATGATTGGAATGATTCAAAATATTTTAAGCAAGGCAACAAAATATTCACTATTTGATGCTACCAAGAATATGGCATATATCCCTATTGATAAGGATCTTAGAACAAAAGGACAAGCGGCAGTAGAAGTGATAGGTGGTAGGTTCGGTAAATCTGGTGGTGGTATTATCCAGTCAACATTCTTTATCTTGCTTCCTTCTTTTACCTTCGTTGAAGCTACCCCTTATTTCGCTGCTATATTTTTTGTTATCGTAATATTGTGGCTATATACGATTAAATCACTTAATAAGGAGTATCAAGCTCAGCTATCTGATAATAAATTGTAAGTCTAAAAACGTCATTGTGAGGAGACCTTAGGTCGACGAAGCAATCCAGAAAAGTGATTATTAAAAATGGATTGCCATGCCATCTACGGTGGCTCGCAATGACGATTTTCTACTTTATTTTCTTAAACTGATGCCTATGCACTCCTTGCTCCTAGCACCAAATTCTCCTGAATTGACTATAAACTAATCATCCCAGAAGGTAATAAAAGATATCTTGCTAAAATATCACATGACATTAAGGGGGTATTAACCATCAAAACCATATTCCATGCGAGTAAAATATTAGATATTGTTCTAATAGAAAAATATCTAATTTTTTCCATTAAATAAGTTGACTTCTAATTTAAAATCGATTATAATGATAATTAAGGTTATTGTATGAAAGATATTAACTGTTGGGATAATTCAAAATACAGGTCTTGTACTTACGCTGAACGGTTACTTACTAAACTTGAACAGCTAAATAAACAAGTAGTTGTGCCGGTGGATATTGATGAAGTCAAAAAAGGCATTTATTGCGCTAAAGAATACCATGGCAGTCAAATGAGGCAGTCAGGCGGACCGTATTACTCACATCCGATTGAAGTGGCTTATATGGTTGCTGAATATACTGCTCTAACAGTTCCAAAATTGTTTAGAACCGACATGATTGTTACCGCATTACTGCACGATACCATTGAAGATACAGAACTTACCGAAGAGATGATTGCGTACACTTTTGGTAGTAAGGTTGCTAGTCAAGTAGAAGACTTAACTAGGGTCAAGCCTCATGGCAAGATTAGCTCTGCAGAAACACTAAATATATTATTTCAGCAAAAAAAATATGATGTGGCATTGATTAAAATTTTTGATAGAATTCATAATCTAGAAACTGTTGGTGTAAAATCCCCTGAAAAAATTAAGAAGATTATAGAGGAGACGGTAATACATTTTGTAACTTTATCTATGCATTTAAAAATACCAACAGTAACAAAACAAATTATTGAATTATGTTGTCGGCATTTAGCTATACCACATTCTGTTCACCATGATCTACATAGGACTTTTGTGGATAATTCCCAGCCTCTTTCTCCAATTTTTCAAAATGAAATATTCCGAATGCAAAACCTATGCAAACTGGAAACAATATCATCATTATCCCCCAATGATGCCAATATTCAGTTAAGTAAACAATTGCAAAAGAGGTAACTAAATACATCAAGGCACGAGATATAGCAAATGTAATGCTAACACAACTAAACCGTTTAAAGATAGGAAAATATCTATAAAAGATTGGATGTCCTAGGTCAGGACCGGTAGGTGCAAATAATACAACGAATAATTGAATTAAAAAAACATTAAGTGAACTATTAAGGTTATTTAATAAATAAGGACAAGCTAAAGCAAATACACAAAATATTAATAACATGGTTTTTATAATCTTTAACGGATATATTTTATAACTGAAATATGTGAATACCAAACTGCTTAAGAAGCCACATATTGAAATAATAAAATTTTGATGAATGACCTGTGCAGCACTGTAGTCAAAAGAATTTTTTAAAAGATTCCCGCAATAAATATAAATAAAATAAAAGAGTACAGGCCACATACATTCTATTAAGAACAAGGCCATTACTGTTACTTTATTAGCTTTTTCCGTCCATATTGAATTATTTTCTAGTTTTTTTAGATATATGCTGGCAACATTTGAAGTTTGCTGAAAAGTCTTTTTTAGCTGACGTTTGGCATCAGCAAATTCCGGCGTTTCTCTAAGACTCCTTCTGGCTACTGTTCCAACCAGTGCTACGCCTGTTCCTATCCAAAATGCTAGACGCCAATTAAATCCATAGGAGGTCACTAACGATGCTATTCCTAAAGCAACAACTCCTCCTAAAGTACTAAAAACCACAACTGATGAAACAGCTGGATATTGGATTGGTGGATTTATAAGTTCAGTTAAGTAAAGTTTTGCTCCTACTACCTCTCCCATAGAGGATATTCCTTGCATTATACGACATATTGTAACCAACCAGGAAGCTGTAATACCTATTTGGGCATAAGTAGGCAGATTAGCCATAGTAAGACATGATAAAGCCATGATAAAAGTCGTTATGACAACGGTAGTCTTACGCCCCATATTATCACCTATCCAACCAAAAATTAATGCTCCAATTGGTCTAAAAACAAAGGTAGAGCAGAAAGCTGTAGCTGAATAAATAGCGGTAGTATGAGGATCAGCTTTTGGGAAAAATAGCTCATTCAACAATAGAGCCATATGTACATAAAGCATCAGGTCAAAATACTCTAAGAATGTTCCAACGGACAGTAACCCTACTGCTTGTTTTTGCTCTTTAGTTAGGCTTCTTTGTTCTTGCTGATATCCTATCATTAATTCACCTTAATATTTATTAACACTAATAATTTATAGTGATGATTTGATTAATTAATAGCAAGAGAAAAATAGTATCGAAAATTGAAATAATAAATTTTGGTTGTAATAATATCACAATTCTATAAACTAAATTAGAAGGGGAAAAAGAAGCACACCTAGCCAATGCAATGCGAGAGCAAGAGCTAAGATTACAGGGAGTGTATGAAAAAACTAGAAAGGTGGAGGAAAGCGAGAAATATAAGACTTACTCTAAATTCAGAGATGCAGTAACAGCGGAGCAGCCAAATGAAGCATGGTCATTTTTTTAGTGAGGCAGTACGTAATAACGCCACTTTATCTAATTGTTCCCAAGTAAATCCTTGATCTTCTCTACCAAAATGCCCATATACCGCTGTTTTTTGATAACAAGCAGTTTGCAATTTGAGTTGTTTTATAATTCTACCTGGTCTTAGATCAAAATGTTCATTTACTAATTCCGCTATTTCATTATCAGTTAATTTGCCAGTACCAAAAGTGTCAACTAAAATAGATACAGGAGCTGCCACTCCAATTGCGTAGGATATTTGTATTTCACAACGATCCGCTATCTCAGCTCCTACAATATTCTTAGCAATATAGCGAGCCATGTAAGCAGCCGAGCGATCTATTTTTGTTGGATCTTTGCCAGAAAAACAACCACCACCATGCCTAGCCATTCCCCCATAAGTATCTACTATAATTTTTCTACCAGTAAGCCCACAATCTCCTACAGGCCCACCAATAACAAATCTACCAGTAGGGTTAATTAAATATTTTGTGTCTTTAGTAATCCATTCTGCTGGTAGTTCTGGTTTAATAATTTCATCCATTACTGCTTCTACTAGCTGGCTATGAGTTACATGACTATAATGCTGAGTTGATAATACAACCGCATCAACACCAACCGGCTTATTGTCTTGATATCGTAAAGTAATTTGTGATTTTGCATCTGGACCAAGCCATGGCAAAATTCCTTGCTTACGTAATTTAGCTTGCCTCTTAACTAATTTATGAGCATAATATATTGGAGCTGGCATCAGAACTTCTGTTTCATTACAGGCGTAACCAAATACCATCCCTTGATCACCAGCACCAATCATATCCTCATCTTGGTTATCCACACCAATAGCTATATCTACTGATTGTTTGGTAATACCGGATATAACAGCACAAGAATCTGCGTCAAACCCAAGGCTTGGGTCGTTATAACCAATCTCTCTTACTGTATCACGTGCTATTTGCTCTATATCAACCCAAGAATTTGTAGTAATCTCTCCACTTACTAAAATCATACCAGTTTTCACTAAAGTCTCACATGCAACACGGCATTTAGGATCTTGAGTGATAATTGCATCTAAAATAGCATCAGAAATTTGGTCAGCAATTTTATCTGGGTGTCCTTCAGACACCGATTCAGAGGTGAAAATTCTATTTTTTATCATAAAAATACTCTTTGGATTAACAGAAATAATTTATATTTATTCAATAATGGGTCTCAGTAATAAAACCTAATTCAAATAGCTTTCTCCACATTAACTATAATAAGAGGCGATTTATTCATTTCATGTTTTAATATTTTGCGAATAGCTGACCTTACAGCATTTTCGACCTGATCATCGAGGAGATTACCTTTTGATTTTCTCTGAATTTCTACTGTTTCAGCAATATTATCTTTGATTAGATTAATTAGCTGTGCATCATCATTAGAGTCAAGAAGTCCTGGCATAGATAAAATAGGTCTACAAGTAAGTTCGCCCTTCTTATTTAGTATCAGAGAAGCAACTACTATACCATCATCACGCATACGTCTGCGGGTTCTGAAAATTGATGATTCAGCTGGTAAAAGATAATTGCCATCAACAGCCAAATAACCCGTTGTTACTTTAGTTAAAATACGTGGATTATGAGGATCAAGTAATACTAGGCTACCATTTTCTACTTCAATAGCATGCTTTATACCATTTTTACGAGCTAATTTTGCTTGCCCATGTATGTGTACCGGTTCACCATGTACTGGCACGCAAATCTGAGGTCTAATTAAGGCGTACATTTGCTTGAGTTCGTCAATTGATGGATGTCCAGAAACATGAACGAAATGATCTCGTTCAGTTATCACTTCAATTCCTGCTTTTACGAAAATATTAAACATACGGAAAATTTTCTTTTCATTGCCAGGAATAATTTTTGAAGAGAATATAACTGTATCTTTAGGAGCTAACTTGATACTAGGATGACTATTATTTGCCATTTTGGCAGTAGCTGCTAGAGGTTCCCCTTGACAGCCAGTAGCAATAATTAAAAGTTCTTGCCTTTTAAATCTTGCAACATCCCGCTCATCAATTAAAGGGGCAATATCTTTCATATAACCACTTTCCTGAGCTGCGAGCAAAATTCTATGCAAACTTCTTCCTGATAGCACTACTTTTCTTCCTGCCATCTGACCTGCATGAATTATAGTTTCAAGTCGTGCCAAATTTGAAGCAAAGGTTGTTACCACAATCATTTGGGGGCAACCTGCTATAATATCTATTAAACTTTTACGCACTTCTCCTTCAGAGCCAGAAGTCCCTGCATTAAATACATTAGTTGAATCACAAACTAAAGCTAAAACCCCTTCATCGCCATAGGATTTTAGTAAATCCTTGTTAGCTTTTTCACCGAGTAAAGGATCATGATCAAATTTCCAATCTCCAGTGTGGAAAACATTGCCAGCTTCTGTGCGTATCATAATTGCTTGCATTTCGGGAGCTGAATGGGTAAGTGGTACCATTTCTAATTGGAATGGATCAAGATTTATTTTTGCCGAAGGTTTTACTTCATGAATTTTTATAGTTTTAGCAAAATCATATTCAGCTAATCTAAGTTTCAGAAAATTTGCAGTGAAGGTAGTTGCATATATTGGGCATTTTAGACTGCTCCACAAATATTGGATTGCTCCCAAATGATCTTCATGTGCGTGAGTTAGGACTAAAGCTAACAAATCTTTTTTATATTGTTCGATAAAGCTAATATCAGCAATTATCATATCAACACCTGGTAAATAGTTATCAGCAAAGCCGCTACCACAATCAACCATCAACCACTTTCCCTTATAATGATATAGATTGACGTTTATGCCGATTTCATTTGACCCGCCAAGTGGTAAGAATAGTAAAGCATTTTTATGGTTTTTAATGTTGAATGGCATGTTAACTTCTATATTATGTATGGTTTAAGTATATTTTTATACCTTATTTTCGGCTTTTAGTCTATGATTAATACTAATTTAGTTTATGCGAACATATTTGCCTTTGGTATAGTCTTATTATTGATCGTACTATTTCCTAATTTTGATATAGATTTCTCAAATTTATTCTACGACAGTAACGATGGATTTATCTACCGTAACAATAGCATTGTCCAATTATTGTTTGAAATTATTCCAATATTAACTAAACTACTACTTACAGTAACATTATTATACTTAATTTACTTAATTGTTAAGTATAAAACTTTTAATAGACTTATTATTTCTGGGAGCTTTTATATAATTTTGTCTACAGCAATAGGTCCTGGATTATTGGTGAATCATCTATTTAAAGAACATTTTGGCAGGGCTCGTCCTGTGCAAATTAAAAATTTTAATGGTTCCAAAAATTTTACTCGAGCTTTTTTAATTTCTAATGAATGTGTACATAACTGCTCATTTTCATCAGGACATGCAGCTATGGGATATAGTTTAACTAGCCTTGCGTATATTGCTCCTGTTATATATTTCTCAAGAATCTACAGTATCACCTTAATTTTCGGCTCATTAATTGGGTTAAGTCGCATATTAATGGGGGGGCATTTTTTAAGTGATGTATTAGCCTCATGTTTTTTTGTATTAATAATTAACCATATATTGTATTTATGTTGGCAAAAACTAAAATTAATATAAATAAAATTGCAATTATTTTTAACAATTCCACGAAATCGTTAGAACTAGTTAAGCAGCTCGAACTATTCTATAAATTCTGCAAAGTGGAAGAAGCAGAAGTAATTATTGTAGTTGGCGGAGATGGCGAATTATTACATGCGATACATCGTTATATGCACCTGAACGTTCCTTTTTATGGAATTAATTCTGGCAATATTGGGTTTTTAATGAATTCAATTATTATAGAAAAATTAATAGATAATTTACAAGAATCAATAGTTTCTCATTTATACCCTTTAGAGACGCAAGTAGAAACTGTAGATAGTAAAACCTATACCGCCCTAGCTATTAATGAAGTCTCGATATTTCGTAAAACCAACCAAGCAGCTAAATTTAAGATTGAAATTGATCAAGTTGAACGTATGAGTGAATTAGTAGCTGACGGGGCAATGGTTGCGACTCCAGCTGGTAGCAGTGCTTACAACTTATCTGCCGGGGGACCTATTTTACCACTTGAGTCAAATGTATTATGTCTAACGCCAATTTGTCCTTTTCGTCCAAGACGTTGGCACGGTGCGTTATTACCATTTTCCACTACTATAAGATTTGAAATTTTAGAAAGTAATAAAAGACCAGTAAATGCAGCTGCCGATTTTCAGGAATTTGACGATATTAAGTCAGTATTAATTAAATCAGCAAAAAACAAGATGATCAAATTACTATTTGATAAAAAAAATAGCCTTGAAAATCGAATTATCAAAGAGCAATTTAATGAGTAATAAGGCAAAAAGACTAACTGTTAATAGTGTATTCCTAGTAATGCACCTATAACATTAGTTCGTCCTTTAGCCCCCCAATCTTGCTAACCAAAACATCTTTATCCTTTTACAGCATAACCATGAGTACAAGGCATATCATGAGCAAAACCACTTTCATCTAAATATACAATAGGTTTCCCATCTTTTTTATGGTCACTAATTTTATTATGGAAAATCAATTTCTCTTCTTCTTTGGCTTTGGGATGATTTATAGTTTTTTTATACGTTGTCCATAAATTAAAAATTCCTGGTTGCCTTTTGCTCCTAGAATAGGGCTGGGTATTACCCCAAATATGTTAAAATTATAATTTGATTCTAGCCATTGTTGAATTTTATCACATACTTTTTGATGTAAGAGTTGGCTTCTAACAATACCACCATTCCCGACCTCATTCTTTGCCACTTCAAATTGCGGCTTAATTAAGGCAATTAGACGGCAATTATCTTTTGCTAAACCAAATGCAGTGGGTAATATGGTAGTAAGGCTAATGAAGCTGGCATCACAAACGATAATATCTGGTGGCAAACTAATTTGCTCAATTGTTAAATACCGGGCATTAGTTCTTTCAATTACTGAAATTCTAGGGTTATTACGCAGTTTATGATGTAGTTCACCATATCCGACATCTACCGCAAAAATCTTTTCAGCCTTTCTACGAAGCAAAACCTCAGTAAAACCACCGGTACTAGAGCCTATATCTAGACAAATCAGCCCTTGTGGAGCAATATTGAAATGGTCTAGAGCAGCAATTAATTTTAACGCCCCTCGTGATACATAATCATGTATCGGGCGTTTTATAATAATATCACGAGTATCAATTGATACTCCCGTACCTGGTTTAGTATTTTGCTGCTGATTAACATATACTTTGCCTTGGATTATTAAGCTTCGTGCGATGTTAATATCATCAACTAATTGGCATTCTACTAAATGCTGGTCAAGCCTTATTTTTTTCATCAATCAAATTTATAGTATCTTGAATACCAAAAAGTTTAACAAAAGACCCAAGCCTTGGCCCTTCAGTTTGACCAAGTAATATTTGATATAATTCTTTAAAATAATCTCGCAAATTATGATAACCATGATTATTACCTATATCATAAATTTTCTCCTGAATCTGTTCGGAAGTACTATCTACTGGTAAAGAAGATAACATAGTGCTAATTTCTTGTAAGATAACTTTTTGCTGAATATTAGGCGTTAAATAGCACTTATTCGCTTTAATAAAGTCATTATAATAACCAATGGCAAAATCTGTTAAATGATCAAGGTACGGAGCATTTTGCGGTGTTGCATCTGGAGCGTACTGACTGATGAATCCCCAAAGTACCGATTTATCTTCCGGATTACAAACTGATGCTAGGTTGAGCAATAGGCTAAAACTAATGCCAAAAGTTTCGATAATAGGCACATTCCCATGATGAATATGGTGTACTGGATTAGCAAAACGCTTTACTTGATCAGTTTCTAAATGATATTTTTTATTAAACGTAATATATTCATCAACATTTTTAGGTATTACATCAAAATGTAAACGTTTGGCTCTTGTTGGATTCTGGTACATAAATAATGCCATACTTTCCATAGGGGCATATTGTAGCCATTGATCAACTGTAATACCGTTGCCTGTAGATTTAGAAATTTTCTCTCCATCTTCATTAAGAAATAATTCATAAAAAAATTGTACTGGTTCAATGCCACCCAAAATTCGACAAATTCCAGAGTATAACCTGGCGTTAGTCATATGATCCTTGCCATACATTTCATAGTCAACTTGTAGCGAAGCCCAACGCATGCCAAAATCAGGTTTCCATTGTAGTTTGCAATGCCCCTTGGTCACAGGAACTTCAACCAATTTTCCTTCTTCATCTTGATAGCTAATAGTGCCGTTTAAACGATCAACTTTGCTAATAGGTACTTGCAGGACAATGCCGGTTTTTGGACAAATCGGCATGAAAGGCGAATAGGTTGCTTTTCTTTCGGCTCGAAAGGTTGGTAACATTAGAGCCATTATCTCCTCATATTTGTCTATGACTTTTAGCATCATCTGATCAAATAAACCGGATTTATAACATTCTGTACTACTAACAAATTGATATTTAAAGCCAAATTTATCTAAGAATGAGCGAAGTTTGGCGTTCATGTAATGCCCATAACTTTCACACTTACCAAAAGGATCTGGCACAGATGTAAGAGGTTTGCCAATATGCAATGCCACCATATCAGGGTTGGGGATATTACTTGGAACTTTACGCAGACCATCCATATCATCAGAAAAACAGAACATCTTAGTTGGAATATTCGATAGTTGTTTAAACGCTTCTTGCACCATTATAGATATAGCAACCTCTGCAAATGTACCAATATGCGGTAACCCTGACGGTCCATAGCCCGTTTCAAATAATACATAGCCTTTAGCTGGGGTTTTGCCGCCCAATTGATCTAATATTCTTTTTGCTTCTAAAAAAGTCCAAGCGTTTGATTTAACCGCATCTTCTAAAATTTCTAGTTCTGACATCTATAATATCCATAAGTTTGATTCGATTTACCAAGATTATAAATATACATGGTTTTTTGTAAATTTATAAATATATCTCTTGAGTTTTTTATAATATTCTTAGACAATAACCGATTAAAAATTATTATTTACTTATGACTATTCCTTCTATTGTACATTTTTTTCGTAAAGATAGCTTTAGAATTTTACATATAACCCTAATTTGCATATGCATCTTTGCCTTATCTTTAGCTTATTTTGTTGAATATATATTACATTTTATACCTTGTCCTTTATGTATTTATCAAAGATTCCCATATTTATTTATCATCAAGATTTCAGTTGTAGCATTAATTATTAAAAAAATAAGCAAATATACTTTATTTTTTATCACTCTAAATTTATTAGGTGCTTGCATATTAGCAGGCTATCATAGTACCGTAGAAAGGGGAATAGTTAATCCAAGTGTTCTTTGTTCAACTTTAATCCATATTCCTAAACACTTATCAATCCAAGATATTAAAGAGATATTTTATAGCCAACCGATCACGAGTTGTACCAAAGCAACAGTTAAATTATTTGGCATATCGATGACAGAATGGAATTTGTTACTAAATCTCTCTTTATTATTTGTCGTACTCTTTACTTGGCTTTATCCTGATAATACTAAATCTGCAAACAATATCACTATAGAATAAAAATTATTATTTTTCATATAATATACTCTTGTGCTATTAGTGCTAACTAATTATATGATATAATAGTTATTTTCAACCTAGAAAAATAATGAGCTTCTTATTTAATGAGGTTGTCTTAAAAATAAAACAAATTAGTTGCTTTAAAGAAGAATATTATTTAGCATCAAATAATAATTAGAATTTAAGAATGGGGTGGGGACAATGGGTAAAGAAATTAGTGAAGAAAAAAATCCTAGAGAATATTTTGAATATTATGGAGATTTTCTTATAGAAGTAAATAGAAGTAGAGAAGAAACAAATATTGAGGAAGCTGAACCTATAGCTCTATCTTTGTTTGAAATCGTAAAGAGAACCTTAGAAACTAGTGTAGCTAGTTCTGTAGAGAAAAAATCTATATTAGATGGATTTGCTGAAACAATTAGGAATAATATAGAAGAACTACATGAGTTGCCAGAATCTGACAAAATAGAAACACCATCCATAGTGTTCGATAAATTTGCTGAAAAATTATCAGGATACATACAGGATGATAAAACACCTACTAAAATTCTCCAAAAATATGAAGAGCAGTTGCAGGCAATCGTAGCTGCTACCAAGCCCCAAGAACTTGCCCAGGACGTCTTGTTCTTGTCAGAGTCAGAAGTGGAAAATCCACCTATAGAATTAGGGGAATCTTTTTCTGATGTTAACACTCCTGTTTTTTCTGCTGCTGATCGAGCTATTGATCCTATAACCCGAGCAATTAGAACCCAGATATTAACCAAGCAGAGGGAGCTAATAGTTATAGCTTTAGTAAAGAATGGTACAGTAGAAAAAGAAAAAATTGATGATATAAATGAGTTTCGTAAGTACTTTGAAAATGAACAAAATAAAGAAAAAATCAGTGAGATTCTAAAAACAGATAAAGATTTAAAACGGGCTCTAGAGCAAGTCGAAATTATCGGCTATCAAAACGTCCATACGGAGTTTGCTGGTATATTCACTACTATGGAATGGAAGGATGGAGCTGTAGAAAATGATAGTGGTATTACTACTAGGAAACAGGTGGTACGAGATGCAAACGGTATCGAAATTGCAACATTAGCAGAAGCAACCCATAAAATAAATCCTCCTCATACAGTACAAAAGAGTGATGGTACTAACGTTACAATTAACAATTATAGGACGATAGATTTTCCGATAACACTTGATAATAATGGTCCGATGCATTTATCTTTAGCTGTCAAGGATCAGAATGGCAAAAATATTGCGGCAAGTAAGGCTGTATATTTTACTGCTCACTATGATGATGATGGTAAGCTTGTCGAGGTTAGCTCACCACATCCAGTGAAGTTCAGTGGGGATAGCCCTGACGCAGTTGGCTATATAGAGCATGGCGGACAGATATATACCTTGCCAGTAACGCAACAGAAATATAAAGAAATGATGCAAGAAGTTGCCAAAAATCTAGGGCATGGTGTGGATATTTCACAATCTATTGATGCACCGGATATTATGGTAATATCTAGACAAGGTATTGAAGAAGCACAGTTGTGTAAAGCACAAGAAAATATGGTGCCTATTGATATAGTTAAAAGGAAGGAAGTGGTATTAGAGATAGAAGAAAAAACAGTAGAACATGCCCCTGGAATCTCTCAAGCTGTGTTAATAAATAGTGAGGCTAGAGATAAGACTGAAAGTATCAGAGCAAGTTTATTAAAATCACAACATATACGTCCTCTAGCTCGGAAAAGTGAGGAGGATATTACAAAATTGGTAGGAGAGCTGTCTAAAAGTTTGGAAGGTAAAGAACTTGAAAATCAAAAGAAAGATATTGATAAAGAGTTGAAAAATTTATCAACCCCTCAAGAAAAAATAGGCTTGTTGAGGGGGTTATCAAAGGCTGTAGTGGAGAAAGGATGGGAAGAGTTTAAGAAAGTTGGTAAAAACGAACCAGATGCAGAGCAGGTTAGATTGATGACAGAAGGTAGGAGAGTAGATGGAGAAGAATTATCAAAAATAGGACATACACAACGGAAAGCAGAACATACTAATGTTAAAGGTAATATACAGTTACAAGTATTCCTACTAGATAAAATTGATGAAGTATCCAAGAAGAAACCAATTATTACTGTTAGACCTCAAGGTACCAGTTATAGTTTGTGAGCGTTCACGGAAAAAAAGTTAAAGTACACGATGTATATTAACGAGAATGCGTAAGCCTAGAAGCAATCTAACCTCACAACCATTAGCGAGGAGCTACTTTAGTAGCATTGATGCAATCCAGGAAAGTAATTAGAAATGGATTGCTTCGACCATTACATGGTCTCGCAATGACGTTTTGTACTTTAGTCTTTTTCCATGAACTCTCACAATCTTTATGACAGACTCAAAAAGGGTCAAATATTGGAAAAATAGAAAAAGACATAAAGTCTTAGAAAACAAGCTTTATAAGAAAACTAGTTCGTATAATAAACGCACTATGGTGATTTATCTCACCTATCACACCTGTAGACCAATATCAACCATGCTTTACTTTGTGGTATATTATTTAAATTGATAATCCCGTTTCTATAACTTCATCAGGAATTGCTGACTTTTTGCTATATTATAGACAACTATTTTACACTATAATATACTTGTATAAATTAAATCATAGGTAAATAAAATGTCATTACCAGAACCTACAGAAATTTTATCCAAAATAGCCCAATTTCAAGCAGAAATAACAAGTGAGCAAAATATATTTAATGAAGCTGATATAGTCTGTAAATCACTGCAAAGAGATCTAAAAAACAAGCAAATAGAGTTAAAAAGTTTAAAAGAGAATTTGCAAGAACAAGATAATGATGCATCAGAACTGTTACAAAGGCTTTGGCAGCAGCAGGAAGGAATTAAAAGACAGTTGTCTGATTGGTCAGAAAATGGAATAAAAAAAGCCATCGAAGAGCAGACTACCACGTTAAAGACACAATTGAATGAAATTGAATCAAAATATAAAGATATTAGAACAGAGATTAGTGCAAGAGAAAAGTTCAATTTGTTTTTACAAGGGAACATTGATTTGATGGATCGAGATACAAGAGCTGAATTTTCTCAACTGGTTGGAGAAGGTGATAAACAAAAATTACTCAAAGAAAATTCTCAAGATATTGCAGCTTTAAATGTTATGATAACAGACCTAGAGAAGGAACATGAAAGTTTAACAAAGCAAGAACAGAAATTAAAGGACTACTCTTTCTCTGATAATTTAGCAGATGATGCCGAACTACAAAGATTATTCGAGGAACGACAAGCAGATATAACAAAAAAAATAGATAATATTATATCGCAGCAAGATGATAGTGAGCTAAAGAAGCAATATGAAAATGTCAAACTCCAGGAAGAAGAAATAAAATTAATCCAGAATCAAATAGAAGAAAAGAATCAAATTATTAAACAAACCAAGCAGAAAGAAGAAGAGTTGTTTGCCAAATTAGAGCAATTGCAACAAGAGTCTTCAATTCCCCAGTTTAGTTCAAAACAAGAGAGAAGAAATAGTCAATCAATATCCTATATTACAAGAAAGAACTAATGATGTTATCGCATCGATTAAACATCAAATTGAGCTTAATAAATTGAATGATCTGATAGAACAGCAAGGAGATAAGATTAATATTGAAAAAGATAGAGCAGATAGTTTAGCCCAGCAATTAGAGAAATTAAAATTATCTGCAGATGAACAAATAAGAGGTAATCTAATAGTAATAAAAGAACTCCGGGAAAAGATAAAAGGATTGGAGGAAGAAAAAGAGCAACAACTTATAACACCTCAAGGTCCTAATTGGGCAGAAGAGCTAGAAAGGATAGGTGAAGCAAATAAACTTGTACAGCTAGAAAAGCAGATAGGTGAGTTAACCAAAGAGAATGGCGACTTAAAAGGTAGATTAGAAGCATTAGAAACACTTAGTGCAGAAAAAGATGAGAAGTTAAAGGTAGTAGAAGAAGGGTATAGAAAGGAACTTAGTAAACAATTAGCACAGACCGCAATAGATGTAGCAAAACTACAGGTGGAAAATGAGGAATTATCGAATCTACAAACTCAACTAAAATCAGAGCAACAAGGTAGGCAGGAAGAGCTAGAGGGAAAGCAGCAAGAGTTGAACAAGTCCCAAAAAGAATTATCCGACGCTAGAGACGAAGTAAATAAAACCAAAGAATTATATGGAAAAGAAGAGGAGCAAACTAAAAAATTACAAACTCAAGTGGGCGAGTTAACCAAGTCTTATGGTGACTTGCAAAATGAGTTAAAGGTAGAAAAAGAAAAGCATAAAGTGGAACTTAATAGGCAATTAGCAGAGCTACAAGCGGAAAATAAGGAATTATCGAATCTGTGAACCCAACTGCAATCACAACAGCAAGAGAAACAGAAAGAGCTAAACAAATCCCAAGAAGAATTAGCTAATGCTAGAGACAAACTAGAGAACACCAATAAAAAATTACAAACTCAGGAGGGCGAGTTAACTAATGCTCAGCAACAGTTCACGACTAAATTGGAAGAAGCAGAAAATCAGCTAAAGGCACTTAG
This sequence comes from Candidatus Tisiphia endosymbiont of Nemotelus uliginosus, assembly GCF_964264755.1. Taxonomy (NCBI): domain Bacteria; kingdom Pseudomonadati; phylum Pseudomonadota; class Alphaproteobacteria; order Rickettsiales; family Rickettsiaceae; genus Candidatus Tisiphia; species Candidatus Tisiphia endosymbiont of Nemotelus uliginosus. The sequence goes on along the minus strand of NZ_OZ183481.1, from coordinate 1,315,225 downwards.
TGCAAATAAGGATTTAGAGTATAATAAGTTAAATGCAGAAAAAGAAAGGCTTGAGGTAAAACTTAAGAAACAATCAGAGCAAGCCGAAGCAGGCGTAACAGAGTTACGAGAGCTAAGTGAGAAATTATCGAATCTACAAACTCAACTAAAATCAGAGCAACAAGGTAGGCAGGAAGAGCTAGAGGGAAAGCAGCAAGAGTTGAACAAGTCCCAAAAAGAATTATCCGACGCTAGAGACGAAGTAAATAAAACCAAAGAATTATATGGAAAAGAAGAGGAGCAAACTAAAAAATTACAAACTCAAGTGGGCGAGTTAACCAAGTCTTATGGTGACTTGCAAAATGAGTTAAAGGTAGAAAAAGAAAAGCATAAAGAGGAACTTAATAGGCAATTAGCAGAGCTACAAGCGGAAAATAAGGAATTATCGAATCTGGGAACCCAACTGCAATCACAACAGCAAGAGAAACAGAAAGAGCTAAACAAATCCCAAGAAGAATTAGCCAATGCTAGAGACAAACTAGAGAACACCAATAAAAAATTACAAACTCAGGAGGGCGAGTTAACTAATGCTCAGCAACAGTTCACGACTAAATTGGAAGAAGCAGAAAATCAGCTAAAGGCACTTAGTGCAAATAAGGATTTAGAGTATAATAAGTTAAATGCAGAAAAAGAAAGGCTTGAGGTAAAACTTAAGAAACAATCAGAGCAAGCCGAAGCAGGCGTAACAGAGTTACGAGAGCTAAGTGAGAAATTATCGAATCTACAAACTCAACTAGAATCAGAGCAACAAGGTAGGCAAGAAGAGCTAGAGGGAAAGCAACAAGAGTTGAACAAATCCCAAAAAGAATTATCCGACGCTAGAGACGAAGTAAATAAAACCAAAGAATTATATGGAAAAGAAGAGGAGCAAACTAAAAAATTACAAACTCAAGTGGGCGAGTTAACCAAGTCTTATGGTGACTTGCAAAATGAGTTAAAGGTAGAAAAAGAAAAGCATAAAGAGGAACTTAATAGGCAATTAGCAGAGCTACAAGCGGAAAATAAGGAATTATCGAATCTGGGAACCCAACTGCAATCACAACAGCAAGAGAAACAGAAAGAGCTAAACAAATCCCAAGAAGAATTAGCCAATGCTAGAGACAAACTAGAGAACACCAATAAAAAATTACAAACTCAGGAGGGCGAGTTAACTAATGCTCAGCAACAGTTCACGACTAAATTAGAAGAAGCAGAAAAAAATGCAAAAAATCAGCTAGAGGCACTTAGTGTAGAGAAAGATTTAGTGTATAATGAATTAAAGGCAGAAAAAGACAGTCTTGAAAATGAGCTTGATAAACAATCTAAGGTTGCTGCTGAACAGGCTCAAGAGAACCGAAAGAATGCAAGTAGGATAACAGAGCTTGAATCCCAAAATGCTGAACTTTTAGCTCAGTTAGCAAGTTTAAATGTTAAGGTGGAGACAAGTGAAATTGAGATGCAAACGGATGAGGTTCTTAGCAATGAGATGAGGTCAGTAGGTACGGGAACAGAGCCGGTTATGGGTAGTGGTGTGTCAACTAAGGAAGCTATGACTAATACGACAGAGGTAATTATTCAGGAACAGACAGTATCTCCTATAACTGAAAGACAAACTATTGATAAAATGTTATTTCACGATAATGATGATGATAAAATATTGCAGGCTTTTAAAAAATTGTCAAGAGATCAAGTTCAGCCGATTATTGATAAATGTGGGTTGGAATCTGGCAGCAATTTTGCTAAATTTGCCAAAGAAGATGTCAATAAATTATCTGAGGTATTTCAGGATACACAAATATTGCGAGATATAGAAAATATTGAACAAAAAGGTTATGCGGATATTCATAAAGAATTTGCATCTGAGTATAAAGATATTATATGGCAAAGTAAAGATGCAGAGAAAAGCTTTAGTTTACAACAAAATGGTAAGGATGTTGCTATAATAAGTGAGAAAAAATTGAGTTATGATAACGATGTTGAATATAAAACTAGTGATGGAGAATCAATTAAAAATGCTCGTACGGTAAATATACCGTTATCTATGGATATTAAGGGATCGTGCCATATGTCTTTTGCCGTACAAGATACAAATGGACGTAGTATTAGTAAAGAAAATGCTGTATATTTAACTGCTCACTATAATAATGGTAAATTAGTGCATCTAACCAAGCCTACAGAAATATTTGCTTGTTCTGATGATAAGAATTCACCTTTATATTTAAAACGTGATGGTAAGATATATACTTTACCAGTAAATAAATATGCCCTTGAACAGCTTGAGAAAGAAGTTCTTAAAAACAAAGGAGAATATGTAGGAATAGTTAAAAATGCTTCTGGTGCTATTGTTAGTATAAATTCAGGTGCTTCTCAAGATGGACGATCTGAGAGGTTAAAAGATGATGCTAGTTTTAAGATAGCATCTCAAGTATTACATGCTAATGCTACCCATACCACCAATAGTCCTATAGATAGGAAAGTTTTGCCTAAAAAACATAGCCAATATACTAATAGAGGCGTTTAGTGTCAGGGGGTGTAATGGGAATAATGGTCTGTAGGAGTGGCTTTGTACAAAAATATTACTGCAATTTACATTTTGAATTTATAATTATGGGTAATTTATAAAAATACTTGCTTTTTGATGTTTTTTTTATTAGTCTGTGCAATCTTCACAGAATCTACGTGAATTTGGAATAGCAGATTATTTCAAATGTGGTTAGCTGTGTAAGTAGTCAGGATTGAACTAACTTACTGCCCGCGTGATGGAATGGTAGACATAACGGACTTAAAATCCGTGGGGTGCAAGCCCTTGCCAGTTCAAGTCTGGCCGCGGGTACCATTTGTTTTTTATCAAGGAAGATGTATATGTTTATTCAAACTGAAATTACTCCTAATCCTAATGCAATAAAATTTTTTCCTAATATACCCATTAGCCCTAATCAACCTTTTCATTTTAGTAATCTTGATGAGGTAAGGGGTAAAAGCAGTTTGGTAGTTCAATTATTCGGTGTAAATAACATAAAATCGGTATTTCTTGGTAGTGACTTTATTACTATTACTAAGGAAGAAGAAAGTGATTGGCTGGTTTTAAAACCTGAGATTTTAATGATTATGATGGATCATTTTACTTCTGGTTTTACTGTGTTTGATGTGCAAAATAATATATCTACTGATAAATCTAGTGTAAATGATTTGGACGAGATGTCTGAAGTTGAACAGCAGATTATAGAAATTATTGAAACACGTGTACGTCCTTCGGTTGCCATGGATGGAGGTGATATAATATATCGAGGATTTGAAAATGGAGTGGTAAAATTAGAGCTTCGCGGAGCTTGCCATGGCTGTCCTAGTTCGAGTATTACTTTAAAAAATGGTATTGAGTCAATGCTTAAGCACTTTATTCCTGAGGTAGAATCGGTTGAAGCTGTAGAAGATTAAGATATTAGGGGTCTATCTTATTAATGAGGTTAAATAAAACAATATTGCCGCAGCATTTGAAACATTTAGGCTTTCTACTTTACTGGAAATTGGGATTTTAACCAGATAATCGCATTGCTCTTTAACTAGCCGCCTTATTCCTTTATCTTCAGACCCAAGTATTATTGCCATTTTATCTGAAAATATTTTATTATCTAAGGATTGGGTTGCTTTACCATCCAGACCAATAATCCAAAACCCATGTTTCTTTAGATATTCTATTGACCGCCTTAAATTAGTTACCTTAACCATTTGTACTAGTTCCAAAGCTCCAGAAGCTGTTTTTGCTATAGTGGCATTTTCATCTGGGGCATTATCGGCGGGTAATATTATGGCTGTGATACCAAAAGAAGCCGCACTACGAATAATAGCACCAATATTTTGTGGATCGGTTACTTGATCTAAAATAGCTACTTTACAATTGGCAGTAGTTATGTCAATATCTTCAATATGATTAGAGAAAATGCTTTTAACGTTAGCGGCTATTCCCTGATGATTATGATTTGGACCAAGAAGGCGTGTTAAGGAATCTGTGTTGGTAATTTCATATTGATGATTAGATATTAAATTTTTGTTCAAATTAAAAATATCTTCTGTACATAAAACTCTTTGAATATGACGTTTTGGATTACTTAGTGCTGCAAATACTGGATGTTTGCCATATATGTAGTAGAAATCTTTAGAAATCTTAGATTTATTTCTCATCTTATTAGAACCTGCAGTAATTTATTCTTGACACAAACTACTATTTATTATAGAAAGTTACAACTAGATAAACGTTCTAAGTTGCTGTGAATAAAATTTTAATAGAAATTATTAGTATAGATTTTAGCTATAGTTTTATTATTTGTTGATTTTTATCGAGTATATATAAGTTTAATATTAGCTTATTAGAAGACTCAAGAAAAGGGCGAAGAAGATTTATTGGCATTTACACTAATTTATATTGTGCTTTACTTTTAATTAGGCTATTTAATGCTTGCGTGAATTCTTTGGAGGAGTGGTCGAGTGGTCAATGGCAGCGGACTGTAAATCCGCCCGCGTGAGCGTACGAAGGTTCGAATCCTTCTTCCTCCACCACAGATTGGTTAGGTGAAATACGCGGGTGTAGCTCAATGGTAGAGCTCCAGCCTTCCAAGCTGGCCACGTGGGTTCGATTCCCATCACCCGCTCCAAAACTATTGGTGATAATTGGAAATTGGATAAATTTGTTATTTTTATTGTTAAATTTGTATTAAATCTTAAATTGTGGAGAATGAATTATGGCAAAGGTAAAATTTGAGAGGGACCTGCCCCATTGTAACGTAGGTACTATAGGACACGTGGATCATGGCAAAACTTCTTTAACAGCTGCAATAACTTTAGTATTGTCAAAAGAAGGTGGTGCTAAGGCTACTAACTATGATGAAATTGATGCTGCTCCTGAAGAGAAGACAAGGGGTATAACTATTGCTACTGCCCATGTTGAATATAAAACTAAAAAAAGGCATTATGCTCACGTTGACTGTCCTGGTCACGCAGATTATGTAAAAAATATGATAACCGGTGCTTCTCAAACTGATGGTGCTATATTAGTGGTATCTGCTTGTGATGGTCCAATGCCCCAAACAAGGGAACACATAGTGCTTGCTAAGCAAGTAGGTGTGCCTACAATGGTTGTTTTCTTGAATAAAGTTGATATGGTTGACGACCCAGAGTTAGTTGACTTAGTAGAAATGGAAGTCAGAGAGCTTCTTTCAATGTATGGTTTTCCTGGAGATGAGATACCAGTTATCAGGGGGTCAGCTTTGCAGGCTTTAGAAGGGAAACCTGAAGGTGAAGCTGCGATCAGAGAATTGATGAATGCTATTGATGAATATATACCTCAGCCTAAGAGAGATACAGATAAACCATTATTAATGCCAATAGAAGATGTATTTTCTATTGCTGGAAGAGGGACTGTTATTACTGGTAGAATTGAAAAAGGTGTAATAAAAGTTGGTGATGAGGTAGAGATTGTCGGTATAAGGGATACTCAAAAAACTACTTGTACTGGTGTGGAAATGTTTAAGAAAATGTTGGATCAAGGTGAAGCTGGTGACAATGTTGGTATATTGCTACGTGGAACTAAAAGAGAGGAGGTATGTAGAGGACAGGTACTATCTAAACCTGGGAGCATAACTCCGCATACTGAATTTGAAGCTGAGGCTTACGTGCTTACCACTAAAGAAGGTGGTCGTCATACAGCGTTTACCGATAAATATCGTCCACAGTTTTATTTTAGAACTACTGACGTGACTGGGGAGATTGCTTTAAAAGATGGTAAAACGATGGTTATGCCTGGTGATAATGCGAATTTGCATATTACATTGATTTCTCCGATAGCTATGGAAGAAGGCGTACGTTTTGCTATCCGTGAAGGCGGTAAGACAGTAGGAGCTGGGGTAGTATCAAAAATTATAAAATAACATAGAAATAATCATTCTGAAATAATTTAGGATGATTATTTTTTAATGGCTAGGCAAAATGCTTTTAATTGAACTTGCCTCAAGTTGTGTTTGCAAAAAATTTGAGCAAGTCTGTTAAAGAAGCGTATTTTGGATGGTCGGGCTGTTTATAAAAAGGTTTAGTTAATGAAAAATAATCAAAAAATTAAAATTCGTCTAAAGTCATTTGATCACCGTTCGCTTGAGCAAGGTACTAGAGAGATAGTAGGGGCTGTTAAAAGAACTGGTGCAGATATAATTGGTCCAATTCCGCTTCCAAGGACAATTGAAAGATTTACCGTTAATAGGTCTCCACATGTCAATAAGAAATCAAGGGAGCAATTTGAGATTAGAATTCAGAAAAGGCTTTTAATAATAAGTTATCCAACCCCTCAGACTGTTGATGCTTTAAAGAAAGTTGATTTGCCTGCTGGTGTTGATGTTGAGATTAAGTTAGAGAGTATTGAGTGATGAGAACCGGTTTAATCGCTAGAAAAATTGGCATGAGTTCAATTTTTAATGAAAAGGGAGAGAGAACTACCGTTACTTTTCTGCAAGTTGAAGATTGTCAAGTAGTGGGACAAAAGACCCAAGAAAGGGATGGTTATAACGCCTTGGTTGTTGGGGTAAAGGATAAGAAATTATCTAAAGTAACAAAGCCAATGAGGCAAGTATTTGCTAATGCTAACGTTGCACCAAAACAAAAATTGAAGGAATTCAGAATTTCTGCTTCTTTTTTCATTGATATAGGTTCTACATTGCGAGTTGATCATTTTGTTGTTGGGCAGTTTGTAGATGTTGTAGGTACTACTATTGGTAAAGGTTTTGCTGGTAGTATGAAGAGGCACAATTTTAGAGGGCTTGAAGCTTCACATGGTGTATCTGTGTCTCATCGTTCACATGGTTCTACTGGTGGTAGACAAGACCCTGGTAAGGTATTTAAGAATAAGAAAATGGCCGGACACATGGGGAGTACAAGAGTTACTATTCAGAACTTGAAGATAGTTGATACTAATATAGAAAAAGGTATAATCATAGTTAGTGGTAATGTCCCAGGCTCGAAAGGATCTTATGTCTACATTAAGGATGCTATTAAGAAAACCATTACAGCTGCAGGATAAACTATATGAAAGCTAAATTATTAAATCTTGAAAATGAAGTTGTTGGTGAGGTTGATTTAGATCATGAAGTATTTGCCATAGACTTTGTTAGACAAGATATTATCAAGCTTGTTGTTGATTGGCAAAGAGCGAAAGCTATGGCTGGTACACATCAAACGAAGACAGTATCGCAAGTATCTGGTACTACAAAGAAACCTTTTAAGCAAAAAGGTACCGGTAATGCAAGGCAGGGGTCTTTAATATCTGTACAAATGAGGGGCGGTGGGGTTTCTCACGGTCCAGTAGTAAGGAGTCATGCTACAAAATTACCAAAGAAAGTTAGAAAACTTGGTTTAAAACATGCATTGTCAGAAAAATTGACAGAAGGGAAATTGTTAATATTAGATTCTTTAAAATTAGATGAATCAAAAACTTCTAATCTTGCAAAATTATTAAATAATTTTCATGGTAAGAGTTATTTTATTGTTAGTGGTAATGAAGTTGATACTAATTTTTCTTTGGCAGTACAAAATATTCCTAATACTATTTCGGTACCACAAATTGGTACAAATGTTTATGATATAATACGCCATGATTATGTTTTGTTATCAAGAGAAGCTGTAGATGCTTTAGAAAAGAGGTTGAAGTGAAATCTTATAAACATTATGATCTTATTAGGAATCCTGTGATCACTGAGAAGAGCAATATTTTATCTGAACAAAATAAGTTTACTTTTCATGTTGCTGATAGTGCTGAAAAGGCTTCTATCAAGACAGCTATTGAGAAAATTTTTGAGGTTAAGGTTAAAAAAGTTAACATCATGAATGTAAAAGGTAAGAAAAAAAGATTCAAAGGTGTTAACGGTAGACAATCAGATCAAAAGAAGGCTATCGTGACGCTAGAAAAAGATTATACTATTGATTTTACTGGGGGTATTAAATAAAATGGCTTTAAAAAAGTTTAATCCAGTTACTCCATCTCTTAGAGAATTAATACAGGTTGATAAATCTGATCTTTGGAAGGGTAAACCTCATAAACCTTTGACTAAAGGTTTATGTAAGACTGGTGGTAGAAATAATCTTGGTAGAACTACTTCTTGGCATAGAGGAGGGGGGCATAAAAGGCTTTATCGTATAATTGATTTTAAAAGAAATAAGCAAGATATATTCGCTACAGTTGAAAGAATAGAGTATGATCCTAATAGAACCTCTTTCATTGCTCTGATTAAATTTGATGATGGTGAGTATTCTTATATTATAGCACCACAAAATCTTGTTGTAGGCGATAGAATAGTGTCAAGCGATAATGCTGACATAAAAGTTGGAAATTGTTTATCTTTGAAATCTATCCCTATTGGGACTACTTTGCATAATGTGGAAATGAAAATTGGCAAAGGTGGTCAGATTGCAAGATCGGCGGGGACTTCGGTTAATTTAGTAGGTAAGGATTCGGGTTATGCTCAGATCAAACTTCGGTCTGGAGAATTTAGGTTGGTGCCGTTAGATTGTAAAGCTACGGTGGGTGTTGTCTCAAATCCCGATCAAAAAAATACAAATTTGGGTAAGGCTGGAAGAAATAGATGGTTAGGTTGGAGACCGCATGTTCGTGGTGTTGCAATGAATCCAGTTGATCACCCACATGGTGGTGGAGAGGGAAAAACTTCTGGTGGTCGTCATCCGGTGACTCCATGGGGCTTCCCAACTAAGGGTAAGAAAACCCGTAAGAATAAGTCTACATCAAAGTTTATTATTAAGAGAAGAAAATAATTAGGTAGTAATTATGGCACGTTCAGTTTGGAAGGGACCTTTTGTAGATGGTTATCTGATAAAAAAAGTACAAAAATTGATTGAGTCCGGTAAATCAGAAATGATTCAGACTTGGTCTAGGAGGTCAACAATTTTACCATTTTTTGTTGGAGTAACATTTGCTGTGCATAATGGAAATAAATTTATACCTGTCACTGTCAGTGAAGAAATGGTTGGTAAAAAATTAGGTGAATTTTCTCCAACTAGAACTTTCCATGGTCATGGGGCAGATAAAAAAGTTAAGAGAAAATAAATATGGTAAAGGTGAATAAAGGTTCGACTACAGCAATTGCTAAGTCTCTTAGAGTGAGTCCAAGGAAATTGAATTTGGTTGCAACTTCTATTAGGAATATGAAAGTATCGGAAGCTATGGTTCAGCTTACCTTTTCCCCGAAAAGAATTGCTAAAGATGTAAAAAAATGTTTACAGTCTGCTGTTGCTAATGCTGAGAATAACTTTGGTTTAGATATTGATGCGTTGTTTGTTACTTCTGCAACGGTAGGTAAGGCATTGGTAATGAAAAGAATTATGCCAAGAGCTAAAGGAAGAGCAACAAGGATTAATAAATTTTTTAGTAATTTATATATTACAGTTACTGAAGTTGAGGGGAAGTAAAATATGGGGCAAAAAGTTAATCCGCATGGCTTTAGAGTTGGTCCAACATTAATTAAAGGTTGGGACTCAGTGCTATATGCTGAAAAGCAGTATAAAGTTCTTTTTATTCAAGATTTAGAGGTTAGAAATCTGATTAATAAAAACTATATGCAAGCACAAGTTAGTAGAGTGTTAATAGAAAGACCTTCTAATAAAAGTGTTATAATTAATATTTTTGCTAAAAAGCCTGGTGTTATTATAGGTAAAAGTGGTAACGACATTGATAAATTAAAAAAACATGTCCAAAAAATTACCTGTTTAGAAGAAATATATATTAACATACATGAAGTAAAGAAACCTAATATAGACGCTGGTATTATTGCTCAAACGATTGCTGTGCAGCTTGAGAAAAGAGTGTCTTTTAGAAAAGCTATGAAAACCGCTATTCAAGCTTGCTTTAAGCAAGGAGGGTTAGGTATAAAAGTTGCTTGTTCTGGGCGTTTGGCTGGAGCTGAAATAGCAAGAACAGAATGGTATAGAGAAGGTAGAGTACCTTTGCATACTTTGAGAGCTGATATTGACTATGCAACTGCTGAAGCTATGACAACTTATGGAGTTATAGGTATAAAGATTTGGGTCTATAGGGGTGATCATGTGGAAAATAGAAAGAAACATAATTAATTTTGAAGTAAGATAATGTTAGCTCCGAAAAAACAAAAATTTAGAAAAGCACATAAAGGAAGAGTTTCCTCAAAGGCGAAATCTGGCACTATGCTAGCTTTTGGTTCTTTTGGCTTGAAATCGTTAGATGGTTTAAGGGTTACTGCAAGGCAAATAGAGGCAGCAAGAAAGGCAGCTGTTCGTTGTATGAAAAGGCAGGGTAGGTTATGGATTAAGATTTTTCCTGATTTGCCTGTGTCAAAGAAGCCTGCGGAAGTTAGAATGGGTAAAGGAAAAGGCTCTACTGAATTTTTTGCAGTAAGGGTATCACCTGGCAGAATTATGTTTGAAGTTGAAGGGGTTACAGATGATGTAGCTACTAGGGCACTTGAGCTTGCTAGTGCCAAATTGCCTGTAAGAACAAGGATAGTGAGGCGTTATGAGTAAATTGGGGTTATCACCAAAGGAGTTGGTTGGACAAACCATGGAGGAACTCCACGAAAAAAGAATTTTGTTTAAAAAAGAGCTTTTTAATCTAAGGTTTCAAAAAACTTTAGGTGAATTAGAAAATACTAGTAGGTTTTCTTTTGTAAAAAAAACAATAGCTCGTATTAATACAGAATTAACCACAAGATCAAAAACTGGAGAATAGAAAAATGCCGAGAAGAGTGTTGCAGGGCGTTGTTGTGAGTTCAAAAACCGATAAAACTATTACAGTTAAAGTGGAACGTAGGTTTAAGCATCCTATGTATAAAAAAATTGTAAAAGTTTCTAAGAAATATGCTGCTCATGATCCAGAAAATATGTATAAGGATGGTGATAAAGTTAGTATAGTTGAAAGTCGCCCTATATCTAAGACTAAGTCTTGGGTGGTGTTAGGGGATGTTAAGGTGTCACTTTAATGATAGATTTAACCGTGCGGTTTTTTCTTAGTATAAATGTTGTAAACCTACTTATTAAAAAGTATACTAAAGTGATTGGAAGAATTGCTTTTTGGAAATATCAAGGACTCGCATATTCACGTACCTCATGTACGTTGTGTGTACTCACCTCTCATTTCCAAATCCAATTTTCCAGATCATTTTAGTATATTCTGGCACAAGTTGGAGAATGATGAGTTTTATTCTTTGACTTTGTTATTTAGGTTGTTTATTTTGTTGCGTTATTAAATTCTCAAGTGGAAGTAAGTTATGATTCAGATGCAGAGCATCTTAGATGTTGCGGATAACTCTGGTGCTAAAAAAATTATGTGTATTAAAGTGCTTGGTGGTTCACATCACATGATAGCAAATCTTGGGGATGTTATTGTAGTATCTATAAAAGAGTCGTTGCCAAGTGGAAAAGTAAAGAAAGGTGACGTACATAGAGCTCTAATTGTTAGAACAAAAAAGGGTGTTAGAAGAGCAGATGGTAGTACAATTAAATTTGATTCCAATGCAGTAGTACTTTTGAATAAACAGGGAGAGCCGATAGGTACGAGGGTTTTTGGTCCTGTAACTAGAGAATTAAGGGCAAAAAAATTCGTTAAGATTATGTCGTTGGCAGAAGAGGTATTGTAATGGTTAAGTTAAAAATCAAGAAAGGTGATGAAGTTATTGTTATCACCGGAAAAAATAAAGGAAAAAAGGGTAAAGTGTTAAAAGTTTTCCCAGAACAAAATAGAGCCATTGTTTCAGGGGTAAATATTGCTCGCAAGCATGTTAAGCCAAGTAAAGCAAGTGAAGGTGGCATAGTTTCAAAGGAATTATCAATACATATATCCAATGTTGCTCATGTAGACCCTAAGACAGGTACTGGTACAAAAATTGCTTTTAAATTTCTAGATGATGGTTCTAAAGTAAGAGTAGCTAAGAAGTCTGGTGAAATTATCAGCAAGGAAGGTAAGTAATGTTGTTCAGGTTTAAAGATTTATACGGTAAAGAGATTATCCCAAGCTTACAAAAAAAGTTTGCCTATGATAATAAACATCAGATACCTAAGGTTATAAAAATTGTTGTTAATATGGGAGTTGGTGAAACGGTTGCTGATTCTAAGATAATTAATCATGCTGTTAATGATCTAACTTTAATTTCAGGGCAAAAGCCTTTGGTAACTGAGGCAAAGAAGTCTATTGCTACTTTTAAACTTCGTGAAGGTATGAAAGTTGGTTGCAAAGTTACTTTGCGTAAAGATAGAATGTATGATTTTCTTGAAAGGCTAGTACTTGTTGCTCTACCACGTATAAAAGAGTTTAGAGGCTTTTCAAGTAAAAGTTTTGATGGTAGAGGTAATTTTACTTTTGGGATAAAAGAGCAAATTGTTTTTCCAGAGATTAATTACGATAAGATAGATGTAATTCGTGGTATGGATATTACGATTGTTACAAGTGCTACAAATAATGAAGAGGGTAAATCATTACTTTCAGGCTTTAATTTGCCTTTTTATAATTAATTTTTGAAGAAAGAAGATGGCTAAAGTAAGTTCTATAAAAAAGAATAATAGAAGAAGAAAGATGGCACAAAGTTTGTATAATAAGCGTGCTAAGTTAAGAGACAAGATTTACGACAAAAATTTATCTTTAGAAGAGAGATTTTCGCTAGTGATGGTTCTGGCTAAGTTACCTAGGAATTCAGCTATGAATAGAGTTAGAAATAGGTGTGAACTTACTGGGCGTCCAAGAGGAGTGTACAGTAAATTTGGTTTATCACGAAATAAGCTGAGAGAGCTTGGTAGTAAGGGATTGGTTCCTGGTTTAGTTAAAGCAAGTTGGTAAAAAGTAGGTTTATCGTATGTCAATGACAGATAATATAGCAGATATGTTGACTAGAATTAGAAATGGTCAAAAAAGTAAATTGATGAGTATATCTCTACCTTCTTCAAAAATAAAATGTGCCATTTTGGATGTTTTAAAAAAAGAAGGTTATATCAAAGAGTATGTAGTTGTTAAGAATGATAATATAAGTCACATTGAGGTGGATTTAAAATATTCTGTTAATGGAAAACCTGCTATACGTGAAATAAATAGAGTTTCAAAACCAGGTAAGAGGATTTATTCTTCCATTGATAAATTAAAAGGATATTATAACAATATGGGTATTTATATTCTTTCTACTTCTAGAGGCGTGTTATCTGATAGAGAAGCACATAGCCAAAAGATTGGCGGTGAAGTAATTTGTAAAGTGTTTTAAGGTATAAAAATGTCACGTGTTGGAAAATTGCCAGTCCCTGTACCTGAAGGGGTAAAAGTTGAGCTTGATGGGTTGAAAGTCAATGTTGTCGGTCCTAAGGGAGAATTATCAAAGACTTTTGCCGGGAATATAGCAATTTCATTGCAAGATAATCAGCTTGTTGTTAAACCATTAGCAGAGACTAAAAGTGCTAGGTCTATGTGGGGTACGGCACGAAGTATAATAAATGGTATGATGAAAGGTGTTAGTGAAGGTTTTACAGAAGAGCTTGAAATAAATGGTGTTGGTTATAAGGCTTTGGTGAAAGATAAATATTTAAACTTAATGCTCGCTAAAAGTCATAATACTAAAATCGAGATACCTCAGAATATAAAAGTTACCGCTCCTAAACAAAATCAGATTATATTGCAAAGTGTTGATAAAGAAAAACTAGGTCAGTTTATATCAATTATTATAAAGCAGAGACCGCCTGAGCCATATAAGGGTAAAGGTATTAAACGTAAGGGTCAGTATGTTCAAAGAAAAGAAGGTAAGAAAAACTAAAATTTAAGGGTTAAAAGTTAAGTATGCGTAGTTCAAAGTTAAGATTTGAGACAAGAAAGGCTAGAGTACGGTCTAAGATATCAAAGGTATCAAACAGAATCAGATTGTCTATTTTTAAATCTGGAAAGCATATATATGCACAAGTTATAGATGACAAACAGTCAATTACTATTGCTTCTGCTTCAACCTTGGATAAAGAAATTAGACAGTTAAAAAAATCTAGCTGTAATGTTGGTACAGCTACAAAAGTAGGTGAGTTGATAGGAGAAAGAGCATCGCTTAAAGGAGTGCAAGAGGTTGTATTTGATAAGGGTGGTTATAAATATCACGGTGTTGTTAAGGCATTGGCTGATGCAGCAAGAAAGAAAATAAATTTCTAATTTTAGGTTTAAGAAATGGCTAAAGCTAAAAAAAATATGGGTGAAGCATTAACCGAAACTTTGGTGGATGTAAACAGAGTTACTAAAGTAGTAAAAGGTGGAAGAAAATTCTCTTTTTCTGCTTGTATTGTAGCTGGTGACAAATCCGGTAAGGTTGGTTATGGTCATGGTAAGGCGAAAGAGGTAACAGAGGCTAGAGCTAAGGCTACCCAAGAAGCAAGGAAAGATATGATTAGGGTTCCTCTTTATCAGAGTAGAACCATTCACCATGATGTTATTGGTAAAAGTGGAGCAGCAAAGGTCATTTTAAGAAGAGCCAAGGCGGGTACTGGTGTTATTGCTGGTGGTGCTATGAGGGCTATTTTTGATTCTTTAGGGGTTCATGATATTGTTGCTAAATCTTTAGGGTCTAGTAATGTATATGCAATGATTGCTGCGACTTTTGATGCGTTATCTCAACTTTCTTCTCCAAAGAATATTGCTGAAAGGAGAGGGAAGAACTTAAATGAGATATCGACTCAGTCTATAAAAGGGCAACAAGAAGTAATATCAGAATAATTTGAGCTATATTCTTTAGGGGGCTGATAAAAAGATATCGCAATTGTGGAAGACCAGTGAAATCTGGGATGAGGCGAATCAAACTGGGCTATTAGTGAGCAGTCACTTAGAGTGAGTTATTTTAGTGGCATGAAGCATTAGACCTCCTGCAAAACTCTATGCCTATAAGTAGGCGAGCGGTGAGTGATGACGTCACCAACTTTCCATCAATTGACTATAGCTATAGTTTCTTGTTAAAGTAATGTTATAAGTAATAATTGGGTTGTAGAAATTTATGAATAGTGGTAAAGAAAAAATGAATGATGCAAAAGTTAAAGTTACCCAAATTGGTAGTACTATAGGTCGTAAATATGATCAAGAAGAAACCTTGATAGGCTTGGGTTTAAATAAAATGCATAAATCTGTTATTTTAAAAGATACAAGCTCTATTAGAGGGATGATCAGAAAGGTACAACATTTATTAAAAGTAGAAAATATAAATTAGAGTTTATAAAATGAAGTTAAATGAGTTATCTAACAATTTTGGTGCCAAGAGAGATAAAAAAAGGGTAGGACGCGGTATTGGGTGCGGTAAAGGCAAAACATGCGGTAGAGGTGTTAAGGGTCAAAAATCTAGATCTGGTGTAGCTATCAAGGGTTTTGAAGGCGGGCAGATGCCAATGATTAAAAGATTACCAAAGAGAGGG
Source organism: Candidatus Tisiphia endosymbiont of Nemotelus uliginosus (assembly GCF_964264755.1). Taxonomy (NCBI): domain Bacteria; kingdom Pseudomonadati; phylum Pseudomonadota; class Alphaproteobacteria; order Rickettsiales; family Rickettsiaceae; genus Candidatus Tisiphia; species Candidatus Tisiphia endosymbiont of Nemotelus uliginosus. The sequence goes on along the minus strand of NZ_OZ183481.1, from coordinate 1,299,775 downwards.
TTTAATTGTCCTAGTTCTAAGAAATATAATGTAGTGAATATTGCCGATATAGAATTTTTAATATCAGAAAGTCGTTTGAATTCAGCGGAAGTTATCACAAAAGATAAGTTAGTTGAAGTAGGGTTAATTAAGAATAGTAAGTTGTTGGTTAAATTATTATCTGTTAGCAGCGGTGAATTTAATAGTCCCTTATCGTTTCAATTAGATGCTTATTCGGCATCTGCTAAAAAGATAATTGAGCAAGTTGGTGGTCAAATATTGTAATTTATGAGCTTAAAATCCACACAAAAATCTAATAAAGACTTAGCTAATAGAGTTATTTTTACTATTCTAGCTCTTATAATATGTAGATTTGGTTCATTTATTCCTATAGCGGGTATTGATTCGGTTGCGTTGAGCAGTGTGGCTGAACAAAACCAATCTGGTTTACTTGGTATGTTTAACATGCTATCTGGTGGTTCTCTAGGTAGGATGTCTATTTTTGCTTTAGCAATTATGCCATATATAACTGCATCAATTATTATTCAATTGATGTCAATAATTTACAAGCCGTTAGAGAATTTAAAAAAAGAAGGTGAGGCTGGTAAAAGAAAAATCAATCAGTTATCTAGATATTTAACTGTTTTATTAGCTTCTTTTCAGGCGTATGGTGTGGCAATAAGTTTGGAACATGTTGTAACTAATGTAGGTCCTGTAGTGATTATACCTGGGCTTTTTTTCAAGGTTACTACTGTTATAACCTTAGTTGTAGGTACTATGTTCTTAATGTGGCTTGGTGAACAGATTACTGGTAGAGGTATTGGTAATGGCTCCTCATTGATTATATTTATAGGTATAGTATCTGGAGTACCAAGTGCTATTATAAGTATGTTTGAGTTGTCAAGAAGTGGAGGATTGTCTCCTATCGTGGTGATGGCTATTTGTTTAGGAGTTATTTTGATTATAGCCATGATAATTTTCTTTGAGAAGGCTCAAAGGAAAGTTTTGGTACAATATCCAAAAAGACAGGTTGGTAATAAGATTTATGGTGGTGATTCAACTCATATGCCTCTTAAGCTTAACACTGCTGGGGTAATACCACCAATATTTGCTAGTGCAATTTTATTGTTTCCGGTAACAATAGCTAATTTTTCTAGCAATAATTCGGAAATTATGAATTTAGTAACTTTCCATTTAGGGCATGGAAAACCTCTATATATTTTGTTGTATGTTGCGTTGATAATGTTTTTTAGCTTTTTTTATACAGCAATAGTTTTTAATTCAGAAGAAACAGCAAATAATTTGAGGAAATATGGGGCATATATTCCTGGAAAAAGACCTGGTAAAAATACTTCGGAATATTTTGATTATTTGCTAACTAGATTAACTGTCATAGGTGGTATATATCTAAGTTTTATATGTATAGTTCCTGAAATGTTAATGAATAAATATTCTGTATCTTTTGCTTTAGGGGGAACAAGTTTTTTAATTGTTGTTAATGTTGTTTTAGATACATTTGCCCAAATTCAAACTCATTTATTTAGCAATAGATATGAGGGGTTAATAAAAAAAATGAAATTAAAAAACTAAAACTTGATTAGTGTCATATCTGCGTAAGCAGGTATCTAGATTCCGCACTGAAGCGGGAATGACAATAGTAGTCTGGAATGATAAATTTTGCGTTTAAAGATAGATGTTGTGATTTGGATATATTCAAATTTCCTTTGAACAACCTACTATTTATAAGCTTTGCAAAAAATTTGATTATTGAGTAATAGACTCTTTGGGTTTGTAGACTGTTTTTTTGCGATTTTTAAATTGCTTTGTGAATATTTTAGAGTTTTTGTAGCTAATTCTTAAAATAATGTACTTTTATACTTAGTGGTAAGTATATATTATGTTATATATCTAAAGATGGGTTTAAAGTGATTATAGTGCTTATAGGATCTCCTGGCTCAGGGAAGGGAACTCAAGGGCAGTTATTGGCAGGAAAGTTAAATTTACCTCATGTTTCTACAGGCGATATATTTAGACAAATGGTAAAGGTCAATAATGAAGAGGGGTTGTTAATTCAACAGTATATGGCACAAGGAAAACTTGTCCCTCATCAATTGGTAAATAATGTAGTTAAAAAGTTTTTAACTCAGGATATATATAAAAATGGTTATGTTCTAGATGGTTATCCTCGTAATCTAGAGCAAGCTAGCTTTCTTAGAGAATTTGCTAGTCAAAAGATTAAAGTGGTGTTTTTTGAGATAGACGATCAAGTAATTATTAAGAGGATTTTGGGTAGATTTAGTTGTGCAAATTGTAAACAAATTTATAATAGTTACTTTATTAAACCTAAGATTGATAATGTTTGTGATGTTTGTGGATCGGATAAGTTCATTCATCGACAAGATGATGATGAACAGACTATTAAACATAGAATAGAAGAATATAAGATAGAAACTTATCCGTTACTTAGCTATTATAGAGATAATAGTGAATTCTATGTTGTTGATGCAAGTAAGGATAAGCAAGAAGTAGAAGATGTTTTAGATAAAATGTTAGAAATTATTTGACTTTAAGGGATATTTTTATATTATTCCCTTTTGGTTGTTATCAAAATTTGGAGATTATTTGTGGCAAGAATAGCGAGTGTTAACATTCCAGCAAACAAAAGATTAGTAGTGAGTTTAACATATATTTATGGACTCGGCTCTTCTGCTGCAGGAAAAATTTGTCAGAAGACTGGGATATCTGAGAGTAAAAGGGTTAAAGACTTAACTGATCAAGAACTTATTGTTTTACGTAGTGTTATTGAAAAAGAATATAAAGTAGAAGGTGATTTAAGAAGAGAAGTAACTCTTAACATCAAGAAGAAAAAAGATATTAGAAGTTACCAAGGTCTCAGGCATATAAGAAAACTGCCTGTGCGAGGACAAAATACTCATTCTAATGCTAGAACAAGAAAAGGCAAAGCTATTGCAATTGCCGGTAAGAAAAAAGTTACAAAGTAATATGGTATAATAATGAGTCAGGCTAATACTAAGATCAAGAAAAAAAGAAAAAATATCACTCTTGGTGTTGTTCATATAAAAACAACTTTTAATAATACTATTGTGACTTTTACAGATGTGCAAGGTAATGCTATAGCGTTCTCAACAGCCGGTACACATGGTTTTAAAGGGGCTAGAAAAGCTACTCCTTATGCTGCTCAAATAACTGTTGATAAAGCCTCAGAAGCAGCAAAAGAGCATGGTCTTAAAACTGTTTCAATTAGAGTGCAAGGGGCAGGGGCGCAAAGAGAATCGGCTATGCGGGCAGTGTTTAGTCAAAATTTTATAGTTACCTCAATTTTGGATGTTTCAGCCGTTGCTCATAACGGTGTTAGATCGCCAAAGAGAAGAAGAGTATAGAGAGATAGGTAGTAAATAATGTTATCATTAAATAAAAACTGGAACTCACTGATCAAGCCGAAGATCGTGTATGACAGTCCTGATAAGAATACTAATATATTAAAAGTTGTAGTTGAACCTCTAGAGAGAGGCTTTGGTCTAACAATAGGTAATGCTATGAGGAGAATTTTGCTTTCTTCTCTTCAGGGTGCTGCAATAACTTCGATAAAAATACCAGGGGTGGTGCATGAATTTTCTGCTATACCTGGTGTTAAAGAAGATTTAGTTGATGTAGTTTTAAATCTTAAGTCCTTAGTCATTAAGATGCATTCTTCCGAAAAGAAGGTTGTAAGATTAAGTGCTACTGGACCTTGTGTGGTGACTGCCGGTATGATTGGGGCAGGTCATGATGTGGAGATATTAACTCCTAATCATATGATTTGTACCTTGGCAAAAGGAGCCCAACTTGAAATGGAACTAGTGTGTGAGACAGGAAAAGGTTATGTTCCTGCTGTGAGTAATGTTGATTCAGAAGCTGCTATTGGGGTAATCCCAATAGATGCGTTATTTAGTCCTGTAAGGAAGGTTACTTATAAAGTTGATAATACACGTGTTGGTCAGGTTACAGATTATGACAAGCTAACTATGATCGTTGAAACTAATGGTAGTATTTCTCCTGAAATGTCTATAGCCATTGCTTCTAGAATTTTGCAGGATCAGTTGCAATTATTTATTACATTTGAAGAACAAATGGAAGATAAGCAGGATAAATTAGAAGAATTATCATTTAATCCAGCCTTGTTGAAAAAAGTTGAGGAATTAGAATTATCTGTCAGATCTCAAAATTGTTTAAAAAATGATAATATAATCTATATAGGAGATCTTGTTATCAAAACAGAAGGAGAAATGCTGAGAACTCAAAATTTTGGTAGAAAATCTCTTAATGAGATTAAAGTTATATTAGACAGTTTTGGCTTGAAATTTGGAATGGACGTAGCAGGCTGGCCTCCTGAAAATATTCAGGATTTGTCTAAGCGTTATGAAGATCCATATTAATTTAAGGTAACAATATGCGACATAAAATTAAGGGTAGAAAACTCAACAGAACAAGTAGTCATAGGCAGGCAATGTTTGCTAATATGGCTGTGGCACTTGTGATGAATGAGCAAATAAAAACAACTTTACCTAAGGCTAAAGAGCTTAGACCTTATATTGAGGTGCTAGTAACTAAGGCCAAGAAATCTGATTTAGCCACTAGAAGAATGGTGCTTGCTAAAATCAAAGATAAAGTGGCAACTGAAAAACTTATTAGTGTTTTAGGTAAAAGATATAGTGAACGTCCAGGTGGATATACTAGGATAATAAAGGCTGGTTCTCGCTATGGCGATATGGCACCACTGGCTTATATTGAGTTCGTTGATAGAGATGTAAATAGTAAAGGTTGTATGACTCCACAAGCAGAAAGTCATAATCATGAAGAACAAAATTAATGAATCTGTAGGAAAATAATAAATATGGCTAATCATTCATCAGCAAAAAAGGCAATAAGACAAACAATTAAAAAAACTTTAATAAATAAGAATAGAGCGAGTAGAATTAAAACCTATTTAAAAAAAGTTTTGCAAGAAGTTGCTAGCGGTTCAAAAGAATCGGCCAGATTAGCGTTGATTGTTGCACAATCTGAAATAATGAAAGGCGTAACAAAGAATATTATCAAGTTAAATACCGCCTCACGTAAAATCAGTAAATTATCTCAAAAAATTAAAAACATGAATTAGCCTCTATAATTACCGATTAGCATTACTTCGTATATTAATAAGGGGACCGTAGGTCGATGAAGTGATCTATCTAATTATTTCCCTGGATTGATTCGTCGCTATTAAGAATATGGTTTTCTTACTGATTCTAGTGAAAACATAATTTTTGGTTATAAGCCGATTACTTATTCTATTTATACTCAAATTATTTGGAGAATTGGATTTGAAAATGAGGGGCGAGGCTACGGCAGCATACATGAGGTATGTAAGTATGCGAGTCCCTGATATTTTCAAAAAACAATTCTGCAAAGCAGAAGAGTATATCTCTATTACTTAGTTTGCAGACAAGCTCTGACATTAACCCTATAGAACATTGCTGGACTCACTTTAAAAAATACTTACGCAAAAGACCTATTGCAAAACTCTACTTCTGCTAGTAATTTGTACGTCGATGTGCTACTCGAATCCTTACGTACATTTGAGTACGCTGCGGTTCTGCGTTCCGTGTCTCCTTCAAATTCCTCAGCATAAGCGAGTTTTGCAATAGGTCTATTATTAAACCATTTGATAATTTAAGGCATGGGGATTATCTAAATGAATAATCGGTTTTTCTTTCTATGGTCAGTTATAAAACCATATAAATATCAATATTTTATAATGATGATAGCTCCATTTGCCAATGGAGTGTATCCAATTATACATAATTATGCTGTGAAACTTTTAATTGATTTATTTACTCAAAACCAACATATTACTTTTACACAATGCTGGCGACCAATAATGGTATTTGTAGGGGCACAAGTTGTTCTTGATGGGGCATGGCGTGCACATAATTTTGCTCAATTAAAATGCATGCCTTATATTTTCCAAAATATGTTGGATAAAATTTGCAAACATTGCTTTGATCTGCCATATGCATTTTTTCAAAATAATCTTTCTGGGGCTGTGGTTGGAAAGATAAAAGGAATTGGTGATAGCTACTATAAGATGCATAACGCTCTCGAATTCCAGCTTAGTAAACCATTGTTAATTACATTGTTTTCTGGTATTGCCCTAGCTTGCACTAATATAAAAATATTTCTTTTTGTTTTAATATTTACAGTTATTTACTCACCTGTATCATTTAAATTTTTTACAAAGCTTGCTAAAATGGAGCAAGCAAAACAAGATTCCTGGTATCACTTATTTGGAACGGTTGCAGATTGTATTACTAATATCTTTACAATATTTTCTTTCGTTACCAAACAACGTGAATTACAAAAAATACAAGATTATTACAATAATATCCATAACCCATTACTTATCAAATATTACAAGTATGATTTAATTATATCTATAATACTATGTCTATTTTATTGGGTATTTTTAATATCTTTATTTTTCTATGTTATCCATATACGCAATAGGGGTGATATTTCAATAGGAGACATTGCCTTTATTATGTCCCTTGCATTTTTATTTACTGAAAATGCTTGGGATACAACAATCAGGATTAAAGATTTTTTACAAGACGTTGCTGCTTTTTGTTCTGCATTTACAGTTATGCAAATTCCCCAAGATACAATCGATAAACCTAATTCGCTTCAATTAAATATCTCAAAGGGTGATATTGTATTTCAAAATTTATCTTTCAGTTATGCAAACAACAGCATATTTCATAATCTAAATCTTAATATTAAAGCTGGTCAAAAGGTTGGGATAGTTGGACATTCTGGAGCGGGAAAATCAACATTAATATCGTTGTTACTCAAAAACTTTAAAGCAGTAAATGGTGATATTATGATTGATAATCAAAGCATCTATGATATTTCTTCCGATAGTTTACGATCCCAAATATCATTAATTCCTCAAGATATTATGCTTTTCCATCGTACAATTGGTGAGAATATTGGATATGCCAAAGAAAATGTCATACAAACTGAAATTGAAAATGCAGCAAAAGCAGCGAATATCCATGAATTTATTGAAACTTTACCTGCAAAATACGACACTATTGTCGGAGAAAGAGGGGTAAAACTAAGTGGGGGGCAACGTCAACGTATTGCAATTGCACGGGCTATTCTTAAAAATGCTCCCATTTTAATTTTAGATGAAGCGACTTCTTCACTTGATAGCCACACTGAACAAGAAATTCAAAAATCCATTAATACCATGCTCAAGATAAATAATACAACAATAATTGCTATAGCACATCGTCTTTCAACTATAAGGCATTTAGATAGAATTGTTGTTATGGAAGGCGGAAAAATTGTTGAAGACGGAAGCTTTTTAGACTTACTTACAATTCCAAATGGTAAGTTTAAGGAACTATGGGAACACCAGGTAAATGGCATGGTAGTTTAGTTAATAGTAGAATGAAATAATAAATATCATACCCTTGGTGTACCGTTACACAGTAAATTATCTCAAAAAATTAAAAACATGAACTAGTCTCTATAGTTAAACCGATTAGCATTATCTTGTCATTGTGAGGAGTAGCTTTGCTGCAACGCGGTAATCTGCTCACCAAGCGTCTATTAGTGAGACCACGTAGTGGTCGTGGCAATCTATTATTCTTGGATTGCTGCGTCGCTACTAAAGTAGCTCCTCGCTATAGACGTCTCGTACTTTAACTTTTTTCCGTGAACGCTCACATGCTAGGGTATGTCGTCACGAGATTGTGATTGCATAATTTTATGTGATTTGTTATTATAATTGTAGTAATAAAAATAGGCGATAAGAAGCAATGAGTTTAGCACATAGAAGACATGATATAAGCGATGAGCTTTGGAATAAGATAGAAAGTAATTTACCTGGTCAGAAAGGTTGTTGGGGAGGTATTGCAAGAGACAATAGAACTTTTATAAATGCAGTGATGTGGATATTTAGAACGGGAGTTCCATGGAGAGATTTGCCTCCTGATTATGGCAATTGGAAGAATGTACACAGAAGATTCTGTAGATGGCGTGATAATGGGATATGGGAGAATTTGCTAAATATTTTTATAAATGCTCCTGATTTTGAATGGTTAATGATAGATTCTACATTTGTAAAAACTCACAAAGCAGGGCTTGGAGCGAAAGGCGGGAATCAAACGGTTAGTCGCACAAAAGGGGGCTCAATACAAAGGTACATATGGCCGTGGATGCGTATGGTATGCCGGTCAGAATTATTGTTACAGAAGGTTCCAGAAATGATTGTACTCAAGCTTGTGAGTTAATCCAGAATATGGAGGCACAACATCTTATGGCTGATAAAGCTTACGATACAAACGCCATAATAGAATCGGCTGTGAATGCAAACATAATTCCTGTAATACCATCAAAAAGAAACAGGAAGATTCAAAGAGAGATAGATAAATATCTATATAAGCTAAGGCACATTATTGAAAATACATTTCAAAAATTTAAAGAATGGCGTGGTATAGCAACAAGATATGCTAAAAATACAAAATCATACATGGCGGGTCTTTGTTTAAGGGCTTTACTAATGTGGGCTCAAATCTCGTGACGACATACCCTAGTACTACAGTTGTAGTTTAGATGTGAGCATTCACGATTTTTTTGTGATGAATAAAAAAACCTGATCACCAAGAGTCATTGCGAGGAGACCGTAAGGTCAACGAAGCAATCCATTTCTAATCACTTTCCTGGATTGCTTCGTCGGTCTGGCAACCTCCTCGCAATGACATCTTATACTTTAACCTTTTTTCCGTGAACACTCACATTCAATCTACAACTGTAGTACTAGGAAGGCTAGCTATATAATTTCACTAATTCTGCTTTTTTGGTTAAGGATTCTATGCCATTTAAGTCAGTAGCAGTTACCCATAGTTGTAATCCTAATTCTAGGAAAAGATCAATTAAATATTCTCGCCTTTTCTTGTCAAGATGGACAAAAACCTCATCTAACAGTAAAATAGGCATAGCGATATTTTCTTTAATAGAATAATTAACTTGGGCAAGTATTATTGCAATGAGCATAGCCTTCTGTTCACCGGTAGAGCAGTGTTTAGCTGGGGCATTTTTTTCTTTATGAATAACTATAAAATCACTTTTATGAACTCCAAAATTAGTACGATTAGACATTCTATCACGAATACGACAGCCCACTAATTCATTTTTTATAAAATCTACATCTATATCATAATTTTTTGATATTTTTTCTTCTATAACCCCATTAATTGATAAAACAGCTTTAGGGAAGTCATTATCCAAATCATCAATGGTTTTTTGAATATGTTCTAAAATTTTTAACCTATTAATAGCAATTTGAATTGATAATTCTGCCATTTTCTCTTCAATTACTCCAAGCCAATTTGTATCAACTTGATCTTGTAATAGGATTTTACTGCGTTCATGCATATAATATTCATATTTAGTCACTATCCCTGCATGCGATGGATTAAAATTATAGACAATCCTGTCAAAGAATTTACGTCTATCACTAACACCAGAAGAGAAAATACCATCCATTTGGGGAGTAAGCCAAATCATAGCAGAGAACTTGCTCAATTCATTATTTTGTATTTTAGCACCGTTAAATTCTGTAAGTCGCCTATTAGATTGACGTTTTAAATTTGTTGAAATTTCAACTAGTCCAAGTTTACTGTGTAGTAGCCCATAAGCCGAACAATGCTCTGCCCCTCTTTGACAAACATCATCTAATTTTGCTGATCTCAAACCTTTACCAGGAGAAAATAGTGATATTGATTCTAGGATGTTAGTTTTACCACTACCATTTGCTCCTATTAATATAATAGGGTTATTACCAGTATTAATCTCTAAATCCTGAAAATTACGATAATTTAGTAGCTTTAATTTTTGTAAGTAAATATTATTAATCAATAAATTGTCTTCCCACCACTTTTAAAATTTTGATGAGCCTTGTTTAATTTTTTAAGAAATTCTGGAGAATATGATTTAATATCACTTTTTGCTCCACCTTCATATTTTGTAGCTAAATCCATCCCGCCTTTAATCATATTATAAGCAAAATTTTCTTTTTTTGTTTCTCCAGCTATTCTTTTAGGATTCATAAATTTATAAACTTGGTATAAAGCAAAATTTTTAACTAAACGCCTTGCTTCCAATCTAGATTGACGACTTATACCATGTAGATTGTCTTTTGATTTTATCAAGCCTCGGTTAGCTTCTTTTACCAATTGTGAATGTTGTTGCATCAAGTAACTACTTACTTCCGTAACATTCTTACTGATAAGTTGTTCATCAACTTTAAGATTTAATTTCTTGTTATTGAGTTTACCTAAATATTTTTGTATTAATATGATAATTTGTGTCTGTAATTTTGTTAGATCCATTGTTTGTTCGTTAAGACAAGCTAATATTTGTTCTATCTCTTGCTCGAAAGTGTCGTTTGCACTTAACTCATTGAAAATTTCCATTGCCTCATCGGATCCAAGTTCATCATCATTAGTGATACCTGCCAATGCATCCTTAATTTGGTCTGCTAATTTTCTAGAATCTTGTGGTTTTTTGTTATCTGTTTCCATTTGTTAGCCTCCTATTTACCAATTACTCAAACTAAGCAAATCCAGGAAAAGGATTAGCTAATCATTCTTGAGTAGTAAAGTGTCCTCTATAAGTTCTATATAACATAACCCCTCGAAGCTCTTCAATTATAGTTTTGCATAATAAGGCTGAGTCAATAGCTTTTTGTCTTTTAGTAAATTTGTATTCTTTTTCTGGACATAATTCACTTATACTAATATTCTGCCAAACAACTCCATCAAAAATTTTTGCTTTAATATAACCGCTTGACTTTAAATTCTCATAGTCCCCTTTATTAAGGTTTAATGCATCGTCATTTAACAAAAGCTTAACATCCCCAACATATGAATTTACTATATGATCAACATATTTAATATAGACCTTACCGGTTAGTTCTATCGTGCTAGGTATCATAATCTTCTATCTTGGTTTCTGAGATGGCTCAATAGACCTCTTGGATAACCTAAAGATAATTGAGTAATTTTTAAGAAAAACGAAGTCGAGTACCGCAGCGTACTAAGATGTACGTGAGGAACGGAGACGAGTTTTGACAACAAAATTACTCAATTATCTTTAGGTTATCCAAGAGGTCTAATAACTTCTCCTTAAAAATGATGTAATATTGGATCTTGTTCATCATATTCTTTTAACATATAACCACGCCCCCATACTGTATCAATGTAGTTTGTACCACCAGCAGCAGCTAATTTCTTTCGTAATTTGCAAACAAATACATCTATAATCTTAATCTCTGGTTCATCAACACTACTATACAGATGATCTAAGAACATCTCCTTATTCAATACTGTTCCTCTACGTAATACTAATAATTCTAAAATGGCATATTCCTTATTTGTTAAATGAACCTTTTTGCCATCAACTTCTACAATTCTGGTATCAAGATGAATACTTACCTTGTCAAACCTAACCACTGACTCAGAATGTCCTTTAGAACGACGAACAATTGCATAAATACGAGCAATTAACTCTTCGCGGTTAAATGGTTTTGTGATATAATCATCTGCCCCGCATGTAAGCCCTTTGATTTTCTGATCAACTGTAGTAATACCTGATAAAATCAATATGGGCGTTTTTACTTTGGCAGAACGTAATCTTAGCAATACTTCGAATCCACTAATGTCTGGCAGCATAAGATCTAAGATAATCAAATCATAATTGTAAACTTTTGCTATTTCTATTCCTTCTGTACCAAACTCCACCACTTCACAAATAATTCCTTCTGAAGCTAAGGTTAATTCAATAGAACTAGCTATATCACTATTATCTTCTACTAACAATACCCTCATTGCATCTTTCTCCTTAACAAATTTTTTTAGTAAATTATTCTTTTTGTTACACGCTATGTTCTCATTTTATCTTTATAAGAGCAAGTAATTTTATAAAATAAGTTTCAAATATATTAGGTTGTTGTAAACATTCTTCTTTAAAATAGGTGATTTTATCCTCGAATCCTTAACAATCATCTAGCATACTGAAATCCTAGTAGGTGAAAACTCCTATAAATTTCCATATTTTACATAGCTGAATTTGATATAACAAGTTATATTTAAATTTTATTAACAGAATCTATAACTAACCCAAGCAGCTCCTCGCTAATAGACGTTTGTAAATTGAGTATAATGTTAGCCTTGGTTAGTTATATTAAGATTTATGCTATTTTAATCGGTATTTAATAGTAAGATTCAACACCCCACCACCAATAACTCCAACATAAATCTTAATATTATTCTTACCATTTCGTAAATGTGGCATCAGATCAAGTTGTGGTAACTTAGTAGATTTATATATATCAGGAGCTTGCACAAAATCTTCTTTTTTACCAGTTTTAGAAATGTAAACAACACATTTGTCAGCTTGATAATCTCTACATTCTATATCCTTAAACTCATGATTAGGGAGACCAGTATAAATAATTTTATCATTGACTTTAATCATTAAGTAATCATCATAATAGGAATTAGCCTCACCTATTGTGAAAGAGGTTAGCATATTAGTATTGGGTACATCAATCTCATAATTTGCCCAATGTAATGTATCTATTAGGTAGGCTGTAGAATTGTATGAACCACCAAGTACCAATGTACCAACTTTAGTTGAAGTATCATAGCTATTTTTGACAGGAAAATTACTTTTAAAGTCATTTGTATATTTGAAACTAAGACCATTATTCTCTTTACAACCAACTCCCTCCGGTAAGGCTTCGAAATCAACGCTTTTAGTAGCTATATTTAATAGGCAATAACGCTGCAGTGGTTTATTTGGATCAATTAATACCCAACCATCCTTGCAAGTACCTTGTGCCAAGTGACCTATTTCTGTATCTGGATCACTTATGTTATTAGACTTCCATGTTGCATTACCACTAATATCAGTTGGGGTAGAAATTGCTTTGCATTTAGGGGCATCAATTGTGGTGCAAAGACCTAATTCCTGGGATGTTTTATCTCGGATTGCAGTAGTCTTCTGATCGTATATAGGATAGCCCTCTTCCTTAGAGGCAAAATCGTAATGTTGTCCGGTATTTATCGGATATCCTTGTGATGAGGGGGGGTAAATCCTATTATTAGTATCTAAAGAGACTTTACATACTTCAACACCTTGTTTACGATTATTTACATAACAATACACATTATCACATTGATAAATTGTAATACCCTCCACAGTCTCTTTAGATTTACAATTAGTAGTACCTTTACATAGAGGAAGAAAGTTTTGATATTGGGTACTTTTTTCCTTAAATTTCAAGCAATCAATGGTATCTGATTCAAGTAGTTTTGCTAGCACACAATTAGTATTATTTACTCCAGGAATACATTTTTCTATATCTTTTAATTGTAAACAACCATGCGTTGCTCCTTGCAGATATTTACCATTTATATATTCAAGACCTTTCAAATATACCGCATCTGTAGTAGGTTTTCCTTCAGTATCGTAGGGAGCCTTGTCGTTTTTATATTCACCATATATTGTTAAAGGATTCATAGATTTTTTTCCAGAAAATGGCATAGCAGTATATGTAACTGGTGGAGTATTAGAAATATATGTCATGAAGGAAGTAAAATTATATCCTGCTAAATTTATTATTTCTTCTGTCTTTTGTGTCTCAGTTGAGTATATCGACAATGGAGTAACAACAGTGCTAGTTAAATCAACCACTTTCCCTTCTTTGTCTAATACTTGGATTGACGCAACAAATTGAGGGGTATAATAGCTATTATTAGGGCAAATAACCTCGGGAATTACTCCACATTTTTGGGTTAAGATTTGGTAGCCATCTGTCACTCTTTTTTCACAGCCAATTAGCTGATCTCCTTCTGTTACACAAATAGATTTTGGATCATAACGAAAACTAGGTTCTAAATCAGTGTCTAAAAAAGTATTTCTAACAATTGACACCGCAAAAGACCGCTTCTCGTCATTATTATCGTTGAGTTCAAAGATTTCTTGTAGTTTTAATAAATTGTTACCATCCTGATTTTGTAACTTGGGAAATTCAATATTAGCATCGATAAACTCACCAATATTAATCCCCCATATTTCTTGACAGGTAGTTTTATCTTTTGCACCACTACTATTACAATCAGGTAAATTATCAACATAGTAACTACTTGGTGTAGAGTGACTGCCTACTTTTTGTGCGTAAACTATTCTAAAGCCATCTTCACAACCATTTTCAGTAATGCTACATTTAAAGTCAATTTTTGTATTAACGCAAGGTTTTGTATCACCAACTGAACATTTTTTTATTGCATCACGTTGAGCGGTAGCAATATGCATCCCTTGGGCTGAAGAAAATGGACCAAGATTGTTTATTACTACACATTTATCGGTTTCTTGAGGATTTTCTTTATTTTTACAAAGAGGGACAAGATTGTCTAAACTAACACGTACAACATTATGAATAAGATTATTCCTTAATTTAGATACTACACATGGTGCATCTGAAGATTGAACAAATAAACCGTTTTTATTCTTCTTGCTGCATACAGATTTGGTAGTAGGAGTAATAATGAATTTACCTAATTTAGGACAATATGGTGGTGGAAAAGGACCAAATGGCAATTCAACGCAACCAAATTGATAATCATCAACAGTACGATTTAGTGTACCAATTGTTTTTAGGATCTCTTTTGCTATATCATACATCCATTGCTGCTCAAAAATTCTTCCTATCCATTTAACTATTTCTTTTATAGTATCAAGACCTGGTGTATTGTCAGAACCCATCATATCTAACAACTTACCTAATAATCCCGATATACTCAACCCCTCCTTAATTTCTATTAAAAATATTAGGACTTTTGTAAGAGGGTGTAACGCATCTGTTTTATGAAGAGGTTGTCTCACTGGATTCCAGTCCAGCGGATCTAAGTGAACTCCGGTAGCTGAAACAAGATTTACCAAACCAGGATCACTATATGCACACAACTTTGGTCTATCAAATTTAATAGGTGTTCCATCATCTCCAATGATCAATTTATCATCTTCTGTAAAACCAACATCATTTAAGTGTTTTCCAGGAGTATAACCAGGATCTGCTGGCGTTCCTGTTTTATTAAGATGAGTTGGTTCAACTGCCGGAATAGCAACTCTAGCACAAATTCTGAGTAAGGGTAAGGCATAAGCTCCAGGCCATACTACACATTCACCATCCCAATGTAAAGTAGTGGATTGATTCCAGCAGGCAAATGCATTACAACTTTGAGTTCTTATACGAATTTTTGGGGCAAAATAGGAGCTTTCTGTTGTATGTTCTGCACAATGCTGCAGATAAAATCCAATTCCACTTTTAGGGGGGTCAAATTGAACCAAGCAATTATCTGTATCGCGTCCATCCCGCTTGTTCCATGGTGGACACAAGGGGTCTGGATATATTGTTCTTTTGACAACTTTGTTCCATGTTTCATCTATCTTACCATAACCACAATTGCAAGGGTTAGTTATGCATTTTGCAACTTCATTCCAAAATGATGCTGCATAGCTATTGCCCGAGTAAATCAACAAGAAGAATACTAGATAATATTTTTTTAGCACCAAATTCCTCTTTCAACTAAATACGATTTAATGCCATATACAAAGGATTAATCCAATTATCAGGATGTCCTGGATATTGTTGTAATATTTTTTGATATATTTTTAATTCCTCAGCTCTACAGGATAAAATCTTGATAATACCAATTAAGCTTCCTATACTTAATTCCACAGCAATAGATTGATCGTCTTGGTTTATTAAGAACATTCTAGAAGTAATTGTAAATTTCGATAATTTCTTTATTTCTGATTCATTTAATCCTAAAATTTGCTCTAAATATTGCAATTTTATTTCTGATGGTAAAATAATTTTAGTGTCTGTCAAGTCTAACCAATTCTGTAACACCCTAGTTTTTATCGATTGCAAATAACTAAAATTAAAATTACTAACCATGATCCCATTATTTTTCATTAATCTATCAGAAATCATTTCTGATATGTTATCAAAATTTTCTGGTCTATACAAGGAATCAAGACTATCTATTACTAATATTTTTGGACTCTTCCCTGTAATAGTTAAATGATAATTAAAAGCATATATTAACCCTACACATAAACTATTATGCTTAGTTAAATTCATTGAGAATGCTTCTAAAAGTTTTTTATCTGTTGGATAAAAACGTTTAATAAAAGATTTTTCAGAAAAAGAATATAAATTAAATCCTATTATATTGCCTTCGGATAAAGGAAATTTATCACTATCAAATATACTATCATATAATCCACCTTCTGCATAATCTGTTAATTTTAGTTTAATTAACTCTCCACCTTCTATTGAGAAATCGATTATTTTTAAAATGGATGAAAAATTACGATCCTTATTATCTAAACTATGAATTTTATCGGCAAAGATTTCTAGAAAAGCTAATTCAATTTCACTTAGAGGATAAAAAGAATGATTACAAATTATTTTAAGAAATTCAACAATAAAATGTCTTGATTCTAGAGTATCATCTAGTATAAATGGATTTATTAGATTTTTTTCCTTTTCAATCCACTGCCCTTCAATTGATTCAACAAAAATCTTTGAATCATTATTGTTGGAAAGATACAATATTGTTGGCTTATACTTAGTAGCTTCAGAAATCAAAAAATTTGTTAATACTGTCTTGCCAGTATTAGCTGTGCCAAAAATACAAACATTTCCTCTATTATTACTTTTAGCATGAAAATTCATAAAGTAAGGCGTTCCTTTTTCCGTTCTAAGCAAAGTTACCGCTTTACCCCATATGTTATTTTGGCTTCCAGTTGGAAAATTATGTAATGAAGCTAAGGCAGCTGTATTTTCAATAATTGTTGGGGCTAACCTTCTAATATAGGAAAAGTTGCCTGGGAGTTGTGCCCAAAATGTCGATTCTAAGTTTATATCTTCTCGTACATGAACAATTCCAATTTTAGCAAGTTCCCTAGATGCCTGGGCAATTGATTGATCCAATTTGTTCAAGTCCGATCCTATAATAGCAATGGAAATTTGTTGTTTACAAAATTGGTTTGGAATTGAAGCATCAAGATTCATTATCTTATCTATTCCTGTAATCTCAGCAAGCTTAGCATCCTTACTAACTTGTAAAATATAGGCCTGTTCTTCAAATGCTTTAGATACTTCTTTTTTATCAACGAAATAAAATATTTCTGTTGCTATTAATTCTACAGGTAATTGTAGGAATCCATCAAGGGCATCCGATGATACTTCTTGATATTCCTTTATTGAAATAATGGATGCAAATTTTTTACCATGTTGACTTATTACTTCAATCTTATCATTACCAACTGCATATTGATTAGAGGCTAAAGCATTAGATAAATTGGCAATCGGCACTAAACAATATTCCTCGTTAAGATGGACTATTCTGCGATATAAAAACATCAGATCAGAGTAAGATTCCTCTCTTTCAAATCTTATTCCTAACTTTACTGCACCAAAACCTTGCAAATCCAAAAGTATTGTATCAACAGTACTATTTAGTATTTTAAAAACACTATCTAAGTAGTTATTTTGGTAATTGATAAGTTTATCAAAAGACAAAGAAGCTATTAAAGAGTTTAAGTCTTTAACTTTAATGTTATCAGAATCATAAATTATTGAAATATATAAAGTATTAACAAATTTATCATCCCAATAATTCTTTTGTTGCCATAGATTGTGAATATTAGCTGGTAACAATTTATTGTACGGAGTTGTGTCATCTAAATTTGTCTTACGCCGTACCGTATGTATCCAGAATGCAAAACTTTTATTATGAACATTTTTCTTGATAGCATTACGCACTACTTCTCGTAAATTGAATAACTTATCACTAATATTTTCTGCATTAATACCATTTATTTGGATAGTTTGGAGTAGTTCTCCATTCTTAGTTAACAGAGTGTTTTCATTATAGTGACAAGCAATTGGAATGAAATTCTCTGCAGAATTATTATACAAATCCTTATCAATTTTCCTCGAATTGCTAGTTATTTTGAACACCAATGATACCTATTAAATAAACATATATTACTTATATTCTTTTGTTTTTAACATAATTATCTTAATCTCTCATACTTAACATTTAGTAGCATGAATTCGCTCTAACCCACCCATATAACTTACCAAAACATCTGGAACCGTTATTGAGCCATCTGCATTCTGGTAATTTTCTAGAATTGCAATTATTGTTCTACCAATTGGTAAACCAGAACCATTTAACGTATGAGCAAAAGTAGTGTCGTTGCTACCAAATTCTTTATATCTAGCTTTCATCCTTCTAGCTTGGAAATCTCCACAATTAGAACAGCTTGAAATTTCACGATATAAATTCTGACCTGGCAACCATACTTCCAAATCATAGGTTTTCTGAGCAGTAAACCCCATATCCCCAGTACAAAGCAACATAACTCTATATGGTAAATCAAGTTTTTTTAGAATAGTCTCAGCAGCATTAGTGATATACTCATGTTCACATTTAGACTCTTCTACAGTAGTTATTGTGACCAATTCAACTTTACCAAACTGATGCATACGTATCATACCTCTAGTATCCTTACCACTGCTCCCAGATTCTGATCTGTAACAGGGGGTATAAGCAACATAACGTATAGGTAATTCTTCCCTAGCTATTATAGTATCAGATACCATATTAACAAGAGGTACTTCGCCTGTTGGAATTAGCCTGTAATTATTCGCCGTTTCAAACGAATCTTCTGCAAATTTTGGCAATTGACCACTATTATACATAGCAACTGGTCGTACTAAAGATGGAGGAGATAATTCAGTAAAACCAAATTCCTGAGTATGAGTATCAATCATAAAATTAATCAATGCCCGCTCTAGCTTTGCTAAATCTCCTTTGAGAGTTACAAATCTACTCCCAGACATTTTAGCAGTACGTACAAAATCCATCATCCCTAAACTCTCACCAAGCTCAAAATGTTGCTTAGCTAGTACTGGAGATGCTTTGGTGGTAATATCTCCAACTGTTCTAATCAGTTTATTCATACTTCCATCAGTACCGTATGGTACGTCATCATCAGGAAGATTTGGCAGTACTTCCAGCATATCGTTGAGCTGATGATTACTATTTAATTTTAGAGTCAGTTCTTCTAATTTTTCATTTATATGGTCCACATCACGCTTTAGTTCTTCAAATTCCTTACTACTCTTGTTAGGCATATTACCTAAATATTTAGATTTTTTCTTTCTCGCATGCTGGAATTGTTGAATAAGATTAGTTAGCTGACGTTTGCTTTCATCTAGTTTAGTAATTTTATCGGACATTGGAGGAATTCCCCTTTTGATAAGTAAATCATCAAATTCCTGTTTATTCTCTCTAATCCATTTTATATCTAACATCTAATTTCCTCGGTTTTCTACAAATTTACACATAATAATTGAAGTTTCATATAATAAAAGCATTGGTATTGCAAGGGCAAATTGGCTAAGCACATCCGGTGGAGTTAAAATACCAGCAATAATGAAAATAATTATTATAGACCATCTTCGCTTGTTCACTAAGTCTTTTGCTGTTAATATTTTTAATAAATTTAATATTAGCATAATAATAGGCAATTGAAAGGCTATACCAAAAGCAATAATTAGCTGAATTACTAAATTTAAATATTCGCTAACTCTAGCTTCTAGAATTAGTGGAATAACGACATTATGATCTTCAAAGCTCAAAAAAAATTGCCATGCACGCGGCATAACAAAGTAAAAAACAAAGACACCCCCACACCAAAACAAAATAGGTGCCATAAAGAGGATAAAAGCCGCATATTTTTTCTCATGTGAATATAGTCCAGGTTTTATAAACAAAAAACATTCTATGCTAATAATTGGTATAATCATGACAAAAGAAACAAAAGCCGCAAGTTTTATGTAAGTAAAGAATGCTTCAGTAAGACCAGTATAGATCACTCTTTTTATATTCGTATGACTTAATTCTGCAAGTGGTTCTAATAAAATATTATATATATCACTGCTAAAATAATAACAAATAATAAAACCAATAATGAATGCAGCAAATATTCGTAATAATCTAGCTTTTAACTCTAAAAAATGTTCTTTAAAGGTATATGATTTCATAAATTAATATATTGCTGTAAAAGTTTCGCTATCGTAGGATCCTCCTGGGAAACCGCCTGCAATAACTAAAGTAACTCTATATTTGGCTCTTTTTGGTTGCAAAAATATAATTAGTCATCTTTTTCTAATTCTTGCGACAATACTTCATCAAGTTCTTGCCTGAGTTCTTCAGGAAGTTTTTCTATTTTATTGGGAGGTTCTGTAGATTGTGATTCTTTTAACACATTTGTAGTATCAACAATCTTTGATTTTATGGGTAATTTAATGGATTCCAAACTATTTTGTGGTAGAGTCTTTATAAGATTTTTACTTAAATTATCTAGATAGGGAGTAGTTGCGGATTCTTTAAGCCATTTTGGATATTTATCAATATTAGTATTTTGTATAACGTCTTTTAGGGTTTTTGCTTGTAAATAACTACCAGAAAAGAAAATTATTAGGACTAGGAATATGAACAAACAAATAATCATACCTCTAAGCATGCCGACGGCTAGACCTAGAGATTTGTCAATGATTCCACCACTTATAAAGGAAATTATCAAAAGAAATTGGTGGGTTAAGAAAGAGCATAGGATCAAAGATATAATGTATGAAATAACTCCAGAGGTAATTATCAATGCAATATGGTTAATAAAATATCGAGTAATAATTTCAGCAATGTATAGAGATAAGTAATAGGCAAAAAGAACTGAAAATATAAAGCCGAGTAACCTAATAGTAAGTTTTATTAGTCCCCCATAGGCTCCGAGCATTGATGAGGCGGTAATAATTGCCAGTATTGTTATATCAAACCAAGTAAACATTAGACTTTTCTAAAAATTACTTTAGGTTTAGAATAAGTGTAGGATATATTTATTATCATATTCAAAATTTTTATTGAATAGGTGTAATTTAACACTATATGTATCTGAAAGCTAGTGTATTAATATAATTATAGACTAAATAAATTTAACAGTACAATAAACATTATGAATGAAAACAATAAAATTTTTGATAATTTGTCTGGTAAGGTTTTGATAGCTACTCCTTATATGCTTGATGGTATATTTAATAAATCACTTGTTTATATGCTATCTCATACAGCAGAGGGAGCGATGGGCTTAATTTTCAATAATTTAGTGAATCATATAGAAATAAAATCGTTCTTTAAAATATCTGATGATCAGGTAGGTAATATTATGATGCCTATCTATTTGGGAGGACCAGTTGAGCATGATCGTGGTTTTTTCTTACATTCTGATGACTATAATGAGAATTTATTATTGAAGTTTCAAAATCATTTAGCAGTTAGTTCTAATCCTCAAATCCCTCATGATATTGCTTCTGGTAATGGTCCTAAAAATAGTTTATTTATTATTGGCTATACTTCTTGGAAAGCAGGGCAACTTGAAGCAGAGATTAAGGATAATTTGTGGATAATAACAGATTGTGATAAAGATTTTATTTTTTCTGGTCGTCCAGAGCATAAGTGGCACAATGCCTTGCAAAATCTTGGTATCAAAGAATCGCACTTTACTTCACGAATGGGTAATGCTTAATATTAAAAACCAATAGCCTTGAAGCAATAAGTTCTTCAAATGATTATAATAGCTTATAGGAGGAGAATTTGACGTGGATTGTTTTTTGTATAGTGATTGCAGGTTTATTAATCTATGATCTTGGTTTTGCTAACAAAGAAAATAAGGTATTAACCTTTCGCCAAACCATTTATTTTAGCCTTTTTTACTTAATTATAGCATGCCTCTTTGGTGTTTTTATTTTCTTTGATATGGGAAGAGAAAAAGCCCAAGAATATTATACTTGTTTTTTTATAGAAAAAGCCATGTCATTGGATAATATTTTTATTATTTTAATGATTTTCCAGTTTTTTTCTATTCCCTTGATCTATCAACATCGAATATTGTTTTTGGGAATTCTAGGTGTCATAGTGTCTAGAGCTATAATTATATATTTAGGGGTCATTGTTATCTCAAAATTTTCTTGGTTATTATATGTTTTTGCAATTATTCTTATAATTACAGGTATAAAAACTTTTTATCTATCAAATAAAAATTTAAAAGTGCAAGAATCGTCTATTTATAGAATTCTACAAAAATACTTTAGCATTACCCCCAAAATCTCGGGTTACAAATTTTTTGTTAAAACTAGCAAAGGTATCAGCATTACTCCTCTTTTTGCATCATTAATAATGATAGAAGTTATGGATATTGTGTTTGCCATTGATAGTATACCAGCAATATTTGCTATCACTAAGGATCCTTATATAATTTATACTTCTAATATTTTTGCCATATTAGGTCTACGTGCCTTATTCTTGTGCTTAGCTAATGTTGTTAAGCAATTTAGTTATATAAAATATTCGCTAGCATTAATATTAATATTTATTGGTATAAAAATATTCGCTGAACATGTTATTGATATTCCATCTTATACTACACTGGCTATGACAATTATTCTTTTGTCGTTTGGCATTATTATTTCTATTATTAAGAAAAGGCGTATATAATAATGTAATAAGCTAACAATTATATAATAAGAAACAACTATGGTTTCTTAATTATTGTAAAGCATAAAATTAAAAAGATTAGGTTATGGTGAGTGTTCACGGAAAAAAGTTAAAGTACAAGATGTCATTGCGAGGAGCCGCTTTGCGGCGACGCGGCAATCCAAAAAATGATTAAAAATTGCTTCGTTGGCTATGCCTTTTTGCAATGACGTTTGGCGAGCAGATTTTTTATTTATCATAAGAAAATAGCAAAAAAACCGTGAACACTCACAGGTTAGGTGATAGACATCTTTAAATGTGAAGATTTATAAACAATGCTATCGTCTTGTTTATTTTCCGCTGGCATAAAATATATTTTTATGCTAGAAGTTTGAAATTGTTGTATCGATCTACTCGAAACTTACTTATGTATGAAATTATGTTTATTCTATACAAATTGTTATAAGTGGCTAGAGTTTGAATGTTTTACTAAATTTAATTTATGTTATGAGGTTCTAATTATGGATGAAAATATTATCGAACAAGATGTTATTGAAATAGTTGCTAACACATTAAAAGTAAAGAAGGATTTAATTACTCCTGAATCTAGATTTGTTGAGGACCTTAAGTCAGATAGTTTAGATATAGTTGAATTAATGATGGCAATAGAAGCAAAGTATAAATGTGATATACCAGATGAAGAGGCTAGTAAAATTTTAACTGTCTCTGATGTGGTACAATATATAAAAAAAAATAATAATTCATAAGTTATAATTATGTCAACTAGAAGAGTCGTTATAACCGGTATCGGACTAGTCACGCCATTGGGGGTTGGTGTAAAACCCTCTTGGGATGGTATTATAAGTGGGCGTAGTGGTATTAAGACAATCACCGGGTTTGACACCTCCAACCTTGCTTGTAAAATAGCTGGTATTGTGGATCATTCAACTGATAATGGCTTTAACCCGGAGAAGTTTATTGATCCTCGTAATGTACATAAGATGGATTTATTCATCCAATATGGTATCGCAGCAGCTACTGAAGCAATCGAGGATAGTGGGTGGCAAGTAAAAGATGAATTATCAGGAGATAGAACAGGTTTAATATTAGGTTCAGGAATCGGTGGACTTAAGATGATCGAAGAGACATCAGTAAAGTTTCATAAAGAAAATAATGGCAAAGTTAGCCCATTTTTTATCCCCGCCTCATTAATTAATCTCCTTTCAGGTCATGTCTCCACTAAATACGGATTTACTGGACCAAATCAAGCAGTAGCAACAGCTTGCTCCACTGGGGCTCATGCCATAGGAGATGCTATGCGGATGATTCAGTATGGTAATGTGGATGTTATGATTGCTGGTGGAGCCGAGGCACCGGTTACTCCGGTTGGAGTGGCGGGGTTCGTTGCCGCAAGAGCGTTATCTACTAAATATAATTCTACACCTGAAATTGCATCAAGACCATGGGATCAAGATCGTGACGGATTTATAATGGGAGAAGGAGCTGGTGTTGTAGTACTTGAAGAATATGAGCATGCTATTAGCAGAAATGCCAAGATTTATGCTGAGATTATTGGATATGGTTCTACTGGAGACGCTTATCATATGACCTCCCCTCATCCTGAAGGAAGAGGAGCTTATAGAGCTATGTTTTATGCTCTTAAAGATGCAAAAATTGATGCAAGTCTTATTGATTATATCAATGCCCACGGTACTTCTACCCAGGTTGGTGATAGTATAGAGTTATTGGCTGTTCAAAAATTATTTTTAGACGCTAAGCCGAATATTCTTATGTCGTCAACGAAATCATCTATCGGTCATTTGCTTGGAGCAACTGGTAGCGTGGAGTTAATATATTCAATTCTTGCAATGCAGGATCAAATTGCCCCACCAACTCTAAATTTGCATAAACCGGTACCAGAAGCAAAGATAGACTTAGTTCCTTTAGAAGCTAGAAAGGCAAAAATTAATTACGCACTTTCTAACTCATTTGGGTTTGGTGGAACTAATGCAAGTTTAATTGTTAAGAAAATATAGCTAACCGAATTAGCTGTAATGTCTTACAAAAGAGTATAATCATGAAGTTTATAGGTTATCTTGAAGAAAGTTTTAAAGAGGGGTGCCTTAATTTTATAACTTACACTTTGTTATTCTTCCAAAATATGTTATACTCTACAGTTATGTTATTATCTTTAGTATAGTGAATTTGCAAAAGAACTAATGGTTAATTCAGTTGGATTTGATTCCTAGGTTCTATTGACAGAACATTTAGGGTGAGGAACAACTTTCTTAGGCAAATTCAAATTAGTTGACTATAATTTAAGTTTTTATAATGGAAAGGAGTAAGCATGTCAATGTCATCTGAATTTAAAGTAGGAGAAAGAATTGTATATCCATCCCATGGAGTTGGAGAAATAGTAAATGTAGAACAGCAAATCATAGCTGGTGCTGATATTAGGGTTTATGTAATATCGTTTCCCCAAGACAAAATGATTCTAAAAGTACCTGTAAATAGAGCGACTATTTCGGGTCTTAGAAAGCTTGTTAGCAAGACTGATCTGACTATAATATATTCAACACTTCAGGGTAAAGCTAAGCAAGGTAATAGGATGTGGAGTAGAAGAGCACAAGAATATGAAAGTAAAATAAATTCTGGCAATATAGTAGCCGTAGCGGAAGTGGTACGAGATCTCTACAAGAATGTTGATAGTGATAGATCTTATAGTGAAAGAACTATTTATGAATCGGCATTAAATAGGCTTGCTGGGGAACTTGCAATTCTTGAGAATATAAATCCTGATGAAGCAATTAATAAATTAGTTGAAGTATTGAAAGATAAACTGGCTGCATAAATCGAGAATATATAGTCACTTCGTGAGCGTTCACGGTTTTTTTGCTATTTTCTTATGATAAATAAAAAATCTTTTCGCCACAAGTGTCATTGTTAGAAGGAGTAAGCCGACGAAGCAATCCATTTCTAATCATTTTTTGGATTGCCGTGTCGTCGTAAAGCGGCTCTGAGCCATGACGTTTTGTACTTTAACTTTTTTTTCCGTAAACGCTCACTTCTTGTTAGCATTGATTTCCAAGCTCAGCTTATAAGATAGCTTTTTGCACAATATCATTGAGTCTTTTTGCAAATTCACCAGTATCATTGACTGGCTCACCTTCTAGAATACATGCTTGATCATACATTAATTTCACCAACTCCTCGTTAGCATAGTCTCTACTATTTGAGATTATACCAGCGTTAATTTTCTCAATAATTTTATGCTTAGGATTTAACTCAAGTATTTTAGCCGATGATGCCATTAACTGTTTTTGCTCAATTAAAAATCTTTCCATACGAATATCCATAGCTCCATCACCAACTACCAGACAAGCAGGGCTTAGAGTAAGTTTTTTAGAAATCCTTACATCTTTTACTAAATTACCTAATATTTCTTTAAAATATTCTGTTAATTTAGCGTACTCGTCCTTGTCTTCTTTTGTCTCTTCAGTTTTTTGCTCAGATTTTTCTAAATCAATATCACTCCTAGTAACGGATTTAATTGCATAACCCTTATAGCTACTATTAACATTAACCCAAAAATCATCAACTGTATCAGTAAACAGAAGTACATCTATATTTTTACTTAAGAATCCTTCTATTTGAGGGCTAGAAAGTAATTTTGCTGAATCATCGCCGCTAAGATAATATATAGTATTCTGCCCTTCTTTAAAGTTACTAATATAATCGTCAAGGCTAATCATTTTACTTAAAAGACTACTTTTAAATATACAGGTCTCAAGCAATTTATCATGATCACTAGTTGCCTCACACAATCCTTCTTTTAAAGCAGCACCAAAATTGCTCCAAAAATTGCTATATTCCTCTATAGACTCATCTTTTTTCTTTTTGAGTTCACCTAAAACTCTTTTGGTTATTGCTGACTTAATCTTCTCTAAAGTACTATTATGCTGCAAAGATTCACGACTAATATTAAGAGGTAAATCCTCTGAATCTACTACCCCTCTTAGGAATCTTAGGTAAGAAGGTATTAAATCTACATTCTCATCAGAAATAAAAACTCTCTTGATGTATAATTTCACTCTCCTCTTACGATCAGGGTGAAATAAATCGAAAGTCTTAGTTGATGGAATAAATAACAAATTAGTAAATTCAACCGTACCTTCATTTTTATTATGAATAGTTAACCAAGGATCATCCATCGAATAAGACAAAGCTTTATAAAATTCTTTATATTGCTCAAAAGTCAAATCAGATTTAGGTCTTGTCCATAATGCTGAAGCTGAGTTAAGTTGTATTTCATTATTAGTTGATTCATCAATAAAATATATAGGTATGGCTATATGATCAGAATAGCTTTTAACTATATGCTTCAATCTAAAATGATCAATGTAACTATCTTCTTCTGGCTTAACGTGAATAACCACCTCAGTTCCCCTGGTAAAATCATGGTCAAAATCATCAACTATATATTCTCCAAGACCATCTGACTGCCAAACATAAGATTTCTCTTCTCCTGCTTTTCTTGAGGTAACAGTAATATTATCAGCAACCATAAAAGCTGAATAAAACCCAACGCCAAATTGCCCTATCAACATACTGTCTTTTTTAGCATCTCCAGACATGTTGTTTAAGAAATTTCCTGTACCAGATTTTGCAATAGTTCCTAGATTATCGATCAAATCTTCTCGGTTCATACCAATACCATTATCTCTAATAATAATCTGCTTTTTATCTTTATCAATTCTCACAGTAATTTTAAAGGTAGGATCATCTGCAATAAGTTTTGCGTCACTTTGTGCTAAATACCTTAATTTATCACAAGCATCAGAAGCATTCGATATTAACTCACGCATAAAAATCTCTTTATTAGTATAAAGAGAATGGATCATTAAGTTCAAAATCTTACCAACTTCAGCGTCAAACTTCTTTTTTTCTTGGGTCATAGTCAAGTCCTATAATACTATTTAATGTTATTAATATAGTGTTTTAAATGCAAATTTAAATAGTCTAATTCAATATTTTTTATTGCTAATAATTTTAAGCTATTAGTCCAACCTAATATTATCTCAAAATTATTTTTATTAATTTTCCATTTTTTAGATAGAAAATTGATAATGGAATGGTTAGCCTTACCATCCTCTGGAACTGATTTTATAAATAATTTTAGATAATGTTTATCATTAATTATCATAAACTCACCTATCTTATCTGCCTTTGCATTAGCTTTAACCTTAAGAGCAAGAACGGCTACCTTATTATCCTTACTTTTACCCACAAATATAAAATTAAGTATAAACTAATATTGAATTATATACTTAAAATATAAGAAGGGGAAAGAATGAGGAATATGCAAGCGTTATCTAATGCTTACAACTTAGGTAATAAGTGGTTAGAAAGGGAATTTAGGCATGTTAACTTTGGAGATCAAAGGCTTATAAAAAGACTTATTAAAACTAGCTCACTTATAGAAAGCAAAGCTTCTGGTTCAATAAATCAAAGTTGCAGAAGTTGGAAAGAGGCTAAAGGAGCGTATAGATTATTTAGCAATAAAAAATTTGATCCAGCGGGAATTTATTATTCACATTATAAAGAAACACAAGAAAGGATTAAAGGTAATGAGTTTGTATTTTCAGTTCAGGATACAACATACCTAGATTTTGATTCTCATATTAAAACTAAAGGGCTCGGTAGCGTCTCAAAGTCTTATACAAAACATAAAATGGGGCTGATTGTGCATAGTGCCTTGATGTTTACAATGGAAGGATTACCTTTAGGATTATCTTCTCAACAATGTTGGACTCGTGTTATACGTGAAGAAACTGCACAAGAAAAATCAAGAAGAAAATATATCTCTTCTACTGAAGATAAAGAAAGTTATAAGTGGATAGCAGCACTTAAGGACACTATGCATATTATACCTAAAGACACTAAAGTTATAACTATTGGTGACAGAGAAGCAGATATCTTTGAACTATTATGGTCGTGTCAAGAAATGGGTAGTTTGTTTATTGTTCGTAATAGACAAAATAGAAAATTTATTTCTACAGAGGGAGGAAAAACAAATTTGCAAACCCATATAAATCAGATATCAGCAAAGAAAGAAATAGTAATTCAAGTTCCAAAAAAGAACAATGAAGCAGCAAGAATGGCAAATATTGAAATAAAATATATGTCTGGTTTAATACCAATTAGAACCCCTTCATTATATGGTTCAAAAAATACTGAACACAAAATCAGTGATAAAGTAGTGCTCTATGTTGTAAGAGCTAAAGAACAAGTCCCCCCTAAAGGAGTGGAAGCAATTGATTGGCTCTTGCTAACTAATGTTCCTGTCAGTAATTTTGAAGATGCGATTGAAAGGATAAATTGGTATAAGTTAAGATGGAGAATTGAAGAATATTTTAGAGTTCTAAAATCTGGATGTAAAATAGAAAATTCTCGTTTAGCTACAAAAGAAAGGCTAGAAAAATTAATTGCCATAAAAAGCATCATTGCATTTAAAATTTTATATTTATCAAAAGTAGCAATATCTCATCCGCAAGAAGTGTGTACTAAGATTTTAACTTCACAAGAATGGCAAACTCTTTATATTCGAGAGCATAAAACTATTTCCATACCTGAAGAACCTCCAACTATGAAACAAGCTATTATCTGGCTTGGTAAATTAGGAGGATTTATGAATAGAAAAAATGATAAATTACCAGGAACTATGACACTATGGAGGGGCTACGAAAATCTTACAGAAAGTATCGAAATATTATCTATATTTCTCTCCCAAAATTGTGGGTAAAAGTAAGCCTTATTATCTGGGTTATAGTTAAAAAATTGGGTCATGTTTACTCTAATGATTTGAGTATATACTAATTATAATGTACACTAAGTGTTTTATAAAAAATATTTTTATTATTTTTACTAAAGTTCCTGATTATTGCTGAGAAACTGCTTTGCAACGAACCATTATCGTCATTGCGAGACCACATAGTGGTCGAAGCAATCCATTTTTGGTTACTTTTATCGATTGCTTCGTCGACCTACGGTCTTCCTCGCAATGACGGATATAGCCAATTCAAGAGAATTGGGTAGCAGGAGTGATGGAGTGACGACGTCACAAACTTCTCATCAATTGACTATATAGTAATAATTACTAAATACATCCTTAAATCTATAAGTAAGAAATTAACTGATCTAAATATGAAAACAATTTAATATTAATTTTGCACAAGTTGTGTACTTTTATAATCTATCTTACTTTATATGAAAATACTTGTATTTAGTAATTTATTTTACTATAATAAAATATTATATAAATTAACTATTTAGGTATTATCCAAATGTATATTAATACGTTTACTATTAGTTCTAAGGGGCAGATTGTCTTACCAAAGAAAGTTAGAGATATTTTAAAATCTAACATTGTTACCTTAGAGGTTAATGATAATAATCAATTAATATTATCCCCTGTCTGTGACCTTGGGGGAGTTCTTTCTATTTATCGGAAAGATTCAGAGCCTTCATTTGATGAAATCAGACAACAAGCATGGTTTGATAATACCTATTCTAAAGAAGCTAATAAGGTATAGTCAATTGAGGAGAAGTTGGTGACGTCGTCACTCGTCGCTCGCCTATTACTTATAGGCGTCGCTCCATCGCTCCTAGCACCAAATCCTCCTGAATTGACTATAGTGAAGTGAAATATATTTGTGATAGCAACTTTATCCTTCGTTATCTTATTGCCGATAATCCAGAAATGTTTAGTAAAACCAAAGAAATATTTGAACAAGTTAAAACTGGTCATATTACTCTTATAATTGAACAAACAGTATTTACGGAGGTAATATTTGTCTTATCTTCTTTCTATAAAGTTCCCAGGGATAAAATAACTTTGACCTTATCTGAGATGCTAACTTATAAAGGAATTCAAAGTGATAAGAACTATTTTTTATTAGCTTTAGATTATTATTTAAAATATAATTTGCATATAGTTGATTGTATTCTTCTAGCTAAAGCAGTTACTACAGATTTACCCATTCTTTCTTTTGATCAAAAATTACTCAGTTTAGCAAATAAACAACTAAAAAAAGAATAATATGATGGTGGTTATTTATTTTATTGGTTTCCGGCTCTAAGAAATCATCAACTTCTCATCAATTGACTATAGAAGGTGGAGCAGGTTTTAGATAGCTTTTCCGTCATTGCGAGACCATTTAATGGTCGAAGCAATCCATTTTTGGTTACTTTTATGGATTGCTTCGTCGACCTACGGTCTTCCTCGCAATGACGGATATAGCCAATTCAAGAGAATTGGGTAGCAGGAGTGATAGAGTGACGACGTCCCCAACTTCTCATCAATTGACTATAGACGTTGATCACATACGACTTTTAATTACCCAGTCTAAATTTACTGAATAAATTTAAATTATTCTATTTTGAATCTATCCAAGATATATTGCCATCTCGACGGTAATAAACTATATTAATACGATTAGTATTACTATTTTGAAACATTAAAGCAGGCAGGTTTTCAAGATCCATTTTCATAACTGCTTCACTTACTGATAAAGTTAATATTTCTACAGATTTCTCTGCGATAATTACAGGATTATCAGAGGCTGGTACATTATCTTCGTCTTCATGTTCATGGGGCGTGATAATATATTTGACTGCTTTAGGTGCCGCCTCGGATATTTTAATTCTATCATGACGATCTTTGAGTTTAGATTTGTACTTTCTAAGCTGCTTTTCAAGTCGAGAAAGAGCAGCATCAAATGCTGAATATATGTCATCTGAAGCAGCATTGCCTTTCAATATTATATGTCTGCCGGTACCATCATTCACTACAATATCGCAAACCAGTTGAAATCCTTGTTTAGAGAAATGTACGTTTGCATTAATTATAGTAGAAAAGTACTTTGCTGCTACTTGCGTAGTACGGCTTTTTACATAATCTTGTAAAGAATTGCCAATAGAAATATGTTGACCTGATACTGATACTTGCATAAAATCCCCTTTTAATTTAGTCAAGTTAAGCTTAAATATAATTAATTAGTTATCGCAGGCAGTCTCGTAGTATACTCAAGTGATTTGGAGAATTGGACTTGAAAATGAGGGGTGAGACTACGGCAGCGTACATGAGGTACGTGAGTATGCGAGTCCCTGATATTTTCAAAAAACAATTCTTCAAAGCAGAAGAGTATATACCCAACTATCTATACAACTACTGTATAATCATATGAATTTCAAGCCATTATTTTGAATTTTTATAATGGCTTGATAATTTCTTTAGCTAAAATATAAGCCCTAGCACTTACTTTAAGCTATTTGTGCTAGTTGACATTCAACTAAAAGGCGAGATTATAGTCGTAATTTTACCTAAATTATAACATATTTGTTATAGTCATTTTATAGATAAAAAATATGTCTATAGTTTTGTTTTAAATGATGGTTTTTTATTTTTATTATCTACTGAATTTTGTTGTGATTGCTTCCTAAAACTAGATTTACTCTTATGTAGTCTTATAATTTCCTTGGTTACTCTTACCACAAAAGATGGTTCAATATCACCTTCCATACAAGTTGCCTTAAAAGATTCGCCGTTACCAAAAATCCATGATTTTGCTTCTTGTTCTATCTTTTTTGCAGCACGGAATTCTGATATATTGGTTGCATCAATAATTGCCTGAGTAATAATAGCTTTACGTAACATGACATCAGGTGAATTAGTGTATGATTTAAGGCGTTCAAATGGGGATGGGAACTTAATAACATTAGAAGATATATTTACTTTATTTACCATAAATTTATTACCATTATATTGATTTTAATTAGGTTCTGCATGCAGAACCTAAGAAGTATAATGATTTTTATGGTTGTACTAATAGTTTCGAGATAAAAATTTATAAATATTTTAAACTATCTTAATATTTATAGATATATGTGGTAAAATGATTTGAATAATTGAAACGAAAAATAAAGGGATGTCGTACTAAGATTCTATCGGACATGGTTTAAAATAGTAGGAAAATTATAACCTTTAGTAGTAAATATATTGTGAGCGTTCACGGCTTTTTTTCGTAAACACTCACGTGTCATCTGTTGAATCTGGCAGTTTGTTCTTTAAGATAAAAGGTATTTGTAGCAATAGGAAAACGAACATCATAGGTATTGCTCCAAATATTTTAAATATAACCCATGTAGATTCTGCAAAATTACGCCATATTATTTCATTTAATACTGCCATGAACAGGAGGAAAGCTGAGGTTCTATAGCTTAAAATATTCCAATTTCTATCTTCAAGTTGAATAAAATGATTAAACATATATTTCATAAATGCCTTATTTCTTACTGCACTGATAAAAAATGCCCCACCAAAAATTAAATATAGAATAGTTGGTTTGATCTTGATATACATAGAGTTACCACTGATCAAAACTATACTAGCTGAGACTAATAACACTCCAGAAGATATTAATGATGATCTTGAAACTTTGCCTTCTATAAAATAACACAAACTAACGCAAATAATTGA
Organism: Candidatus Tisiphia endosymbiont of Nemotelus uliginosus; assembly: GCF_964264755.1. Lineage (NCBI taxonomy): Bacteria > Pseudomonadati > Pseudomonadota > Alphaproteobacteria > Rickettsiales > Rickettsiaceae > Candidatus Tisiphia > Candidatus Tisiphia endosymbiont of Nemotelus uliginosus. The sequence continues at coordinate 1,266,535 of NZ_OZ183481.1, read as the reverse complement.
AGTAATAAGTATATATAACGTTGCACTTTGCATGCTACCGCCATAAAAATAGCCAACAAAAAAGGCTATAAGAGGAGCAACTTCCGATAAAAAATTAAGCATAAATTAGGTTTATTTCTCTGTTACTAGTTTTTTGTGCATCTAATTTTTATTTGTATGAAGATATTAATTAAACCTAGAGTACAAATATAAAAAATGACTTGTAAGCCATTGGGCTTAGCAATATACCCAGTAATCATATTTAAGCATTTACCATAGATACTTTTATCTGAAATTAGCCAAGAGCTATCCCAAAGCTGGTCTGGCAGAATAGTAATAATTCCTGAAGAAGTCAATATACCAGCCGCTTCTGCTGCAAAGCCGCTAGCAATAAGCATTAGTAAAATTGAAGATATGCGAAATATATATTTTTGGTTTGCTAATTTTATAAAACCTAAATATATAACGATACCAAGTGTTAGCCCGCTAACCATACCAATAATTAGTCCTAATAGATAACTATTAGCGTCAATAATCTCTACTGAGGAAATACTGTAAACTAATAGAATAATTTCCATTCCTTCTCGAAGGATAGTTGCTGCAACAATCAATACTAGCATTATATAACTACTATCACCGCTACTAATTTTTACGGACAAATCATTAAGATGTCGCTTTATCTTAATAGCATAACCTTGCATCCATACTATAGTCCAACCAATTAACACAACTGTTAGCAAAATAACTCCAGAATTGAATATCTCATCGCCCATGCCACTAAATGATATGGATATGGTACGAGTAAAGAAAGCAAATAATGCAGCAGAAACCGTACCAAGCATAACCCCAGCAATTACATAAATTCTAGATTTTTCTAATTGTTTTGTTACAGCAAGTATTACCCCAAGCAACAAAGCTATTTCCAGACACTCTCTAAATACTACTAACGCTATTTTAAACATTTAAACCATAAATAAATTTAATTAACAATGAGAACCCCTTGAGCCGTCTCTTGGTGAAAATCTCCGAAGAAATCATATTTACCAGGAGCTAAAGGAGCAATTATTATATTTATAGAGTCATTTGGCATAATGATCTTTTCGCGGTGCAGATCATGACTTTCAAACTCCTCTACAGTATTATCTTGATTGTGGATAATAAAACGAATTTTCTTACCACTAGGTACTGTAATAACATCAGGCTCAAATCTATGATTTTTTATGACTGTTACAATTTCTAATATAGCATTATCTGTATTATTTTCAGATTCAACTTTATTATTAATTATAAAAATTATTATTCCTGATAATAGAACAACGCCTATAAAGAGTCCAATGGTAGCTTTTCTTTTCATAATTTTAACTCGAAAGCTTTATTAAAGTTACAAAATACACTAATATAATCATAATCACAAGTATATATAGTAGAGTATAGTTTTTTTGTTTCTTATTTTTTGATAATTTCATAAGTATCCTTCCTATATTATATAGTATAATTGTATTACCACTAAGTTAAAAGATCGTGTTTTAATTTTAAATTATTATTTTTATTAATTATAGTCCTATAAACTTGTATATTTTCCAACACACGTTGCACATAATTCCTAGTGTGAGGATATGGTATTAGCTCAATCCAATCAATTACTTGCCATAAATTTTTTAGCTTTCGTGGATCACCAAATAGATCCATCCACTTTGATATGGTATTAGGACCAGCGTTATAAGATGCGATAGTTAGAATATATGACCCATCAAATCGTTGTAACAGTGTTTTTAAATAATTGCTACCTAACATAATATTATATTCAGGATCAGTAGTTAGTTTTTTAATGTTACATTGATGATTAAGAGATTCTGCAGTATCACAGGCAGCAGCTTTTTCAAGTTGCATTAGCCCATGACCTTTAGCGTCATTAATGGTGTATTGATTAAAACCCGATTCATGTCTGATAATACTATATGTTAAAGCTTCCTCTACAGGAGAGGTTTTGACTGCCTTTATATGCGTGATAGGGAAAGCATAATCTTTAATAAAAACATGATATTGACAAGCGATTCTTGCTATTTCTACCATATGGAAAATATTATCATAGCTGCTAATTAGCTTAGTAATTAATAAAATTTCAGATGGCTCTGATGATTTTCTAATAGCCGTATCAGCATATAAAAAAGCTAAACCATACTTACCATATTTAATTAAATGTTTTATGGCTCTAATAATTTCACTATTTTCCAAATTAGGCTTAATGGATTTAGGTTTTTGTGGTAGAATTAAGTGATTCGTTTTAAGCTCAATATTTGCCAACTGCCCATAAAAACGATCAGAATATTTAGCCGCCATATTATAAAATTTATTTGCTTGTTTCATATCCCCTTTTGCTTGATATGTTCTAGCTAGCCAATATTGTCCCCTTGATATACTTAATGGCTTTGTTGTAAGTTTCATAAATTTATTAAAATGACTTAAAGCAAGGTCAGGTTTATGTAAGAATCTAAGAGCAAGCCAACCACTAAGCCACTCTGCTTCTCTGATATATTCATGGCTTACAGTAAGAGGTATAGTAATTGTTTTATAGCTATTGGCAAAATCTTTTTGGTCAATAAATTCTCTGGCGTAATAGGATTGTAGGCGACCCCAACGGGCAGAATGTATGTTATCTGGCTTTACTTTTTTAAATAGAGCAATACTTTTGCTGGTGGGGATATCTTTTTTTTTGGAATCCAAATAGTGAAATAATAAAGCAGGGGTATAATATTTTTCTGATATTTTTTGAAAAAGTTCCTCACTATTACTAGACTGGTTTAGTATAGCAATTTGGGCAAGGAAATTTTGCTTATAACCATTACTCACATAGTGCATATATTTTTTGGCACTATTAATATCGGTTTCCCATAAATATTGATCAATTTTTTTCACATGATCTTCTTCACGTAATATATTTTTGAAATTAGTTAAATATTGTTTTTCTTCTGGGGCAGTAAAGACGCCATAAATCCAACCGTTTTTTATAATTTTTGCTAATTTTTGTTGATCTTTTATTAATTGTTTAGCAGCTAAAGCGTAGAACTTATAGCCTAAAGGCGTGATTGGTTCGTTTTTATTAAACCAATTTATGATTAAAGTTTTGTCTGTGCCATAATTTAGATATTGTTCAGCTCTCTCTTTTAGTTTGTTGATATGTGGCCAGTGGGGATTATCTTGTATAAAATTTATTACCGATGCAAAATTATTCTTTTTATAATTTTGGTCTAAGAACTGTTGAGACATGACAATTTTGATTAAAGCTTGATCTTTTGAAGCTTTTGCCATCTTTTCACAATCTTGCCATTCTTTGTTGTCTAGATGGGTAAAAGTGTTTTTAATAAAAGTATCTTTATCATAGATCAATGCCATTGACTCTGATGTTAATAGTTCTAGAATGATTAAAATCATTGACAGTATTGTCTGAATTCTCATAATCGGCAGTGTGTAAATTATAATTATTATAAGGTGTTATTATGAATAGAGCATTTGTCTTTCCAGGTCAAGGATCACAAATAGTTGGTATGGGAAAAGAGTTTTATGATAATTTTCAAGTAGCAAGAGAGACCTTTGAAATTGTCGATGATACTCTTGGCAGAAAATTAAGTCATATTATCTTTAACGGATCAAGTGAAGATTTGACTTTAACAATTAATGCCCAACCGGCACTAATGACTATCTCTATGGCAATAGTGAATGTTATTAAACAACAAACAAATAGCAATATTAGTAATCTGTGTTCATATGTTGCTGGTCATTCTTTAGGAGAATATAGTGCATTATGTGCAACAGAAAGTATAAATCTACAAGTAACTACCGAATTGCTAGCGGTACGTAGTAAGTCCATGCAAGAAGCCTATCCGCTAGGTGAAGGTTTAATGGCAGCATGTATAGGCATTCCTCTAGAAAAGCTTGAAGAGATCGCTAAAGAAGTTGCTAATTTTGATATAGCTAACGATAATATAAAAGGGCAAATAGTAATTAGCGGTGAGATTATGGCAGTGCAGCGGGTAATGTCTATTGTAAAAGATTTAGGATACAAAGCTATTAAATTAAATGTAAGTAGTCCTTTTCATTGTAGTTTGATGAAGTCAGCAGAAGATAAAATGGCACAAGCTTTAGATAAAATAACAATTAACAAGCCGTTCGTTCCGGTGATACAAAACGTTACAGCCAAACCAACAACTAATCCTATAGAGATAAAGAAAAATTTAATCTCACAGATTTGTGGTAGAGTGAGGTGGCGTCAAACTTTAGATAAATTAGAAAATCTAGAAATAGAACAAATAGTTGAAATCGGTGCAGGTAAGGTTTTGACCAATATGCTGAAAAAAACTGACCATAAATTTAATTTGATTAATGTTTCCACTATAGCAGAATTGGAAGAATTTCTTAAAATTATATGATAATATTATTATCTACAATTAAAGAGTGAGGAATTAATGCCGAAAGTCATTACAGTAACAGATATGGTGCGATCTTTTTCAGACATTATTGGACGAGTGCATTATCAAGGAGAAAGTTTTGATATTAAAAAAGGAGCAAGTATAGTGGCAAGGCTAGTACCAACACAAAACAAGCCGACGCTTACGTTGGGCGAATTAAATGAATTTTTTGAGAATGGACCGCATCTTGATAAAGATGATATAGAGGGATTTGAAGAAGACATTAATGTTATTAAGTCTTTAAAGTTAACGGATTGGGGGAATAAATGGGATTAGTAATTGATAGTTCAGTAATTCTTGTATTTTTGTATTTAGTGTTAAAATAAAAATCTGCTATAATTTAGATTTTTTTCATTTATTATAATCAGATTCAGTTATAATCACAACTTAATTCAAAAACTAAGAAATACAACATGACAACGCAAGCAAATACTAAATTTCCTATAGAAATTGATAAGAAACGAGATAATTTATTGACTAATTTTGGTAAAGCCGTCCTAAAGGATAGGTACTTATTAGCCGGAGAGGATTTTCAGGATTTATTCGCTAGAGTCGCTAGCTACTATGCTGATAATACCCAACATGCCCAGCAATTATATGAGTATATAAGCAAGCTGTGGTTTATGCCAGCCACTCCAGTTCTGAGTAATGGTGGAACTGATAGAGGGATGCCGGTTTCTTGTTTTTTGAATGAAACAGATGATAGTTTAGAAGGTATTGTAGACCTTTGGACGGAGAATGTTTGGCTAGCTTCGCGTGGTGGTGGTATAGGAAGCTACTGGGGTAATGTTCGTTCAATTAATGAGGAAATTAAAGGCAAAGGCACTTCTTCTGGCATTATTCCATTTGTCAAAGTTGTGGATTCTATGACCTTAGCTATTTCCCAAGGGTCAATTAGACGTGGTAGTGCTGCTATATATTTACCAATTGACCATCCAGAAATTGAGGAGTTTATCGATTTAAGACGTCATACAGGTGGTGATACTAATCGTAAAGCTTTGAACATTCATCATGGTATAGCTGTAACAGATGCCTTTATGCAAGCAGTAGAAAATGATGAGGATTTTCCTTTAATTAGCCCTGATACTAAAAAAGTTGTACGGGTAGTTAAGGCAAGAGAGATATGGGTGAAGTTATTAACTACTAGAATAGAAACTGGAGAACCTTACATAATATTTATTGATACTATCAATAAATATATTCCTGAACATCATAAAAAACTTGGGCTACAGGTAAAAACTTCAAATCTTTGTAGTGAGATTACTTTACCAACTGGTATTGATCATTTGGGTAAAGCGAGAACTGCTGTTTGTTGCCTATCTTCGGTAAATTTAGAATATTTTGATGATTGGCAAAATGATCCAGAGTTTATTCCTACCGCCATGCGTTTTCTAGATAATGTTCTTGAAGATTTTATCACTAAAGCCCCAAACACTATGGAGCGAGCAAAATATTCAGCCATGCGTGAACGTAGCGTAGGGTTAGGGGTTATGGGTTTTCACTCATTCTTACAATTAAAGGATGTGCCGGTAGAATCGGTAATGGCAAAGGTTTGGAATAACCAAATATTTGAACATATTCATAAAGAAGTTGATAGAGCTTCCGTAATTTTATCTGATGAACGTGGGGCTTGTCCTGATGCAGATGAAGTAGGTAGTAAAGAGCGTTTTAGTAATAAAACAGCTATTGCTCCGACAGCATCAATCTCAATTATTGCTGGTAATAGTTCGCCTGGAATTGAACCATTTGCGGCTAATAGTTTTATCCAAAAGACTCTTACCGGATCTTTTAATGTGCGTAACAAATATTTAGAAAACTTGTTAAGTAGCAAAGGTTTTAATAATGATCAAGTTTGGTCATCAATTGCCACGCATGAAGGCTCGGTTCAACATTTAACTTTTTTATCTGCTCATGAAAAAGAGGTTTTTAAAACAGCACATGAGATTGATCAAAATTGGCTTATTGATTTAGCAGCAGATAGGACGCCACATATTTCGCAATCTCAATCTCTAAATCTTTTCTTAGTAGGTAATGTAAGTAAGATGTACTTAAATAATATCCATTTTAGAGCCTGGAAAAAAGGAGTAAAGAGTTTATATTATTGTAGATCAACTTCAATTCAAAGACCCGATAAAGTATCACATGATGTCAAGAAAGTAGATTTTAAAGATATTGAAATAGCTAATAAGAAAAAACAAGAAGAAGAGTCTTCTAAATATGATGAGTGTTTAGCCTGTCAATAATTTTTAGGCACGTCATTGCGAGCGAACGTATGTGAGCGTGGCAATCCATGAAGCTTGTCATATGGATTGCTTCGTCGGTCTGGCGACCTTCTCGCAATGACGGTGTTGCAAAGCATCCCCTCGCAATGAGGTGTATAATTAAAATTCGAATAAATTAAAAAGGAAATATAATATGTCTTTACTTGATGCTAGTCCAATCTATAAACCGTTTTCTTATCCATGGGCTTATGAAGCTTGGCATGTTCAACAACGAATTCATTGGTTACCAGAAGAAGTGCCGCTAGCTGATGATATAAAAGATTGGAAATATAATTTAACTCCTGGAGAAAAACATCTATTAACTCAAATATTTCGTTTCTTTACTCAAGCTGATATTGAAGTAAATAATTGCTATATGAAACATTACTCCAGGGTATTTAAGCCAACGGAAGTACTGATGATGTTATCAGCATTTTCTAATATGGAAACAATTCATATTGCGGCTTATTCTCATTTGCTTGATACTGTAGGTATGCCAGAAACTGAATATTCAGCATTTCTTAAATATAGAGAAATGAAAGATAAATACGACTATATGCAACGTTTTGGGGTAGAAACGAAAGAAGATATTGCTACAACTTTAGCAGTATTTGGGGCATTTACTGAAGGATTACAGCTATTTGCTTCATTTGCTATTTTGCTTAATTTTCCTCGTTTTAATAAAATGAAAGGTATGGGGCAAATCATTAGTTGGTCAGTAAGGGATGAGACGTTACATACTGATTCAATCATTATGTTATTTAAAACTTTTATTAGGGAAAATCCTGAAGTATGGACTGAGGAGGTTCGTGGTCGTCTGTATGAAGCGTGTGCTACTATTGTCCATTTTGAAGATGCCTTTATTGAACTAGCATTTGAAGTTGGTGGTATTGAAGGGTTAACCGCTAGAGAAGTAAAACAATATATTCGTTATATTGCTGATCGCCGATTAATGCAGCTTGGACTTAAAGAAATTTATTTAATTGATAATAATCCGTTGCCTTGGCTTGATGAAATCTTAAACGGTATGGAGCTTACTAATTTCTTTGAAGCAAGGGTAACCGAATATACCAAAGCTGCAACTGTTGGATCGTGGGAAGAGGTATTTGCTGATATGGATGGTAGGAGGAGTGCTATACTCAAATGATTTGAAGAATTGGAACGCAAAACAAGGGGTGAGCGTGCTAGGCGTAGTAAACCTACGTGAGTATGCGAATGCCCCGAAGTTTTACGGAGCCAATTCTTCAAAGCAGAAGAGTATACCAGTTAATGTGTTCTTACTGAACTATTAGGTTTTTTACTAATGCGAGATACGTGGTCTACCATATTGGGAGGAGATGGTGTTGGAACTTTAGTTTTAGGTGAAATCTTTTCCTCCTTAGGTGGATTGGTAGGTGGGTTGTTAATTGTTGTGTCAAAATCACTAAATAAATTTATTTGGGTTTGAGGATTTATTTTATTTTTAATAGAACCCGAAGTAATAATGTCTTTTATATAAGACAGGATGAATCGACCGCAATTTATATTATCAGCTATTTTTTGATGACCTAGATATGATGATTTAAAGGTAACTCTATCTTTTCCAAATGTTTCTTCTAGTGAATCTCTAATTGGTTTTAGTGGATAAAAACGACTAAGCCATCCTTTGGAATCATGATGATGAGATGTTATATTCCCAGCGTTATCTTTATTCAACTCTAAATATGTGAAGTGTTTTCTTGTCAACAATCCAAGAAAATATTTGTTAGACTGACAAATAGGAATTATTGCTCTCTTCCAATTAGTATCTTGGTTTAATACTCCAAGTGTATCCTTTAATGGGGCTGCAGTTGTTGTAAGCGGACTGCCTTTTTCAGCATCATGAGATGGGGTAGTGATATAATTATTGTCCTTTTTAAGATAATAATTGATTTTATTTTCAGGATTTCCCGGATTTTCATATGTCTCTGCTGATAGTTTATATCCTTGTCTTTTAGATAAATTTTTCAAGACATTATATACCTGAGTAGGCTTATATGCCATATATGGCTCAATTTCTTTCCGATCTTTCATTGCATTCCTATAATATATTACTTGAGTGGTATACTCTTTTGCTTTGAAGAATTGGTTTCGCAAATATTTGTGTTCATGTACGTTCCGTTCGCTCACCCCTTGTTTATTGTCCCCATTCTCCAAATCATTTGAGTATAAATAAAATAATAGTATACTAAAATGACTGCAAAAAATAGATGTTTTTAAAATCATTTGAGTGCTAAAACAATTTTTGTTATTAGTGGGGAAGATAATATATAGTATAATATAGAATATAATTGGAGAATAAAATAATATGACTATTGAAATTACAGTTCCATCCCTTGGAGAGTCAGTATCAGAGGCTACTATTGCCAAGTGGCATAAAAAACAAGGAGATGTGGTTAAAGTGGATGAACTACTTTTAGAGCTTGAAACAGAAAAAGTTACGTTGGAAGTAAATGCAGTTTCATCTGGGGTAATAAGCAAAATATTTAAGAATGAGGGAGATACGGTATCTGTCGGTGATAGCGTTGGGCAAATTACCGAAGGAGCAGTTTCTGCTGTAGCTTTACCTAGCACGTCAGGTAAAGAGGTGCAACAACAACCTGCAAATATAAACAGCATTGCTTCCCCACCTTCTGTACGAAGATTAGTGAGTGAAAACAAACTGTCATTAGATGACATAAAAGGCACTGGTAGAGAGGGTAGGGTAACTAAGGGAGATGTATTAGAATTTATAAATAGTCCAACAACAGCTTCATCTATACAGGCAACTGAATCACCTATTGTGAGCAATATTGCATTAGCAAATGCAGGGGCGGTAGAACGCGTTAGAATGTCACGGCTTCGTAAGACTATTGCAGATCGTTTGAAACAATCGCAAAATACCGCAGCTATTTTAACAACTTTTAATGAAATTGATATGTTGAAAGTTATTAATTTGCGTATGCAGTATCGTGAAGAGTTTGAGAAGAAGCATGGTGTTAAGCTGGGGTTCATGTCATTCTTTGTAAAAGCTACTATTGAAGCTCTGAAAGTAGTAGCTTCGGTAAATGCTGAAATAGAAGGGGATGAGATTCTGTATAAGAATTATTACGATATTGGTGTGGCAGTAGGAACAGAGCAGGGGTTAGTAGTACCAATAGTCAGGCAGGCTGACAAATTGAGTTTTGCTGGTATTGAGAAAGAAATTACCGGTCTGGGTAAAAAGGCTAGAGAAGGAAAGTTATCGATGTCTGATTTATCAGGAGGAACATTTACTATTTCCAATGGTGGTGTTTATGGCTCATTATTATCAACCCCTATTATTAATCCTCCTCAATCAGGTATTTTAGGTCTTCATAAGACCGAAGAAAGACCAGTAGCGATTAATGGCAAAATAGAAATACGTCCGATGATGTATGTAGCTTTATCTTATGATCATCGTATTATTGATGGTAAGGAAGCTGTTACTTTTCTTGTGAAAATCAAGGAATTAATTGAGAATCCAGATCGTTTGTTATTAAATCTCTAAGTTATAGTATGATAAGCACAAAAGTAATTAGGAGTAGAAGTTATGGTAAAAGAAAAATCTGTTTTTGATGATCTTGCTGTTAAAATTAAGAAATATCGTCCTACTATTGAGGATATAGGGAAATATATTGCAGCTCAGCATGCAGCTTTGGTAGACGACCCTAAGGGAAGTTTGAGTCTTAACCAATATTTAAAGAACATATATTTTCCTGATAAGAATGTAGTGGTAGCAGCGGATTTGTCTAATATGATTTTTGGTGTATCTGATAATATAACTGATACTATAACCGATCTAAGTGGAGGAGATTTTACTGGTTGTATATTTAAAAATACTACTTTTAGAGGATGTAATTTAGAGGATGCGGTATTTTGCGATGTTGATTTTAATCAGGCTTATTTCGAAAATACTGTTCTAAGAAATGTAGATTTTAGAGGAGCTGATCTTGCTAATTGTCAGTTCTCTGAAGATTATAAGGGATATTCTCAAATGGGTAAGGAACATGATATTGAAGGAATAAAATTCAGTACGACCTCTTCTTTAGGCAGAAAATATGCTGATATAAAAAGTGATTTAGTTCGCCAAAAAGAGCAGAAGGAACTTATAAATAGTAAGACAAAAGAAGTAGCTGATGCATATGCAAATTTAAGTTATATGCAACAAGCAAAGATAGTACTAAAGCGTGAAACTGGTAATCAGCAATATGACAGATTGGTAGAAGAGTTGAAGCTAATGGTTGAGCAAAAAATATTTCCTAGAAAAGATAATGTAATGCATAAAACTTTTCAAAATATTTTTGGCAGTGAGAGCTGTATTTTTGATCCAGCTTATGTACGAGGGTCAACTAAAGAACAGCGGGATCAAGAAACTCAATATGTACGTCTAGCTCGAGAGGATATAGAGAAATATTTAGAGGCGAGAAAGGATGATAAAGATTTAAGTTTAAATGATTTTGCTAAAAGCAAATTAGAGCAATCGCAGATAAAGGAGGGAGCAAGAATTATTGCAGATTGTTCAAGTAGAGTTGATACTTCTACTAATAATGAATGGCATGATAGGGTCGATTTATCTGGCTTAGATTTTTCAGGGGCGGATTTACGAGGGGCTGTTTTCTCAGGATCCGTTTTATCCGGATGTGCGTTTAATGGTACTGATGTTAGTGAAGCAAGCTTTGAAGGTGCGGAGCTGGTAGCGGCTAATTTTGTTGGAGTTAAAGCAGATAACGCAAATTTCTTTAACAGTAATCTAAGTAAATCAACAGTTACTGATAAGAGCCAGTTTGTTCATGCTTTTATGTCTGGTTCTAATGGTCAGGAAGTTTTGATAAGCGACTCTAATTTTGATTATGCGAATATAAAAAATGGTAATTGGGATCGTGCAAAATTTACTAATTCAACATTTAATCATGCAAATTTAGAGGGTATTTCTTTAATCTCAGCAGATTTACGAAAAGTACAAATGCAGCATGCAATATTAGAGCAGGCTATTTTAATGGAGTGTAAAGTTATAGATAGTGATTTATCGAATGCTTTAATGAGTAAAGCTAAGGCACATAAAGCACAATTTCAAAATACTATACTAAACGGTATAGAAGGAAAAGGTATAAATTTATCAGAAGCTGAGTTAGATAGTTTTGTCAAATTGGATGAGGCGAATTTAGAAAAAGCTATTTTAACAAAGATTAATGCTGAAGGGGTGAATTTTATTCGAGCTAATATGAACATGGTGGATGCCCAAAATGCAAATTTTAGGAATACGATTTTAGAAGATGTTAACATGAAATGTGCTAATTTAACCAAAGCTGTTTTCGAAGGAGCCAAACTTCACGGAATTAATTTAAGTTATAGTACACTAAAAGAAGTTTATGCCAAGAAGGCTGATTTTTCAAATAGTATAATAAGATGTGTGGAAGCTCAGCAAGCCGATTTTACTGAGGTAAATTTTACCAATGCTGATCTCACAAGATCAAACCTACAAAAAGCAATATTGGAAAAAGTTCAAGCCGAAAAGGTTAGGTTAGAAGGAGTTAATTTACGGGCAGCAAAATTAGCTGAGGCTAACATGGCTAAAGCGATAATCGATGTTGATACTAATATTATTGGTAGCGATTTGCGTGATTTACAAGGCAAATTTATTCAAAATGGTCAAGAAATCACCCCGCAGAAGCTCCAAGAACAGCAAATAATACTTGAGCAGGTAGAATTGCAACGGAAAAAAGATAATTCACCGAATATTGCTGTAGGTCTGTTAAAAGAGGCTGGTGCATTTTTTCTTGATGCTATTAATGTATTACCTTCAACTGTTAAGAGTATGCCTGATGTAAATGATATGTATGCAAATTTCCTTAAATTTCAAGAAGTGAGTTCAAATTTATCAAGTGGTGAGTTGCTAGTTGAAACAAGACAAAAATTACAAACAGAACAAGTGGAGTATGCATCTCATTTGATCAAGGGTGCTGGTACAGTACTTGATAGACATGTTGCTAGTTTGAATGAAGAACAATCTAATCTTTTGAAAGACATTATAGCCAAATATGCTGTATTGCCAGTTTTAAAAGCTGTATTAAATCCTGTTGTTGGCAAGAAGAAAGTTGGTACTAATATACTTGATGAAGTAGATAAAGATTTTATTAGAAGAATAGTACCGTTATCAGTAAATTTAGTAAGTGGGGTGTTAGAAGGAGAATCAAACAAAAAAGTACAAGAAATTTGTAAGAATCTTATAATTCCTGATAAAAAATCAGGACGTAATATCATAAAAAACGCTTTGGAAATATTTGTTAGTCCTCAAGTGGTAGCAGTGGTCAAGAAAGACTTAGTTGAGTTTTTACGCAACCCAGTTAATCAAAAAGAAATTACCCAAATTGCTAGGTACATTTTAGACGATAAATTTACTAGATTCGTGTCCAAAGAGTTTTTGGACGATACTATATCACTGGCAATTAATGCAAGTAGCACAATATTAGATCATACTCCTAAAGTGGTTGGAATCTATGAGTCATATATGAAGCATCAAGACCTTGCTTTAGAGCTGTTGATTGGTGGTGGAAATTTATCTTCTGACAGAAAAGAAGAAATAATACTAACACAAAAATTTATGGTATCGTCTATTGTGGATAATATTGATAAGGTTGTTCAAAGTCTATCTTATGACTTAAAAAATACTCTACCGCAATATTTTGTTAAAAATAAAGGAAATATTCTAGAGTTTTTGGATAAACCAGAAGTTCAACAAAATTTACGATTTTATGGTTTGAACCCTAAGTTTGTATATGATGCAACAGCCGCAACTATTCCGTTTATTGTTGATGTATTGCCGATAGTAACAGAGCTTACTGAAAATTGTTTAAAAGACAGAGACGGTTTAAGGCTAATCATTGAGCAAACTAAAGATACTATGAACGCACCTGAATCTGAACAATCAGAAAAGGTTAGTAAATTAGTCGATTCTCTTATTAAATTTAATAAAGATAATCCTGATGTCAAAAAGGTTTTACAGAAGGAAATCCCCGATCTTTTAATAAAACATGCTAAAGATCTCGGTCCTGTGGTTGAGAAATTTCTTAATGAAACCAAGATGGGTAAAAAACTAAAACTGAAAGGTGAAGCAGTTGTTAAGGTATTAGGGGATCATTCTAAAGATCTAGGAGCAATAACTACTGCATATAGTAAAAAAGAATATGGGGCAATGGTTCGTCCATTGATGGGCTTATTATTTGATAAAAAAGTTCTAACTTTAGCTGTAGGAGCTGTAGCTAGTATTTTGAATCATAATTTTCAAAAGCATTTTGTGTCTAATTCAACACGTAGAAAAGTAATTGGTGAAGAAATGAGCAAGATGATGGTAGATATTTTGCTTAATCTTAAACCAAATGACAAAAGAGATTTGTCTAAAATTTTTCAAGAGCGGGCTTATCAGTATAGTCAAGAAGCTCGTCTATCTAATGAATACTCACCGATACTGGATTATTCCTTAAGTAATAAAGATTTAAGAGGATTGTCTTTTGAGACCATTGATATGAACCTAGATAATTTCGAAGTTGAAGGATTTAACTTTAATAAGGTAACATTAGGCAAATGTTCGATTAAAGGTGCGGTACTTAAAGGATGTTCTTTTAAGAAAGCTATTTTTAAAGAACATATAGACTTTGAAGGGGCTACCATTGATGGCAGTACTTTAATTACACTTCTGCCAGCAATTCAGGAATATAACAAAAAGCATCCAGAAAAAACAATGAATTTAGATAAGATAAAAGTTGTTGGTGATATAAAAGAAGAGGATAAAGCAAATCCTTTGTTAGAAAATGCAGATTTAACTAAAGCCACTGTAAAAAAAATAGAAATTGCCTCACCAGTACCAGCATCTAAGCTTGGTCAAGCAATATTGATAGAGCGAAGTAAAAGAGAGCATAGTGGAACTCTAGCAAAGTAAGGAAAGCAGTTATAATCATTTTTTTTTTTTTTTTGGATTGCCACGACCACTATGTGTTCTCGCTAATAGATGTGGGTAAGGTGAATATATAAGTAAATTTTATTATGACTTCAGACAAGCCAAAACATGACGAAATCTTTCGCAAATCTATGGAGAATCCAATAGTTGCTAAAGAGTTTTTGGCAACTCATTTGCCTAAAGATGTACTGGCTTTAATCGATAGCACAACTGTAAAATTAGAAAAAGATAGTTTTATTGAGCCAGACCTTTCTGAAACTATTTCAGATGTATTATTTTCTGTTAAGTTTAATGATCAGGATGGCTATATTTTTTTGTTATTGGAACATCAAAGTACTGTTGATAAAATGATGGCATTTAGGTTATTTAAATATATGATTAACATTTGTGATCTATATTTAACTACTAATCCTAAAGCTATAGTCAATTCAGGAGAATTTGGGGCTAGGGTGTGTCGTCACGAGATTTGAGCCCACATTAGTAAAGCCCTTAAACAAAGACCCGCCATGTATGATTTTGTATTTTTAGCATATCTTGTTGCTATACCACGCCATTCTTTAAATTTTTGAAATGTATTTTCAATAATGTGCCTTAGCTTATATAGATATTTATCTATCTCTCTTTGAATCTTCCTGTTTCTTTTTGATGGTATTACAGGAATTATGTTTGCATTCACAGCCGATTCTATTATGGCGTTTGTATCGTAAGCTTTATCAGCCATAAGATGTTGTGCCTCCATATTCTGGATTAACTCACAAGCTTGAGTACAATCATTTCTGGAACCTTCTGTAACAATAATTCTGACCGGCATACCATACGCATCCACGGCCATATGTACCTTTGTATTGAGCCCCCTTTTGTGCGACTAACCGTTTGATTCCCGCCTTTCGCTCCAAGTCCTGCTTTGTGAGTTTTTACAAATGTAGAATCTATCATTAACCATTCAAAATCAGGAGCATTTATAAAAATATTTAGCAAATTCTCCCATATCCCATTATCACGCCATCTACAGAATCTTCTGTGTACATTCTTCCAATTGCCATAATCAGGAGGCAAATCTCTCCATGGAGCTCCCGTTCTAAATATCCACATCACTGCATTTATAAAAGTTCTATTGTCTCTTGCAATACCTCCCCAACAACCTTTCTGACCAGGTAAATTACTTTCTATCTTATTCCAAAGCTCATCGCTTATATCATGTCTTCTATGTGCTAAACTCATTGCTTCTTATCGCCTATTTTTATTACTACAATTATAATAACAAATCACATAAAATTATGCAATCACAATCTCGTGACGACATACCCTAGGAACGATGGAGCGACGCCTATAAGTAATAGGCGAGCGACGAGTGACGACGTCCCCAACTTCTCATCAATTGACTATAAAAGCCTTCCATTAATTTATCCCTTAATACTTTATAATGGCAAGAAGAAATATAACGCATCGCTCAATATATGGAATTTATTTAGCCAGAGGCTTTTGGACAAATGATTGTCAGCTTATTAATGTACATGATATTCCTGATGAAGAACTTAAGGAAAAAGTATGGTCTGGGATTTTGTTATTTTTCCTCAAGCACATCCACGAACGTCAATTACTGAAAAGATGGCAAGAAATCTCTTATCTCTTGCCTAAATTGAGTAAAATAACAATAGGCTATGACCATATAAGAAATCTATTACAGTATACTTTGATCTTTATTGAGCAAAATGATAAAATAGAGTTAGAAAAAATATTAAAAAATAGTTTAACTAAAGAAAAAGGAGAAGAACTTATGCCTAGTATAGCTCAAGTATGGAAAGAAGAAGGGATAGAGATTGGGCTACAAGATGGTATCAAAATCGGAGAGGCTAAAGGTAGAGCCGAGGGTAGAGCCGAAGCAATGAAAGTTATAGCAAAAACTATGCTACTTAAACATAATACTATTAATGAGATCATTGAATTAACAGGCTTATCTAAAAAGCAAATCGAGAGACTAAAATAGACCTCTTGCAAAATTCTACTTCTGCTGATGCTTATGCGTAGGCGGGAATCTGGATACCGCACCGAAGTAGGTATGACATTAAATTGAGCAGGGACGGCACAAAATATAATTAATTATCGTAGGCAGTCTCCTGGCAATGTCAATTATTCGTTTTTATAATGGAGTATTTTTTGTTATTAGTTGTAACTTTAGCCTGCCTCCGGAATTATTTATAAAATAATGTTTGACATTGTTTTGAATAATCGGTATAAAACTTCACACAGGGTAAATAAATCCTGTAGCTGTTTGACAAGTTGATAAAGCTGAAAACTAAATACACACTGCGATTAATAAAAATTCTATGATCGCGAGTGGATACTGTAATGGTGCAGAATTAGTTCTGTACACATCGTACAATCTCAAGTTTGAAAAAATTAAAGTAAATAAAATAAGAGCATTTGGTGGATGCCTTGGCACTAGAAGGCGATGAAGGACGTAATACGCTGCGATAAGCTTCGGGGAGCTGCGAATAAGCTTTGATCCGAAGATTTCCGAATGGGGAAACCCATCTGCTTAGCAGGTATCGTATAGTGAATACATAGCTATGCGAAGCAAACCCAGCGAATTGAAATATCTTAGTAGCTGGAGGAAAGGACATCAACCGAGACTCCGTTAGTAGTGACGAGCGAACGCGGACCAGGCCAGTGGCTTCAGAATAAAAACTAGAACAACATGGAAAGGTTGGCCATAGAGGGTGATAGCCCCTTATAGGTAAAAAGTTTTGGAGTCCTTGAGTAAGGCGGGACACGTGAAATCCTGTTTGAACATAGGGGGACCACCCTCTAAGCCTAAGTACTCTCTAGTGACCGATAGTGAACAAGTACCGTGAGGGAAAGGTGAAAAGAACCCCGACAAGGGGAGTGAAATAGACCTGAAACCGAATGCTTACAAGCAGTCGGAGCAGACATTTATGTTCTGTGACGGCGTACCTTTTGTATAATGGGTCAGCGACTTAGTTTATCTAGCAAGCTTAAGCCGTTAGGTGTAGGCGTAGCGAAAGCGAGTCTGAATAGGGCGATTTTAGTTAGATGAATTAGACCCGAAACCGAGTGATCTAGCCATGGCCAGGTTGAAGGTGGAGTAATATCCGCTGAAGGACCGAACCCACTACTGTTGAAAAAGTAGGGGATGAGCTGTGGCTAGGGGTGAAAGGCTAATCAAACTCGGATATAGCTGGTTCTCCGCGAAATCTATTTAGGTAGAGCGTTATAGCGATTACCGTCGAAGGTAGAGCACTGGATGAGCTAGGGGGTCCTACAGACTTACCAAACTCAACCAAACTCCGAATGTCGACGAGTACAGCATAGCAGACAGACTGTGGGTGCTAAGGTCCATAGTCGAGAGGGAAAAAGCCCAGACCGCCATCTAAGGTCCCTAAATCATGACTAAGTGTTAAAGGATGTGGGAAAACCAAAACAACTAGGATGTTGGCTTAGAAGCAGCCATCATTTAAAGAAAGCGTAATAGCTCACTAGTCTAAATAAGTTTTCCTGCGCCAACAATGTAACGGGGCTCAAGTCATGTACCGAAGATGCGGATTTGCACTTTAATAGTGCAGATGGTAGCGGAGCGTTCCGTAAGCCTGTGAAGGTGAACTGTGAAGTTTGCTGGAGGTATCGGAAGTGAGAATGCTGACATAAGTAGCGATAAAGAATGTGAGAAACATTCTCGCCGAAAGTCCAAGGGTTCCTGCGTAAAGTTAATCTGCGCAGGCTTAGTCGGCTCCTAAGGTGAGGCTGAAAGGCGTAATCGATGGGAATCAGGTTAATATTCCTGAACCTGAGGGATGTGACGGAGATAGTAAATTGTATACGCTTATTGGATTGCGTGTGCGGTGAATATCTTCCAGGAAATAACACCCTCGTTAAAGACCGTACCCCAAACCGACACAGGTGGACAGGTAGAGTATACCTAGGCGCTTGAGAGAACGATGCTGAAGGAACTAGGCAAATTGCATCTGTAACTTCGGGAGAAGGATGACCTGTGAATGGGCAACCATTTATAGGTGGCACAAACTAGGGGGTAGCGACTGTTTATTAAAAACACAGGGCTCTGCAAAGTCAATAGACGAAGTATAGGGTCTGACGCCTGCCCAGTGCTGGAAGATTAAGAGGAGGGGTGCAAGCTCTGAATTGAAGTCCCAGTGAACGGCGGCCGTAACTATGACGGTCCTAAGGTAGCGAAATTCCTTGTCGGGTAAGTTCCGACCCGCACGAATGGCGTAACGATTTCCCCGCTGTCTCCAGTATCGACTCAGCGAAATTGAATTCTCCGTGAAGATGCGGAGTTCCCGCGGTTAGACGGAAAGACCCCGTGAACCTTTACTATAGCTTTGCACTGGTATTAGGAATTAGATGTG
This sequence comes from Candidatus Tisiphia endosymbiont of Nemotelus uliginosus, assembly GCF_964264755.1. Taxonomy (NCBI): domain Bacteria; kingdom Pseudomonadati; phylum Pseudomonadota; class Alphaproteobacteria; order Rickettsiales; family Rickettsiaceae; genus Candidatus Tisiphia; species Candidatus Tisiphia endosymbiont of Nemotelus uliginosus. The sequence continues at coordinate 1,247,472 of NZ_OZ183481.1, read as the reverse complement.
CAGGATAGGTGGGAGACTATGAAGCGGTGGCGCAAGCCACTGTGGAGTCACCCTTGAGATACCACCCTTTTGATTCTTGATATCTAACCGCGATCCTTGAATCAGGATCCGAGACAATGCATGGTGGGTAGTTTGACTGGGGCGGTCGCCTCCCAAAGAGTAACGGAGGCGCGCGATGGTTAGCTCAGGTTGGTCGGAAATCAACTATTAGAGTGCAATGGCATAAGCTAGCCTGACTGCGAGTCTGACAAGACGAGCAGAGACGAAAGTCGGTCATAGTGATCCGGTGGTCCCGAGTGGAAGGGCCATCGCTCAACGAATAAAAGGTACTCCGGGGATAACAGGCTGATGATTTCCAAGCGTCCATAGCGACGAAATCGTTTGGCACCTCGATGTCGGCTCATCACATCCTGGGGCTGGAGAAGGTCCCAAGGGTTCGGCTGTTCGCCGATTAAAGTGGTACGTGAGCTGGGTTTAGAACGTCGTGAGACAGTTTGGTCCCTATCTGCCGTGGGTGTAGGAAGTTTGAGAGGATCTGCCTTTAGTACGAGAGGACCGAGGTGGACGTACCTCTGGTGGACCAGTTGTCGCGCCAGCGGCATAGCTGGGTAGCTAAGTACGGAAAGGATAACCGCTGAATGCATCTAAGCAGGAAACCTACCTCAAAACTAGACTTCCCTATCAGAGCCGTGGAAGACCACCACGTTGATAGGCCAGGTGTGGAAGCACGGTAACGTGTGTAGCTAACTGGTACTAATAGCTCGATTGATTTACTTTGCTGAGGTTGTACTTTGTGTGCAGCATTAATTCTGTAAAAAACATACCAAGTTTTCAGTTTTATCAACAAATTACCAACTATACCTCTTGAAAACTCGCTTATGTGCAAGGATTTGAAGGAGACGCGGACTCAGAATCGCAGCGTACTATAATGTATGTGAGGATTCAGGTACCGCATCATTGTCCAAATTACCAGCAGAAGTAGAGTTGTAAAAGATATTTGTTGACTTATGATGTAAAAAATTTGTATTGCTAGCTTGGTGGTTATAGCACAAGTGAAACACCCGATCCCATACCGAACTCGAACGTGAAACCTTGTAGCGCTGATGGTACTATGCCCTGAGGCATGGGAGAGTAAGTCACTGCCAAGCTTGCAATACAAATTTTTAAAGCTATCTAGATTGGCGGTACTTCGTTATTGCGAGGAGCTACTTTAGTAGCAACGAAATAATCCAAGAAAATGATTGGGTTTAGATTGTTTTGCTGTTGCTTGCTAATAGACGAACATATAGCTAATCGGGTTAGCTATATGTTCATGGAACCTAGGGAACTTTGCAATAACTAAAGTATAATTCTATATTTAGCTCTTTTTAGCTGCGGATATACTCAAATGATTTGGATAATTGGAGCATAAAACAAGGGGTGAGCGAGCGGAGTGTACATTTGAGTGTGCGAATTCCCCGCAGTTTTACGTCCCAATTCTTCAAATCATTTGAGTATAAACATGATTTTCTTGCAATAGGTACGTTATTCCTTCAAAAATCATATTTATTCTCGTCAAAAAATAGCTCAAAATATAATTAATTAGTTATCGTAGGCAGCTTCTTAGAATAATTTCTTTTGGTAGACCTCCTTTACTGGACACTTACCAATCAAACCAAATACCAGAATATACAAATTCCCAATAAGTTTTAAGAAAGTTCATCGTAATAATTCCAGGTTTACCATCTGCAATTAAGTTATCATTAAGTTGAGTTACTGGTAATATTTTAGTTCTAGTACCAGTTAAGAATATTTCTTTTGCATTTAAAGCTTCTTGTACTGAAAAAGGTTTTTCTTCGAAATTTAAACGTTGCTTATAAGCAAATTCTTTTATAGTTTTCCTCACTATACCAGGTAAGATACTAAACCCTTCATAATGAGTTCTCAGTACTCCATTAGAATCAACTATCCAAACATTTGAGACTGTTCCTTCACTTATTTCTCCATTATCCTTTACCATTATAGCTTCAAAAGCATCATTTTCTGATGCTTTTTGACTTGCTAAAACAGTTGGTAATAACGCTAAGGATTTTAAGTCACTACGCTTCCAACGTTCATCAGGTACTGTTATTGCTTTAACTCCATTAACATAACCTTCATAACTATCATTAACAGGATTATAGCGGATTGGAAAATCATATGGTTTTACACTAATGATAGTCGTAGGTTTGGCTTCTTTCGGAAAAGGTCTGCTTCTTGGTGCTACTCCTCGTGTTACTTGTATATAAATATATCCTTCTTCTATTTCCTTTTCTTGTATATTATTCTTACTCATTAAATCACGTATGATATCTTTATACGCTTCATCACTTGAAAATGGTGGTACCATCCTGATAATAGAGAAAGATCGGTTAATCCTTTCTAAATGTTCTGATAATTTTACTGGATGAGCTAGGTGTATTGATATAACCTCATACACACCATCTGAAAATTGAAAACCTCTATCTAAAAAAGAAACCTTAGCTTCGTGTTCTAGGACATATTCCCCATTGTTGTAAAGGATAAATTTATTCATACTACTATATATTTTAAATCGAAAAAAACTAATATATTGTCTAAATATATAACATCCAGGTTTCTAGAGAGATATTGGAAGGCTCAAATGCTAGAGTTATAAGCATTGTAATGGCAATAGTAAATTTATCAACTTAAATCATATATTAGTGCCAATAACATTCTAAAATGATGGTAAATAAGACGAACCTTGACTTACAAAAAAACTGATTTTTTCATGGGTTCGTTTAGAAGCCGAGGGAATGATAAGTAATATAGTTTGTAAGCCAATGAATTCCATCAGGGCTATATGGTAAATTTAAAGTAATTTATTAACTATAAGTCGGATACATGGCTACATTCAATTCTTTTGCTGTTATATATTATTTTTTTTTCTTGGATTATCGGGTAGGTCTATACATGAAAAAAATAAGCAATATCGCAAAAATAATGAAAACAGCTATTAATGGATCATAAAAATCTGTTATACTTATAAATATAACAGATTTTAGAATAACTTGTTATTATAATTCAGGTTATCTAAGATTAGACCAAAAAAAGAGGAAAGGAATATGCACCATATTAATAATAAATTTTACATGCCATTAGTGACGTTACTTTGTATATTTACTTATTTATTAAATTTCTTTAATAAAATAGCTCAATGTTCTTTAGTATTTGTCTTTTTAACGTTAACTGTCAATATTATATCCGAGCTATATGGCAAGAAAAAAGCTATGATTGCTGTAGTGTTGAGTACGATAGTAAGCTTTGGTTTGTTATGGAATTTAGATTATTATATTAATGGTTATGCTATTAAGGGAGTTGTGTTTGCAGCTTTTGTTTCTGTATTGCTGTCAACATATTGTAGTACAAGTGTATTTTTACATCTCAAGTCATCATCAGCATATTCTTTTAATACTAGGAATTTTATTAGTTTGATAGTGTGTGCCATTGTAGATGGTGTTGTGATGTTAGGATTTTTTATAAATATATTCTCTACAAGTAGAGTTTTATCGATATTTTACCAAGAAGTATTATTTAAATGTATATATTCATTAGCAGTTTATATATGTATATTTAGCGGATTATCTCTAGTCCAAAAAATACATGACAATAATCTTACATGACAAAAAGATTAGGTGAGCGTTCACAGAGCCTAGTACTACAGTTGTAGATTGAATGTGAGCATTCACGATTTTTTTGTGATGAATAAAAAAACCTGATCACCAAGCGTCATTGCGAGGAGACCGTAAGGTCAACGAAGCAATCCATTTCTAATCACTTTCCTGGATTGCTTCGTCGGTCTGGCAACCTCCTCGCAATGACATCTTATACTTTAACCTTTTTTCCGTGAACACTCACATTCAATCTACAAATGTAGTACTAGTATAACTTAAAATTTTCCAGTCGAACCAAATCCACCAGAACCTCTAGGTGTCTCATCTAACAAATCCACCTCATCCCATAATATCTGTTCATATCTAGCGATAACCATCTGAGCAATTTTCATACCACGTTCAATTACAAAATCTTCCTTAGCATGATTAATTAAAACTACCTTTATCTCACCACGATAGTCGGCATCAATTGTACCAGGTGAATTTAGTACAGTAATGCCATGTTTTAGTGCTAAACCTGACCTTGGTCTGATTTGAGCTTCTAAATGAGTAGGTAAAGCTATGCAAATTCCTGTGGGTACTAACTTTACTTCTTGTGATTTTATAGTTATTGGCTCAATATTTGCTGCTATTAGATCCATACCACTACTCTGCTGGGTAGCATAACCAGGCAAAATGTCTACAGAATGTTCTAATCTTTTAACTTTAATGTTCATAAAGATAATATTTTTTATTTTTTTTAAATCTTAGATAAAAGATAATTATAGTCAATTCAGGAGAATTTGGGGCTAGGAACGATGGAGTGACGCCTATAAGTAATAGGCGAGCGACGAGTGACAACGTCCCCAACTTCTCATCAATTGACTATACTGTTAACAAAGGTGTAATTTGATAGCAGCAAAGGGAATTTTGTACGTCCTAAAAATCTATCACCCCTTATTAATCACATAAAAGAGATTTATTGAAAGATTATATTAAGATAATAGAAAAAGGGTCAACAATAAATATGCTGACCCTTTTATATATTTTTCTGCTCTAAAGAACTGGTTCTTGTTTAGTTCCAATTCTTTAAATCATTTAACATACCTTATTTTATAGAAGTTACAGCCCTACGGTTCTGTGCCCAAGCTGCTTCATTATCACCAGGAACAGCTGGTCTCTCTTTACCATAAGAGATAGTATCAAGTCTGCTCTCCTCAACTCCTAGATTATTAGCCAAGTATTTTCGAACAGCCTCTGCTCTTCTTTCACCAAGTGCCAAGTTATACTCTCTTGTCCCTCTCTCATCACAATGCCCTTCAATAGTGGCTGTCACTTTAGGATGGCTTTTTAACCAATTAGCTTGTTTACTTAGCTGTTCTTTTGCTTGAGGTGAAATATCTGATTTATTAAGAGCAAAAAACACCCTGTCACCAGCACGTCTTTCAAAATCAGAAGCTAGAGAACTTTCCTCAACTTCATTAGTTATACCCGTATCTATCGGTTTTTTCTTTGCACCACACCCAGAAAGCATAAATAGTGCTAAAAAAGCTATTGTGGTTTTTTTTAGTATCATAACAAACTCCTTAAATTATTAAATAAGCTACTGATTTACATTTGCCTAACAAAAAATTGTCAAACACCCATTGCCTGCATTATATACTATCATATCACTACTTAAAAGCATAAAATTATTCTAATATTACATTTTAAACTCTTTAGTATCTGTGTCAGAAATACCATATATCTATAGTCAATTGATGAGAAGTTGGTGACGTCGTCACTCGTCACTCGCCTATTACTTATAGGCGTCGCTCCATCGCTCCTAGCATCAACTTCTCCTGAATTGACTATAATCCGTTAAAGTTCTGATAACACCCCCTTTATCATATCTGGTAACTTTCCTAGTTTACTTACATCTGTACCACCTGCCTGAGCTATATTCGCTTGACCACCACCGCCACTACCGCCAAGGAATATAGATATTTCTTTAGCCAAATTACCAGCATGAACCTTATTACTGATTTTTTTACTAACAGCAACTGTAATTGATAATTTGCAAGTATTATGCCCTGTGCTACCACTAACCTCTTTAGATTTTTCCGGCATAGCTATGTATATAACTACAAGATTATCAGACTTATCAACTATTCGTTCAGCAGATAAGCGTAATATTTTACTATCTATATTATGTACTAGCTTGTAAACAAACTTTATATCGGAAACACTGACTGATTCTTTGGCAATCTGTTCAATATTCAAATCAAGCATCGAGACCTGCAGAGATACTAACTGATCTTCTAATTGTTTCTTACTAGCAATTAGACTATTAACCTTATCAATAAGTTCATTCTTACCTATTTTTAAAGCGGCAGATATATTTTCAATCATCGCATCATTCTGCCTAATTAGTTTTAAGACAAATTCACCGCAAACCGCTTCTATCCTCCGAACGCCAGCTGCAATAGCATTTTCACTGGTAATTTTAAACATCCCAATATCACCAGTTCTAGTAACATGTGTACCACCACATAACTCAAGTGAATTTAGTTCAAGCGAATTCATCGCTACCACCCGTACTTCAGAATCATATTTTTCACCAAATAAAGCCATAGCCCCTGCTTTAATAGCATCGTCTGTTGACATTAATGTTGTGGTAACTTTTGAATTATCAGTAATAATCTGATTTACTTTATCTTCTATCAAGATAATTTCTTTTTGGGTTAATGCCGCCATATGACTAATATCAAAACGTAAACGATCATATGCTACCAGCGATCCTTTCTGCGTTACGTGTTTACCAAGTACTTGATGTAATACTGCATGTAATATATGAGTTGCCGAATGATGAATTCTTAAATTATTACGATATTTGACATCAATAGCAAAATCGGCACTATCTCCAACCTTAATGGTGGTTCCTTCCTGCCAAATACATATATGAGCAATTATTGAACCAAGATATTTTACCGTATCTACTACTCTAATTTTACTGTTGCTAGATTTGATATAACCTATATCCCCCATCTGTCCACCAGATTCCCCATAAAAAGGAGTTTGATTACTAATTAAAATAAATCTCTCCTCATTAGTTTCTATAGTATCAACTAATTTATTATCTTTAATAAGAGCTAATATCTTACCTTCCGCCTCATTCAAATAATAACCCAAAAATTCGGTACTACCAAATTCTGCTTTAATATCAAACCACATCTTATCTGTTTTAGATTCATTCGAACCTAACCAAGATTTTCTTGCCCTGTCTTTTTGCTCTTGCATCTTATTATTAAAGCCATCAAGATCAATGGAGATTTGTTTAGATTTTAATATATCTTCAGTTAAATCGACAGGAAAGCCGTATGTATCATATAATTTAAAAACTATTTCTCCTGAAAGCTCTGAATTTTTACTAAGATGGTTTGTTTCATCATCAAGTAATTTAAGACCTCTTTCAAGAGTTGCTTTAAATCTTATTTCCTCTTGTTCCAGGATATTACTGGCAAAATCCTCAGCCCTTCTCAGTTCGGGATAAGTTGTTCCCATAATCTCTACTAATTTAGGAAGCAGTCTATACATTAAAGGTTCACTACTACCAAGTATATGGGCATGCCTCATACTTCGACGCATAATACGCCTAAGTACATATCCTCTACCTTCATTTGAGGGCATGATGCCATCACTAATTAAAAAAGCACAAGCTCGTAAATGATCTGCAATAACCCGGTAAGAAAACTTAGCCTCTCCTTCTACCTTAACTTTTACTATATTCTCGGTATAGGCGATTATTTCCTTAAATAAATCTGTGTCATAATTATTATAGACATTTTGCATCACAGCACTAATACGCTCCAACCCCATACCAGTATCAATGGATTTTTTAGGCAATTCAATCCTAGTATCACTATCGACTTGTTCAAATTGCATAAAGACCATATTCCAAATCTCAATGAAGCGATCACCATCTTGCTCTTGCGTTCCTGGCAACCCGCCTTGTATCTGCTCTCCATGATCATAAAAAATTTCTGAACATGGTCCACAAGGTCCAGTATCTCCCATTGACCAAAAATTATCAGTGGTTTTTATTTTAATAATTCGCTCATCGCTTAAATTAGCAATTTTTTTCCAATATGTAGCTGCTTCTTCATCAGTATAATAAACCGTTACATATAGTTTTTCTTTAGCTATAGCAAATTCCTTGGTTAAAAGATTCCAAGCATGATATATTGCTTCTTCCTTAAAATAATCACCAAAAGAAAAATTGCCCAACATTTCAAAGAATGTATGATGTCTTGCAGTATAACCAACATTCTCAAGATCATTATGCTTACCACCAGCCCGTAGTGATTTCTGACTAGTAACCGCTCTTTGATAATTTCTATTTTCCTGACCGGTAAAAACGTTTTTAAATTGTACCATCCCAGAATTAACAAACATTAAACTAGGATCATTATGAGGAATAAGAGAACTAGCTGGAATGTGTAAATGATTATTGGCAACAAAATAACTTATAAATTTATTTCTAATTTCTTCAGTGGTAAGTTTAGTCATGAGTAAATGATCCTTGGAAAAATATTTTGTCAACAGAACTTAGTATATATACTGAAAAACCTGTATTTTTCAAATTATGTGATGTCCTGCATTGTCATATATTAAGCATATCTGTGAGCATTCACGGAAAAAAGTACAAGACGTCATTGCGAGACTACGTAGTAGTCGAAGTAATCTATTCCTGACCATTTTTTGGATTGCCGCGTCGTCACAAAGCGACTCCTCGCAATGACACTTGGCAAATAGATTTTTTATTCATCATAAAAAACAGCAAAAAAACTGTGAATGCTCACGTATATCTTATCTTTTTTAACAATGCTTTCCTCTGAAAAATTATAGGCTACCAGCGTACCTCTGGAGGCAGAGACATTAATATTGCTTCAACATTACCGTCTGTCATTAAGCCAAATAATGTACCACGATCATATAATAAGTTAAACTCAACATATCTGCCTCGACGTACTAATTGATAATCTTTTTGTTCCTTGCTCCAAGGTAGAAACATTTTTGTTCTAACAATTTCAGGATATATTGTTAAAAATGCTTGTCCTACATCTTTAGTAAAAGAAAAATCATTGTTAAAATCTCCGGTATTTAAATAATCATAAAATATACCTCCTACTCCCCTTGGTTCATTCCGATGTTTTAAGTAAAAATATTCATCACATTGTTTTGTAAATTTATGATAATAATTTGGATCATGTTTATTACAAGCTTGTTTAAAAGCAGTATGAAATTTTGCTGTCTCATTCTTATCAGGATAAAATGGTGTTAGGTCGCCACCACCGCCAAACCAACGATTAGCAGTTTCGATATAGCGGGTGTTGAAATGCACTGCTGGTACTAATGGAGAAGTAAGGTGAGCGACGATAGAAATACCAGTAGCAAAAAATTTCCTACTATTTTCTGTACCTGGTATATTTTTACTAAATTCTGAAGATAATTCTCCAAAAACTGTAGAAATATTTACCCCAACTTTCTCAAATAAGTTGCCACGCATTATAGACATTACTCCACCACCACCGCTTTTTCTATCCCAGGGTGTTCGTATGAATTTTGCTGGTTCTAAACCTTTCGCCTTACTATATTCAAGCTCAATTTCTTCTAATTTGCTACATACTTGATCGCGTAAATCACTAAACCATGTTATCGTTTTTTCTTTATCAGTTGTCATAATTTTTCCAATTTATTTACATTATACCCCAAAATTTTCTTCCACTAATACTTTAAGTAAAAATAATTTCTCAATTTATTTCTCTCTTGTAGTTATTAGCCTTAATTAATCGTCTTATTTCATTTCTCATAAAATAAATGATAACTAAAAATATACTATAAATAGTTATAATATAAAAAGCAGGAGCATAAAACAAACCTGTTTCTTCAACAAGCCAACGCGAAATAACACTAGAAGTGCCACCAAACATGGCAATACCCAAATTGTAACTAAAAGCTACCCCAGAAAATTTTTGTTCAGGAGAAAATAACACTATAATGACACTATAGGCTGTTCCAGCTATTGACCCACCAAGAATACCCAAGATAGTTAGAGCAAAAATTTGTTGCCATATGGACGGTAATGACATAGATAATAGAGTAGGTAAAATTAGTATTAAGCCCGCTATACTTACTAAAACTAGCACCTTAAATTTTCCCATAATATCAGTTAATCCACCAAATAATGGCATAGATATCATTGCTATAAAGTTGGCATATAATAAATAAATAAGGGCAGTTGTATTATCAAAATGCATAACATCGCGGTAATACACATTGGTATAAGTTTTTATTAAATATGTGATACTACTAGCAACTGCCCCAATACAAAATGTTAAAAACATTGCCTTCCAAGCTGTCCTTACTACGTTGATAAAAGGAGCTTTTAAAGTTTTTTTCTGTTCAGCTAACATTTTAAAAATGGGAGTCTCTGATACACGAAGGCGTAAATAAAAGCCAACCAACCCCAGAACTCCACCTAATAAAAACGCGAAACGCCAGGCAAAGTCAAGATGATGAAAATATTGCTCAATAATAATTCCTACAAGAATAGCAATTAATGTACCAGCAATGTTTGAACCATTTACTAAACCAGCTGTAAAACCTGGGCGTAAATTTTGATGATGCTCTAGAATAAAAATAGCCGCTCCAGCACCTTCGCCACTAATACACAAACCTTGTAAGAGACGCATTATAATCAATATTATAGGTGCACAAATTCCTATACTAGAATAAGAAGGGATTAACCCCATAGTGAATGTTGGTATAGTCATACCAAGCATAGAAATAATCAAGGATATCCGCCTACCATATTTATCTGCAATATAACCAAAAAATATGCCGCCTATTGGTCTAGTAACAAACCCTACTGCAAATACACAGAGACTTAACATTATTTGCATAAATTCTGAACTTTCAGAAAAAAACGTACGACCAATCGTTAGTGAGAATACTGAGTATACTGTGAAATCGTAATATTCTAGTATATTTCCTGAAATTGCTGATAAAAAAACGGACTTAGGTTTACTCATCTATATCTTATCAATAAATTTAATTAAATCGGATTATAGACAACTTAACCAACTTATAAAGCGTAAAATAATTTTATTTTCTTGTGGTAAGTATCTTTAAAAAAATCTACACAACCAATTATATCATAACCTTATTTACCATATTATTGCAGTTTTGTCAACCCTTAGTTTCGCAGTAACATAATTGTTACTATATAATTAATTTTTATCTAATAATTAGCAACTTATTTCATCTATTGCTTGATTTTCTTAAACAAGATAGTTACTATGCTGTAATAAGCTATATAATATTTATTATTAAACTTAAATTTTATGAGGTTGTTATCATGCCAACATTACAAAAGATGTTTCTCTCGCTCTCAGGAGGCGGGATCAAAGGAGTCTCTCAGTTGATGGTGCTTGCAAAAATCGAAAAAATTACATGCATGCCTATATCTAAATTATTTGACGGTATTGCTGGTACTAGTGTCGGTGCAATAATTACAGTTGCATTGACACGCCCTAAAGAACCAGGCTCAACAGAACCGCTTTTTTCAGCAGAAAAAGTTTTAGAGATGTTTGAAAATAAAGCAGCTGAAATTTTTCCACCAAAGTTTGGAGGAGGGTTTCTTAAAATATTTAAGCATCAATATAGTCAAAAACCTCTTAAAGCAGCACTAGAAGAATATGCAGGTGATACTACTTTGGGAGATAGTGTAACTCGTGCTTTTATTTCTGCTTTTGACGTAAGTGGTAAAGAAGATAATCCTAATAAGTTTTGGGATAGTGATAACCCTGCTGACAAAGGTATTCTTGCAAAATGGGCAGCTCGTTGTAGTGCAGCTGCTCCTACCTATTTTAAACCTGTTATTGACGAAGATAATGGTACTGCTTTTGTTGATGGAGGGTTAGGGGCTAATCGTCCGGCTGCATCAATCCTAAAAAAGCTTAAAGAAGGATTAAATATTGAGCAACAAAGAGAAATGCTAAAAAACACGACAATTTGTGCTCTTAATTTTGAACCACCGGATATACCAAGAGAGATACCATCAAAAAAACTTGATGGTTCGATAGGTTGGGTAACTAAGGGAAACCTGGTGAATAAAATTCTGAGAGCTAATGAAAAGGATGCTACGGATGAAGTTAGGCGAGACCTATCGGAAGATGGACAATTTATAGAAATTGTACTTAATCTGCCAAAAGGATGTACGAAGTTAGATAATGTTAGTCCATCTAATATAGCTAAATTAAAAGAAGTTGGTAAGAAATATGTCGAAGATAATAAAGAATTGATTGAAAAGCTATGTGCAACATTGGTTAAGAATGTTCAAGCTAGAGAGGAAAGCTTAAAGCTTCATGAGGCACAAAGTGTTGAGGAGTCTAGTGTTCTTAGCGAGGATAAAGAGAACGATAATATTGACAAAAAAGGACAAGATAAGGATACTGTTAATACTCACGTAATATCAGAAGAATTTGAAGCAAAATTAGCGATAAACTTAAGTGAGAAGCAAGCTGAGTCTTTAAAAGAAGGCTTAATGAAATTATCACCCAAAGAATATGATGTTCTGCAAGTATTCTTAAAAGGATTAAATGACGCACAGCTTGTAGCTTTGTCTGCTCACCTGCCTTTAATTGCTGATGGCAATTTTAAAAATATCAATATATCTGAACTTAGTCATTTTCAGAATAAATTTCTTAAATTTTTTAGTTCAATGTTTGAACATGAAGATAATATTATTAATGATGCTATTAGCTGTGTTCAAGAATACCATAATGAAGAAGTAGCTTGTGATGGAAGGGGGTCAGAGATGGCACATTATTATGTTGATACGGTGTATTAATTGGGGTTGTCTATAAAGCTGTTCTCTAAGTGTCATTGCGAGCTGATGTATCCCCACGAAATTGTTGCAAAATAATGCGAGTTGCCAATTAATTGATTTTAGTAAACCCTAGACTTCACAAGGTTTGAAGAACATTTAATCAGGTCAAAAAATGCAATAAATTCTCAAAATTAGAAATTTTTTAAAATACATAGCGTTTTGATTATACTTTCCACGTGTCAAATAGTTCGTAAACTGCTTGACATCTAGGTTTCATGTAGCAAGAATTTCGTGGGGATACATCAGATTGCGAGGAGCCGCTTTGCGGCGGATGCGGCAATCCATAAACAAGCTTCATGGATTGCCACGCTCACGTATGTTTGCTCGCAATGACGCCAGAAATAGATGTTAGTTTACTATAGATAAATGCTAATCGGGTTAGTTATAACAAGTAAAATAAGATTATTTTGAAGACTATATCTTGATATTTATAGAAGATAGCATAGAATATACCAAGCAATAAATTGTTTATGAGTCTTTAATTTATGTTACATGGGTCTATTAAAAATAATAGTTTTGTTTCTGTACCAGGAAAACAGCATCCATTCCATCTTGTCGATCCCAGCCCTTGGCCCATTCTGACTGCATTTGCCTTATTGCTTTTAGCTATTGGTAGCATAATGTTTATGCATCAATATCGATTTGGAACATATGTTTTTGGGGTCGGTATTTTTTCGGTGATTTTTTGTTTATCTTCCTGGTGGAGAGATGTAATTAAAGAGGGATTAATTGGAAAACATCATACTGAGCCAGTAAGAATTGGCTTAAGGATAGGTATGGCATTATTTATCTTGTCAGAGATAATGTTTTTTGCAGCATTTTTTGGATCCTTTTTTAACGCAAGTCTTTTTCCTGTAGGATTGCTAGATGGTGTATGGGTAGTAAAGCCTGGTATATGGCCTCCTGCATCTATTCAAACATTTGATCCTTTTGACATCCCTTTTATTAATACATTGATTCTTTTATTATCTGGTACAACAGTAACATGGGCACATTATGCTGTTGAGGAAAATAATCAGAAAGATTGTGTAACAGCTCTTGGTTTGACCATAATATTGGGGATATTTTTTAGTTTAATGCAAGCTTACGAATATCATCATGCAACTTTTAAATTTAAAGACGGTATCTATTCTTCTAATTTTTATTTAGCAACCGGTTTTCATGGTACTCATGTAATAATTGGCACTATATTCTTAACTGTTTGTTATTATAGAGCACGAAGAGGTGATTTTGTTAAAGGCAATGGTCATTTAGGTTTTGAATTTGCCGCTTGGTACTGGCATTTTGTCGATGTAGTATGGTTATTTTTATTCACTTTTATATATGTTCTTGGGAAATAAATTTTAGAATTAACTAACTTGTAAAAATTGTGACTAAAACACCACGCAAGCCTGTATTCTCCGGCAATTATTCAACTAGATTGCAACTATTATTATATTAATCCTTGAATTGTAAAAAACTACCATATAGAATCAGCTGCATGTCTAATAATTCGTTAATGAGGTAAAACATGAATATTTATAGACCCTATTCTGAACAGTCTGATAATAACTTTGTCTTGCGTTTGCTGTTTGTTCTTTGCAGTGTTGCTCTGATTATTGCAGCATCAGATGTTTTTGCTGCTGCAGCTACTGCTGATCCAGTAGGTAATGTGTTGTGCAATATGATTAAAGTATTTCGTGGAAATACGGCTCGTGGTATAGCAGTTATTGGTATAGTTGTTCTAGGAATTCAAACTCTCAGAGGACAATTAAAATGGGAAGTGGCACTAGTTATTATAACTGGGGTTATAATATTGTTTAAAGCTCCTGAAATTATAAATATAGTAGCTGGTTCAAGTAATGAAACATGTGGTATTTCAACGATTACATAATAGTACCCTACATCTTTTTTACTATTTTTTATGATGAATAAAAAATCCGGTCACCAAGAGTCATTGCGAGGAGACAGTAAGGTTGACGAAGCAATCCAAAAAATGACCAGGAATGGATCAATTATGTTAGCAATAAAAATTTAAATAAATTTGGTTTAAATTTTTATTGCTTCTGCGGAGCTAGTTAAATCACGTAACTTAGCGTTTGCAATCACAATGATCTTCCGCATTAACGTTACCAGTGCAACTATTTTCTTTTTTCCTATATTGATCAGATTCTCATAAAATACTTTCAGTTCAGAGTTAGAGTTTATAGTGGCCATAGCAGCTACAAACAACATAGGTCTTACAAAATTTGCCCATGAGTTGTATACCTATACCCACTATACCTACCACTGTCATTAGATATTGGGGCAACTCCCACTAATGTAAAAATACTAAACTAATCAGGTTAGTTGTACAAATAAGAGGTATTATGTTTGAATTAGAACAAAAATATATTGGATTAGTAGCTGGAGTAGATGAAGCTGGTAGAGGACCGCTAGTTGGTCCTGTAGTGGCTGCATCTGTTATTATTGATCAAACAAAAATCATAAATGGTATCAAAGATTCCAAAAAACTTACTAGAGAAAGGAGGAATTTGTTATATGAACAAATAACTCAAAATTATATTTGGTCTGTTGGTATAGTGTATCACGATGAGATAGATATAATTAATATCCTTGAAGCAACTAAAAAGGCTTGTACTATATCAGTGGCAAATCTTTCTGTTAAACCGGATACAGTATTAATAGATGGTAACATGAAATTTAACGATCCAAGATTTATTAGTATAGTAAATGGCGATAATTTATCGATTTCTATTGGAGCAGCATCTATTATTGCAAAAGTTACTAGAGATCGTTTATTACTTGAATATGCCAAAGAATTTCCAGAATATATGTGGCACAAAAACTTCGGCTATGGGACGAAAGAGCATCTAAACGCTATAAGCCTTCATGGTCTTTCGTCTTACCATAGAAAAAGTTTTAAGGTAAAAAGCTTTCAATCATAAAACTAGGTTGTGAACGTTCACGGTTTTTTTGCTATTTTCTTATGATGAATAAAAAATCTGCTCGTCAAACGTCTATTAGTGAGGAGCTGCTTTGTGGCGACGCAGCAATCCAAAAAATGACCAGTAATGGATTGCTTCTTGGCTTAAGCCTTTTCGCTAATAGACGTATTGTACTTTAACTCTTTTTCCGTAAACGCTTACTACAACTTTTGGACTAAGCAGTTATCTACTATTACTCTCTCTTGGTTTAAGATGTGCTTTAAAATTTGTCACAGGCTTTTCTGTTGGTTTTATAGGGGTAGAATCTTCACTAAGTTTCCTCAAGCCTTTTGCCGCTTCCATGATAGCATTCTTATCGACAGCAAATTGAACAGGTTTCGCCTGTACCTTCGCTCCTGCTGCCGGGGGTTTGTTTACTACTGGTTTAGATGGTTGAACACCAGCTGTACCAGGTATAGGTGGAGGAGGTGGTGGTATTGGTACTCCTCCTTCCTTATTAAGTTCAACCTTAGGAGGAACTTTTGCACTTGCTGCTTGCTTTTCTGCTTCTGCTTTCAGTGCCGCTGCTATTCTTTGAGTGTCTATTTCGTCTTGTCTAGTTTGGCGGGTTATCTCATCTTTTCTCAGCTTGTCAAATTCAGCGAACTCTTTAAGATGTTTAGGAGAGTCTGGCTTAAATTCAACTGCACCAGCTTTTACCACCCATGCCTCAAGCTTTTTTTTCAATTCATTCACCATATCCTCTACTGGTTCTGCAACTGCTTGATTTACTGACTTCTTCTCCTTACCTCGAGCTGCCAAAGGATCAAGTGGGGTAGTAAATGCCGGGGGCGGTGGTGGTGGAGGGGGCGGTGGAGCACCTGGAACAACATCTTGTATAGAGGTTTTTTCTAGCACTACTAACGGTACTGGTGTAGATATCACTTGAGGTTTAGGAGTTCCCACCAAAGACGGTTGCACCGGGGTTTCTTTTACTGGAATAGTTACAGCTATTTGTTCCTGCACAACTTGTTCCTGTATAGTTTGTTTCCGTATATCCTCAGTTCCTTTAACAAAATCTTCTGTTGCTTGTTGTAATTTTTCTTGATGTTGTTTACTAAACGAAGATTTTAAAAAATTAATGAGAGGGATGAACCATGATTTAAACCATGCCTTTATTTGGGTACCAATTGACGAACGACTCTTAATGCTCTCAGCTTTTTCTTCCAACTCTTTTATATCTTTAGCTGTTACATTTTGAAGTGAGTTACTTTTTTCCAAGACATTCATCGCACCAACTAGAATCTTAGCCATATCGTCTAAATCTTTTTTCTCGGCAGAAGATGCTGGCAAATTAGCACTCACTGTAATTACAGCCTCAGCTACCTTATTCACCGCTTCATTGGCAACGGTTAAACTTGTATCATTTTCATTGCCACTTTTCATACAACACTCATAAATTAATTTATATTCTTAAATCCACTTATATAATATAACTTTATTAATCCAACTAAGTCAAGTCTTCTGGCTAAGAAAAAATTACTTACTGATAAAATTTATATTGTGTTTATGCCAGGTATATTTCAATATGTAGGCTAAAACTTACAAGACTATGAATATCACAGTTTAATATGTCTATCACTTTATTGAATTTATCACCTCTATATCTATTGGAAGGTGGGGTGTGGTTTAAAAGGGGGGGCAAAGCAACGGAAAAAGTAAAGGAGGAATGAGTGCAAAATTACATCTTGCTATGACTACATCATGGCACATAATAGAAGGATTTTTAACTGCTGGCAATAGGAACGATATTGCTGTAGTAGAAGAGTTAACCGCAGACATCGTTGGATGTGATGTTATCCAAGATCGTGGATATGATAGTAATAAAAATAGACCAAACCTTGAGTCTCAGAATAATATTACCGTTATCCCTGGCAGAAAAAATAGAAAAACAGAAATTGTTTATGATAGAGAAAAATACAAACTTAGAGGGGATGTGGTTGCTTTTCTGGATTTGTTTGTAAACCTACGGTCTTCCTCGCTAATAGACGTTGACCACATACAGGTTTTAAACTTCCCTGTTTAAAACCACTTCCTCTTCTAACTTTCGACAGTTGACCTACTATCTTCCTCACTAATAGATGGTTGGTCCACTATCTTGAATAAAGTTCAATTACTAAATGTACTTCTGGTTCGAAAGGGTACGGAACGTCAGAAATTACTGGAATTCTGACGAACTTACCAGACAATGAATGAGCATCAAAAGTTAAATAACCTGGTACGGTATTTTCTTGTTTGTTAGCTGTCTCGAGTATTACAGGAATTTGTTTTGCTGATTCCTTTAGCTCGATGACATCGCCTTCTTTTAATCGCATGCTTGGAATATCAACCTTTTTGCCATTTACCTTAATATGACCATGTGTGACAAATTGTCTTGCAGCAAAAATCGTTGGGGCAATATTCATTCTGTATACAACAGCATCAAGCCTTCTCTCTAATAGACCTATAAAATTTTCACCAGTATTGCCTTTCATTTTTTGTGCAAGAGTAAAGGTGTTTCTAAATTGTTTTTCGTTAATCCGACCATAATGACATTTAAGCTTTTGTTTAGCCTTTAAGTGGACCCCATAATCAGAAGTTTTAATCATACTATTCTGGCCATGTTGACCAGGACGGTAATTTCTTGTATTGAAGGCATCTTTGCTATCGCCCCACAGGCTTACACCTAGTCTTCTGCTTGCCTTATATTTAGAACTAATAATTTTTGTCACGCTCTATAATCTCATAATTTCGACATTTAATATATACATTGAAATCCATCAAGTATACATCAAAATATATATATTTTAACAACTAAAGTCAACCCTCATTTCTTGAAATATCAAAAGTTATTTGTTCAACAACAGATAATCCTCAAGATTAATTATTTGTGCTGACTTAATATCTATATTGGAGTGGGAGGTAGCCAAAATCACCCCCCCATTATTTGCTTTTGAAATCATCAAATTATATAGCAATTCTTTATTTTCTTGATCTAGATTTGCTTCTACTTCATCCAATAACCATAAATTTGATTGGCAAGCAATGAGCTTTGCTAAGGCAACTTTCTTTTGGTTGCCAGCAGAAAGCCTGTAACATTTCTCATGCAAAATATTATATAACTTAAAATAATGTACTGAAGCTTCTAATGTTTCAAGGGAACCGTAAGTTGTGGACCAAAATCTTAGATGTTCTAATACAGTTATTTGAGATTTTAATCCAAGATTATGTCCAATATAATTGCAATAAGGTTTTTTTAAATATTTGCAATTCAATAACTTATACAAAACATTGCCACTTGTTGGATTTTGTATATTAGCTACAATCCTAAGTAATGAAGTCTTTCCACAACCATTGGTTCCTTGAAAATAAACTATAGATGACGGTAAAAAAGTCATACTAATATTAGTGAAGATACTTTTTTGCTCTATAATAAGAGTGACTTGCTCAAATGACAACATTTATGCTTGAGTATCCTCTGTAGGCTCCGCCATAAGTGCTACATTATCAAGTTCTAATGTAACATTGTTTACAGGAGTTAAAAAATCTGATAGATCAAACGTATCCATCTCTTTATTTGACTCTTCTTGTGTTTCATTACTACAAAACTTATTTTTGATAAGCATAGTAGCAGCCCCTATTATAGTTAGTCCTAAAGCTATAGAATATGACCATAATCCTTGATTAGAGTTTTGCTCTTGAGAGGATGCTGTAGATGAAACAGTAGAATTTGTCTCAGCTGTAATAGTACTTTCCGCAGAAGTAGTAGAAGTTACTTCAAGTGGAGTAGCAGTAGAATCTGTCTCAGCTGTAATAGTACTTTCCGCAGAAGTAGTAGAAGTTACTTCAAGTGGAGTAGCAGTAGAATCTGTCTCAGCTGTAATAGTACTTTCCGCAGAAGTAGTAGAAGTTACTTCAAGTGGAGTAGCAGTAGAATTTATTTCAGCTGTAATAGTACTTTCCGCAGAAGTAGTAGAAGTTACTTCAAGTGGAGTAGCAGTAGAATTTATTTCAGCTGTAATAGTACTTTCCTCAGAAATACTAGAAGTTACTTCAAGTGGAGTAGCAGTAGAATCTGTCTCAGCTGTAATAGTACTTTCCGCAGATGTGTTTAAAGGGGGATATTTTGTATTATACTTCTTCCATTCAGGAAGATTGTCGAATGGTTTAAAAGAATCGTCATCCAATGTGTTTGAAAATGAATCTTCTTCATATAGTTTTTGTGATAGAGTTAAAGAGTCATTTAATTTTTTTAAAAAATGGTTCAATGTTTCTACAGAATTGTTCGCAATGTAACTTCCTTCAAGCTTACTTAAAAGTGTATGATCCTTTGGGCTAGTAGAATAAGCATCACTAGGGAGTATACTAGTGGTGCTTTCTATAGGAAAGGAATTAACGGTAGGATGTAAGGCTGAAGTAGCCAGTAGAAATATTGGTCCAGCAGAACTAGAGAAAATTTTCATAAAAATTATTTCCTATTTTAGTATATTAATTAACATTTAACCTAACAAGATAGTTAAAATAAACTATCTGAATTGATAGGATAGGTTCTTTATATATGAAGTCAAGGTTTAATTATATAAAAAGTGAATAACAGTGTGCTAAAAAGTTCTTATATAATTTACTTTAAATATTTATTTTTTTAAAGTTAAATTAAATGAAAAGCTTAGTGGTGGGTATTTTTAGTGTATACTCAAAATAAAAGTTTAATGATTATAGCAACCTGAATAGTATTTCATCGTCATTGCGAGACCACATAGTGGTCGTGGCAATTCATTTTTGGTCACTTTTTTGCTTTGTTGTAATTAAAGTGGCTTCTCGCAATGACGAGTTTTACCCAGGTCATTGCGAGGGGCTATAAAGAGCCTTAGTAGATTAGTTATAGTATCGGTTTTTGTTTTTTCAGCGACTTATACCTCTGATGTTACTGAGTCCTCAGCTCCTGCCAGTAAAACTTCTGACGGTGAAACTGATGAATCTTGTGTTACCTTTGCATCACCGTTATCATTACTTGGGATGAATTGATCTGACTCAAATACACCATGCTCATTACAATCTTTAAGTTCTGGGTCTGATTTACTCAAATACTTCAAACAAGCATTGTAAATATTGCCACCTTTCTTGTAAAGAACACCAGCAACAGCCAATGCTGTAAGTATTGCAGCCCCACTGGAAACTGCAGTACCCACTATACCTTTCACTGTCCATTCTTCATTAGAAGGGGTAGTTTGGTCTTGTGGTGCTGTTGGTGTAGAAGATTTTGCCTGGGTATTGGTATCTTTCGGCATAGCAGTAGAAGAATTTTCTTTAGTAGTAGAAGCTTCTGTAGTAGTTGTTGTGCTAGAATTCTCGTTAGAGGTGGAAGAAGTTGGTTCAGCAGTAGTGGTTTTGATTAATTCTGCTAATACTTTAGCCCTACCTTCCAATGCAAGAGAATAATCCTCACGTAGGTCGAGAGCATCCTGGTATTTTTTTAGAGCTGCTAGAGGTTCCTTCTTAGCCAATAAAAGGTCAGCCTCCTTTACAAGCTGATAAGCTGGTTCATGGCATGTATGTTCGATTGTAACAAAACCTGCTATAGGATTTTCTTTAGGTCCATCAAAGGAATATTCTGTTATTACTGTTTCATTATCATGGCCTATAGATTTCTTGCCTACCCAAGCACCTGGTGCGAGTTCACTAGCTGACTCGCTAGAGTCAATCCTTCGTTTATTTCCTACAATATTGCCTTTTTGGTCGCAAGGCTTATCCTGACAGTAAGCATATAGTGTTGTTGTAGAGGAAGACATTAGCCAATCGTTGTATAAATTTTGCTCCATTTCAAGTACAAAGCAGTGCTGATTTGGTAGAGTAGCGTTTTGATTGATAACCTTATAATAAGCGTCACGAGCACTCCTATGATGAACTACATTAGAATTTTCTGGAGATTCTGCAGATTGATGATTAGGATTATATTCTGTAGGAAATGCTCCAACGCTTTTCAATGCTTCGCTGGCCATTAGCCCTAAGACAAGCCCTTTAGGAATAGATGAAATAACCTTAGCAGCCATATCAAGCAAATTGCCTGATTGAGGACTTGCCTCAGGTTCAACGAGTTTAAGACGGATAGCTTCGCTTTGCTCTGTCTCGTTAAACATATCTTTGTCAATGTTTCCTTGCTCGTCAAGGGTGGCGTATTTTTTTATAATATATTTTAGGAAGGCTGTTTTTTGTGAATCAGAGAATTTTTTAAGTAACTCTTCACTATCTGGGTGGTTAAAGGCATTTTTCAGACTATTAAGCTGAGTTTCAGTAAGACTTTGTTCTACGTTCTTAGCTTCCTTTTTCTTAGTTTTAAAATACTTACTACGTGTAGATGCTTTAATATTGTGTGTTGGTGTCATAAAAATTTATTTCCTATTTAATAACATTGGTTAACATTTTTTTTAACAAGATAGTTAATATAAACTATCAAAATTGATAAAATAGCTTTTTCATAAAGAAGTCAAGATTTAATTTTAAAATTGTTTAATAAAAATAGTGAAATCTGGTTTTTTTTGTCATTCTTGCTTCTCCTTGTCATTCTCGCCCACTATTGTCATTCCCGCGTAGGCGGGAATCTAGACCCCTGCTTACGCATAAGCGTTAGTTTAAGAAAACAATAATTGAGAAACCGTCATTGCGAGGAAGACCTTAGGTCGACGAAGCAATCCATAAAAGTAACCAAAAATGGATTGCCACGCCACCTACGGTGGCTCGCAATGACGGAAAAGTGATCTAAAACCCGTTCTACCTTCTAACTTTCAACAGTTGTGGTATAGCATTCTACGCAGGGATGATATAAAATATAAATATTTTTCAAATTAAATTGCATGAAAAGCTTAGTGTTAGGTATTTTTAGTGTATACTCAAAATGAAAGTTAATGGTTATAGCTATCCCGAATAGTATTACTTAGTCATTGCGAGGAGCCACTTTAGTGGCAACGAAGCAATCCAGGAAAGTGATTAGAAATGGATTGCCACGCTCACATACGTTCGCTCGCAATGACAGCATAATACTAGTCGAGTTAGCTATAAAACAAATTTGGAGTGGTTAGTATGAATTATGATTATCTTAAAGAAATATCTGTTGGAGAGGATGTTTATAAAATTTTTGATATAAATAAGGCGGCAAGTGATATTGGGCTTGAGTTAAAGCGTTTACCTTATAGTTTAAGGATATTATTTGAAAATGTTCTGCGTCTAACTGGTAGCCAAGAGAAGTTGTTGCTATTTAAAGAATGGCTTAAGGCAAGGAAATCTGAGGCTGAGATACCATTTATGCCAGCTAGGGTACTGATGCAGGATTTTACTGGCGTTCCGGCTATTGTTGATTTAGCTGCTATGCGTGATGCTATGAAAAAACTAGGGAAGAATCCATTAAAGATTAATCCTTTGATACCTGTTGATCTGGTAATAGATCATTCGGTACAAGTCGATTATTATGGAACAAGTGAAGCTTTTGATAAAAATGTTACAATGGAAGTAGCTCGGAATATAGAGCGTTATGAGTTTTTAAAATGGGGGCAGGAAGTATTTGATAATTTTAAAGTAGTACCCCCGGGAACAGGTATTTGTCATCAGGTTAATTTGGAATATTTAGCTAATGTTGTGTGGACTAAACAACAAGAAGGGGGAACTTTTGCTTATCCGGATACATTGGTTGGTACAGATAGTCATACTACGATGATTAATGGTCTGGCAGTTCTTGGTTGGGGAGTAGGGGGGATTGAAGCTGAGGCGGCAATGCTTGGTCAGCCTCTATCAATGATTATACCTGAGGTAATTGGCTTTAAATTGACTGGCTCTTTAAATGGGATGATTACCGCTACAGATTTGGTGCTAACCATTACCCAAATGTTAAGGAAGAAAAATGTCGTTGGCAAATTTGTTGAATTTTATGGAGATGGATTGGACTTTTTAACATTGGCAGATAGGGCAACTATTTCAAATATGGCTCCTGAATATGGTGCTACTTGTGGCTTCTTTCCAATTGACAATGAGACTATCAAATATCTTAACTTGACGGCTAGAGAGCCAAATCGCATAAAATTAGTAGAGCAATATGCTAAGCTACAGTCATTATGGTACGAATCGACAATTATTCCAGAATATACTGAGACATTAGAGTTGGATTTATCTACTATCGAAGCTTCTTTAGCAGGACCAAGACGTCCGCAAGATCGAGTTAACCTAAGAAATGCCGCTAGTAATTTTAACAGTGAACTAGCTTCTTTAACCAAAGGTGATGTTAATATTGATAAAAAATACCCTGTGACTGATGAATATGCAATTAGTCATGGTGATGTCGTAATAGCGGCAATTACTAGCTGTACCAATACTTCCAATCCTAATGTAATGGTTGCTGCCGGCTTGCTGGCTAAAAAAGCAGTAGAACTTGGATTAGTGAAAAAGCCATGGGTTAAGACCTCATTGGCTCCTGGTTCAAAAATAGTGACAGAGTATCTGAAGAAAAGTGGGCTTGATCAATATCTCAATGATTTAGGTTTTAATCTTGTTGGCTATGGTTGTACTACATGTATTGGCAATTCTGGGTCACTGTTGCCGGAAATAGAAGAGACTATTACCAAAAACAATCTGGTTGTTGCTTCGGTATTATCTGGTAACAGAAATTTTGAGGGTAGGGTACATCCTCTAACCATAGCTAGTTATCTTGCCTCTCCGCCGCTAGTTATTGCTTATGCTATCACCGGTACTATCAACATTAATCTTGAGACGGATGTGATAGGAAAAAGTTGTGATGGTAAGGATGTTTATCTTAAGGATATTTGGCCTACTCAACATTCGATACAGAAAATAATTGAGGAATCTATTGACTGTAAAATGTTTAAGGAGAAATATAGTGATATATTCTTAGGTGATAAGGAATGGCAAAATATTAAGGTAACTAAAAGTGATACTTATAATTGGAATAAAAATAGCACTTATATCAATAATCCACCTTATTTTGAAGGTATCGAGCATATATCGAGTGAATTGGAGGATATAGAATCTGCTAGGATATTAGCCATCTTTGGCAATTCTATTACTACTGATCATATATCGCCAGCCGGAAATATTAGTAAAACAAGCCCTGCTGCTAAATATTTAACCGAGCAGGGTATTTTACCAGCAGATTTTAACTCTTATGGATCACGGCGTGGCAATCATCAAGTAATGATGCGTGGGACTTTTGCCAATAATAGAATTAAAAATGCTATGTGTCCTGGAATTGATGGGGGGATAACGATCAATCAACGGAATGGTCAACAAATGAGTATTTATGACGCTTCTCAGGATTATAAGGCTCATTCTATCCCTTTAGTAATTTTTGCAGGTAAAGAATATGGCTCTGGTTCGTCGAGAGATTGGGCAGCAAAAGGTACTAGTTTACTAGGAGTAAAAGCGGTAATTGCTGAAAGTTTTGAAAGAATTCATCGGTCAAATTTAGTTGGTATGGGTGTGTTACCGCTTGTACTCACTTCTACTACGGTAAGTGATTTAAAACTTGATGGTTCTGAATATATTACAATTACAGGCTTAAGTAATAAAGTAGAGCCTTATAAACAACTTAGTTGTGTTATCAAGAGGAAAAGTGGTATAATTGAAACTATCGGCGTAATATTACAAGCTTTTACAGATAATGAGATAGATTATATCAAATATGGTAGTATAATGCACTTAGTGGTTAAGAATTTTAGTAGTTAAAAAGTTGAAGAGATGAAAATGGATAAGGAAATTAAAAAATATATAGCAGCAGGAAAAACTAATCTTGTCGTAACTTATATATTATTTTTATGTGGAATAGTTGCTCCGTTACTACCTATTATTGGAGCAGTTTTTGCCTATATTAATAAGGATATTAAAAATAAATATTTAGCCAGTCATTACATTTTTATACTTCGTACTTTTTGGATAGGGCTTGTTGGTATGATGATATCTATAATAACCACTATAATACTAATTGGACCTGTATTGTATATATGTTTGTTGGTGTGGTTTATATTAAGGATTGCTATGGGTTTTAAATATTTATTAAATGGTGTAGAACATCCGAACTACATGACTTACTGGATAAAATAAAATGGATTTGGAAACTATACTCGGCAAGCAAACTGCGTATATAGATGTTTATGATAATAGTTTATTACAGCCAATTAGTCGTAAATTTGCTAGAGAGCAATTACAGATAATAGGTGATTTACCTTTTTATGGCTTTGATATTTGGAATTGTTATGAGGTCTCTTGGCTAAACCAAACTGGTAAACCTGAGATACGGATATTGGAATTTATGGTGAGTAGCGATTCACCTAATATTATAGAATCAAAATCACTAAAGCTTTACTTAAATTCTTTTAGTAATACTAAGCTTAGCAGTTCAGAGCAAGTAATAGAGTTAATTACCAGGGATTTAAGTCTAATATTTGGGTCAGATGTAATAGTGTTTTTAAAAGATTTAGAGTCATATGATGGTACTAGGCTGCAATCTTTTTCAGGTATAAATCTCGATAGGTTAGATGTGACGATTACTAGTTTTGAAATTAGTCAAAATTTGCCAAAATTATTGGAAGATAATACGAAGATCGTCGATGAGGTACTATATTCTAATTTGCTTAAATCAAATTGTTTAGTGACTAATCAACCAGATTGGGCATCAGTACAAATTAGCTATCGAGGCAAAAAAATTGACCATAGTTCTTTATTAAAATATTTGGTGTCATTTCGTAATCATAATGAGTTTCATGAACAATGTGTTGAGCGTATTTTTTGTGATATTAGTAAGTTTTGTATTCCCGATGAGTTAACTGTTTATGCCAGATATACAAGACGTGGGGGCATAGATATTAACCCTATAAGGTCTAGTAGCAATCTAGATATTACAAAAATTAGCAATTTAAGACATATCCGTCAATAATTACTTAGTGCTAGCATTAATTTGTTGTATATATATTTATAACAAGGTATTTTTAGTGGAAAAAATATGGGCAAAAGTAAGTTGTAGCTAATGGTACATGGTCTCGCAATGACTTATAGAATATAGATTTAATTATCTCCTGTATTGAAACGAATTCAGGAAATTTAAGAGTGTTAGATGTTTGAGCAATTACTTGATTTCTCTTCTATATTATATATTATAGAAGGGATGGTAGTAACACTGAAATATAGCTTAGTTTCAGTGTTATTTGGATTGATTATCGGTACTTTACTAGCAATTTGTAAGTTAAGCAAAAGTCATGCCTTAAGGTTATTTGCTAATTTTTATACATCAATTTTTCGTGGTACACCACTACTTATCCAACTTAGTATAATTTATTTTGGTTTGCCTGGGGTAATTGGTATTAAGCTTGGAGTATTCGCTGCAGGTACCATAGCTTTCTCATTAAATTCAGGGGCATATGTTTCGGAAATAATTAGAGCTGGAATGAATGCTGTTGACAAGGGGCAGATTGAAGCGGCTAAGGCGTTAGGCATACCTGAAAGATTAATGATCAAAGATATCATCTTACCGCAAGCTATAAGAAATATTTTACCTTCATTGGTTAATGAGCTTATTAACCTAATCAAAGAATCATCGATTATATCAACGATCGGTGGAATGGATTTAATGCGGAGAGCTCAGCTAGTATCGGCTGAACATTTTACTTATTTTACGCCTCTGTTAATAGCAGGGCTTTGTTATTATGTTATGGTAATAATTATTAGTAACTTAGCCAAAATTCTTGAGAAAAAATTAACAATTGGTATTGAATAGGATTTGTTTATATGTATTTAAGTGAAATATGCATCAAGCGTCCAGTATTTGCAACAGTTCTGAGTCTAGTAATTGTTATTTTAGGAGCTGTATTTTTTACTAAACTACAAATTAGGGGTATTCCCGATATCTCTTCTTCTGTAATAACAGTATATGCAGATTATCCTGGGGCGGATGCTCTTTATATGGAAAAAGAAATTACCACTCGTATTGAAAAGGCTCTAAAAACTATAAAAAATCTTGATTCTATCACTTCCCAAAGTGCGACAGGTAGTAGCTATATCTCTTTAACATTTTTATCATCGGCTAATATCGAAGTATCCTTAAACGATGTTCGGTCTAAAATTGCTGAGATAAGCTATATATTTCCCAAAGATATGCAAGCTCCTTATATTGGTAAGCACGATGCTAATAATTATCCTAGTTTGTTCTTAAGCATTAGTAGTGACGTATATAATAATTTGCAATTAACTCAGATTGCTCAAGAGAATGTAGTCAACCTTTTAGAAAAACTTGAAACAATAGGTCGAGTAGAAGTGCGTGGTGGTAAATATTATTCTATGCGGATAGAGCCAGATCCGGTAAAATTATATCAGCATAAAATGTCGGTGTTGGAAATTGAAAATGCTATAAAAAAACAAAATATCTATTATCCGGCAGGAATTATTAAAACCGCCAACCGTGATTTTGATATAAGATTAGATGGTTCTTTAAGTAAACCGGAACAGTTTGAACAAATTATATTAAAAGTAACAGATGCCAGTATATTAAGATTACAAGATATTGCTAAAGTGTATTTAGCTCCTCCAGAAAATAATACAATTGTTAGATATAACGACAAAAGTGCATTAATACTTGGTCTTGTCAAACAATCAAAGGCAAACATACTTGAGTTATCTAAAGAGGTTAGGTCGTCACTAGATAAAATTAAAAAGAATTTACCTAATGGGGTAACAATTGATATAGCCTATGATGCGTCAATTCCAGTTAATGCCTCAGTCAAATCAGTATTCTTCACGATCTTTGAAGCATTAATTTTAGTTATAATAGTAGTATATTTATTTCTGGCATCAGTAAGAATCACTCTGATACCACTTGTAACCATTCCTGTATCGCTGATTGGTACATTTATTGTCATGTATTATTTAGGATTTTCTATTAACATATTTACCCTTTTAGCAATGATATTGGCTATTGGTTTGGTGGTAGATGATGCAATAGTAATGCTGGAAAATATTTTTAGATACAATGAGATGGGGCATTCTGCTATGGAATCTGCCACTCTGGCATCTAAGGAAATTGGTTTTGCTATTATAGCAATGACTATAACACTTGCCTCAGTATTCTTACCAATAGGTTTTATTGACGGAGATATGGGTAAGTTATTCATTGAATTTGCTTGGACCTTAGCATTCTGTGTGTTAGTTTCTGGTTTTGTTGCTTTAACTTTGACGCCAATGATGGCAAGTCGCATGATTGGTAAAAATGACCAACCTTCCTTAGGGTTTTTAGTTAAATTTGACCAGTTTATTAAATTAGTCCAAAGCAAGTATTTGGTCTATTTAAATCTTGCTTTTGATCATAAAAAGCAATTCTCGCTTATTATTGCCCTATCTTTAGTGCTGCTAGTCGTTAGTTTTATCTTTGTCCCAAGGGTGTTTATTCCTCAGGAGGATAATGGCATTGTGAATCTTTCCTTCTTTGGTCCCCAAGGTTCTAATAGTGAACAATCAGAAAAATCAATAATAGAAGTTGAAAAAATACTTAGTTCTTACAAAGATATCGCAGGTTATTTGATAGTAATAAAAGGGTGGCATGGTCATGGTTTTATACCTCTTAAAGATTGGAAAGTAAGGTCAATGTCACAAACAACTATAATAAACTTACTTAATCAGCAATTTCAACAAACAACTGGAATATCGGTTTTTGCAATGCCACACCGTTCACCAATTAGCGGCAATGCTGGACATGCTGTGGAATTTACTTTGCAATCCTCGCTTGAATATGAGCAATTAGTTCAAATATCAGAGAAATTCGTCGATGCTATGAAGAAAAAACCAGCTTTTATGAATATGAATGTTTATGGTAATGTAGATTTCTCTCCGATCATTGACGTAATTGTTAACCGAGATAAAGCTTACCTTTATGGTGTGAGTTTAGAAAATATAGGGTTAACATTGCAATATTTGCTAGCAGGAAAGCGGCTTGGTGATTTTAGAATGGGCAATGAACTGTATGATATAACTATGCAGTATAATTTAAAACATCGTAGTAATATCGAACACTTTAGTAAGATACTGATATCAACCAATAAACCAACTAATAATTTATTGCCATTAAATGTCGTGGCTAATATAGTTGAGAAAGTATCTATCAAATATTATAATCATTATAATAATGCTAGATCAGTAACCATCTCGGCAGATTTAGCCCCAAACCAAAAAATTACCGATGCAATAAAGCAAGTGAATAACATAGCTAATGAATTATTGGATAATAATACCACTATTCTAGAATATATTGGCGAAATTAAGAAAAAGGCTGAATCAGAAGGTACTATGGCTACTACGTTCTTATTTGCTTTATTGTTTATTTACTTAGTGCTTTCAGCACAATTTGAAAGTTTTACTGATCCGATATTAATCCTTATTGCTGTACCATTTTCATTTACTGGTGGCGTATTAGCACTCTGGATATTTGGTAATACGTTTAATATGTATAGTGGTATTGGCTTGCTCACTTTAATTGGTTTGATCACAAAAAATTCTATTATGATCGTAGAATTTACTAATAACTTAAGAAGCCAAGGATTAAATATTAGAGAAGCTGTAACTAAAGCTTCTAGCTTAAGGTTTAGACCGATTCTAATGACTACTTTAGCAACCATTTTTGGGGCAGTATCATTAGTTATTGCCTCAGGAGCAGGAGCCGAAGCTCAAAAGTCTATTGGTTTAGTAATAGTGGGTGGTATGACTATTGGTACTCTATTTACTATATTTGTTATTCCAGTTTTATATCAAAGTTTTAAAAGGGAATCATTAACTTAATGTTATGTATAGATATATATAAAAATGTCATTGCGAACTGACTCCTCGCAATGACGGTGAATGCTCACTCATATATTAGACTTCCTGCATAAGTCAAAAATAGTTAGGGGATTTTTAGGAGAAACGAAGCCGAACACCGCAGCGTATATAGACGATTGTTACGGAGTGGAGGCGGGTTTCGACGACAAAATCACCAACGAGATTGACTTATGCAGGAAGTCTATTATCACCTAATTCAATTGCTTTACTATATTTGATTATTTTATTCTATTAACCGAGGCAGGTGAGAAAAAATCGCCTTGCATAGCATCAATTTTTAGATTGATTAAGAATTTGGCTATCTTACCATTCTCAACAAATTCTGCTACAGTTTGAATACCCAAATCCTCAGAGAGGTTAATTAATCTTTTAATGAAGTCTTGACTTTGCAGATCGCTAGTGATGTTACGTACGTAACTACCATCAATTTTAATAATATCTATTGGCAGATTTTGTAACTGTTTAAATGAAGTAAACCCAGAGCCAAAATCATCTAAAGCAAATTTACAACCGTATTTTCTTAATCTGTGCATGAAGTACGTTATTTGTTGATAATGCTGATTAAGGCTAGTCTCAGTAATTTCGATAATTAATCTTCCTGAAACATCATATGTTTGTAATAATTTTTCTGCTATTACTAGCAAAGGAGCATCTAATGTACCAATATTTGAAATGTTAACTGCAAGCGTTAAGTCTGGGTTAGCGTTTAATTCTTTGATTGCCATTTCTAGCACTACTTGATCTACTATAAAAATTAAACCTTTCTTTTCAGCCTCTGGGATTATTGCTCCTACAGAACACAGATAGTTATTTGTATCAGGAACCCTTAATAAACATTCATAGTAATGAGCTTTCATTGTTTTACGGTCAATAACTGGCTGATAAGCAAAAACCATTGTTTTGTTTAATAGGGATTTTCTTAAGAGATTAAGCTGTTTATTGGACTCTTTAATGTATTCTATATTATAATATTTAGAGTCATACTCACGATAATAATTTTGGTCACCTGGATAAGAAATTAGCCAGTTCAATAAATTATAAATTTCTTCAGCTTTATTGCTAAATTTGGGAAATTCTATGCTAGCAATACTACAATTCATATAAACTGTAGGTAATAGATCATCAACATAAAGCTGGGATAATAAATGTGCTTTTAGGGCAATTTCTTTAACTAGATTTGGGTCTAATATCGGTAGAACTAATAATATTCGATCATGTTCAATGTGTTTATAAATTGATGTGACAGAATTGCTAATTAATTCATTGCAAATTTCAGAAATAATTTTATTAAGTTTGTCAATTATGTGAATGTCTTTTGCCATCATAGCATTTAATTCGTCATAATTTAATAGCTTAAAAGAGATGCAATATCCACGCTCTACTTTATCAAGCTCAAATTGTAAATTTCTAATTTTTGTATCTAATTTCACCATAACTCAAATAATATAAATTTACTAAATACTAAAATCCTAGTAGAATGATACAAGTAAAAATTTTATATTATAAAATTATGAGCAAAATAAATAGAATAAAAAGCAAATTAGATGTGTTAAAACCACATTATTGTGAAATAGTTGATGAAAGTTCCAAACATGCCAGCCATACTGGTGGAACTACTGAGAGCCATTTTAGGGTTAAAATTTTTTCAGCAGCTTTTATAGGAAAAAGCTTGCTAGAACAACATAAAATGATTAACAATCTTTTAGCAGATGAGCTAACTAGTGGATTACACGCCTTATCAATTGATACGAAAAAACCTAAATCGCTTATTGATTCACAGCAAACTAGTTGACGGTAGAAATAGAGTTGGAAGAATATTAGAAATAATTATAACCTAAAGGAGGAATTATGGGACTTGTAGATAAGTTACGAAAAGAAGTTAAGTCTATAAAAGAAGATCTTGCTAAAGAGGCTAAAAATTTGCGTAGAGAAATCCGTGATGACATAAAGCCTCCAAGTACTTTTGAAGAAGTTAAAAGAGTTGGTGCGGATATGCTTAATGATTTAGAAAAAGAAGGAAAAAATTTAAAAGGCGATATAAAGGATATATTTGTTCCTGTAATTAAGGCAGTAAAAGAAGGGTTAAAAGAAGCGAAAGACGCTGCTGGAGCAGGAGAGATTTTTGAAAAATTGCATGATAAGGTTCCATTCAATAAAAATGTATCGTTTACAAAAGATTTGAAAAATTTCTTAAAAAGTATGGGAACGGTGTTCACTTCTATTCTTAAAGATGATAAAACGCAAGAGAAAGCGTGGGATAATCTCAAAAAAGCTACAAGCAAGCTTAAGGGAACGATACAAAAAACATTATCGGTAAAAACTGGTATAGTTAGATAGCTATACCCCGTTATTGTGCATGGGCGTTAGTTTAAGAAGGTAATAATTGGAAAGCAGTCATTGCGAGAAGGGGTTAGCCGACGAAGCAATCCAAATATAATCACTTTCCTGGATTGCTTCGTTGCCACTAAAGTAGTACAATTGTCGAAAGTGGTTCCTCGCTAATAGACGGAAAAGCTATAGAATCAGTCTTTAACTTTATGTTATATTTAGAGTGTGGTGCATTATGATATATGATGAAAAAGAATCTACGTTGTTTGAAAACCTTAAAAGTTCTGAGGCGAATAGTACTGCAATTGAGGAGTCTATAAATGAAGGTTTTAGTGGTCAAGAGAAGCCAGATGAATCAAAAGTGTTGCCTCTAGATGAAGTACTAAGTAATTCTTTAGATAATCAAATAATTCAACCAAAAGAAAGAAAAGCAAGGGTTGTAAAAAGCCTTGATGATATGGAGCTTGAACGTGCAAATAAGTTAGAAGCTACTTCTCCTGCAAAAGCAGTAAGAAGTAAGGATGATTTGTCGATAATTGAGCAAGAAAAAAGTGAGAAATTAAAATCGGTTAAAACAAATGAGATTAGAATTTCAAATGAATTTCTAAAATATTTAGAACAAGAAAATAAAGAAATAAAGACAGAATCAAAAATAAAAAGAGCGTTTTCTTACATAATTAATAAAGCTGAATCTGCTTGGAATTGGACAAAAAATACCAAGGTTTTCAAAGCTGTAGATTGGCTGTTAAATACAAGATTAGGCAAAATTGCACTTGGTAGTGCTGTAAGTCGTGTTATTACGACTATATTTGCAGTAGTAGTATTATCTGGGATATCACCCCCTATAGCCTTAGCTATGGCTGCAGTAACATTAGTTGGGGTAGCTGGCGGAATGGTAGCTGAAACTATTAAAATAAGAAAGCTTCGTAAACTTGCCCAAGAAAATGATCTATTAATGCAGAATCGAGGAGATATAAGCAAACAACAATATTTATTAACACTGGATTCCAAATTAGCTCAATTGTTGGAAAATAAATTATATGTCCCCACATCTGTCCCAGGTGAAGAAAATAGACATTATCATCACGTATCTTCCAAAGCAGAAATGGCATTTAGTACAAGTAAATTTTTTATGGATAATATTAAGAACGCAGCTATTTTAGCATCTAATATAGTTGCAGCTAGCACTGGTAATCCTGTTAAGATTGCTGCAGCGGTTAAATCTGGTACGGCTTCAGCGATTACTTTGATTACCTCAGGGTTAACTGAAAAACAATCAGCTGATCTTGTCACAGCATTTAAAATTAATATTAATGGTGAACTCCGTAAGAGTGATGTTGCCAATTATCAGAATTTACAAGAGCTGCGTGAAATCGCCCAAAAACAAAATATTCAAACTGCTGCTTTGACTGAGTTAATCCGAGATAAAGATTATTTCAAGTTAACTGATGAACAAAAACAAAATAAATTTGATATATATCAAGAAGCTTTAACTGAAATAAGCCACGACAAAGATTATAGAAAATTAACTGATGAGCAAAAACGAGTTATGCTGCATGCAGTAGTAAATAAGCTGGAAGATAAATCTAATGAAAAGCCTAGTGAACAAGAAGCTGAAACTAAAGAAAAGAAAAAAAATAGTAATATACTGGTATCAGCGGCAAAAGATATGGTAAGCTTTTTAAAAGATTTGGGTAGAGCACATGATCCTTTTTATGAACAACCTGAGGTCAAAGGTGATAGTTCATTAACTAAAGCTATGGGGGCTGCCAAGAAATCTGCTGAGGAAATCGTAACACCTGCGGTTATAGAACAATTACGAAGAAGTAAATCTGTGCCAGATTTATCGCAAAAAGAGAGTAACCTTACCCACCAGAAGAAATTGCAAAGAAGTAATTCTTTAGAACGGCATATTGAACGATAAGTTGTGAGTGAGCGTTCACAGAAAAAAAGTTAAAGTACAAGACATCTATTAGTGAGAAGGCGTAAGCCAAGAAGGAATCCAAGAACAATGGATTGTCACGCTCACGTAAGTTCGCTTGCAATGACGTCTTGTACTTTAACTTTTCTCCGTGAACACTCACGTAACTCAAGCTTGATTTCTATTCATGCAACAATGCCATTAAGAATGATGGATGATTATAAAACTCAGGACAATTTAAAAGCCTATTGTAATTTAACTATAAATTTATTATAATGTAACCTCAATTCTGGATAAGAATAAGCCTTTTAAAGAATGGGTAATAGTAATGTACTGAGTTAGGAAGTAAAAAAATAAGCAATATCACAGAAATAATGAAAATAGCTATTAGTGGAGCAAAAAAATCTGCTATATATAACTGAATTTGGCATAATTTGTTATATCGAATTTAGGTTAATGTATTGTTTCTTTTATCTAGGAGACTGCCTGCAATAACTAAAGTAATTCTATATTTACCATAACATAAATTTACTATAAATGCAATGAATAATAGAATAAGTAATCCATCTACAATAGTAGTTGCAATGTCTGGTGGGGTTGATAGCTCAGTAGTGGCTGCTATGCTTTGTGAACAAGGACATAAAGTCATTGGTATAACACTGCAGTTATACGATCACGGCATAGCCACCAAGAAAAAGAATGCTTGTTGTGCTGGGCAAGACATTTATGACGCAAAAATGGTGGCGGATATGCTAAATATTCCGCATTATGTATTGGATTACGAGTCTAAATTTAAAGAATCAGTAATTTATAACTTTGCCGATAGTTATATTAGAGGCGAAACACCTTCGCCATGTGTACAATGTAACCAGTCAGTTAAATTTAAGGACTTACTAAAAGTAGCAAAAGATTTAGGAGCTGACTGTCTTGCTACTGGTCATTATGTTCGGAAAGTCGAAGGTATAGATGGAGAAGAATTACATACTGGTATTGATATTGCCAAAGACCAAAGTTATTTTTTGTTTGCAACTACTTTAGAACAACTAAATTATCTATCTTTTCCTTTGGGAGAATTAAGCAAAGAGCAAACAAGAAATATTGCTACTAGATTTAACTTAGGCGTTGCAGATAAGCCTGATAGCCAAGATATTTGTTTTGTACCAGATGGTGATTATAGGAAGGTAATTAGTAATATCCGAACCGATGTTAATGAAAAAGGTAAAATAATCCATGTAGACGGCTTTGAACTCGGGACACATAATGGTATTATCAACTATACTATAGGTCAACGTCGTGGACTTGGCATAGCTTTTCATGAGCCACTTTATGTAGTAAGAATTGACCCTAATACAAAAATTGTCTATGTTGGTCCAGATTCGGCATTAGATTCTACTGAATTTACTATTAAGAATGTTAACTGGCTTGGTAAAGAAATGGTTGTCCAAGAGGAAGTTGAGGTGCAAGTTAAGATTCGTTCGACTCGTCCTGCTACCTTTGCCAAGATTAGTAGGATAAGTAATACAGAAATTAGGGTAAAGTTAATGTCTGCAGAGAAAGCTGTAACTCCTGGTCAGGCTTGTGTCATATATGATAATGCTCGAGTTCTTGGTGGGGGATGGATTACTAGAGAAATTGCATAAATACTTTTATATTAGTATTTATCGTCAACGTCATTGCGAGGAGCCACTTTAGTGGGCGAAGCAATCCAAATTTTATATCACCCCTGCGTAGGTAGTGGGTTAGATTCCCGCCTACGCGGGAATGACATATTAGATGCGGGAATGACAAGAGTATTTTCTATTATTAAAATTGGAGAGATTAATGAGTTTTTTAACAAGAAAAAGTTTTGAATCAATAAAAGAGCTAGGGAAGACTAGTGGTCTTAGCAAAAACTTAGGAGCATTTGATCTGATATTATTGGGTCTTGGGGCTATAATAGGCACGGGTGTATTTGTGTTAACAGGTATGGTAGCGGCTAAATATTCTGGTCCTGCAGTTATGCTATCCTACGCTGTTGCTGGTGGAACATGTATTTTTGTTGCCTTTGCTTATACAGAGCTTGCTACCATGTTACCGACTTCTGGTAGTATTTATACTTATTCTTATGTAGCTTTTGGTGAAATATTTGCTTGGTTAATTGGTAGCGTTATTATATTAGAACTCGGTTTTGCTGCTGGTGCGGTTGCAGCTGGCTGGTCAGGATATGCTCAGGGTATATTGTCAGCTGGTGGAATAGATTTACCTAAAGCTTTAACGACCGTGCCTAGTAATGGTGGAATAATAAATTTACCAGCTTTTCTTATTGTAGTGTTTGTCTCTTTTATTTTGTACTTAGGAACGAAAGATAGTAAAAAACTAAATGCTATTTTAGTATTTGTAAAAATGGCAGCTATATTTGCGTTTATTGTGTTTGCCACACCGTATTTTGATGCGACAAATTTGCAAAACTTTTTACCTTTTGGCTTCAATAATATGCTAGTTGGGGCATCTATCCTATTTTTGGCTATGACCGGTTTTGGGACAATAGCTGCTACAGCTGAAGAATGCAAAAACCCTAACCGAGATTTAATGATCGGTATTATTGGATCATTAGTAATTGCAACGATAGTATACGTTATAATAGCTGGGCTAGTCACTGGTATAGCCCCTTTTGATCAACTTAATAATGACCAGCCACTTGCCTATGCTCTTAGCTTGAATAATAGTAATATTGGTTCTGCCATCGTTGCTACTGGAGCAGTATGTGGTATGACTACAGTACTGATGATGAATATTTATGGTACATCTCGTATCTTTTATGTAATTGCCCGAGATGGGTTATTGCCAAAGAGTTTTGCAAAACTGCATGCAAAATACGATAGTCCTTATATTACTATCTTAATATTTTCTGCTCTTGCTGCATTATTAGGAGGATTTTGTCCATCTGAAATTCTT
Organism: Candidatus Tisiphia endosymbiont of Nemotelus uliginosus; assembly: GCF_964264755.1. Lineage (NCBI taxonomy): Bacteria > Pseudomonadati > Pseudomonadota > Alphaproteobacteria > Rickettsiales > Rickettsiaceae > Candidatus Tisiphia > Candidatus Tisiphia endosymbiont of Nemotelus uliginosus. The sequence goes on along the minus strand of NZ_OZ183481.1, from coordinate 1,209,924 downwards.
TTTCAGTTATCATCTATGGGGGCTCTAATTGATTACTCAGTAGTTGCCGTAATAGTCATGTTGTTTAGAATAAAAATGCCAAATGTTCCAAGACCATTTAAATGTCCTGCTGCATGTATCATTATACCATTTGTTTTAATAGCTTGCCTATATTTACTATCTATACAAATGTTTGATAGTAACTTTAATTTGATGATTGCAGGGCAATTATTAATATATTGGTTTGCACTAATGTTTGTTCTGTATATTCTTAGATTGTTCTTTATGAAACGACAAGTTTAATTTGTATGAGTAATGCACTACAACCATTACGTGGTACTAAAGACCTACTACCTGCGGATTATATAATTCACGATTATATAATTAACACAGCAAAACATATTGGTGAACTTTATGGTTATCAAGCCATGAGTACGCCGATAATTGAATATACTAAAGTTTTTGACCGTACACTTGGAGAAACTTCTGATGTAATAAGCAAGGAAATGTACAATTTCCTTGATAAGAGTGATAATAATATTTCTCTTAGACCTGAGTTTACAGCCGGTATTATTAGGGCTTTTATCTCTAATAACCTGCAACAAACATTACCTATTAAGTTCTTTTCAAGCGGTCCAGTATTTCGTTATGACCGACCACAGGCTGGTAGACAAAGGCAATTTCATCAAATAAATTTTGAGTATATTGGTGGAGAAGAAGGATCGAGTAACGATGCTGAAACAATTAGGCTTGCTTTAGATATTCTTCAGGCTTTAGAAATAGATAAAGATACAACTTTAGAAATAAACTCAATTGGTTGTGCTGCAACTCGTACCATCTACCAACAAAAGCTGGTAGAGTATTTCAATGATTATAAGTCAGAATTATCAGAAGATAGCCAAAAGCGACTCGTCAAAAATCCGATGCGGATCTTAGATTCAAAAGATGAAAATGATAGAAAAATAGTTGCGAATAGCCCTTTAATGTCTCAATACTATAATAGTGATACTGCAAGATATTTTGACGATGTGTTAAGATACTTAGATTTACTGAATGTAAAATATATCATTAACCCAAGGCTAGTAAGGGGGCTTGATTATTATTGCCATACAACTTTTGAGTTTACTACTAGCAAACTTGGCAGTCAGTCGACAATTCTTGCTGGTGGAAGATATGATGGGTTGAGCAAAATTATGGGCGGGTCAGAGACAAAAGCCATTGGCTTTGCTGCTGGAATCGAAAGGCTTGCTTTAATGAGAGAATACAACATATCTAAAGCCAGACCAGTATTTATCTTTCCTATTAGTGACAATAATTTAGAATATTGTTTAATCTTAGCCAATCAATTACGCCAAAAAAATATTTCTGTTACCTTAGACGCCAAAGGCAAAATAGCCAAGAGAATGATCCGGGCTAATCTACAGAAAGCTAAATATGCCATTTTTATTGGTGATAATGAACAAATGAGTAATAGTTTCAAATTAAAAGATCTTGATAAAGAGCAAGAATATCTATTGCAATTTGAGCAAATTGTAGAATTATTAGTTAATGTATAAAAATTGTAGGGTATGCCGTAGGTGGCGTGTCAATCCATAAAAGAGTGGATTGCTTCGTCGGCTAACGCCTCCTCGCAATGACGGTTTTTCAATATTGTTTTTTTAAGTTGATGCCTTCTCGCTAATAGACGTTTTGTACTTTAACTTTTTTTCCATGAACGTTTACTTTTTCTTAATAGATACTTATGTTAACTCCTGCAAAATTGTTCATTATTTGGTTGTTTGGTTTAACTAGCGGATTTACCTTAATGATTACAGGCAACACCTTAAACTATTGGCTTGCTAAAGAAAATATTGATTTACAATCTATTGGAATGTTTGCTGTTATCGTAATACCTTATTCTATCAATTTTTTATGGGCTCCTATTTTTGATACTGTAAAGTTAGGTTGGTTAAGTAAGCTACTTGGTCATAGATTATCTTGGATTTGTCTGATTCAAATTTTGTTGGCATTGGCTATTTTTCTTTTAAGCACCATGGATCCTAATCATAGTCTAATATTGTTTGCACTGGTAGGATTGATAATATCATTTTTAAGTTCAGCTAAAGATACTGTCTTAGGAGCATTTAGAACTGAAATTATTGCCAAAGAATCCCAAGGAGCTGCTTCTGGAATTTATATTTTTGGCTATCGTATCGGTATGCTAATATCAGGTTCCGGTGCTATTTATCTATCAAGCTACTTGGGATGGAATAATATATATAAAATCTTTGCCATTTCTGTACTTATTTGCTCTGCTATTTTAGTTGTGAGTATCTTACGATTAAAGCATGACTTAATTTCCCAAACTTATCAGGATTATAAGGTAAATAGTTCAAACTTTATACAAAATATCTTGAGACCTGTAGGATCTTTTTATTTAATCTTTTTAATAATAATCTTCCTTATTTTATATAGATTACCAGATGATTTTATTTGTATGATGATTAATCCTTTTCTGATACATATTGGTTATAACGAATTTGAAATAGCTAGTGCAGGGAAATTTTTTGGCATAATATCTGCAATAATTGGTGGGCTAATAGCTAGCTCAGTGATGAGAAAAAAGAATATCTTGGATAGCTTGCTGATATTTGGAGTAATTCATGCCATAGCACATACATTATTTATTCTGCAAGAGATTTATGGTAAAAATCTACCCTTATTCTTTATTACGACAGGTTTTGAGAGTATAACTGGTGGAATGACTATGACAGCCTACATTGCTTTTATTGCTTCAATTTGTCAAGGTAAATTTCGTGCTACACAATATTCGTTTTTCACTTCTATGATGGGATTTTCACGATCGATTTTTCCAGCTATTTCAGGATATATTGTTGTACAATTCGGATGGCAAAACTTTTTTACATTTATTATTATCACAACAATCCCTTCCCTCCTTCTGCTACTAAAAATCAGCTCATTACTAAAAGTAAAAATGAAGTGAATGATTTCAAGGATTGTTTACACAAAAACTTGTATAACAAATGTGAGCGTTCACGAATTTTTTTGCTATTTTCTTATGATGAATAAAAAATCTGAACGCCAAGCGTCTATTGGAGAGGAGTACATAAGTCCACAGCCGTCATTGCGAGGAAACCGCAGGTCGACGAAGCAATATGACAAGCTTCACCGGATTGCCATGCTCACATATGTTCGCTCGCAATGACGTCTTGTATTTTAACGCTCACCAAATTACTATTTTAAAGCTTTCAAGCCTTCTTTAAGTCCTTTTGTAGAAAAGGGCAAATTTACCTGTTGACCGACTGAATTCATAAAACCAACAACAGGATTGCCATCGCTTGATAAAATGGTTTTAAGATCACTGTCTGATATATCAGCAATAGCCTGGCAAGAATCTTTTGTGCAATTAACATACTTACCTGGAGCAACTAATTTTTTGGAACTGATAACAGATGTACCTGGAGTAACAGAAACGTCAGGAGGAACTATTTGTACCATTCTTAAACTTCTTTCCTTACCGCTACCAAAATAGCCTATTTGATATATAGCCACCACCTGTTGTTTATCATCTTTAGTAGAATTAAGAGCCTGATTTAAAAAACAAACCCGTTTTTTATCAGTACTTGTGGTGCATTTAACTACCCAATCTGAAAATGCTTGCCCTTCTTTAACTGCAGCATCAACTCTATTAGGATTACCCAAAAATAACCCTAAACCCATTACAGCAATACCAGCTGTAACAAACAATGATTTTTTAACACATTTTGTCATAAATTTTACTAATTATTTAATATTATCCGGTAGGCAAAGATAAGCTCAAACCGTTGTTCCATACAGAAATCGTGCTTATTCGAACTTAAAAACTGAAATATATCTAAATTTAATGCATTTGTCAATCATCTGCGATAAAAATGTTGATTTCCTGTTTAAGATTTTGAATCTTTTCTGGTAAATCTAAATAAGCAGCTATCGCCAAAAATAATCCTAAATATTTTTTAGGATCGACTAAATTTGCTAGATCGTCATAAATTTCCGAGGAGTCATTGGTAGAAAATTTCTTATATAATTCTACAATTTCAAAAGATGGGCTTGCTGTGAAGGCAGTTTGTAATAACTCAATATTCTTATTACTCCATTTAGAGGAGTTTAAAGATAGATAAAGATTTAGTGCTTCAATATGGGAAGCTATAAGTTTAATAGCTGATTCTAAATAATATATCTCCTCTTTTGTTTGGTTAGTCTCTAACATATTTTTAGCAGCTATAACATAATAATCAGCTATTTTGTTTTTAAGAGCCTCTAGTTTCTGTCCGTCAACTCTGCTAAGTTTAGATACCACAAAAACAAATTTTGTCCATAGAGCAAGTTTGGCATAACAATTAAGTAAAATTTCTAAAGTTTCACTATCAGATTCATTTAGGTTAAACGATCTAACAGCATAATTCTCAGCTATGTCATACATATTATTCTGATAATGTATTTGTGCGAGTCTTTTGGTAACAAAAGGAATATAATGTTTAGATTGTTCTAATTCCTGAAAATATTTTATTTTTACTGAAATATCTAGTTCTGATTCTGCTAAAAGTAAAGTATGAAACACCTTATTTTCCTGGCTTAAACGGTAAGATATTTTTTGGCTCGTTACTGCTGATTTTAATTTTTCACCAGAAACGTATTCTGCCATAGCTTTCATTAGTAAGTAATTATCGTTATTGGCTCTTTTAGCAAAGAAAAGAGCTTTTAAATTAGTAGGTAGATTAATAATTAAACATAATATTTTAAAAGAAATAACAGTAGAAAGTGTAAGTAATATATATAAAATAACGAAAGTAAAAAATGTTGTTTCTATATAATAGTCATATAAGTTTAAAGTTAACCTGGAATCAAGTTGATTTAACATAGAAAAACTAAAATATAACAACAAAAATGTAATACAAATTATCAATAATCTTATCATTAGTTTACTCTACGAATTCTTGTTGTAATTTTCTTGTTGTAGTTCTTCTGAATAAAAGAAATTAATAAAATAATCTAGGTTTCCTATTATTTTTAATTTCAGCTTTTCTTTATCTTTGAGGCTACTAGATTTTTCTTCAATTTTGATAAATTGCTTGATCCAGCAATCGGTTTTTGGAAATACCCTTACTAAACCTAAATTATTATCAAGTAAATAATTTTTATTATAATAGTGCATATCTATCAAAATATTTTTTATTTTTGCAGGTAACTCCATAGTTTCAATTTGATAAAGTTGCTCTGTATAATCTTTATCTTGCAGAAAATTCTTTACCAGAAGATTGATGCTAAGTAAATAATTACTGTAAACATTGGAAGGGGCTTTAGATTGTTCTGGTTGGTGGGGGGTACTTACAGAAGAATTATCTTGATTTAAACTATTATCTTCCTGAGGTGCATTCTCCTCTAAATTGGTAGTATCTGAAGATGGGGGGATTTCTTGTATGGTTGTTTCTTGTATTGTTGCGTTATTAGATAACTTAGAATCCGTCTTTTTATTATTTAAAAAAGTCATATAAGTTACCGATATGGCAAATAATATAACCAAAATAATTGTAAAAATAATAGAATTGTTTCTACGGACTTTTATTATATTAGTTTCTGATTTTTGCATTATTTTGGGCATTATAAATTAATAATTCTAACATTTGCTGAGGTTGTCCATTATCACAATAAACCACATTTTTAGTAAAAGAGCTAATAATATTTGCTACTTTTTTACTTATAGTAATAACTAAACTATTGGCTAAGGATTCTAGCAAATTATTTTTTATTAATAATTCAATAAAAGTCTTAGTGCAGTTCTGTGAATATAGTAGAATAAAATTGATGCCCTTTTCAATTTCTGCTATGTGCTGCAGCTTAGTTGCATATTTTACCTGATAAATAATGTGTCTTTTAATCGCTTGAGGTAAATCTTGGGTAATTTCATTTGACGATAAATATACGGTTTGGTGATATATTTCTGGTGGAATGTTTTCTAGCAGCTCTTGTACATTGCTAGCAACATATTGCACTATAAAATTATTTTGTTCTAGAATTAATTTTGATGAATTACCGACTATCCAAATATTCTTCTTTTCGATATTTTGGTGTCCAGCTAGAATTTTAGCAGCAAATTTACTAGTGATAATGACATTAGGATAATCGTATAAAAGGGTACCATCTAATGGCAAAGTTTGATATTCCAATAAAGGACAGCATATATAGTTAAAGCTACATTGATGATTACGCTGCAACTCTTGAATAATGTCGTAATTATCTTCTGAACTTCTAGTTAATAGCACCGATTTCATAGAGCCAGATCATTAGATAATTTTTGATAATCTATGGCAAGTGGATTAGGGCCAATGATAGATAAAGTAGGTTTGCTAGCAAATATTTTGTTAGCAATATTTATGATATCTCGGTTTGTTATATTCATAATATATTCAATAGTATCCTCAATAGGTAAATATTTGCCAAAAACAGCAAAATTCTTACCAATTTCTTCTGACTTATAAGATGAATCTTCTTGGGATATATGGATACTAGTTTTTAATTGTATTTTAGCCCGATCAATTTCCGAATCTTTGATATCTACAGAAATATTGTTAATTTCATTGACTAATTGTTCTGCAAGAAATGGCAGTTTATCATGACTAGTGGAAACATATATGCCAAAAATCCCACTATCATAGTGTGAGCTATTATAGCTACCAATTGAGTAGGCAAGTCCAAGCTTTTCTCTGATTTGTTGAAATAATCTTGATGACATACCGTTACCAAGTATTAGTGACAGAGCTTGAGTATGATATAATTGCTGTATGTTAAAATAGGGTACACTTTCGAACCCCAGAACCAAGGTAGTTTGCTCAAGTTCTTTGGTAATAACACTATGCCCCCCCGTGTATCTAGCTTTTTCAAAATGATTATTTGGTTTATCTTTTAATGAACAAAATAATTTTTCAGCAAATTCTACAATTTGTTGATGCTCAACATTTCCTGCCACTGATAAGTAAATATTTCCGGCATTATAATGTTTATCAATATAATTGCTAAAATGTTCCTTATCAAATTTTGCTAAACTGTCATAAGTTCCTAAAATTGACCGACCAAGTGCTTGATTTTCATAAGCACTACTGTAAAATTTTTCGTGAATAAGCTCATCGGGATTATCCTGTACACAAGCAATTTCTTGTAAAATCACCTGATATTCTTTGGCTATTTCTTCTTCTGAAAAAACTGAATTTTGCAAGATATCTGCCAATATTTCTAGAGCAGTATAACAATTCTCACTCAATATTTTTGAGTAATAAACAGTCTGTTCATGACCGGTGTAAGCATTAAACTGCCCTCCTATAGAGTCAAATTCTTCAGCAATTTGCTTAGCAGTTCTAGTTGTTGTTCCTTTAAATGCCATATGTTCAAGAAAATGAGATATCCCTATTTCTGAATATTGTTCATAGCGGCTACCTACATTAACAATGAGATTAATAGCTACGGATTTTATATTAGGCATATGGTAAGTAACAACAGTTAGTCCATTGTTAAGTTTGCTTGAGTTAAAGGTCATTTTATTACTTATTTATTAGTTTAAAGAGTATAGCTTAGTATTACGTTGTCATTGGAAGGAGTACATAAGCCCCAACCGTCATTGCGAGGAGCCACTTTGGTGGCGACGAAGCAATTCATTTCTAATCTAATCACTTCATGGATTATCACGCTCAAGTACGTTCGCTCGCAATGATGCCAGGTTATTTTCCCTATGGCTTTTAAGTGCTATGCGTAAGGTGAATTAGTTAATAAAAATTTGGGGATGTTTAGATGCTATTTTTAATAAAGATATAGCTGATCCCATAGGTTTACGCCGCCCTTGTTCCCATTCTTGTAATGTTCTAACATTAATCCCCATTAAAACAGCAAAATCTACTTGAGATAGTTGTAAGTACTTTCTAATATTCACTATATCATCTTTTGTTTCTATTTTCTGTACATTACCCTTTCCTGTCTTTATCTCTTGAATGGATTGTAAAATTTCTGTTCCGATATCTCGTCTTATTTTCATAATCCTAACTCCTCTTTTATTTTCTTTAAAATAGCAGCTGGAATGTTTTCAGCCTCGTTCTTTAGCCATTCATCTTATATTTTCCTAAGTCCTCCACTGCCAGGAATAATATCTCCTGATTTAGGGTATAAGGCTAAATGCCATTGAAAGTCTGCGTAATCATCATCAGTTAAATATGAACTTAACAAATTTATTAAACAAAGGAGATTTTATATATTCCATATCAATATTATTACGTCATTGACGTATAAAGTCAAATATTATTTTAAACTGATATTGATAAAAACATTATACTGACTTTATGGGTGTATAGTTTATTCAAAGGGTTTTCGCGGATACGATGATATATAACTAACCCGTTAATGTGCTAGATAGCTCCTCCGTCATTGTGAGGAGGCATGAGCCGACGAAGCAATCCAGGAAAATAGTTAGAAATGGATTGCCACAACCACTACGTAGTCTTGCAATGACGTCTGTGAATTTGGTGTAATATTGCCCTGGTTAGCTATCATGTAAAATTAAATATTTTTATATTATACTTAGTGCTAGTGATCTTATAGTATATATTAACTATTTATATTATACTAAATCCAAAAACTTAAAATATGATAAGCCCAATTTTAAAACAATTTATAATTATTTTGCCTGAGATAATGCTGACCTTAGTGGCTTTGCTTACTCAATTATCTGCTGTATTATTTAGCAAAAAAACTAGAATCATTACTAATATTACGATATTATTATCGATTGTACTTTTTATTGCTTGCGTTCAGGGTGAGGCAGTAGCTTTTAGTAATTCCTTTGCTACTAATAGCTTTACTGGTGTTTGTAAATCTTGTGTTTTACTTTTTTCGGTGATGACCATGATAATTTATAATGATTATTGTAAGATCACTAATGAAAAATTTAAGACAGAGTTTATAACCTTAGTGCTGCTTTCGACTGTTGGTATTTTTATTACTATATCGGCTCGTAATTTCCTGCTATTATTTGTGGCTATGGAATTGCAAGCACTAGCAGCATATGTACTAGCTGGCTTTAGTTTGTATAATATTAAATCATCAGAAGGAGCGTTAAAATACTTTATTCTAGGTAGTTTGATTAGTTGTCTGACATTGTTTGGGATGTCTTTTATTTACGGATTTGGTGGTAGTTTAGATTATAGTAATATTCTACAAAAATTAAATCAATCACCGCAGCCAAATATTGGGTTAGTAAGTGGCTTAGTACTTTTTTTAAGTGGTATTTTCTTTAAATTATCTAGTGGTCCTTTGCATGCTTGGACACCAGATGTATATGAAGGATCACCAATTCCTTCAGTTACCTATTTTGCTGCTGCTACAAAATTTGGCAATGTAGTGGTGTTATTAAATATAATGACGATGGTAGTTGGTGGTTATCAACAAATTTCAGTTGATTTAATAAAAATAACAGCAATTTTGTCGATGTTGGTTGGGGCAGGTGGTGCTATTAGACAAACCTCCCTCAAAAGGCTAATGGGCTATAGCACTATTCTAAATATTGGATATGTTCTGATGGGGATTGCTTTGCATAGTGAGCAAGGTAATAATGTTGCATTAATATATATATTTATTTATGCTGCTTCCGTTTTAGGCTTTTTTGCCTGTTTAATTGTTCTGCTGGGAGGAAAAGCTGATACGGCAAATTTTGATGATATTAAGGGTCTGGCGAATAGTCGTAAGGCTTTGGCTGCTGGGATTACCATTATCATGTTCTCGATGATTGGTATTCCCCCACTGGCAGGATTTTTTGGTAAATATTTCATTTTTTATCAGGCTATTGTAGAGGAACAATTTACTCTAGCATTTATAGCTATTGGTACCAGTATTATAGCAGCTTATTATTACCTCAAAATAGTTAGGTCTATGTACTTTTTTGAGGTAAGTGAAAGTTTGCAGCCAGAGTCAATACCAACATATCAAGGCTTAAGGTTTGTCAGTTGCCTTGTTATAGGATTTCTGTTAATTTTTTCTTTCTTTATGAGTTAAAGGGTAATATGCTTAAGATTTCAGCCTTTATTATTACAAAAAACGAATCTGCTAGAGTGGTAAGAGCTATTAACAGTGTTAAGGACATTGTGGAGGAGCTTATTGTTGTTGATAGTGGTAGCACTGATGATACAGTGCAAATTGCTAGAAATTTAGGTGCCAAAGTGATTTTTAACGAATGGGGTGGTTATGTTAAACAAAAAGCTTTTGGTGAGAGTTTATGTCAGAATGATTGGATATTAAATATTGATGCTGATGAAGAGTTGTCAAAAGAATTACAGGATGAAATAGAATTTATATTTGCTTCAAATATTCAAGCTAATTATTTAGCTTATCGTACTAAAAATGTTATATTGCACCGTAACGATCATAAAGTTCGTCGCTTTGCTCCTTATCATAAATTCATCAGATTATATAACCGTAAATATAGTAGTTTTTCTAATAATATGAGTACTACTACTCATGATTCGGTGTTATTTAACCCAGATATTAACCCACAAGACAAAATCTATGAGTTAAATGGTATAATTTATCATAGGTCTGGCATGTCAATTGAGCAAATGGTAGCTAAGGCAAATTTTTATTCTTCCGAGCAGGCAGAAGATTTCGTCAAACTAGGTAGGAATCCATCAAAAATAAGAATTGCTACAGAAATTATTTTTTATTTTTTAAAATCATTCTTTATAAGACGATATTGGGTATTTGGTTTTGATGGTTTTGTTGACTCTATGATTCTTGCTTTTGGACGGTTTATAAGGCTTGCTAAAGCAAGAGAGATTTTAAATAATAAAAAACATGATAAAAACCAAGAAAACATGGAATTATTAAAATAAGTGCTTGCATAAGGTGAAATTTTATTATATAGTGCCAGCATCTAAATAAACCGTATTAAACGGTTTATTTAGATGGAATAAGAAATCACTAAATAATTAAGAGGTAAATATGTCATTGAAACAACTTTTTTATAAAGCACGCTACGGGGGTTATGCCTTATTTAAAGCTGTAGAAAAAGGTGATATAGATTTAACAAATCATTTACTTACTAAAGCTAATGTAAACATTCAAAATAAACTTGGTAATACTCCATTACACCTTGCAATAAAAAATAATCACCCTGATATGGCTAAAATATTATTAGAATGGGGAGCAAAATCAGATATAGCTAATAATAATGGTAAGACAGCATCAGATATTGGTATTGCAAATGTTATTTTTGCAAGGCTTTGTATACAGCCACTATTAGAAAATCATGATTTCAAAATGACAAGCACAGATTCTTTGGTTGATGCAGTGCGGTGGCATATAGACAGTTTACGCACTTTACACACTTTAAATAATCAACAACAAGTGCATTTGTCACCTAAGATAAGTAGTAATTTAAAAGAATTATCTAACAATGTAAATTCCTTATCTAAAGTAATAAGTAATAATATTGCTAATTCTTTATATGACGATGTACCTAATAATGATATAGTATTATCAGGCGATGGTATGACAACAGAGCTATCTGATATTTTTTAATTTAGTGCTAGGCTCTATTATGTTGACAAAATTTTAATTGTTTATATTTAACTTACAAATTGCTTCGTCGGCTTAAGCCTTCTCGCAATGACGTTTGGAGTACATATATGTAATTGCGAGAGCATGTAATGGTCGAAGCAATCAATTTTGGTTACTTTTTGGATTGTTGCGTCGCAGTAAAGTGGTTTCTCGCAATGATGCTTTGGATTTTTATACTGTTTTTCTACGACTTTTAAAATCACCCTGAATTTTATGAGGTAATTATGTCTTGGCAGAAAAAATATAAGTTACTAGTTTTTGATGAAATAGATAGTACCAGTTCTGAAGCTATTAGGATGGCTAAGGCTTGTCTTGATAGGAATTATGTAATATTAGCAAAAAATCAAACAAAATCGCGTGGAAGAAATAACAAAATTTGGCATTCTAATCTAGGGAATTTGCATGTTAGTATATTATTAAAGCATCAAATTAATCTCAGTTATCTTCCTCAATTATCTTTTGTTATGGCTATTGTTGTGTATAAAACTATTACTTCTCTTACAGCTAATTCAGAGAATTCTATCAAATTAAAATGGCCCAATGATATTTTGATAAACGACAAAAAAGTATCTGGTATATTGCTTGAATCTATTAGTATAAATAACAATAGACCTCTTTCTAAACTCGCTTATGCTGAGGAATTTGAAGGAGACGCGGAACGCAGAACCGCAGCGTACTCTAATGTACGTGAGGATTCGAGTACCGCATCGACGTACAAATTACCAGCAGAAGTAGAGTTTAGAAAGAGGTCTAATAATTATCTTATTATAAGTGTTGGCATTAACATCAAGGAAAATCCTTTAAATATTGAGCAACTGGCAACCAATTTATCTGATGAGAATATAGAAGTAAAAGATACAGAATATTTATTAGATATCTTGATGATTAATTTTGAAAAATATTTTAGTAGATGGAAAGAACAGGGATTTAGTAAAATAAGACAATATTGGCTTAGAAATGCTTATAAGTTGGGCGAGATGGTTAGTGTAAATGATGGAAACACAAAAATCTCAGGGATTTTTAAAGATATAGATGAAAATGGAGGTATAAGAATTCAGCTTGAGGATGGGAAAATAATTACCTTGCTTAGTCCCGAGATATTAAACTTCCTGCCTATAGCTAATCCAACTAGCCATTGTGAGGAGGCGTAGCTGACGAAGCAATCCAGAAAGTAACCAAAAATGGATTGCCACGCTCACATACGTTCGCTCGCAATGACGGTTTCTCAATTATTGTTTTCTTAAATTGACGCTTATGCGTGGTCTCGCTAATAGACGGGAGAATATTAGCCTTGGTTAAATTGTTGATAAAATTTGATAGCTTTGTTTAAATCTTCTGGGGTATCAACAGAAATGGGGATATTATTAACATAACATACCCCTATGGACATATTATTTTGTAAGGCTCTTAGTTGTTCTAATTTTTCGTTTAATTCTAAAGTTGAGACAGGTAAGTTTATGAATTTAATTAATGCTTCTTTGCGGAACCCATACATTCCTACGTGATATAGAAATTCTTCAGAGCCATAAGGAATAAGACTGCGAGAAAAATACAGAGCCTTATCATTATGGTCAGTAATAACTTTGACATTACTATTGCCATTTACGGCGTTTATACCAACTTTTACTACTGGGGTCATAATATCATGGTCACTAGACTTTAGGCTTTCAATAACTTTAATAATTGATTCCGGTTCTATAAAAGGCATGTCACCTTGGACATTTAGGATATAATTAATATTATGATTGTTAGGTATTGCCTGAAATGCCTCATAGACACGGTCAGTACCAGTCTGGCAGTCTGGGTTTGTCATAATCAATTGCCCACCACAATCAGTAACTTTTTTAGCTATAATTTCTGAGTCAGTTGCTACATAAATATTTTTTAGTTTGGTTAAGTGTACTTGTCTTAGAACGCGTTCAATTATTGACAGTTCCCCTATCAATTGTAAAGGTTTCTTAGGAAGCCTAACAGAATCAAGTCTTGAAGGGATAATAATTGCAACATCAGAATGCATAAGTTACCATTTAAAGATATTTACCAAAATAATTGTTGACATGATAGCCTTTTTAAACGATAAAGTAAAGCGTGTTGGAATATTGTTTTGGGACACAATTTGTCTTTAAGCATTATGTTTGGGGCTCGTAGCTCAGCTGGTAGAGCACTTGACTTTTAATCAGGTTGTCCCGGGTTCGAATCCCGGCGAGCCCACCACTTCAGGGTAGTTAACCCCCTTAATTGTATATGAATACCGCCGCCAATATTTAAAGGCGGAGACTAGGAGACCGCCTCCTAGTAATAGACCTCTTGCAAAACTCGCTTATGTTGAGGAATTTGAAGGAGACGCTTCACCTCGAACCGCAGCGTACTTAAATGTACGTGAGGATTCGAGTACCGCATTGACGTACAAATTACCAGCAGAAGTAGAGTTGTGTAAGAGGTCTAATGGGTTTGTAGCTCAGCTGGTTAGAGCACACGCCTGATAAGCGTGAGGTCGGAAGTTCAAGTCTTCTCAAACCCACCATCGTAACTATCTTGTGCTTTAGTACTTGATGAAGCTGTTAAAACTGAAAAATAGTATAAAAATATATTTTGAAAGTAAATACTATAAGTGTAAAATAAAACGGTAGATATATAAAAATAGTATTTAAATGAACCTTATTACATTCAGCAAAGCCCTACCGGAACATAAAGAGATGATTTTCTCATGGCTTGATGAGCCACATATGCAAGAATTTTGGGACAATAGCCAAGAACATCGTGAGGATATTATTACCTTTGTAGATGGGCGAAGAAGGTCTTCGAGTTATTTTGATGGTGTCTTTACGTATTGGATCGGGTACTATGACAATACGCCTTTTTGCTTAATTATGACAGCAGAAGAGTGCATTGATCAAGAAAATTCTGAGCTTAAGAATGCTAATATCTCCAAAACTGGTAAAACTTTTAGTATCGATTTTGGTATAGGTAATAAAGATTTGCTTGGTAAAGGTCTTGCAAGTGATGCACTTACTGCATTTTGTGAATTCTTTAAGTCTGCAGTTGAACCATTGGTAGATAAATTTTTAATTGACCCCGACGAAAACAATCCTCGTGCAAAGCATGTTTATAAGAAGGCTGGTTTTAAGGAAGTAGGGAGCTTTGAAATGCAAGGGGGCTTCTTTGACGGACATAAATCCTACCTCATGATAAGAACCTCGTGACGCATCAATCTTTTTCATTATTTTTCTACCTGGAGTTATTTTAGTCTTTTCATGAAGCTAAGAAACGCTGAAGTCAGCTTATGAGAAGTGTGTTGAGCTAATTTATCTAGCACTTGCTGCACTTAGGGTTTATGTTTAGAACATAATATATAAACTGTAATTATGGCTAGAAGCAAAAAGATGGTTTTCTTCTCTTTATGAATCTTGAGAATAATATAATTGATCAATTAAGCCGTAATAAGTTAGCTATTTGCTGGCTTAGAAATGGGGTAATCTCGCTTGCTCTTGCTGGGGTGTATTCAATAATATTGGTAATGCTCCGCACTCCAATATTAGTTACCCTATTTCCTAATACAGAAATCTTTAAATCAGCTTTGGTTATTCATGTTAATTTATCAATCCTAGTTTGGTTGATATCCGTTACAGCATGTATTTGGAGCCATAATTTACAGCCAACAACTTCCAGTATAACATATGTAATAATAGCATTTTTTGGCACTGCACTAATAGCTTTATCACCACTTTGTGGACAAAATCTTCCTGTAATGAATAATTACATACCAATGCTGGAGAATATAATGTTTATTCTTGGAATTAGTTTATTTGGTATATCGGTATTGTTATTTTCATCAAACGTCATCCTAGCAACGATTAAGAACCTAAAAAGTCAAAAATTGATCAATTTTACTATCCTTTCTACTGCAATAATGTGGATATTAGTATGGGTATGTTTTATTTGTTCTTATTATCAACTACAACAAGTTATTAAGCTTGTGCCAGTTGATATAGAATTTTACTATGAATTGCTTTTCTGGAGTGGGGGGCATTTATTGCAATTTATTTACACGCAAATTATGATATTAGTAATGATAGCATTATCCAATACTTGGGTAAATAAAGAGCTAAGATTTAACAAATTATATCTGATATTATTATATTTAAATTTTTTGATAAGTATTGCAGCTATTTGGGGACACTTATCATATGATATTATAGATGCTGAATTCAAAGAATATTATACTAAACAAATGAAATATGGTGGCGGAATAGCCCCAGTTCTGTCTTTGATACTAATATTTTATGAGCTAGTTAGCCATAATCATAAACTAGTGGTAAATTCTCTTATAAAAGCAAGCATCATTTGTTCTAGCATATTATTTTTGTCTGGAGGGTTTATTGGCGTGTTAATTACCAGTATGAACGTTACTGTTCCTGCCCACTATCATGGTTCAATTGTTGGAATAAGTGTGGCATTTATGGGATTTAGCTTTCTTTTATGTGACAATGCATGTAATAATGAACAAAAGAAAAATTCATATTCCTCTGCAGCAATTATTACTTTAACTATCGGACAAATGTTACATATTATAGCTCTTCTTTTGGCTGGTGGGTACGGGGTGATGCGAAAAACACCAGGAGTAGAAATGACTATTAGCAGTAAGTTGCTAATGGGTGTAATGGGTGGTGGAGGACTAATCGCTATTGTTGGTGGCTTGATGTTTGTTGTTATTTGTGGTAAAAAGATGGTATTGAAATAATTAGTATAATAAAAATAATGACCTTGAAAAAACCTACTATAGAAGAAGCCAGAGAAGCAGTTAAAACTTTATTACGATTTATTGGTGAGGACCCAAATAGAGAGGGGCTAGTAAAAACTCCTGATAGAGTAGTAAAAACTTACCAAGAAATGTTTTGTGGGTACAATAAAAATGTAGAAGAAATATTATCTACTAAATTTTATGAAACTGGTAACTTTCAGGACTTCATTCTATTAAAAGACATAAAGTTTAATTCTTTTTGCGAACACCATTTGTTACCAATAAATGGTACGGTTGATATAGCTTATATACCAGATAATTGTATAATAGGTATCAGTAAATTTGCCAGAATAGTTGATGTTTTTGCAAAAAGACTACAGATTCAAGAAAAAATGACAGTACAAATTGCTGAAACATTACAGAAATATATTAAGCCTATGGGTGTTGCGGTCAGGATTTCTGCATTACATAGTTGCATGACTCTTAGAGGTGTTATGCAAAATGATAGTATTATGAATACTATGCATTATACTGGTATATATTTAGAGCAGCAGAAATATCGTCATGAATTTCTAAATATTATTGCCAAAAAATAATCAAAGAAAGAGCTATGTTACTATCAAAATATTTTTTACCCGTGCTAAAGGAAGAGCCAGTAGAGGCTCAAGTAGTTTCTCACAGATTGATGCTTAGAAGTGGTATGATAAGACAACAATCTGCTGGAATTTATAGCTGGTTGCCTATGGGATTAAAAGCCCTAAAAAATGTTGAGAATATTGTTCGACTTAATATGAATAAAGTAGGTGCCATTGAAATATTAATGCCTTGTATTCAACCAGCATCTTTATGGATGGAATCTGGAAGATTTGAGAATTACGGTAGGGAAATGCTAAAATTCCAAGATCGCCACGATAATACTTTATTATTTGGACCTACTAATGAAGATATGGTTACCGATATTTTTAGAAATAATATTAAGTCCTATAAAGATTTGCCAAAAAACTTATATCATATTCAGTGGAAATTTAGGGATGAAATTAGACCTCGCTTTGGGGTAATGCGTGGTAGAGAGTTCTTAATGAAAGATGCGTATTCTTTTGATATAGATCAAATAAGTGCGATCAAAACTTATAATCAGATGTATCTAGCATATATGCAAACTTTTCGTGATATAGGGCTCCGTGTAATCCCAGTACTTGCTGATAATGGTCAGATTGGTGGGGATTTAAGCCATGAGTTCCATATTCTTGCCACTAATGGTGAGAGTACTATTTTTTATGACAAAAAATTTCTATCTTTAATAGATCAGGAAAATTTAGATATTGAAAAATTACAATCCTTATATGCGGTAGCAGAAGAAAAACATGTTCATGATAAATGTTTGTTAACAGAAGATAATCTTGCTAGTAGTAAGGCTATAGAGGTTGGGCATATTTTTTATCTTGGTACAAAATATTCTAAAGCAATGAAGGCTCTAGTAAATGCTAGTGATGGGAGTCTTGTGCCAGTGGAAATGAGTTCCTATGGTATAGGTATTTCAAGACTTTTAGCCGCTATAATCGAATCAAGTCATGATGATAAAGGGATTATATGGCCTCCAAATATTGCTCCTTTTATGGTATCAATATTAAATTTGAATATACTTGATAGTAAATGCAATGAACTATCACAAAATCTATATGATCAGTTTGTAGCGAATAAAATAGAGGTATTATACGATGATACAAATGAGAGAGCTGGTAAAAAATTTGCCACTCATGATCTTATAGGTTCACCGTACCAAATAATTATTGGTTCCAAAAACTCTGAGAAAGATGTGGTTGAATTAAAAGATCGTAGAACAGGAATAATAGAAGAGTTAACAGTAGCAAATGTTGTCACCTACCTCTCTAAAATTCTTTCTTATATGTAAGTTATGACTCTAGACAAGCCAAAACATGACGAAATCTTTCGCAAATCTATGGAGAATCCAATAGTTGCTAAAGAGTTTTTGGCAACTCATTTGCCGAAGGATGTGTTGGCTTTAATCGATAGCACAACTGTAAAATTAGAAAAAGATAGTTTTATTGAGCCAGACCTTTCTGAAACTATTTCAGATGTATTATTTTCTGTTAAGTTTAATGATCAGGATGGCTATATTTTTTTGCTATTGGAACATCAAAGTACTGTTGATAAAATGATGGCGTTTAGGTTATTTAAATATATGATTAATATTTGTGATCGATATTTAACTACTAATCCTAAAGCTAAAAGCCTTCCAGTAATTTATCCCCTAATAATTTATAATGGCAAGAAGAAATATAACGCATCGCTCAATATATGGAATTTATTTAGCCATCCAGATTTAGCCAGAGGCTTTTGGACAAATGATTATCAGCTTATTAACGTACATGACATCCCCGATGAAGAACTCAAGAAAAAAGTATGGTCTGGGATTTTGTTATTTTTCCTCAAACACATCCACGAACGTCAATTACTGAAAAGATGGCAAGAAATCTCTCATCTCTTGCCTAAATTGAGTAAAATAACAATAGGCCATGACCATATAAGAAATCTATTGAGCTATACTTTGACCTTTATTGAGCAAAGTGATAAAATAGAGTTAGAAAAAATATTAAAAAATAGTTTAACTAAAGAAAAAGGAGAAGAACTTATGCCTAGTATAGCTCAAGTATGGAAAGAAGAAGGGATTCAAATCGGAGTACAGGATGGTATTAGAATCGGAGAAGCTAGGGGAGAAGCTAGGGGAGAAGCTAGGGGAGAAGCTAGAGGAGAAGCTAAATTAATAAAAATGATGATAAATAATGGTAGCTCTATTGAAGAAGTAGCGAGAATTACTGGACTATCTATTACTAAAATCAAGGAATTACTGAAAGTACAGTAAGTAATGAATTATTAGATTAGCTATATAAGCAAATTTTATTATGACTTCAGACAAGCCAAAACATGACGAAATCTTTCGCAAATCTATGGAGAATCCAATAGTTGCTAAAGAGTTTTTGGCAACTCATTTGCCTAAAGATGTACTGGCTTTAATCGATAGCACAACTGTAAAATTAGAAAAAGATAGTTTTATTGAGCCAGACCTTTCTGAAACTATTTCTGATGTATTATTTTCTGTTAAGTTTAATGATCAGGATGGCTATATTTTTTTGCTATTGGAACATCAAAGTACTGTTGATAAAATGATGGCATTTAGGTTATTTAAATATACGATTAATATTTGTGATCTATATTTAACTACTAATCATAAAGCTAAAAGCCTTCCATTAATTTATCCCTTAATAATTTATAATGGCAAGAAGAAATATAACGCATCGCTCAATATATGGAATTTATTTAGCCATCCAGATTTAGCCAGAGGCTTTTGGACAAATGATTGTCAGCTTATTAACGTACATGATATTCCTGATGAAGAACTCAAGAAAAAAATATGGTCTGGAATTTTGTTATTTTTCCTTAAGCACATCCACGAACGTCAATTACTGAAAAGATGGCAAGAAATCTCTCATCTCTTGCCTAAATTGAGTGAAATAACAATAGGCCATGACCACATAAGAAATCTATTGAGCTATACTTTGACCTTTATTGAGCAAAATGATAAAATAGAGTTAGAAAAAATATTAAAAAATAGTTTAACTAAAGAAAAAGGAGAAGAACTTATGCCTAGTATAGCTCAAGTATGGAAAGAAGAAGGGATTCAAATCGGACTCCAAGATGGTATCAAAATCGGAGAGGCTAGAGGTGAAGCCAAAGGTAGAGCCGAAGGGGAAGCTAAATTAATAAAAATGATGATAAATAATGGTAGCTCCATTGAAGCAGTAGCGAAAATTACAGGACTATCTATTGCTAAAATCAATGAACTATTGAAAATGCAATAAACTGGTTAGCTATAGGCTGTGCAACATTACCCCAAATCAATTATAGATGAAATATTTGGCTAAAATATCTTACATATATAACATTACTAATTAGTGTTATATCATTATGGCTTCCTGTGAAAGGCAAATTTAAACCATGGCAATTATTTCTATCTATTTCTCTAGTCTTATCTTTTGTTAGTAATATAGCAAGCCTGTTTGCTATTTTAGCAATTTTGTTGTTTTTTTATTTAGTATTTTCGTATCATAAATCTTCTACTAAATTGAAATATGTCTTATGGAGTTTAGTGTTCGTACTTGGATTAATGTTAGAACTGCATTTAATTCCAGGATTTGATAATTTATTAGTTTTAGATAAAATACAACTCACTCCAGATGCTTTACCGTTTACACTATATTTAAACTTAGATAAGACAATTGTCGGTTTAATTATTATAGGTTTAACTTTAGATTTAGCATCTACTTGTAGCGAACTGAAAATATTACTCTTGCAAGTTTTTTATAGATTACCAATTATTCTATTAGTAATAATAGTGTTATCTATTGCATTTGAGTACATCAAATTTGCACCAAAGATACCACAAAATTTATGGATATGGGTAATCAATAATTTATTTTTTACATGCGTTGCTGAGGAAGGATTATTTAGAGGATTTTTCCAAGAATCATTAAATCAGTTAAAATATAAATATTCTAAGGATATAGCCATACTAATACCTGCACTTTTCTTTGGAGTGATGCACTATCCAGGAGGATTAAAATATGTAATTTTAGCCACAATAGCTGGAGTTTCATATGGTTGGATATATAAAGTAACGAAAAGAATTGAAGCAAGCATACTTGCTCATTTTATGCTTAATTTAACCCATATTTTATTTTTTACTTATCCAGCTATCAATAAGCTTTGAAAAGTTATCCAAAATCATAAAACAGCTATTAGTGGATCAAAAAAATCTGTTATATTATAGATATCAAAGATATTGGGTTTAATGTCACAACTATTAATAAAGCCTTGGTTGGCTGCATGCTGCTGTATGGTGGTTTTTATGATTTTTTGGGGTGGGCTTACTAGGCTTACTGATGCTGGTTTATCAATTGTTGAATGGAAGCCAGTATCAGGTATTGTCCCACCACTCAATAATGCTGAGTGGCAGGATGAGTTTAGTAAATATCAGCAATCAGTCGAATATAAGCAAAAAAATGTTAATATGACTCTCTCAGAGTTTAAATTTATTTTTTGGATTGAATTTATTCATCGTTTTGCTGGGAGAGTTGTTGGTTTATTATATCTGATACCGTTGGTATATTTTTTGGTGACTAGGCAAATTGCTAGCAGATCACTACCAGTATATTTGGGGATATTGTTATTATTTGCGGTTCAAGGATTTATGGGTTGGTATATGGTAAAAAGTGGGCTAATTTTGCAGCCATATGTTAGTCATTTCCGCTTAGCTGGGCATTTGATTATAGCGATTATCATCTATAATTTATTGTTCTATCAACTGATGAATAATAGTTTTGATATTTTACTAAATGAACAAACGATAAGTTTGAGTTCAGCAAAATTATGTTGTTTAGTAACTATTAGTATAGTTTATATACAGATTTTTTTAGGGGGATTGGTTGCAGGTCTTGATGCTGGGCAGGTATATAATAGCTTTCCACTAATGGGTAATAATTTTATACCTGAAGAACTAACGTTTAAACTACTTACTATAGATAGTTTAAGCGACCCTGTGGTTATTCAGTTTTTTCATAGAATGGGAGCATATATAGTTTGTATTAGTGCTGGATTTTTAGTAGTGAGCTTAATAAAAACTAAACATCCTAAATTAAATAAAGCAGCTTATTACATTGTTGGTATATTGCTATTACAAATGTTAGCTGGCATAACTACTATTTTATATTCAGTACCTGTATTAATAGCTTTATTCCATCAGATTTGTGCAATTATACTGTTATCTTGTATATTGTGGAGTTATTTTTTATTAAAGAGTGCATAAGTGGCAATATTAAATGTTGATCTAGAACTGCCTTGTAGGTTGGATCGTTACTTAAAAAAATTATATCCTAGTCTTACTCAAGGAGTGATTGAGCGTGCCTTAAGGTTTAAGAGGATAATGGTTAATTCTTGTAAGGTAGCAGCCAATCTGCGAATAAATGTTGGTGATAAAATTTTTATAGAGGATAGTTTAAATTTACAAACTCTGAAAACTTCTGATAGGATTTTTACCAGTTCAGCGATTAAACTAGCTGGTAAATTGTTGAAGGATTATCTAATTTATCAAGATGACTGGTTTATAGCAATCAATAAGCCGTCAGGTCTTGCCACCCAAGGTGGTAGCAAGATAACTCTATCTATAGATGATGCATTGCAATATTTAAATGGTCGGGGGGCAGATTTTAAGTTAGTTCATAGGTTAGACAAAGATACTTCAGGAATATTGCTAATTGCTAAAAATTATGCAAGTAGTATAAAATTAGTTAAAGCCTTTCAGGAGAAGGATATTCAAAAAACCTATATAGCGGTAGTTTTAGGTAAGCTTCCACAATCCGAGGGAGAAATTAGTGGTATGATAGGTAAGAATAGGGGGGGGGCGTATGAAACTGTGCAAAATGATGAGGAAAATGGTAAATTATCGATAACCCGCTATAAATTCCTTAAGAATTTAGATAGTAGACCTCTTGCAAAACTCGTTTATGCCCAAGGATTTGTAGGAGACACTTCACCTCGAACCGCAGCGTACTCTAGCGTACGTGAGGATTCGAGTGCCGCATCGACGTACAAATTAGCAGCAGAAGTAGAGTTTTGCAAGAGGTCTAATGGTTTAACCTTGGTTGAGTTTACTCCTCTTACTGGCAGGATGCATCAACTTCGATTCCATGCGAAAATGCTAGCTTGTCCCATATTAGGTGACAGAAAATATGGAACCTTAGAAGCAATAGCTTTATCCAAGGAGATGTTACTACATGCCAAAAAAATAATCTTACCTGAGAAAATATTTGGTAAAGAAATAATAATTGATACATCCTTACCAAGTTATTTTAGTATTTTTTGCAATAGATAAGCATTTAAAAGATGCAAGGTCGATTATAACTTCAACAATTAACTCAGAATATCATCTAATACGGCTTGACTATTTTCATTCCACGCCCCTAATACTCCTCTTGCATCAGTATTACTTGAATTTTCCCAAAGAAGATAATCATACATATCTTTATGATTACTTAAAATTTGAGGTCCAAAATGATGTAGATTGAAAGCAAGCATATTGGATATTGTAGCCTGGTCTAAAGCTCCCTCCTGCGGTGTAACCATTCCTAACTCTGCAAGCTGTTGTTGTATATCTTCTACAACCTCTTTAGAGTCAGCTTTTTTCTTCCATGATATTATCACTTCAGGATTAGCTTTACGCTCTACGTTAGACCATAAACCCAACTCATATTTAGAGAATTCCTCCCATGAAAAATATGGACCTGGTGCAATATGCCTTCCTGCAGTCCAATCTGCTAAAGCAACTACATTCGCTCTCTCAATTTTATATTCATCACGTAAATATTTAGTTAGCAACAGGTTAGCTTCAAGTTGCTCTGCCGTTAGAGGTTCTTTACCGCTATTTATAGACATGATACTTATGCAATAATCATTCATAACATTCTTCATGTCATTTGGTATATCTTGATTTAACTTACTACCGGTTTTTAAAGATCCTTGGCCTGCAGTCCAAGGTTTTTTACTATCCGGAACCAACTGGTATATTGAACCATCTTTATCTATAAGGTAATTCACAGATACGCCGAGCTTTCTTGATTCAGAAATGTTTTCTTCATTAGAAAGCATTTTGGATAATGCTCTTTGAAGATCACCAACAGAATAAGTCTGCATAATATATTGAGGAGAGGAGCCTTCTCGCCTATCCGTGTAAAAATTACATTTATTATCTTCTATGTCTGTTTCCTGTCCTTTTGAAGCAAGTGAAAATCCTTCTGCATTATTTCTTAAATAATCTGTCAATATTTCTGGTTTTTTCGACATAACTTTTCCTCCTAAATTAAGTAGAACTTTAAGTTTAGTATTGATTTTTTATTAAGTCAATAGTCTTAATTAAAGTATTTCCGTTCTTTAGTTACTGTTTCATCTTCATTAGATGGTTTGTTATTTTGCCATTTTTTGGCAGATTCCCGTTTATTGTTATTAATATCAGCGTTATCTTTATAAGGCTCAGATTTATGATTAGTCGTAACGTTTGGAGTAACGGTAGCGTCAATATTTTTTATGGTTAACTTGGCTTTGCCTCCTGACTTCGGAAAATAGTTAAAGATAAGTGTATAGAAAAAGCAGGAGAAAAAAGGTTTTGTTAATTAACGCGAGTTGCCAATTAATTTTGGTTATAAAAAGCTTCTATAGGAAGTAATTTTTTGATAGAAGGTTTACGATCCTGCAGCTGATAATTGATTAAACAAGATATCATATGGCTAAATGCATTAGTAACCGATCTATGCCTAGAATGCTCTAGTTTATCAAGAAATTTAAGTTTGCCTATTACGCTTTCTATTAAAGCTCTCTTCAGCAGTATAATCTTATCCATGATAGGCATTAACATGTTTTTCATATTCTTTTTTACTCGCGTTATTAGCTGAATACCTTGCGAATATAGGTCAGTAAATAATTCTTGGGATATATACCCACGATCTCCAAAAACCTTACCAAAAATTCCACTAATCATTGATTCTAGCCCTTTCCGATCATCTTTATTGCCACTGCTAAAAGATAGCTTGACCAAATTACCATCTGTATCAATAATTAAATGTAATTTAAAGCCAAAGAACCATCCTTTGGTATTTTTGCCACGTGCTGCTATTCCTTGGAAAACTTTATGTGAATAGATGCGATAGTTTTGGCATACCGCTATACTAGTAGCATCAACAAAAGAAAGCCCTGTGCATTCCTTAAGTAAATGATGCAATAATACTAGTAAATATGGCATGTTTCTACCTATTAATTTGGTAAAATGTTGGTAACTAACAAGCTTAAAATCTTCTTGATGGTCGTGCATAATTGCCTCTTGGTAATAATGTTTAAAACAGTCGTAGCAAGAATCATAGTAACCAAGTAATATTGTTAGCACTTCACTTGTGGATAAATAATTACTTATACCTGGTCTAGCTATGCTACTATTAATTGCAGGAAAATTATTTGACAAACTTTTTATAAAATCATCGACAAAACAATAAATTGTAGTAAAATCTTTTTTCATAGGTTATTTTTTATTATTGGAAATCATAAAATAACCTATACTCCTCTTAAAGTCTACCTTCTACACTTACATTAATTGGCAACTCGCGTTATATATTAAGTGGTTTTGTGTTGATTTTTAATATAGGAAGGCATAAAGTTGAATCCTGTTTTTTGTTTTTCGGAAAATAGACACTGAGGTTAGAGTAAAATTTGTTAGATTGTCTTCTAACCTCGGTGCTTGACACCACATCACGTAGTATCGTCTTCCAGGAATACTATTATTTTTCCCCATAGTAAAGGGGAATTTTCACAATTAAGAAAAATTTTTTAAATTATTTAGAATAGAGTTAATCTAGTAACAGTTGCTAAAATTGTTATTATAGCTTTCAAGAGGGGTAACATTTTTACTATTCTAAGCTATGGTTGTTGTATTTTTAGGAAGATGAAATGAACTGGTGGTATATATCTAGGGCGTGTCATCAATTAAGTTGACATAAATATTAGGATGAGGCAAATTAGATATTGGTAAAAAAATAAGAAGGTGACCAATGCGCAGATATGCTTTAAGAGATGATCAATGGGAAAGGATAAAGGATATTTTACCTGGAAAAGAAGGAGACGTAGGAGCAAGTGCCAAAGATAATAGATTATTCGTAGAAGCTGTATTATATAGATATCGTGCTGGTATACCGTGGAGAGACTTACCAGAAAGATTTGGAGATTTTAGAGTAATTCATACAAGACATACACGTTGGAGCCAAAAAGATGTATGGAAGAAGGTTTTTGAACTACTTGCACAAGATGCAGATAATGAATATAGTATGATTGATTCAACGATTGTTAGAGCACATCAACATAGTGCCGGAGCTAAAAAAAAGTCATAGTAGATGACCAAGCAATAGGTCGTAGTAAAGGTGGTTTATCAACTAAAATTCATGCAACTGTTGATGCTTTAGGAAATCCGACAGCTTTTTATTTAACCCCTGGTCAGTCGCATGATTTACAAGGTTCTGATGCTTTAATGGAAACTTTGACAAAAGCGGATACCGTAATTGCAGATAAGGCTTATGATGCTAAGGCAAGAATGAGGAATAAGATAAAAGATAAGAATTGCACTCCTGTAATTCCATCCAAGAAGAATCGTAAATTTCCTGTAGAATATGATGTAGAGCTTTATAAGTATCGTCATTTAATTGAAAATTTCTTTGCAAAACTTAAACAATCTCGAGGCATTGCTACGCGTTATGATAAACTAGCTCAGAATTTTCTGGGAGCAATTTATTTGGCTTCTTCTGTAATATTACTTAATTGATGACACGCCCTAGGGTATGTCGTCACGAGATTGTGATTGCATAATTTTATGTGATTTGTTATTATAATTGTAGTAATAAAAATAGGCGATAAGAAGCAATGAGTTTAGCACATAGAAGACATGATATAAGCGATGAGCTTTGGAATAAGATAGAAAGTAATTTACCTGGTCAGAAAGGTTGTTGGGGAGGTATTGCAAGAGACAATAGAACTTTTATAAATGCAGTGATGTGGATATTTAGAACGGGAGCTCCATGGAGAGATTTGCCTCCTGATTATGGCAATTGGAAGAATGTACACAGAAGATTCTGTAGATGGCGTGATAATGGGATATGGGAGAATTTGCTAAATATTTTTATAAATGCTCCTGATTTTGAATGGTTAATGATAGATTCTACATTTGTAAAAACTCACAAAGCAGGACTTGGAGCGAAAGGCGGGAATCAAACGGTTAGTCGCACAAAAGGGGGCTCAATACAAAGGTACATATGGCCGTGGATGCGTATGGTATGCCGGTCAGAATTATTGTTACAGAAGGTTCCAGAAATGATTGTACTCAAGCTTGTGAGTTAATCCAGAATATGGAGGCACAACATCTTATGGCTGATAAAGCTTACGATACAAACGCCATAATAGAATCGGCTGTGAATGCAAACATAATTCCTGTAATACCATCAAAAAGAAACAGGAAGATTCAAAGAGAGATAGATAAATATCTATATAAGCTAAGGCACATTATTGAAAATACATTTCAAAAATTTAAAGAATGGCGTGGTATAGCAACAAGATATGCTAAAAATACAAAATCATACATGGCGGGTCTTTGTTTAAGGGCTTTACTAATGTGGGCTCAAATCTCGTGACGACATACCCTAGCTAAACTAAATTTGTTACATAATTATTTAGCATAATTAACCTAATTGTTTTCTAATATATAAAGTTAATTAAGTATTCAAATTAACATATTTTTTTGAATATTAGGGTAATAATTTAATAAAAATAATGTTTTTATAGCGTTTTTATAGCAGATTTTTAAGAATTTGCCCCAATTTTCACGATAAATTGAGTAATAATTAAGTTCAAATAATCTTTAAAATATTAATTAAAATTATAGGAGAAAAGCTTATGAGTACTAGGGTTTCAATGGTAAAAAAGAGTTGCAAAGATGGTAAGGTTGACATGGTTCAAATCATACCCCACATTCTCTATTGGAAGGTGGGGTGATTACTTCGCCAACTCCTCGCGGTAATTTAGTATACTTTAACTATATCTTCTTGTATTGGTCAACAGATGGTTGATTAAATGGATCGATTTTTAGGTAATTAGCAATTAGCATAGTACTCAACATTGTGTGAATAATTTGATCTATAATTGCATACTCATCGATATGTACAAAATTCTCTAGCATCACTGGTCGCTTGACTTGCACTAATGCATTATATATATTGTTAGCATGAGCAGCTAAGCTCATTGCAATCTCTGAGTTCTCTTTATTGTTAGTAATAACTTTATAAAATTTATCATCCGGACCTTCTAAATAAAGTTGCAACTGACTGTGCTGATCGAATGTCCCTTTTGCTATTATAGGAGTTATACCAAAACCATTCTTGCCAAGCGATTCAGCTATAATTTGTTGCTGCCATCTACATAAGCCATCTAATTGGTAACTATAATTAAACATAACTAACATATGTCTATTTAAAGAATATTGATTGAGATAATACTCAGCTATCTCACAAATATTAGAGCCATCAAGGATAATATCTGATATTTTCTGGGAAGCAGCTGCAACAACTTTATCTATATCAACTCCTACAATTGCCGCTGGTAGCAAAGAAGCATTAGAAATTATACCAAATCTTCCACTACTTACATTATCATGTTCTAAACAATTTGCACCAAAAGACCTCGCTAAATTATATAACAAGCTATTACTAAACGGTACTATTACATAAACATTTTGAGAGGGAACGTGCAAAACTTCTAAAACATACTTAGTTAATAAATAGGTTTCATTGGTATTCCCAGACCTACTCAATGAAAAAAACACAGCTTTATCTAAGTTAACTGCTGCCAATTTTTTATCAATTGCTAACTGATCTAAATTATCAAGGTATATTAGCTTTTTAGTCGCTACTGTCTTCATACTTAACAATGCTCTAACATTTAGGCAAGATGCACCAAAGCCTATAATAATCACAGTATCATATTTTGCAGTAAGCTGAGCGGCAAGATACTTTATTGCATCTTGTTTGATCAGATCAAACCTTAAGAAATCATATTTATTGGCTTTAATCTGTAAAATAAGGTCGTTATACAGTTTGCTAAGCATTTAGTCTCCGCTTAATATGCTAATTCAATAAATAACTTTACCTTACTCATAGCCCTCATGGCAATTTAAAAATTGCAAAAAAGTACAAGAGGTCATTATAAGGAATACATAAGCCTTAAGCATCATTGCTAGGAGGCGTAAGCCGACGAAGCAAGCCATTTCTAGTTACTTCTTTGGATTGCTTCGTTGCCACTAAAGTGTCTCCTCGCAATGACGCTTGAGGCTTATGTATCATTACAATGACGTATGTGTGTATTCTCTTAAATTTAAATTCTTCCTAATAATTCAAACATAGTTTTGCCAATATCAGCTGGTGATCTAGTGATAGTAACTCCTGCACTCTGTAGAGCCTCCAACTTTTGTTCAGCTGAACCCTGTCCATTAGAAATAATTGCCCCAGCATGCCCCATTCTTTTCCCTTCAGGAGCGGTAATACCGGCAATAAAACTAACTATTGGTTTTTTAATCTTTGAACTTCTTATTAATTCAGCAGCTTTTTCCTCAGCATCTCCACCTATTTCACCAATCATAATAATCGATTCGGTTTCATCATCTTTTAAAAACATTTCAATACAATCGACAAAATCAGTACCGTTAACTGGATCTCCACCAATACCAATACAGGTGGATTGACCAAGACCAGTAGCTGTAGTCTGTGCTACTGCTTCGTACGTTAAAGTACCTGACCGAGATATAATGCCAACTCTTCCTCTCTTATGAATATAACCAGGCATTATGCCAATTTTACACTCGTCAGGGGTAATAATGCCGGGACAATTAGGACCAATTAATCTAGTTTTTGATCCGACTAATGCCCTTTTGACCTTTATCATATCAAGTACTGGTATACCCTCTGTAATACACACTACTAATTTAATACCTGCATCTATAGCTTCCAAAATTGAATCAGCCGCAAATAGTGGTGGAACGTAAATAACGCTGGCAGTAGCCTCAGTTTTTTCAACTGCTTCATGCACTGTATTATATACAGGTAGGTCTAAATGAGTATTACCACCTTTTCCAGGAGTCACACCTCCTACCATTTTAGTACCATAATTAATGGCTTGTTCAGAATGAAAAGTCCCTTGGGAACCAGTAAAACCCTGACAAATTACTTTTGTGTTTTTATCAACTAATATTGACATACATGCCTTTTCCGTATTCTTTAAGATAGTTATTAAAATAGACCTCTTTTGAGACTAAGAAGCTGTAATAAAGTACCCTTTTAATTTTGCGAAACATCTTGGGTTATAACAGAACCCAATCTTAATTAGTTCCTAGAAATTAAAAAATTATTTTGTTACAATGATTAATTTACTGTAGTTTCAGTAATTCATTGATTTTAGTAATAGATAGTCCAGTAATTCTCGCTACTTCATCAATAGAGCTACTATTGTTTATCATCATTTTTATTAATTTAGCTTCTCCGATTCTAATACCATCCTGTACTCCGATTTGAATCCCTTCTTCTTTCCATACTTGAGCTATACTAGGCATAAGTTCTTCTCCTTTTTCTTTAGTTAAACTATTTTTTAATATTTTTTCTAACTCTATTTTATCATTTTGCTCAATAAAGATCAAAGTATACTGTAATAGATTTCTTATATGGTCATAGCCTATTGTTATTTCACTCAATCTAGGCAAGAGATGAGAGATTTCTTGCCATCTTTTCAGTAATTGACGTTCGTGGATGTACTTAAGGAAAAATAACAAAATTCCAGACCATATTTTTTTCTTGAGTTCTTCATCGGGAATGTCATGTACGTTAATAAGCTGACAATCATTTATCCAAAAGCCTCTGGCTAAATCTGGATGGCTAAATAAATTCCATATATTGAGCGGTGCGTTATATTTCTTCTTGCCATTATAGAGTATTAGAGGATAAATTAATGGAAGACTTTTAGCTTTATGATTAGTAGTTAAATATAGATCACAAATATTA
Source organism: Candidatus Tisiphia endosymbiont of Nemotelus uliginosus (assembly GCF_964264755.1). Lineage (NCBI taxonomy): Bacteria > Pseudomonadati > Pseudomonadota > Alphaproteobacteria > Rickettsiales > Rickettsiaceae > Candidatus Tisiphia > Candidatus Tisiphia endosymbiont of Nemotelus uliginosus. Next base: position 1,178,868 of record NZ_OZ183481.1, on the reverse strand, counting down.
ATCATATATTTAAATAACCTAAATGCCATCATTTTATCAACAGTACTTTGATGTTCCAATAGCAAAAAAATATAGCCATCCTGATCATTAAACTTAACAGAAAATAATACATCAGAAATAGTTTCAGAAAGGTCTGACTCAATAAAACTATCTTTTTCTAATTTTAAAGATGTGCTATCGATTAAAGCCAACACATCCTTCGGCAAATGAGTTGCCAAAAATTCTTGAGCAACTATTGGATTCTCCATAGATTTGCGAAAGATTTTGTCATGTTTTGGCTTGTATGAAGTCATAATTTCCCAGGATGTTTTGGCACTAAAGTTAAAAAATTATTTCGTAATAATGCCTAAGTTCATACAATTACTTTACCGCAGCAACAATTTTAACGGCAGCATCAGCTAAATCATTTGCAGCAATTATTTTTAAACCAGAATTTGCTAAAATATTTTTACCTAATTTAAAATTGGTGCCAGCTAAACGTACAACCAGTGGAACTTTGATACCAATCTCTTTTACTGCAGCAATAATCCCTTCAGCGATTATATCACAACGCATTATACCACCAAAAATATTAACTAAAACTCCTTGTACATGCATATCTGATAAAATTATTTTTAGTGCTTCTGTTACTTTCTCACGATCAGCTCCACCGCCAACGTCTAAAAAATTTGCTGGTTCAGCACCATAAAGCTTGATAATATCCATTGTTGCCATAGCTAATCCAGCACCATTCACCATACAACCAATAGTACCATCCATCTTGACATAACTAAGACCAAGGCTATTTGCTTGCATTTCAAGAGCATTTTCTTCATCACTATCTCGCATATTTAAAATATCAGGATGTTTAAATAATGCATTATCATCAAAGTTAATCTTAGCATCAAGTGCCAATAAACTACCATCAGGTTTTGTTATTAATGGATTAATTTCAATTTGGTTAGCATCAGTTGCAATAAAAGCTTGATAGGTTGACTCAACAATTTTCATCATTTGTTTTGCTTGTTCATTTTTAAAGCCAAGCTTGTATGCTATTTGACGACAATGAAATGGTTGTATACCCGTTGCCGGATCAACTGATATTTTGATAATTTTTTGTGGGGTATTATGAGCAACCTCTTCAATATCTACACCACCTTCAGTAGAAGCTATAAAAGTTACTTTACTATTACTACGATCAAAAACAGCACTAAAATAATATTCTTTCAAAATATCACAGCCAGATTCAATATATAAACGACGAACCTTCTGCCCAGCAGATGATGTCTGATGAGTTATTAGGTTAATTCCAAACATCGCATGAGCTGCCTTTTTTGCCGCTTCTTTACTTTTTACAACTTTTACACCACCAGCTTTACCCCTACCACCTGCGTGAATTTGGGCTTTGACCACATATATTTCTGCTTCTAAACCATCAATTAGTCTATCGATATCTTCTTTTTGCGATATCACAACTCCTGTAGAAGTAGGTATACCATACTGCTTCAAGATCATCTTTGCTTGGTATTCATGAATATTCATTTTTATAATTTTTTAAATAATTTAATCTTAGGTTTTTATATATCTATAAATATAACAGATTTTTATGATTTGCTAATAGCTATTTTCATTATTTTTGCAATATTGCTTATTTTTTCATTTCCAATAAATATGGATTGCCACGTCCTACTTGCGTGGTCTCGCAATGACATATATGCAACCTAAACGTTATTGCAAGGAGGCGTGAGCCGATGAAGCGATCCACTTTTAATCATCCTGTATCATTACTCCGTATCCTCTAATCTAGATTAAACATCTAAATTAATTACATTCAAGGCATTTGCTTGAATAAATTGTCTTCTAGGTTCAACAATATCTCCCATTAATGTTGAAAAAATTACTTCAGCACTATCTTGTTCATGTACTTTAACTTGCAATAAAGTTCTTCTTTGAGGGTCTAATGTTGTCTCTCCTAACTGATCAGAATTCATTTCCCCAAGACCTTTGAAACGCTGAATAGCTATACCTTTTTTTCCGCTTTCCAATATATAATTCATCAGCATACTAGACAGTGTAATAATATGTTCCTGGTTTTTAATTAATAACTTTGTTGGCTCAATAAATAAATCTGCAAGCGGAGTAAATGATTTGGCTAGCTGAATAAATTCAAAAGATTCAAGCTGTTCTTTTGATAAAATTTTACTTTCTTTTTGTCCCCGAACAAAGCGGAAAAATTCTATTTTATTGGTGCTAACTACAAATTGCCAATCTGTTTTATCAGGTGATATATCACCAAGATTTAAAATATTCAAAGCCTGGTTTATTTCATTTGTCTTATCTGCCGCAAATATTTGATTACCTAACAAGTCTTTGATAGCTAAACATTCTGCAATTTGCCGATTAAATTTTTTGCCAACTTGATCAAGTAATGTAACGAACCGGATAGCTTTCTTGATTATCTCCTCAAGATCAGAACCACTGATCTCTCGTCCATTATACAACATAATTGTTGCATCACTAATAGTATTTTTTACTAAATAATCTTGCAAAGCTTGTTCATTTTTCAAATAAAAATCGTTATTACCTTTTTTCACCTTATATAAAGGCGGCTGGGCTATATATAAATATCCTTTATCAATTAATTGCCGCATATGCCGGTAGAAGAAAGTAAGCAATAAAGTTCTGATGTGCGAACCATCAACATCAGCGTCAGTCATAATAATTATTTTATGATATCTTAGTTTATCCAAAGAAAAATCTTCATTACCAATAGCTGTCCCAAGAGCTGTTATTAACGTTCCTACTTGCTCAGAATTTAACATTTTATCAAATCTAGCTCTTTCAACATTCAGGATTTTACCTCGTAATGGTAAAATTGCTTGGAACTTTCTGTCTCTACCCTGCTTTGCTGTACCGCCAGCCGAATCTCCTTCCACAATAAATAACTCCGAAAGAGCAGGGTCTTTTTCTTGACAATCAGCAAGTTTTCCAGGCAAGTTTGAAATTTCCAGGGCTGATTTTCGACGAGTTAATTCCCTTGCTCTTTTGGCTGCTTCTCTAGCAGTTGCCGCTTCAATAATTTTATTAATAATTATTTTTGCGTCACTAGGATGCTCTTCAAACCATTCTAAAACCTTAGTATATACAGCATTTTCTACAATAGGACGGACTTCAGAACTAACTAATTTATCTTTAGTTTGTGATGAAAATTTGGGGTCAGGTACTTTTACTGATAAAATACATGACAATCCTTCTCTAGTGTCATCTCCTGTGAAGTTTATTTTACTTTTTTTATTGAGTCCAATATTCTCGGTATAAGTTGTGACAACTCTGGTAAGAGCTGCTTTAAAGGCAATAAGATGCGTACCGCCATCACGTTGTCTTATATTATTAGTAAAACATAAAATATTTTCATGATATGAATCATTCCAATTCATTGCCAATTCAAAAGTAATCCCTGTTGCCTGATTATTAGTATTGAGTGATATACATTTATGTAATGAAGTCTTGGCTTTGTCTATATATTTGACATAAGCCTCTACACCACCAGTAAAGCAAAATTCTACTTCTTGCTGTTCAGCAAAACGGTGATCCTTTAATAATATCCTAACACCAGAATTTAAAAATGCTAATTCTCTAAGTCTATGCTCTACAGTAGCAAAATTAAACTCTATCATGCTAAAAGTGGTAATAGATGGGAAAAAAGTAATCTCTGTACCGCTTTTTTCTACTGACTCCCCTTTTAGGGTGAGTGATGTTTCAGTAGTTCCATCTCTAAATTTTATAAAATATTCCTTATTATCTCGCCAAATTCTAAGCTCTAACCACTCTGATAGGGCATTTACCACAGATACACCAACACCATGCAACCCACCAGATATTTTATAAGAGTTTTGGTCAAACTTACCTCCAGCATGCAATTGGGTCATAATAACCTCAGCTGCTGATATACCTTCTTCTTCGTGGATATCAACAGGTATTCCACGTCCATTATCACGCACTGTTACAGAGCCGTTGGCATTTAGGATTACTTTAATTAGATCACAGTGACCAGCTAAGGCTTCATCGATGGCATTATCAACAACCTCGTAAATCATATGATGTAATCCTGAACCATCATCAGTATCACCAATATACATACCAGGTCTTTTTTTAACTGCTTCAAGACCTTTTAAAACTTTGATGGAGTCAGCCCCATATTCTAATTCTGCTATTGATTTTTGTTGATTATTTGACATATCCTACATAAATAATAAAGATAAAAGATAACTATACAGCAAAATTACAGCAAGTGTATATTTTTCAAGCAGTTTATTAACAAATATTATTTTACTAAAAATATTTATTGTTTATTATTCAGTCTAACGTTAAATTATCTTATAAAAAAACTTATAGAGTGTATATAACAATGACAAAACTAAATGTTAGAAATGTTTCATCTGTAATGGATGATTATGATGTTTTTTTATTTGATCTTTGGGGAGTGGTAGTAGAAGGAAATCAGCTTTATCCTGGAGTAGTTGATAATATTAATAAAATAATTAAACAGCAAAAGAAGGTTTTTTTTGTTACTAATGCTCCGCGTAGTAGGGATTCCTTATTTAATAAAATTAATAAGATTTGGGGTATTAACGCAACGGAAGAAATGGTTTTTAGCTCTGGTGAAGTAGCAATTGATATGATACTAGAAAGTGATAAAAGATTTGGTATAAAAAATCCAGTGGTTTATCATCTTGGTTCAGAAGATAATGACCTTCTGAATGAATTGCAGATACCTATTACCACAAATATAAATGAAGCTAATATTTTTCTGTTAACGCTCCATCGCGATGAAAGAAAAGATTTAGATTTAGATGAGTTTGATGATTTATTTAAAACTGTAGTAAAAAGAAACATAATTACTATATGTGCCAACCCAGACCTTGGAATTGTGCAACAAGGCATACGGAGATATTGTTCTGGATATTTTGCGGCAAAAATAAAACAACTTGGTGGCGAGGTAATTTATAGCGGCAAGCCACATCTAGATATATATCATGCAGTATTAAAGCAACTACCCGATATTTCATTGAAACGTGTTCTCATGATAGGTGATACTTTCTTTACTGATATTTTAGGAGCAAATAACCTAGAAATTGACTCGGCTTTAGTATTAACAGGTAATGCAACAATATTTCATAGCCAATATCATACTATCGAGGAAAAATTACAACATTTGAAAATTGCCGCAACTGAGCAAGGAGTAATGCCAAATTTTGTTATTCAATTGACCACAAATTTATTATGACAATTTTTATAGTTAACCCATTAAGGTTCTAGACAGCCTTTCCTCTGTCACTGCGAGTAGCTATAGTCAATTCAGGAGAATTTGGGGCTAGGAACGATGGAGCGACGCCTATAAGTAATAGGCGAGCGACAAGTGACAACGTCACCAACTTCTCCTCAATTGACTATACCTTAGGCTACGACTACTCGCAATGATGTCTTGTACTTTAACTTTTTTTCCGTGAACGCTCACACTAATTCTTTGCTCGACGACTAAGCCAACTTTGCAAGTAAGTTTCTGCAATATCACTATTTTCTATTAACAAAACGTTTTCAGCATTCCTATTATCAGCCGCGTTAGTAAAATTGAAACTACCGGTAATCACCTTGCTTTTATCAATAATCATAATTTTGTTGTGAGCTATACCTGGTACTTTATCTATTGATACATCAATACCAGCTCGTTTCAATTCATGCATTTTAGAATATCTATCGTGTAAGTTACTACGATCTAATAATACCCTTATTTCAATACCGTTTTGTTTAGCTTTAATTAATTGATCCACTATCTTTTGTGAAGTTAAACCAAATGCTTGAATATAGATACTATCCTTAGCCTTAGATATTTCTTTTGCTATTAATGATCCACAACCAGATGGAGGGGTAAAACAAACATTCAAATTATCAGTTTCAGCATTAAAACTATGCCAAGAAGCTGTATCATTTATTTCATTATAGCCTACTCCGGTAGCAATACCGAGTAAAAATGATATTATCACTGATAATTTTGTATTATGCTTTTTAGATATTTTTTTCATTTTCTATAATGTTTACAGTAATTTTGGGATTTGATAGACTTATACGGGAAGTCTAATATTATCCTTCAATTTTTGAAAATCCTCACCAGCATGATAAGAAGAACGAGTTAATGGACTGGCAGAAACCATTGAGAATCCTTTAACTTTGGCAACTCTTTCAAAATATTTAAATTCTTCTGGAGAAACATATCTATCAACTATAGCATGATTTTTGGTTGGTTGTAAATATTGCCCGATAGTTAAAAAATCAACTTTAGCTTCTCTTAAATCGTCCATTACTTGCATAATTTCATCGTTCGATTCTCCAAGACCAACCATCATACCTGATTTAGTAAAAATTTCAGGGTCTAATTTTTTTACATTATGCAAAAGACTTAGTGAATTGTAGTACCTAGCTCCTGGTCTAATAGTTTTGTATAAAGAAGGTACTGTTTCTACGTTATGATTATAAACGTCAGGTTTTGCTGATGCTATTATGTCAGCGGCTCCTTCTTTCTTAAGGAAATCGGGTGTTAAAACTTCAATTGTGGTACTAGGTGAAGCTAGTCTTATTTCTTTGATACAATTGGCAAAATGTTCAGCTCCACCATCATCTAAATCATCTCGATCAACTGAAGTAATTACCACATGTTCAAGTCCTAATTTCATCACAGCTTGAGCTAATCTTTGTGGTTCATGCGGATCGAGTAAATCAGGGCGACCAGTTTTAACATTACAAAAACGGCAAGCACGAGTACAAACAGAACCCAGTATCATAACTGTAGCGTGTTTTTTTGCCCAACATTCTCCGATATTAGGGCAGGCTGCTTCTTGACAGACTGTGTTTAATTTTAAATTTTCAATTATCTTTCTTGTCTCATGATATTGATACGAATTTGGTGCTTTAACCTTTATCCAATCAGGTCTTTTTATAGCTGGCACTTCTTCTATTTTGATTATGTTTGACATATAATCCTACTTATTAAACAAATTGTTTTATTGGTAGTTTAATTATATCGGTAAGACTAATACTATTGTCACAATTATAAGATAATTTTGGTTCAATAGGAATCTTACAGATTAAGGGTATATTATATTCTTTGGCAAAATTTTCTCCACTATTGCCACTAAATATCTCGATTTTCTTTCCTGAACTTGCTTCAACTAAATAGCTCATATTTTCTATAATACCTAAAATTGGTAAATTAAATTTTTTGTATAAATCAATCGACCTAACTACGTCTATTGCCGCCATCTTTTGCGGAGTAGTTACTATTATTACTCCATCTAAGTGATAATTCTCTAAAATGCTTAAGTGAATATCACCAGTACCGGGTGGCATGTCAATAATTAAATAATCTAACTCCTGCCAATGAGTGAGAGATAATAGCTGGTAAATGGTTTTGCTAGCCATTGGACCACGCCACACAATAGCAGAATTATTCTGAATAAGAAATCCAATAGAAATAATTTCAATGCCCCGAGATTTTAAAGGGGTCATTTTATTATACACTATTTCTGGCACATCACTAATACCAAATATTTGCGGAATTGATGGTCCATAAATGTCAGCATCCACTATTCCTACCTTATATCCTTCCAGATTTAGTTGCTCGGCTATCAATGCGGTTATAGTAGACTTGCCAACTCCCCCTTTACCAGATGCCACCAATATTACCTTTTTTACTCCATCAATGAAATGCCTAATTTTTGGACTAGTTGATTTTTTAGATAAATTTTTGCTACTAGTTAAAACTATAGTGATTTTTCCAATATTAGCTATTTCATTTAATTTATTGATAGCTTTAATTTTTATTTCATCAACTTCCTTAGGATCCTTGCCAAAAATATCAATTGCAAATCCAATATTTTTATCCTTAATTACAATATTAGATATAATATCGATTAATTTCATATTGTCACTAAAGGTAATACTGGAAATTTTATTTAGTATTTGTTGCTGGTTTATATCAATCATCTTTTTTAAATAAGGTTACAATAGGTTATTTTTTTGGTAACGAACTTGACGCAGTTAGAGATACAAGATATAATTAATTAGTTATCGCAGACCGCCTCCTAATTTATTTTATAAGGTATTAGTGCTAACTATATTTAGTGATATAATATACAAATTAACAAAATAGCAATAGCATAAAATGTTTAATCAAATTTTAAAAAAATCTCCTTGGGGAGATTATGAAGAGGATGAAAAAGGTGAATATAATATATTTACTAGACCAAGGAAAAAAAATAAGTTTAATTTCCAGGAATTTTTTAATAATTTTGGTTTCAACAACAACATAATGATATTAGTGTGTTTATCATTAGTTGCCATTTGGTTTGCTTCCGGAGTTTATGAAGTTAAGGAGGGCGAAGAAGCAGCCGTAATGAGGTTTGGTCAATTTGTTCGCAAAGGGTCTCCTGGTTTGAATTATCACCTTCCTCTGCCATTTGAACAGGTAGTAGTTGAGAAGGTAAACCAATCTCGGAGAATTGAGATTGGTTATAGATCGGCAAATAACCTTAGATCTAATATGGATAATACAAAAGCTATAATGGCTGAAAGCACTATGCTTACGGGTGATGAGAATATTGTTGCACTAAATTGTGACGTAATGTGGCATATTAGCAATTTGGAAAAATATATTTTTAATATTGTCAATCCAGAAGAGTCGGTAAAAATAGTTGCTGAAAGTGCGATAAGAGAAGTGATCGGCAATACCCCTATCTCCTCAATATTATCAGACCAAAAACAAGAAATTACTAATAAAATTGAGGCTTTAACCAGGGAAATCCTTGTTCATTATAATGCTGGTGTTGAAATTGAAAAAGTACAACTACTAAAAGCTGAGCCACCAGTTGAAGTAATCGATGCTTATAGGGATGTACAAACTTCTAAAGCTGATAAAGAACGGGAAATAAATCAGGCGCTATCCTATAATAATGATATTTTGCCTAAAGCAAGGGGTGAAGCTGCTAGAATATTGCAAGAAGCGGAAGGTTACAGGCAAGAAGTTATCTCAAAGGCTGAAGGGGATAGTAAGAGATTTGCTGCTGTCTATACACAATATGTTGCTAATAAATCGATAACTAAGGATCGTCTTTACTTAGAAGCTATAGAAAAAATTCTAACGGATACCAGTAAGGTTATTATGGGTACTAATGGCGTTTTGCCGCATATGGCAATTCAGCAAAATAAAATTAAGGAGTAGTACTGGATGAAGACAATTTATTATATAAGTTTTGTAGCTCTTGGATTATTCTTAGCAGTTATTAGTGCTTTGTTTACTGTTGATCAACGTTATTCTGCTGTGGTATTTCAATTCGGTGAAGCGGTAAGGACAATTGAAAAACCTGGATTAAATATCAAAATTCCATTTATTCAAAATGTTGAGTTTTTTGATAAACGTATCTTAAACGTAGAGGCAGAGGCAAAGGAGCTAACTGCTTCTGATGGAAAAAGGGTAATCGTTGATGCTTTTGCCAAATTTCGTATTACTGACCCTGTGATGTTTTATAAAACTGTTCATAACTACCAGGGCGTTAAAATTAGGCTTAATAAAAACCTAGAATCTTCAATGAGAAAAGTTATAGGTAGATTACCTTTAACTAGCCTTCTTACCAATGAGAGGTCTGAGATAATGTCAAATATCTTAAATCAAGTTAATCAAGAGGCAAGAAATTTTGGACTTGATGTAATTGATGTTAGAATTTTAAGAGCTGATTTACCGAAAGAAAATAGTGCGGCAATTTATCGCCGTATGCAAACTGCTCGTGAAAAAGAGGCAACTCAAATAAGAGCTGAAGGGCAAGAAGAAGGATCTCGAATAAGATCAAGAGCTGATAAAGAAAGTAAAATATTGCTTGCTGAAGCTTATATGCAATCTCAAATCATTAAAGGAGAGGGAGATAGGGAGTCAGCCAAGATATATAACCTTGCTTATTCTGTTGATCCAGAATTTTATAAATTCTATAGATCGTTGGAAGTATATAAAAATACTTTAAAGAAAGAGGATACTTCTTTTGTGTTGTCTCCAGAAGCCGAGTTATTTAAATATTTAAATTTGGGGAAATAATAGTTAATTGATGACGTTTGGTTTACATATATGTCATTGCGAGACTATGACGTTTTACAGTTAATTAAATAGATGATATGGTTCAAAATATTATTAAGTATAATAATTTACTAAAATATTTATTTATAGCTTTTCTGATGAGCCTATGGTTGGCATCATCTGTTTTTGCTGAAAATATTCCATTAAATCAAATTTCGTTAACTAAGGATGCTGCTACTGAGGAATCTAGTGTAACATCAATAAAAGCCTCTGAATCTCCTCGCTATAGTTTTGCCGACATTGTTGAGCCACTTATTCCAGCTGTGGTAAATGTTTATACCGTACAATATAGTCAAAAGTCAGAAGATTTTCATAAAAAATCTTTTGAATATTTTCCGTTTGATTATTTAAATGAACTTTTGGAGCGTTTTAATTTACCTTTTAATTTTGATGAAATGTATTCAAATCCTAAATCTGTTCCGCTTGGTTCTGGTTTTATTATAGATGCGGCTGGTTTTATTGTTACTAACCATAATGTAGTTGCTAATGCGGATGAGATTCACGTAAAATTAACTGATAATAGAGAAATGTTAGCTAAATTAGTAGGTAGTGATCAAAAAACCGATCTTGCTCTTTTAAAAATTGAGGCAGAAAATCCTTTGCCTTTTGTAAAATTTGGGGATTCTGGTAAAGCTAGGGTAGGGGATTGGGTTATTGCTATCGGTAATCCTTTTGGTAGACTTGGAGGAACTGTCACTGCTGGTATCATATCTTCAAAAGGGCGTGATATTGATAGTGGTATAGTAGATGATTTTATACAAACTGATGCGGCTATCAATAATGGTAATTCCGGTGGACCAATGTTTAATATTGATGGTGAAGTTATAGGAGTCAATACCGTAATGTTCTCACCTTCTGGGACTAATATTGGTATTGGATTTGCCATTCCATCTAATACCACCAAATCAATTATCAACCAACTAAGGCAAAATGGAAAAATTAATCGTGGTGGTCTTGGGATAATAATTCAAGAAGTAACTAACGAAATAGCTGAAGGATTTGGGTTAAAAGAAGCCTATGGAGCATTAGTAGTGGAAGTGCAAAAAGATGGTGCAGGTGAGAGATTTGGTATAAAGCCTGGAGATGTAATAATAGAGTTTGCTGGACAACCAGTAAAAAGTTCAAGAAGGTTACAGGTAATGGTTGCTGAAGCTACCGTTGATCAAGAGGTAAAAATTGTAGTCGTACGTGATGGTAAGAATCACGAGCTAAGTGGTAAGATTAGTCAAGAAGAGGAACCAGAGGCTAGAATAGCAAGCGATAAGGTGAGTGATAAAACCTCTATTGTAAAAAATAATATTACTTTTAGTAATTTAACCGATAATTTTAAACAAAAATTCGCCATTGGCAATAAAGCTAATGGTATTATTGTAACTGATCTTGCTAAGGATGGAAAAAATTACAAATTTAAAATTGGTGATTTAGTAGTAGCATGCAATCAACAGGCGATAGCTTCTATAGAGCAGTTAAATTTGTTGTATGAAAATGCCAGAACTATGAAGAAACAAAATATAATCTTATTGGTACAGAGGAGGGGTGTTTCTATGTTTATAGCTTTGCCGGTAACAAATTAGATTTGGTATTTTTATAAAAAGATGTCACCTCTGCTTGACTTAGTGTCATACCTGCGAAAGCAGGTATCCAGATTCCCGCCTACGCGGGAATGACAATAGTGGCAGGAATGACAATTTAACTTGGAATTACAATAGTTGTGGGAGACTGCTGGAAATAAATATGCTTTTTAAATTTAAAAAATATAATGTTTACTATGGATAATAATGTTAAAATATCAGTATTAAGTTTTTATAGTTTTACTAAACTAGAAAATCTTGAAGTTTTGCTGCCAAAGATTTTACATCTTGGCAAGAAAAGAGGGGTTAGGGGGACTATTCTTTTAGCTCCTGAAGGGTTTAATGGTTCAATTTCTGGAGCAAAAGAACAGGTAAATTTTTTATTAGATGAAATTATCAGCCTTACGTTAGCGGAAGATGTAAATATTAAAATAAATTACTGTGATATTCATCCTTTTCAAAAATTGAGAATAAAGCTTAAAAAAGAAATTATTGCTATGGCAGTTGGCGATATTGATATTGCCAATCTTAAGGGAGAGTATATTGAAGCAAAAGATTGGGACAAGTTCATTAGCCAAAATAATGTGGTAGTAATAGATACTAGGAATGACTATGAAGTGTGTATCGGTACTTTTAAAGGTGCTATAGACCCAAAAACAGAGACATTTAAGCAATTTCCAAAATGGGTAGAACAAAATAAAGACCTACTTGTTGGCAAGAAAATAGCGATGTATTGTACCGGTGGAATTAGATGTGAAAAATCAACAGCCTATCTAAAGAAACTTGGTTTTAATGATGTTTACCATCTTAAAGGTGGTATCTTACAATATTTAGAAGATACCCATAATCATAGCAATTTATGGCAAGGAGAATGTTTTGTATTTGATGATAGGAGAGCTGTGGCAAGTGACCTATCGCCGGCTGAAGGGCATTGGTTGCAACGCGGTGATTGACTATAGTCCTATTCTTTAGAGGTTTTTTCTTCTTGTTGGGGTAAAAGTTTTGCTTGCTCAATATTCTTGTCTAATTCCACTTGGCTACAAATTCCAAGTAATACTGGATCACGTGGGCGAATATTCTTCATGTTCCAGTGACTACGATCACGAATAGCATCTATGGTAGATTTGGTAGTACCAACTAACTTAACAATTTGATTATCTAAAATTTCTGGACAATTTTTAAGTATCCAATATACCGCATCTGGTTTATCTTGACGTCTAGCAATAGGAGTGTACTTAGATTGTTGTTTTTTCTTGGTATTTATCAAATCATATGCAACATTAACAGAAATCCTTAAACTACTAGTTGAATATTTTGTACAACGTATGATTTCTTCTTTGGTTAACTGTCCGCCAGCGATTGGGTCTAACCCCTTAATACCATGAGATACTTCGCCATCAGCAATTCCTTTAATTTCAAACTCATGAATTCCACAAAAATCAGCTATCTGCTTAAATGTTAATGCAGTATTATCAATTAACCAAATAGCAGTTGCTCTAGGCAGTATAGGTAATTTCTGTTGTGAATTCATAGTAAACTAATATAATTAATATGTGATTTTCTAAAAAATATAATCTCTTCTAGCTGATAAGTCAACAATAGACTTTTAAATCGCCCTGATATAGTCAATTCAGGGGGATTTGGTGCTAGGAACGATGGAGCGACGCCTATAAGTAATAGGCGAGCGACGAGTGACGACGTCACCAACTTCCCATCAATTGACTATACCTAAAACCTAAAACCAACACCTATGGCAATCATTAGCGGATTAAACTTTACTTTAGAGGAGACAGACTTTTTTACTAAAGGAGATTTATAATTAACCTCGGTATTAAGAAAATACTGTTTTACATCTACGTTAATAAATGTATCATCCTTAGCGTATAAATCAACCCCGACCTGTAATACAGCACCGTAACCATTTTTGACTGTACACCCTTTGGATTTATTGATAAAATAAGCTCCATGATAACCAACACCAATATAAGGTCTGATAGCACCAAAAGGAGCTATATGATATTGTCCTGTAACAGTTAATGGAATCATATAAAGAGCTCTTCTTTTGGCAACTTCTTCTGGATTGGTGCCATAATTATAAGCCACATTCTGTAAACTACTATTTTTATTACGTAATACATCGAAACCTAAAGATAACTCTGCGGCAACATAATTAGCAAAAAATACTGAGGTGGAAGCCTCTATACCATAACCATTTTCGGCAAAGGTACCAATCGATACTGGGTCTTTGACAGTAGCCTTAGGAAAATCTGTTTGCTTTGCACTAGATTTTATACCAATTGCTCTCATCCTAAATACTAAACCACCATCATTCTCATAATAATTAGCATTATAGTCAGCACCATAATCATTATCAGCTGAATCATTATTAGCAAAGCTAGAAATACTAGCACAACTTACCAACAGAAATATCCCTAATTTTTTTGCAACTTTTATCATAACTACTAAACCTTCTCTTGCTTTAAATATATTGCTGTACTATATATATTCTTCTTATCTGGAAATCAAATGATAATAAGATTTTTTAAACTTGTCTAACAACGATGATACTATAACATTAAATATAAGAAACACTAAGTATAAAAAACAAATAACTTAAAAAATTTTAGGTCTATATGAATAATAAATTAAACACTTATTTTATTGGTATTGGTTGGTTTGTATTAAGTATGATAACTAGTGTAACTAATGATATAACAGCAAAATATCTTGGATTCAGGTTACATAGCTTTGAGGTAGCTTTTTTTCGCTTTCTCTTTAGTGCATTAATTCTTGTACCGTTTATTTTTTATTATGGGAAACAAACTCTAATTACTAATCGTCCTTTTGTCCATATTGCAAGAGGGGTTTTATTATTTTTTGGTATGACATCTTGGACTTATGGTTTACAGCTTGCGCCAGTGACTACTGCTACAATTGTTAGTCTGGCTATACCTTTGTTTACCTTGGTTTTGGCAGTATTCTTCTTAAATGAGAATATTATTTGGCAAAGATGGGCGGCAACTTTATTTGGCTTTACTGGAATTGTTGTTACTCTGAAACCTAATGCTAGTGATTTTAACCCACAAATATTGGTTTTTGTATTAGCTGCTATATCTTTTGCCATGTTAGATATTATTAACAAAAAATTTGTAATAAAAGAATCAATGATTAGCATGTTATTTTATTCTGCTCTAATCACATCTTTAGTATCAATACCACCATCAATAATGTATTGGAAAACCCCTAATATTTCAGAATTTATTTTGCTATTTATTTTAGGATCAGGAGGTAGTCTAATTTTATTCTTTCTATTAAAGGCTTTTGCCCTAGTTGATGCTACTGCCATCGCTCCTTATAGATATTTAGAGTTAATCATTTCAGCATCAGCTGGATATATTGTTTTTAATGAAATTCCTGAAAGTAGTAATTTATATGGGGCATTGATAGTAATCCCTGCAACATTGTTTATAATATATTCTGAGAAAGATAATATTACACAAGAAAATATGGTGCAAAATGATAAAATTATCACATGAATAAACGTAAATTAGTTTTTGCAAGCGGTATAGCAAATGCATTTGAATGGTATGATTACGCTCTATTTAGTCTTTTTGCCCCTATTATAGGGGCAAAATTCTTCCCTGGATCAAACCCTAGCTCGTCTTTATTGTATGCTTTTGAGGCATTTGCTCTCGGTTATCTAACGAGACCAATAGGTGGGGTGTTTTTTGGAGTGATTGGAGATCGTTTTGGCAGAAGAACTGCTTTAAGTGCATCTATATTTTGTATGTCTTTGCCAACAGCTGTAATTGGTATGTTACCAACTTATGACGAGATAGGTATTACTGCAACTATATTGATGATTTTAGTTCGAATGTTGCAAGGTTTATCAATGGGCGGAGCACTTACTGGCTCAATTTCATTTGTTATTGAACATGCAGGTGTAGCCTATCGTGGGTTTAGTAGTAGCGTATCAATGTCCAGTATTTGTATTGGTTTATTGTTTGGTTCAGGAATTTCACAATGCATACAAAGCTTTTTATCAGCAGAGCAATTTGATGATTGGGGGTGGAGAATACCATTTTTATTAGGAATTTTTATTTTATTTGCTGGACTTTATATCAAGAAATATACAAGTGAAACTCCTAGTTTTCAAAGTATGAAGGAAGATGGTGGAATATTAAAGTCTCCTCTAAAAAAAGTTGTCTCTGTCTATTGGTTTGATATGATAATATCCATCTTTATCAATTCCACAGGCTCAGTACTATTTTATTTACAAGCTACTTATCTCATGTCATTTTTGAAGATAAATCGTAATTTTACTAATGATGAAGTTAATAACTTAGCTAATTATTGTTATATAATCATGGCAATTGTTACTTTATGTTCTGGCTATTTGTCTGATATAATTGGTCGCAAGAAAATTTTTGTGTTCAATTTATTGGTAATTATTTTAGTTATCCCATTTTTGATACAGGCAATTGAAACTGGCGATTTTTGTGTTATAATTATATCTCAAATAGTATTATCAATTTTAGCTGCCTGTTATATTGGTCCTGAACCTGCCCTGCAAGCTGAATTTTATCCAACCAATGTCAGAAATACGGCTTTATCATTATCTTATAATATAGCAACTAGTATTTTTGGTGGGACAACGCCTTTAGTGATAGCATATCTTGTACAAAAAACGGGGACTATTACTTCGTCTATTTATTACATAATTGCTTGTGCTATTTTAAGTTTACTAGCTCTGTATTTTTATAAGGATCGTTCAACGGCGTAATAACTATTATAAAGATTTTTCTAGCATTTATAGCAAAATTATCTATAAATTACTTAGTGGCTAATAAAAATAATATATACTATAGGTAAACCGAAAAGGGTTAACTAAATATATGGTATAATTATGATGTCTTGATAAACAAAAAAATTTAATTTTATGACAGAAGTGATAGCTAAAGAACAATTAGAACAATATATAAATCAAATAGAAGGGCTTGAACAAGAAAAAGCTGAATTATCTGAAGCAATAAAAGATGTATTTGATGCAGCCAGCTCCAGTGGTTTTGATACCAAGGCTATGAAGTCTGTGTTAAAACTAAAAAAACTTGATAGAAATAAGCTGGCTGAACAAGATGCAATCTTAGAATTGTACAGACAAGCTTTAGGTATATAAATTAAAGATATTTAATAATGAAATTATATCCGTTAAGACTATTACCTGAGCAAGTTAATTTTGATTTTATCAGATTTAAAAAAGTAAGCTATACGATGTCCATTATTTTGTCTCTTGTGAGCATTATATGGATAGGAATTTATAAATTTAATTTTGGTATTGATTTTTCTGGTGGAATTGTTATAGAAGTACGGCTTGATCAATCGCCTGATTTAACCAAAATGCGTGAAGTACTTAATAACCTTAAGATTGGTGAAGTAGTATTGCAAAATTTTGGTAACCAGAATGATTTGTCGATACGAGTTGGTAGCAATAGTGAAGACACTTTAATGCACAATATTGAGCTGATCAAATTGACTTTAAGCAACCAATTTCCTTATAAATTTGAATATCGTAAAGTAGATTTTGTTTGTCCACAAGTTGGAGCTCATTTGATAAAATCAGGAATAACGGCTCTAATTCTTTCTTTTCTTGCCATAATGGCTTATACTTGGGCTAGATTTGAGTGGTATTTTGGGCTTGGTATACTGATAGCTTTGCTACATGATGCCATACTAAGTTTAGGTTTTATGAGTGTGATGAGGTTAGACTTCAATCTAACTTCCATAGCGGCTATTCTTACCATAATAGGTTATTCTGTCAATGATTCAGTAGTTATCTATGATAGAATTAGAGAAAACTTACGGAAATCATATCAGAAAACAATGCCACAAATTATTAATCAGAGTATTAATGAGACTTTGTCTAGAACCATTTTAACAGTTGTGACAACCTTGTTGGCAAACCTAGCTTTAGTAATATTTGGTGGAGAAGCTATTCATAGCTTTAGCTTATTAGTATTTTTTGGGATAATAGTTGGTACATATTCTTCTATCTTCATATCTGCTCCGATACTAATGTTATTTGTTGCCAAGAAATTTAGTATAACCAAATAACCTGATTTAGGGTAATCTAATTAATTAAGGTAAGTATAATGACAATTATAAAAATTTTCACAAGATTCAACCTTTTTTTATTACTATTTATGACAAGTATATTTTATTCTGTCTATTCATACGCAAGTCAGACTATTTATATCACTTCAGATGATGGTCCACTTAAAGGAACAAAGAATATCATTACGGTTATGACTGAGGAGAAGATTCCCGTTACCATGTTTATGGTAGGATTACACCACGATTCTAGTAGTTGGTCAAAAAATATTGTGATGCTAGCTAAAAAAAGTCCTTTTATTCAGATAGGAAATCATAGTTATTCTCATGCTCATAATCACTATCAGCAATTTTATCACGATTTTTCAAATGTAATTAATGATCTTAAAAAGAATAATGATACGCTAGGTTTAAAAGGTTCTCATATTGATACTAGACTTCCTGGAAGAAATGTATTCCGTCTTCCTAACTTAAGTAGAGATGATCCGTATATTTCAAAACAGGAAGATCGCATTGAAAAGATAGATGATGATGGTATATACAAGAATGGTTTTTACCTGTATGGATGGGATTTAGAATGGGCGCACTATAATAATGGTTGTCCTGTACAATCTGTTGAGCATCTAGTAGAAGAAATAGCAAATAAATTTGCAGAACAAGGTACTGCATTACCTAATAAATTAATTTTATTAATGCATGATGAGATGTTCCAAGATTGCTTTAATGGTAAAGAGAATTTACGAAATTTAATTAGTGCATTGCGTAAGAAAAATTATAAGTTTGATTTTATTAAAAATTATAATCCTTGATAAGCTTCAAAAGTAATTGTGAGGAGCCACTTTTAGTAGCTCCTCACTAATAGACTTCCTGCATAAGTTAAACTTTAGTCAACATATTATCGGCTCTTTTTTCAAATGCATCGACCATTTTTTCAGTAGCATCAGTAAAAAATATACCAACTAATTTGTCAACTATGGCAAACTTCATTTTAAAATCAATAAAGAACTCTACTTTACTACCATTATCTTCTTGAGAAAATTGCCATAAATTTTTTAAATATTTAAATGGTCCGGAGATTGCCTCGACTTCAATGGAGTATCTCTGCTTATTTAAATCATTTGAGTAGATAATTCTTGATTGATAATGGTCTGAAAAACCTTTTAACTGAATTACTAATTCAGCTATAATTTGATTCTCATTTTCTGAGATGATTCTAGCAGCCCTACACCATGGTAAGAATTCAGGATATGACTTTACGTCAAGAACTAAGTGAAATAATTCTTGGGCATTATATGGTAGGAGTTTGACTTGATGAAAACTTGGCATAAATTAATTTACAATTGCAGCATTAAAAATCAGTTACCCGGCCTTTATGCTGCCAATCTCCATGGATAGTTGGTTCTTGACCTTTAAAACCACCTATTTCTTCTGGCTTTTCTTTTTTATCTTTTATGGTAGTATCTTTTTTGTTATCCATAAATGTACTAATCCTCTGTATTACGTCTTTTTATTTGTATCTATAATACACGCTAACGCTTCGGTTGCAGATTTCTCCAATTCTTGCATTACTGCAATATATGGGAAAGGACCGTAACTAATTCTAGATACACCCAGATCAATGAGACCTTTTACTGTTGTTACATCCTGCACCATTATGTTAACAGGAATAGGTGAAGATTCACATAGTTGTTGTATAAAATTATGATTTGCTAAACCTGGTGCAAAGAACCCATCGGCTCCAACTTCTGCATAAGCTTTGCTTCGTTCTATAGCTTCTTTTAAGTCTTGCTCATTATGTTCAGATGTATCTTTTTGAAGAAAGATATCCGTTCTAGCATTAATAAACATATTAGGAAATAACGATTCCTTTATAGCTTCTTTAACTGCTTTAATTCGTTTACATTGTTCTTCTATAGAGTATCTTGCTTTTTCTTTCCCAATAATTTGATCTTCAAAATTTATACCAACTGCACCTGTTTCAACTATGAGACCAATATTTTTTGTTAACTCACTTAACTCCGATGCAAATCCTGATTCAAAATCAAAACTTACAGGTACTTTAACTTTTTCAATAATATTCTTTAAATTTTGCAAGGCTAATTTAAGGGGCAACTTTTCACCATCTTCATAACCATAAGAGTTTGCCACTGCCAAGCTACTTGTAGCTAATGCTTCCGCCCCGGACTTCTCTACAATCTTTGCTGATCCAACATCCCAAACATTATACAACACTAAAGGATTACCCTTTCTGTGAAGTGTTTTAAACAAACTATCTTCGAATTTTCTTTTCATACTATATTATCTCCTTCTGTTTGAGTTAGTTTTTTTCATTGTTGTTTCTTCCTTAATAATATATTTTTACTTAAAGTACAATTTTAATTATTAAAATCTGTCGATAACAATAAGTGCTTGACTTTTTTTGGGGGGAGGAATATATCAAGAATATTAATTAATTTTTGGCGTTGTTATGTATAGATTGTTATTATTATATATTTTTTTTATAAATATATCGCAAGTAAATGCTGCTGATTTTACCATAGAACCTTTATCTGAATCATCGAAATAAGAGATGATCAAGAAAAAAGTGTGGCATGATGGATGTCCAGTTGCTCTAAATCGATTGAGACTTATTAAATTCTCTTATTATGATTTTAATTCTGTAATACATCATGATGGAAAACTAGTTGTTTTTGATGCTGTTTCTGAGCGTGTTGTCGCCATTTTGAAAAAAATATATGATTTAAAATATCCTATTGCTAAAGCGCGTACTATTGAAGATTATGATGGTGATGATGACAGAAGTATGGCAGATAACAATAGTTCTAGTTTCAGTTGTCGTGAAATTACAGGAGGCGGTTTACCTTCAGTACATTCATACGGTCTTGCAATTGACATTAATCCAATTCAAAATCCTTATATTTCTATTCCAAGTGACATAAGTCAAGCAGGGCTTGTTACTGTAAAACCTTCAGAAGGATCAAGTTATCTCAATCGAACCAATATTAGACCTGGGATGAGTGAAGTAATAATTGATCTTTTCGCTGAAAATGGTTTTAGTGTTTGGGGAGGAAAGTGGAACACTCCTATAGATTGGCAGCATTTCCAAACGTCTCGAGCTATGGCACAATTATTAGCCATTATGAACTATAATGATGGGCGTGCTCTTTTTGAGTTCTACACTAAAACACCGCAAATGCTTAACAAAATTGATCCTAATAATAATCAATTTGTTGAGCTTTATAAAAAAGACTCTAAGATGTTTATGCAATGTTTAAAAAAATCACCAGAAATATTAACCCTAACGCCAGATCAGGCATATGGAATTTTATCAAAATGTATTGTAAAGAAGTGATTAATACAACCATTTCTTCATACTATAGAAATTTTGTTACTCCACTAAGTTAACTAAGAATTTTGTTAACTTAGTATAGGCAATTGATGAGAAGTTGGGGGCGTTGTCGTTCAATGCTTGCCTATTACTTATAATAACACCCTACAATTTTTATTCTATAAGTATAAAACAGCATAAAAACGTCATTGCGAGAAGGCGTGAGCCTACGAAGCAATCCATATAGTCTTGATGTATCTATACTAATTCTCATGGATTGCTTCGTCGCTACTAAAGTAGCTCCTCGCAATCTGATGTATCCCCACGAAATTGTGGCAAAATAACGCGAGTTGCCAATTAATTGATTTTAGTAAACCCTAGACTTCACAAGGTTTGAAGAACATTTAATCAGGTCAAAAAATGCAATAAATTCTCAAAATTAGAAATTTTTTAAAATACATAGCGTTTTGATTATACTTTTCACGTGTCAAATAGTTCGTAAACTGCTTGACATCTAGGTTTTATGAGCTAACTTAATTGGCAACTCGCGTAAAATAGCAAGAATTTCGTGGGGATACATCAGCTCGCAATGACGTTTTTTTACCCTGTCATTCCCGCGTAGGCGGGAATCTAGACCCCGCACTGAAGCAGGGGTGACACAACAATGGATTGCTGCGTCACCGCTTTTAGCGGCTCCTCGCAATGACGCTTAGTAGTAAGCTTTTTTACTCATCATAAGGAAATAAATAAAAAATTGTAGAGTACTATGATAATTGATCATTGGAGTTAAAATTATGAAAATTTCTCGTCTTCATAGAATATATAGCAATATCAAACTAATTGAAAATTATTCGTTAAATCTTGCAGAAGACCATAGCCACTACCTTAAAACAGTATTAAGGTTAAAAATTGGTGATCATTTTAGAATCTTTAACGGTATAGATGGTGAGTTTATAGCCCAAATTACCGATATAACAAAAAATAATTTACATGTTGAACTTACTAATATTTTAAGAAAAACAATAATCGAACCTGAGCTTACTTTAGGGATATCGATTATTAAAAGTGATAGAATGTTAGATGCCATAGATATGGCTGTACAGCTTGGGGTGACAAAAATTATTCCATTAATTACAGAAAGGTCTCAATTTCGTAATGTTAATAATCAAAAATTGATGAAATGTATTATTGAATCTACAGAACAATCCGAACGTTTGACCCCGCCCATTCTTATGCCATTAACATCACTTAGTCTTTTCCTTGATCAGAACCTAGATAATTCTATAATATATGCTAATGAAAATGAAGATGAAAATAATACATTATTAAAAATAATGCCTATATCATACTCAAATATTTCAGTTATTGTCGGTCCAGAAGGTGGCTTTTCACCAAATGAACTTAAGATGCTTTCATTGAGACCCAATAGTTTATCAATAAGTTTAGGAGCAAATGTTCTACGAACTGAAACTGCCGTGGCAACGTGTTTAGCACAAATTAAATTATTTATAACTAACCATATTTAGTATACTCAAATAATTTGAAGAATTAAATAATTTTTTATAAAAATCTATTAGTGGGAGAGTAATTTTGGTTATACTAGGAATTGACCCATCTTTAGCTGGTATGGGATGGGGAGTAATTGATACTAATCCTCTGAAATATTTAGCTAGCGGGGTGATAAAGACTAAATCAAGTGAGCTGATGCATAAAAGGTTAGCTTTCATTACGGCATCCTTGCAAAAGGTAATAACGCAACATCAACCTGTTATTGTTGCGATGGAGGAGACTTTTGTTAATATGAATAGTGTATCATCTTTGAAATTGGGATATGCTAGAGGGGCGGTTATGTCACTTATTGGAGGATATGATGTTGCTTTTCGAGAATTTAAACCTAATGTTATTAAGAAATCAGTAGTGGGATATGGACACGCTGAAAAAAATCAGGTTTTGCAAATGATTAAGCTTTTACTACCAGGGGCAGTTGCTATTAGTAACTTTGATGAAGCAGATGCTCTTGCGGTAGCCTATGTTTGCTTTGCTTGTACCCCAAAAGTTTGAAAAATTAATATATAATATAATTAAGTATTAGAATATGTCACGAAATCAAAAACATCCAGGCTCAAAAGATTTGAGTATGCCAATTATTATTTTAGTAGAGCCTCAAATGGGGGAGAATATTGGTGCCACTGCCAGAGCAATGAAAAATTTTAATGCTTCAGAGTTGAGAATTGTTACGCCTAGAGATGGTTGGCCAAACAAACAGGCACGTAGTGTGGCGGTATCGGCGATAGATATCATAGATGATGCTAAGATTTATGATAGTTTAGAAGCCAGTATCGAGGATATTGATTATTTATATGCAACAACTGTAGCATCACGTAATATCAATAAAGATTATGTTCTATCAGAGAATTTAAGTCAAGATTGTCCGGCAGGTCTTAAGGTAGGTATTATGTTTGGTCGTGAAAATTGTGGTTTGCAAAATAGGGAGATTACTTATGCCCATAAGATTATTAATATTAATACCGGAGATTTTAGCTCTCTGAATATTGCCCAGTCGGTAATTATTATATGTTATGAGTTGTTTCGTAGTAAACAGTCGAGAGTAAATGTTAGTAATGAACAGGAGTTAGCGTCAAGAGGTGAATTAGGATATTTTTTTGAACATTTATTTACTGAATTAAATAATAAGAATTTTTTTAAAGTTCCTGAGAAGAAATTACATATGACGCAAAATATTATGAATATTTTTACACGTATAGATAAATTATCTAGTGCAGAACTGCAAACTTTAAGGGGGATAATTGCAACTTTAAGTTCACAAAAATAGCTAATATAGCGAGGTTTGTTAAAAACTCTTTGCTTTTATAAAAAAATTAGCTATAGTTCCACCTGTTGCCTCTTAATAGTGAAAGTGGTAGATTATATAGTTTTTCCGTAGCTTTAAGGATTATTATATATTCTTATCATTTCAAAAATTGATAGATTAAGAGTCAAAAGAAATAATTTTGGAGTATTGGATGCCAACAAATAATCAATTAGTACGTTTTGGAAGAAAGTCGAAGGTTCGTAGAACAAAATCCCCGGCTTTAGAATCCAATCCATTTTTGAAAGGTGTTTGTGTAATAGTGAAAACTGTCACTCCTAAGAAGCCTAACTCTGCTCTTCGTAAGATGGCACGTGTTCGCTTAAGTAATGGGCAGTATGTCAATGCTTATATACCTGGTGAAGGTCATAATTTACAAGAACACTCAACAGTATTGGTAAGAGGGGGAAGGGTTCCTGATCTTCCAGGTGTTAAGTACCATATAGTACGTGGTGCTTATGATACTCAGGGTGTAAAAAATCGTAAACAAGGACGCTCACGTTATGGTACGTCAGCAAAACAGCAAGCTGTAAAAAAATAATTTGAAATAGAGAGATAAGATGTCACGTCGTCATGCCGCAGAGAGAAGGGTTGTCTTGCCTGATATGAAGTATAATAGCCCTCTGCTTGCTAGGTTCATTAATAATATTATGAAAGAAGGGAAGAAAGCTCTAGCTGAAAGAATAGTATATTCTGCTTTTAGTAAGATAGAGAAAAAGCATAAGGTAGATCCTTATGAAACTTTCAATAATGCAATGAATAATGTTAAGCCGTATCTTGAAGTTACTTCAGTACGGGTGGGAGGGGCAAATTATCAGGTTCCTTCTCCTGTCGATGAAAGAAGAGGGTATGCACTTGCATCACGTTGGATTATTAATGCAGCCAATAAACGTTCTGAAAAAATGATGATTGACAAGTTAGCAGAGGAATTATTTGAAGCGTCAAATAGTAGAGGAGTTGCTATTAAAAAGAGAGAGGACACTCATAAAATGGCTGAAGCTAACAAAGCTTTTGCTCATTTTAGTCCTAAAAAATCGTAACCAAGGTAATTAAGTTATATGTCAACTACGGAATTTTCTCTTGCTAATACTCGTAATATCGGGATTTGTGCTCATATTGACGCTGGTAAAACTACTACAACCGAGCGTATTCTTTTCTATACTGGTAAATCACATAAGATTGGTGAAGTCCATGAAGGTGGTGCTACCATGGATTGGATGGAACAGGAGCAAGAGCGTGGTATTACCATTACTTCTGCTGCTACTACCTGTTACTGGCAAAATAAGAGAATTAATATTATTGATACACCAGGTCACGTAGATTTTACTATCGAAGTAGAAAGATCTCTGCGGGTTCTTGATGGGGCGGTAGCAGTATTTGATGGTGTGGCTGGTGTTGAACCGCAATCAGAGATAGTATGGAGACAGGCTGATAAATATGGAGTACCTAGAATGTGTTTTGTCAATAAGATGGACAGAATGGGTGCTAATTTTTACCAATGCGTGGAAATGATCAAAGATCGTCTTGGGGCAAAACCTCTAGTAATTCAGTTGCCAGTTGGTATTGAAGAAAATTTTAAAGGGGTTATTGACCTAGTTAAGATGAAGGCAATAATTTGGAAAGATGAATCTCTTGGTGCTGAATATTCATACGGAGATATTCCTAGTGATATGCTAGAAAAAGCTGAAGAATATCGGGCTTTGCTTGTTGAAATGGTTGCTGAAATTGACGATCATTTGATGGAAAAATATTTGTCAGCTGAAGAGTTTACGGAAGAAAAAATTAAATCAGCAATAAGGAAAGGAACAATTGATAGAGCTTTTTTCCCAGTATTATGTGGTAGTGCTTTTAAAAATAAAGGTGTGCAACCCTTGCTAGATGCAGTTGTTGATTATCTACCTTCACCGGTTGATATTGGAATCGTTAGGGGAATAGAGGTTGATTCTGGAGAAGAAAAAGACTTTAAAATCTCAACGTCTGAACCTCTTGCTGCTTTAGCATTTAAAGTAATGACTGATCCATTTGTTGGATCTCTTACATTTGTTAGAATTTACTCTGGTAAGATTAGTTCTGGTGCTACTGTGATTAATACGGTAAAGAATCAAAAAGAACGAGTAGGCAGAATGCTGCTTATGCATGCTAATGAAAGGGAAGATGTTAAAGAAGCTTTAGCAGGAGATATTGTTGCCCTGGCTGGTCTTAAGAATACAACTACTGGTGATACTTTGTGTGGTGCGGATAAGCAGGTTATTTTAGAGAGAATGGAATTTCCTGAACCAGTTATTGAACTAGCCGTAGAACCAAAATCAACTGCTGATCAAGAAAAAATGGGAATGGCATTGTCTAGGTTAGCTGCTGAAGATCCATCTTTTAGAGTGTCGACTGATCAAGAAAGCGGTCAGACTGTTATTAAAGGTATGGGCGAGCTGCATTTAGAGATCATGGTTGATCGTATGAAACGTGAGTTTAAAGTTGAGGTGAATGTTGGAGCTCCACAAGTAGCTTATCGTGAGACAATTACTAAGCGTTGTGAGATTGACTACACACATAAAAAACAATCTGGTGGAGCTGGACAGTTTGCACGGGTCAAAATAATATTTGAACCTCAAGAAGCTGGGGAAGGATTTGCTTTTGAAAGCAAAATTGTTGGTGGAGCTATACCAAAGGAATTTATTCCTGGCGTTGAGAAGGGTTTAAATAATATTAAGGATACAGGGGTAGTTGCTGGTTATCCAATGATTGATTTCAAAGCAACTTTGATAGATGGAGCATTCCATGATGTGGATTCAAGTGTACTAGCGTTTGAAATAGCTACCAAGGCTGCTTT
Source organism: Candidatus Tisiphia endosymbiont of Nemotelus uliginosus (assembly GCF_964264755.1). NCBI lineage: Bacteria > Pseudomonadati > Pseudomonadota > Alphaproteobacteria > Rickettsiales > Rickettsiaceae > Candidatus Tisiphia > Candidatus Tisiphia endosymbiont of Nemotelus uliginosus. The sequence goes on along the minus strand of NZ_OZ183481.1, from coordinate 1,152,009 downwards.
TAGGGAAGGTATGCCAAAAGGTAATCCAAAATTACTTGAACCAATTATGAAAGTGGAAGTAATTACTCCAAATGAATATATGGGTGATATTATTGGAGACCTAAATAGTCGTAGAGGACAAATGCAAAGCATGGATCCACGAGGTAATGCACAAGTTATAACTGCCAATGTGCCTTTAGCTGAAATGTTTGGTTATGTTAGTACTTTGCGTTCTTTATCACAAGGCAGATCTCAATATAGTATGGTTTTCTCTCATTATGAGCAAGTGCCGTTACAGGTAGCTGAGACTATTAAAGGTAAAAAATAAAAATATTTTTCACATTAAAGTATTAGTGGAACATATATGATGTGATATTATAATTTATGGTAGTTTAAAGATTGTAGGAAAATAGTTAGAAAGGATTGCTTCGACCTATTTGTGTGGTTTCGCAATGACGTTGACTGTTTTTCTACGGCTTTTAAATTGCTGTGATTATAATTCATTAAGAAATAGTTTGATTTCTTAATGAAAATGTGATAGGAGTGTAGCTCAATTGGTAGAGCGTCGGTCTCCAAAACCGAAGGTTGCGGGTTCAATTCCTGTCGCTCCTGCCAAATATAATGAGTTCGTATAATATGTTAAAGGAAAATAGAGTCTACAAATTTTATGAGCAAGTAAAGCAAGAAGTTTATAAAATTGTTTGGCTTGGTAAGAAGGAATTGATTACTTCAACTATTATAGTAGTGGTGGCTGTATTTATTTTTAGTATAATTTGTTTAGTATTAGACTACGGTATACATAGCATAATGCAGGTTTTACTTAATATTGGGAAATAAAGAATAAGTTTAGGGAAATTGTGGTGCAGTGGTACGTTATTCATACATTATCGGGGTCAGAAAAGCGTGTAAAGCAAATGATTCTTGATCAAATTGCCAAGCAAGGTATGTCGGAATCTTTTGAAGATATCATTGTTCCGGTTATTGAAGTACCTGAAGTTAAAAGTGGTAAGAACGTTAAGACTGAAAAGAAATTTATGCCTGGTTATATTTTTGTTAAAATGAAGATGACAGATGATGCTTGGCATTTGGTAAAAAGTGTTACTAAAGTTACAGGTTTCTTAGGTAGTAAAAGTACTCCTCAAGCTCTTAGTGAAAAAGAAATACAAAATATTTTTAGTAAGCTTGAATCTGAAACTAAAGATGCTAGGGTTTCAAATTTATATGAAATTGGTGAAGCGATAATTGTTACTGACGGTCCATTTGAGACTTTCACAGGAGTTATAGAAGAAATTGATTATGACAAAAATAAATTGCGTGTGTCTATATCTATTTTTGGTAAAGCAACTCCTATAGAATTAAATTTTACGCAAGTTAAGAAGAATAATTAGAGGGTGTTGTAAGCTTTAGGTGTCATTGCGAGGAGGCGGAAGCCGACAAAGCAGTCTAGGAAAATGCTTAGAAATGGATTGCTTTGACCATTACATGGTCTCGCAATGACGTTAAGTTATTTTCCCTATGGCTTTTAAATGCCATGTGTAAGGTAAATAATAGACCTCTTGCAAAACTCGCTTATGCTGAGGAATTTGGAGGAGACGCGGAACGCAGAACCGCAGCGTACTTTAATGTACGTGAGGATTCGAGTACCGCATCATTGTCCAAATTACCAGCAGAAGTAGAGTTTTGCAAGAGGTCTAATAGACTAATTAGTAAATTATTATTAGATAATTACCAATTGGTATTGAATGAATAAAGATAGGATTATAATGTCAAAAAAAATAAAATGTTATATTAAGTTAACGGTGCCAGCAGGTAAGGCTAATCCAGCTCCACCTATTGGTTCTACCCTTGGGCAAAAGAAGCTTAATATTATGGAGTTTTGTAAGGCGTTTAATGCTGCTACTCAAGACGTTGAACCAGGGATGCCTATTCCAGTTATAATTACTGCTTACGAGGATAATAGTTTTACTTTTGTAACCAAGACTTCCCCGGCATCGTATTATTTAAAACAATTTGCTAAAATTCCTAAAGGTTCTAGTGCTACTAAAAAAGAGGCATTTGTTGGTAAGGTTACCATGTCAGATTGTATGGAAATTGCCAAAATTAAGATGGTGGATCTTAATGCTGATAATTTAATAGCTGCCGCTAAAATTATTCGTGGTACTGCTGAATCTATGGGGCTTGAAGTAGTAGGAGATTAATATATGATAGTTGATAAAAATGATGCTGTGAATAATAGAAAGTTAACTGGTGGTAAAAAAATACGGGCAGCGAGAAAGAATATAGAACTGGCTAGCAACCGTACTTTAGCAGAAGGAATAGAAGCTTTGCAGTCGGCATCCTATACTAAATTTGATTCTACTTTGGAAGTGGTAATGAAACTAGGGGTAGATCCTAAACATTCGGATCAAATGGTGCGTGGTGTTGTGGCATTGCCAGCTGGTACCGGTAAAGTTAGTAGAGTTGCAGTGATTTGTAAGGATGAACAGATAGAAGAAGCTAAAGCCGCTGGAGCAGATATGGCTGGTTCTACAGAGATTATCGATGATATTAAGGCTGGGAAAATTAATTTTGACGTTTGTATTGCAACACCAAATATGATGTCAGCAATAGGTTCGGTGGCAAGAATTCTTGGGCCAAAGGGCTTAATGCCTAATCCAAAACTTGGCACGGTAACTACAGATATCGTAACGGCAATTAAAAATGCCAAAAGTGGTCAAGTAGAGTATAGGGTTGAAAAGGCTGGTATTATTCATGCTGGAGTTGGTAAATTATCATTTACTAAACAAGATTTAGTAAATAATGCATCAACCTTGATATCTGCTGTAGTTAAAGCAAAGCCTTCTGGTGCTAAAGGAAATTATTTAAAAGCAATATATCTATCTTCTACTATGGGACCATCAGTAAAAATAGATTTAGCAACTATATCGTAAAACACGACAGGGAGAGTTAAGGTGTTAAGATCAGAGAAACATGAGTTTGTCGTAGAACTTGAAGAAGTGTATAAGCGGTCAAACTCCGTGATAATTACTCATTATCATGGACTTACTGTTAGTCAAGTGACTACGCTACGTAGGTCTCTTAAAGCAAAAAATGTGGGATTCAAAGTAGTTAAAAATACTTTATCAAAAATAGCAGCCAATAAGGCTGGTATTGATAATATTACACATTTGTTTGCTGGTCCTACAGCGTTAGCATATTCTGAAGACCTTGTTGAAGCTGCAAAACTTATCGTAGAATTTGCAAAAGCTAATGAATGTTTGAAAATAGTTGGTGGTTTAGTAAATAATCAAGTATTAGATGTCAATTCTGTACAACAACTGGCAAAATTGCCTTCATTGGACGAGCTTAGAGGTAAAATTATTGGGGTTCTACAGGCTCCTGCAACTAAAATTGCTGGAGTTATACAAGCTCCTGCATCTGGACTTGCTAGAGTTTTGCAAGCTTATGCAAATAAAAGTTAATTTAATAAAAAAGTTTTAAAAGGAAGAAAATTATGACAGACCTAGTAAAAATCGTAGATCAATTATCAACTCTTACAGTAATTCAAGCAGCAGAGCTTTCAAAAATGCTAGAAGAAAAATGGGGTGTAACAGCTGCTGCTCCTGTAGCAGTAGCCGCAGCTCCTGCCGCATCAGAAGCAGTAGCTGAAAAGACAGCCTTTGAAGTTGTTTTGGTTAGTAGTGGTGATAAAAAAATAGAAGTAATTAAGGTCACTAGAGAGCTTACTGGTCTTGGCTTGAAAGAAGCTAAAGAATTAGTTGATGCTGCCCCAAAAACGATTAAATCTGGTGTAAATAAAGAAGAAGCTGAAAGCTTTAAAGAAAAATTAGAAGCAGTTGGAGCAAAAGTTGAATTAAAATAATTTTCATAATATCAGTTATTTTATGAGAATTATGGTCGATTCAGGAGCATTTGGGGCTAGGAACGATGGAGCAACGCCTATAAGTAATAGGCGAGCATTGAGCGACAACATCCCCAACTTCTCATCAATTGACTATAGTGAATAACTTGAATTGGTAACGTTATAAATCCGATTAGTATTTAGCCTCAGCGTCATTGCGAGGAGACACTTTAGTGGCATTGATGCAATCCAAAAAAAACTATTAAAATGGATTGTTTCGGAGGCTTACGCCTTCTCGCTAATAGACGTACGATGGGTGCTTATTCGACACTAATTCAGGTTAATTGACTATATGTATACTCTAATTCTTTAAATTATTGGAGTATACATTGATATATTTAGCGTTTTTAGTACTAAATCTAGGTTTGTATTGTTGATAATGGGAATAAACTTGTTGTGTGATGTTCTATTTTGCTTAAGAATTGTGGTGCTAAATATACTTTCGTGCCTGCAAAAACTATTGCATTTTATACAAAAATATAAACAAAAAGCTATTAAACTCCTAGGGCGGATATTTTTTGTCATGGGAGAATTTGGCATTTGTTTATTCAAAATTCTAAATCAGCTGAAGATTTGCAACAGATTTATGCATTTTAGCTTCACAGAGCCTATTAATTTAAAAAATTTATTCATACTATTTAGCAAAAATAAAACTAATTTGAGATTATGCTTGAATAATTTAAAGCTTGAATAATTAGAGAATTGGTTTCGTAAAACTATAAACTGTGCATGGGCTTTTGTTCTGAATATGCATATGTCAGATTTCTTTTTTGTTTTATATGCCAATTCTCCAAATAATTCGAACATACATTACTTCTAAATTGAGTTCTTTAAGTGGCTTTTTGTTTGGTTTCAAAACAAAAATTATTGAAAGTTACAATTTTTATCAAAAATATGACAAAAAGTTATGACAGAAACTTTGTTCACAATAACAAGTCTATTTTTTCAAGATTATAGCCGAGTTACCAATTATATATATATTGGTAACTCGTGTTAAGATATAGATAATGAATCGGGAGATTATATGACAACGCAGTCCTTATCAATTGGTAAACGTATAAGAAAGAATTTTGGTCACATAAATTTGGTAGCATCTATACCAAATTTGATTGAGGTTCAGAAAAATTCTTATGAAAAAGGTTTTTTACAATTTGGAGTTAAAGACTTTGAGCGAGAAAACAAAGGATTACAATCAGTATTAAGTTCAATTTTCCCGATTCATGATCCCTCTAATATTGCCTATTTAGAATTTGCTAAATATGAATTTGATAATCCTAAATATGATGTTGAGGAGTGTACACAAAGAGGTCTTAGTTATGCTGCTCCCCTTAAAGTTACATTAAGATTAAGTATTTGGGATATTGACGAAGATACTGGAGCAAGAGAAATTAAAGGCATTAAAGAACAAGAAGTTTATATGGGGGATATTCCCCTGATGACCAAAAATGGTACCTTTGTTATTAATGGTACAGAAAGAGTGGTAGTATCACAGATGCATAGGTCGCCTGGTGTATTCTTCTATCATGATGAAGGCAAAGTTCACTCTTCAGGCAAGTTTTTGTATTCTGCTAGGGTTATACCATATAGAGGATCATGGTTAGATTTTGAATTTGATGCTAAAGATGTTATGTACTTTAGAATAGATAGGAAAAGAAAGCTTTATGTTACTACTCTGCTTAGAGCTATTGGAATGTCTACTAATGAAATTATAAAATTCTACTATGATACGGTAACATGTTTTACCAAGGATGGATGCTGGGCAACGAAATTTATACCAGAATCTGTAAATGCTCATAGGCTAGTTACTGATTTAGTAGATGCAGATACTGGTAATATCATACTGGCATCTGGGCAAAAGATTACTCCTCGTTTGGCTAAGAAGTTTGCTCAAGATGGAGTGAAAAATATTTTGGTAGAAGGGGAGTATTTGGTAGGTAAATATTTAGCACATGATCTTGTTAATCCAGATAATGGTGAGGTACTAGCTACCATTGGCGAAATGATCACAATAGATATGTTAAATTCTATTATGACTCTTGGAATTTCGTCTGTCGACGTACTTGCTATCAATACTCAATCAGGTCCTTACATAAGAAATACCTTATTTGCTGATAAAAACCAAAATTATGAATCAGCATTGATCGACATATTTAGGGTATTAAGACCAGGAGAACCGGCTAACATTGAAGCTGCTAAGATATTATTTAATAATTTATTCTTTGAGCCTGAAAGATATGATCTTTCGGAAGTTGGTCGTATTAAAATGAATTCAAGATTGGAACTTAATATACCAGAGTCTACAGTTATTTTAACTATTGAAGATATAAAACATATTCTTAAGGTTTTAGTAGATCTAAAAGATGGTAAAGGTTCGATAGATGATATTGATCACCTTGGTAACAGAAGAGTTAGGTCAGTTGGTGAACTAATTGAGAATCAATTTAGGATTGGTCTTGTTCGTATGGAGAAGTCAGTACTTGAAAGAATGTCCGTGGTTGATCTTGATGCGGTTATGCCTCATGATTTAGTAAATTCAAAAGTTTTAGTTTCTGTAGTAAAAGAATTTTTTAGTACTTCACAACTTTCTCAGTTTATGGATCAAACTAATCCATTATCAGAAATAACTCATAAGAGAAGATTATCAGCTTTAGGACCTGGTGGAATTAGTAGGGAGAGAGCTGGATTTGAAGTAAGGGACGTTCACCCTACCCATTATGGACGTATTTGCCCAATCGAAACACCAGAAGGACAGAATATCGGTTTGATTAATTCCATGGCTACTTATGCTAGGGTTAATAAACATGGTTTCATTGAAACTCCTTATCGAAAAGTTGTAGATGGTCGTGTAACTGATGAAGTTGTTTACTTGTCAGCTATTGAAGAAGGGAAATATAAAATTGCTCAAGCTAATGCAGCTACCGATCAAAAAGGTTTGTTGCAGGAAGAGTTAATTAATTGCCGGATTGATGGCGGTAATTTTGTTATGCTTACCCCTGCAGAAATAGATTATATTGACGTTACCCCGATGCAAGTTGTTTCTGTTGCTGCATCACTTATTCCATTTTTGGAAAATGATGATGCTAATAGAGCATTGATGGGATCAAACATGCAACGTCAAGCTGTACCACTTATTAGAAGTGATGCCCCTTTAGTTGGTACTGGTATTGAAGGAATTGTTGCCCAAGATTCTGGAGTTTCAGTTGTAGCCTTACATGATGGAATAGTAGAACAAGTTGATTCAACTAGAATAGTAGTGAGAACTAAAGAACAGAAAACAGATGGTTCACCTGGTGTAGACATTTATAATTTATTAAAATTTCAAAGGTCTAACCATAATACTTGTATTAATCAAAAACCATTAATTAATGTTGGTGATTATGTAGTAAAAGGTGAAGTAATTGCTGATGGACCAAGCACCGATAATGGAGAGATAGCTCTTGGTAGGAATGTTCTAGTGGCTTTTCTACCATGGAGTGGTTATAATTTTGAAGATTCGATTTTAATATCAGAACGTATTGTAAAAGATGATGTTTATACTTCAATTCATATTGAAGAATTTGAAATAATTGCTCGAGATACCAGACTTGGTCCTGAAGAAATCACTCGTGATATTCCAAATGTTAGTGATGAAAGTTTACGTCACCTTGACGAAGTAGGTATAGTATATGTTGGGGCAGAAGTAAAACCAGGTGATATTTTGGTGGGTAAGGTTACTCCTAAAAGTGAGTCACCTATGACTCCAGAAGAAAAATTACTCCGAGCTATTTTTGGAGAAAAGGCTTCGGATGTTCGGGACTCCTCTTTACGCGTTCCTTCTGGAATCACTGGTACGGTTGTAGAGGTACGAGTATTTTCCCGTAGGGGAGTAGAAAAAGATGAGCGTGCTATAGCTATTGAAAAACAACAAATTGAAAAATTATCAAAAGATAGAGATGATGAACTTCGAATCATAGAGCATTTTGTTTTTATGCGTTTAGAGAAGATTCTAATAGGACAAATAGTTGTTAGTGGCCCTAAATCCGTAAAGTACGGTCAATTAATTAGCGATCAAATTCTTAAATCATTATCAAAAGGACAGTTTTGGCAGTTGATTGTTGAAGATACTGATGTAATGAATGAAATTGAACAAATTAAACGTCATTATGATGAAAAGAAAGACAGGCTCAATAAGCGTTTTAGTAGTAAAGTAGAAAAATTACAAAGTGGCGATGACTTACCGCAAGGTGTACTTAAAGTTGTGAAAGTATTTATTGCGACTAAACATAAGCTGCAACCTGGAGATAAAATGGCGGGAAGACATGGGAATAAGGGTGTGATCTCCCGTATTATGCCAGAAGAAGATATGCCATTTTTAGAAGATGGTACAGTAGTTGATATAGTTCTTAACCCACTTGGTTTACCTTCACGGATGAATATAGGACAGATTTTAGAGACTCATCTTGGTTGGGCGGCAGTAAATCTTGGTAAAAAAATATCTTCTATGTTGAAGCAAGTTCATAACAATAATCTTGATATAGAAGAGTTTAAATCTTTTGTATCGAAGGTATATGGCGAGAATTCAACGACAAAAGATATAAAGCAAATGTCCAATGAAGATATTATGGCATTTTGTCATAATATCGATAAGGGGGTATATTTTTCAACTCCGGTTTTTGATGGGGCAAAGGTTGAGAACGTAAAAGAAATGCTAGCTATGGCAGATCAAGATCCATCTGGTCAAATTAAGTTAATTGATGGTAGAACAGGAGAGTATTTTGATCGTACTGTTACAGTTGGCTATAAATATTTCCTAAAACTGCACCATTTAGCTGATGATAAAATTCATGCTCGTTCTATCGGTCCTTATAGTTTGGTAACTCAACAACCATTAGGTGGTAAATCGCATTTTGGTGGTCAGAGATTTGGGGAAATGGAATGTTGGGGCTTGCAAGCTTATGGTGCTGCTTATACGTTACAAGAAATGTTAACTGTAAAATCGGACGATGTGGTTGGTAGAATTAAAATTTATGAATCGATTGTTCGAGGTGATAATAATTTTGAATCTGGTATCCCTGAGTCATTTAACGTAATGATCAAAGAGTTTAGATCCTTATGTTTGAATGTGAAGCTTGAAGATACTACAGCAGATTAAAAACTCACCTTACGTATGGCATTTAAAAATATAAGACTGAGGTAAAGGATAAAAAAATGGTGAGCGTTCACAGAAAAAAAAGTTAAAGTACAAGACGTCATTGCGAGGAGCTGCTTTGCGGCGACGCGGCAATCCAAAAAATGACCAGGACTGGATTGCTTCGTAGGCTATGTCTCCTCGCAATGACGTTTGGCAAGCATATTTTTTATTTATTATAAGAAAATAGCAAAAAAACCGTGAATGCTTACAAAAAATTACCAATACTGTAAAAATAATGAAAATGGCTATTAGTGGATCATAAAAATCTGCTATATGTTATAGATATAACAGAATTTATACCTAACCCGATTAGCATTTAGCTGCTGATAAAATTTTTTAAGGAAGAATCTTTATGACAACAGGAATGACAAATTTCTATGGGCAATTGAGCAGTACTCAGCAATTTGATCAAATAAGGATTAATATTGCTAGTCCTGATCAAGTGCGTTCATGGTCTTTTGGTGAGGTGATGAAACCTGAGACGATAAATTATCGTACTTTTAAGCCAGAGAAAGAAGGGTTATTCTGTGCTAGGATTTTTGGACCCGTGAAAGACTATGAGTGTCTTTGTGGTAAATATAAGCGTATGAAATATCGTGGCATTACTTGTGAGAAATGCGGTGTTGAAGTTACTACATCTAGAGTTCGTAGAGAAAGAATGGGGCATATTGAACTAGCAGCACCAGTTGCTCATATATGGTTTTTGAAATCTTTACCATCAAGGATTAGTACATTGCTAGATATGACTATGAAGGATCTAGAAAAAGTTCTGTATTTTGAAAGTTATGTTGTCGTTGATCCTGGATTATCTGCTCTACAGAAAGGTGATCTTTTATCGGAAGATGGTATGCAAAAGGCACAAGATGAGTATGGAGGAGATAATTTTACGGCTTCTATTGGGGCGGAAGTAGTTCACCAGATGCTTTCAGAACTTGATTTACCTGAATTAAAGAAGAGATTGCAGGACGATTTATTAAATACATCTTCGGAAATTAAAAAGAAGAAGATTGTCAAAAGACTTAAGTTAGTTGAAGATTTTCTGGAATCTGAGAATAAGCCGGAATGGATGATTATGACCGTCCTGCCAATTATTCCACCTGAAATTAGACCATTAGTTATGCTTGATGGAGGAAGATTCGCAACTTCTGATCTTAACGAACTTTATAGAAGAGTTATTAATAGAAATAATAGATTAAAAAGACTACTGGAACTAAAAGCACCGGATATTATCATTCGAAATGAAAAAAGGATGTTACAAGAATCGGTCGATGCATTATTTGATAATGGTCGTCGTGGTAAAGTAGTGAAAAATACTAATAAACGTCCATTTAAGTCACTTAGTGATATGTTAAAAGGTAAACAAGGTCGGCTTCGTCAGAATTTGCTGGGTAAAAGGGTGGATTATTCTGGTCGTTCCGTTATCGTTGTTGGACCAGAGCTTAAGTTGCACCAGTGCGGTTTACCAAAGACCATGGCGTTGGAGTTATTCAAACCATTTATTTATTCAAAGCTTGAATTACATGGAGTTGCTACTACTATAAAAGTTGCTAAAAAAATGGTTGAAGCTGAAAAACCAGAAGTATGGGATATTTTAGAAGAAGTTATACGTGAACACCCGGTATTGCTTAATAGAGCACCAACTTTACACCGTTTAGGTATCCAGGCTTTTGAACCTTTACTGATAGAAGGAAAAGCTATCCAGCTGCATCCTTTAGTCTGTGCTGCATTCAATGCTGATTTTGATGGTGATCAGATGGCAGTACATATCCCTCTTTCAATTGAGGCTCAGCTTGAAGCAAGGGTACTCATGATGTCGACAAACAACATATTGAGTCCGGCAAATGGTCGTCCGATTATCGTACCTGATAAGGACATAGTACTTGGTCTGTATTATTTAACCATGGTTTTTGACAATGAACCTGGTGAAGGAATGGCATTTGCCAACATGTCGGAGGTTGAACATGCATTGTATAATAAGATAATAACTATTCACTCAAAGATAAAATTTCGCCGCAATATGCTTAATGCTGAAGAGGAAGTTGTAGCAACTATGGTGGATACTACCCTTGGTAGATTAATTGTTGGAGATTTATTGCCTCGTAATTATAATGTTGGATTTAAGTTTGTAAACAAAGCAATGACTAAAAAAGATATATCTGCGGTAATTGATTTAGTGTATCGTCATTGTGGTCAAAAGGCTACGGTAATTTTTGCTGATCAGCTAATGAAACTTGGATTTAAATATGCTTGTTCCTCAGGTATTTCTTTTGGTATGGATGATATGGTTGTACCAAAATCAAAAGATAATCATATTAATGCAACATTAACTGAGGTCAAGGAGTTTGAACAACAATATTCTGATGGTCTAATTACCTATGGTGAAAAATATAATAAAGTAATTGATTCTTGGTCTAGATGCACTGATAAAGTAGCAAATGACATGATGAAAGAAATTGCTATGATGCAGGTTAATGATAAGCCTAATCATCAGAAAGTAAATGCTATATATATGATGGCTACTTCAGGAGCAAGAGGATCGGCAGCACAGATTAAGCAGTTAGCCGGTATGCGTGGTTTGATTTCTAAACCGTCAGGTGAAATTATTGAAACTCCTATTATCTCTAATTTCCGTGAAGGTCTTACTGTTCTTGAATATTTTAATTCCACACATGGTGCTCGTAAAGGTCTAGCTGATACAGCATTGAAAACAGCTAATTCTGGGTATTTAACCCGTAGATTAGTTGATGTTGCTCAAGATTGCATAATTACCGATGAAGATTGTCAAACTACAAAAGGCATAGAAGTAAGAAGTATTATTGATGGTGGTGAAGTTATTGTGTCACTGGCAGAGCAAATTTTAGGCAGAACAGTTGCAATTAACGTCTATCACCCGGTTACTAATGGTCTATTACTAGCAGCTGGTGAATTAATTAACGAAGTAAAATTAGAAGAAATCGAATCTTCTGGTTTAGATGCAGTGCTAGTACGATCTGTTTTAACATGTGAGATCGCTGATGGAATATGTGTAAAATGCTATGGTAGAGATCTAGCTACTGGTTCCTTAGTTTCAGTAGGGGAAGCAATAGGAGTGATTGCTGCTCAGTCAATTGGTGAACCAGGTACTCAGCTAACTATGAGAACTTTCCATATTGGAGGAGCTGCAACAAAAGGTGCGGAAATATCTTCAATAGAAGCCTCTCATGATGCAAAAGTAAAGATTCTAGGACGTAATGTGGTTATTGATTCTGAAGGTCGTAAGATCGTAATGGGTCGTTCATGTGAGTTATTATTGTTGGATAGCGATAATAATGAGAAAGCAAGGCATAAAGTACCGTATGGTGCAAGATTAATAGTTGATGATTCAGATAAGGTAAAAAAGGCACAGAAATTAGTAGAGTGGGATCCGTATACTATTCCAATTATTACCGAGAAATCTGGTAAAATTGCATTCAAAGATATGGTAGAAGGGGTATCAATTCGTGATATTACTGATGAAGCAACTGGTATTTCTAGTAAAGTCATAGTTGAATCAAAACAATATTTACGTGGAGCAGAGTTGCGTCCTCGTATCCAATTAGTTGATGAGAATGGAGAAACTATTGTGCTATCCAATGGTTTAGAGGCTAGATACTATATACCAGTAAATGCTATTTTAAGTGTTGAAGATGGGGCTAAAGTATCGGTAGGTGATATTTTAGCACGTATTCCAAGGGAATCAGCTAAAACCAAAGATATTACTGGTGGTCTTCCAAGGGTAGCTGAACTTGTTGAGGCTAGACGTCCAAAAAATCATGCCGTTATTGCAGAACTAGATGGTAGAGTTGAGTTTGGTAAAGACTATAAGTCAAAAAGGCGTATTATTATTCAGCCAAGTGAAGGTGGTATGCCAATTGAGTATATGGTACCAAAAGGCAAGCATGTTGTTGTTAATGAAGGTGACTTTGTTAAAAAAGGCGATATGTTAATTGATGGTAATCCAGTGTTGCAAGATATTTTAAAAGTGATGGGAGTAGAAGCTCTTACAAGTTACATGGTTGGAGAAATTCAAGCAGTATATCGTTTACAGGGTGTAAAAATTGACGATAAACATATCGAGGTAATAATCCGTCAGATGCTACAAAAAGTAGAGATAACAAATTCTGGTGATACGACATTAATGGTTGATGAGAAGATAGATCATCGCGAATTTGCTGAAATTAATGAAAAAGCTATCAAGAATGGTTTAAGACCGGCGGAAGCTCAGGTAATCTTGCAAGGTATTACTAAGGCATCGCTGCAAACTAGATCGTTTATTTCAGCTGCTTCTTTCCAAGAAACAACAAGAGTTCTAACGGAATCTGCTATAGCTGGAAGAGTTGATAAGTTACGTGGACTGAAAGAAAATGTCATAGTTGGTAGATTAGTACCGGCAGGAACAGGTTTCTACATGAATAGAATGCGTAAATTTGCAGCTAGGCTAGATCAAGAAGAGGTTAATTATCAAAAAACTTTAGATTAATTAACTTATCTTTTATAGCTAATCCGATTAGTATTACAGCAAATTCGTAGGCACATCTATACGTCATTGCTAGGAGTGTGTAAACACGACGAAGCATCCATATATAGTCAATTGATGAGAAGTTGGGGACGTTGTCGCTCGTCGCTCGCCTATTACTTATAGGTGTCGCTCCATCGCTCCTAGCCCCAAATTCTCCTGAATTGACTATAGCAAGCTTCATTGATTGCCACGCTCAAGTATGTTTGCTCGCAATGACGCTAGAAGGTGGATTGCTTCATCGCCACTAAAGTTGGCTTCTCGCAATGACAGTGGTTGTTTTTATCTATGACTTTTAAACTGTTCTGTTGTAGAATCCTACGAATTGGATTTGCAAATGTTGGATTATTCGAGTATATTTCTAATTTTATTGTATATAATAAAGTAATTTTTAGAGATAATTTTGTGGTATATATATTAATTGCTTTAAGCTTGACTACATTAATCTTAGTGATAGGCATTGTCTCTATGGCTATTGGCGGGAAAATTGACAAAAAATTTAGTTCCAAGTTAATGTCGTTACGGGTTATATTTCAAGCATTTGCTGTATGTGTTCTTGCTTTTCTCTATCTTTCAAAATAGTATATTCATCAAAAACTTGTAAGTTAACATCATAATATGCTTGATCTATTTAGCTTTAGTGAAAAAAAGCCCAAAATTAATAATTCGTATACAGCAAAAGATATTGAAGTATTAGAAGGGCTTGAGCCTGTACGCAAGCGTCCTGGTATGTATATTGGCGGGACGGACGAGAATGCTATGCATCATCTTGTTTCGGAAGTGCTAGATAATGCTATGGATGAAGCTGTTGCTGGTTTTGCTAGCGTTATCACCATAAAGATGCATGTAAATAATAGTATCACTATCTCTGATAATGGTAGAGGGATTCCTGTTGATAATCATCCCAAATTTCCTGATAAATCTGCTCTTGAGGTAATTTTAACTCACCTTCATTCTGGTGGTAAATTTTCAAATAATGTCTATCAAACAGCAGGTGGCTTACATGGAGTTGGCATTTCGGTTGTTAATGCTTTATCCGACTATTTAGAAATTAAAGTATATAAGCAGGGTAAATTATTCAAGCAATCTTATTCCAAAGGACAAAAATTGAATGATTTAACCAGTGAAGATATTGCCAAAAAATTAAGGGGAACATCTATCAATTTTCATCCTGACCCAGAAATTTTTGGAGAGAAACCATCCTTTTCACCAAAAAGAATATATGAATTAGCTAAATCAAAAGCCTATTTGTATAGAGGGGTAACGATAGAGTGGCAATGTGAAGTTGAAACTAAAAGCGATGTTCCAGCAACAGCTCTCATCCATTTTCCAGATGGTTTGAAAGATTATTTAATTTCTAAAATAAATTTGGAAGATTTAGTTAGTGGAGAGATTTTTTGTGGTAATATTGAGTGGGATCAGGATCACATAAAAGTGGAATGGGCAATTGCTTGGCATAAAAATGAAGACCAACCTTTTATCCAATCCTATTGCAACACTATTCCTACCCCTCTTGGGGGAACCCATGAGCAAGGTTTGCGTAGTGCATTACTGCGTGGTATAAAGGTATATGGTGAAATGACCGGTAATAAAAAAACCACTTTACTTACTATTGAGGATATTCTAGAAACTTCTTCTATTGTTTTTTCTGTATTTATCCAAGAGCCAATATTTCAAGGGCAAACAAAAGAAAAATTGGTTTCGCCTGGGATTAATAAAATAGTAGAGAACATTGTTAAAGACCATTTTGATCATTGGTTGAGTAGTAATAAACTCGTAGCCAACCAGCTGCTTGAACATATAGTTAATATTGCGGAATACCGAATAAATAAGCGTAACGAAAAAAATATTTCACGTAAAACTGCTACACAAAAATTGCGATTACCAGGTAAATTAGCAGATTGTACAAGAACCTCTCCTAATGGGACGGAATTATTCTTGGTTGAAGGAGATTCTGCCGGGGGATCAGCTAAACAGGCAAGAGATCGAGAAACACAAGCTATTTTACCTCTTAGAGGTAAAATTTTGAATGTTGCCAATGCAACTTTCGAGAAAATTACTAACAACCAAGAAATTCAAGATTTAGAGGTGGCATTAGCCTGTGGTAGTCTTAAAAATTATCGAGAGGAGAATTTGCGTTATGAAAAAATAATAATTATGACAGATGCTGATGTTGACGGAGCTCATATCGCCTCATTGTTAATGACGTTCTTTTATCTTCGTATGCCGAAGTTAATATCTTCAGGTCATTTATATCTTGCCAAACCACCTCTTTATAGATTAACCCAATCTAATAAAACTTACTATGCAGTAAATGATCAACAAAAAACTGATTTAACTGCTAAATTATTAAAAAATAGTAAGGCTAAAATAGATATTGGTCGATTTAAGGGGTTAGGTGAAATGATGCCAGCTCAGTTAAAAGAAACAACAATGAACCCAAAAAATAGAACCATTCTAAAAGTTACTATAGATGATTTTGATAATATTGCTAAGATAGTAGACGATCTTATGGGCAAAAAACCAGAAAAACGTTTTCAGTTCATTTATAATCAGGCTTTAATTAAGATGGATACAATTATAAACAATTTAGATATTTAGGAGTACTATGTTCATACGCTTTATAATGTTATTATCAAGTTTTATCTTTTGTGCCAATATCACATTTGCGGAAGAACCGAAAAAAAAGAACGAATTATCAGATACAGCTTATCTCAAACAATTTCAAGAGGTCTTTGAGCGTATTAATAAAGACTATGTTCAAGAACCGGAAAAACAAAAAATGACTGATGCTGCTATCGAAGGCATGTTAACTTCGCTAGATCCCCATTCTAGCTATTTTACTGATGATGATCTAAAAGATTTTCTTAATGAGACTAAAGGAGAATTTGGCGGTATTGGTGTTCAAGTGCAGTATGATAATGGTGCCATCAAAGTCATTTCCCCTATTGATGATCTAGCAGCTTATAAGGCAGGTATAAAAGCCGGAGACTATATAGTAGGAGTTAATGATGAGTTTGTATCAACTTTGGGTTTTCATAAATCCGTCAAAGAGATGCGTGGAGAACCAGGAACAAAAGTGAAATTACTGGTGATTACAGAAGGTGAATTTAAGCCAAAAGAAATTGAACTTATCCGCGAAATAGTTACCATTACCCCAGTAAAAGCTCATTTAGAAAGAAATAATATAGCTTATATAAGAATAGGAACTTTTAATGAACATACCATTGAAGAATTAAAAAAATCTATGAAAACTTTAAAAGATGGTAGTAAAAATAGCATAGAGGGTATTATTCTAGATTTACGTGATAATCCTGGTGGTTTGTTAGAGCAGGCTGTTGCTGTTAGCGAATATTTTATTGATTCTGGGGTAATTGTTACTACCAAGGGAAGAACCAAGAATAGTAATGCGGTATTTAATAGCAATAAATCTGCAGAAAAAGCTCCATTAGTTCCGATGATTGTTCTTATTAATGTGGGCTCTGCCTCAGCTGCAGAAATTGTAGCAGGTAGCTTGCAAGATCATAAAAGAGCGATAATACTTGGTACAAAATCTTTCGGTAAAGGATCTGTACAAAGCTTTTCGGTAATCAGTCCTAGAACGGCTGTAAAGCTTACTACGGCTAAATACTACACCCCTAATGATCGTTCAATTCAGGCAGAGGGTATCGAACCTGACATATTTGTTGAGATGGTAAAAGTTGAATATCCCGAAACAAAAATGATAGATGGAAGATTCTCTGAAGCTTCTTTAAAAAATTACTTAAAAAACGATAACAAAAAAAATGATGATAAAAAACTAGACTCTACAAATAAAGATAAAGAGGCTATTAAGAAAACAGATGATACTACAAAAGATAAAGATAAAACAAAAACGACTGAATCGAAAAATACTCTAGACCAACTATCTGATCTTTATAAAAAAGATTATCAATTTGCTAGAGCTTATGATTTGATTATGGGATTAATTTTAACTAATAAAGCAAAAGGGCATTGAGTTATATGAAATATAAAAAAATACATCACTTAATCTTTTTAATTCTTTTATTAATTGGTTCAAGAACCATGGCTGACGAAATGAGAATTGGAGTATTGAGACATGATTTAGGGTATAAATTTGGACTAAAGGGTAAATTAAGACAACGTTATGAGAAGGGTTCTGACATTAATTTAGAATATCTTTTTAGTGATGAATACAAATTTTTATTTGGTTATCCTCATATAGGGACAAATATTAACAATCAGAAATATACTAGCAATATCTATACTGGGATTACTTGGCATTTTGATATCATGAAATATGTATTTTTAGAGGCAACTTTTGGATTTGGAATTCATAATGGTGAAGTAGAAAAATTACAGCAAAGAAGACGAGCCTTAGGAACAAGATTCTTATTTAGAGAAAGTCTTAGTTTAGGGGTAATGATTCAAGAGAAGCACAGTGTTGCTGTAATTATTGACCACTTATCTAATGCTGGTCTTGGGAAATTTAACCCTGGTTTAACTAATTTAGGTATGCGGTATGGTTATAAATTTTAATAGACTTACCTAGGATCTGTGAACAAAATTTTAATTGTCTAGGGTATGTCGTCACGAGATTGTGATTGCATAATTTTATGTGATTTGTTATTATAATTGTAGTAATAAAAATAGGCGATAAGAAGCAATGAGTTTAGCACATAGAAGACATGATATAAGCGATGAGCTTTGGAATAAGATAGAAAGTAATTTACCTGGTCAGAAAGGTTGTTGGGGAGGTATTGCAAGAGACAATAGAACTTTTATAAATGCAGTGATGTGGATATTTAGAACGGGAGCTCCATGGAGAGATTTGCCTCCTGATTATGGCAATTGGAAGAATGTACACAGAAGATTCTGTAGATGGCGTGATAATGGGATATGGGAGAATTTGCTAAATATTTTTATAAATGCTCCTGATTTTGAATGGTTAATGATAGATTCTACATTTGTAAAAACTCACAAAGCAGGACTTGGAGCGAAAGGCGGGAATCAAACGGTTAGTCGCACAAAAGGGGGCTCAATACAAAGGTACATATGGCCGTGGATGCGTATGGTATGCCGGTCAGAATTATTGTTACAGAAGGTTCCAGAAATGATTGTACTCAAGCTTGTGAGTTAATCCAGAATATGGAGGCACAACATCTTATGGCTGATAAAGCTTACGATACAAACGCCATAATAGAATCGGCTGTGAATGCAAACATAATTCCTGTAATACCATCAAAAAGAAACAGGAAGATTCAAAGAGAGATAGATAAATATCTATATAAGCTAAGGCACATTATTGAAAATACATTTCAAAAATTTAAAGAATGGCGTGGTATAGCAACAAGATATGCTAAAAATACAAAATCATACATGGCGGGTCTTTGTTTAAGGGCTTTACTAATGTGGGCTCAAATCTCGTGACGACATACCCTAGCATTCCTTGCTTTTACTATAAATCTCTAGAAACCTATTTCAAGATACAACCATACAAATTGACTATCCCAGATTTTACAATACAATTCAATTATTTTCTTTCTTTGTATCTTGAGTATTATCGATAGTTGTTGATTGTTGTTGCTTCATCAATTTGTTCTTTTCTTCTATTGAATTAAGGAAAAAATAAGTAAATGTTAGAAATCCAATTAGCATAGGAATAAAAACAAATATAATGGCATTGCGTTTTCTAACAGATTCTTCACGATCTAAACGACTCTCCTGTTCTTCATATGTTTCCCCCAATTCATTACGCCATACATCTTCTTGTTCTGAATTATTTTCTAGCATTTTATACCTTCTATTAAATATTATTTACAATGGTTTAGATTATGTTAAAGTTTCTAAAGTAATCTAATTCTAGCTATTTTGTTACTAATAAACAGTTCAATTAGAAACCTTCATAAAGCATAGTAATTAAACTACAAAAATTATATATAAATTTAAATTAAATTAATATTTATTTTTGATTGTATTAATTTAAATTGAATTTATTGTAAAGATTATATGGTTTCTAATTAGCTGTAACACCTTGCTATATAAATAATTTAGCCAATTTATGATATTATAATGGTAAAAAAAATATATTGCTAAAATGCTACAAAGCTAATTTTTTTAGATATATACTCAATTAACCTGAAGAGTTGGTGACGTACTCAGGAATAATGATGTAGAAATTGTTATTTATTATAATATTACAAGTCAGATTTTATGATGATAACGTAAATATTTCAAAACCATTTTGTATGACACCATATAGTATGCTCAAACTGTGCAGAAAATGATTTATCACAAGTGGTTACCGTCCATTCGTCTAAATGACTAAGGATAGTCTTATAACTTCCAGTATTTACCATGGACTCTGTGGTAAAGAACATTCCCTGTTCTAAAACAAATCCCTATTGAATGTGTAATCTACCTAATACTACAGTTGTAGATTGAATGTGAGTGTTCACGGAAAAAAGGTTAAAGTATAAGATGTCATTGCGAGGAGGTTGCCAGACCGACGAAGCAATCCAGGAAAGTGATTAGAAATGGATTGCTTCGTTGACCTTACGGTCTCCTCGCAATGACGCTTGGTGATCAGGTTTTTTTATTCATCACAAAAAAATCGTGAATGCTCACATCTAAACTACAACTGTAGTACTAAGATTGCTTGATATTTGCTAATTGCTTGTTTAGAAGAAAGACCATGAATATACTGGAAATCTGTTATTCTATTCTTAAACAATTGCTGATTAACAACATTATCATTCTTTGCTGTTAACTACAGCCCATGTGATATTAACTCTGCTTTTTGTTTTGCTAGTTCATAATGCTTAACTATTTTTTTTAATGTTTCTTCAGGTGATTTTTTCCTATCATTATGATGTTTCTTCTTTTCTTCTTGAACCTCATTACTATCCTCTTGAAGAATATTAGTGGGTGTTAATAATTGGGATGTATCTTTCATAATTCTACTCTATTAGATATAAAAATGATTTAATACAACTAACCCAATGAGTATTTGTCTTATTTAAATAAAAAAGTGTTCCCGCACAAGCGAAAGTTTATAATATCTCAGGGTTTTGGAATACTATTTTAGTTCCCTATATGCGAGGATAGCAAATTATTATCCAGATAAATACTAATCGGGTTAGCTATAATACAGTATATTGATAGTGCTTAACGTTATAGGATTGCAAGAATAATGGAGTTTGACTATTTGAAGAAATTTGTATATGTTCATAGTTAACACCTCAATAATGGGTTTTTAATAGCAATGCTATTGGATTAATTTCGCTAGTAAGTACTTTTAAGCCGCAAAACCTTCAAGTACTTACTAGTTTACTCAATGTAACATTCAAGGTTTAGCTTATTAATAAGCTAAATGTTTGAATATTACACTGGATTCTTTAGTTTGAGACTTGCCAAAATATACCATTTTGGTTTTTAAAAATTAGTTCAGTAATTACTGATATTTTTTTTATGATCTCATCCTATTCTTAAGAGTCTAATATAGTTATTTTGGGGTGTCAAGTAAAATACCCTTTCTTTTAGGATATTTTTATACTAACTTGATTCAAAATACTTATGACTCTTTCGCAGCAAGTACAGATTTTCCTTAAACAACAATTAAAAGAAAATCACTTAAAAAGGAAATATTTTGTACAAAAAAGTGGTATTCCACCTTCAACTGTCGGGAAACTTATTAAAGCTGAATACCGTAATATAGGTCTTAAAACTTTATTATGTATAGCCAACTATTTTAAATGTTCAATAGATAGGGTTGTTTGCAGAATTAGTTATGTATTGCCACATGAGGAAAAACAAGAATTTTTTAATATATCAATAGATGATGTTAATGCTAACTTAAGACACTTTCTTTGCAGAAAGCTAAAAGAACAAAATTTAAATCCTTATAAATTAGCAAAAAAATGTGGCTTTAGTGAAACAGCTATATTTAATTTTATAAAAGAAAATAATAATGCTAAAAAAAGCCTTGGTAGTGCAGTCACCATAGCCCTAGCAGACTATTTCCAAATATCACTAGATGAAATGGTTGGCAGAATTAATCCTACTACTTCTGATAATGATAAACCTTCTCAATAGCAAACTGATGTTATGGCGAGCTGATATATACTCAATTAACCTGAAGAGTTGGTGAAATGATCAGGAATAATGGTTTAACCTCCGTAATCTCCCATAATAATTTAGTAATATTTTCAAAAAACAGTCTATTTTTTGTGTAAATTTCTCAAAATCCTAATGAATATTAGTCATATATGATTGTTTCTCATCTCCACCTCCAGTCAGACATTATGGGATCGTTGAAGGATAAAAAATTGTTCTAATTTCAAAGAAAATCTTTTGTCCAAAAAATTACAAAGAAATCATCAACTCTGATGTTTTTAAAAGATTGCAATTTTTTTTATAAATTTTAGCTTTTTGTTCTGTCAGATACTTAATTTTACATAGTAAGAACGGTTAAGCATTTCAAATTAAAACATATTGCATTCATAAATTCAGTGAATTGATTTTTTGCAATACAAATTCCTATTTTCTTTCTACTCTAGTTTCGCAAGAGCATAGTGTTATTCAAAATAAACTCTATAGATTGGTGGATTTCTTAGCAGATGGCACCTTAAACTAGAGAAGAATTTTTTTGTAAGAAAGCTCAATTAAAGGGAAGACAGTATGAATTAACTGAATTAATTAAGAGTTATGACAAAGTAGATGATAAGTTTTCTAAAAAGATTGTAGACCTTATATGTATCAGCACGAACGTCTATGAAACTTTTAAAGGTTCGACAATTGCTGAAAAAAGGTAATTATTAAATTTTATATTTTCGAACCTAACACTCGAGGGCTGTAAACTGCATTACGTTCTGGCTTTTCCATTTACAGAATTGCAAAGAAGTAGCAACTTGTACGGTAATGGTGACCCCTACGGGACTTGAACCCGTGTTTTCACCGTGAAAGGGTAACGTCCTAACCGCTAGACGAAGGGGCCATAAACTCTTTAGTTCGTCTATTAACTCTTAGCAATGAATCTAATTCGAATGATTTTAAGAACTAGTAGCGTTCAGTTTATACAGTATCTATGAAATATTGCAAGCATGATTTTATTGTTTCTTCTTCTTTTTTCCTTCTGTAGTTTTATTGAACCTACCAATATTCTTTACAAATTTTTGTAGCCCGTTTAATTCTGTACCATAAGTTTTCGTATATTCTCCCATTATATTTATATCATCTTTATGCGAATCACTAAGTACTAAAACTTCCTCAATTACATCTTTTTTATTAAAAGTAATTTTTACTATTTTTTGTTCAATTACTTTTGGCTCAAACCAGGCTCTCCTAGCTAAAGAACGTTGAACATAATACCAAGTATTAGGAGTATAGTCGGGTATAATTGTTGGCGTACCAACTAAATCTTCTACTTCCGATTTGTTAAGTTTTTTTTCTTCAAGTGTAGTTAATAAATTATCATCAACATACTGTCCCCTTGATTCTATAGTTTTACAACTACATAATGTGAATAATATGGATGAAATAGCAAAAGTTCGAATTATAAAAAATTTCATAAAGTTTATGTTTAAAATACCTAGATTTTGTAATGGAAGTATAATATACTGCTATATCGATTTGACAAATACTTTTTATCCTAAAGTGTAATTTTTAAGAGGCTATATGGCAGTTCCAAAAAAGAAGACATCAAAATCAAGACGCAATATGAGACGTTCTCACCTTGCACTTGGTAAAATTAATGTAGTAATAGATTCTCAGACAGGAGAATATAAGCTTCCTCATCACATATCTTTAGCCGATGGCACATATAATGGTCGTCAAGTTATTGTCCAGAAGCAAGAAAAAGATGAAGAAGTAGCATAAACCACAATGGCTTGTAAAATTCTTGGGTGTGGAGCCTATTTGCCGGAGCGTATTATTACTAACGCAGAATTGTCGCTATCGGTTGATACTAACGATGAATGGATTCGCTCAAGGACTGGTATATTACAAAGACATATTGCGGCTGATGATGAGTATACATCACATTTAGCTATTAAAGCTAGCCAAAATGCTATAGATGATGCTGGATTAAATCCAGCATCTATAGATTTGATAATTACCTGTACCACTACTCCGGATAATAGCTTTCCTTCTACCGCCTCTAAGTTACAAGGTTATCTAGGGCTTAGTAATGTACCTTCATTTGACCTACAGGCAGTATGCTCGGGGTTTATATACGGTTTACATGTTGCCGACTCTTTGATCAAATCTAGAAAATATAAAACAATATTACTAGTTGGGGCTGAAAAAATGTCGTCTCTAATGGACTGGAGCGATAGAGCTACTTGTATTTTATTTGGTGACGGTGCCGGTGCGGTAATTTTGCAATATAGTGATGATAACTCCGGTATAATAGATAGTAATATCTATTCGGATGGTCGTTATCACGATATTCTTTATACTGATGGTGGTGTAAGTAGTAATGGCAAAACCGGTAAAATAAAAATGAAAGGACAGGAAGTTTTTAGACATGCAGTAGAAAAGATGAGTAAGGTAGCCGAAGAAATATTGCATAATAATAATTTTACCATAGATGATGTTAATCATTTTATTCCACATCAGGCAAATGTAAGAATTATAGATGCAGTTGTGGAGCGACTAAAGATTAATCCAAGTAAAGTAGTAAAAACAGTTGCAAAACACGCTAATTGTTCGGCTGCTTCAATTCCTTTAGCTCTTGCTTCTCTAAAATCTTACGGTAATATTAAAAAAGGTGATCTATTGCTTTTTACGGCTATTGGTGCTGGAGTAACTTGGGGTTCGGCTCTAATCAGATGGTAGAAATTATGGTTGATTCAGGTGGATTTAATGATGATGAGAGAGAAGAGAGCAGCTTGAGTGAACCCAAATCAATTAACTATACTACTTCTATTACTAAAGAAAAAATTGCTTATATGTTAAAAGCTAAATTGGGGCTATCAAACCTTATATGCGAAGAAATAGTCGAACAAATATTTAGCAATATTCAGCAAATAGTAAGCAAGCAAAGATTGACGTTAGTAGGTTTTGGTAGCTTCTGTACTAGCATAAAAAAACCTAGACCTGGTATAAATTTTCATACAAAAGAAGCGGTTATAATTCCAGAAAAAGAAGTAATACGTTTTATACCAGCTAGAAAATTAAAATTATTAATTAATAAAAATGCAGGATAAGAAATATTATTCTATTGGTGAAGTAACAAAAATTCTAAATATTCACTCTCACCAACTAAGATATCTAGAAAGTATATTGCCAAACATATCTATACATAAGATACGTAATAGACGATATTATACAAGCCAGGATATTGAGTATTTGAAGACCCAGATGATAACAAAGAATAGACTTCTTGCAAAACTCGCTTATGCACAAGGATTTGAAGGAGACGCTTCACCTCGAACCTCAGCGTACTCTAGCGTACGTGAGGATTCGAGTACCGCATCATTGTCTAAATTACCAGCAGAACTAGAGTTTTGCAAGAGGTCTAATGTATCGATAGAATTAGAGCCGCCTCTTGAGCTATTAGGTAATCAAATAAATAAGATTGATTGTCTAATCAAAAATTTTTATGAATTATCGTTAACTATCCAGCAAATTCTTTCTGGAAGCCGTCATTACGAGGAGCCACTTTGTGGCAACGAAGTAATCCAGGAAAGTGATTAGAAAGGATTGCTTTGACCATTAGACTTCCTGCATAAGTCAAAGAAGTCCTCGGGATTTTTAGGCGAAACGAAGCCTGCTACCTTCGTGTACACAAACGTATATGAGGAGCGGAGGCGAGTTTCGACAACAAAATCTCGAGGGCTTCTTTGACTTATGCAGGAAGTCTATTATATTTAACTTGATAAGTGTAATCATACCTTGTTTTAAACTAATATTTTTAAATTTATAATAGTTGTAAAACAACTATAATACTTGACAAAAATAATAGTTTGATTAGTTTTAGTAGTTATAAGAGGCTCCTCCCACAGCTACCAAGTAGGTTTGTATAGAGAATTTATAGAAATCAAAATTTAACAAAAATGTAAAATTTATGTCATATTTGAAATATAAACGGGTCTTGCTAAAAGTTTCTGGTGAAGCCTTAATGGGTGATAAGCAATTTGGTCACGAATATTCTGTAATATTAAGGATTGCTGAGGATATAAAGGAAGCAATAGATATTGGTGTACAGGTATGTGTGGTTGTTGGCGGTGGTAATATTTATCGTGGAACTAATTCTGCATTTGGTATTGAAAGAGCTGCCGGTGATTATATTGGCATGCTTGGTACGGTAATAAATGCACTTACTTTACAAAATATTATGGAAAGTTTAGGTGTTCATACTAGAGTTCTTTCAGCAATCCCCATGATGAGTATTTGTGAGCCTTATATACGTCGTAAAGCAAAAAGACATATAGAAAAAGGTAGAGTAGTAATTTTTTCCGGCGGAACTGGTAATCCATTTTGCACTACCGATAGTGCGGGTGTCCTAAGAGCCATTGAAATGAGTTGTGATTTATTATTAAAAGGCACTAAAGTTAATGGTGTATATGATTCCGATCCAACGAAAAACCCTAATGCAGTAAAATATTCCACTATCAGTTATACTGATCTTCTAAAAGAGAACTTACAAGTTATGGATATTGCTGCCGTTGCAGTGGCTAGAGAAAATAACTTGCCAATTAAGGTATTTTCAATTAGAGAGAAAGGTAACTTTGCAAAAGTACTGCAAGGAAAAGGTGAGTATACAAAAATTCAAGAAGATTAATAGATATGGATAAAACAACTATATATAAAGAGTTACAATCAAAAATGGATAGCTCGTTAAAAATATTGGATCACGAACTTAAGGGACTCAGAACTGGTCGAGCTTCAGTTAATTTACTTGATCCGGTATTGGTTGAAGCCTATGGAGATAAAATGCCTTTGTCACAAGTAGCAAGTCTTTCTACTCCAGATGCCAGGACTATCACGGTGCAAGTGTGGGATAAATCTATGATAAAAGCTGTAGAAAAAGCCATTACTGATGCAAATCTAGGTCTAAATCCATCATCAGATGGGCAATTAGTCAGAATTACCATTCCATTACTTACTGAAGAACGTCGCAAAGAGCTTGTTAAATTTGCTCACAAATATGGAGAAAATACTAAAATTGCATTGCGTAATATCAGAAGGGACGGTAATGAGGAGTTAAAAAAGTCAGAAAAAGACAATATCATAACTAAGGACGAACATCATAATTTTTCAGAAGAAATCCAAAAATTAACTGATGAGTATAGTAATAAAGTCGACTCGCATGTTAAGCAAAAAGAACAAGAAATAATGACTGTTTAAGTATATTCAATTCAGTGTCATACCTGCGTAAGCAGGTATCTAGATTCCGTACCGAAGCGGGAATTACCATAGTGGGTGGGAATGACAACTTACAATTTGCTTTGCATCATTTTGACGTATTGGATAAGTTACGTAATCGTCCAATGCAAAATAAGTATAATTATTCTTAAAAAATGACTTCATGCTATTAGTGTAGATATATTTCATGCTATAATATTATTTTAAACAACATTGACTGTAAATATTTAGGTATATAATGATTACAAATGAAGAAGTACAAAGAATAGCAAAACTTGCTAGGTTTGATTTTAGTAAAGAGGAAATAAATAGTTTTTCCCAGCAACTGACTGAGATCATGAATATGATTAACATTTTAAACGATGTAGATTGTAGTAACGTTCAACCACTTACTTCAGTTTGTGGTATGAACCAAAGAATGCGAAAAGATCAAGTATTGTATGGTGATCTCTCTGATGAGTTATTTGCTAACTTACCAAATGATAAAGCAGAACTTGCCAGAGAAGTAAAATGTTTTGTAGTACCAAAAGTAGTAGAGTAAAATATGTCAGAAATTGTAAAATTAACCATAACCCAAGCCCTGAAAGCACTAAAGAGCAAAGAATTCTCATGTGTTGAGCTAACTAAAGCTCATATTGCAGAAATGGATAAGCATAAAGAGCTGAATGCCTATATTACTGAAACTACAGATACGGCTTTACAGCAAGCTAAAATTGCTGATCAAAATTACCATAAAGGAATAGAAAAGTCATTAGAAGGAATTCCCATCTCTGTAAAAGATCTTTTTTGCACAAAAGGAGTGCTAACTACTGCAGGCTCAAGAATGCTTAGTAAATTTATACCAACATACGAATCGACTGTAAGTAATAAAGTGCAAGAGCATGGTACAATAATGCTTGGTAAGACTAATATGGATGAATTTGCCATGGGTTCTGCTAATATTACCAGCTATTTCGGCAATGTTATTAGTCCTTGGAAGGCTGTAGACGCACCTTCCACTCCACTAGTTCCAGGGGGGTCTTCTGGGGGAGCATCAGCTTCTGTTAGTGCTTTTTTAGCTATGGCAGCTCTTGGAAGTGATACAGGTGGCTCTGTTCGTCAACCTGCCAGTTATACCGGAGTTGTCGGATTCAAACCAACATATGGTCGATGTTCTAGATATGGGATGATTGCTTTTGCTAGTTCGCTTGACCAAGCTGGCGTGCTTACAAGAACTGTTGAAGATAACGCTTTAATGCTACAAGCCATGATGGGATTTGATGAGAAGGATTCTACTTCTATCGACTCCGAGGTACCACAACTAAGGTCAGCATGTAATGCTAGTGTAAAAAATATGAAGATAGGCGTTCCATTTGATTTTATGAGAAAACAGGGTATACAACCTGACATTATTAAGATGTGGCAAAATACTATTGATATTCTTAAAAATGATGGGGTAGAAATTATTGATATTTCATTACCATATTCTAAATATGCACTATCTGCATATTATGTGATAGCACCTGCTGAAACCTCATCTAATTTATCAAGATATGATGGTGTAAGATATGGTTTTAGGGCAGAAAATGATGGAGTATCTATTGAAGAAATGTATCAAAAAACAAGGAGTGCTGGTTTTGGCTCTGAAGTTAAAAGACGTATTATGATTGGTACTTATTTGCTTTCATCTACTCTTATGGATGCTTATTATTTAAAAGCACAAAAAATAAGACGCTTGATTTCAGATGATTTTAACAAAGCTTTTGGGCGAGTTGAAGCAATAATTTTGCCATCTGCCCCATCCGAAGCCTTTAACTTAGGTGAGAAACAAGATAATCCTGTGACAATGTATTTAAACGATTTATTTACTATTCCAGCTAGTCTTGCCGGTCTTCCTTGTTGTTCTGTACCAGCTGCTTTATCTTCTAGAGGATTACCTCTTGGGATGCAAGTAATAGGCAAAGCCCTTGATGAATATAATACTTTAAAGGTAGCAGCAGCAATTGAGCGTGGTTCGAAAAATATTAGTTTTATATATTCTAATAAACGGAGTTAATTGGATTATTAGAGTTTAGAATGTCAGATTTACCGATCTTATCAATAAGCATTTTCTTGCCTTTACTAAGTGCATTATATATTCTGCTGTTTATTAGACAGAGTAGGTCGGTTAATAAACAAGTTTATGCGATATATGTTGCAGTTTTAAGCTCTGTACTAACATTAATAGCTACTATTTGTTTATTAGTTCAATTTGATAGTACATCAAAACTTTATCAATTTGTCGAATGCTATAATTGGGTTCAATATATAGGTCTTGAATTCCACATTGGAGTCGATGGAATTTCAGTATTTTTTGTTGTTTTGACCAGCTTTTTAACCCTTATCTGTATTATAGCTAGTCTATTTACCGTCAAAAAATATATTAAAGAATTTTTGTTTTGTTTTTTATTAATTGAATCTTTTTGCATTGGGGCTTTTTCCTCAATGAATTTACTATTATTTTACTTATTTTTTGAAGTAATATTAATCCCGATGTATCTAATTATAGGAATTTGGGGAGGTGAAAATAGAGTCTATGCGGCTGTAAAGTTCTTCCTCTATACTTTCTTTGGTTCGGTATTTTTCTTATTGTCGTTGCTATATATTTATAGCCAAGTTCACAGCTTTAATATGCTTGTTCTGAACGAATCAATACCTTTATTAGCATTATCGGTGCAGAGAGTTTTATGGTTGGCAATCTTTATAGCCTTCGCGGTAAAAGTGCCTATGCTACCATTCCACACATGGCTTCCTGATGCACACGTACAAGCACCAACTGCTGGGTCTGTCATTTTGGCTGGGATATTATTAAAACTTGGAGCATATGGTTTTTTACGAGTGTCATTACCAATGTTTCCAAATATATCAAAAGAATTTGCATTTTATGTATTAGTGCTGAGTATATTTGCTGTAATATATGGTTCATTAGTGGCACTAGCTCAAAGAGATATGAAAAAGATGATAGCTTATTCATCAATAGCTCATATGGGCTATGTTACTGCTGGGATTTTTAGTTTGACAGAAGTGGGAATTAAGGGGGCAATATATCAAATGATTAGTCATGGTGTGGTAGCATCTACTTTGTTTTTGATAGTTGGTACTTTATATGACAGATTGCATACTAAGGAAATAGACCAATATGGTGGTGTAGCAAATAAAATGCCAATACTTGCCACTTTGTTTATGATTGCCATGCTTGGCTCTATAGGTTTACCAGGCACTAGCGGTTTTATAGGAGAATTTTTAAGTTTAATAGGTATTTATCAAGCCAATATAGTGCTAGCTATAATAAGTGCTGTTGGTATTATTCTTGGAGCTGTTTATATGCTAAAACTTTACAAAGAAGTAATGCTAGGACAAATTACTAATGTTCAGGTTGCAAGCTTTAAAGATTTATATCTCTATGAAATGATTGCAATTATACCATTATGTATAACAATAATTTACTTAGGTTTGCTACCAAATGCAATTATCAATATGCTTGATGTGTCAATTCACAAGATTTTGTTACAATTATTTTATGTTGTAAAATAGTTGTGATATAGTCAATTGATGAGAAATTGGTGACGTTGTTACTCGTCTCTCCTAACACCAAATTTTCCTGAATTAACTATAGTTCATGGAAAGAAAGTTAAAGTACAAAACGTCATTGCAAGTATGCGTATGCCGATGAAGCAACCAACCTCACAATCGTCTATTAGCGAGGAGCCACTTTGCAGCGACACGGCAATCCAAAAAATAGTCAGGAATGGATTGCTTCGCCGGCATATGCATCCTCACAATGACGTTTATAGTTTTACTCCTTATATTTTAACTCTACAGAATAAGGAGCAACCTTTGAAAATACTTTACCAATTATTGGTATTTTAGTGATAATGGTACTAGCAAAAAAGAAAGAAGGTATTACATTACCTTTAAGCTTTATTTGGTGTTTATTAGTATCAATTGTACCTTTCATGGTAAAATCAAAAAATGGTCCAGTAGCTGATGTCTTAGCAATACTTACGGTATTACCTATATAACTAAAGCTACCTGTCATATTATTAAACAAGATATCCTTATTATTTAATATAAAACTCATAAAACCTGGAAACGAAACAAATGATACCATTCTAGTTAGAAAAGACATATCAGTAATAACAAAACGTTTTATGTCAAATGTCCCATCTAAGATTGGTATTATTTCGCCCTTCTTAACCTCATGTCTTTTTGTATCAAGTGTTAGATTTATAATACCAGATTTCATGTTATTATACATGCCAATACCTCTAAATAGAGCTCCAGCATTATCACAGGTAACTATCCATTGTTCTATATCCTTTTTTTCTGTAAGTAGCATTTTAAAAGACTTAGTGCCAATTTTTGAATTTAAAGAACCAGAAAAGCATTTTATTTTATCACAATCAATTTGTAAATTAAGCTTATCAAGCATTATATTATTTTTTAACCTTACCCTATCTATATCAACTCTTAGATGAATATTTTGTGGTTCCCCTTCTTTTTCTAAAAATTGCATCATATTAGACCCAGACAGATCTAGTCGTTTCCCCTGAATTTCAGCATTTAAGCTATCTTTACCTACAAGTAATTTTCCTACTAGATCAGTTGTACCATAAGCAATAATCGGTAAAGTAACATCATACTTAGTATCTTGCACTTTAGCCTTGCCAACTATTTTTAAGTTATTTGCTCCTGAAAGGTCAAAATTAATATCACCTTTTAGACCATCATATAACTTACCAGTTAACACAAGTTTAGCTTCATCAGAAAGCTTTTTATGTATAGATATTTTATCAATATAAAATTCCAAATTTTTGAGATTAGCATTAGCTTTAATGAAGCCGGTATTAGATTGACCTCTGTTATTTCGTTGCTCTTTATATTCAAAATCTAGGATACTACTACCTGAAATTAACTTGAATATACCAAATTTCTGGTTATTACCGACAATAGTAGTTTTTACTTTTAATAGATGCTGATAATCATCATGGTTATTATTATCAATATTATATTGATAGGTAAAATTACTGTCATAGTCATTAATTTTACCTGTACCTATTAAGTTTAGCTTATCACCATTAAATGTTCCGGTTATTTTTGCATTCTTTAGTATGATATTGTCACTAAATGCTTTAGCATTTACTCCAGTTATTATCGTAGAGATGTCATAGGTATTTTTTATAACTGGACTAATCGGTATTATTATGCCAATTTTTGAATTAGCGGTGCCAGTAATTTTTCTAAGGTCAATTCCTTGTTTTTTTACTTGGTTATAATCCTCATTTGACATAAAATCAATTAGGTCGATACCCGGTCCCTTAGCTATGGCACTGATGACAAAATTAGATTTATCCATCCCTTGCCAATCAAAGGTTATTACTCCATTGGAAATAAGGCTGTTACCGCTATATGCACGATTCAGTATAAACTTAACCGAGGCTCCAGATATAGTAATATCTGTATCAATTTTTCTTAAAGATGGAAAATCTGCATCGTATTTATATTCAAGGTCTACGACATGCAGCTTGGCTTTTACTAGAGAAATATTAGACCTCTTGCCTAACTCTACTTCTGCTGGTAATTTGGACGTCGATGCGGTACTCGAATCCTCACGTACACTAGAGTACGCTGCGGTTCTGCGTTCCGCGTCTCCTTCAAATTCCTCAGCATAAGCGAGTTTTGCAAGAGGTCTATTGTTTTCTAAAGAATTTTTATCAAAATTAATATCAAATTCTCCATTTCTGATATAACCATCTTTAATATATTCCTGTAAAAATAAAATTACTTGATTATCAGGGATAATTTTCTCAGCAATCTGATAAATCATTATAGGAATATTTTCAACATTACCATTAGCTTGAATTATGCTACCATCCAAGATACTATTGAATGATAGATATGCTTGTTCACCAAATGTTAATTTGCAATTGATTAACTTCTTCGAAGCTGTAGAAATTTTACTTTCATAAGAACAAAGCCCTTCCCCCTTCGGTAATTTCTTACCATAACTATCGAGCAAAGTAATATTTTTTATAGGACTTAGGTTTAACTGTGTTTCAATCTTATTTTCAAAAAAATCTACAATATACTTAGCAGATATTTTAGTATCTATTATAGGTTGATTATCTTTAGAAATTAAGGAAAAACTATCTATATCAACAATACTAACAAGCAATGGTTTGTTTCTTATATCATCAATAAAAAAACTGATTTTGAAGTCGCTAATCTCACTTTTGGTGTTATGTGCTAAATCCATAAATATTTTATCGATTGACAAAATGTTATTTCTTATCTGTAAATTACCAATTCGTATTTTGGTATTTTTTTTATCGAGGTAAAATTCTATTGCCCTCTTAATAGGCTTATCTAAATACCCTTTACTCCCGCTTAATATTAATAAACTTAAAGTTACTACAACTATACAAACTATTACGCTTAGGCTGATGAAAAATCTTTTAATGAGCATCATTTTATTATTTAGTATTTGGTCAATTAATGTATACTTTTAGCCAAACGTCATTGCGAAGAGCTACTTTAGTAGTGATAAAACAACCCAAAAAAGTGATCAGAAATGGATTGCTTCGGAGGCTTATGCCCTCTCGCAATGACGTATACTAATTACCCAAACGTCATTGCGAGGAGCCGCCTTGCGGCAACGAAGCAATCCATATGACAAACTTCATGGATTGCCACGCTCACATACGTTCGCTCGCAATGACATCGGGTTAGGAGGCAACCTCCTAAATATAGCATTATAGCATAACAAAGTTGTTGCACTAAGTATATAAGGATAATTAATGAATATTAAACTTCATGTTATAGGTACTGGTTACGTTGGGCTAGTATCTGGCGTAATGATGAGTTACCTAGGACACGACGTTACTTGTTTAGATAGTGATATTTCTAAGATCGACCAATTAAAAAAAAATATTTTACCAATTTATGAACCAAAACTAGCTGAATATTTACCGCCATTAGTAAAATCTGGTAAGTTACAATTTACAGCTAGCTATTCGGCTGAATTACAAAATTCACAAGCGGTATTTATTACGGTAGGAACACCGTCTCTACCTTCAGGAAAAGCTGATTTACAATATATATTTACTGCTATCGATAATTTATGCCCATGGATTAAAGATGATTGTTTGATTATTATAAAATCGACTGTACCTCCAACAACATGTAACCAAATTATTGATTATTTAAATAACAAGAATTTTAAATTTTCCGTTGCTTCAAATCCTGAATTTCTTAGAGAAGGTACTGCTATAGAGGATTTTTTAAACCCTGATAGAATATTAATTGGCACCAATAATAAACAGGCAGAAGATTTACTAAAAGAGATATATCGACCTTTGATTACCAAAAATATACCTATGGTAAGTACTGATTTGGTTACTGCAGAACTTACTAAATATGTCTCAAACGCTTTCTTAGCGACCAAAATTGCTTTTATTAATGAGATGGCAAATTTATGCGAGAAAATGGGAGCAAATACTAAAGACCTGTCTTGTGGGGTTGGACTGGATAAGAGAATAGGTAAAGAATTTTTAAATATTGGGCCCGGATTTGGTGGCTCATGTTTTCCTAAGGATATGTTAGCACTTGGACAAATAGCTAAACATTATCAATGTAATTTTCAAATAGTTAATTCTGTTATAAATAGTAATTATCAGAGACCATATGATATGGTAGATAAAATTCATGATATCATAGGCAACGATTTACATAATAGAGTTATTAGTGTATTGGGCCTGACTTTTAAGGCTGGTACGGATGATGTTAGAGAGAGTCCAGCTATTAAGATCGTCAAAATCTTAGTTGATAAAGGAGCAAATATTAGAGTCTTCGATCCGGTAGGTATGAATAATGCTAAAAAAGAAGTAAAAAATGTATTTTTTGCTGATTCAGCACTTAGTGCATGCAAAAATAGTGATATAATTATAGTGGCTACCGAATGGTCGGAGTTTAAAGATTTAGATTGGTCGCTTATTCGCCATCAAGTTAAATCTCCTATAATTCTTGATCTCAGGCATATTCTTGATGGAGATATGCTAAAGGCTCTTGGATTTAAATATTATCTTATTGGTATAAAAGATGCAGTTTGATTTCATTCACTTAAGAGTACAAAGCTCATATTCATTTCTTGAGAGTGCTTTAACAATTGATCGTATAGTGGAATTAGCTAAATTGCATAAAATACCAGCCATTTGTTTAGCCGATAGGGGGAATTTATTTGGCTCGTTAGAATTTGCTCTAGCTAGCTGTAAAGCAGGAATACAACCTATAAATGCGGCAATTGTAAATATTGCTTTTACCGAGAATAGTTTTTGTGAAATTATGCTTATTGCCAAGGATGAAATTGGTTACAAGAATCTGCTAAAGGCGGTTAGTGATAGTTTTACTAAAAATGATCGTAAAATTTGCAATCATATTACTTTTGATGATTTAGTTAAGTACCAGGAAGGGCTGATTATTTTATCCGGTTATACTGATGGTATAATTGGTAAAAGTCTTATTGCTAAGGATGAGGAATTAGCCATTTTTTGGGCAACTAAGCTACAAAGCATTTTTGCTGATCGTTTCTATTTTGAGATTATGCGACATAATCTAGCAGTAGAACAATCTATAGAAGAAAGTTATATAAAAATAGCCAGTAATCTTGGTATTCCACTAGTTGCTACCAATAAAGTATTGTTTAGTGATGTTAATATGCATGATGCCCATGACGTATTATTATGTATATCTACTGGGGTTAGTAAAGAAGTGGAGGATCGTAAAAAGGTAAGTAACGAATGTTATTTTAAATCACCAAAAGAAATGCTAGAACTTTTTAGTGATTTACCTAATGCTGTACAGAATACGGTACATTTAGCCCAAAGATGCTATTTTATGGCACATGCTAATCCACCAATGTTACCAAATTTCTCTAGTCTAAATATTAATGAAGTAGACATAATTAAAAAAGAATCGACAGCCGGATTACTATTAAGACTTGCTACAAAATTTAAACGAGAAAATATTGCCATAGATCAGCAGGAAGATGTTAAACAGCAATATTTAACTCGTCTTAATTATGAACTAGATATCATTTGTCGAATGGATTTTTCTGGCTATTTCCTGATAGTTTCTGATTTTATAAAATGGAGCAAGCAACAAGGTATTATGGTAGGTCCTGGTAGAGGTTCTGGGGTAGGATCAGTAGTTGCGTGGAGTCTTTTAATCACTGATCTTGATCCTCTTAAGTTCGGTCTATTATTTGAGCGTTTTCTTAACCCAGAACGTATATCAATGCCAGATTTTGATATTGACTTTTGTCAAGAGCGACGAGGGGAAGTTATAAATTACGTATGTTCTAAATATGGGGATAACAAAGTTGGACAAATCATCACTTTTGGTAAGATGCAAGCAAAAGCTGTGATCAAAGATGTCTCACGAGTTCTTGGTTTACCTTATAAATATGCTGAATATTTAACTGATCTTGTACCATTTAATGCTGTTTCTCCTGTTACACTAAATCAGGCTATTAAGGAAATAAAGGAGTTAAGCATAGCAGCACGTGGTGAAGGTTTGTATAATTTAGATGGTCAAGAGGAGCTGATCAAACAAGTTCTGGACACATCTTTAGTACTTGAGGGGCTTAATAGACATGCTTCTACTCATGCAGCAGGAATTGTGATAGCTGGCAAAGATTTAGTAGAAATATTACCGGTTTATAAAGACCTAAACTCGGATATGTTAGTAGTACAATATTCGATGAAATATGCTGAGATTGCTGGTTTAATTAAATTTGATTTTTTAGGACTGCAAACTCTAACTGTCATTACTAAATGTTTAGAACTGCTAAAAGAGCAGAACATAAATATTGATTTTACTAATATGCTATTTGATGATCAAAAAACTTATGAAATGCTATGTAGTGGTCGAACTATTGGGGTATTCCAATTTGAAAGCAACGGAATGCAGGATAGTTTAAGGCGTCTTAAACCTGACTCCATTCAAGATATAATAGCGTTAGGAGCGTTATACCGTCCTGGTCCGATGGAGAACATCCCAACTTATATTGCTTGTAAACATGGTTTGCAACAACCGGATTACCTGCATGAGATGCTTAAACCAATTCTAGAAGAAACTTATGGAGTTATTATCTATCAAGAACAGGTCTTAGAAATTGCCAAAGAAATGGCAGGCTATAGTTTAGGTGGAGCAGATATACTTCGTAAAGCTATGGGGAAAAAAATAAAATCCGAAATGGCAGAACAAGAAGAAAGTTTTGTGAAAGGGGCAATAGCCAAAGGTATCTCACGTCAGCAAGCCCAATCCATTTTTGCAACGGTAGCTAAATTTGCTAGCTATGGTTTTAATAAAGCCCACGCATCAGCTTATGGAGTAATATCTTATCAAACAGCCTATCTGAAAGCTAATTTCCCAGCTGAATTCTTGGTAGTGTGCTTAAATCTTGAACTAAATAACCATGATAAAATCAATCTATTCATTCAAGAAGCCAAAAATAATAACATTGCTATTATCCCTCCTAATATCAATCTTTCCTCTGGTTATTTTAGTACTATAGCTACATCACAAGAAGCTGAAGAGTATGTTGAGCCTAAATCTATAACAGACCTTCTGCATAAGTCAAAAATAGTTGAGGGATTTTTAGAAGAAACGAAGCCGAGCACCGCAGCGTACATAGACGTACGTGAGGAGCGAAGGCGAGTTTCGACGACAAAATCACCAACTAGATTGGCTTATGCAGGAGGTCTAATTTATGCCCTAGCTGCTATTAAAAGCGTTACGGTTGATTTTGCTAGAATATTAGTAGAAGAACGAGTTAAAAATGGTAAATTTAAAAATATTATAGATGTTATTGAAAGGCTACCGCTTAAATCAATTAATCGAAAATTATTAGAAAATCTTATTAAAGCTGGATGTTTTGATACACTACATTCTAATCGTAATCAGTTATTATTAAGTATCTCTAAACTTCTAGCTTATGCTTCTTCCTATCATGCTGAAAAAACTTCTGATCAATTTAGTCTGATTAAGGTAAGTTCCATAAATCAGCAAGTTTTAATTGACGCAGAACCACTGGATAATAATACTGCATCTTGCTATGAATTTGAGGTATTAGGGCTGTTTATTACATTACATCCATTATCAAAACATCAAGATTTGCTATCCCGGCTTAATATTTCGACTTCAATTAACCTACAAAATGACTTTCTAGATGGTTCAAGTCAGATAAGGATAGCTGGTGTAATACAAAAAAAAGATTCACGTATGTCATCTCGCGGCAGATTTATCACTTTACAACTATCTGATCAATTTGGCATTTTTGAACTGACTATTTATAGTGAAGAAATATTAAAGAATTTCGTTCATTTACTCGATGTTCAAAGTTTAGTGGTAGTGAGTTGTGATTTGTTTAAAGACGCTGGAGGAATAAGACTAATCGCTAAAAGTTTCGCAACTATTGATGATATAATAAATGAAGAGCGATTAGAGATAAAACTATACCCACAAAATCATTCTGAATTATGTCAAATAGTCGATTTGCTGAAAAAACGTATTAACCCTGAACGTAATAATATCAGAATAATTTTATTGCTTAAGGTTAGTATAGATAATAACTTTACAGCTAAAATATGTTTACCAGAGATTTTGTCTCTAGAAACTGAAGATTTTGAATTTCTCAATCAATTTACGTCATGTTCTGCAAAGCTAGGGACATAGTACCCTACAATTTTTATTCTATAAGTATTAAACAGCATAAAACGTCATTGCGAGGAGTGCGAAAACCGCACGACGAAGCAATCCATATAATCTTGATGTATCTATACTAATTCTTATGGATTGCTTTGTCGCTACTAAAGTAGCTCTGAGCCATGATGCTCAGCAGTCAGCTTTTTTACTCATCATAAGAAAATAAATAAAAAATTGTAGGGTACTATAAGCTAGGAGTCGGAAATAACTAAGCAAAACTAATTATTAAGTCACTTATAAAAAAGCTAGTAAGTAAAATAATGATAACACAATTTTTTAAAAAAAGAAGAAATTATTTAGATAAATATCAATTATAAATTATACAATTTGGAATTATAAGTTTTCGTGATAGTATTATACAATCACCAAGCGTCTATTAGCGAGGAGCCACTTTAGTGGCATTAATGCAATCCAAGAATAATGGATTGCCACGAGAACTATGTGGGATAGCAATTATCTTTTTTACTTTTTTCTGTGATATGCTCACATCAAAAGAACCTATTCGGATTAATATCTGCAGGTAAGATTAATTTTCAGCACATCCTGCCACACCTTATCCCAACCTTTGGTATGAGTAATATTAGGAAAAATCTTTTGCTGTATACAATTTGAAGAACTAGCTTTTATATAGCCATGCATAATACTGCTAGGTACTATTTTATCCTTGCTTCCTGAAATATGTAATTGTGGGATATTATTGATTTTTATGGCATAATCTATGGGATTTAATGACTTCTTTAATCCATATACTTTATGATGTTTACTAAAATTTTTAATATCAAGATTACCGACTACAGTTATTATATCTTTAATATGTTTATTTCTTGCTGCCACCAAGATAGCAACACTTCCCCCACCAGAGAAACCAACTAAACTAGCTGGCTTATCATTATTTATACTATTTATTACTATGTTTGTTGATTCTATAACCTCTTCAGCCATTCTTTTGTCTGTCCAATAGACTTGATTACAATTAGGATTAAGCTCTACTGGTGTATATTGGCATGGACGAGCTATATAAACTACATTAGGTCTAGTATCAAGGGTGGCAAGCTTAAACAACATGACCTTGGAAGGAGTTGGATTATCTGCAATGGCATATTGTCCTATACTAATACTTCCATCACCCTCAATATAAAATACATAAGGGCTATCTTTATCCGAGATATGTTGGTAAGTTGTAATGACAAAATCCCCAGCCTTAACAAGTTTTTTCTCAAACCTGTTTATTGATGCTAGTTTTTCTGCTTCCTCAACCCTTGTTTCTATAGACGAAACACAAGAAGAAAGAGCCAAAGATAAAGAAACTATCGCAACTCTAGAAAGGTATTTCATCATCTAAATCGCTATGGTCAAAGTTAGTAACCGTATTTTTGGGTACAACAGTATCTGATGTTTGAATGCCAACACCTTTAGAATCTAACAATATAAATTGTGAGTTAAAATTCTGCAGCACTATTTCTGTCGTATATTTTTCATGCCCAAGGTTATCTACCCATTTTCTAGTTTGTAAAGTACCTTCTAAGTAAACTCTAGCTCCTTTTTTGGCATAATTCTTTACAACAGATACCAAACCTTCACTAAATACTACTACTCTATGCCATTCGGTTTTTTCTTTCTTCTCTCCAGTAGTACGATCTTTCCATGTCTCAGAAGTAGCAACACTAAAACTTGCTATCTCTTTACCGTCAGCCGTATGCCTAATTTCTGGATCACGTCCTAAATTACCTATTAATATTGCTTTATTTAAACTACCAGCCACAAATCATTACCTAATTTATTTAAAAATTTATTATTGCAATAGTAATCCAAAAAGACCTATAATGCTACAAGTTTTTTGAAAGTTCCTTAAAAATTTATAACAAATTATTATGCAAGAATATATTAAAGTTCGTGGTGCTAAGGAGCATAATTTAAAAAATATAAATGTTGATATTCCTAGAAATAAGTTTGTGGTAATTACTGGGCTTAGTGGTTCTGGTAAGTCTTCATTAGCCTTTGATACTATTTATGCTGAAGGGCAACGTAGATATGTTGAAAGCCTGTCTTCTTATGCTAGACAATTCTTACATCTTCAGGATAAGCCTGATGTTGAGTCAGTCTCTGGTTTGTCGCCGGCAATAGCTATTGATCAAAAAACTACATCTAAAAATCCACGCTCTACAGTGGGTACGATAACTGAGATTTATGATTATTTGAGATTACTATATGCAAGAGTAGGAGTCCCATATTCTCCAGCAACAGGTCTACCTATCAAGAATCAGACTATATCAGAGATGATAGATGCCATTCTTGCCTTTCCTAAAGCAAGTAAATTATACATTTTAGCTCCGATTGTCCGAGGACAGAAGGGTGAGTTTAGACGTGAAATTCTTGATCTTAGAAAACAGGGTTTTGGCAGATTGGTAATTAACAATGAAATTTATGAGATTGATAATCTGCCAAAATTTGACAAAAATAAAAAACATAATATTGAAGTAATTGTTGATAGGATTTCTCTAGAAGGTGATTTAGGCAATAGACTTGCAGATAGTTTGGAAATAGCTCTTAAATTGGCAGATGGTATAGTATATGTCGAGATTGTTGATTTACCAAACGGAGTAGAGACCACCCTTACTAAAGGCTCGAGAATCATTTTTTCAGAAAAATATTCTTGTCCAGTTTCTGGTTTCCAGATTACTGAGATAGAACCAAGAATTTTTTCCTTTAATAGCCCATTTGGTGCTTGTCCTAAATGTGAAGGTCTTGGCAAAGAATTATTTCTTGATAAAGACTTAATTATTCCCGATAGCAGAGTTAGTATTAAGGATGGAGCTATAGCCCCCTGGGGTAAAATATCCTCAAAGTTCTTTTTAGAAACATTAAAAGCCTTAGCAACTCATTACAAATTTTCATTAGACACGCCCTTTACAGAATTATCAAATACGATACAGCAAATATTGCTCAATGGGTCTGGTGATGAAGTTATAGATTTTCAATATCATGATGGTTCTAAATCTCAGATTATTCAGCAGCCTTTTGCTGGAATAATACCTAGCTTACAAGAAAAAGAGCGTAAGACTGATTCCTCTTTAGTAAAAGAAGAATTATTAAAATACAAAGCAGAACACAAATGTACAGCTTGTGAAGGTTATAGATTAAAGACAGAGTCTCTTTGTATTAAAATTGCTGATATGCATATAGGACAAGTATCTGCCTTGAGTATTTTACAACTACAAAAATGGTTTAATCAATTAGATCAACAGCTTAATAAAAGACAAGTAGCTATTGCCGAGCGTATATTAAAGGAAATCAAGGAAAGGTTACAATTTCTTATGAATGTTGGTCTTGAATATCTTGCTTTGTCTAGAGGGTCAGGTACTTTATCTGGTGGAGAAAGCCAGCGTATTCGTTTAGCGTCACAAATTGGTTCAGGACTTAGTGGGGTGTTATATGTACTTGACGAGCCGTCAATTGGTTTACATCAGCGTGATAATGCTCGCTTAATAGAAACTCTCAAAAATCTTCGAGACCTTGGTAATACAGTGCTGGTTGTTGAGCATGATGAAGAAACAATGTATGAATCGGATCACATTATTGATGTTGGACCAGGTGCCGGTATTCATGGTGGACATATAGTAGCCCAAGGAACAATTGAGGAAATTAAACAATGTGCAAATAGCATAACTGGCAGCTATTTAAGTGGTAAACAATTTATTGAAGTACCAGCAAATACTCGAATACCCTCTTTCGGTAAGGTAATAGCCTTAACTGGGGCTGTGTCTAATAATTTACAAAATGTTAATATTACGATCCCTTTGGGTAGTTTTACAGCAATAACCGGTGTATCCGGTGGAGGAAAATCAAGCTTAATAATTCATACTTTATATAAAGCCGCTTTAAAGTTTTTAGAACCATCTTCAAAAGTCTTTCCGGGAGAATATAAATCAATTACTGGTCTTGAATATATTGATAAGGTTATTGATATCAATCAGTCGCCAATAGGTCGTACACCAAGATCAAACCCAGCAACTTATACAGGGGCATTTACCCATATTAGAGACTGGTTTGCTGAATTACCAACTGCAAAAACTCGGGGTTATAAAGTTGGTAGGTTTTCATTCAATGTTAAAGGTGGAAGATGCGAATCATGTCAAGGTGATGGTCTGATTAAAATAGAAATGCACTTTTTACCTGATATTTATGTAAAATGTGATGTGTGTAATGGCGATAGATATAACAGAGAGACTCTTGAAATTAAATATAAGGATAAGTCTATATCTGATGTTCTTAGGATGACAGTTGAA
The DNA here is from genome assembly GCF_964264755.1 of Candidatus Tisiphia endosymbiont of Nemotelus uliginosus. Lineage (NCBI taxonomy): Bacteria > Pseudomonadati > Pseudomonadota > Alphaproteobacteria > Rickettsiales > Rickettsiaceae > Candidatus Tisiphia > Candidatus Tisiphia endosymbiont of Nemotelus uliginosus. Next base: position 1,108,990 of record NZ_OZ183481.1, on the reverse strand, counting down.
GATGCTATGAGCTTTTTTGAGAAAGTACCATTAATTTACGAAAAACTGGTTACTTTAAATGAGGTAGGACTTGGTTATATAAAAATTGGTCAATCGGCTACTACTTTGTCTGGGGGTGAAGCACAAAGGATAAAATTAGCTAAGGAATTATCAAAACGCTCAACTGGTAAAACTTTATACATACTTGATGAACCAACAACAGGTTTACACATAGATGATATTAATAAATTGCTTAAAGTATTACATAAATTAGTTGACATGGGTAATACGGTGGTAGTTATTGAGCATAACCTAGATGTTGTAAAAACAGCGGATTACGTTATAGATGTTGGTCCTGAGGGAGGGGATAAAGGTGGTAGCATAGTAGTTACTGGAACTCCGAAGGATATTGCGGCTTGCAGTGAGAGCCATACTGGAAAATATTTAAAAAATTATCTATAATTAGCTTAGTGGAAAAAAATTTTGCTATATACTCAAAGATATAGAAGTCCAATAGGTCATTACGAGAAGCCACTTAGTAGCGATGAAGCAATGCTGTTTTGTCATACCTGCGTAGGCAGGTATCCAGATTCCTGCCTACGCGGGAATGACAATGGGAAGCGGGAAGGGCAAAGGGAAGTGGGAATGATAACTTGCAAGTGCTTAGTCGAGTGATACTACGGCTCGCTAATAGGCAGAGTAGTGCTAATCGGATTAGCTATATATATTAATGATAAACGGATGCAGATTATTATGAAAAAGGCAGTAGCTTTAGTTAGTGGTGGTGCAGATTCAGCTACCGTACTAGCCATGATGGAAAAAATGAATTACGAAATTTATGCCATAAGTTTCAACTATTCTCAACGCAATAATGTTGAACTGGAGAAGGTTAAGCAATTAGTTAACAACTATAACATCAAACAGCATAAAATTGTAAATATTGATTTACGTAACTTTGGCGGATCAGCTCTTACTGACAATGCCATAGACGTACCAAAATATAAAGATCATAGTGAATTACAGAATGATCTATACTCAAAGCAGCAGATTATATACTCAAATGATTTGGAGAATTGGAACGTAAAACAAGGGGTGAGCGAGCGGAGCGTACACTTAGTACGTGAGCACGCGAATGCCCCGAAGTTTTGCGGAACCAATTCTTCAAATCATTTGAGTATACCAGTTACTTATGTACCAGCACGTAACACCATATTTTTAAGTTATGCTTTAGGATTTAGTGAAATAATAGGAGCTTTTGATATTTTTATAGGGATACATGCAACTGATTCCGCTAATTATCCAGATTGCCGTCTGGAATATTTAGCAGCTTTTAATAATCTGGCAAATCTGGCAACTGCTGTAGGAGTGTCAGGTAAACAAATTACCATTCATGCTCCCTTAATAAATATGTCAAAGGGAGAAATTATCAAGGCTGGTCTAGAATTAGGCGTAGATTATTCCAAAACGATTTCTTGTTATGATCCATCAGATGATGGGCTATCTTGTGGCACATGTCTTTCATGCTTAACTAGACTTAAAGCCTTTGAAGAGAATAATGTAACTGACCCCGCTAATTATAAAAAATAAATTATTTTCTAACATATGCTGAACCACTCTATATATCATCAATTTCCTGTATTAGACCTAGGTAATATAGTGCTTAGGGAATTAACTAGTGATGATTCCGAAAACTATTTTACCTATATGAATAAGCCAGAAATGCTACCATTCCTGACCGAACAAAATTGTCCATCGGACACGGCTCAAGCTACTGATGAGATAAGATATTGGTCCAGCTTATTTCATAATCATCGGGGATTTTACTGGGCTATTTCCCTCAAAGATACTAATAAACTTATAGGGACTGTTGGGTTTAATAGTGTTTCTGCAATGCACCTCAAAGCGGAAATAAGCTATGATCTTGATCCGGAATTTTGGGGTAAAGGAATTATGCTAAAATCTATCAAAGCTATTTTAAGGTTTATCGAATATGCTGGAATTGTTCGCACCCAAGCAACTGTTATAACTGACAATACTCGCTCAATTAAGGTTTTGGAACGATGTAATTTTGTTAAAGAGGGATTGCTCAAAAAATATGAGATTGTGCAAGGAATACATAGAGATTATTATATTTATGCTAAAGTGCTGTAGCGAGCGTTCACGGAAAAAAAGTTAAAGTACAAGATGTTATTGCGAGGAGTACACAAGCCTCAAACGTCATTGCGAAGAGAGCATAGGTCGACGAAGCAATCCAAAAAATGACCAGGAATGGATTGCTTAGTCGGCTACGCCTTCTCGCAATGACGTTTTTATGCTGTTGTAATACTTATAGAATAAAAATTGTAGGGTACTATGCACTAATTTAATCTGTTTCACTATACCAAAAAGATATAAGCTAAAGTTAGGAAGGCAAAATATCCAAACGAGTCGGTTATGGCGGTCAGGAATATACCTGAACCAGTGGCAGGATCAATATTTAAATAATGTAGAGTAATTGGTATTGCCGAACCAAAAAGACCAGCAATTAAGAAAGTTAGGATAACGGCTATGGAAAAAACTAAGCTAATCTGTGGATCAGAAAGCATTACTAAGATTAACAGTGCACCAACTAATGCCAATATAGAACCGTTAAATCCACATACAACCACTTCTTTAAGAAGTACTTTTAATACGTTATTATGATGGATATCTTTATTGGCAAGGGCTCTAACTGTTACTGTCATGGCTTGGGTTCCAGCATTTCCCCCCATAGAAGCAACAATAGGCGTGATAGCTGCCAATGTTATAAATTTGGCAATAGTTACACTGTACTGATTAATAATTATCGATGTCATACAAGCGGTAATTAGATTGACAAATAACCAAGGAAATCTATGTCTTACAGTATAAAATAGATTGTAGAATGTATCTTGGGTATAAACACCACCAAGTGACATTATATCTTTTTCTGTTTGTTGTTCAATGATGTAGAGCATATTGTCTATTGAAATGGTACCTATTAATTTACCGCTTTTATTGACCACTGGTACAATTGTTAAAGCATATTGCTTAAAAATAAAACTTAACTCACTTAAGTTAGTAAAGAGATCAGTAATTTTAAATTCAGGATTCATCAGATATTTTACTAATTCATTTCCTTTATGCTTAAGTAAAGTGCTTAGAAGTATAGTGCCTATAGGTCGATATTTATTATCTGTCACAATAGCAGCATGAAAATCTTGTGCTATATGTTGCTGTCTAATAAAATCTATAGCCATAGCTACTGTCCAATCTTCTTGAAATGACACAAAATGTCTTTCAATTACTCTACCAACACTGTCTTCTGGATAAGTACACCCTTCGATAATTTGTTGTCTCTTTTCTATTTTGAGATTATCTAAGATCATTTCTTTTGTTATATCATCAAGATCTTCTATAACTTCAACAGCATCTTCTATGGCAAGTTGATTAATTAAATGTACCGTTTTCTCTATACCTAAAGTTTGGATTATAAGTGGTTTTCTGCTTACACTAAGCTGTACTAGAGTCTCAGGCTTTAGTATATCTTTTAACAAAGGAAGAATTATTTTATATGTTCTATGATTTACATTATCTAAGAAATCTGCAAGATCTGCATAATGGAGATTAGTCATAATCTCCACGGCTTTACCAACATCATCATTATTCAAAAGATTATTAATCTGCTCAAACGTTTCATCAAATTGGTTTTGATGGATTGATAACATACTTTTTGGTTGACTCTGCATAACTCCTCGTTTAGTGCATATTCTGGATAACGAGTTATCTAGAATGCAGTTATATACTCAAATGATTTGGAGAATTGGCTTTGAAAATGAGGAGCGAGCATACCCAGCGTACGTGAGTATTCAAGTCTCTGATATTTTCAAAGAACAATTCTTCAAATCATTTGAGTATCAATGTAGAAATAATCAGGTTATTTTAACATGTTAGGCTTTATAAGACAACTAAGTTGAAACATATAGAATTGGTGCGGTCGAGAAGACTTGAACTTCCACTCTGTTAAGAACAACCCCCTCAAGGTTGTGCGTCTACCAATTTCGCCACGACCGCAATTAATATAATTATTTCAACAATATCTTAGACTTCTTCAGATATCTGCTATAGCTTCCTAAGAAGGATTGCAAGGATTATATCCGTTGTTCTAAGATAAGGATAGTGCCTAATTCAACTATAGTCAATTGACGAGAAGTTGGGGACGTTGTCATTCGTCGCTCTCCTATTACTTATAGGTGTCGCTCCATCGCTCCTAGCCCCAAATTCTACTGAATTGACTATATAGCTTGAATTTTGGCTATATATAGCAAATTATTCTATATATATCAACATATATACTCAATGAAACTCAACAATATGATGAATAAAAAATCTGCTCACCAAGCGTCTATTAGCGAGACCACGTAGTGGTTGTGGCAATCCATTATTCTTGCTTCGTCGGCTACGCCTTCTCGCAATGATGAAGGAATTATATAGAACATTAACGGGTTAGCTATAAATTAGTTTTAAAATCAGTTGTGTTTTTACTAACACAACTACTTTTACTAAATTAGGACGCTTGGCTATTTCTAGAGCGACCAGAATAAGGCTTTTTATCGTTATTATTACGAGGAAAATAACTTTTTCTACCATTATTGTTATTGTTGCTATTATTACCATTAAATGGTCTTCTACGATTCTTATTTCCGGTCATTTCTTCTCTTGAAGTACTCTCACCTTGGTTCATTAGGCGATCAATAGCTTTCCACCTAATATTATCTTCTGGCGAAATGAAGGATAATGCACAACCTGAAAGTCCTGCTCTACCAGTTCTACCTATTCTATGTAAATAATCTTCTGGAGACATTGGTAGGTCATAATTGATCACATGCTGTGTATGTGGTATATCTAAGCCACGAGCCGCAACATCTGTTGCCACCATAATTCTGTGACGAGAAGAGCGAAACGATGCAATTACGTGATCCCTTCTACCTTGTGTTAAATCACCATGGATAGCTTCAGCTTTGTGATCTTCAAATTTTAACATTTTTGCCAACTGATCGGCACCACGCTTAGTTTTCACAAAAATAATTATAGAACCATCACGTTGTTTTAATTGCTTTATAAGCTCAGGGAATTTCTCTTTATCAGAAACTCGCAAAGTTTCTTGTTTTATTTGAGAAGCAGCCTGAGTAGTTGAGCCAATAGTAATGCGTTTAGGGTTAATCACATATTTTTGCGATAGTGCAATAATATGTTTTGGCATAGTAGCTGAAAACATTAAAACCTGTCTTTTTTCAGGTATATATTTATTTATTTCTTCCAACTGTTCTTTCATGCCCATATCAAGCATCCTATCCATCTCATCAAGTACCACTAATTGTACTGTGTTTAATTTTAAGGTACCACGTAGTAAATGATCTATAATACGACCAGGGGTTCCAATCACCACTTTAGGATTTGCCTTTAGCTGCGTAAATTGTTTATGCATTGGTTCACCACCTATTAAAACCGCACTAGGAAGCTTAATTTGAGTAGTTACATTGGTTAAAGTAGTGCGTACTTGGCTAGCTAATTCCCGAGTTGGTACAAGTACCAAAGCCATTGATTTTGTCTGTATAAAAGAATTGACGATTGGTAGTAAATAGGCAAGGGTTTTACCTGAACCAGTTTGACTAGAAGCAAGAATATCACTACCTTGCATCGCAATCGGTATAGCCTCTCTTTGAATTTCTGTAGGAGAGGTGATGTTCATCTGTTCAAGTGATATAATCACTTCGTTTGGTAAATTAAAATTTTTCATTATTAAATCCAATGTTATTTATCGTAAATTAAAAATACTCAAATGCTTTAAGGAATTGAAAGGTTAAATGCAATTAAACTCCAAATCTTCAAAGCATTTGAGCAAACATATATTCTATACCTTAAAAAATAAATTTATGATTAAGTTCTTATGTTATAAAGCGGGTTATTAATTGTTGTATAGTAAAAGCGGCTGTAATTATAAATACAATCCTATCATAGATACTCTTTTGCTTTGAAAATCCATTTCCCCAAATCATTCGAGTATACTTAAAATAGTCCAATAAAATTACAGCTTTACTTACAGTGAACACTGAATTATAAAAGATAATGCACAGAGTGTATAAAAAGATGATACTACACAAAATTCACTAGTTTAATAACCACTCATAAATTTTGAGTAGTTGCTTGTAGTTTTAAATAAATATTATTTTATTTGCAGATTAACAGCAGAAATTTTTCCCTTATTGTCTTCTAGATCAAAGCCTACATTTTGACCTCCATTAAGATTACGGATCCCGGCACGCTCTACAGCTGAGATGTGAACAAAAACGTCATTCCCACCATCGTCTGGTTGAATAAAACCAAAACCTTTGGTTGTATTAAACCATTTGACCTTACCTACTTTAGTAGTCATAAAAACCTTTTAGTATAGAGTTACTTATCTGAACTTAATTCGCAACTCTTCCGTAGAAATTAAACCACATAACTGACAGGCAGACATAAGGCTTTCATGCTATTAAAGAGTTAATTATTAAACTCAAGTAGCATGCTACTCTTTTTCTTAATAATTGTCAATAAAGGATAATAAAATATCCATAGATTTTATATTTTTTTTTTGAAATATAGACATTTTAGCACATTTTCGTATTAATTACGTTATACGAGTATGTTGGTAACGAATACGATAAAAACTAATATAAAGTAAAGGGGTTACATAAAGTGTTAATATCGATCCAACAGCAATGCCTGTTACTAGAACCATAGCCATTTGGAAGCGACTATTGGCATAATTCCCACTATCAAAGAAAAGTGACAGCAAGCCAATACTCATAGCCAGAGAAGTAATTAAAATTGCCCTGATTCTTGATGTGGCTCCTGTTACTATTGATTTTATCCCTCCTTGCCCCTTTTGATGCATTGCACTACATAACAATACACTATGCTTAGTCATTAATCCCGCTAATGTGATAAGTGATATTTGAGTATAGATATTTAACCCCCCTTGAGTAAAATATAAACTCAATAAAGCTATACTTAAAGCAGCTGGAATTCCTCCAATTAGAATAATAAATGATAGCATTAAATCGTTAAAGCGTGCAAACATTAATAAGTAGAGTCCAAATACAGATACTAAAATTAGTAATGTAAATGATGATGTTGAATCAATAAGCATTTTCGTTTGTTCACTATAGCTAATATCACTATCACTTGGCAATTTACTATTTAACTGATCAATAGAATGCACTGCATCTTGCAATTTAACGCCATGTTTAGCAGTGGCAATTACTTCAATGGAATACTGCTCATTATAACGCATAATTTGATTAACTGTATTTACCCTATCAATATCGCATATATCCTTAAGCTGAATAAGGTTTTCTCCATTTTTCTGTGTTGTAATAAACATATTTTGTATATTACTTAGCATTTTACCAAATTTAGGGTCTGATTTAGCAACAACATCATAAGTATTATCATAATGCTTAAAGTTTCCTATCTTTCTAGCATTAAACAGAATATCTAAAGTATTTGATATATCTTTCTGACTTAAGCCATATTTGAATAATTTATCTTGATTACACCAAATTTTATAATCTTGCACAAGTGAAGTGGCAATAGCGATAACACTAGTAAATAAATTCTGTGAATTAGCCTGTATAAAATGAACATCCTGCCAAGCATTCTCCATAGATGAATGGTTATTGACATAAAAGCTCAACTCAACGTTACCCTTTGCTGAACCAGTATTTTTCCCCTGGGCAAACTTCACTGAAACATCTCCACCTACTGCTATTCTTGCGAGTTTAGCTTCAATTTCATGCAAGGTTTGCACCGCTTTAGTTTTATCTTTTAATATTATCCAAATTGTTGAACGTGGCGATTCTTCAATATTTAGGGTATATTTAATATTATCACTACTATTGACTATTTTAGTAATTTTCTCCATATAACGATGGATGTAACTTAAATTGGTATTAGGCATAAAGATGTTGGTAAGTATAATCATATCTTTTTTTTCAAATGGCTCAATTTCTATTTTCATAGAGTTTGATGCAACATATGTACCAGCTGCTACAACTATAGTTACTAAGAATAAAAATACTCTGGCATAGCGTATAATAAAAAATAAAGAACTTTTATATTTGTCCGTAATCATATCCAGCGTCTTATTAACAATTTGAGCAAATTTGCTTTCATGCGTATTATTTGCTAGTTTTAAGAACAATATAGGTGTTAAAGTAAACGCAACGATAAAGGACATCACTAAACAAGCAATGATTGATAGAGAAAATTCCTGTAAAATTTTTCCTACCTCTCCTTTAATAAACAAAATAGGGATATATATTACTACTAGCGTAAGCATCAATATTAAAACAGATAAAAAGAGACCATAAATTGCTTGCAATATACTAGTTAAAGCATTTTTATTTTTCTGATAGTAATGTTCAGCATTCTCAATCACTACGATAGAGTCGTCAACCACCAACCCTATAGCCAAGACCATTGCCAACATCGTTATCGAGTTGAGTGTAAAACCACACAAATATAGCATAACCAAACAAGCAGCCATTGAGACTGGAATTGCACAGATTGCAATAATTGAATATCGCACTGATCCCATTAGCAGTAAAACAATTACTGACACCAACAATACCGATTCAATCAAAGTTTTTTTCACTTCTTGAAAAGCTTGTAAAATATCTTGGCTATCATCAATAACAACCTGAAAGGTAAAGTGTGGATTAGCTTTTTCGTAATATTCTAGGAAATGTTTTACATTTTTTGATACATCAACTGGATTGGCATCTGACTTAGCAAAAATACCTAATAAAACAATTTTATTCGTGCCAAAATAGGCAAAACTAAGTGCCTCTTTATCTGATAGCGTAATGCTAGCAATATTTTTTAATTTTATAGCAACATTATTACTTTCCAAATTGATATCGCCAAAATCACTCAACTTATTGATTGTCGTATCAAAAGATATATACTCTGTTTTATATTGATTTGATAATTTACCACCAGAAAAATCAGTATTTTGTAGTGTTAACGAAGCAAGGACACTATCTAAAGGAATATAATATTTTGCAATTTTTTCCGGATCAATATCGATATTAACCACTTTTTCTGTCACACCAAAACCAGATGAATTGGCTACACCATCAACATATTTAAGCTTTTTCTTGATTGTTTCAATATCCTCAGCGGTAACTAACAAATTATTATTAGACCCCACAGCAATATACATCATTGGTAAAGCAGAAAAGCTTTCAGTCGAGATTATCGGGTCTTTAGCTCCCTCTGGCAAGAGAGCCTTATTTTTTAGTATCAAATCTCTAACTTGGTTAATTGCTTGTTCTATCGGAACTTTTTTGGCAATACTTAACGTTATTTTACTTTCTCCTAGCTGACTAACAGCAAGAATCGACTCAAGACCATCAACATGTGAAAAAACCTCTTCAAAAGGTTTAGTAATGTATTTCTCTATCAAATCCGGTCTGACGTTCGGGTTGATGATCGAAATATAAATATTTGAAGCAGGGATATTGGGTAAAAGTTGAATTTTCAGCTGCAAATATGCGTATATCCCAAGCAGTACCACCACAATATTGATCACCATAAAAATACTACTATGTTCCAACAATTTTTTTATCATAAAAGAACCCAAAGATTCATGATAGTTAAAATTGAGAAAAGCTTTTTCATATTAGTTTCTACTATAGCTCTGCCCCCCTATTGACCTCGGTAGTGATGATTTTTGTACGATGGGTTGTCGCTTGGGAGTGTTTATTCCGTTGGGAGTTGGGGTTAAAGGTTTAGATATGATTACTGGTTTTTTTACTGTTGCTGGATCAATTGCATTAGTTACAGGCTGCTTTTGGGTTACAGATTTAGGATTATTCGATACACCCTTAATTCCAACTCCTACTGTTTTTACTGGATCAGTTACCGTAGTTGGGGAGCTTTTTGGGATTACTGAAGTTTTGCTGCTCTGTTGTACTAGTCTGTTATTCATAACAAGTTTCTGCTCTAACATATCAGACGATTTTGTTAAATCATTTGCACTATTACTCTTAATGTCATTATGGGCTACAACTCCACCTATAGGGTCTGGATTAGCTAGCTGTTGTTCTAACTTCTTCATTGCTTGTTGTATTTCAACTAATTCTTGTTGACGCTTTTCCACCTCCCTTTTATGTTCTAGCTTCAAATCTGTAATTTGCTTTTCCTTCTCTTGGAGTGCCAGTTCGTTTCCTTTCTGCTCAGCCTTAACTGCCTTGCTTTCTGCAGCTTTTTGTGTTGAGTTTTTATAACTGTTAGTCAGATTTGCTAAATTTTTCTGTGATGCTTCAAGTGCTTTTTTTTGTGCATTATTATTCTTAGTCAAATCTGTTACATTTTTCTGCAGAGCAGTTTTGTCTTTTTTTAATTCTTGTTCTTTTGTTTTGAACTCGTCATTCAAATTGTCAACTATCCGCTTATGACCATCTTTAAGGTCTTTTTCTTTTGTTTTGAACTCGCTGATCAAATCTTTAACTGTCTTCTCCTGCTGCGCTTTAAGTGCTTTCTCTTGGTCTAGATAAGTACTCTGCAAGTCTTTTATCTCTTCATCCTTTTTACGTTTCTCTGCGATAATTTCTTGCTCTTTGTTTTTAATAGTATAATTCAAAGTTGTTATCTCGTCATCTTTTTCTGAGATATTATCAGTTAAAGTTGTTATCTGTGCGTCTTTCTCTGCGATATCCTCATTTAAGGATGTTATCTCGTCATCTTTTGCTGAGATATTATTAGTTAACTCTGCTAATTTTTCTTCTGCTTCACTGAATTGTTTTCGTAGGTCATCTAATTCTTCTGAACCTACTGTATTCACAGATGAATCTCCTTCTCCACTCGCTTTTGCTTTTCTAGCATTTGCTGTAGTTGCCGCACTGTGAGCTGCTGTAAGTTTTTGCTTAACCTCTTTAAGTATTTTATCAGCCTTTCGTTTCATATCCTGTGCTTTATTCTTAGCTAAGCTAAAGTCTTTATCAGCCTTGCGTTTTATATTAGTAGCATCTATCTTCTTATTACTTAAGGTAGTCTGAGCTGCTTCAACTAATCTAGAACCATTGCGTTTTATAGTATTAGCCTCTATTCTTTTATCACCTAAGAAATTCTCAGCTGCTGTAACTAATCTACCAGCCTTGCGTTTTATATTATTAGCATCTATCTTCTTATTATTGAAGAGATTCTCAGCTGCTCTAACTAATCCATTAGCCTTGCGTTTTATATCAGTAGCCTCCAGTTTCTTACTAGCTAAGAAAGACTGAGCTTGTGCAATCTCTTTTTTAGCTTGTGCTACTTGCTGAGTAATCAGTTCCTTTGCCTTTCTTAGTTCCTCCTGTTTTTGCATAATTGTTTTTTGTTGCAGAGTATTATTTGGATTTACTGCTGTACCTGCTATACTTGCCTCGTCCTTCAACTTTTGCAGTGCATTTGCTAACTCCTGTTCTTGTTTTGCTACCTCCTGTTCTGCTTCTTCTAATCTCTGTTTTGTCTGTTCTAACAATTTAGCCTGTTCAGTCAACTCTAGTATTTCCTCTTCTTTTTCTTTATACATTGTAGTTATATCTAAAAGTTCTTGTTCTAATTCGTCCAGCTTATCTAACTCAATATCATCTTCCTCTTTTTGTTTAATCAAAGCTGCTGTCTTTGCTTTTAACTCTTCATTAGCCTTAAACGCTGCATCTTTCTCTTGCTCCGCTTTATCCAGCTTAGCCTGAACTTCAGTCTGAGCTTTTTGCAAATTATCCAACTTATCTTGTTCAGTTTTGGCAAGTTGTTTAGCAGCTTCTAATTCCTTATCTTTCTCTGCCATCGCAGTCTGTGCATCTGCTGCAGCCTTAACTGCTTCATCTTTCTCTTTATTCGCAGTTGCTACCTTATCTGCTGCCTCTGCTGCAGCTTTAACCGCTTCATCTTTCTCTTTATTCGCAGTTGCTACCTTATCTGCTGCCTCTGCTGCAGCTTTAACCGCTTCATCTTTCTCTTTAGTCACAGTTGCTACCTTATCTGCGGCATCTGCTGCAGCTTTAACAGCTTCATCTTTCTCTTTATTCGCAGTTGCTACCTTATCTGCTGCCTCTGCTGCAGCTTTAACCGCTTCATCTTTCTCTTTATTCGCAGTTGCTACCTTATCTGCTGCCTCTGCTGCAGCTTTAACCGCTTCATCTTTCTCTTTAGTCACAGTTGCTACCTTATCTGCGGCATCTGCTGCAGCTTTAACCGCTTCATCTTTCTCTTTAGTCACAGTTGCTACCTTATCTGCGTCATCTGCTGCAGCTTTAACCGCTTCATCTTTCTCTTTATTCGCAGTTGCTACCTTATCTGCTGCCTCTGCTGCAGCTTTAACCGCTTCATCTTTCTCTTTATTCGCAGTTGCTACCTTATCTGCTGCCTCTGCTGCAGCTTTAACCGCTTCATCTTTCTCTTTATTCGCAGTTGCTACCTTATCTGCTGCCTCTGCTGCAGCTTTAACAGCTTCATCTTTCTCTTTAGTCACAGTTGCTACCTTATCTGCGGCATCTGCTGCAGCTTTAACCGCTTCATCTTTCTCTTTAGTCACAGTTGCTACCTTATCTGCGGCATCTGCTGCAGCTTTAACCGCTTCATCTTTCTCTTTAGTCACAGTTGCTACCTTATCTGCTGCCTCTGCTGCAGCTTTAACCGCTTCATCTTTCTCTTTAGTCACAGTTGCTACCTTATCTGCGGCATCTGCTGCAGCTTTAACCGCTTCATCTTTCTCTTTAGTCACAGTTGCTACCTTATCTGCTGCCTCTGCTGCAGCTTTAACCGCTTCATCTTTCTCTTTATTCGCAGTTGCTACCTTATCTGCTGCCTCTGCTGCAGCTTTAACCGCTTCATCTTTCTCTTTAGTCACAGTTGCTACCTTATCTGCGGCATCTGCTGCAGCCTTAACCGCTGCATCTTTATCCTTAGTCAAAGCTGTTGTCTGTGCTTTTAACTCTTCATTAGCCCTAATAGCATCGTCTAATTTCTTATCTTTCTCTGCCATCGTAGCCTGTGCATTTTTAAGCTCTGCAACCAACTTATCTTGTTCAGTTTTGGCAAGTTGTTTAGCAGCTTCTAATTCCTTATCTTTCTTTGCCATCGCAGCCTTTGCATCTGCTGCAGCTTTAACAGCTTCATCTTTCTCTTTAGTCACAGTTGCTACCTTATCTGCGTCATCTGCTGCAGCTTTAACCGCTTCATCTTTCTCTTTAGTCACAGTTGCTACCTTATCTGCGGCATCTGCTGCAGCTTTAACCGCTTCATCTTTCTCTTTAGTCACAGTTGCTACCTTATCTGCTGCCTCTGCTGCAGCTTTAACCGCTTCATCTTTCTCTTTATTCGCAGTTGCTACCTTATCTGCTGCCTCTGCTGCAGCTTTAACCGCTTCATCTTTCTCTTTAGTCACAGTTGCTACCTTATCTGCGGCATCTGCTGCAGCCTTAACCGCTGCATCTTTATCCTTAGTCAAAGCTGTTGTCTGTGCTTTTAACTCTTCATTAGCCCTAATAGCATCGTCTAATTTCTTATCTTTCTCTGCCATCGTAGCCTGTGCATTTTTAAGCTCTGCAACCAACTTATCTTGTTCAGTTTTGGCAAGTTGTTTAGCAGCTTCTAATTCCTTATCTTTCTTTGCCATCGCAGCCTTTGCATCTGCTGCAGCTTTAACCGCTGCATCTTTCTCTTGCTCCGCTTTAGCCAAAGCTGCTGCTTGTTTATCCAACTCTTCTTTCCGTTGTTGTTCTTTCTTAGCCGCCGCAGCCAACTCTGCTTTCTGTTGTTCAGCTTTATCATTAGCCGCCTGTAAAGCAGCGTCTTTTGCAGCCAAAGCTGCTTTCTGTTGTTGTTCTTTCTCAACCATTGCAGCCAAAGCTGCTTTCTGTTGTTGTTCTTTCTCAACCATTGCAGCCAAAGCTGCTGCTTGTTGCTGTTCTTTTTTAACCGCTTCAGCTTTCTCTCGCTCCGCTGCAACCAGCTTAGCATGGGTTTCATCCTGAGCTTTTTGCAAATTATCTTGTTCAGTTTTGGTAAGTAGTTTAGCAGCGTCTAATTCTTTTTGATTCTTTGTTATCTCAGCCTGTGCATTCTTTAATTCTGGTTCTTTTTGAACAAAACCTGCCATCTGTTGTTGTGAACCACCTCTATTTTGTTGAGCCTGCTGACTAAATGAATTAGTTTTTATCTCAGGTTGCTTAGATAATTGGGATTCTAATTTTTCTAGTTTCTCAAGTTCTAGTGTTTTCTTCGTGTATTTATCATCCAAATCATTTATGTTGCTTAGTAACTTTGCTAATTTTTCTTCAGCTGCTTTGATATCCTCATGCAATTTCACAGTATTTTCTGAAGGTGCTTGCCGTTCTAAATTCACTTCTTCCCTTTGAACAATTTGGCTGTCTGGTTGCTTATTATCATCTAAAATTATTGCTTGTTGACTAGAATTCCCAGTTACCTGACTTGGTGATTGATTAGTTTTAGTATTTTGATCTTTTGTAGTAATATTAAGATTTTCATCTTCATTTACATGTTTTTTAGAATCCCTTTGAGAGTTTGTATCCTCTTGAGTAATACGCTTATTACTACCAATATATTGTTCTGGGGTAGGATTATTACTAGGAGCAGCTCTTTGCCCAGTACTTGATGAAGAATTTGAATTACTCGAGCTATTATTATCGTTACTATTCTTATCGTTATTATTCTTATCGTTATTATTATTTTTGGAATCTTCTAGCTCTACCTTTTTCTCATTCAGTTCTTGCTCAAGAGCCTGTTTTTTCTTGATTAGTGTCTGTATTTCCCCAGCTTGTATTACATTCATTCTCCTAAGTTGAGCTGGATTATCAACCTCACCAGCATGAACAGAACTACAGAATAATAGTATTATAAGAAAGTATAGTTTTTTCATTTATCTAATTAATATTTGTTTTAGTTTTCAATATAAATAAGGGGAAGGTTAACATTACCCTATTACTAACTATTCTATAATATAGCAGATTTTTATGATCCACTAATAGCTATTTTCATTATTCTTATATTATAATTCTGACCTAGTTGTCTCATCTTCAATCAGAACCTTAGCCCCATCACCCAATCCCTTTTTTCCTGAAATAACCACTTGGTCATTTGGTTTGATGCCACTAACTACCTCTACACTTTGACTATCACTATCACCTATTTCAACCTTTACTTTTTTAGCTATATTATTTTCAATAACGTAGACAAAATAATAGGATTCAAAAAAGATAGCTGAGTTTGGTAATTTTATCCGTTGCTTATTGCTATTGAAAACAACATTTACATTAACAAATAAGCCAGGCGTGATTGAATTGTCATCATTTGGAATAAACGCCTCAATATAGACTGAGTGATTCTTCTCTTGAGCAATTTCTGAAGTTTTAAAATCGCTTAGTTTAAGGGCTAAATCTAAAGCAGGAATATAGATGTTAACATAGCTATCCGGAGAACTTTTAAATTTCTGATAGTCGCTCTCATCGAGCTCAAATGCAACCTTGATAATATGAATATCGTAAAGAACGGCAATTTTATCCTTTTGTGTAACAAGCTCTCCGTCAGCAACAAGTTTTCGTTCAACAACGCCACTTAACGGAGCAACAATATAATGATTGGTCTTGTCATCAAGTAATGTATAATATTTATGTTTAGCATCAAGATATTCTATGCGATGGTTTACATATTCTGTATAGCTAATGAGATTCTTATCTGATAGCTGTTTCATCGCATTAGCTTTTTTCTCTTTAAGACGATACTCTTCATTTGCCAGTGCAATCAGGTAGTCAATTTGCGTGGTATCTAATACTGCTAAAATATCACCTTTATTGACATAACTACCTATCGGCAAATCAAGCTCTTTAATTCTCCCTGTTACATTGACTTTAACTGCATGTGTTTCATATGGCAAGGTTTTGCCCGTTGTAACCAATATATCATTTGTTTCTTCTGAATATTGAGCCTTAACCACCTCAACAGGAACCATGGTCGCTTGATTATCAACTTGCTGAGCGGGGATTTGTTTATCATTTGCTTTTTTGATAAAAACTATCACCACAACAATCGCTGTTATAACAAATAATATCCCATATATAACTTTTCTTCGACTCATTAACGCCATATCTACCTGCCTTATGAGTCGTAAGAAAACAACACTTACAAATTAGTTTCTTATAACTCTATGTTATTTAATTAAACACACTATGATTTATAAGAGTTATTATTTTACAACTCCTAAAAGAATAGCTAAACCGACTACTTTTCATCCGTTTTATCCGGTTTATACGATGAAATATATACATTAAAAATTTATTGTCAAGTTAAATTATTATGTTATTGAAAAAATATAAATTTGATGATTACTTTAATATATTTGGGAATCATAAGAAAATAACACTTACAAATAGTTTCTTATAAACCCGAATAAGTTTTAGATATCCCAAACGTCATTGCAAGAAAGCGTAAGCCGATAAAGCAATCCTTTATGGTTACTTTTTTGGATTGCTTCGTAGCTAAAGACGGAGAAGCTATCTAAAACATTAACGGGTTAGCTATATAACTCTTTACTCGTAACCTGATAGTCTGTATAAACTTTATATCTTTATTATTCTTACATAATTTTAATATATTATCACGAAATAATTAATAAATGTCAAGGATTTCACAGAAATTTACGGTGAGTATTCACAAAGAAAAAGTTAAAGTACAAGATGTCATTGCGAGAAAGCATGAGCCTAGAAGCGATCCATTCCTGGGCATTTTGGGGATTGCCGCGTCGCCGCAAAGCGGCTCCTCGCAATGACTCTTAGCGATCAGATTTTTTATCATAAGAAAATAGAAAAAAAAATGTAGGGTACTATCGATATATACTCAAATGATCCTATAAATTCATCTAATCTTTTTCATATTTAGACATTTTAGCAGCTAAGCGGTATTGATTAATTCCATCAATATGAGATTTAATTTCCTTTTTAATATGCTCTTTTCTTTCTTCTATTTTTTTCAATACTGCTTCGCTATACTCTAAAGATTGGTTATCACCATTGGCTTGGGCTCTCTCACGCATAATATCATAATGTTCTTGTCTGCGTATATATCTATCCTCATCAATCATTCTTTGCTCAATCTTATGGGCATTGTCAATCATTTCACGAGTTTGAGTATCTGTTGCTTTCTCTCGCATAAATCTTTCCCCCATTAATACTGGACTTTCTCCATCATTTTCACCTTGAGCAAGAGCATTATATACCTGAAAGGAAAGCTCTTTGTTGGTTAATTGTTCATAATAATCAATATCTGTTGTTCTACCCTGTAATTCAAGTCTAGCTAGATATTCAGGAGATGAAATATCTTCCTGAACAGCAATAGTCTCTTTATTGATTTTGGTCTTAAGTTTTTGATATTCCAAAGATCGTTGTTCATCCTCAAGTGATTCATTATGGGTTCTAAGTCTTGGATCATTATAATTAAAATCTTCCCACTCAGCCCCAGTCAAGTTACCCTCAAAAGCATCCCGTAAATCTTTACCAACAATAGCAGTCAGAGCTTCCCGCTTTAACCCTTCATAACCAGCATATATTTTCTCCCCTATATTCCTACGTTTTCTATCCCGTAACGCTCTCTTTTCATCAACGCGCTTGTTCATCTCTTGCCAACTTCTGAGAGGGGCTATATTTTTACCAAATAATCCTACTCCTCTTTTTGACATTTCTTTATGCGAGTTCATATAAGCCTGCTGGAAATCTTTGGTAAACTTTACATCACTGGCTAATTCTCGTAAACTCTTACCATCTTTAGTTTTCATTAACTCATTAAGTTGTTTCTTTTGATCTTCATTAAGAGAATCATATTTTTTACCTTCACCAAATTTAAGAGCTGCTAAATGATCTCGAAGTTCTGAATAACTACTGCCAGTAAATTCTTTAACTGGTTCATCAGGTTTAATGGTTTTCATAACCTCGTTAATAGCTCTGTGATAATCACTTTCAGCTTTAACATTAACGTCTTTATAGTCTATACCGTAATTTCTTTTTACTTCACTTAAAACACTCGAATTTACTGATTTGGGGTCAAGTGCCTCTCGTGCTACACCCCCCATCATTTTTTCCTCATACCATATAGCAACAGGCATTGTTATCATTTCAAGTCCTTGATCTACCCTTTTCTTGACAGCACCGAAAGCATAGTTTGTGGGTCTCTCTATTTGTTGCTGAATAGGGGTAAAGGCACTTTGTCCAACTCCTTGTAAATTTGTCAAATTACCTGATGTGCTAGATAAGAATTTAGCACTTGAAACAGCTATATCATTAAATTTACTTAGTAAATAAACACATACAAAAATTAACAATAATCCATCCAGCTGAACAAATTTACCATTAAAAAAGTTGTTAATTCTTGCTAAATCTTTGACTGGATCTAAAAATGGTAACTCAATATATCTATTCTCCTGACATTCATAAGCTGAACATATTCTACCCTCCGGAGAACTACCTTCTGGCGAATTATCCCTTACACGATGATCAACAGGTACTAATATATCAGCTCTTGCTTTACTAAATTGGTTACCTTTCATTGGAGATGGAAACCACCAATAAAATATCGAGTCTCCAAGACTAGTATCTAGGTCTTCATTAATACTACCAAATAGTTCATTTATTGGACCTAAATTTGGGAAGTCATACTTACATACACCAAAACCAAGTGAAGAATATATCTCTGTTCTAATAATCATTGAAATAAACGCTAAACCAGTAAATAATATAATCGGTTGTATAGCATATGATATTAGCTGCCTTAACCAGTTCTCAAACAATGAACGGGTAATACCAAATAACATAAAGCAGATGAATATTGGTGCCATTATGATAATCATCCCAATAATTATCAATGCCGTAAGATATATAACAGTAGCCTTAAATACCATCATGAAGATATAATAAAGAGCTATCAAGAATAGAATTATATATATAAACCCTAATGGATCGACGAACAGTAATGAAAATAATTTTGCCATAGTTTGTGGAGCAATCATCAAGCCTATTATACTCCAAGAACCTGGCCCGATCGCAGCAGTCTGTTTAATTATTTGTAATATTTGCTCTACCCCTTCTACAAAAAACACAAACAAATAATCATGAAAAAATTGCCAACTACTAGTGGAGCTAAGTAAAGTAGATACTATACTAACTTTTAATATTCTGATTATTAATTCGGTATGTGTAAGATTAACATTGCCAATCAGAAAAGAAAAGCCTGTAAATATAACATACAAAGTCAACAAAGCCGAAACAGATAAACGATATCCTGGTTTTTTAATAATATTTTCGTAAATTTTCCTAACTAACCCATGTTCCTCTCCTTTACCAAATAACTCAACTTTTATTAAATTTACTAAAAAGTCAATAGGATCTGGTCTAGTATCATTAACCCCAGATTTAATAACTACACGATACTGACCATTATTATCATCGTAAAACTTATCTAAAATCTTGAAATATAATGGAGATTTATCGTATTGCTTTTTTTTACCTTGATCTTCATCATATTTATAACTTATCCCTCCAGCTTTTACTAATTCACCTCTTTTATTAAGATCATAAAATGTATGACCAACCATAGGCTCACCAAGATGGGCGGTAATTCCTTTTGGTGTACGTTGGGTATCCAATGAAAGATTAGGATTTGTATTACTTTCAGCAATCAATAAATATAGCCCCACTCCATTTTTAAATAAGCATGGTGCATTACTAACTTTAGCATCTTTACTATTAGTACACATCTTACCATCTCTAAATTGGCATTCTTGTAATCTTTTACAAAATTCAGATAAAGTATTGGTATTATTTTCTTGACCATACCATGCACACCAAGCTGATAACTCTGAAGGGCTATTTTTATCTCCTTTAGCAAAATCCCAAGTTTTTACCAAGATAGTCAGTGGTTGACCATTTACATTATATCCAGTATCAACCCAAGGAGCAGATTGATTATCTTGTTGTTGCCCACTTAACTCTTCTTTTTTATATCTTGAAGAAATTACAAATTTTATAAAGCCAAAATCATCTGCATCAATGCACCTATCCCCAGTACACCCTGAAAGGCAAAATATAGAAATTAATAAAATAACAAAAATATTCTTCATTTAGAAAAACCTAGACTTAAATAGTAACTCACCTTACGCATAAACCCCGTGACAATTTAAAAGTTGTAGAAAAGTACAAGCCGTCATTAGCGAGGAGCCGCTTTGCGGCGACGCGGCAATCCATATTATATTAATTTTTATGGATTGCTTCAATGCTACTAAAGTAGCTCCTTGCAATGATGCCAGACTATAGTAATTATTCTGTTTTATTAGATACACCACCTGCTCCACCACCATCTGAATCATGTCTTGAGGCAAATATTTTGCCTGTATATTCTTTTTTATTTTCAGAGTCCTCTCTACCCTTTGCTCTATAATTTTGATCGATTACCTTGTCTTTAAATATTCTCGCTGGGGCAAGAGCTACATCCTTAATAGGTTTTGCTACAGTTCCCATATCCTGCATAATAGATTTTGTAGGATTATCAGGCTCTTGGAAATTCCCCTCCCGCCTTGCAGGTTGTACATTAGTCAATAGGACAACCACTTTAGTAACATAATCCACAAGCCCATGAGCCATTAGGCAATAAGCATAGAATAACAAACAACTGGTAAATATTACCAAAAATGTACCTGTAGAATTTAATAAAGTGTCTAAATCATTAATTTCTGCAACTGATGGACTAAAAAAAGGTATCCCAGGTAAAAATGGCAAACTAAAAGAAAAATTAATTGGTATATCTATATGTGTTAAATCTAAACCTATAGCTATTGGTAAGAATTCTGGATTCCAACATGCTCTAACCACAATTTTTAAAAGTTGCTCAGACATTACCTGATCTATTAATAGAAAAAATATTAATAATATGCTTGGTTGCATCATATAACTAAATAAAGTAGATAGCCAGTTATCAAAGATACTTTTCGTTTTTTCAAATAGTACCAAGATTATAAAGAATTGTGCTAAAGATATCATCACTGAAAGACCAATATACGCTATAACGTAACCTATGATGACTTCCAAAATAGCTCTGAAGTAAAGTATAAGAGAATAAATAGTTATGATAGCAACAATAGTAAGACCATTATGGATTTGTAATAGCTGTATAAATAGTAATAACCAAAATCGACCATTGGTATATTTGTCAAATATTGGATCAATAAAACCGAAAATATTAGACTTAGAACTAGTGAGTCCTGATACATTGCTCATTATATAGTCAGTACCCTCAATAAAGGCACTAAATAAATAATCATTAAAAAAGCTCCAACTATTCTCTCCTATTAGGATTACTATTAAAGTTATTTTGATAATTCTCGTTAATAAGTCCTTAGCAGTTATTTGGGTAGCACCCGCTAAAAAGGTTAACGCATATATCATTACGTAGAGAATTAATGCCGATTTGATGATTCGTTGTAATGTTACGTTTTTAGTTAGTTTAGTATAGAAATGCCAAGTACAATTATGAAAACTATCAGTAATAGGTTTAACGGCTCCTTTATATACGATATCTGAAAACCAAGTACCCCCAGTGTAATTAGCATAATTTACACTAATTTCTCCCATTACCTCTTTATTAGGGTTCTTGACTCTAACCCATAAATAGCCATCTTTTTCAGCATCAATTGAAAAATCTTGGGCAATTTGTGTACCCACGGTTGATTCGGTTGGCGTTCCACCATCGTTCGTTATAATATATTCAATTTCTATGTTTTTTTGTTGTGCATCACTAATAACCTTATCACCGTTACCTATTTCCACAACCATAATGTAGCGTCCAAAATGTAAGAAACTAGCACTCAAATCTACATTGGAGCTATTAATATAAGAATTAAGCTCATTAAGATTAGTAAAACTATTCCAATCGCTCATTAGGGGTTTGTCTAAAGCAGTAAACATACCTTGAATTAACCAGCTAGTTGAAAAATTTAAATCCCCGGCAATATCAGATTTATAATATAAGAAATTCTTTTTTAAAAATTTAGAATATACAAAACTTTCTGCTTCTCTCTTTACGATCTGATTACTTACTAATATCCTCATCCCTCGCCCTTGATCATAGAAGCACATGGGGGTGTTGTTCTTATCATTGGCAGAATCAGGACAAGCTGTAATACCTAAGTTACTCATATTTTGTATAGAGGCTTGAGTTAATGGCTTACCAACTAATATTAGCTTATCTAATATCTTATACTTGGTATTTGTCTCAGTACCACTACACTCTATGCTCTTTCTTGAGGGATCAATAGAATCACACAATCTTTCTGCAGTTGAATATAGTATTTTATTATCAAGGTTACTATTGGTATAAAGTGACGGGACTGCCAATATATTATTATCAAGTTCTTTATTTACCAAATCCTTATCAGTAGCTGCACTAAAAAACTCTCCTGCTGCTGCAAGAGTTATGTTTATTACATCACCTTTTTCCACACGAATTTTTTGTCTATTTTTAGCAAAATAGTCTACATAACTTTGCATTTTGTAAAATGCCAAACTAGTCCAATCTTTAGTTGGATCAGTTGTATTAAATTTGGGAAAATTAGTAGCTTCATACTTATTAGTTGAATAATTAAAAGTTTTAATAAATATTTGAGGTCTATCGAACCTTGGATCTATACGATAAATCACCAGATATTTTCTTGGACTGCTTACAGCCCCACTAGTACTCCATTCAAACTTAATTGTTTTATCTTTTTTGACATAATTACCGGTAGAATTCCATATATTTGGTTTTGCAAGGTCTAAAGAAATCCTACCTTCTTGGAAACTATGAAATTTTGGTACTTCTAGGCATGATGAAAATAAAGCACTAAGCCCTCCTAAAGTCGCATTCATCCAATCATATTTACTATCATCGGCTTTGGCAGGATGGAAGGCTAAGAGAACTACTAAGGCAATAAATATTTGCCCCTTAAGTAGTAAATCTACCAATAAAATTAGATACTTAAAATTTCTCATCCTATTCACTTAATTAATTGGGATTCGTATTAGAAATACTTTCACTATTCCCCCTTCTTACCACCACTACTACTTGGATTTTGATCCTTATCTTTTCCATCCTTGGTATCAATTTTTGATCTAGCTTTATTACCCTTATCAAGAGCTTTATTCCTATCTTTTAATCTTTTACTAGCATCTTGCTTGATTGCCTCTCTTCCTTGTTTGTCTAAACCAACTTTTTTCAAAGCTCCTTGCTCCATTGCCGATGACATATTTTGCCCCATAGATGTAGCAGAAGGTCCAGCAGTACTAGTCAATTTTGCCACCATTTGCCCAGAAAATTCAACATAACCATACATTCCATAGGAAATGATGATTAAGGCAATATAATGTTGCATATTCAAGCCCATCATCCCAGAACGAGGATCCATCCCCCAAGGTGCAAACCAATTGATACAAAAAATCTCTAAATTAGAGAAAATCGCAGGAAGACCTGGAATAGCAGGAAATGGAATTTTTATAGGTAAAGCACATTTCCAACATACACTATAACCAGTTGTAAAATCCAAGTAAATTGTAAACAACTGAGTAAGTATAATAATTCCTGCCATTAAGATTACCGGTTCTATCATATATCTAAAAGTAAATCGCACCCAATTATCAAATAAATATCTAGTAAAATCAAATAGCATAAATGTAAGAAATAGTGGAGCTATGCCGATTAATAAAGCTGTTGCCATAAATGCCATAATATAAACTGCTACCGCCCGAAGAACGGTAATGATTACTATAATTACACTAATAAATAGTATAACAAAATAAATCAGTCCACTAAGGCCCATTGATAATAAAGATAGCACTTGACCAGCAAAAGTTTTACTAAATAATATTTTACTCATTAATGCATCTAAGAACATAAAAGGATTTGATATCTTATCCGTAGATGAAAACATACTATAACCACTCATATTAGAGATTATCCCATCTGAAAAATTAGTGATAAAATCAAATATATATTCATTAAAAAATCTAAAAGTACTCTCATTCATTAATCCACTAACTATGGCAATTTTTGCTATCCTAATTACCAAATCCTGTTGATTGATTTTAACCATACCTAGTAAAAACATTGCCCCATATAACATAACGTAAAGAATTAACACTGCTTTTATATAGTTAAAAAAGTTACTACAAGTAGTAGTTCCACCACCATAGCAAGTCATATTCTTAAAAATTGTTACCGCAGCATCCTTGATTTTTCCTTTTAACAACTCAAATAAAGGATTTAGAACATTAAAAGTAAAGCTACCCACCTTTTGTGATGTACGAAATTCTACTTTGTACCTACCATAACTTTCTTTATAATCCTCTTGTGCATTGTAAATTCTCATCCATAAATATCCAGTATCATTCGCCGTAATTTTTGCATTACCATCGGCATCTTTCACTTGAATATTAGTAGTGCTATAAATTGTACTAGTTTTATTAGGATTTTCACCATATGGCATTATTAAATACTGTACTCTACCTCGATTCTCTATAACATCATCAAAACTATTACCATTACTTCTTCGACATTTAGTTTGCTTAATATTTAACACATAACCACCAGTATTTTGGCTATAGTCAGAATATTTTGACCAAAAACGATATTGTAAATAGCTTTTTGCTGTAGCGGTTATAATATCGTTAAAAATAATTTGATATTTACTATTAACCACCTTACTATCATTTCCTGAATCATTCTCCTTGTCTTTATCATTTATTTTAGCAAATGCATAGCCTGTTCCTGGAGATTTAGATGGAGTCCCACTATTATCGATTCTGTATAATAGACCTGTTGGAGCAGCATACCAAAAATGTCTTTTTTTCTGATAATCTCCTTCTATATACTCTTTATCTTTAATACTATGATCAACATCTGGGCATGTAGAAGATGGAATATTTAAATTATGAGAACATTCCGGATGAAAATCCGTAAATAATTTTCCAACATTATTAGACCAAGGAGATGTAAAAAAATCATCATCTCGATAAGGTTCTGGTGCTTCCTTCATATCATTAACCCAAGCCCCGTTTTTAGGGCAGCTATAGGTTGCACAACAACCAAACGCTACAGTACAAAAATCACCAATTAGTTCCATACAACCCAAAAAACAAGCGGAAGGACAGTGTCTTGTACTGGGTCCATTATATAAACCATCAACCCATTTACAACCACTAACATACTCCCCATAATATATTGAATATCTACCACATAATGGACTGTATTTTCTCTTTCTTTCTGAGCAATCTGCTGTTTCTATAAAATTTTTAGATTCACCATCTTGCTTAACAAACTTAAAGATATTTTTTACACTAACATTAACCATATCTGGCAATTTTTTTTGATCCGGCAAAATTGATATTACAACCTCATCATTAACAAATAATTCAGCTATATTTCGCCATTCATCAGTTTTAGCATCAAAAATTAAAGATAACGGTTCCACATTAGTTTCTTCAACCCTAGGAATGGCAATTCTGTTACCATTACTATCCAAATCTGAAAGTTGTTGGATATTATTTGGGGGAATATAAGCCCTGCAGAGACTTATATTCCCTTTTATTGAAAACTGAATCTCCTGCCCATTTGTAACAGCTAGGTTAGTATTTAACCATTCTCCGTAATGCTTAGGATCATACTTAGTATTGAGCGAACCATCTGGGTTTGTTTCAGTAATAACAGTATAGTTTCCTGTTGCGTTAAGCATTACTGTATTAGTAATATAATCGGTATTACCACCCTGTGTGTCATCATATCTCATAAGACAACCATTAGTAATTTTTACTGATCCTATCATCGCAAGCACTACCATAACAAGGCTAACCAATAAAGCAATTAGACCTAGTAACATTATAAGTTTTGATAAATTTCCTTTCATATGATAATATCCAAGTTAACCATTACCCAGCACCACCAGGACTCATACCACCACCGCCACCACCTGCACCCATATCGCTACCACCTCCACCCATACCACCACTACTAGAATCTTTTGCTTCTTCCCCTCCTTTCCTTGGTTTTTCTTCAGGATTTTTTTCGGGTACTTTTCCGCTTGATTTTTCTGAAGCATCTGCAATAAAGTCTATCCCTTTTTTAACCATGTCAACTATCTTAGTAGGACTGGCTGTTACAGAATCCATGATCGGACCTCCAGTAAGCTCAGCTGCAAACTGACTAATTGATTTTGAGAAATAATAAAAAATAATTGAGAAAACTAGTACATATAGTAAATCTATCATCAATGAGAAAATATCCGTCACAATTGATTTAATTGGGAAAAAACTTAAAAGATGCTTTTCCCAACCTACTCCTGAATAATATTGTAATAATTTATACCCAGCACTATTTCTACAATCTTCAGGCTTATCTATTGGCAATCTAAGCTCAAAAGTACTAAACTGAACCTCATTATGTACATAGTCATGCCTCATAAACTGACAATTCTTGTATATTGCCGAATCGTACATAGTAAGCAGCAAGGCAATAAAACCAGCTATTACCGCAGGCTGCAATGCACAAGATATACAAATTTTTAGCCATGCGTCAAAATATGCTTTGGTTCTGGTAAATAAAGCCATAGGAATAAATATAGGAGAAATATAGGTCATGACATATATGGTAACTAAACATACTAGGTAATGGGTTAAAAAATATAAAATTATTGAGATAAATATTACAGAAAATATTAACCCAGATACTACTATTATGATATTACCAGCTAATAAAAAGCCAAATAATACAGTAAAAAATCTGAATGCCCCTACCTTACCCAAATCATCCGGAGCTTCACTACCAGGTTTTTTAAAATCTTCCTTATTCAAAGCAGTACCTTTAGTATCGCCCGACACAGTATTAGGAACTTTATTTAAAATAGCTTCATTTAAAATAGCTTCTGTATTATAGATTAACCCCATACCCAAATAATAAGCTATCCGACAATCAACAGCATCCCAAAGGGCATAAAAACTATAACCATTTTTATATTCCTTAGCATCAAATTCACATAACCCTCTAGAACCACCAGAATTAAAAACTATTTGGGCAAATTGTGGAGTAAGTTCAGTAAGTAACGGTAAACCATACTGCAACATCCCATTGTCAGTAGTTTCTTTACCACCCTTAAAATAAGCTGGTCCAATACCTGTAGCAAAATAAGTCACCATTATTAGTTTCATAACAAAAGTTGCTATTTTATCTAAATTACCATATTCCTTGCTTAGAATCATATTAACAGCAAAAAACATAATATATAATATTAACGCTGCCCTAATAGATACTTTCAAAGATTCTTGAAAGGTCGAGAATGGATTAAGGGCAATCAAACTAACTTTATCATTTTTTGGGTTACAGTTACTATAACGGAAAAAAACTTTATCCAGAGTTTCCTTCATGCAATCTACAGCTAACCCAGAAAAATTAAATAATGACTGACTTCTGGTAGTACCCATATAACAAGTTTTGCCTATATTCCGACATTGTTCATCTGGCGGCAATGGCGGAGCTGGTGTGGTAGTATTCTTACAAGCCAATGGCAATGGTCCTTTTGAAGTAGACATGACCAGGCACAATAAGCGTTTATCAACAATTTTTACTGTCAGAATAATATCCTTCAACAAACTGTTTCCACCTAAATCAGGATTATCATCACTTAACTCACCGAGAGTCTTAGAGTCATTTAGATTAAGAGTAATAACTGTACATTCTTTAGGACTTCCTTCTTTATTTTTTAGACAAAATTTAAATCTTGCATCACTTGGATCGCAAGCATCAGGAGCAAGAGGGTTGGTCATATCAATACTAAACATAATATGACCGTAAGCAGTACTTCTCTTTAAATAATCATTGGTTCCAAATGAGGCTGATGGACAAAGCTCTCCATAACCAGCAAAAACCTCAACTGCAAAAAATATTAAGCAAAATTGTATAAAAATTTGTATGGCTTTATGAATTTTCATCAGAGCCATCTTTTTTTACTTTTGCATTAGCACTATCAGCTGTAACTTGTCTAGCTGCTCTATTTTTAATAGATTTTGCTTTGAAATCTTTAAATGCCTGTTCCTCTAATTTAGCATTTCTATCTTTTATTTCACGATTTCTTATTTCTTGTTTAACGTAACCAGTATCTCCAGGTTTTAAGGTGTGATTCTCCATTTCTTTCGAAGTTTTAGGAACTAATCCATATGATTTTTTTTCTTTTGCTTTGTTTGGCGTTTTTCCTAATTCTTGTTTATTTGTAGCTACCTGTGATGATTTATTAATAGTATCGTCTGTTTCTACCATTTTAGTAGTTGGAGGTATAATAAGTTCACTATTATTCTCCAAACTAACTCTTGATTCCTTTGAAGATCCTGCTGTACTTGAAGACCCTCCTTCAGTTACACCATCTGTAGTAGCTTCTGTGATATGACGAATTGGTAGAGAAGCACCACTACTACCTAAAGACTTAATCGTTCCTCCTACTGTTCCAGCAGCTCCAGAGGAACCGCCAGTGCTTACGGTATCTCCTCCCGCTGCTCCAGTCGCTTCAGCAGAACCACCGGTGCTTACAGTATCTCCTGCTGATTCACCGCCAGTAGCTGCACTATCTCCGGTCAATCCATCACTTCCTCCTCCTTTTCCTCCCATCATATCCTTAGCTCCAGCACCCCCACCAGCTCCAGCTGCTTTATCTCCTGCCATGTTTCCAGCTGCTCCAATAGCAGCCATACCAGCTTTAAATATTGCTTGCGGATGAATGGCAACACTACTAAGTGCCACACCCTCGGTCATATCAGCTGCAAATTCTGCCAATTGAGCACTAAGATGATACATTAAATACAAAGTAAAGCAGGCAGTAATTAACGCTAACACAATATCTTTAATTTTTTCAAAAATTAATTTTGGTGATACAAAGAACATACCGGGTCCCATAACAATACCCTGCAGAAACTGAAATTTAGATAAATAACTATCTGTACTACCACTTCCTGGCTTTTCTTTAAGCATCTCATTTAGGTTATCTTTAGCAAAATCAACAACTGTTGCAAGTGGATTATTAAGCATATAACCTAGGCTATTCTTACAGCTTTTAACATCTTCTTCTTTATAATTACTCCAATCATTATTAACAAAAAATATTTTCACAGCTCTTTTTCCGTCGCCACCACTTTCTATACTATTGTTTATGGTTTTACTTGTATATTTACAGTGACCATAAAAACCAACATCGTAAACCGAAAACATTATAATCATAAAGGTCACCACCACCATAGGCTGTAACAAAAATGATATTAGCAATTTTACCCACGATTCAAAGTAACCTCGTGTATATTCAAATAAAAACATTGGTACGAAAAGAGGTGCTAAAACACCCAATATTACTATAGATATCATGCACATCACTGTAGCATTCACCATAAATGCTCCAACAGAAATCACTAATAAAGGATAAGAAAGTGCTAAAGATACAAGAGTCATGTTACCTGAAATAATAGCAGGAATCAGTAAATATACATAAGGTGGGGCTGAGAAACTAAAGAAGTCAAAACTCTTGAAATCATGATTTCTATATTGATTTTCTACCATCATCGTTGATAGTATATCTAATCCCAAATAATGACTTACTCGACAATCTAATGCATCCCATAATGGCAGATAAGAAAGACTTTTATCGCTATAATCTTCAGGGTTAAATTTACACAAATCTGATGGGGCAGAATTCATAACCCAACCACCAAGCGTATCTATTCCTCCTAATAACAAAGGAAAAGCCCATTGCACCATACCATCTAGTCGATTATAGTCAGAACCACTATTGGGAGTAATATTTATACCTACAGAGAAATAGGTTACAAATAACATTTTTAATATAAAATTAATTATTTCATTTTTAGGTGGAATTTCACTAGAAAGTATGATTTTAAAACCAAAGAAAATTACATATATAGTTAATAAAGCAGTGACAGTTCTGTGCATATTACGCTGGAATTGAAATAATACACTACTCTCCCTTTTACTAGAATTAACCACTTTATTAACATCATCAAATGTACAAACATCTTTACTAATCAGTAATCTTGCGGTCATTTCTTTAATACATTCGATTAATGGAGCATAGATAACTATAGCTGTCTTAGAATTATTATAAGCCCTTTGGTAACAACTAGAGGCTGATAAACCACAATCAACTATTGCCATTGGATCAGTAGCAGTTTTGTTAGAACCATTTTGAGAATTATCACTAAGATTCATAAAAGACGCATATATAGATTCAGGTTGGGGTTCTCTAATATACTTACAACCAACCGGCACCCAATCTGCCAATATAGTAGGAGCAGCTACACACATAGTATCCTTTTGCCTTACTACTTTAAAAACAACTGGCAAAAGCACGTCTAACATTACACCGGTATCACCATCTTTTTGATCCTTATAAATAACATGAAATTCGCCCTTATTATCTTTCCAAGCATCCATAATATCATGCCATGGATCAGAACCGGTTAATACGGCTTTAGCAATAGCAATGGCAGAATTACCTATTGCCTTTACCCTAGAAGTTTGTAGCTTAATATTATTGCAGAATGCAAAGGTTAATTTGGGATCGTTTGGATCAATTTTATTATTTCTTGCACACTGCCCCCCAGGGTAATCTCCATCAAATAATTCATGATCATTTATTTTAAGACGCAGCATCGTATTAGCATAAACCCCTGGCGAGATTATATTCGCAGTAGCAAAGGAAAAAAACGACCCTGGTATACAAGTGTGAGAAAATTCTGTACGTAATAAGTCACCCACACCCCCAGTTTCACAGGTCAAACTTGAAAGAGTACCAATTATAGTACCTAAAGCATCTTTTTCTTCTGCATAACTATTATGGATAATAGTAAAATTTAATGTACTACATAAAATTAATATCCTAACAAATGTTTTAGCACCATAAAATAGACTTCCTGCATAAGTCAATCTAGTTGGTGATTTTCTATGTTTGTAATGCATAAATTAACTAAAGTGACTTTACTTCCTCATAAAATATAGGCAACCATTTTTCAGGATCATCACCATATTGCCCTCTAATCCGATCCAACAATAACACCGTTTCAACCCGACCAGAAAGAACATTAATAATATCATTCATACCATCTAGGTTTATTTTAGCAACAACCGCATCTACTCCCTGTTTTATTAAAAAATAACGTGATGTTGGATCTGTAGTTTTTATTAAAATATATTCACGTTGACTAAGCATAAAGGCACTACGATAAATATCAGTTGCCTTAAGATTGGGTAAAAATATTTGGGTTGCGGTTTGTTGAATCAGAGTATCGCTGATTCTGCTTT
Organism: Candidatus Tisiphia endosymbiont of Nemotelus uliginosus; assembly: GCF_964264755.1. Classification (NCBI taxonomy): domain Bacteria; kingdom Pseudomonadati; phylum Pseudomonadota; class Alphaproteobacteria; order Rickettsiales; family Rickettsiaceae; genus Candidatus Tisiphia; species Candidatus Tisiphia endosymbiont of Nemotelus uliginosus. The sequence goes on along the minus strand of NZ_OZ183481.1, from coordinate 1,077,544 downwards.
TAGCTGCATCTTCAACGCTTTGGGTAGCAAAAATTACAAAAGTATTTAACTTACGCAAAACTTTTAGCCAGTCCTTAATTTTCGGAGCAAATACCGGATTATCAATCAAAGCCCATGCCTCATCAAGAACTATCATAGTTCTTTGACCATCTAAAGAAATACTAATTCTATGGAAGATGTATAATAATACAGGAGCAAGACTAACTGGATCTTTTAACAACTCTGTCATATCAAAACCAAATACTCGAGCTTTCTGTAAATCAATATTATCTGTCTCATTATCAAATATTCTGGCATGCGAACCTCTCCCAACCCACATAGCAATTCTACCTGCCAAACTATTAGGACCATCAATGCCTAAAAATGCTACAACATTTTTTAACCTTCTATCTTTCTTTTCCAGCTTAAAATTACCGATTACTGCTTGTGATAAAGTCTTATTATCTTCTGATGATAGCGACTCTCCATTAGAAGTAACCAGTACTTTAAGCCACTCTAATATAAATGTTCTATTCTCTCCAGTATCATCAAGTTGCAAAGGATTAAAGTTACATTCTCCCCCCGGATCAATGGTGGTATAAACCCCGTTAAGTGATCTAATAAATATTTCAGCACCGTGATCTTTATCAAAAAAGAACATTCTAGGTTTAAATTTTTGTGCTTGGGCACATAAAAAATTCATTAGCACTGTTTTACCAGCTCCAGTTGGACCAATAATCAAACTATGCCCAACATCCCGAACATGAAAACTGAAATAAAAAGGAGTACCTGAAGTAGTATCGAGTACAGTTACATATTCTCCCCAGTGATTATTAAAAACCTTACCTAATGGATAATTATGCATAGATGCAAAACTAGCCATGTTTAAAGTATTGATAGTCGACCCCCTTACTATATAATCCATATTTCCAGGAAGCTGTCCCCAATAACTTGGCTCCATATTAATTTTTTCCCTAACAGGTTGAATTCCAGAGTTGGAGAGTTCAACAGAAGCCATAGATAAGGTATCTTCAAGGGATTTTAAATTACTATCAGAGCATAGAAGTGAAAAATGGTGTTCTCCAAAACCAATATCACCACTGGTAGCCATATCAAGTGCTCGAGAGATTTCGGCAACTTGTGATACCGCCTTATCATCTGCTTGAATCATCCTATTTTGTTGTAGTTGCATTTTATTAATCGCCACTGTTCTATTAGCAAAAATAAAACTCTGAGTCATAACAAATTCAAAAGGCATTTGTAAAAAGCCATCAAATATCCCAGCTGATGTAGATGGTCCATATTCTAAAATACTTAGTATCCCAGCATATCTTCTACCCGCTGGACCACGTGCTTCTATGGATCTAGAACCAAAAAATAATCTATGGGTTGGAAGATATTGGTCTATTGAATTTCTGGGAACGACCATTTGCATTGAAGAGCCACAATTCACCAGAGTACCGAGAAACTCCATAATATCACAGCAATAACCACTACTAGATTTGCGTACACCAAGTAGTCTGGCACCGTAACTATGGAATGTATTAACTACTCTTGAGGACATCTCTCGCAAACTTTCCTGCATCTCTCGCATGTCATTTTCCCAGGTAGATTTATTAGACTTTTGCATTAGCTTCTTAATGAAGTATTCGATTACAGCCGCTCCAGCTTTATCTGGTCTATAAAGGATACTAACATACAACTCATTAAAAAACGACCTAGAACCCTCATGTTTCTTACGCCATTCATTTGATAAATAAGTTGTGAAATCATTAGGTACTTTTATGGTAGGGTCATAGGTATATTCAATCTCATCAAAAATTACTGGTCTACGCCTTCTGATCGTATGGAAATACATCACAATATTGCCTGATGACATATTTTTAAGCAACGAATTCCTGATATTTTTTTTAATATCTAAATCTTCATCATCAGCTGTTTCAAAGGAAAATCCCCCTATCTTTACTACTTGTAATAATTCATTATTTTTGGTTAGGATAGTATTACTATCCCAATGGCACTTATAAGGAATAAAATGAGAAGTAGGTTTTTCTTTCCTAGCTCTCGACTCTTTGGCTGTTTTTGTTACAGATAATTTTATCATTTTGTCATTTTATAACTGTTCTTTTAAATACCGTATGAGTTCGCTCCATAGAATGATTTATTAGGACACTGGCTACATTTAGAAGATTTATTTAACAACAATTCTATAAATCTTGGTTCTTTAAAACATATTACATACCCTATCATATGAATTACAAAAGCAACAAGCAAATTCATAATACTATTACTTTGAATAAATAACGACATAGATATGATCATATTAAGTGCTGCAAACTTTATACTTACCCCAAAGATCATTGCCGGTCTTGTTAAACCAACAAATAACGGATCTGATACTAAACTACCTGACATAAATTAATCCCTTTTAACTCCAATTCGGTTATATCTATAAATATAGCAGATTTTTATGCTCCACTAATAGATGTTTTCATTATTTTTGTAATATTACTTATTTTTTTGCCCACATATTTTTATATAATTGGCAACTCACGTTCTTTACTTGTAAACATGCTTAATAATATAGAATCAGGGAAAGCTGCATCGAGAAAATGCACGTAATCGGTATTGTTTTGAATGGCACTTAAAGCTGCTCCAATTAAATCAATTTTTTTAGGCTCAACAGCTTCATTCAGCATTTCTTTCAATACATCAACATCCTGTACACGCATATATTTCCCCCCGGTAAATTCTACCCCATCACATAATAATACTAAATGATCTGCATCTAATGAGGAAGCAATTGTCGAGGCAGTCAGATTTACATCCAGCAGATGTGTATTACCTTTTTCATCACTAGCTACTGGTGCTATAACCGGAATAATATTACTATCTTCAAAATTTATTAAAATCTCAGGATTTACTATAATTGGTTCACTAATAAACCCAATATCTATTACATCTTTATTAGGGTCTCTTCTATGCAATAATTTTGATTTCTTAGCTTGTATAAGATTAGCATCTTTGCAAGAAATACCAATAGCATAACAACCTAAACTACAGAGCTTGGAAACTATACGCTTATTAACATACCCGGACAAAACCATTTCTATAATTTGTGAGCTTTTATAATCCGCTACCTTAATATTATCGATAAATTTTTGATCACAGCCAAATAATTTCAGCGTATTATCCACCAAATTAGTATGATCATGCACTATAAAGATTTTAATGTCACAACTATCAAGCAACTGTATTACTTCTGCAAAACTCGTCAATAATTTGTCATCATCAATAATTAATGACGGTAGCTTAAATACCATAACTTGATCTCTAACTTCACTACTACGTCTTATTATATCTTTAATTAAAGCAGTATCTTTGATATCTGCAAAGCCTTTACCTTCCTTATCTTTATAATTTAATGCATTTTGCCAAACTAAACTGCAATTCTTTTGCACCTTCTTTACTCCTACTACTTGTATAAATTACATTACAGGAGTAGCCCAAAGTTGCAAGAAAATTCTGTGCTGTTGCCGTTAGGTTTTCTCTATCTGTTACCTTATCTGACTTGGTAAAAACAATTTGGAAATCTTTATTGCAAGAAAGTAACAATTTAGCAATTTCCATATCATTTTGCTTTACTCCTCTTCTAGCATCAATCAACAAATTTACTAATTTGAGATTTACACTCATTCTGAGATAGTATGTTATTAATACTTCCCACTGTTGTTTGATATATATTGGCACTTCAGCAAAGCCATATCCAGGAAGATCAACTAAAATAAGTCTATCGATAAGGGAGAAAAAATTTATTTGCCTAGTGCGACCAGGAGTATTAGAAACCTTAGCAATACTTGAATTATTACAGATACTATTAATCAAACTTGACTTACCAACATTTGATTTACCAACAAAGGCAATCTCTGGTACAGATGTATTAGGGAACTGATTTATTTTTGCCACACCAGCTATAAATTTTACCTCTTGCCGAAATAGTTTTGTAACCTTATCAACCGACATTCTTATCTAGCTTATTAATGTAATATTGCTGAGCTATTGATAAAATATTACTCCAAGACCAATAAATCACTACTCCCACTGGAAAACTACTAAACATTACTAAAAAAACTAGCGGCATAAATTTCATTACTTGAGCTTGAATTGGATCGGCTGACTGTTGTGGAGTCATCCTTTGCAATAAGAACATAGTAAGAGCCATGAGAATAGGCCATGCACCAATCATTAGGAAGCTTGGGCAAGCAAATGGCAATAGTCCGAACAAATTAAAAATTGATGTTGGATCAGGAGCAGATAAATCTTTTATCCAACCAAAAAATGGTGCCTGACGCATCTCGATAGTTACATATAACACTTTATAAATTGAGAACAATACTGGGCTTTGTACAATAATCGGCAGACAACCAGCAAGGGGATTAACCTTTTCTCTTTTATACAACGCCATAACTTCTTGGTTAAGTCTCATTTTATCATCAGCATATAACGCCCTAATTCTCTCTGCTTCAGGTTGAAGATTCTTCATTTTTTTCATAGAACGATATTGTTTATTAGCAAAAGTAAACATTAGCAGTTTTATAATAACAGTTACGATCAAGATACTAACACCGAAGTTACCAACGTAATGATAGAAAAAGTTCATAACATTAAAGAGTGGTTTAGTGATTATATAAAACCAACCAAAATCAATTGCCCGGTCAAATAATTTAATATTATATTGCTTTTCGTATTTGTCTAATAAGTCAACTTTCTTTGCTCCGGCAAATAATCTTTGCGATATAGTGAGTTTTTGTCCTACTTCTATAGTCTGAGTTGAAGAAATGAAGTCGACCTGGTATTTTTCAACACCGTTTTTCATTGCATAATTGAAGTTGGAATTATATATACTAGCTTTATCTGGAATTAAGGAAGATAACCAATATTTATCGGTTATACCAACCCAATCAACAACAGTTTGTGGAAATTTCTCAGTTTTCTTATCTTTTAAATCGTCAAAAGAATGTTCTTTAAGCCTACCATCAATAACACCGATTGGTCCTTGATGTAGTATATTAACTGATTTTTCTTTACCAATATATTTACGGTTAATTAGTCCATAATATTGCACTGAAATTGGTTCTTTGCTATCATTCACCGTAGTTTGATCTATGGTAAATAAATAATTACTATCCATACTTATCGTAACCAAGAATTTAACCCCATCTTTGTTGATCCATGACAAATTCACAGGGTTTGTAGGCGTTAACTGATCATTATCAGCCTGCCAAATAGTTTCACTATCAGGAAGAATAATACTATTATCCTTGTTAAACCAGCCTATTTCAGCAAAATAAGCTTCTTCTGACTGAGAATGGGCAAATAACACAACAGGTTTACTGTCTGGTGATAAATCTTGCTTATATTTCAACAAAATTAAATCATCAAACCGGAGTCCTTTTAAAGCAATCGAGCCAGAAAGTAGTTCTGAGTCTATCCGAATTCTCTTAGTAGAAATAGGTGATTCAGCTTCTTTAGGGGTTGCTACTTGATTATTCTTTTTCTTTAACTCTTGAACTTGCTTGTTATATATTTTATTTTGCTGTTCTAATTTTTGTAATCTTGGTTTATCATAAAAATATTGCCATCCAAAAATAATCCCAAGGGACAAGACAATTGCAGCTACCAAGTTAACTATGTTATGATTCATTACCGGTCTAAAAAATAATTTATATTATATAAAATAAAATGGGAAACCCTAAATTTAGGGTATTCATTATACTACTCCTATGAGTTCTATAAGATTTAAGTAAATTAATCAAGAAATTTGATTTATTGATTTAATATACCAGCATCTCTTGTATTATTATTCACCATTAATTATATATTAAAGTACTTAGTGGAAGAAAATATTATGATATATTTATAGTATAGCTCATAACAAACTAACGTCATTGCGAGAAGACCGCAGGTCGACGAAGTAATCCAAAAAAGTAATTAGAAAGGATTACCACGCTCACATATGTTCGCTCGCAATGACGGAGTAATACTAATCGGGTTGGCTATAATAAACTTTGAGTTAATTTAAAATTTATGAGGTTATGGCAATGAACATAGATAAATTTACTACCCAGGCAAAATCTGTATTATCTAATGCCCAAAGCATAGCAGCAAAAAATGATCATCAGCAAATATTGCCATTACACATATTGGCGAGTTTATTAAACGATGATAGTGGAGTTATTGATAATCTTATTAATACTTTAGGTACTAGCTTCGATGATTTGAATAGAGCTATAACCGTAGAATTAAACAAAATCCCAAAAGTACAAATAGAGGGAGGAGGACAACTTTATCTATCATCAGAAGCACTAAAATTACTTGATAAAGCATTAGAGCTTGCAAAGAATAATGCCGATAGTTTTATAACTATTGAGAGAATTTTTGAGGCATTATCATATGATAAAACCTCTGCTGGTAAGATTTTATCAGAGAATGCAATAACTAATAAAAAAATAAACTCAGCAATTTTACAGTTAAGAAAAGGTAAGACAGCAGATAATAACTCTTCTGAAAGTAGTTATGACGCCCTAAAAAAATATGGTAGAGATGTAACCGAGCTAGCAGAACTTGGTAAACTTGATCCAATCATCGGTAGAGATGAGGAAATTAGAAGAACCGTGCAAGTTTTGTCGAGAAGAATGAAAAATAACCCTGTGCTAATAGGAGAGCCAGGAGTTGGTAAAACGGCGATAATAGAAGGGTTAGCCCAAAGAATATTTAGCCAAGATATTCCAGAAACTCTAGCAAATTGTCGAATCATTGAACTTGATATGGGGGCTTTAATTGCTGGGGCTAAATATCGTGGTGAATTCGAAGAACGACTAAAAGCTGTATTAAATGAGATTAAGCACTCTAGTGGGGAGATTATTTTATTTATTGATGAGCTACATCTTTTAGTAGGAACTGGTAAGACAGACGGAGCCATGGATGCATCAAATTTACTAAAGCCAATGCTTGCTAGAGGAGAACTCCATTGTATCGGTGCTACGACTTTAGATGAATATCGCAAATATATCGAGAAAGATACCGCTCTTGCCAGAAGATTTCAAGCAGTTTACGTTAATGAACCAACAGTAGAAGATACTATTTCGATTCTGCGTGGTATTAAGGACAAATACGAATTACATCATGGCGTAAAAATTGTTGATAGTGCTATAGTTGCCGCTAGCACTCTATCTAACAGATATATTACCGATCGTTATTTACCAGATAAAGCTATTGATTTAATCGATGAAGCATGTAGTCGGCTAAAAATAGAATTATCTAGCAAACCGGAAGAATTAGATGAGCTTGATCGTCGTATCATTCAAATAAAAATTGAGCTAGCAGCTCTAAAAAAAGAAGATGATGAATATTCAAAAAAGAAAATTATCCAATTAACAGACGAATTAACTAAACTTGAATCTCGTTCTTACGATATGAATGCTAGCTGGCAAGCTGAAAAATCCCAAATACATATTGAACAGAAATTAAAAGAAGAGCTAGAAAAAGCTCGTTTAGAACTTGAAAGAGCAGAAAGAAGTAGTGATCTTGCCCGAGCTAGTGAGTTGAAATATGGTATTATTCCTGATTTGACTAAGAAACTACAACAAGCAGTAGAAGGGGGAAATAACAAATTATCAAAAGAAGTTGTATCAGAAAACGATATAGCTATAATTATTTCCAAAATTACTGGTATACCGATTGACACAATGCTATCAAGCGAACGTGAAAAGTTATTAGCGATGGAAGATAAACTACGTCAATCGGTAATCGGTCAAGATGAAGCTATAAAAGGAGTCAGCGATGCTGTGCGTCGTTCTCGTGCTGGAATACAGGATCATAATAGACCACTTGGATCGTTTTTATTCTTAGGTCCAACTGGTGTTGGTAAAACGGAACTAACCAAAGCTTTGGCACTTTTTTTATTTGACGATCGTAATGCCATCCTCAGAATTGATATGTCTGAATATATGGAAAAACACTCTATATCACGTTTGATTGGGGCTCCTCCAGGCTATGTTGGTTATGAGCAGGGAGGAGTTTTAACAGAAGCGGTACGTAGGAGACCTTATCAAGTTATTTTATTTGATGAGGTAGAAAAAGCCCATACGGATATTTTCAATATCATGTTACAAATTTTGGATGAAGGGCGTCTAACTGATAGTCAAGGAATAACTGTTGATTTTAAAAATACCATCATTGTTCTTACTTCCAACCTTGGGGCTGAAATACTTATTAATCAACAGCAAGATGATGACCAAGATGCAATTAAAGAACAAGTAATGCAACATGTACGAGCAACATTTAAACCTGAATTCTTAAATAGGCTAGATGAGATTATTCTATTCCATAAACTAACTCGTGCTGACATACATGATATTGTCAAAATACAACTAGATAATTTGAAAGAAATTCTTTCACAACAAAATATTACATTGCAATTTGATCAATCGGCAATAAATTACCTGGCTGATAAAGGTTATGATTCAATGTTTGGTGCTAGACCATTGAAAAGAGTTATTCAACGAGAATTACAGAATAATTTCGCCAAAATGATTCTTTCTAGTAGAATCGGTAGCGGTGATATTGTAAATATAAAAGCAATAAATAATGAATTAGCTATTGATAAAATGATAACTTAACAATAATTATGAAAAATGCACAATATTAAACCCAAAATTTGGGTATTAGCTGACAGCAGGGTGGGTAATGTCAATCAAGCTATAGCTCTAGCAGAAAAGCTTGGTCTTGGTTATCAATTAAAACCTATTGAATATAATTTTTGGGGTAAATTACCAAATTTTTTACTAGCCCTTAGCCCTATCCATGTGAAAAAGCAGCTGTTACAATCGTGGGAGATGGAAGGCTTCCCTGACTTAATAATTTCTGCTGGGAGAAGAACCGCTTCTTTAGCGAGTTATTTAAAACATAAATCTGCTGGGAAAGTAAAAATTATTCAAATTATGCACCCCAACCTACCATTTAAGCAATTTGACCTAATTATTTTACCGCATCATGATAAGGTTAGCAGGGAAGAACTATGCACGAATGACAAGAATATATTGAGAATTACTGGAGCTCTTAATAATGTTCAAGCAAAAATACAGGCTGGCGGTATTGAGTTACGCAAAAATTATCCAGATCTTAAGCAGTTTATATCGGTAATTATTGGTGGTAATAGCAAAAATTATCAATTTACCGACGAAAATGCTCGCGAATTTGCTGCAATATTATCTAATCTTACTAAGACCCAAGATGAAAAACATACCCTATTCATTAGCTTTAGTCGACGTACTCCTAATTCAGCAAAACAAATTATCAAAAATAAGGTACCTTCATCGGCTATTATTTACGATCCAACAGAGGAAGAAGCTAAACCTAATCCTTATTTTGGGATGTTGGCACAGGCAGATTACATAATTTCTACGGCTGATTCGATTTCTATGTGTAGTGAGGCAGCTTCCACTGGTAAACCTCTTTATATATTCTGTCCTAGTAATTTTAAATCACCTAAACATCTAGCATTTACACAAAATTTGCTAGAATTAGGAATAGCTAAAATACTAGACAAATCTGTAATGCAGCTTGAAAACTATAATTATTCCCCTCTTAATGAAGTAGAAAAAATTGCTAATATCATAATTACAAAAAATTGGATAAAATGATGATCCATAATTCGACAACAAAATCACCAACTAGCCTGGCTTATGCAGAAAGTATATTAATTGATTCTCATTGTCACCTCAACATGTTAAAAGAAGATTTATCAGCCATAATAAGCAGAGCTGAGAACAATAATGTTAAGTACATGCAGACTATATGTACTACCATTGAGGAATTGCCGGATATTTTAGAAATAGCCGTAAGATACGGTAATGTTTTTGCTTCGTGTGGAGTTCACCCCAATGAAGTGAAGGAAATTGTCTCGTGCGAAACTATTATGGAATATTGTAATCATCCGAAAATTATTGGAATTGGTGAAACTGGTCTCGATTATTATTACCAGACATCAGACAAACATCAACAGATTAGTTCTTTTGGGCAACATATACAGGCATCTCAAAGTACCGGGTTGCCAATTATAGTCCATACAAGAGAAGCAGAACAAGATACTATGGATATTTTAAGTAGCGAAATGCAAAATACCGCGTTTCACGGTCTTATTCATTGCTTTACCGCTTCAAAGCATTTAGCAAAAAAAATGCTTGACCTTGGTATGTATATATCGATTGCTGGAATTGTAACCTTTAAAAACGCCACCGATTTACAGGATATAGTACGTTATATTCCACTAGACCGGTTATTAATTGAAACAGATTCTCCTTATCTTGCCCCTGTTCCGATGCGTGGCAAACAAAACGAACCAGCTTTTGTCAAATATGTAGCAGAAAAAATAGCTGAAATAAAAGAAACAAACCTAGAAACAGTAGCAAATGCTACTACCACAAATTTTATATCTTTATTCAGCAAAACCCATCTTCTTATATAACCCCTCCGTCAAAAATGCTAAAAATTAAGAATTAATCGTTCTTGTTGATACCTTATCATTTAAGTATACACCTAACCTAGTTTTCTTTTGTCCATAAATCCATATTATATTGTTTACAATACTCAAACATAGATACAGTATTAGAGTGAGCTATCCCAAACTCCTTTACTTGCTGTTTACCAAAAAACTTATAACTATGCAAATCTCTTGCTTTACATGCAGCTTTAGTTCCTTGAGTATATAAGTAACTAACTTGAGCCACATTTTTCCGGTTATCTCTATATAAGTAATAATATATGCTATAAGCTTTATTATAGGATTTTATAGCTTCTTTTATCTTATTTTGAGCAAATAAAATATTACCTTGGACTACATAGCTTGCTGCTAAATCTGGATCTTCCGAATAATCTGCATATTTTGGATTTTTATGCTCATTGGCTAAGAATATGGAGATAGCCTGGTTAACATGTTCTGAGGCCTGGTCTAGTTTACCTAGTCCTAATTCACTACTTGCCATTTGGGTGTAAATGCGACCTAATATTTCAAGAGCCTCTTTTTCGGAGGATTTACACATGTTATATAAATGCTCAGCTGTGGCATATGCTTCTGGGTATTTTTTAAGATAATTCAATATTTCTACTTTAGATAAATAAGGATTTATAAGTAGCTTGTCATCAAGAGCTAGTCCGTTTTTAATTGATATTTCTATAACTTTATTAACGTTTTCTAATGATTCAATATATTTTCCTTGTATGAATAATAATTTTGCTTTTATATTATGCATATAGCCTATGTTATTTTTATCCATTGAATCTTCATTAAATATTTGTTCCATAATTTGAATATTTTTTTCTGCTTCTTGAACCTGTCCTAGTGCTATATTAGATATTGTTAAATGATACAATAAATTCCATTTTCTAGATTCGTAACCTTTTAAATTCTCAAATATTTCTTTCGCTCTTATAAAATAGTTTATTGCCATCTTATAATTAGAATAACCTCTATAATACCCACCTATTGCTTGCACATACCTTGCATATGCACATTTTTCATCATTATTCATTAACCATAATTTAAATTTTCCTTCCTGGTCAGCTTTATTAAACCAAGTAACCTTTTTTTCTGCGTCATAATAATTGAGAGAATTATGATATTGAAGCATTAGTTGATAATTAAGTTCCATAAGTTTATATATATCTGAGTTATATTTCTCTGAATTTTTTAAAATTATTTCAAGATTTTCTTGTATAGTTTTAGCACTTCTAAAAATACGAGCCTGTAATGCATTCTTTGGTATATAATTCATTAATTTAGTAATGATATCATTTAAATAAGCTTTATTATTCTCACCACAATTAATCTCGGCTATTTTCTGAGCAATAACATCATGCATTTCAAAGATAGGGTTAGTGTCATGTGAGTCAATGTTAGATATTAAAGCAAATTTAGATAATTGATAGAGATCATCATCAATAGTATTTTGATTATCCGTAATAATTTTTAAAAGTTCTTTCGAGAAACCTTGATTATTTATTAAGGCTATTTTATTTAAAAGTTTCTTAGCACTTGGCTTTAACTCATTGATAACTAATGTAATGTTTAATTGAATTTTATCTGTTGATTGCTGGATTTTATCCTTATATTCTTTTCTATCTAAATCTTTTACATTATTTAATAATTGTGCTCCTTGTACTATCAGGATAGGATAACCAGCAAACTTTTCGCTCAAGAATTCTGCTAATAGGGGATCATTATTTTCTAGAATATTATTAGCAAGAGCAATGACATCATCTTTTTCAAAGACAGTCATTTTGATTACGTTAGGTAATATTTCGCTATCTTGAGAGACAAATATAACGTGTCCGTTATGCTCCCAATCAACGAACTCTTGAACTTTTTTATTTTCACTTACTTTTAGATTATCAAATATCAGTAACCATTTATCTTGATTCGATAAATAGCTCATTAATTCTTTTCGTATTAATTTTATATCTTCTGATATTAGATTAGATTTAGCGGTGCTATTAATAGCTTTTACTAGCTTTAGCAACTCTTGATTAATATCTAAATTACAATCAACAAACCAAATAAGTTTATAATTATTTTGATTCTCATAAGAATACATTCTAGCAAGTTGGGTTTTTCCCATGACACTAGTGCCTATAATACTTACTTGTCTATGTTTAATTAAATTATTTTTGAGCAAATTTAGTTGTTTGACATGATTGACAAAATAAGTAACTGGTGTAACAAAATTAGATATTTGTTGTTGAGCAAATGAATTATGCGGCAATATTAATAATAATATTATAAAATATTTATTCATTTTTTGCTCCTAGTGAATGGTTTCAGAAAAATTACATTATTATTTTTACTTAGTGGGGTTTTTATATAGATTAACATGACTGCAACCTATTTTACAATCAAAATTATATTTTTATACTATTAAGTGACATATTCTATAAATTATATACACTATTAAATTATAATACCAATTGAAATAGTTAAGGAGGTATATATTAATATGGAAATAGAAATTTGTGCAGGTACTAAAATGGTAAGAACATTAATATTACCAAAAGGTTTTTATGAGCATGATTTCATATGCCTAATGAAAAACGAGTCGCACGGAAGAAATCGCATATGCTTATTAGCAATGCATCACTTAGCAATCAGGCAAGTCATTGAAAACTGTATCTATGATAGTTGGATCGCACTGGAAAACAGTACAATCTTGGCTTAGAAGATTTAGAAACTCTAGCTTTGATGGATTATTTAAATCATACAAATTAGTGCTGGATACAAATCTAAAAATATGTATACTACTCGTTGTAGTGACCCTTTGTTCATAAGGCTTACCTAGCATAAGTCAATCTAGCTGGAATTCTGGCGTCGAAACTTGCCTCCGCTCCGTAACAATCGTTTATGTACGTGGAGGTAGCCGGCGTTTCTCCTAAGGATTTCTGGGCTATCTTTGACTTATGCAGGAAGTATATAATATACTCTTGTTGAATAGCTGGATATTTATGAATAAAGGTGCATTCATTTAAATTCTATCTCTAATCTTTTTTCAAATTTGTGGTGTACTATGAATCGTTTAATATTAGTAATTTTTTTTAGTATTTCTTTTTGTTTAACTGGGCAAAGAGTTTTAGCTGATGAAATAAGAATAGGAATACTCAAACACGACATAAATGTTAGGTTAAAACACCGTTATGAGAAAGGATACGACGTTAATTTAGAATATCTTTTTGGTGAAGAATACGAATTTTTGCGTGGCTATCCTCATATAGGCGTAGATATTAACAATAGTAAATATGCAAGTAGTGCTTATACTGGGCTTACTTGGCATTTTGATATGATGGAATCTGTGTTTTGTGAGTTAAGCTTTGGAGGGGCGATTCATAATGGTGAATTGAAAAAATCAGAGAAACAACGAGCCTTAAGAAAGCGTCCCTTAGGATCAAGGCTTTTATTTAGAGAGAGTGTTAGTTTTGGTGTAAAACTTAATGAAATACATGCAATTACATTAATTCTTGACCATATCTCTAATGCTGATATCGTAAAACCTAATGCCGGTCTAACTAATTTAGGCATACGGTATGGTTTTAAATTTTAAGTGGTTCTCTGTTGCATCTGTTTTGTTTTACAAGTTAGCTATATGAGGTTGTTTTGCTGCTTTAAGTGTGTTCTTGAGCAAAAAAGCAACCGTCATTGGTCCAACACCGCCTGGAACTGGTGATATATATCGTACTTTATCGACAACATTGGCAAAATCAACGTCTCCGACCATTTTGTCACTATGGGCAAGTTTACTAATACCAACGTCAATCACTATAGATTGTCGGTTAAAATATTCTTCTGTTAATGTTAAAGGTGAGCCGATAGCTGATATTACTATGTCGGCACGGGAAGTTATAGAATGTAAGTTTTGAGTTTTTGAGTGACATAAAGTAACAGTGCAATCTTCTCTAAGTAATAAAGCTGATAATGGTTTTCCGACAATATTAGAACGTCCTATAACTACAACATTCTTGCCAGCTAAATCTTTCTCAACTTGTTTAAGTAATTCAATGCAGCCAAGAGCCGTGCAAGGTATAAAGCCGTTACCTGAGTTACTATGTAGATAACCAACATTTAGAGGGTGAAAACCATCAACATCTTTGCTAGGATCAATAGCAGATAAGATTAAATTTTTATTGATATGCTTAGGTAAGGGGAGTTGTACAATAATCCCCGAGATATTTGCGTCATTATTGAGTATATTGATTTCATTTAGTATATGATCAATTTGAATTTCATTAGGTAAATTTATTGGCAAAGCATTCATACCAATTTTTGTCGCTGCTTTTAGTTTATTTCTTACATATATGCTACTAGCTGGATTATCACCCACTAGTATAATAGCAAGAGTTGGTACCAGTTTAAACTGCTCCTTGAGTGAATTAACCTCTAGCTTTAACTCATATAATATCTGGTCTGCAAAATATCTACCATTGATTATATTACCTTGTTCTTTCACTATTTATGCACTCCTTTGGTAGTTGAATATTCAAAATGTAAGGCTTTACCTTCAAATACCCTACTATAGGCATGATGTAAACTACTGGCTGCTTCTGCAAAACCACTAAGAATTAATTTTAATTTTGCTGGATAACTAGCAATATCACCAATTGCATAGATACCTGGAATATTTGTTTCAAAATAACCAGGCTCGACAATTATATGATTTGTTTTAACATGTAATCCCCAATTTTTTATTGGACCAAGTTCTTGGGTAAGTCCAAAAAATGGCAATAATATATTTGCTGGTAAGGTGCGAATATTTCCTTCGAAATCCTTTACTCCAACAGCTTCTAATATACCATCTTTTCCTACTAAATGCTCTAGTTGATAATTAATTACCAATTCAATTTTACCATTATCGGCTAATTCTTTGAGTTGCCTTATAGTTTCAGGAGCTGCTCGAAATTTCTCACGCCGATGTACTAAATATATTTTTTTAGCAATTTCGCAGAGTGATATTGCCCAATCTACAGCCGAATCTCCACCACCAGCTATGATGATTTCTTGGTTAGCTAAACTATTGCGGTTATTGATAAAATAAAATACTGATTTTCCTTCAAATGCTTCTATACCAGCTAGTGGAGGTCTGTTAGGTCCAAAAGAACCACAGCCAGCAGCAATAATAATAACTTTAGCAGCTATTGTGACATTTTTAGAAGTGGTGATTTGGAAATAGTCATCTTCTTTTTTTAATTGTATAACTTGCTGATTGAGATGATAAGCCGGATTAAACGGCTTAGCTTGTAATGCCAATTGTTCTATCAACTCTTCTGCCATAATTTTAGGGTAGGCTGGTATGTCATATATCGGCTTTTCTGGATATAGTATGCTACATTGTCCGCCTATTATTTCCTGTGAGTCAACAACATGACAACGCATACCAAGCATCCCAGCTTGGAAAATAGCAAATAACCCAACTGGCCCTGCTCCAATTATTATAATATCAGTATTGTGCATAAAATAAAATTTTATAAATAAAAAATCGTAAAACTCTTAGTGGTACCAGGATATTATGTTATAATGGATAAATAATCAACTAATAACGCTAAAATTCAAGATTGCGTTCTTTTGATAAAAATTTTACAATATTATTTTTTTAAAAAATTAATAAAGGAGTTTATATATGTTCCGTTTAGAAGATACTGAATTTATGTTGGTTAAGTCGAGGGTTATTAATATGTGGAATATTGAATCTATTCAAAATGGTACTAAAGATATTTGTCTGACAAATAAAAAAGACGTGATTATTGATAACACCGATAAGCTTATGGAACCCAGTAGTTGGATAAAAGTGATTCCCAATACGACCGTAACTATAATGGGAGAGCTTCCATTTGAAACATTCGTTTTACAGCCTAAATCTACAATTAAATTTTCCTACAATGGTACTGCTTACAATTTGGCAAACACAGGATCACAAGAGCTAGGCGTACAAAATATGTTTCTATTAATAGATACTTGTAAATTTTTAGAAACTTCCCTTGCAGAGAATGAAGAGCATGAAGTATTTGAAATTAAAGAATATCATTCATTGGCGTATAAAAATCTTGATAAAGATTTAATAAATTTATTTGCCCAACAAAATGATAAGCAATTTGCTTCCTTAATAGAATATGCATCTATAATAAAAAGTTCTTCAGAATTATCTGATTTAGCTAAAAATTTATTAGATTCCTACTCAAGTGAGTCTGAAGATGGTTCTGACTACTCGTTTTATTCTACTGAAAGTTTATCAAAACTCTGGTCAAATAAGTCTGAGGATGCTTTTGACTGCTCGTCTTCTTCTTGGGAATTGTCTGATGTTAATCCTAGTATGGAAGGTGATCAAGTCGTCCCACTAGTAGGAACAAAAGAAGAACATTTTGAGTGATTACAACCCTATAGTTATTATCACCGTCATTGCGAGAAGGCGTAGCCGACGAAGCAATCCAAAAATTATAATAAATCTGGATTGCTTCGTCGTGCGGTTTCCGCACTCCTCGCAATGACATTTGAGGCGTATAAACGTCATTGCGAGCGAATGTATGTGAGCATAGCAATCTATTTTAATCATTTTTCTGGATTGCATCAATGCCACTAAAGTAGCTCTGAGCCATGACTTTTGAGGTCGTACACGTCATTGTGAGCTAACATATGTGAGCGTGGCAATCCATTTTTAATTAATTTAAATTAGGTCTATGATAAATCTTTATTTAATCATTAATATTTTATTTGTTGCTTTAATGATTTATTTATTGCTTAAAAATAGAAATATTTTTGTAAAACTCTTAGTGCTGAATAGTTTAACTAGTATAATGACTTTATTCATTTGTTTTCTTGGGTCATTTAAAATGAATAATTGTTATTTAGATATTGCTCTGATTTATTTTCTGTTAAGCTTTATAGCAAGCGGAGCATATTTAAAGTATTTTATTGGTCAGTCTAATAATGTAATGTAATGAAAAAAGAAATAGTAATATTAGGTTGTGGTTTAAGTGGTATGCTTACGGCATTATCATTTGCCGGGAAGAATATTAAAACTACGATCCTTGAGTGTCAATCAATAAACTCTAGTATAGTTAATTCAGGAGAATTTGGTGCTAGGAACGATGGAGCGACGCCTATAAGTAATAGGCGAGCGACGAGTGACGACGTCACCAACTTCTCATCAATTGACTATAGCTTTTGTGCTGATATCAGGACTACTGC
The DNA here is from genome assembly GCF_964264755.1 of Candidatus Tisiphia endosymbiont of Nemotelus uliginosus. Classification (NCBI taxonomy): domain Bacteria; kingdom Pseudomonadati; phylum Pseudomonadota; class Alphaproteobacteria; order Rickettsiales; family Rickettsiaceae; genus Candidatus Tisiphia; species Candidatus Tisiphia endosymbiont of Nemotelus uliginosus. The sequence goes on along the minus strand of NZ_OZ183481.1, from coordinate 1,059,783 downwards.
CTTAACTCCTGCTTCTTCACGATTCCTAGAAGCTATTAGTTTGTGGTCTGAGATTGAGCCAATAGCTGGCAAAATGCTGGAAATTTATGTTGTGGATAATAAGGCACCAGAAATGTTGTGTTTGCCAAATATCAAAGGTAATGATGCATTAGGTTATATAGTAAAAAACAGTGAATTTAAGCAAATATTACTAGAAAATGTTAAAAAAAACTCATTAATCAACATAATTGATCAGTGTGGTTATCAAAAGATCGATAGTAAAGCTGATCATTCGATCATCTATTTAGATAATCAGAAAACTATAAATAGTGACTTATTGATTGTTTGTGATGGGCATAATTCTAAAGCCCGTCAATATTATTTCTTCAATAAAATAGAAAAATCATATAATCAAACTGCCTTGACATTTAATATTAGGCATGAGAAAAATCATGAAAATTGTGCTATTGAACATTTTATGCCATCTGGTCCTTTTGCCATTTTGCCTCTCAAGGATCAAAAAACCTCATCGATAGTATGGACTACCAGCCAAGAGCAGGCGGCGTTATTGACCAGTTTGCCGAGTGAAGAATTTGAGTATTTGGTAAGTAGAAATTGTGGCAATTCTCTAGGAGCTATTGCTGTGGATAGTGATATTAGTTCTTTTCCTTTAAAAGCTCGTGTAACTAGTAAATATTTTCATAATAAGATAGTAGTAGTGGCAGATAGTGCACACGTAATTCATCCGCTAGCTGGTCAAGGCTTAAATCAGGGCATCAAAGATATTGAAACTTTAACTGGGTTAGTTGCAAGTAGCGGTACAAATGCAGTAGTACTAGAACGATATCAAAAATTAAGACAAAATGATAATTGTAATATGTATATGATTACTGAGAGCCTAAATAGTATTTTCTCAAATCATTCAAAACCCTTATGGTACCTAAGACGTTTAGGACTTAAAGCTATTGATAATATAGAGCCGATTAAGAATTTATTAAAACAATATGCTATGGGTAAAAGGTTTAATCTTTATTAAAGAAAATGATAATTTTGTTGACAGCTAGCTTTGGTAAAAAAGTTTCATAGATTAAAAGTAACGTTGAGAATATTATAATTATTGCTCCTACTATTGTAGTAATATGGGGAACTTCTCCAAAAATAATATAACCAAATGCTGCAGAAAATATGAGTTCAATGTATCTATACGGTGCTACCGATGATATTTCAACTAATTTGAAGGATTTAAGTAAGCAGTAAAGTATTAAATTCCCAGTGATCCCTAGAATGAATAGCAGAGCTAGGTCTTTGATGGTTGGAGAAGACCAAACATATATGGTGGGTATTGCACTAAACAACATAACAAAAAATCCAGAATAGAATAACATATTTAATGTAGATTCTTCCTGTACCATTTTTTTATTAATAACATCAAGTGCGGCAAATAAGAAGGCGCTGGCAATTAACACTAGTGAGAAAAAGTTAAAATCAGCATCGCTAGGATTTATCACTATTGCTGTTCCTATAAATCCCAATACTGTTGCAGCTAATTTTATCAAACTATATTTTTCTTTCAAAAATACAGTTGCCATTACCAAAATATAAATTGGTATAGTAAAATTTATTGCGGTAGCAACAGTGATATTTACAAATCCTAAACCCATACACCATGTTACTATTCCACTAAATAATAGTAATCCTCTGATAAGATGTACATACATTTTAGGTTTTGAGCCTGCTACTTTTTTATAAAAAATAAATGGTATAAGTGTTAATGTGCTAAATAGGAAGCGGAAAAATACTACTTCATACGCTTGAATATTGAATCCTAAATACTTCATGATAACATCATTAATATTATCAATTAGTAGGCTTAGAATAAACCACGCAACTCCATGCAACATATTATTAGAATTTATATTTTTTATCATTATTTCAACACTATCTATAATTGTAAAGTACAAACTTAATTAAAATATTAAGCTACTCAAGAGTATATTTTTATTTTCCAATCTATTCCATAACCAATTCTATATTTTTTTGCAAAATTAAATAGATTGATACCTAAAGCTAAACAAGAGGTGCTATTAATATATAATACTTTCTTTCCTTGTTCTACATTGGCAAATGTTTTGCTATAATTTGCAGTTGTTTTATAATATTTTTTTGATTTATAGGAAATTTCTATCTTATAATCTGTACCTTCTCTAAAATTAAATTTATTAATATTCTAAATCAATATTCATCCAGATATTACCATATCTGTCGTGAATTGCTATGGTACCGATTAATTGATTAGTAGTATTAATGTTCGCTTGTTCATAATGGAATTGTATTAATTCCGTGGACAGTTTTGTTCCTACTTCCTCAAGACTAATTTTTCCTGATGCAAGTCTTGCAGCAACATAACAGTATAAATCTCTACCATGAGAAGTAGAGCTGTTAGCCCTTGGCATTATGTTAGCTTTTTCATTAATCTCTATGATTTCTTCTGTACCCAAAAATTGATTGATCAATGTTAAGGTACCGTTATCTGGTGAGATAAAATAGTGTCCCGTCTTAGACTTTAATATAATAGACTTGCGTTGTGTTCCAACACCAGGATCAACGACACTAACAAATATGGTACCTTCTGGCCAATAAGTTGCAGTTTGATATAGACGATATGCTGCTTCAAATATATTAAATGGTACGATTTCATGGGTTAAGTCTGAAATTATCAAGGATTTTTCTATGGAATGTATAACTCCTTTTGTCTCATTTACCGTTCCATCAGTAGTTCCGAAATCGGTTTGAAGGACTATAACTCCTGAAAAGTTAGAATTACTCATAAATTCTCTCTGTGATATGTATAGCTAATTCGATTAGTATTTATCCATAGTAAACTTATGCCTTTTTTTTACGATTTTTAAATTGTCCTGTGAATTGGGGCAATGTTAATAGGGTTAACTATATAGAGTTAATATGCAGTCAGTAGTGTACAGTATATCTTTAATATGTAAAGTATTTGTTTTTATAATTAACAGTATTTTCTCAAATCATTCAAAACCCTTATGGTACCTAAGACGTCTAGGGCTTAAAGCTATTGATAATATAGAGCCGATTAAGAATTTGTTAAAACAATATGCCATGGGTAAAAGGTTTACTCTTTAAAATTAGGAAGTTATGAGTAAAGAAATTAATGTTAAAAATTTTTCTAGTAATAGTAGCAAAAATATTTTATTATTTTGCCAAATAAATACTCTAGAGAGTTTAAAGTGAACTTTTTTAATGACAGAGAACTAGCATTGCGATTTAAAAATAATGCTGTTAGTTCTAAAGAACGATTTTGGTATGTAATGATAGGTAATATATTATATATAGTATCGTTATTAGAATCGTCATTAGTATCGTCATTAGAATCGTTTTTATTTGTAAAAAATATGTATTTGGCTAGTGTAATAGGATTACCTATAATTATTGGAGCAATTATATGTTATAATACCAATAAAGCTGGTGATGACAAAGAATTTATAGAAAGATATGTTTGCATTGGAACACCAGTATTGATAAGGACGAAAGTTTTGACGTTTGCATTATTTTTCTTTGGGACATTAATAAAAGGATATATTTTTAAAGAGATAGTAAATAATCTAGGGATAATTTCCAATGCTATTGGTTCTTTTTATTTTTACTGGAGACTAAATTCGTCCATTAGGATAGCAGCAAATTAGATTGAGGATAATAGTGGTTTGTAATAAATAATAAAAAAAGTCAAAATAGCAGTTGACAGCATAGTAGATTTTGCATATGATTACTCCACGAAAAGATGAGTTATTCATCAACTCGTAAGCTGTTTTTAAAAGTAAATAATCAGATATAGGTAGTGACAGCAAAATGTACTTATCACTTAAAGTGATAAATTAAACCTGTCAATTTTTTGAATAAAAAGTAGACAGAATCAAACTTGAGAGTTTGATCCTGGCTCAGAACGAACGCTTTCGGTATGCTTAACACATGCAAGTTGAACGGATTAATTTAGGGCTTGCTCTAAATTAGTTAGTAGCAGACGGGTGAGTAACACGTGGGAATCTGCCCATCAGTACGGAATAACATTTAGAAATAGATGCTAATACCGTATATTCTCTTCGGAGGAAAGATTTATCGCTGATGGATGAGCCCGCGTCAGATTAGGTAGTTGGTAGGGTAATGGCCTACCAAGCCAACGATCTGTAGCTGGTCTGAGAGGATGATCAGCCACATTGGGACTGAGACACGGCCCAGACTCCTACGGGAGGCAGCAGTGGGGAATATTGGACAATGGGCGAAAGCCTGATCCAGCAATACCGAGTGGGTGACGAAGGCCTTAGGGTTGTAAAGCCCTTTTCAGCAGGGAAGATAATGACGGTACCTGACCAAGAAAGCCCCGGCTAACTCCGTGCCAGCAGCCGCGGTAAGACGGAGGGGGCTAGCGTTGTTCGGAATTACTGGGCGTAAAGAGTGCGTAGGCGGTTTAGTAAGTTGGAAGTGAAAGCCCGAGGCTTAACCTCGGAACTGCTTTCAAAACTACTAATCTAGAGTGTAGTAGGGGATGATGGAATTCCTAGTGTAGAGGTGAAATTCTTAGATATTAGGAGGAACACCGGTGGCGAAGGCGGTCATCTAGGCTACAACTGACGCTGATGCACGAAAGCGTGGGGAGCAAACAGGATTAGATACCCTGGTAGTCCACGCCGTAAACGATGAGTGCTAGATATCGGGAGAAATTCTTTCGGTTTCGTAGCTAACGCATTAAGCACTCCGCCTGGGGAGTACGGTCGCAAGATTAAAACTCAAAGGAATTGACGGGGGCTCGCACAAGCGGTGGAGCATGCGGTTTAATTCGATGTTACGCGAAAAACCTTACCAACCCTTGACATGGTGGTCGCGGGAAGCAGAGATGCATCCCTTCAGTTCGGCTGGACCACACACAGGTGTTGCATGGCTGTCGTCAGCTCGTGTCGTGAGATGTTGGGTTAAGTCCCGCAACGAGCGCAACCCTCATTCTTATTTGCCAGCGGGTAATGCCGGGAACTATAAGGAAACTGCCGGTGATAAGCCGGAGGAAGGTGGGGACGATGTCAAGTCATCATGGCCCTTATGGGTTGGGCTACACGCGTGCTACAATGGTATCCACAGAGGGAAGCAATACGGTAACGTGGAGCAAATCCCTAAAAGATATCTCAGTTCGGATTGTTCTCTGCAACTCGAGAACATGAAGTTGGAATCGCTAGTAATCGCGGATCAGCATGCCGCGGTGAATACGTTCTCGGGCCTTGTACACACTGCCCGTCACGCCATGGGAGTTGGTTTTACCTGAAGGTGGTGAGCTAACGTAAGAGGCAGCCAACCACGGTAAAATTAGCGACTGGGGTGAAGTCGTAACAAGGTAGCCGTAGGGGAACCTGCGGCTGGATTACCTCCTTTAAAGACTTAATATAGCAAGTATTACTTTTGTAATATTTGCCTAAGTTCGACTTTCGCTGTCACTACCTTTAACTGATTGTTTATCAAATTTTTAAAAACAGCTCTTTCTTTAAGTTTTTCCCTGTACATGTTATAATTAACCTGCTAATCTCTAATAAAGTGATATTAATTTGTAAAGTATCATAATATAATTTGAGTGTATATACTCAAATTATTTAAAGAATTGGATTTGAAAATGAGAGGTGAACACCATAGTATCCTACATTTTTTCTTACTATTTTTTTATGATGAATAAAAAATCTGATTGCCAATTGTCTATTAGCGACGAAGCAATCCACAAAAAAGTAACCAGAAAAGTATTGCTTCGTCGACTTTATGGTCTCCTCGCAATGATGTTTTTGTGCTATTGTAATAGTTATAGAATAAAAAATGTAGGATACTATGGATGAACACATGCAACGTACGTGAGTATGCGAGTTCCTGATATTTTCAAAAAATAATTCTTCAAAGCATTTTAGTACACTCAGATAGAAAATCAAGAATTGCATTGTCATTATTTAAGATACGAAATGCTTACATACTAAATGTACGTTCCATTCCTTGACTTGAATACTCCTAGCATTTCTTGATTTTAATCTTCATCTACCAACTTTTTAACTAATTATAGTATGTATTATGACTAATCCTATAGAAAAAATTTTTAAAAAGGAGTTATCTGACTATAAAAATAAATACTATGAAAACAGCAGTAACGATTATATTAAGAATATGCTAGATATATTTGACCAACTTGAAGCTGTTTCAAAAAAGGGTAACAAAAAAATATTACGGATTGCATTTGTCAAGGAATACATGGTGTTTAGTAAAAAAGAACAGGAAGAAATAAAACAAAACGAAACAAACCTAATAAAAGAACAGGAAGAAATAAAACAAAAAGCAGAAAACCGAATAAAGGATTTATATAATTTGAACAATCGAGCAAAAGCATTCAATGACTATTTTTGTTCCAATGCTTATGAAATCGAATTTTCTCAAGATAAGGCAAATGCACGTTTTTCTAATACAGAAGAAAAAGGTAAATCGTTTGAACATAAAGGACGCAAAATACAAGAAGTTGGAGAAATAAAACCATTTCCAACGGAAGATTTTAGAATACAAGTATTTAACTATCCGACTGAATCTAAAGTCGATGATAAAAATATAAAACCAACTAAAGGTGACAAAAATAGAACCTTAGTTGTCGATAACAATAGAGGTACAGCAGCACATGCAATAGCACAAGTACCTTTAACAAGACTCAACCTAACTGATAGCCCAAAGAATAAGGGTGCATTTTATAAGAGAGAAGGGGATGGAAGTATAATAACATTTGATAAGAACGTTACTGATATTACTAAATGCAAGGCTATTATCACGGCAAAGACAAGTATTTGGGCTAGAATCCCTTCAAGTTCAATTGCTTCTCTAGAAGAAATCAAACAAAAATTCGAAGCATCGAACAAGGAAAAAGAAAAAACAAATGATTCAGACTCTACATCCAAACCTAATACACAACCAAAAGTAACAAGAAGTATAATAAAATGAAAATAAGATATGATTTGTATAGAAGTGTACATAAGTTTCTTCGTAAGGAGCTGTGCCAGTTTGGAGAAAAGCTAGGTAAAATAGATTTTCGAAAAATAGTAGCTGTAACTAGTATTAAAGATTCTTTTGACAATATTGTATTTGATCTAAAAATGCATGCACAAAAAGAAGAAAAATATTTTACCCCACTGTTTGATAAGAAAGGATCAACCGTACATAAGCACGTTAAACAAGAACATTTCAACCAGCAAGATGAGCTGATGACCTTTCAGTGCCTTTTTGAAACTGCAATAAAAACAGTGGATGATGAAGAACGGGTTGTACAGGGTCGCCATATCTGTTCCTCATATGATCAGTTGTTGTCTCACAATCTTCTGCATTTTTATCAAGAAGAAAACATATTAATGCCTGAATTATGGAAACTTTATTCTGATAAAGAGCTGCAGCAGGTTACCGTAGATAGTTATAAAGGTCTGCCTGAACATGTTTTATTAGATAGCTCGAGCTTCTTCCCGGTTTTAAATTTTCTTGAAAAACACACTTATTTACAAGATCTTAAAGAAGCTTGCTCACCTGAACTGTTTTTTGAAATTTGGAAGCGTGCATTAATCTCAGAAGGTTGTTTCACTGCTGATGATAAATCTACTTTTGCCATTGAGTTTGATTTACCCTTAATTGTAGACCAGGGCGATTTAAAAAATTAACTAATTTTTTTATGGGTTCAGAGGGGTTAATAGTTGATTACAACAGGGGGGCAAAGGATCATTACAATTTACATTGTAATTCTTCTGATAGTTTATTTTTTTGATAAATCTGTAGGCGAGAAACTATCAAAGATAGAAGTTGACGAGAGGTTGTACTTAATCGTTTATCGTAATTATTAGTAAGATTCCTCCATTCAGGTGGGATAAAATTATCAACAAAATTATAAAATATAATATCAAGATTTTCAACTAAGGTGTTGGGAAAAGTTAATGATTCTGTCATATTTTTTCCCCTTGTAATAGGGTGAAAAATATATTTTTTTGTAGGTCAAAATTTAAGATTAGCACATATGGTACACATATGAAATTCTTAAAAAGAGTAATAAAACCCTGGAAGGGTGGTAAGTATTGGCGGGGAGCATGGTACATATTGCGAACCTTAAACCAGTTTAGACTGAAGCTTTTACAGATTGTTTTAAAGCCTAGTTATTTTAGGAACATTTAGTTCTTCTGCTATTTCTGTAAGCGTTAAAGAGCTGACCCTTATTCTACTAAACAACGGAACACTGGTAAATTAGGATTTATTACCATGTACTTTCTGGTATAGCTCTTTCGCCTTTATATAGTCAATTCAGGAGAATTGGGTAGTAGGAGCGATGCCTATAAGTAATAGGCAAGCGATGAGTGACGACGTCACAAATTTTTCATCAATTGACTATATAACAAATACAAAAACCTGAAGAATAAAAATTACCATAATATTTCTTCAGGTTTTTGTAATATATAGAAATTTTACTTAAAAAATCCTTACATGTTTAATGTTGCTGAAGAATCTTCATCACCAAGAAACGGTACCTCAGTATGATCATCGGCAACCTTTAATTCTAAATTATATTTTTCTGCTTGTAATTCTTCTATGGCTTGTAATTCGTGTTTCTTTAATAGTTCATTTATATCCTGTAATAATTTATTGCTTATCTGATTGTGCTTCAATTCTAGTTTTTGCAAAGTGTTATTGCTCTGTAAGGCTTTTACTAGTGCCGCCGCTCCCTCATCACCTATCTGATTGCCGCTCAATTTTAGTTCTTTCACAGTGCTATTGTTATTTAAGGATTCCACTAGTGTCTTTATTTCCTCATCACCTATATAGCTGTGTATCAAATGTATTTCCGGCACAGTGTTAATTTGCTCTAAGGCTTTATTTAAACAATCTTTTCCCTTTTCATACCAATTCCCAAATTTAATTTAGTATAAAGATGAGAAAAATAGGTTATAATGTAAAAGATAGATAAAATTAGGAATGTAATGGGTACTCATCAAAAATTAATAACAGAAGATTTATACAAACAGGCTATAGCTCAACTTGCAAGTACGAACAAAGAGAATAGGATCGCTATTAGGTTAAGAGCTATAGTAGCTGCAAAAGAACATGGTATTGGTATGGTGTCTAAAATATTTGATATCACAACTAATACGCTAAGAAACTGGATAAAAAGCTTTGCCCAAGGCGATGATAAAAATCTTGAATATAAAAAAGGTAGGGGAAGGAAAAGCGATTTAACGGAAAGCTGCTATGAAGCAATAAACAAATGGATACAAGAAGATTGTAACATAACAATAAAAAGTATCGTCATAAAACTTAAAGAAAATTTGGGAATTAATGTAAGTAAATCGGCTGTACACAGGGCATTGCACAATCTTAAGTTTGCGTACATTACTCCAAGACCAGTGCATTACAAACAGAATAAAGAAACTCATGAACAGTTTAAAAAAAAATTCAAGAAAAAATAACAAGCAATCCAAGAAGTTTTTTGTATTTCTTTGATGAATCGCGTTTTGGAACTCATTCTAAATTAGGTCATGGTTGGTTTCGCAAAGGTATCAGAACTCAAGTTAAAATCAAAATAGGTTTTCAGAATTTTTATGTTTACAGTGCTGTTAACCCAATAACAGGAGATGATTTTAGCTTAATGATGCCAAATGTTAATACTATGTCTTTGAACATGTTTCTTGCGGAAATGTCTAAACATATAGGCGTTCAAAAAGCCATTGTTGTTATGGATTGTGCTGGATGGCATAAGGCTAAGGACTTAGTGGTTCCTGCTAATATAGAAATTCTTTATTTGCCACCATATTCTCCTGAATTAAATCCTGCGGAGCGATTATGGGAGCATTTAAAGTCTGAGACTATAAAGAATAAAGTATACAATACAATTGAACAATTAGAAATAGTAGTATCTTCCTCTATTAAAAATTTAAATACCTTGCTAATTCAATCTATTTGTTGCATGAATCATTTACTAAATTAAATTCGGGAATTGGTATGATATCAAATATTTTAGACACCATACCAATACCATGTTCTTTTGCAGCTACTATAGCTCTTAACCTAATAGCGATCCTATTCTCTTTGTTCGTACTTGCAAGTTGAGCTATAGCCTGTTTGTATAAATCTTCTGTTATTAATTTTTGATGAGTACCCATTACATTCCTAATTTTATCTATCTTTTACATTATAACCTATTTTTCTCATCTTTATACTAAATTAAATTTGGGAATTGGTATAATGGCTATAATTTTGGTGGAGAAGTCATTTATAATCCATGGTCAATTATGCAATGTTTGGCAAGTAAAGGCAAGCTTGATCACTATTGGATTGATAGCGGTGGAACTGGTTGGATTGATCATGTATTGCTCTCAGATGAGATGCAAACAGATATTCAGGCTTTAGTTGCAGGTAAAACTGTTACTTCTTCTATTACTAAACATATAAATTTTGCTGATATTAACCAACCAGAAGGGTTATTTAGCTTATTATTATTTAGTGGTTACCTAAATACAACTACCAAGATGCCAGAAAGAGATATTTATGATTTATCTGCTCCTAACTTAACTACGAGGTGAAATATATTTATGAAAAGAGAATGCTACAATGGGTTACTAAACAAATAAAAATTGATAATTCGGGCTATTATTCTTTTGTTACTCTATTACCAGATGGTAAAATAGAGGCGTTTAAAAAGCGTCTGCAAGAATTATTACTTAATTCTACTAGTTTTCATCAAACAGGAGCAAAGAAAGCAGAACTGTTTTATAGTGGCTTTATGCTAGGCTTTATTAATATGTTAGCTCATAATTATATAATATCATTCCTAAGCTTTTTGCTAGTTCAACTAATCCTATTTTTGGTCTTAATTATTTTCTGATTTAAATTCATTTTAATCTCCATTTAATAATTTGTTTATTTTACTAAATGTAAGATTAAATCTCAACTACTTCACACAATCTTTCTGATAGACTCTCGTATTTTCTTAACCGAATGACATTGTCCTATTACACTCCCCCTAATAACTCTATATCTTGTGTGTGATCTTCTAATACATTCAGATTACTCTCATTACTACTCACTACTTGATCTTTAGGGACATATGCACTATATGCAAGATTGCTAGCATATTCCTGATCTACATTCTTATTAAGTATCTTATTATTAGTATTCTGATATTTTTTTCCAGTTATCATACGAATTACTGCATCTACTAATATCAATGTACTATTAACATCATAATTTTTAGATACAGAATTTGTACTTAAATCATCGGATAATAATCTAGGAAAACTTTCTGGAGAATGTTTGTCGCCTAATACATTATCTCTACGTACTATGTGATGTGAACTATTCTCTCCATGATGATGAGGATGTTTCTGATTATCTAAGTCTAGATCAGATGTGTTCACTGCTAGTAACAATTCCATTCTTTTTAAGAATAATTTCTCCTGATGTGTAATATTTTTACAAAATGTTAATACATCATCTTGCCAATCTTGATTTAAGATTTCTGTTAAATAATCAAAACTCCTGGCTTTATTATCACTAAACTGCTTGATTTTATTACCAAAATCTTCGATTGCGTTATTAATATTAATTGTTAGAAGTTTTTTTTGACATTCTACAGAAGATTTATTTTGGGAATTCTCTAATAAATTCTTGCACTGCATTTTAAATAGAGCAATATTTAACTTCATAGGTTGCATGATATCATTAAATTTTATAAAATTTATATAAGCTAGCATTTCATCCCGTTGGGCTAATAATTGTTCATATTCTTTTACCATTTTTAAAAATTGTGCAATTTCTATATGTTTTTCTATAGGTTCATATAATAGTTCTATAAAAGATCCGGAATTTTGTGATAACATAGCTCCTGTTAATAGTATTCTTGGTAATGATGGATTAGGAGTAAAATGCTTATAGAAGGCATCATTTAACATAGATGCCCATTCACTTGGTGTAATAGGTGGTATATTACTAAGATCTTCTGGTAACAACAAATCTTTTACTGATACCTTAAAATAAGGCGTTGTTCCATTCGATAATTGTACTACTTGATCAATTCTTACATTCAATCTTTCAGTTAACTCCTTTGATGTATTAGCCTGTACATTACTAAAATATTCTTCAACTGTATCTTTACTACCATATTTTGTTAAAACACTATAAGCAGCAGGAGTATTTAAGCTTCTTAACTCTGATGAGCTATAAACAACAGAAAAAAAGAGTGGTAGACCAGCAACATGATAGACGGATTGAACAAAATCCGTCCAATCTTGTACTTTAAGAGAATATACTCTATCCACAAATGCACCATTTGTTTGTTTCATTGCATATTTCCAAGCTAGAAAATATTGTTCTGAAGTTATCCCTATACGCTTTGTATGAAGAAGTTGTATACCACTATCTTTTGCTGATTGTTGCAGATCAAAATGTGCTTTCTTCTGTTCTGATGAAATTATCATAGATTGAGGTAACCCAGAATTATATAATTCTGGGTTATAAGGATATCCACTAAAATAAGACACTGGATTACCAGGTGACTGTAAACTAATATAAAAATATCCAGAAGATGCTGGGAGAGAAAAATTTGTTGCATGATCCGAGTATGTATAATACGAATAAGCATCAGCACTCTTATGATGAATATTTAAGAAATAATCATACTTATAATGATAGAATATACTTTTAAATAGACTATTTTTATTAAGGATACTGTCAGAGTCAGGCTGACATACTGAATTATCTTCATCTACAATCAGAGTTTCTTCAGTAACAAGAGGTAAAGGTACATTTATTTTCTGTAATACAGAGATTTTATTTGGATCTTTAACATTTGGATTTAACGTCCTTAACTCTTCTGCTGACATATTATGAGCTTTAGCAATAGTACCAAAGGTATCTTTTCTTTTTACTATATAAATTCCTTCAAACTCCATTTTTCCACATTCTACGAAATCAGCTCTTAGCTCTGCCCTATCTTTCCAAGCAGGCTCAGCATTTCTCATTATTTTCGCTGTTTGAACGTAATCCCCAGCAATCAAAGATTCTTTTAATGCTACAATATTGCCTTTTTGGAAAGCATGATCCATTACTCCAACTTGACGTGCTAGATTAAGCCGATCCCAACATTCCTCTCCTATTTGTTTTTTAATCTCCTTATATTTTTGTTCAATGGAGTGTTCTAATAAACTTTGAGAAATTGTAGTGTCAATGGTGAAATCTAGATCATCTAACTGCTTCTTCAGATGCGATGTATCACGACCTCGAGATTTCGCATCTGCATAATTTACAATAATATCATATTGCTCAGAAGTTAAATTAATTCCTCTTTCCTTTAATTCATTTTCTGAATATGCTTGCCATCCATTTGGTACTTTATTAATTAGAGCAAAACCAATACCAATGGTTGGTACTCCATAACCATCATCATAGATTTTGAGCTTTTCGCCCCCCTCAGGTTCTGTTACAAACTCAGCAAATTTCTTATTAAATTCTTCTGTAATCATTTTAACCTCCCTTTGGTTTTTGCACTAAAAAATTTAGCATTTAATACACCTTCTTTACGCTTCAAGAAAATATTAGTTACTTCACCTTTTGGTCTAAAATTGGTTGTCCTTATTTCATACAAATAATTTTTACCTTGATACTTAAAAATACCGCTTGCCGCCTCTCCCCATAAAGGATGGGTAACAAATATTTCTTGACTATATAAACATTTATTAGGGTCAAAATGTAGGTAAGATCCTAATATACTAAAATCTTCCATTTGCCTGTTTATATCATATAATTTACCATTCATTCTAACTTCCCTATAATCATCACAATACAGAATATATTCTTGCTTGTTATCACTAGTATTGAATAAATTAAATCGATAAATCTTCATTTTGCCATTACATCGCTTTATATCAATAGCACTTGCAAACTCATCACCTGCATCTTCCAGGGTCTCTTCGATTTCTTCAGCTGTTCCTTCAAGAACCACGGTAGGCCACCATTTATGCATATCAATAGGTTTCTTACCTGGGCAAGCTTTGTTATATTGAGCTATTTCTGGGTCTGTAAGTGTTTTGCCTCTTGCGATTGGCTCAATATGTTCAATGCCATTTTGACTAATAAAGTCTTTTATTAGTTGTCGCTCAAACTTTTTCTCCTCTTCAGTAGCTTTCATCGGGTATTCTATTGGAGCCATTTCTTTATCTTTAAAGAAATTCTTAATCCACACACCTTTTTCCTTTTCTGTTTTAAAATCTATAGCAAAAACATTACTATTTATTAAGAGTGCTATAGAAAACATTAATATTTGTAACATTTTATTACTTATCTTCATTTAATAATCTTTACTATAACATATTTTTTTAATCCACTAATAGCTGTTTTCATTATTTTTGTGATATTGCTTATTTTTTATTCTCTAACTCAGTACATTACTGTTATCATTCTTTAAAAGGCTTATTCTTATCCCGAATTGAGGTTATGTATCATAATGCCTTATAAATTTTTGTTATTTTTACAATGGAATAAAAAATGTAGGATACTATAATAAATAACTGTCAGTAATGTACTATAATGATCAAACTATTGTAAAATCAATTATCTTTTACGATAATAAACTAATGGCAGGTCTACTTACCCTTCATTTTTCTTCTATTCTTTCCTGTTATTACTTTTACTTTATTTATCTACGTTATTAGACTTAAGGATGAGGAGGATGACCTCAATATTATCACAAATATACGTAATACTTGTCTATGGTAATATTTCTTTTGTTGAGCCATCAAAACGTTATCATTTTTTAACCTTTTTGTTTACTAATTTTTATGCATTCTTTTATTTAGGTACACAGCAACCTAGGAATTTGTTGGACTTTATGAATATATGTAGAATTTATACACATTATTTTCTTACGACTCCTTAGACAAAAAAATCCCTAAAATACTTTATTACGCGAATTTTGGATAAGAAGTTAAAAAATTTATAATTTTTTACTGATAAATAGTTAGTGCAAGTTATTATTATGTTATAATGAAGCATATAAGCAAGTTATGAGTAAATACCATGTTCATGAGTTGTTATAAATTATTAGACATTAAGAGTAATTTTTAGTTAATTGAATAAAATATGAAAGAAAAAACCCACAATAATTATCAGCCAAGAATGTTTGTTGGTACCGATGACTTCAAGGCATTATTACTAAATAGCGATATATTTGTTGACAAAAGCCTAATGATTAAGGAGTTATTAGAAGATAGTGGAGCAGTCACACTCATTACCCGCCCAAGACGTTGGGGTAAGAGTCTGAATATGGATATGGTTAGGAGATTTTTTGAAATAGAAATAGGTGAGTATGGCAATCCTCTGCCACAAGAACAAAGAGTGAATCATAAGCTGTTTAGCGGAGGAGAGGTGGATTTGGGTTTTGATGAGACTAAGATACTAAAGCCATTAAAAATTGCTAATGTAGCAAACTCTATGAAACGCCAAGGTCAGTTTCCAGTTATTATTATAAGTTTTAAGGGCGTTAGGGGAAGTAGTTATCAAGAAATTGAGGTGGGAATTAAAAGTCAAATAATTAATTTATTTGCCAAGCATCGTTATTTAGAGCGTTATATAAAACAAGATGAAAAATTATTGATTGATGCACAAAAGGAAATATTACAAAGATATTTTACAGGCAAGTTAATAGAAGATGACATTAAAAATAGTTTGAAATTTCTAAGCGATTTACTTTATAAACATTTTAATCAAAAAGTTTACATATTAATTGATGAATATGATACGCCAATTAATAGTGCCTATATGAAATTTGGCAATAATCTAGAAGAGTTTGAGGAAGTATTAGCTCTATTTCGTGCAATATTTGGTAATAGTCTTAAAACCAATGATTCATTACAAAAAGGTGTTATTACCGGTATATTGCGTGTTGCTAAGGCTAATTTGTTTTCAGATTTGAATAATTTAACTGAATGTAGTTTACTAGATGAAAGATTTTCTAACAGTTACGGGTTTACTCAAGCAGAAGTTGATGAATTATTAACTAAAGTACCAACCACTACAAAGCCAGAAGAGATTAAAAATTGGTATAATGGCTATAATTTTGGTGGAGAAGTCATTTATAATCCATGGTCAATTATGCAATGTTTGGCAAGTAAAGGCAAGCTTGATCACTATTGGATTGATAGTGGTGGGACTGATTGGATTGATCATGTACTGCTCTCAGACGAGATGCAACAAAATATCCAGGCTTTAGTTGCAGGTAAAACGATTACTTCTTCTATTACTAAACATATAAATTTTGCTGATATTAACAAACCAGAAGGGTTATTTAGCTTATTATTATTTAGTGGTTATCTAAATCCTGCAGCCAAGATGTCAGAACAAGATATTTACGAACTATCTATCCCTAATTATGAGGTAAAATATATCTACCAAAAAAGAATGGTGCAATGGGTTAGTAAACAATTAGATATTGATAATTCTGGCTATTATTCTTTCGTTACTTTATTACCAGATGGTAGAATAGAGGAGTTTAAGGAGCGTCTGCAGGAATTGTTACTTAATTCTACTAGTTTTCATCAAAC
Source organism: Candidatus Tisiphia endosymbiont of Nemotelus uliginosus (assembly GCF_964264755.1). NCBI lineage: Bacteria > Pseudomonadati > Pseudomonadota > Alphaproteobacteria > Rickettsiales > Rickettsiaceae > Candidatus Tisiphia > Candidatus Tisiphia endosymbiont of Nemotelus uliginosus. Next base: position 1,043,158 of record NZ_OZ183481.1, on the reverse strand, counting down.
AGGAGAGAAAAAAGCTGAATTATTTTATAGTGGCTTTATGCTCGGCTTTATTAATATGCTAGGTTCTAGTTATATAATATCGAGCGAACAAGAATCAGGGGATGGCAGAGCTGACGTTGTGATGATTCCAAAAATTGGCAAAGGTGATAAAGCGATGATTATCGAGTATAAAATTGCTAAATCCTTAGAAGATTTAGCTGATATAGCCAAAGCAGGCTTACAACAAATTATTAATAGAAAATATGATAGTAAAATAAAAGAGCATTCACATGTGAAACAAATATTAAAAATTTCACTGGCATTTTGTGGAAAAAATATGGAGTTACAATATGAGGTAACGAAGCTCTAATAATAGAGCGTAAGCGTTTGAATTACGAGCAATTTAGTGTTTGGTTGGGTTCGGAAATTGTTCACTACGCCCCGCCATTCGGCACAACTTGCTACTTTTTGCATTTCTGTGAATGGAAAAGCCAGAACGTAATGCAGCTTACAGCCCTCGAGTGTTAGGTTCGAAAATATAAAATTTAATAATTCCCTTTTTTCAGCAATTGTCGAACCTTTAAAAGTTTCATAGGCGTTTTTGCTGATACTTATAAGGTCTGCAAGCTTTTTAGAAAGCTTATCATCTACTTTGTCATAACTCTTAATTAATTCAGTTAATTCATATTGTCTTTCCTTTAATTGAGTTTTCTTACGAAAAAATTCTTCTCTAGTTAAGGTGTCATCTGCTAAGAAATCCATCAATCTATCGAGTTTATTTTGAATAACGGTATGCTCTTGTTTTAATTCTCCAACTTCACGGTTAAATTCATGAGCCTTGTCTTTATTGACACTTGTTAAATAATCCATTATTTGTTTTAATATCTCAGGATTTTTTATTTGTAAGGTTTTTAATACTTCCTCAATTTGCCTTAATATTTCATCTTCCCTGACCCAAATAGCTTTTTTGGGATCTTTTGGACTCCAAGCTCTTAAGTAATACCAAATCACTATCTATTTAATAATATAGATGCTATAGTGTGTTATTTAAGATAGTATAGTGTTAATTAAGATGTCTAGAGGGTATCAGGTATTAGAAGTTAATGTAGAAGAAGTGAAACAATTAATGAATGAAGCAAAGACTAAAGAAGAATTTAGACGTTATCAATCAATCTATCTAGGGCGTGTCATCAATTAAGTAATATTACAGAAGAAGCCAAATAAATTGCTCCCAGAAAATTCTGAGCTAGTTTATCATAACGCGTAGCAATGCCTCGAGATTGTTTAAGTTTTGCAAAGAAATTTTCAATTAAATGACGATACTTATAAAGCTCTACATCATATTCTACAGGAAATTTACGATTCTTCTTGGATGGAATTACAGGAGTGCAATTCTTATCTTTTATCTTATTCCTCATTCTTGCCTTAGCATCATAAGCCTTATCTGCAATTACGGTATCCGCTTTTGTCAAAGTTTCCATTAAAGCATCAGAACCTTGTAAATCATGCGACTGACCAGGGGTTAAATAAAAAGCTGTCGGATTTCCTAAAGCATCAACAGTTGCATGAATTTTAGTTGATAAACCACCTTTACTACGACCTATTGCTTGGTCATCTACTATGACTTTTTTTTAGCTCCGGCACTATGTTGATGTGCTCTAACAATCGTTGAATCAATCATACTATATTCATTATCTGCATCTTGTGCAAGTAGTTCAAAAACCTTCTTCCATACATCTTTTTGGCTCCAACGTGTATGTCTTGTATGAATTACTCTAAAATCTCCAAATCTTTCTGGTAAGTCTCTCCACGGTATACCAGCACGATATCTATATAATACAGCTTCTACGAATAATCTATTATCTTTGGCACTTGCTCCTACGTCTCCTTCTTTTCCAGGTAAAATATCCTTTATCCTTTCCCATTGATCATCTCTTAAAGCATATCTGCACATTATACCAATTCCCAAATTTAATTTAGTATAAAGATGAGAAAAATAGGTTATAATGTAAAAGATAGATAAAATTAGGAATGTAATGGGTACTCATCAAAAATTAATAACAGAAGATTTATACAAACAGGCTATAGCTCAACTTGCAAGTACGAACAAAGAGAATAGGATCGCTATTAGGTTAAGAGCTATAGTAGCTGCAAAAGAACATGGTATTGGTATGGTGTCTAAAATATTTGATATCACAACTAATACGCTAAGAAACTGGATAAAAAGCTTTGCCCAAGGCGATGATAAAAATCTTGAATATAAAAAAGGTAGGGGAAGGAAAAGCGATTTAACGGAAAGCTGCTATGAAGCAATAAACAAATGGATACAAGAAGATTGTAACATAACAATAAAAAGTATCGTCATAAAACTTAAAGAAAATTTGGGAATTAATGTAAGTAAATCGGCTGTACACAGGGCATTGCACAAGCTTAAGTTTGCGTACATTACTCCAAGAGCAGTGCATTACAAACAGAATAAAGAAACTCATGAACAGTTTAAAAAAAAATTCAAGAAAAAATAACAAGCAATCCAAGAAGTTTTTTGTATTTCTTTGATGAATCGCGTTTTGGAACTCATTCTAAATTAGGTCATGGTTGGTTTCGCAAAGGTATCAGAACTCAAGTTAAAATCAAAATAGGTTTTCAGAATTTTTATGTTTACAGTGCTGTTAACCCAATAACAGGAGATGATTTTAGCTTAATGATGCCAAATGTTAATACTATGTCTTTGAACATGTTTCTTGCGGAAATGTCTAAACATATAGGCGTTCAAAAAGCCATTGTTGTTATGGATTGTGCTGGATGGCATAAGTCTAAGGACTTAGTGGTTCCTGCTAATATAGAAATTCTTTATTTGCCACCATATTCTCCTGAATTAAATCCTGCGGAGCGATTATGGGAGCATTTAAAGTCTGAGACTATAAAGAATAAAGTATACAATACAATTGAACAATTAGAAATAGTAGTATCTTCCTCTATTAAAAATTTAAATACCTTGCTAATTCAATCTATTTGTTGCATGAATCATTTACTAAATTAAATTCGGGAATTGGTATTAGTCACCTTCTTATTTTTTTACCAATATCTAGGGCGTGTCATCAATTAAGTTGACATAAATATTAGGATGAGGCAAATTAGATATTGGTAAAAAAATAAGAAGGTGACCAATGCGCAGATATGCTTTAAGAGATGATCAATGGGAAAGGATAAAGGATATTTTACCTGGAAAAGAAGGAGACGTAGGAGCAAGTGCCAAAGATAATAGATTATTCGTAGAAGCTGTATTATATAGATATCGTGCTGGTATACCGTGGAGAGACTTACCAGAAAGATTTGGAGATTTTAGAGTAATTCATACAAGACATACACGTTGGAGCCAAAAAGATGTATGGAAGAAGGTTTTTGAACTACTTGCACAAGATGCAGATAATGAATATAGTATGATTGATTCAACGATTGTTAGAGCACATCAACATAGTGCCGGAGCTAAAAAAAAGTCATAGTAGATGACCAAGCAATAGGTCGTAGTAAAGGTGGTTTATCAACTAAAATTCATGCAACTGTTGATGCTTTAGGAAATCCGACAGCTTTTTATTTAACCCCTGGTCAGTCGCATGATTTACAAGGTTCTGATGCTTTAATGGAAACTTTGACAAAAGCGGATACCGTAATTGCAGATAAGGCTTATGATGCTAAGGCAAGAATGAGGAATAAGATAAAAGATAAGAATTGCACTCCTGTAATTCCATCCAAGAAGAATCGTAAATTTCCTGTAGAATATGATGTAGAGCTTTATAAGTATCGTCATTTAATTGAAAATTTCTTTGCAAAACTTAAACAATCTCGAGGCATTGCTACGCGTTATGATAAACTAGCTCAGAATTTTCTGGGAGCAATTTATTTGGCTTCTTCTGTAATATTGCTTAATTGATGACACGCCCTAGTTATTATTACCCATTATTTTAAAGTCTTATATGATTATTTCAGGTCGATCTTCATGAGTTCTATAACTCACCAAAAATACAATGCTGACAACGGCAACGGGCTGATCACCTTCACTATTAAGGTTAATATCAGTTGATTCTAACTGGCAATCTTTACATAATCCTCTAAGAATTTGGTTGCTCGCTACCAACTGCTCTATTTGAACAGCTAGATTATCAACTATAACATTCACCGTTGCAGTTGCTTTAGCATAACACTCAACAGTAATTCTTAGGCTTCTATCTTGTTGTGAACGAGGTTTGCTGATTGTGTTGTTTGCTATTGTTTCATTAGTGGCAAAGACGATAATGCTGGGTAATCCAACTGATTCAAGGTTATATAAACGGCTATCATAAACTCTATTTGCTGCCATTGTCCGACCTTTTAGCAGTTCCACGAAAGTCTGCCTTATAATTGTTCTAGCGTGCATCCTCTTCCCTAACTCTGCTTTTCTAGGATATGTCGTCACGAGATTGTGATTGCATAATTTTATGTGATTTGTTATTATAATTGTAGTAATAAAAATAGGCGATAAGAAGCAATGAGTTTAGCACATAGAAGACATGATATAAGCGATGAGCTTTGGAATAAGATAGAAAGTAATTTACCTGGTCAGAAAGGTTGTTGGGGAGGTATTGCAAGAGACAATAGAACTTTTATAAATGCAGTGATGTGGATATTTAGAACGGGAGCTCCATGGAGAGATTTGCCTCCTGATTATGGCAATTGGAAGAATGTACACAGAAGATTCTGTAGATGGCGTGATAATGGGATATGGGAGAATTTGCTAAATATTTTTATAAATGCTCCTGATTTTGAATGGTTAATGATAGATTCTACATTTGTAAAAACTCACAAAGCAGGGCTTGGAGCGAAAGGCGGGAATCAAACGGTTAGTCGCACAAAAGGGGCTCAATACAAAGGTACATATGGCCGTGGATGCGTATGGTATGCCGGTCAGAATTATTGTTACAGAAGGTTCCAGAAATGATTGTACTCAAGCTTGCGAGTTAATCCAGAATATGGAGGCACAACATCTTATGGCTGATAAAGCTTACGATACAAACGCCATAATAGAATCGGCTGTGAATGCAAACATAATTCCTGTAATACCATCAAAAAGAAACAGGAAGATTCAAAGAGAGATAGATAAATATCTATATAAGCTAAGGCACATTATTGAAAATACATTTCAAAAATTTAAAGAATGGCGTGGTATAGCAACAAGATATGCTAAAAATACAAAATCATACATGGCGGGTCTTTGTTTAAGGGCTTTACTAATGTGGGCTCAAATCTCGTGACGACATACCCTAGGGAAGATGAAATATTAAGGCAAATTGAGGAAGTATTAAAAACCTTGCAAATAAAAAATCCTGAGATATTAAAACAAACAATCGATTATTTAATAGATGTCAATAAAGGCAAGGCTCATGAATTTAACCGTGAAGTTGGTGAATTAAAACAAGAGCATACCGTTATTCAAAATAAACTCGATAGATTGATGGATTTCTTAGCAGATGGCACCTTAACTAGAGAAGAATTTTTTCGTAAGAAAACTCAATTAAAGGAAAGACAATATGAATTAACTGAATTAATTAAGAGTTATGACAAAGTAGATGATAAGCTTTCTAAAAAGCTTGCAGACCTTATAAGTATCAGCAAAAACGCCTATGAAACTTTTAAAGGTTCGACAATTGTTGAAAAAAGGGAATTATTAAATTTTATATTTTCGAACCTAACACTTGAGGGCTGTAAGCTGCATTACGTTCTGGCTTTTCCATTCATAGAAATGCAAAAAGTAGCAAGTTGTGCCGAATGGCGGGAGTGACGGGACTCGAACCCGCGACCTTCTGCGTGACAGGCAGACGCTCTAACCAACTGAGCTACACCCCCTTTATTAATATCTATGGCATATAGACAGCAATATATATAAAGTCAACTCTTCTGTCAAGAACTCATCAGGCATTGCCTAAAAACAGTTGACAAGATATCTGAAGGTTTTTAAAAATAATAATTAGTACAAACAATTTAACCTCTTAAAACTTGTTTTACAATTTCAGGTTCCTTTTGAATAATCTTAAGAAGTACCTTTGCTGCACCAGTTGGTGATCTATGCCCTTGTTCTCAATTACGTAGTGTTGCAATGCTAACTCCAAATGCTGTATCAAATTGTTTCTGAGTTAGTTTGAGGTGATATCTTGCCTCATGTATACTACTCATAAAAGAAGGGTTGCAAAGATAGGAGAGATATTATAGAGTATATGAGATTATGAGCAAGAATGTATTGACAGAAGACCAAAGAGAAAAGTTGAAGGAACGTTATAAGACAGAATGAGACGGAAGGATACGTGATCGTATTAAGACAGTTTTGATGTATGACGATGGGTATAATAATGTAGAGATTGCTAAGGTACTACTCCTGAGCCACGAAGCGATAAGAAAACATATTGTTGATTATCAAAAAGCCAATAAGCTTTATACCAACAACGGAGGTAGCACAAGCAAATTAAATGATGTTGAGCAGGCAGAATTAGTGAATCACCTAGAAGCAAATAATTATGTTTATGCTAAAGATATAATGCATCACATTGAGAACAAATATGGTGTGACATATAAGATAACTGGAGTAACAAAATTACTATACAAACTGGGGTTTGTTTACAAGAAGCCGAAAGTAGTACCAGCTAAGCTGGATTTTGACAAGCAAGAATTATTTAAGTTAAACTACAGTTTACTAAAAGGGACTCTCAGAGATAAGGAAGCCATATATTTTATGGACGGTGTTCATCCTCAGTATCAAGCAAGGGCAAGGTGCGGTTGGATAAGAAAGAACCAAGATAAGACCTTACCAACATTCAGTGGCTGGAGAAGAAAGCACATGATTGGTGCTATTAACCTAGTTAATTTACAGTTAGTAAGCACAGAGAGTCCCAAAATAAATGGGGAGCAGATAGTTGATTTCCTACAGAGATTGGAAGAGGAGAATAGTGACAAGGAAAAAATATATTTAATCTGTGATAATGCTAGTTACCACAAATCCAAGAAAGTGAAAGAGTATCTAGCAAATAGTAAGATAGAGATGGTATTTTTGCCACCATACAGCCCAAATCTTAATCCAATTGAGAGATTATGGAAGTTTATGCACAGTATTACAACTAATAATAAATTTTATCATAATTTCGAACAATTTGCGGAAGCAATAAACAAATTCTTCAGCAACATCGGCGATTATAAAGATAGGTTACGTACCTTAATGAATGATAATTTCCAAACTATTTCCGTTAACCATTTCTGCAACTCTTCCGGTTAATTGAGTATATATCAATATTTGGTAATGAAATATTGTGTTTCTTTGCTTTTAGTCGACCTTTAGAATATAGGATCGCTTCTTGCATTCCAGCTAGACGCTGTTAACAAAGGTGTAATTTAATAGCAGCAAAAGCGATAAAAGAGAGGAAAGAAAGATCATCTTTTCCATATCGGACAGCAAGCATCCAATTTTCTTTTATTTTTCCAAAGAATCTTTCAATAGCTCCTCTAAGTTTGTATTTTTCTCTATCATAAACAATTTCTGTTCTCTATTTTTTCTTCCAGGGATAACGGTAATATTATTCTGAGACTCAAGGTTTGGTCTATTTTTATTACTATCATATCCACGATCTTGGATAACATAACATCCAACGACGCCTACAGTTAACTCTTCTGCTACAGCAATATCGTTCCTATTACTAGCAGTTAAAAATCCTTCTTATGTACCATGACGTAGTCATAGCAAGATGTAATTTTCTTCTCTATGATTGCTTCTATTTCGTTTTCAAACAATCCTTGTTTTACAGGAAATAACCGCGAATCCATTATATATCTATTCCTTTTTTCTTAATATATCTTAAATATATTCCCAGACAAGGATATAGTATCGATGGCGATGTCATCTAGACAGCGGTGCGAGAAAGAACAAATACAACCACAACCTATTGATGATATCAGCAATTTACGTAGTCAAGGAAGCACTATCATTGGCATTCATGAGGTGTATGGAAAAATTTATGACCAACTTGGTTTTAATAAAATCTTACCCAACCCTGCCAGGGAAATGTCGAGCATAAACATAATACGCAATGTTGTTTTAGCTTGTATTGCTAACCCAACTAGTAAGCGTGAAACAGTCAATTTATTGGTCAATAATTATGGAGTAGATTTAAAGCTTGATTCGGTATACAAAACTATGGATAAAATAGATGATAAGGTGGTTGAGAAAATCGAGCAGTGTGCTTTACTTAGCAGTCAAAAGTTGTTTAAAGAAAAAATCGATGTACTATTTTATGATGCAACTACTCTTTATTTTGAATCATTTACTGAAGATGAGTTGAAGAGTAAGGGGTTTAGTAAAGATCATAAATTCAATGAAGTACAGGTAATGCTGAGCATTTTTGTTACTAATAATGGTATTCCAATCGGTTATGAGATATTTCCTGGTGCAACTTATGAAGGTCATACTTTATTGAAAGCTTTAGATAGCTTGAAAGGCAGGTTTGCTATTGATAAAGTAGTGTTTGTAGCAGACAGCGGTATGTTGAATAATGAAAATTTAGCTCTATTAGAACAGGCTGGCTATCAATATATAGTAGGTGCTAAAATTAAGAATATGACTAAGGATATTACAGCTAAAATCTTAAATAGTGATGATTATCAGCCATTAACCGTTGATGCAGAAGAATATAAGGGAAAAATAATTGAACTAGCTGAAAAGGGTCACAAACTGATTATGAGCTATAGTAGCAAAAGGGCTTATAAAGATGCTCAAGATAGAGAGCAAGCATTGAAGAAATTAATGAAAAAAATGAACAGAAGTAAAGGAGTTAAGTCGTTAATTTCTGCTAGTGGTTATAAAAAATATTTAATAATTAATAATAATGATAAGTTTGCAGTAAACGAGCAAAAGATAGAGGAAGATAGCAAATGGGACGGTTTGCATGGAGTTATTAGTAACCTAGAAAATGTTGATGTAGCGTATATATTGTCTCGTTATAAAGGATTGTGGCAAATTGAAGAAACATTTAGAGTTAGTAAACACGATATTAAGATTAGACCAATTTATCATTGGAGCCCTAGTAGAATCAAGGCACATATTGCTTTATGTTTTATGGCGTTAGTATGTATAAGGCATTTAGAATATCGGGTAAATTTACAGTCAATTAAACTATCACCGGAACGATTACGTAAGGCACTAATTGGGGTGGAGATTACCAGTGTAGTACACATTAAAGATAAAAGAGTATTTGGCATTCCATCCCCGGTATCAGATGAGGCAAAGATTATTTATAAAGCAATGAATTTACCGATTAGCACTATTCCTTATTTAATATCATCAGGAGAGTAAAAGAAATAATCAAGTAGTAAAGCTAATAATTATTATAGGATTATTTTGAAATTTTTATATTCAAACAAATAATTTGTTGTGCATGGAAATTTTATCATTTCCTGAGCTGTCAGCCACTTTTTGGCACAACAACACTGAAGTCGGGAGCAAAAATTTAAAATTGGTACATTTTTAGATTTATAATACTAACTTACAATAAAAAGTTTATTTTACAGAAAGTTAGCTATTGTATACCTGATAATAGCATTATTTTAGAGGCATTTTTTAAAATTGGATTTTATTTTTTTAGGGAAAGATTTTAGAAGAAATCAACAAAAATATTCTCTGTAAGCCTTATGTATATTGCTACACAGCATTATGCCACATTTTTACATAAATGTTGCTAATTCCCTTTATAAAGAAAAAGAATGTTTGTGTTTTAGGAATTCCTGATAATTATTGGGGAACTATAGTTTGTGCAGTTATACAATGGCAAGGAAATTATAAACTATCTAAAATGGAATTAAGAGAATACTGTAATAACTTTATGGAAAAGTATAAATTTCCTAAAAAAATATTTGAGATTGAAGAATTTCCTTTGACTAGGGTATGTCGTCACGAGATTTGAGCCCACATTAGTAAAGCCCTTAAACAAAGACCCGCCATGTATGATTTTGTATTTTTAGCATATCTTGTTGCTATACCACGCCATTCTTTAAATTTTTGAAATGTATTTTCAATAATGTGCCTTAGCTTATATAGATATTTATCTATCTCTCTTTGAATCTTCCTGTTTCTTTTTGATGGTATTACAGGAATTATGTTTGCATTCACAGCCGATTCTATTATGGCGTTTGTATCGTAAGCTTTATCAGCCATAAGATGTTGTGCCTCCATATTCTGGATTAACTCGCAAGCTTGAGTACAATCATTTCTGGAACCTTCTGTAACAATAATTCTGACCGGCATACCATACGCATCCACGGCCATATGTACCTTTGTATTGAGCCCCTTTTGTGCGACTAACCGTTTGATTCCCGCCTTTCGCTCCAAGCCCTGCTTTGTGAGTTTTTACAAATGTAGAATCTATCATTAACCATTCAAAATCAGGAGCATTTATAAAAATATTTAGCAAATTCTCCCATATCCCATTATCACGCCATCTACAGAATCTTCTGTGTACATTCTTCCAATTGCCATAATCAGGAGGCAAATCTCTCCATGGAGCTCCCGTTCTAAATATCCACATCACTGCATTTATAAAAGTTCTATTGTCTCTTGCAATACCTCCCCAACAACCTTTCTGACCAGGTAAATTACTTTCTATCTTATTCCAAAGCTCATCGCTTATATCATGTCTTCTATGTGCTAAACTCATTGCTTCTTATCGCCTATTTTTATTACTACAATTATAATAACAAATCACATAAAATTATGCAATCACAATCTCGTGACGACATACCCTAGTAGTGGTAAAATTAAGCTTGGCAAAATAACAGAAAATGTACTAAACAATTCTTATTTAGAGATTAAATAGAAAGTTGAGGAGAGATTGATCATGAAAAATTTTAACTCACTACAAACCTATAAAGCAGTTGTGTATAATTTGTTTGGCAATCCGTCTGAGGTATTAAAAGTTGTTAGATTAGAAATGCCAATACCTTTGGAGAAGGAACTACTAGTTCAAATGCATGCATGTGCTATCAATCCTTCGGATTTACTAACGATTAGAGGAAGGTATCCCGACAGAGTAGAGTTTCCTAAAATAGCTGGCTTTGAAGGAGTTGGAACTGTTTGTGCTGCTGGTAACTCTAATAATGATCACCTAGTTGGTAAAAGGGTACTAGCATTAAAAGGAAAAGGTACTTGGCAAGAATATAACATTATTCCAGTTCAAGAAGCTGTTTTAATACCTAATGAAATTGATAATCGAACAGCTGCACAATTATATATTAACCCTCTTATACCAATTCCCGAATTTAATTTAGTAAATGATTCATGCAACAAATAGATTGAATTAGCAAGGTATTTAAATTTTTAATAGAGGAAGATACTACTATTTCTAATTGTTCAATTGTATTGTATACTTTATTCTTTATAGTCTCAGACTTTAAATGCTCCCATAATCGCTCCGCAGGATTTAATTCAGGAGAATATGGTGGCAAATAAAGAATTTCTATATTAGCAGGAACCACTAAGTCCTTAGCCTTATGCCATCCAGCACAATCCATAACAACAATGGCTTTTTGAACGCCTATATGTTTAGACATTTCCGCAAGAAACATGTTCAAAGACATAGTATTAACATTTGGCATCATTAAGCTAAAATCATCTCCTGTTATTGGGTTAACAGCACTGTAAACATAAAAATTCTGAAAACCTATTTTGATTTTAACTTGAGTTCTGATACCTTTGCGAAACCAACCATGACCTAATTTAGAATGAGTTCCAAAACGCGATTCATCAAAGAAATACAAAAAACTTCTTGGATTGCTTGTTATTTTTTCTTGAATTTTTTTTTAAACTGTTCATGAGTTTCTTTATTCTGTTTGTAATGCACTGGTCTTGGAGTAATGTACGCAAACTTAAGATTGTGCAATGCCCTGTGTACAGCCGATTTACTTACATTAATTCCCAAATTTTCTTTAAGTTTTATGACGATACTTTTTATTGTTATGTTACAATCTTCTTGTATCCATTTGTTTATTGCTTCATAGCAGCTTTCCGTTAAATCGCTTTTCCTTCCCCTACCTTTTTTATATTCAAGATTTTTATCATCGCCTTGGGCAAAGCTTTTTATCCAGTTTCTTAGCGTATTAGTTGTGATATCAAATATTTTAGACACCATACCAATACCATGTTCTTTTGCAGCTACTATAGCTCTTAACCTAATAGCGATCCTATTCTCTTTGTTCGTACTTGCAAGTTGAGCTATAGCCTGTTTGTATAAATCTTCTGTTATTAATTTTTGATGAGTACCCATTACATTCCTAATTTTATCTATCTTTTACATTATAACCTATTTTTCTCATCTTTATACTAAATTAAATTTGGGAATTGGTATTACTTGTTGGCTAATGTTAATTGACAAATTAAAAATTAATAAAAGTGATATTCTTTTAATAAATGCTGGCAATTCAATTTGTGGACATGTCATTGCTGGTTTTTCTAAAATCTTAGGCTTTGATTTGATTTCAATTGTAAGGAGTGCTGAAAATAAGGACAAATTGGAACAACTTGGTCTAAAGAAAGTTATTAACTCAAATGAAGAAGACCTCTCTACTGCTATTTTAAAATTTACAAATAACAGAGGGGTTGATTATGCTATAGATGCAATTGGTGGTAATGCAGGAGCAGCACTGCTAAAAACAGTTAATCCTGGTGGTAAATTTTTGCAATATGGTTTAATGTCTGGGCAACAGCTTCCAGCTTCTTTCTTTACTGAGGCAACGGAGAAAAATGTACAATTTGAATTTTATCATTTGCGAGATTGGGTGTATGGCAAACCGATAAGCTATAGACAGCAAATATTTAAACAAATGATAGAACATTTTGTTAGAGCAGATATAAAACTACCTATAGATACTGAGTACAATATAGATCAAATTGCAGAAGCTGTTACTATGGCAGAATCTGAAGGAAGAAATGGTAAAATCTTACTTAATTTTGATATTAATGCAAGTAGGGGTTAAATTACAGAAACGGGGCAAAGGCGAACTAGGAGTCGGAATTGCTGTTAATTTCTTTTCTGTTATAGAAAAATATCCTGCAATAAATTATCTGACAGTCAAAATTTATCTGACAATCTAATAAGTTAATTTATACTGTCTGTAAGATCAAATCTTGACTTCTACACAAAGCGACTTCTTGCAATGACTCTTGGTGAGCTGGTTTTTTATTCATCAATTCATTCAACAACCTGATCTAAATAAATTACTTGAAAATATTGTTTAGCCGCTAACGACTGTATATTAGGTATTTCAGGATATTGTAATAATAATGGCAAGAATACGCTTCCTCCAATAACAATACGGGTATTTACTCCAGCAGGATGCAATCCCCATACATCTTGATAACTCATAGCCATTAATGGGCTTTCTTTATTATAAGAATTAGGGTAATTACCAATATACATAACTACACGTCCGCCAATATATATAATTGTCAAGAACGGTTTACCATTCTCCATTAGATACGATATCCTCTGCTCTGGGGACGCATAACTCATATCCACCATTCTACCATATCGCGGTTGGGATGCTGATTCTTTTGGTAACCATATACCAAAAGAGGCAAAGAAATTTTTTAATTCTGATGAACAATCATTATAAAAATACGAACCATTCCAACCATACGGGCGACCAGTTAAACTACTAAGAATATTAGCTATATTACGTTGCGTGACCATTAAAGGCATGTCTGCAGTATTTTGGTTAGGTATCTCAGCATATTTAATCACAGCATGTCCATTTTTTATCGAAGGTATCATTAACTTTTTGCTTAAAGTAGAACTATTATCAACCCTTGGAAATATGGAACCTATGTAGGCAGAAAACAGAAATTGACCTGTTGTATCAGTTATAGTTGTTTGAGTACGAGTAATTGCCACAAGATGCGATTTTGCTGCAACCTGCCATTTATTAACAAACTATGTGCTTGTTCGTGCAATTCCACTACTTTTTACCCATACCATAACATCAGGATCAGGAGTTATAACCAACGACCAAGCTCTATCCTTTGTTGTCCCTATAATATAAAGAGGTGTTCCTGCCCAAATAGATGCCCATTGTAAATTATCAGAAGGATATCTCGCTATCTTATAAATATAAAAATACACATCATTGGTTGGTAACAATCGTCCATGCAAATTATCAATGGCAATAGCCCTATTACTAGCTTGATAAGTTAAATTACAAAATTGCGTTATATCAATATTAGCACTAATAGCATTAATCCAGCCTTCCTTATAAGGGCGGAAATTTCCTCCATACCCGATTCCATTAACGGTTTTATCTTTGTTGCTAAATTCAATTAATCTGTTTTGTATAATAGTTGCTATATCATTCGGTGTAGCAATATGTAATAGTTGCTTTACATATTGCTTATCCCATGGAGATAAATCACCATAATTATGTTTATAAAGTTTTTCTAGATGTTTTTTTTGTACATCTGGACTTAATAAAGGAGTATCGTAATCAGGACTTTTCTCATTTATCCAATCATTAATATTTTGAGAATAATTCTCTATAGGAAATATCTGGATAACATTTTGGTTTATTTTAGGATAGTTATTTTTAGTAGTCTTTAAAGTGCAACTGGTCATAGAACATAATACAATTAAGTAAAAAATATATCTTATCATAAAAATCAACTCCACTAATAGATATATGCAAAATTATTTGAAAAATTGTATAGCTAACAAGTTTGCTATGGATCAATACCAATATCGGGTATAATATTAGTTCATCTCATTAACTTGTAATTTAGATTTCTCTAAGTATTTTAATATTTCTTCATGTAACTTAGTCCATTTGATTTGTTTTTTCATAAAAGGCATAAATTCTTTCTTCCATACTGTTATGTATTGCTGAGAATATTCTTGTTCGAATTTTTGGAATTCAGAAGAAATATTTTCTTTAAACATAGCTATTAAATTTGAAACCTCAGTAATTTTATGAGCTTCTAAAGATTCCAAAGATAAAATGTCTTGTTGTAAAATATCTATTTTATTTAATATATTGCTCTTAAATGTACCATATAGCAAGCTCATGTCATACCTTAAATCGGAATTATAATATATTTCCATTTTATATATTAGACTATTGAACGCTTTGCGTGATACCTCTTGTTCATAATTTGTAAGGGATGTTAATAAATATTTATAGTCTTTTTCATTTAAATCATGTGGTTTAACAAGCATATGAATTTTGGAGTATAAATTGTTAAATTCACTATAAATACTATCTCGATACTTATCTATAAGCTTAGGAAATACATCTTGTTGTTCAAGTTTTAAAGGTAAATCCTTCCTAATTTCTATTGGGAGATTATGTATCGAAAACTGATATACTACCCACATAAAACTCTCATCAAATTCATTTGAATAATTGATACGATCATCAGGCAAAACTATCTTACCCTCTTTATCATTCCAAGGTCGTATCTTATAAAAAAATCTATTCAGTCTTTCTTTTAATTTTAGAATATCTGTGTTTTTATCTCCCATTTTATATAATACTTTATCCATTAAACGTTTAGCCTCGTTGGATTCTATTCTATTATTTATATGAAGACCTATATTATTTCTTTCCAATAACTCCCAATCAAATAATCTATGCGGATCAACTTTACGTAGCACATAACTGTCAAATGCTTTACTGTACAATATTGTTCCTATTTCAGAATGACTAAATATCATATCTTTTCTTATTTTAAAACGTTTCATAAGATATAGGAGTAATTCTTTTACAGATTCCATTTGCTGTTGTGAAAACAATTCACGCCCAGTATTCACTATTTCTATGCCGATAGAATAATTATTTAAAGCAGTTAATTCTTCAAATTGCTCACCCATTTTAATTTTAGCATAACTAATACCAGCATGGTATGCTCGCTTTTCTAAAGGAACCGTTAACGTAATACTGCCATCCTTATCTACAATAAAATGAGCAGACAGACCTATTTTGTTTAGCAATTCTTTTGTATCTTTTAATGTTGATATACCAGTATGGTGAACTATAACCATTGATACTTTTTTACCTTCTCTGTCACCATAATTTGCAACTGGCACAGGGGCTAGGAAAAGTAAGTTTTTCTTTTGCAATACAGGAAGTTCTCTTTGTAAATGAGCAAAATCATTTTGAAAGCTTACAATATCAGGATATGACTTAGATAAAGCACCAACTTTTTTATGGGAACACCCAACATTTAACAATGCAACTATTATAACAAGATAGTATCTTGAAAAAATCTTAAAAGCTTTATTGGTCATACAAATATAAAATCACTAAATAAAATATATTAAAAAATTAAGTACTTATCTTTCATTTTAGATTATTCAATGGTAAATTCAAGGGATTAATTAGTATCACCGTAATTCAGGGCGATTTAAAAGTTACACTATAACTTTTAAACTACTATGGTTGCATCTAATATAAAATAATTATAGAAATGCAAACAATTTAATGCTATAAGTAAGCGGTGCTATGGTCATATGATTTGGAGAGGTGGCCGAGAGGCTGAAGGCGACGGTTTGCTAAACCGTTATACGGGTAACCGTATCGAGGGTTCGAATCCCTCTCTCTCCGCCATTCGGCACAACTTGCTACTTTTTGCATTTCTGTGAATGGAAAAGCCAGAACGTAATGCAGCTTACAGTCTCGAGTGTTAGGTTTGAAAATATAAAATTTAATAATTCCCTTTTTTCAGCAATTGTCGAACCTCTAAAAGTTTCGTGAGGATAAGAACCTAGAGTTATTAGCATTGTAGCTGTATCAGTAAATTTATCGTCTGCTTCATATAATACGAATAAGCATCAGCACTCTTATGATGAATATTTAAGAAATAATCATACTTATAATGATAGAATATACTTTTAAATAGACTATTTTTATTAAGGATACCGTCAGAGTCAGGCTGACATACTGAATTATCTTCATCTACAATCAGAGTTTCTTCAGTAACAAGAGGTAAAGGTACGTTTATTTTCTGGTGATTTGGTATAAGGTAACTTTTTATTATTAGAGTTAATAGATGCATCAAATGCCATAGAGACTAAATTCGCTAACTTTTCTTCTTGTTCTAAAATCTCAGGTAACACTTTCCAATATGATATAGTTATCAACTTATTTGAACTATTATATGTAAATGGTTCAGAAACAAAAGATTTTAAATACTCAACTACTTTGCTATCTATTTTAAAGTACAACTCATTTCTTGCAACTATTCCTATTATTACTCCATCTTTATATATACCATAACTACCAAACATTGCACGAGTAGTGATTTGACCAAAAGGGGCTAGTATATCTTTAATATATTCAATAAATTCATTACTTTTCATAATTAACCTATCGGTTGTTCTGTACGAGAAATTACCACAAGATATTATACGAACTTTACTACACTGCAATCGATTATCCCTTATTTTATATAGCTAAGTCGAATAAGTTCTGATATTGTTGTTATAAGTTTAGATTGCTTCATCGCTACTAAACTATCTCCACTAATAGACAAAGGAGTTATCTAGAATCTTAACGAGTTAGCTATATTCCAATGCATAGTATCATTTGAGTATAATTGGTAATTGAGATTAAAACAATGCAACTTTTCAATTTAACAGGCAAAACAGCCCTCATTACAGGAGCAAGTAGTGGTCTTGGAGAGCAATTCTCTCGCCTTCTTTCTAGGGTATGTCGTCACGAGATTTGAGCCCACATTAGTAAAGCCCTTAAACAAAGACCCGCCATGTATGATTTTGTATTTTTAGCATATCTTGTTGCTATACCACGCCATTCTTTAAATTTTTGAAATGTATTTTCAATAATGTGCCTTAGCTTATATAGATATTTATCTATCTCTCTTTGAATCTTCCTGTTTCTTTTTGATGGTATTACAGGAATTATGTTTGCATTCACAGCCGATTCTATTATGGCGTTTGTATCGTAAGCTTTATCAGCCATAAGATGTTGTGCCTCCATATTCTGGATTAACTCACAAGCTTGAGTACAATCATTTCTGGAACCTTCTGTAACAATAATTCTGACCGGCATACCATACGCATCCACGGCCATATGTACCTTTGTATTGAGCCCCCTTTTGTGCGACTAACCGTTTGATTCCCGCCTTTCGCTCCAAGTCCTGCTTTGTGAGTTTTTACAAATGTAGAATCTATCATTAACCATTCAAAATCAGGAGCATTTATAAAAATATTTAGCAAATTCTCCCATATCCCATTATCACGCCATCTACAGAATCTTCTGTGTACATTCTTCCAATTGCCATAATCAGGAGGCAAATCTCTCCATGGAGCTCCCGTTCTAAATATCCACATCACTGCATTTATAAAAGTTCTATTGTCTCTTGCAATACCTCCCCAACAACCTTTCTGACCAGGTAAATTACTTTCTATCTTATTCCAAAGCTCATCGCTTATATCATGTCTTCTATGTGCTAAACTCATTGCTTCTTATCGCCTATTTTTATTACTACAATTATAATAACAAATCACATAAAATTATGCAATCACAATCTCGTGACGACATACCCTAGCGTAGGAGTACGAATCATATTGGCTAGTAGAAGACTAGATAAACTGCAAATTTTAGCCTCTGAGCTTAGCAATGCTATTGCCCTAGAAATGGATGTGGCAGATAAGAACTCTGTCCAAAGAGCCTTTAATATATTAAAACAACAAGGAGAACTCATAGATATCTGCATTAATAATGCCGGAATTGCAAAACCTACACCAATCTTTACATCATGTGAACTAGATGATTTCGAGTCTATTATGCAAACCAATGTACTGGGAATTTGGTACGTTACCAAGAAAGTTGCTAATCACATGAGAAACCATGGAATCCATGGGAGTATTATCAATATTAGTAGTGTCAATGGAGCCAACCGTTTAAGCGAAAATATCGCTGGTTATTGTGCATCTAAAGCATCTGTTATCCAAATGACAAAGTCATTAGTCGGAGAGTTGGCAAAAGCCTATATCCGGATTAATTGTATTATACCTGGTATATTTCATACACCGCTTACAGATTACAAATTAAATACAGAAGAAAAACGTAAAGCAATAGCAGAACTTACACCTCTAAATTTTATAGCGGAACCTAGTGACCTTGACGGTGCAATTTTATACCTTGCCTCAAACAAAGCATCTCGATATGTTACAGGCTCATGTATTACCGTTGATGGTGGCGTTTCCTGGGGAGGCAAGTAACACTAACAACTATCTTTGACTTATGCAGAAAGTCTAGGTGTATAGTTCCAGGGGGTGGTGGTTAGGGTTAATAATAAATTTATTTGGATCAGATGTCCATGTTTTCATGATAAATTCATAAGGAATTAAACCTTTAAGAGCTTTAAGTTTTCTTGCCTAAAACGTTTCTTATCACTTGGCAATAACTTATTTTGTTCCCATTCTTGATAAATTTTATAAAAATTATCTACTAAATAATAAACAGTTGTGATACATTTATTCATGTTGAGAGTATATTTTTTTGAATAATTCTTATATACCTCAACACTTCCTTACTTACAACCCTTATCATTCCTATACTCGCATTGATAGTATAGCTGCACGTGTTCAACATTCATTTTCAAATCCAATTCTTGAAATCATTTTTGGGAGAATTTTAACCGCACTACTTTCAAGTTCTATCATAATATTGCTGTTGGGATGATGTCTTTAGCATTTTGGGTGCTATCTTAGGTACTTCATTGTTTATGTTCACATGACGTTTTAACTTATTTTGAATTTGCTTTAATTCATCATGCATTATAACGTCACTTGCCTCAGGGGGCATAATGGTTTGTGACATATTAATATTACATCCTTTATTTTTTGCTACTTCCTGCATCATTGATTCATATTGACCTTTTGTTACAGGAATAGTGTAAATATTTTTTCCCCTTTGTATATAGCCTATAGCATCTTTATCATCACCGGTAAACTTTAATGATAATGGGTTGGTTATTTCTACTAGTTTTCCTTGCTCGTTATAGTGAGTAGTAAAATACAGTGCCTTCGAGACCTCAATATTCTCACCTTTCTCGTTTTGCACTGGAAATGAAAGATGCACGGCTGTACCAGATGGTTTGATGGCTAATGGCAAATTAATATTGCGATAATTGCTAATCTCTGTTTCCGTTACTCCATCTTCTAAAACTACTTTAGTAGAAGTTTTAACCTTAGTTTCTGTTAATTTAAATAATTCTTCATCTTTGACTTTAATAACCCTTGACCTGGTGTCAGTGGTATTGTCTATTGGTGGCTGATTGCTCCAAGTTAACGGTTTGAAATTATTAGCCTGATGGATTTTTGCATAGCTTTGCACTTCATCATTCATTGCTTGAGTCACAGTACTCTTTGTAATAGAGTTAGCCCAGGTTTTTTGTATTAATTCGTTATTATTTTCTACAAATTCTTTAAATTGCTGAGAATTAATAGCAAGATTAGCCCCTGAGATTGCTGTAATATTTGCTTCAGTAAGGATGTTTTTTAATGTTGTTTGTTGCTTAGCAATAATTTCTTGCCTAAAAGCTAATGTTACCAAATCTACTTTAATCGGGGCTACTATGGCTGGGACTGTTTCAGATGGAGCTACTTTGTAGGGTGAGGTCTGTTCAGTAGCTTGAGCTTCAGTAGTTGTTGTTATCGCATCACTAATATGCATAACATCTAGTGCTTTTTTAGATATTGTTACAGATAGATCAGTTCTTTCTAAAGTAGGGTTTGTTAGTGCTTTTTTTTGCTCTTTTACTATTTGAGCTATTTCTTTAATTAACAGTACTTCTCGAGTTTTATTACCTAAAATATATTCAATATAGTTTCCTTCTGTTTTTTTCTTTAATTCTAGTCTTTTCCTTTGGTCGATTATATTGCTAAAATAATCGAAGTGTTCTTGAACTAATTTTTTTAATTCTGGCTTGTTAATTTTTCCTTTTTTTACTAAAAGACCGAGTTTAATTTGTAACCCATATTCTTTTAATGATTGTTGTCTCTTTTGCATAGTTTCTTTAAGAGCATCTTTAACATCAACAATCTTTATGTTTTCTGGTGCTATATTTTTAAATTTCTGGCTCATTGCCATTTTTGCCCAATTTGCTAGTGCTTTATCACTATAATATTTTGATAATTCAACGAAGCTATGGTCAATAGTATTGTTTAAATCAACTTGTGCAGTATCAAGTAAACCTTTTATAAATAAATCATTATACTTTTGGGTACTTGGAAATTCTCTAAAATGATTAGTTGGTCCTAGTAAGGGTAGATGTCTAGACCAAGAATGTGGAAGTATCTCATCATCTAATTGGTCAAAACTTCCAGCAAAATCTAACCTAACTAGTCTAGGAGGAATAGTAGAATTGTTAGTATCTCTTACAACTCCTATATTACCTGTATGAATATCAAAATCGCCTATTAATAAGCTAGTTGGAGCTATTTTATCAAAATCGCTATAATGCAGTTCTTCAAAAGCTTTAGTTAAAGTACTAGATAGTAATTCTCTTGTTCCCATAAAAAGCGGTCTTCCTCCGTCTTTTCGCAACCAACCGCCAGGCTTAGTTTTTTTAGACATGTGGTTATCCATGTCAACATACATGTCTCCACTGTAATTCTTAAAAAATTCAGATTGCACATATACTTCAGAACCATCATTTTGCAGACCTCCTGCTTGATCTACTTTCGTGGTAAGATGAGTAGGTACAATGAGCGAAACTTTGGCTCCATGCTCTGGATTTGTTGCTTGAAAAATTTGGGAACCCAAAAACTCTGATATATTTTTTTCAGGCTTATTCTCCTTTTTAACCATAGACAGAATATTATCTTGACTTCTATATATTCCCCCTAATTCTCCAGCTTCATTAGCCCCAAATTCCTTTCTTTTATAATATTGCAAATTGGTAAATTCTGACATTTTTTTACCCTATTTAGTTAACCTGAATTTGATATAACCAGCTATTGCAAATTCTGTTATATCTATAAATATAACAGATTTTTATGCTCCACTAATAGCTATTTTCATTATTTTTGCGGTATTGCTTATTTTTTTCATTAAACTCTTGCAAATTTTCTTATGATAATAAAAATCTGCTCGCCAAGCGTCATTGCGAGACCTACGGTCTCCTCACAATGACGTTTTATACTTAACTTTTTTCCGTGAACGCTCACTCTCATATACCAAGAAAGTTAAAAAAATCTCGCAATTCTTGACGAGCAGCTACATGTGATATACTAAGTGTTTTACCATGATTAGCTGTTGTTAAGTCAAGTAATGTTAGCCCTTGTAAAAATAATTCCCGAAAAATTACTCTTTCACTAAAACCTGGAGCAATCTTAAAGCTAATTCTTTTTGCTAATTGTTCAAGAGCAGCTCCCACTTTTCTTTTATTTAATGCATCCAAGTTGCTTAATCGATTACGCATAACAATCCAGTTAATTGTCTCGCCATTACGATTAGCTTTCTGCATCTTTTGCTCCCAAATCATTTGACTATAGATTGATGGGGCAATAATTGACAAATTGTCAGCGTTAACTTTGGCTAATACATCAAAATCAAGAAAACTGTCGTTAATGGGGGTAATTACCGTATCAGCATAAGAATGAGCTAATCTAGATAAGAAAGAGTAGCTTCCTGGCGTATCGATTACTAAATAATCAGCATTTTTTGTCTGTTCAATTATCTGTTCAAACCTAGTTCTTTCGTCCTCTTCTTTAAGTGCAACGACTTGTTCTTGACTTTCAGTCAAATGAAAATGCTGAGAAGTCTTAACCGTATGGTCCGGGTTTTTTAAATTGTAATCATCCCTGTTCTTTAAATAATTTGTTAAAGACCCCTGACGTGAATCAGTATCAATACTAGCTACCGTATAACCATTATACAATAAACCGGTAATTAGATGCATGGAGCAGGTACTTTTACCAGCTCCACCTTTTTCAGCCCCAAGTACAAAAACACGATTTGTTTGATTATTTTTCATAGTGATCTTGAATAAATTGATTAAGAAGTCTTACACCATAACCTACTGCTCCTCTAGGACCAAGGGGATTACCTTTTTTATTATAGGCAACACCGGCAATATCAAGATGTGCCCAAACCATACCTTCTTTAATAAAATTCCCTATAAACTGAGCTGCTGTACAACTACCAGCGGCTCCAGGAACGTTACCAATATTAGCAAGATCAGCAATGTCTGACTTTATCATCTCATCAAAATCTTTATGTAGAGGCATACGCCATAATTTTTCATTAACTTTATTGCCAACATCTATTAGCTTACCAGCTAATTCATCATTATTGCTAAAGCACCCAGCATAAGTTTTACCAAGAGAGACAACAATAGCTCCAGTAAGGGTAGCCAGATCGATTACACATTGAGGCTTAAACTTTTCTTGAGTATACCAAATTGCATCAGCCAAAACTAACCGACCTTCTGCATCAGTATTATCCACCACCACTGTTTTTTTGGACATAGTGGTTACTACATCTCCTGGTCGTTGAGCATTGCCTGAAGGCATATTTTCTACAAGACCAACAACCCCGACCACATTAACTTGTGCATTACGACTAGCCAAAGCCATGATTGCTCCAACTACTGCAGCTGAACCGGCCATATCATATTTCATATCTCCCATATTGGCTGCTGGTTTAATAGAAATCCCACCACTATCAAAAGTAACCCCTTTACCAACAAAAGCGACAGGTGGGGTATCATCATCCAAGCCATTATATTGCATTACTACAAGTTTGGATTCATTTTGTGAACCTTGTCCAACACCAAGTAAAGCTCCCATACCAAGATTTTTCATTTCTCTTTCACCGATAATGATAATTTCAACTCCTAGCGGTTCAAGACGTTCTAATATTTTTTCAGAGTAAGATTGAGGAGTTTTTATATTGGCTGGTTCATTTATCATATCTCTGGCAAAAAATACTGCCTCAGCTAATGATCTTTTATCATTAAACAATTCCTCTGCTTTAGACTGATCATCTATAGAAATCTCAAGAGAGTCTACAACAAATTTTTCTCCTTCACTTTGAGTAGTTTTGTATTTATCAAATCTATATGAAGCAAGCAAACAGCCGCTAGCTATAAGAGAAGCAACAATAGCTGGTTGATGTTGTCCGATATTATGAGAAATTTTTATACCAATAGTGCTAATTTTACGGCAAGTGCTACAGGATAAGATTTTTGCCCCAAGCTCTTCAATGCAAGAGGTTGTTAATTTTGTTTCATCACCAATGCCAACTATGATTAAATATCTTATCTCCCCATCCTTACCTATAGAGTTAACAATTTTAATTTGTCCAAATTTTCCAGTAAATAGTAATTTATTTTGAATAGTTTTAGAAATTAAACCATGATGTTGTTGATCAAGTAGTAATAAATTACTGTCTAATTTCAGTTGTTCACTAATAAACACTATAGTTGCTTGATTATTTGATAATTCCTTACTGATAAAGTTAATGTTATTGAGCATAAATTCCTCTTATAATTTAATGGTCTAATTCTATTGATGTATATTTACTTTGCAACTATAAAAATCCTACAGCTAAAAAGAGATTACTCAAGTTTTTGTAGTATACTACAAAATTCTTTTTCACTAAGTGAAAAAATGATAAAATCTAATTGTTAATCTTGTATAAGAGTTTGTCCACAAAATAAAATCAAGGTTATGATGAAGTGAATAAAGTATTATGTTAAGCGTTCACGGAAAAAAGTTAAAGTACAAGACGTCTATTAAGTTACTTATTTTTTAAACATTATCTCCTGTAACTCGCACTATATTTGCCCCACAGTTACTTAATTTTTTTTCCAATGTTTGATATCCACGGTCTAAGTGGTAGATTCGACGTATTTTTGTTGTATCATTGGCGGCAAGTCCAGCTAATACTAGAGATACAGATGCTCTGAGGTCGCTTGCCATAACTTCAGCTCCCGTCAGAAAAGGTACTCCGTGTATTATAGCACTATTTCCTTTAATTATTATATTTGCCCCCATTCGGCATAATTCAGGAACATGCATAAAACGGTTTTCAAAAATATTTTCGGTGATGGTAGAAGAACCGCTGCAAAGGGTCATAAGACTCATAAACTGAGCTTGAGAATCTGTTGCAAAACCTGGATATGGACTTGTATGAATATCCACAGGATTTAATCTATCTACGTAAGAAACTCGTAAACCATTATCAATAGGCTCAACTTTTATACCAGCTTCAACAAGTTTTAATACTATATTTTCAACAATATTGCCGTTAATTCCATAAATATTTAAACTGCCTTTAGTAATGGCAGCAGCCATCATGTAGGTACCAGCTTCAATACGATCCGGCATGATCGAATAGTTGGTATGTTTTAAATAAGATTTACCAATAATTGTTATTTCACTTGTACCAATTCCATTTATTTCTGCCCCCATTTTGTTAAGGCAATGGCATAGATCAACAATTTCTGGTTCTCTAGCACAGTTAAATAATATAGTTTCTCCTTCAGCCAAAGTAGCTGCCATTATGGCGTTAATTGTTGCTCCAACAGATATTTTTTTAAAAACAAAATGTGTAGCTTTTAATCTACCTTTGATTGTAGCATTAATATAACCATGATCAACATCAATATTTGCTCCCATAGCTTGCAGAACTGCTATATGTAGATCTACTTGCCGAGCCCCTATAGCACATCCCCCAGGTAAAGAAACTTTAGCTTTAGAGAATCTGGAGAGTAATGGTCCAAGAACCCAAATAGAAGCACGCATTTTACGTACTATATCATATGGGGCAGTAAAATTATTAATATTGCTACTATCAATATCCATGCTCAAGTAATCTTGATGATCAGTTACTGTAACAACACTGCCTAAATTCTCAAGTAATTTCTTCATTGTGAGAATATCGGTAAGCTTTGGAATATTATTAATACTAAGCTTATCTGTAAGAAGTGCAGCTGTCATAATCGGTAATGCCGCATTTTTAGCTCCACTAATGCTAATATTACCTTCAAGGGGGATACCACCTTTAATTATTAAACTGTCCATAGGAATTCCTTATATAGTAGCCTAAAATTCAATATAACAAGTTATATCGAATTCAGGGGTAGAAGTCAATTAGGTTTAAAACGGTATAGCAATCTGCATTTAAATAAAAAAGTTATAGAACTTATCCGCACACCGTCATTGTGAGGAACTACTTTAGTAGCATTGATGCAATCCAAAAAATAGACTTCTTTCGAAACTAGCTTATGTGCAAGGATTTGTAGGAGGCACTTCACCTCGAACCGCGGCGTACTCAAATGTACGTGAGGAGTAGAGTACCGGTATCACGCACAAATTACCAGCGAAGTAGAGTTTTGCAAGAGGTCTAGTGAACTCTTACAATCCTACCGCCCCTTATTCCTATTAGAGTGTTGTTTGTTAGAAGGGGTGGTATCGGGTTTAATAGTGTTGCTTACAGATATATCGTCTTTCTTTAGAACTTTTATTAGACGGTGATATAGTTTAGAACCCACTGTTTCTGTGCTATGAAACTTGCTTAATATTTTCTCTAATGCAGTCTTACTATTTTGCAATCCATCAGTTTTATTAGCTTTATCAATAGCTTGAATCGTCTCAACCCCATTTTGCATAAAAGCTTCTTTTTGTTCTTCAGGCGATTTAACAAATGATTCAATATATTTCCTAAGTCCTGCCCCTAACTTATTGATAGTTACAATATGTTCTGGATGGATAGTATGCTTTAGATCATTTGGAGAAGATTGTAATTTCGAATATATTTTGTTTGTACCAGCCTCTATAGTGGCAATGGTTTCAATTTGTTCAGTTGCTTCCTGCAAAGAATTATGTGGTAATTCATCTATTAACACATTCATTTTTTTAGCTTGCTGACCGAATTTATCTAAGTGAGGTTGTCCTTGATCATATTCAGCAGCATATCCTTTAGCAAGTTCTCCATGAGCATTGAGAGTGGTACCAATATTGCCTTTAAACTCACCAAAATTTTGTCCAATATCTTTTTCAGTTGGTGACAGTACATTTGTGGTATTATCATCCAAAGATACCTGTATTACTGTTTCTTGTTCTATGCCCATCTTTTTTACAGCTTTGGCAAGTTCAGAACCATATCGCGAATCAAAGCTAAAATTGAGCAGACTTTTTAAGCGATTTACTTCCTCTACAAATCCTTCCTTTGATTCACCAACAATATCAGCTATATCTGATTTAAATTTTTCTAATGGCATAAAAATATCTTTAATTAATGTTATTTATAGTCAATTCAGGAGAATTTGGGGCTAGGAGCGATGGAGCGACGCCTATAAGTAATAGGCAAGCGACGAGTGACAACGCCCCCAACTTCTCATCAATTGACTACAGTTTGAGTAATTGATTGCTTCGACCATTACATGGTCTCGCAATGACGCCTGAGGTTTGTGTAATCCTCGCAATGACAGGAATGCAATTCAAGCGTCATTGCGAGAAGGCGTAAGCCTCCTAAGCAATCCAAAAACAATAGATTGCACGACCTACTTACATGATACCGCAATGACTCTTATGTAGGGTACTATATATTTTTACCTAAAACTAAATCTTTTGTTACTATTGGTTTTAATGGTACATTGATGCTGATTACAAAATATCATTATTACTTCAAATTCTTTTAAAAATTCTCTACTAACAGTAATCTTATTGCCTTTACATTGGTTGTTACCTAGCAGATTAATATATATATCGACATTTTTACATATTTCATTCGGAGTAACTTGTTTCAAATCTATCAAACTAGAATCTATCAAAATTGTGTACCCATGGGAAGTAAAAATATTTTTTTCTAAGGGAAATTTTAAGGGAAATATTTTAGCATCCTTTTGACCAAACCAGTTAGCCCAATATATACGTTTAAATTCTGGCATTTCATTATAGTCAATTGATGAGAAATTGGGGACGGTGTCACTCGTCGCTCGCCTATTACTTATAGGCGTCGCTCCATCGCTCCTAGCCCCAAATTCTCCTGAATTGACTATAGCATAAATGTCAAGTTCACCATTGCTATTTTTTATACCAATAGCGTTTAAATTTATATCAAATATGACATTAGGTTTAGGAGAGTTCAGCATTAAAATTACTGATATAATAATTATAATTAGCCCAAGAAAATGCCATTTAGTTCTCCACAAACAAAGCCATAAAAAGCCAAATAAGAAAGTAATTAAGCTAACTTGGCTTATATAGCCAAAATACCATACTGATAATGGTAACGTGTTAGTAAATTTCACCGCTTCAATAATTATATTAATGAAAAAACCTATTAATTTTAGACAGTACTGGTCTATACCGAAGATCATTAAAAATACCGAGATAATAGATAATGGCATCAAAAAGAAAGACATTATTGGTATAGCAATAAGGTTCATCGGAATAGAATAAGTAGGAAATGTATAAAATTGGTTTATTACAACGGGAGCAGTAACTATACCGGCAAGGAAGCTTGAATAAATATTAGAGGCAATATAAAATTTGATTGAAGAAAATATGCCCTTGCTTTCACCTAAGATCCATTGATTCCTTATGTAAAATTCATAACCAGCAGTTAGTGATAATACTGCGACAAAAGATAATTGGAAGCTTGGGTGAAATATATATTCTGGATTCATTGATAATATGATGAACGCCGCAATTGCTAATGACCTTAGAGGGTATGGCTTGCGTCCTATCATAACCGCATAAATAAAGATTGCTGTCATAATGAAGGCTCTGGTAGCAGCAATTTGCATGCCACTTAGTTGCAAATAACCATAGCTTCCTATTAAAGAACAAATTGCTGCAATTAACTTTATATCATAATTATAAGCAATATAGTTTGATAAATTTAACAAGAATCTGGTGGATATAAAAAACAGCATCGCTACCAATGATAAATGTAAGCCGGAAACGCAAAGTATATGGGATATACCGCTTT
Organism: Candidatus Tisiphia endosymbiont of Nemotelus uliginosus; assembly: GCF_964264755.1. Lineage (NCBI taxonomy): Bacteria > Pseudomonadati > Pseudomonadota > Alphaproteobacteria > Rickettsiales > Rickettsiaceae > Candidatus Tisiphia > Candidatus Tisiphia endosymbiont of Nemotelus uliginosus. Next base: position 1,014,160 of record NZ_OZ183481.1, on the reverse strand, counting down.
GTCTCATTTCTTTCATTAATTTTCGATCGATGGCTTTGCTTTCACCTAGGGTATGTCGTCACGAGATTGTGATTGCATAATTTTATGTGATTTGTTATTATAATTGTAGTAATAAAAATAGGCGATAAGAAGCAATGAGTTTAGCACATAGAAGACATGATATAAGCGATGAGCTTTGGAATAAGATAGAAAGTAATTTACCTGGTCAGAAAGGTTGTTGGGGAGGTATTGCAAGAGACAATAGAACTTTTATAAATGCAGTGATGTGGATATTTAGAACGGGAGCTCCATGGAGAGATTTGCCTCCTGATTATGGCAATTGGAAGAATGTACACAGAAGATTCTGTAGATGGCGTGATAATGGGATATGGGAGAATTTGCTAAATATTTTTATAAATGCTCCTGATTTTGAATGGTTAATGATAGATTCTACATTTGTAAAAACTCACAAAGCAGGACTTGGAGCGAAAGGCGGGAATCAAACGGTTAGTCGCACAAAAGGGGGCTCAATACAAAGGTACATATGGCCGTGGATGCGTATGGTATGCCGGTCAGAATTATTGTTACAGAAGGTTCCAGAAATGATTGTACTCAAGCTTGTGAGTTAATCCAGAATATGGAGGCACAACATCTTATGGCTGATAAAGCTTACGATACAAACGCCATAATAGAATCGGCTGTGAATGCAAACATAATTCCTGTAATACCATCAAAAAGAAACAGGAAGATTCAAAGAGAGATAGATAAATATCTATATAAGCTAAGGCACATTATTGAAAATACATTTCAAAAATTTAAAGAATGGCGTGGTATAGCAACAAGATATGCTAAAAATACAAAATCATACATGGCGGGTCTTTGTTTAAGGGCTTTACTAATGTGGGCTCAAATCTCGTGACGACATACCCTAGTAATATTGCAGCAGCGAAATTACCTTTTATAGAACCAAGTATTTGAATCAGGCGGTTGTAAATATTTTTTTTAATTTTATAGACAAAACTATTAGTGTAAAGATCACTATGTGCTATAATTTTAAGGGGGGACAGTGCATAGCCAGTAGCATTAATATCCGCTAAATATGCATAAAAGCCAAAATCATAACCACCCGGCAGAATACTGCTTTGTGGTTTATAAAGCCTTGCCACTAGGCTAATATTATCGTTAATATTAATTTTTTGGGCATATTTTGCCGGCATACTTATTCTGACTTTTTGTAAAACTTGTTTAAGTTTCTGAATTTTTACTTGATATAATATAACCTGCATACCATGAGTAGTTGGTTTCATTGATTCTACGATACCGCTTACTCTTGAGATTATTGGATTGTTAATAGTACTAACATGTAAATTTGATACGCGATATTTGCCAACTAGCATACCACAAAAAAAGGCGATAATTATTCCCGAAATAAATCGCCCAAATATATTGTTTCTTAAAATTAGTAGCGATAAGGAAATTGTGAAAATAGTTAGAATAGATATAAAAGAAGGTTCCTTACTTAAGGTAAAATAAGTACCAATACCACAAATGAAACTAACAAAATACCAAAGATTGAGATGGTGATATTCTTGTTCTAAAATGCTTGTGAAAAAATTAAGAGTTAATTTATAATTTCCTAAGATCATTGCATCTAATAATAGAGTTCTTTTTAAGATAGTCTGCTATTAGATGCGACGCAAGAAATCTGTGAGCGTTCACGGAAAAAAGTTAAAGTACAAGACGTCTATTAGCAAGAAGGCTTAAGCCAATAAGCAATTGTAAGTTAAAAGTATGGTATAATAGATATTGAAGTCAATGTAAATAATGGTTTATATTGACTTTAAGGGGGCAGCAATAGCCATAATAATGACTATTGTTGTGTGGGTGTGAGTGACCGTGTAGCAATTAGTTTTAATACCGAATGGATACTGGTACTCTAACCCAAACCCCCGAGACGTTTGAATAGTTTATTGGGATGCTTTTGCACGCCCGCTTACAATCGTAAACATTAAATTTTCAAAAGCTAATTATAATCCTTCTTATTCTAATTGTACAAATATCCAATCTAGGCATCAAAAAATTTTAACTCAACCTGGAGAAAATTCTAACTTAACTAAGAAAAAATTAGAAAAAAATACATATATATCTATAATATCTAGATGTGGCAAAAAAATGTTCTTGTGGACAAAATTTGCCAGAGCTTAAGCCAGCTAAGGAGCAAAGCTTTAATTTGCCGCTTGAGGTAACAGTAAGTTCAGGTGAACAAAGTTTGTCAGAGTAAAAAATATTAACAATATTAATTTTTCGAAGATATTGTTACTTATTTAGGGGGCAATTTTCATTACAATTTTTCCTTTAAAGGGGTCAATAGTTGATTATAATTTACAAAAAATTAATTTACTGAATTTATGAATGGAATATGTTTTAATTTGAAACGCTTAACCGTTCTGGCTATATAAAATTAAGTGTTTGGCAGAGCAAAAAGCGAAAATTTATGAAAAAAATTGCAATCTTTTAAAAACCTCATAGTTGATGGTTTCTTTGTAATTTTTTAGACAAAAGATTTTCTTTGAAATTAGAACAATTTTTTATCTTTCAACGATTCCATAATGGAGGAATTTTCATTGACAGTGACATATTGACATAATAGAAGTTTAAGGATATAATGCACTCTTTCTTAATTCTTAAAAATTTCACTACTTTTTTAGGATACTTTATAAAAATAAGCAACAATGTCATCCAATATCCACTCCAAGACATAATATAAGGCACCCGTAGCTCAATTGGATAGAGCATATGACTACGGATCATAAGGCTGGGGGTTCGACTCCCTCCGGGTGTACCAGATACATATTAGGGTTTCAGGGTTTTTATAATTTCTCAAAAGAATTTCTATGGCTATTTTATGGCTGTTTTTTATTAAAACTTCCCAAAATTGACCTACAAAAAGGTCTATTTTCAACCGTTTTTCACGGGGAGGAAGTATGAGGGAATAATGTATTACTCTAGAAATATAGTAAATTTTGCCACCACAAGCGTAGTACCAGTACCCACAATCTATGGAAAATTTAACCCTAAAACGTTAGTAAACAACGTTATTAATAAACTAATACCAAGCTCTAAGTGTAAAGGCATAGGGTTTGCAAATAATTTCACCAATGGTATTGCAGATATAATCATTGGTGATAGTTATCGACTTGAAGCAATATTAACTCAATTAATTACGAATGCCATTAAATTCACTGAACAAGGTAGTGTTACCTTAACCACTTATTTTTTTCTAAAAATAATATAAAAAGGTATTGGCGTTTCTACTTTTAGTGTAGTACGCTTTATATTTAAAGTATCTCTGTTCCCCAAATTATCTAATGGAAGGGCAGAATGATAGTTTATGAGTCCTTTATAACAATTTTCTATTGATTTATTAACTAATTGATTTCTGGTAATTGACAAATTAATTACTACTTGTTAATATCAAATATTCTTTTTAGTGTAATATTAATTATGCAGGACACTACTAACGATTTACGTAACATTATAGATAATATTAGTACTAACCTGCGTAGAAATGGCGTAGAAGCTGAAATACAGTACAGATTAAAAGACCCTTATTCTGCTTTAAAAAAGATGCTAAGAAAGAATATATCTGTGAAAGAATTAACTGACCTAATTGCCTTTAGGATTATAGTTAATAAACAATATTATTGTTATAAATTATTGCTTACTCTTTATAATATCTATCCTGTTAATATAAAGAAGACTAAAGACTATATTGTTAATCCTAAGGATAATGGTTACCGTTCTTTGCATATCGTACTTACAGCTGATATCTATAACCGTAACATAGAAATACAAATACGGACTAGAAGGATGCATGATATAGCAGAATTTGGTACCGCCAACCATGAGGAATATAAAAAGACGCAGGAAGAAAAACTAAAAAAGTTATTCTCTGAGGAAAAACTTAATACAGTTGCTATTAATACTGAGATAAATAATGCTTATGATATTTTTAACCAATTTAATTGGACTATACTCAACCTCGTTGCTTATGAGCAGGCAATTGAAAATCTTTGGCATAAATTCCAAAAGAATTTTTAAAAGATATCACAAAATTATTGATAATATTAGTTTAATTTAATGTACAATTAAACTATATAGAGAGGTATTTATGGAAGATATTGCCAATTGGCAGGCAAAGTTTGAGTGTTGTGACTATTCTGATAAGTTACTTAATAAATTGATTTTACTAAACAACAAGGTACCTCATCCATTAAATATCAAAGAAATTACCAAAGCTATCTATTATGCTAAGAAATATCATGGTAGTCAAATGCGACAATCCGGCGACCCCTATTATTCTCATCCAATAGAAGTAGCGTATATGTTTGCCGAATTCACAGCCCAAGAAATTCCCATATTGTTTAAGACTGACATGATCGTTACCAGTTTACTGCATGACACGATCGAAGATACAATACTTACTGAAGAGATGATAGCTCGAATTTTTGGTAGTCAATTTGCTAGCCAAGTGGAAGCTCTAACAAGAGTTAAGCCTTACGGCAAGATTAGCTCCAAAGAAACTTTGAATTTATTATCTCAACAAAATAGGTTTGACCTAGAAATAGCATAATGTTTCCTTGCCTGCTCAACAGTTTGGGGCATAGTTTCAGTGGTAGGAGAAGTCTGTTTTACAGTATCATTTACTACAACTTCTTGAGGCTTATTTTTCTTCTTGCTTAAATTGACAATATTTTGATATTGTTCTTGATTTCTCTCTATTTTTATCCTTGCTGCTTTCATTTCTTCATCCTCGTTGCATGATGCTGTTTGTTTATAAAATTCTTACATAAATAGCAGGGCTAGATATGACAGAGGAAGTTTTAGGAAAAATTAAGCGAAAAACCGCAGCATACTAAAGCTTATGTGAGGATTTTGAGCTTAATTTTGACGACAAAATTACCTGTCATATCTAGTTCTGTAAAAATATTTCTCTCTCTACTAATCGCCTTCTTACCAAGCCCTTAAGCTTAACACCACGAGCATAAACCCATTTGGGAAATTCATCGGCAGCTGATAAATATTCACCTCGTAATAGCTTTTGTCTTAAACTGGAAGCTTGGAAAGCACCAGCCCCGCAGTTGAAAACAAATGATATCAAGGCTCCCTCTTGAGAGTAATTGCTGTTATTGGCTGTTTGCGTACTCGCATATTGATACAAATACTTACTTTCATCATTATCAGCCTTAATTTGGATTTCCTCAAGCCTAGCACTATTACCAGTCTTTAAAGCTTTTATTTGCATCTCAATTAATTTAAGTTCATGTTCTTTGTTCTTCTTATCCTTAAGAAAATGCAAAATTTTTGGTAAAAAACTACTGAAGAACCCCATAAAGGCACTTAATATCGCTATCATATTAATCTCAAAAATTATTAAATATTAGACCTATTGGGCTTAAGAAGCATTAATACTGTCAAAACTACCATCAATAATTAGTTTCTTATTAACAAGGTCAATACGAACATCACCGACAACATCGCTAATGTTTGCATAAGATTTCCAGCCCGATAGATTTGCTTTAGTACCGTCAAAATACAAACTTGAGGTTGGTGTATTGAGAGTACCTAACTCATTTGGTAATGCGATTGTCCAAGACTGGGTTGCAGCGACAGAGCGTGCCTGAGTTTGTAGATTAGCGACTTGCGTAGTTAAGCTATTAACAACATTATCTCTTTCTCTTAGACGTTGTTCTAAATCAGCTATTTTATTAAGCAAGTTCTCGGTTTCATCTTCTGCCGCAATATCTGATAGGTGCAAACTAGCTAGCGAGGTTAGGCTTTGGCTTAAATCCTTACTATTTTCAAGGCTAAGGCTACTTAGATTGTCCTGGCTATTAACATAGAGGATGTATTTTATACCAATTCCCGAATTTAATTTAGTAAATGATTCATGCAACAAATAGATTGAATTAGCAAGGTATTTAAATTTTTAATAGAGGAAGATACTACTATTTCTAATTGTTCAATTGTATTGTATACTTTATTCTTTATAGTCTCAGACTTTAAATGCTCCCATAATCGCTCCGCAGGATTTAATTCAGGAGAATATGGTGGCAAATAAAGAATTTCTATATTAGCAGGAACCACTAAGTCCTTAGCCTTATGCCATCCAGCACAATCCATAACAACAATGGCTTTTTGAACGCCTATATGTTTAGACATTTCCGCAAGAAACATGTTCAAAGACATAGTATTAACATTTGGCATCATTAAGCTAAAATCATCTCCTGTTATTGGGTTAACAGCACTGTAAACATAAAAATTCTGAAAACCTATTTTGATTTTAACTTGAGTTCTGATACCTTTGCGAAACCAACCATGACCTAATTTAGAATGAGTTCCAAAACGCGATTCATCAAAGAAATACAAAAAACTTCTTGGATTGCTTGTTATTTTTTCTTGAATTTTTTTTTAAACTGTTCATGAGTTTCTTTATTCTGTTTGTAATGCACTAGTCTTGGAGTAATGTACGCAAACTTAAGATTGTGCAATGCCCTGTGTACAGCCGATTTACTTACATTAATTCCCAAATTTTCTTTAAGTTTTATGACGATACTTTTTATTGTTATGTTACAATCTTCTTGTATCCATTTGTTTATTGCTTCATAGCAGCTTTCCGTTAAATCGCTTTTCCTTCCCCTACCTTTTTTATATTCAAGATTTTTATCATCGCCTTGGGCAAAGCTTTTTATCCAGTTTCTTAGCGTATTAGTTGTGATATCAAATATTTTAGACACCATACCAATACCATGTTCTTTTGCAGCTACTATAGCTCTTAACCTAATAGCGATCCTATTCTCTTTGTTCGTACTTGCAAGTTGAGCTATAGCCTGTTTGTATAAATCTTCTGTTATTAATTTTTGATGAGTACCCATTACATTCCTAATTTTATCTATCTTTTACATTATAACCTATTTTTCTCATCTTTATACTAAATTAAATTTGGGAATTGGTATTAGTTCTCTAATATTGCTAGGAATCCGGTTTATTAGGTTTTTCAGATTATCTCTACCAACTCGACTATCTAAGTTCCAAGGTAGGACGATATAATTACCTTCATCTTCAGAAGTCATAGCTATTTTAGTAAAAGGATGTTGGGGACCTAAATAAAAGCTTAGTGCAGTGTTAGAAAATGTTATAATTTCAGTGCCGTTGGTAGTTGTTATGTGTAACTCCGCTTTATCTACCTGGTTCGGTATAAAAATCTTTCCGCCCAAATGAAATTTAGCAATATCTGGTAAATGATCGCTACTACTTGCATAAACATTTTTCATGACTTTTTTAATATTTTCAATATCTTGTAACTTGTTAAATTTGACAGTAATTTTTCTTATATAAATCCCCTGTAGTATCTGCATTTCAAGGGAATTATTATACCATAAAAAATCACAATTTGCATCATATTTCGTGATATTTTTACATCGTGTTTTCACTAATATAAATTAGTATATTTTAAGATTATAGGTTAAGATTATGAAATAATTTTTTTTATAAAAATAATGCTTGCAATATTAATTATATCTGATAATTTGCATTCAGTAACCCGTTTAATACGGTGAAAAATTACAAACAAATTAGTCTATCCCACTAAAACAATTAACTTTAATTAGGTAATAACAATGACAATAGATTTTAATGCATATGTAGAAGGCAATTGCTTGAATTTTAAGGGCAAAAAAGCGATATTGTTTAAGATATTAAGTAATGAGAAAAACTTAAATGAATTTAGTTCATTTATACAAAATAACTCCCATATTACAGCACTTAACCTAGAGAGCTGTAATTTGGTGTATAAAGACATTAAGTTATTAATAAGTTATATTACTGTCAATACTACCATTGCTACTCTTAATTTAGGTTACAATAATATAGGTGATGCTGGTGCAAAAGTAATAGTTGGAGCTTTGTTGGTCAATATTACCATTGCTAATCTTGATTTACGAAGCAATAGACTAAGTGATGCTGGTGTAGAAGCAATAGCTAAATCTTTGAAGCTCAATAAGACTCTTATTAGCCTTAATTTAGAGGGCAATATGATAGGGGATGCTGGTGTAGAAGCAATAGCTAACGCTTTGAAGCTCAATAAGACCCTTGCTAATCTTAATATGGCATGTAATGAAATAAGTACTGAAGGAATAAAACCAATAGTAATAGCTAAGGCTTATAACCTTACTTCTGCTAGTATTGATCTAGGAATCAATATAGATGTTGAAGTAAAAAAAATGCAACTTAATAAAGAAAAAAACGATAGTAGAGTATATCTTATTAAATCATTTAAGGCAATCATATCTAAAATAACTCTAGACACTGATGGTACTCCGTTACTGTCTTCGGACGCAGAAGGCGGTGAGCAAAATAGTTTCTTGAATACACTCAAGAACTACAGTGAGAAACATGGGGCATTTTCTTTCCCTATATTAGAAGATATTATTGCCCAATCTCTATATCAAAACACCGTGCATGTTTATAAAAATGGAACAGAGCAATTATCGTTTGCTGCCAGATCAGATGCTCTAACAAAAGTAACGCAAATAATATTGGAATGTTTAGGACTCAAGGAAGACAAGATTGATGAATTTAACTCTAAGATAGTAGGAATTATTGAAGAAGTAAAAGAAATGTTTTTACTAGAGTTGGATATATCAAATAATAATATGGCGAGGACATGGAAGATTAATACTAAAACTGAAGAATTTGATTCAACTTCCTCACTGCCATTTTTGTTCTATCATGAATTTACTGTGGGAGATACATGGCTACCTTTTCCTAACATGAATGTTGAATTACTAGATGTTCTACAAAAGGCTGATGAGTCACAAAAAGTTGAATTGAAAAATAACCAACAGTTAGCTAGTTTGTATAAGCAATTTCCTGATCTCAAGACACCAGGAATTATCTTACAAAAGACCCTTGAAGATGCCATTAATGGCTCACCTATTGGAGATATTGAAATACTATTAAAAGAAAAACAGTATGAACAAATTTTTAAACATAACTCTCTAATACAAGAATTATTAAATGATTTTATAGAGTTGAATAATATTTCTGCGATAGAATTGCAAGAAAGCTCATTAGCACCTAAACAAAAAGTAAGTCTTGAGGCTCCTTTAGCACAGCATTCTGATAGTCATCTACCAAATATTAGCGAACATACGTCAATCGACTTAGCTACAGATGACCCAATAACACCGGTTTTAGGAGATAGTTCGCATCATATTACAGATTAACTGGTTGTATATCGTAACAACAGCCAGCATGGCAAATATATGCTTATCCAATGGTTGGGGTACACCAACCATTGGATAAGCAATGGATTGAAATAACCGGGAATACCAAAAGCCATCAACAATAAATCTTGGTTTTTTAATCAATGTTTGTTAAATTGAAACAATAAAGCTTAATTAGTAACTCATGTATGGGTCTACCCAACAATGCAAAAAAAAATAAAATAAAAGGTTTTTTAACATCATCTAAATTAAAAAAACTTGCTAAAGAACAAAAAATGATAATAAGAGAAAGTAAAATTACAGCAAAGTCAGTAACGAAAGCTACTCTTCTTGCATCTGTTAAAGATGAAGGAACCTTATTGGAACTGATGGCATCTTTATTTGAGCAGGATGATATAGATATCACCAAACAATCTCTTCATGCTAAAATAAATCAACCCGCTGTAGGATTTATGAAAGCAGTTTTTGACAAATTATGCGAATTGTTAATAGGAAATTTAGCAAATACCATATCTACTAAATTTAAGGATATATTAATAGTGGATTCTAGTGAAATAAAGCTAAACCTCTATAATAAATTGATATAACGATGTTCAAACTTTTTTACGTATTTTTTAAATTATTTTTAATATTAGGGCTAATAGCTATTAGTGCTTGTATATATTTGTTGTATAATTACTCTAAGGATTTACCGGACTACTCACAACTTGCCGATTATCATCCACCATCGGTAACAAGAGTGTATGCCCAAAATGGAAAATTAATGGAGGAATATGCTTTAGAACGTAGAGTTTTTGTACCTATTAGTAGTGTGCCACGCTCTCTTATAGAGGCTTTTATTTCAGCTGAAGATAAGAATTTCTTTGAACATTCAGGAGTTGATATTATAAGCATAATCAGAGCAGCAATACTAAATATTTCTAATATTGTACACCACCGTAGAGTGGAAGGAGGGTCAACTATTACCCAGCAAGTAGTCAAGAATTTTTTATTAACCTCCGAGGTATCGATAGAACGTAAGATTAAAGAGGCAATTTTATCCTATATGGTCTCAAAAACCTTTACTAAAGATCAAATTTTGGAGCTATATCTTAATCAAACATTTTTTGGTAGGGGAGCCTACGGAGTTGCCATGGCTGCTCAAAATTATTTTAATAAATCTATTGACGATTTAACTCTTGCTGAATCAGCTTTTATTGCTGGGTTACCAAAAGCTCCATCAAATTTTAACCCGGAAAAAAATTATGCCAGGGTAAAAGAGCGTAGAGATTATGTCATTATGAGAATGTTGGAAGATGGTTATATAACGCAAGAAATAGCAAAAGAGGCAATAGATACGGCAATTACTTTACAAAAGCGGGATCGTAGCGAAACCGTTACCGCTGGTTATTATGCTGAGCAAGTACGGGAAGAAGTTATTCGCCGAATTGGCAGTAAAGAATATTTTTATACTGGAGGCTTAACAGTCATTACCTCACTTGATGCTAATATGCAGCAAGCTGCAGAGAATGCTCTTAGAAAAGGTATAAGAGAATATGACAGAAAACATGGTTTTAGAGGAGTTATCACTAATATAGATATAAATAACTGGCAAGATAATTTAAATAAACTAACAAAGCCACCAGCCATTCTAGAATACCAATTGGCAGTAGTATTAAATGTTTCAGATAATCAAGCGGAAATTGGTCTTTGCGACTTGAGTAAGTCCAAAATAGCTTTATCAGAAATGAAATGGGCGAAAAATAATCTTAAATCTGCAAAAACTCTTTTGCAGAAAGGTGATGTTATAGTAGTCGAAAAAGTAAATGCTAATTACTCTTTAAGGCAAATTCCTACTGTTAATGGGGCTATTATGGTGATGAATCCTACAACAGGGCAAGTGCTTGCAAGTGTTGGTGGGTATGATTTTGCGGTTAGTAAATTTGATCGTGTTACCCAGGCTTTACGACAACCAGGGTCACTCAGTAAAACTTTTGTTTATCTGGCTGCTTTAGAAAATGCCATCCAGCCAAATAGAATTTTTGAAGATGGTCCAGTAGAGGTTCCACAAGGTCCTGGTATGCCAGTTTGGCGACCAAAAAATTATAAAGGGGATTTTTTGGGTTTAATTACTATGCGTACAGGTCTTGAGAAATCGCGAAACCTTATTACTGTCAGGGTAGCACAATCTATAGGACTAAACAAAGTTGCTGAAATAATCAAGCGATTCGGCATTAATAATGAGCCAAAGAGATTTTATTCTATGGTGCTTGGTTCGCTCGAAACCACGTTAAAAAAAATGATAACTGCTTATGCAATAATTGCCAATTCAGGGAAAAAAGTCACCCCACATTTTGTCGAACTCATTAAAGATCGTAACGGTAAAATAATTTATCGTAGAGACAATAGAGAATGTGAAAATTGTAGTGTATCTGATTCCCAGCTTACTGATAACGTATCACAGCCTATCTTGTCTCAACCAGATTGTCGAATGATTACCGATGAGGCAAGTGATTATCAGATTGTCTCATTTCTTACTGGAGCAGTTGAAAGAGGCACCGCAATAGCTGCAAAAAAACTTGGTAAGATTATAGCTGGTAAAAGCGGTACCACCAATGAGAGTATGGATACTTGGTTTATTGGTTTTACTCCCAAAATAATTGTTGGAACATATATTGGCTATGATACACCAAAAACACTTGGAAAAACTTCCACAGGGTCAAGTGTTGCCTTACCAATATTTATCGACTTTATGGAAAAGGCATATTCTGATGTCCCTTCACTGGCGTTTAAAATACCAGAATCGATTAAATTATTACCAGTAAATCCACAAACTGGTAAAATTACCTCTTCTGGTAGTATTATGGAAGCATTCAAAACTCATGATATACAGATATTAGATTATCAACAAGAGACCCAAGATAATGATGATTTCCATAATAGCTCACCTGAAAAAGATAATTCTCAGGAGGTATATTAGGCTCTGTGAACAAGATTTGTCTAGACAACGGATAATACTATGATACTATTTCAATTATTGCCTGACAGTAACATTTGAGTACTCATTTATTAAATGGAGGTATTCACTAACTGAACGTAATGAATTGGAAGTAATATCAATATGTCAATATTAGATAAAACTTTTACAGGAATAAAGAAGGTAATTAAATGTCTTATATTGAGTTGTTTTTATGTTAATATACTCTATGTTTCTGTAGTATTAGGTAAACCTCCACACGAATATTTATCAAATGCTTTTAAAAGCGTGCTTAAAAATTTTGAGGAAAACCCTAGAATGCTCATTCCTGGCGGTTCTATGCTATTAATAAATTACGATAAAAGCAAGTCGATTAGTCAAGATACCGAACCTATAGAGCAAATACCACAGCCATTTGTTAATACGCCACCTGCATCAGCAACCGTAAATGTATCTCCAAATAATTTATTAAGAGACTCCTGTGATAATTGCGGAACAGACTTAAGTGATCAAAACACAGATTCTCTTGTTGAAAGGAATGATGTCCCCCATATTTATAAGGAAGTAAACTTAACTATTCATGACAATTATAAGGTAATAGACTTAGATTATAACACAGATTCTCTTGTTGAGATTAATGATAATTCTGATAATAGTTCGTTAATAGGCTCTAGTGGTCATGACACAAGTTCTCTTGTTGAAATTAATGATAATTCTGATAATAGTTCGTTAATGGGCTTTAGTGATCATGACACAGATTCTTTTGTTGAGATTAGTGATAATTCTGATAATTTGTTCACATCATTAGATTCTACCAATACCCCAAGCGATTCAGTGATTAGCCAAGATACTGAATATGTAATACCAATTGATAGCCATTCGAATGTTAATACGATGTCACCTCCAGTGGAAGGAGCAGTTCAAGAAGAGCCAATCGTTCAAAAAAGAGCTTCTGTTCTAGGGTATGTCGTCACGAGATTGTGATTGCATAATTTTATGTGATTTGTTATTATAATTGTAGTAATAAAAATAGGCGATAAGAAGCAATGAGTTTAGCACATAGAAGACATGATATAAGCGATGAGCTTTGGAATAAGATAGAAAGTAATTTACCTGGTCAGAAAGGTTGTTGGGGAGGTATTGCAAGAGACAATAGAACTTTTATAAATGCAGTGATGTGGATATTTAGAACGGGAGCTCCATGGAGAGATTTGCCTCCTGATTATGGCAATTGGAAGAATGTACACAGAAGATTCTGTAGATGGCGTGATAATGGGATATGGGAGAATTTGCTAAATATTTTTATAAATGCTCCTGATTTTGAATGGTTAATGATAGATTCTACATTTGTAAAAACTCACAAAGCAGGACTTGGAGCGAAAGGCGGGAATCAAACGGTTAGTCGCACAAAAGGGGGCTCAATACAAAGGTACATATGGCCGTGGATGCGTATGGTATGCCGGTCAGAATTATTGTTACAGAAGGTTCCAGAAATGATTGTACTCAAGCTTGTGAGTTAATCCAGAATATGGAGGCACAACATCTTATGGCTGATAAAGCTTACGATACAAACGCCATAATAGAATCGGCTGTGAATGCAAACATAATTCCTGTAATACCATCAAAAAGAAACAGGAAGATTCAAAGAGAGATAGATAAATATCTATATAAGCTAAGGCACATTATTGAAAATACATTTCAAAAATTTAAAGAATGGCGTGGTATAGCAACAAGATATGCTAAAAATACAAAATCATACATGGCGGGTCTTTGTTTAAGGGCTTTACTAATGTGGGCTCAAATCTCGTGACGACACACCCTAGTAGCAGCAGGAAGGGCAGATGGAGATGTAAGAGCAGGAATAGTAGGAGAAACAGGAAAAACAGGAGAAGCGGATGTAGATGGAGATGCAAGAACAGGAGGAATAGGAGGAGTGCCACCACCAGAAACAGTTGTTTCAGAAGTAAAAGCTACTCCAGAAGGAGAAGCTTCTCCAGAAGTAAAAGCTACTCCAGAAGGAGAAGCTACTCCACAACCAGAAGTAGCTGTGATTACAACAACTAACACCGATGACATAGTGCTATTACAAAAAGAAATAATAAGAAATATTGCCTTAGCGGTAAATGAAATAGTTATATTGTCTTATGAATTTGCAAATTCAACTATTGATTTAAGATTGGCTAATTTAAGGTACTTAAACAATCTTACCGTCCTTAGCTCTGGCGATGACGTTAATATTGTTCCTAAAAATTTGTGGATTAGTGGCACGATTGGTAAAGCTAAGTATAATGGTAAAAGCATGTTAAATGGGTATACGGGCAAAATTAGTGCGGTAACTATTGGTGAGGATATAGAGTTGCCAAGTGGTAGCATTATTGGGGGAGCTTATAACTATGTTCTCTCGAATTTTAAATATAAGAATCGTATTAACAAAATTGTTGTACATACCCATGTAATGTCGATATATGGTCAAACTAATTTGTCGAAAAAAGTAATATTACAGGGTTTTCTTTCTCTTGCTTTGGGTAATGTTTCTACAAAATTATCAGCGTATAATCAGCTAGTTAAAGCTAAATTTGCTGATACTTCATATAGTAGCAAAGCAATAATTGCTTATAATTCAAGGATTAGCAGAGTATTAATTGTCCCATATATTGGGTTTAAATATGGAAGATATAATATTGCTAGATATAATGCAAGTTTTAAAACACAAAGCCTATTAGTTGCAGCTAGTAATGGCAGAAGAACTTCTGGGCTTATAGGGTTTGGAGTAATTATGCCAATGAATGTTAATAATACTAGCCAGATGGTTCCTGGGCTATATATGGAAGTCGAAAAGTTTTTGCATAACAAACAAAAAAATCTGCATATGCGGATAGAGTTAGATCGATCTAACAATAGGGAGGAAGTATTATTACTTGAAGAAGCGGCTAAATACCAGTATAAAATTGGCGGAACTATTACTATAAAATGTCAACTAGCAGAAATTATGGCAGCATATGAATATTTAGTTTTTAATAATAAATATTCCCAACATCAAGGTTCGCTAAAATTAAAATTATTGTTCTAAGATTAGTAACAGAAGGGGGTACATATAAGAATTTACCGTTTTTTAAAAGAATTCACTTTTGATTATATGAAGGTTGCACCTCAGATATTTAATAGCAAGGTAGTCTAATTATAGGGCTTTGTAATCCACGCATAAATTCTTCTGCGTTTAAGATTTTTCTTCCTTCTTGCTGTAATTTCTGGATGATCAAAGTACCTTTACCACAAGCTACCCCCAAAACACTATTATTATTAACTACGGTACCAGGTGGCAAATTAATATCCAAATCGTTATAATACGCTTCTAGAATCTTTATAACTTTACCTCTATATTCAAAATATACACCAGGCCAAGGATTCATACCTCGAATTTTACAATCTATTTTGTAGGCAGTCTCACACCAATCTATCTTCCCTTCTTCTTTCTTAAGTTTATGAGCATAAGTTACCCCATTCTTATCCTGGATAATTTTTGGTAAATTATCAATATTATCTAAGGTTTTAATCAATAAATCTGCTCCTATTTTTGCACATTGGTCATGCAAAATTGGTAAAGTTATTCTAGGAGAAAGTGACAATGAATGCTGCAATATAATATCACCAGTATCCAGCCCTTCATCCATCTGCATTATACATACAGAAGTTTCTAAATCACCTTCTATAATAGTACGCTGTAATGGAGCTGCCCCCCTATGACGCGGCAAACTTGACGGATGAATATTAAGACATCCATATTTTTTAGCTTGTAGGATAACTGTTGGTATTAAAAACCCATAAGCAACTACCACTATTATATCCGCCTCAATTGAATTAATTAAATGGGTTATCTCTTCGGTTCTCAAGGTCTTAGGAGTATAAGTTGCAATATTATATTCTGATGCCAAGAGATGTACAGGCGATGCTACCTCATTTAGCCCTCTCCCTTTAGATTTTGCAGCTTGAGTAAATACGCCAACCACCTGGTGGTCGTTGTTGTTAATTAACTCCCTAAGAGCAGGCACGGCAAATTCTGGCGTACCCATAAAAATTACTTTCATAAATTATTATTTTTTAGCTTTTTTAATTTACGTAATGCTATATCCTTTTTTATATTACTCAAATAATCAACTAACAACTTACCGTCTAAATGATCCATCTCATGTTGAATAACCCTAGCAAGCCAACCATCAGCTTTTAATTCTTGCTGTCTATTATTATAATCTAAGAATCTTATACTTATAGATTCAGACCTTGCTATCTCAATTTGCTGTTCCGGTAAAGATAAACACCCTTCTAATGCTACAACTAACTCTTTAGATTTATCTATTATTTCTGGGTCTACAATAAATAACGGATAAAAACCCTCCACTCTTTCTGTATCATCACTATTCTGTAAGTCAACAACTAATATACGCTTAACTATTCCGATCTGAATTGCTGCAAGTCCTACCCCATGATCATGATACATGGTTTCAACCATATCATCCATCAACTTTCTTATAGTATCATTGACTGTACCTACGGGCAAAGATTTTTGTTTTAATCTTGAATCCGGAGCAGTCACAATAGGTAACACAGACATAATTTTTAAACCACATAATTAGTTATAGTCAATTCAGAAAAATTTGGGGCTAGGAGTGATGCCTATAAGTAATAGGCGAGCGACGAGTAACGACGTCACCAATTTCTCATCAATCGACTATATCACGACCTCTTTCTTCAGAATAGCATATTTTATCATTTTTTGCATCTCTGCAAAGCTTGACAATTATAAAAAATATTCTTTGCTAAATCTATTCCAATTGTGTTACATTTCAGCTATAGCTTTTCAGAATTTAGGAAAACCATTGATGGGATTATTTTTTGATTATTAATTGTTTCCTAATAATCTAAAATTATAGTATAACTTACAAAAAATTTAAGTGAATATGTTTAATATTACTGCAAAAAATAAACAACTAGATAGAGCTAAGGTATCTAGTATTTTTTGTAAACTAGGACAAAAAGAAAAGAAAAAAAAGACTAAAATCAGTGAATTATTAATTGACTTTCATGAAAATGGTCTTCTATTAATGATGCTTTTCTTTGCCATACCAATTGCAATTCCTTTACCGTATCCTCCGGGTTTTACTACTATAGTAGGGATACCATTAATCATTTTATCTATGCAGATGTTGCTTGGTTTTAGACAGGTTTTTTTACCATCTAAAATTAACAATTATCAAATTAGCAATGATATACTTATCAATATAAGTAACAAGATTGTGCCAAAAATTAAATTGGTAGAAAGATATATACGACCAAGATATAGTTTTGCATCTTCTATATATTGCGAACAATTTATTGGTTTAATATCGTTGATTTGTGCTATTACCATATCAATACCTTTACCTTTAACTAATGCTGTGCCTGCACTTGGTATTACTATAATGGCATTAGGTCTGTTAAATCGAGATGGATTAACTATATTTCTTGGGTTTATGGTTTCTATAGTTGGTCTTATTATAGCTGTTATAGCAATTACTGCTAGCTGGATTAGCCTAAAATATTTATTTAATCTATTTTTCTAACGTTATTCTTCTAATGAAACAAAAATTATATCAAGGATCAAGTAAAGTTCTTTATCAGTCACAAGAAGATTTTGCTTTTATTATGTCCTTTACTGACAAAATTACTTTAGAAAATGGTGAGATTTTTGATATTTCAGGTAAAGGGGTACTGAATAATAATATTTCATCCTTTATAATGAGTAAGCTCGATATGGTGGGGATAGAGAACCATTTAATTGAAAAAATGAATATGCGTGAACAATTAATACAGTCTGTGGATATTTTCCCCATTCAAATATTGATTTCTACAGTAGCATGTGGCAGGTTTGTAAAAGAGTTCTCTATGGAAGAAGGATATGTATTCGATCACCCAATTATCGATTTCAGAGTTAGAAGTAGAGAATTAAAGCATCCTATAATTAATGAACATCAAATACTGAATTTTGGTTGGTTAAATAAGCAAGAAATTGATGCAGTGAAACATCAGACCATCAGAATACATGATTTTTTAAGTGGATTATTTGCAGGTATTGGAATAAGACTTGTTGAATGCAGACTAGAATTTGGTAGAGTGTTCAATGGTGAAGAATTTATGGTAATGTTGGCAGATGAAATCAGCCCTGATAATTGTCGTTTATGGAATATGAGTAATAATGAGAAGCTTGGAGCAGAAATGATTGCCACTGATCCAGAAAAAGCTATTAAATCTTATCAGGCAATAGCTGAATTATTAAAAGATAAAACTTATAGCTAATCCTATATTCAAAGATAATTAGTATTAGTTCCCTCTACTAAATGTAAATTATCAATAGACTTCTTTAGCAACTTAAACAACATTTATGTGATTTTATCAATGCCTACAATCTTGCAAAAAGACTTAAAGCTTTTAAAGGTTTAACTCCTTATGAATTTATCTTTTTGAGTCCACTATAACCTCTTTGATTTATATTAGGTTCTAATATGATAGTGCAAATTTCTTTAGGCGGAAAATTAATTAAAAATGTTTACGATCCCACCTGTTTCATGTTATTTTTCTTGATAGCATAGCTAATCAGCTCATCAATAATATTGTTTTGTATGCCACTTGCAATATCCTTCTCATTTTTTTTCTGAATTTCCTGGTTTTTTTTCTTATCAATTTTCTTTGATTTTATATAAGCAAAATACGCCTTATCTTTTGACTGAAAAACTGGAGTATTGGAGCCAATATTAGTCCGGAAAATTGCTGATAATAATTCTGCTGGTAGCTGATGATTATTATGAATTTCAGACCTAGAAAAAGCTGTAGATTGGCTAGTAATAACTTTCAAAAATTCTTTATTCTTAGTTGGGGTGTACTCTTTAGCAATAGTTTCTATGGTTTTTAAATTTAGACCTTTTAAATATTGTTCGTTCCATAGTTTTTGCACTTGCTCTTTAACTACCGAGAATTCTTGCACTTTGCTTGGTTGAATAGACTTAATCTCAACCAATATAAAAGCTCCTTTTTCAGTTAATTCTATTGGATATGATAATTCCCCTTCTGCAAGATCGAAAATACTGTCTGCATTTTGGGCAATATCAATTTTATTAACTGCTAAACCCTGATAACTTATAGACTCTAAATTTTGTATAGGCAATTCATATTTCCCAGCAATTTCTATTAAACTTGAGCCAGATGCAACGTCATCTTCTAGATTTTTAATCATTAATAGTTTCAATTGTTCTGCTTTTTGTTGTTGCAGTAATTCATTAACTTGTTTTTTGACCTCGCTAAACTTTTTATTAGCAAATTCTTCTTTGTTGTCCTGATAAAAATTTAATAGCTCCTCATCATTATTATGAATTTTTTGGCATAACATTTCACTTGATATTTTTACATAAGACAAATTACGTTTTTCCGGTACTTCAAACAATGTTAGATTATTTTGGTATAAATCTTCTAATTGCGATGTGGTTGGAGGAGTTATTACTAAGTCTTTAGATTGACGTTGTAGATCAATTTGTACAAGTTCTACATCTCTTGTTTCAGCTATGTAATCTACAATATTTTTGACCATTATCTTTGGTGTAGGAAATGATTCTATAAAAATACGAATTAGAAGATTCTTTAAAGTATGTTCTTTAATGTCAGAAAAATAATCTTCTTCATTAATGTAATAATTTTTTAAAAAACCTTTAAATCGCTCTATGTCAAATAGACCTTGTTCATTTTTAAAATTAGGATTTTCCTTAATTAACTCGATCACATTATCATCAGTTAAATCTAAATTATAATAGCTAACTAAATAGTTGATAATACGGTTATTGATAAGTTTTTTAATAATAAAATTATCAATATTTAACTGTTTTATATCTTCTTCACTAAGATTTGTGCCACTTTGTCTTTGAATAGCCCGAATTTGTTCGGCTTTTTCTTTTAGAAAATCTTCTTGGCTAATATTATTTGCATCAGAAAAGGTAATCAAATCAAAATTATTGCTAGTATGTAATACATCTTTAATTCCCCATCCAACAAAGGCGAAGGCAATTACGCCAAGTAGAATACGCATTACAAAACTATCAGCAGCGTTTCTAATATTATTTAACATAAATATAAAATTTTTCTTCTTTAAGTGTTTATAATACACTAAAATAGTTCGTCCACTAATATCTGCAAGTAATTTTTATGAAAAAACTTATTATTATTAATTGGAAAATGCATATGAGCTTAGATGAGGCATTTAAATTTTGTACTAAGCTTACAGAACAACAGTATAATAATCAGCTTATTATAGCTCCTCCTGTTCCTTATCTTGCTTATCTATCTGACAAATTCAAATTTTTAGAGTTTTGTGGACAAAATGTCAGTCGATTTGTAGGGCAGGGGAGTTACACTGGAGAATATTCTAGCTTACTATTAAAACTGAGTAAAATTAATTACTCTATTGTTGGTCATAGTGAACGAAGAAATTTCTTACAAGAATCTAATGCATTAATAAGACAAAAAGCAGAAAATTGTTTGGAGTCTCAAGTCACCCCTATTATTTGTATTGGAGAGGATTTAGCTATACGACAAAACAATAATTATAAAGATTTTTTATTAAAGCAGTTAGAGGAATCTTTACCAAATATAGTAGGTGAACAAAATTTAATAGTAGCATATGAACCAATTTGGGCTATAGGAACAGGAATTACTCCTGGACAAGAAAAATTAACAGAAATATTTGATGCTCTTAATTATTATCTCAAGCAAAGGCAAGTTGCAAATAATATCAGCTTAGTATATGGTGGATCTGTAAATTTAGATAATATAGAAAAGATATTAAGTATACAGAATATTGATGGGGTTATGGTTGGCAAATCCTCACTTGATTATCAAATGCTAGTTCAAATGTTAAATTATAGGGTTTTTAAAAAATGATAAATATATTACTTTTTGTTCATATTGTGATAGCAATATTGCTAATTATTGTAATTTTGATGCAAAAGACTGGTGGTAATGGGACTATGGGTGTTGTTGCAGGTCGGACGGTGGTTAATTTCTTGACTAGAACTACGGTAGTACTTGCCACGTTATTTATGATTAACGCTGTTATTCTGGCTAATCTGTCTTCTAAGAAGAATTCGGGAATAATTAAGAAAATAGAGCAAGTTGATGATAAGCAACAAGAATCTAGCTTGCCTATTGCGAAATAGAATTTAAGGAGCAACTGTACTTATGCAAAAAATAATTGACTTACATAATATCAAAATTGGCAATGCTCTACCATTTATTTTGATTGCTGGTCCATGCCAAATAGAAACTCTAGATCATGCACTATTTATGGCAGACAAGCTTGTGACTCTTACGGCTAAACTTAACATACCATTTATTTACAAATCATCATTTGACAAAGCAAATAGAACTTCAATTAATGGTCTTCGTGGTAGTGGGCTTGACAAAGGGCTAGAAATTTTGTATAAGGTAAAATCAACCTTTAATTGTCACATTCTTACCGATGTTCATACAGAGGGTCAATGTGCTAGGGTTGCTGAAATTGTTGATATAATCCAAATTCCCGCTTTTTTATGTAGACAAACAGATTTATTGCGGGCTGCAGCACTGACCAATAAGGTGGTTAATGTGAAAAAAGGACAATTTCTTGCTCCTTGGGATATGAAGAATGTCCATGCTAAGCTGGAAAGCTTTGGGGCTAAGAATATCATGCTTACCGAGCGGGGAGTATGTTTTGGTTACAACACATTAGTATCAGATATGCGTAGTTTGCCAATTATGGCAGAAACTGGGGCTCCAGTAATTTTCGATGCAACCCATTCGGTTCAGCAGCCAGGTGGTATAGGCAATAGTAGTGGTGGCGAGAGGAAATATGTTGAAATACTGGCAAGAGCAGCTGTTAGTGTTGGAGTCGCTGGTATTTTTATGGAAGTTCATCAAGAGCCAGATAATGCTCCAAGTGATGGACCTTGTATGATTAAGCTGTCTGATTTAGAACCTATATTATCTAGATTGAAGAGATATGATGATATAACTAAAACGTCTACATAATACTAACTATAGAATCGTGAGTGTTCACGGAAAAAAGGTTAAAGTACAAGACGTCATTGCGAGAAGGCGTAGCCAACGAAGCAATCTATTCCTGGTCACTTTTTGGATTGCCGCGTCGCCGCAATTCGGTTCCTCGTAATGACGCTTGGTGAGCATATTTTTTATTCATCATAAGAAAGCAAAAAAACCGTGAACGCTCACAATCCGGTTAACTATACTATCTGACTTATACCAAAAACCCTAAATATAAATATTATCTCATCGGCTGCTTCTTTTAGATAATCGAAACGACCAGAAGAACCTTTATGCCCTGAATCCATATTAGTTTTTAGCAATAATATGTTATTATCTGTTTTTGTTGCCCGAATCTTTGCTGCCCATTTAGCTGCTTCCCAATACCCAACTCTAGGGTCAGAAATTCCAGCCGTGATAAATAGACTCGGGTAGTTTTGAGCTTTTATATTATCATACGGAGAATAAGACTTAATATAGTTAAAATAATCTAGCTCTTTAGGATTGCCCCACTCCTTAAATTCACTAGGGGTTAATGGCAGTTCTTCATCGAGCATAGTATTTAATACGTCAACAAAAGGCACATGGGCAAGGGCTGCTTTAAATAATTCTGGTTGTTCATTAATGACCGCTCCAATTAACATCCCTCCTGCACTTCCTCCACAAATTACTATATTACCCTGGCTAGTATATTTTTCTTTAATTAACTGTTTAGCAGAAACAATAAAGTCATCAAAAGTTCTTTTTTTATTGAGGAATTTAGCAGCTTGATACCAATCATGCCCAAGATCGTCTCCACCTCTAATATGAGCAAGAGCATAAACAAACCCACGATCTACAAGAGAAATAGCGGTATTCCTAAAGGATACTGGTATGCTGATACCATATGAACCATAACCATATAAATATAAAGGATTCTTCCCATCCTTGTTAAATAATGATTTTTTATATAATAAGGTAATTGGTACTTTAACCCCATCATTATCAGCAAATATTCTTTCCACCATATATTCTTCAGGATTAAAGCCACTTGGTATTTCCTGTACTTTCAATATTGATAGTTGCTCACTGTTAAAATCATAACTATAAGTGGTGTTCGGTCTAGCAAGCGAAGAATAATTTACTCGAATATCATCTTCATCAAAATTAGTAGAGAAGGCTGAAGCAGTAAAAGCAGCATCCGGGAAATGAATAATTTTTTCATTCTGCTCTTTAAGATGCTTTATTTTAATAACTGGTAATCCTTGATCACGATAATTAACTATTAAATAATTGTTAGTAATATTAAAACTAGCTAAATATTTAGTTGGGTCTTCTGGTATATAATTATTTTCCCATAAATCATTTTGAAAATTACGCACATTTACTAACACTATGCGAAAGTTTTTTGCCCCTTCATTGGTATTAATATAAAAATTATCACCATTATGCTCAACATCATAAAAAACTCCTCCCTTTAGAGGTCTAAGAAGCTTAGGTTCAAAGCTATGATCCCACATTGCTAGAACATATGTTTCATTTGCATCATGACCAGATACATCAACGAAAATATATTGTCGACTGGATGACTTACTAACGTTCAACTGATATAATGGATCTGTTATATGATGTACTAACTTATCATCGGAAATTGCATGATCTATGAAGTGAATCATTAATTTATCATGACGAAAATTCTCATTAATCGGCATATAAAAGAACCCTTTCAGATATTCATGCCAAATTATAGTGCGACTCACATTATGTATTTCATCTGGTAAATATTCTTTGGTCTTTAAATTATAGACTTTAATTGTATATTTTTCATCCCCGGTAAAATCAACACTATAAGCTAGTAGCATATGATCGGGAGAGATTGATACTAGACCTAGATCAGTAAATTTATTATCTTTAGCAATAACATTGATATCTAATATAATTTCTTCCGGAGCATCTATTGACCCAATTTTTCGGCAATATATAGGATATTCAGCATTTTCTTCAGTTCTGGTATAATAATAGTAATTATCTTTTTTTACGTAAGTTGACTGATCAGCAAGTTTAATTCTGCCCTTTAACTCCTCAAATATTTTATCTTTTTCTTTTTGTAATGGCTCAAAAAATTGCTCGGAATATTTATTTTCTGCCTGTAAATATTCTATGATTTTTTTATCGCTAACATTAGGCCATTCGATATCTCTAAGCCAGTTATATTGATCTGTAAATTTTTTACCGTGCAATGTAAAACTGTAATCGATCTTATTGGCTATAGGTGGCTGCATTTTGCCCTCATTTAGTGCTTATTATTATAAAAGTAATTAACGATATAATTACGACTAATAGACTTGTTGATTGATTATGCAAAGATTTTATCTTACGTAAAGCATTTTTTTCTACTCTTTTCAAAACAGGGTATTCCGCCCCTAGTCTATCATTAAAATCGTGTCCCACTAAGTGATATTTGTAATAAATACGACGAAAATTATTTTCAACAAACTGAAATAAATCTAAATTTATGTTAGCAGTTGAACGTCTAGAAATCTTTTTATTAAAAACCACACTAAGCAATATACCTATTATTATTATTACTATTTGCTTTACTATATCCAACCAATTTATATCAAGTGTTTCAACAGGATAAGATGACCATACTAATTTTAAGCCTTGCTCTAAAAAGAAATTAGTTGCCAATACAAACGATAGCATGACCAATAAGCTGACTTTGCTCAAAATATTCACTATAGGGTAAAAGTCCTTAGTCAGAGATTTGTATTTAACCGTAGAAAATAAAGCCGCACATGTTATAATTTTTAATAGGAAAATAGCATAATAATTAATATCCTGATCCAAAACATTGGTCACAATAATTTTGCTAACAAAACTAGCAAGAGGAGGTAAGGCTATAATGAATAATACACTAACTATTAAACTACCAAGCAATAAAGGGCTTCTCCATGAGTAAAGCCCTTTTATCTCAGAGCAATTTTCTACATTACCTTTATCTATTAATATAGCAACATATAGACCAAATAAAGCTTTATACAATATATGGACAAAAAGAAAAACTATGATTCCTAAATTTGCTTGTTGAGATTTTGTGCCAATGGCAATCACCATAAATCCAAGCTGAGAAACAGTAAGATAACAGACTAATCTCTTGATGTTATCTTCTATACAAGCATAAACCCCACCATATATAATCATTAATAATCCAAAGAATTTAAGTATCTCTAAACCACTAAATAATTTAAGAAGTATAATGATCGATATTTTACTAGTAAAGCTGGTTAAATATATCATCCCTGAAGTTGAGGCAAATGGATAACAATTAACAATCCATCCGGAAAAAGGTATGCTCGCTACATTAATTAAGCAACCACTAAGTATTAGAACATAAAAGATAAAAGAAGCATCTCTGTTCTCTATCAATTGGCTAAGAGAAATAATTTGTATGTTAGAACTATTGGTGATTATATAACTAATCCCTATTAAGATAAGACTACCACTTATAAGATGCGTAAGGAAATACTGTCTTGCCGCCCTAATACTATTTTTACAATTACCGTAAAAAATTAACAAAGTGGCACATATCATCATCATTTCTAGAGCAACAAACATCGAGATAAAATCCCCAGCAAATAAACAGATCAAGGAAGAGGCTGAGTATAAACTACCTATCAATACCTCAAATTTTCTGTTTTGGCTAATGGCATATAGGTTAGTCCCCAACGTTATCACCATAAAAGCAAGTGCTATTAATTTATTTTCATTACTAAAATTAATAATAAAACTATTATTATACAGATTAATTACCGCCTCATTTTGGCTGTTAATTAATAATATACCAGCAACTATTGGATAGATTATTGAGGTAATATAAAATGTCTTTCTAAATTTAAAATAGAGAAACAGGATAAACAAAAGAATAAGTAAGGTAGGGTAAATCATCATTAATTCTAATTATTGTTTTATAAGGATTATAGCTAACCAGGATAAATATTTATTGTAAATTGTCATTTCCGCGTAGTTGTTGTCCAATAAATGTGGATTGCCGACCTACTTGCGTGGTCAATGACGTATACGTTTTAGCTATATGATTATAAATTACTAGTTTGTTATGGAATTCTTTATACAATATTATATATTCTTAGTATCGTTATAAATATTTTTAGTAAAATATGCGAATTTTTCATGGTATTTTGTAGGGGTAAAATCAATTATTTCATAATTAGCGATATTATTAATGTAAAATGGATCTTCTTTTATTATACTATCAACTTGCTTCTTGTCCTTAATATTTGCAAGAATAATACCTCCTGTTCTAGGATTTTTACGACCTGATACAATAAAGCAACCTTTAGAATAATAATTATCTAGAAATTTTATGTGACTTGCAATAAACTTTTCAACAACAGCAAGATTTGTTTTGTAAGTAATATTTATAATAAACATTTAATATCCTCTCCTCACTTAATTCCTCAGGTTACAAAGTGACCACAATAAAATATGGGCATATCAATTACCTCAATTTTTCTTCTCTCCATTCTAGCTCTGCAGAAGCAATAAAAATTTAAACCAAATTTATTTAAATTTTTATTGCTAACATAGTTGATCCATTTTAATCGTTTTTTTGATTGCTTCGTCGCCACTAAAGTGGCTCCTCGCAATTACACTGATCTAAATACTAATCGGATTTATAACGTTGCAAATTCAAGTTAATTCACTATAAGTCTATTAATAACTCTTCAAATTGTTGATTATTGGAATATTCTAGAGTAATCTTGTCTTTTATTTGGTTTTTAAACCAGGTAATTTGTCTTTTTGCATATTGCCTGGTTTTAATTTGTGCTAGATTTAAGGCAGTTTGTAAAGTAATTTCATTATTTAGATAAGATAATATTTCTCGCAGACCAATGGTTTTTATTGCAGAAGATATTATATCGGGAAAGTTTTCTTTAATTAGAGCTATTTCTTCAATTGCTCCTTCATTAAATATTTTTTCTAACCTAGTATTACATGTTTGATAAAGAAATTCTCGCTCCGGATGTAGAAAAATTACTTTAAAGTCAAATTCTGGAAGAATGGGTATATTCTGTGTAGCTTGGAAAGTAAATATAGATTGCTTGGTTTGCATAAATACTTCATAGGCTCTTATAACCCTCTGACTATCATGCTTATTTAATTTCTGGCTAGCCAATACATCAAGCTCTTTTAGTTGATTAAAGAATTGACATGAGCCAATCTTAGAGTGCAACTCTCTAACATATTGCCTAATCTCTGGAGATATTGTCGGTATTTCATTATAACCAAAAAGCAGTGAATTAATATATAACCCCGTACCACCAACAATTATTGGTAGCTTACCTCTATTACGGATGTCTGTAATTTTCTCAAGAGCATGATTTACATATTGTATTACTGAAAATTCTTGATCTACGGATAAAAAGTTATAAAGATGATAGGGTATCTCGTCTCGGTATATTGGTGATGGTGAAGCAGTAATAATAGGGATATGCTTATATATCTGCATAGAGTCGCTGTTAACTATCTCGCCATCATATATTTTGGCTAAATAATGTGCCAAATAAGACTTACCACTAGCAGTAGGTCCACATATAACTAACATTTTCTTTTTTTGCATTAAATGTATATACTCAACAATAAAAAATCAACAATGCACAAATTAAGATAAAAAAATTATACCATGAAAAAAATAATAGGTCTAGATGTATTACAAGACCGGCGTTCCTAATTGCTTTTTTTACAACAACTGTTCGTTATTATGATTATGCTCTTTTTGGGCTATCAGCAACTATTTTATCCAAAAACTTTTTACCATTAGGATCAAATGATCAACAAATATTATTATTTTTTGCTATATTTAGTATAGCTGTAATAGCTCGTCCTATCGGCTCGATCATTTTTGGTTTTATTAGTGATAAATATGGTAGAATTGTCTCAGTGAGAATTTCGGTATTTTTAGCCACTATCTCGACAATTCTTATAGGGTTAACTCCTAATTTTGATAAAATTGGTATAGTAGCGACAATAATTTTAATATTTTGTCGTATGACATTTTTAATGAGTTTAGCAGGAGAAAGTGATGCAATAAAAATTTATGTTGTAGAAAAAGTGGGTAAGGCAAGTAAAAATTGTGCTAGTGGTATTGTATCATTTTGTAGTCAGGTTGGAGCATTGCTTGCGGCAGCAATTTACCATTTTTCTACAGAGTTTGAGTCAATTGCTTATTTATGGCGAGCGAATTTTATTATTGGTGGAATTTTTGGCTTAATTATTATATTCTTGAGGCATTATTTTCATGAAAGCGAAGAATTTTTAAAATCTAGAAAAGATCACAAATCTGCTGATTATAACTTTTTTTATTTGGCAAAGATTATCAAAAGTTTGCCTAGCAAATTTATTTTAGCAATATTAATCAGTGGTTGTATAGGGGGTATTTACCATTTTCTCATTTATTTTTGGGGAGTCTTTGCTGTAAAAAGTGCATTGGTTATGAATAGCCATCAATCTCAAATTATCAATATAGTTTTAATAAGCATTTATGCTAGTATGTCGGTGTTGTCTGGTTTTTTAGCCGATAGGTTTTATCCTAAAAAACAAATTATCATCTCACTATCATTAAGTTTGTTAGTGATAATTATTGTACAATTGCTATTATATATAAAAATCTCGATAATTTACTTTCCGGTAATACTTATCGGACTTGCTCCATTTTACGTAGTGCCATTACAAATTATTGTCCAATCTATGTTTGTAACTAATATTAGGGCTAGAATGTGTAGCCTATCTCATTCACTTGGTGGAATGATACTTTCATCGACAACGCCATTTTTTTGTATGTTATTATGGCAATATTTTAATTCAATATACTTAGTGCTAGGATTTTTTATGTTATTATTACTAATATTGTTCAGTACAGTAATTTATCTGTATAGTGCAAGAGTTGTAACAAATTACCAAATGGAAGGAGAGAATTTTGCTAAAAAAACATAATCTAATAAATTATGACTATAATGCCTATAGCACTTTAAGAAGGCTAATAGTTGACCATATAAGACCATATCTAAAACAGATCGGGGTAGCAGTATTTTTTATGGTGGTTTCGGCTGTGTGTACTGCTTATATTATTGAATTAGTCCAACCAACCATTGACCAAATATTTTTAATACGCAATCGTCAAATGTTATTATTTCTACCGTTTATGGTAATAATAATCCATACTATTAAAGGTCTTGCTGAATATTATTCAAGTTATTTAATTAAATTTGTTGGTCAGAGAATTTTAACTGATTTGCAAATTAAAATGTATGAACATTTATTATTTGCCGATATTCTATTTATTCAGTCTCAATCATCGGGGCGTTTAATATCACGCTTTACTAACGATATTTCGATGATGCGTGGTGCAGTATCGAATATACTGGTAGGTTTTGCCAAACATTCTTTAACAGTACTAGGTCTTATATTAGTGATGTTTAAGCTAGAACCTAAGCTATCTTGTATTGTATTTATGGCATTTCCAATAGCAATTTATCCAATACAAAAATTAGGACAGAGAATTCGCAGAATATCAGGTCAAGCTCAAGAGGAATTAGCTAATTATACTTCAAGGTTAGATGAGACTTTTGGGTCAATTAAAATTGTTAAGTCTTTCTTAGGAGAGAAAATTGAAAGCAATCGAGCTTTATTGATTTCCAGCAATATTTTACGTTTTCTAAAAAAAACTGCCAAATTGGATGCACTGATCTCACCAATTATGGAAATATTAAGTGGTATCACAGTTGGAGGACTTATCTGGTATGGTGGACTATTAGTTATAGAAGGAGAAACTACTCCAGGAGCATTTTTTGCTTTTATCTCAGCTTTTATTGCAGCTTATAGACCTTTTAAAAGTTTGGTATCTTTAAATGTCAACCTACAAGAAGGTATCTCTGCAACAAAAAGAGTATTTAATATTCTAGATACTGAGCCTGTTATTAAAGATAGTGTAAATGCTCAAACTGTTCCGTTAGTTAATCCATCAGTAGTTTTTAACAATGTAGAGCTAAAATTTAATAATAAAGTAGCTTTAAAGCATCTGAATTTACAATTAATGCAAGGGAAGACTACAGCTGTTATAGGACGTTCTGGTAGCGGCAAAACTTCATTAGCTAATTTATTAGTAAGATTTTATAACCCAACTAGCGGGCAAATTTTAATTGATGATTACGATATTAAAGATATAAAAATTGACTCTTTAAGACGGCAAATCTCTTTAGTAACGCAAGATACTACATTATTTGACACTAGCGTTGCAGAAAATATTGCTTATGGTAACCCAGATGCCACCCGCAGTGAAATTATTACTGCGGCAAAATATGCTGATGCTGATGAATTTATTTCACAACTCCCATTCGGTTATGATACGATGATTGGTAATCAAGGTTCAACGCTTTCAGGTGGGCAGCGTCAACGTTTAGCGATAGCTAGAGCATTTTTGAAGCCAGCAGCAATTTTAGTTTGGGATGAGGCAACAAGTTCGTTAGACCAAAATTCTGAGCGATTAATTTTAAATTCTTTAGTAAATCTTCGTAAAGGTAAGACTACCTTAATTGTCACCCATCGTTTATCGAGTATTAAGGATGTTGATCATATAGTTGTTATGAAATCTGGTATGATATTTGAGCAAGGAACTCACTCACAGCTTATAGAAAATAAAGCCGAATATTATAAATTATATCATAAAGAATTAGAAGAGGGGGAGAAGTGATAAGGTTAATATAGAAAAACAAATATACTACTATGATTTTAAGATTGAGATTGTGGTTAAGTTGTTTAGTATAAAGTGTATAAAAATTGATTTACAAATGTACAAATTTTCTTTCATTGATTTATTTGCTGGGATCGGAGGATTTAGGATTGCGTTGCAGTCAATAGGTGGAAAGTGTCTTTTTTCATGCGAAATAAATGAACATTGCCAAAAAATGTATCAAGAAAATTTTGGTGAAATTCCAGATGGAGATATCAAAACAATAGATCCAAATGATATACCGGAGTGTGATGTTTTATGTGCGGGATTTCCTTGCCAACCCTTTAGTATTTCAGGTAAAAAAATGGGATTAAAAGATGAACGTGCAAGTGTAATTGAATCGATATTTAATATTGTAAATCATTCAAAGCCTAAAGTTGTGATGCTAGAAAATGTGAAGCATTTATTACATCATAACAATGGTGAAACGTTGCAACACATCGTATCAAACCTTAATAAGATAGGCTATAATATTTCTTACAATATACTAAATGCAAAAAATTTTGGAGTTCCACAAAATAGAGAAAGATTAATTATTATTGCAAGTTTAAATGGTAAGTTTGATTTTTCTAAGCTTAAAAAACAAAAAACTATAAAAATTCATGATATTTTGGATCAAGAAGGGGATTTTGAATTTCTAGAATCAGATGAATATAAAATTATAGAGAATCCAACTAGACAACAAAGTGGTTTAATATTTTGTGGATATAGGAATAAAAAGATAAGAAATAAAGGGGTTAGGGAGGGAACTGAGCATTTATCTAGAGTTCACAAACAACCAAACAGAATATATTCAATTGAAGGTACGCACCCAACATTATCATCGCAAGAAACTTCGGGGCGTTATTGGATATTACTTAATAATGGACGTGTAAGAAAACTAACAATAAATGAGTGTTTTAAAATTATGGGATTTCCTGAAGACTATAAACTAAAATCTTCAATATCTGAGTTATATAAACAAGTTGGAAATTCTGTATGTATTCCAAAGGTAAGAATTATAGGAGAAGCCATAGTTGAACAATTACTGTGATTTATTGAGTTTATTATGGAATATGGAAAAGAATTAGCTACTTTCTTGGAAAAAGTTTCAGTTGAGTCTGACTTCTTTATAGAAGATAGTATTAAAAGTAGATTGGATATTATATTAGATAATTCAGAGCGTAGTAAGGGGGTGCTAACAGTTCTCATTACAAGTGTAGTATACAAGTATTTCCATCCTTCTCAAGATGTTAGGTACCATCAATCAAATATGCAAAATGGATATTCTGGTAGAAGCTTTGATACAAAATATGTTACTCCATTTTTAAGAAAATATGAATTTCCATCAATGTCTGAAAGTGGTTGGCTAACTCGTTCTCTTGAACAACCTTATCCATATATATTAGACTACAAGGGAAAAATATCACCAAAAGAAGTCGCCGAAGCTTTTTTATTAATTCTTAATGAATTAGAAGTTAATAGATATTCAGCAGAGGTAACTCTTAAGTATATTTTTAAGCAACTTTTAATTCAACGGGAAAAGAAGCGGGTTAATCTAGTTCGTCCAACGGAGATAACAATTGCTAATGCAATTTATATTCTTGAAAAGCATTTTTCGTATAAATATAAAGATGGTTTTGGAGCA
The DNA here is from genome assembly GCF_964264755.1 of Candidatus Tisiphia endosymbiont of Nemotelus uliginosus. Taxonomy (NCBI): domain Bacteria; kingdom Pseudomonadati; phylum Pseudomonadota; class Alphaproteobacteria; order Rickettsiales; family Rickettsiaceae; genus Candidatus Tisiphia; species Candidatus Tisiphia endosymbiont of Nemotelus uliginosus. The sequence goes on along the minus strand of NZ_OZ183481.1, from coordinate 981,428 downwards.
AGTAGGTTGCCAGTATTAGCAATTTATGCAATATATAAATGTTTTATTGATGAGGTTAAAAGATTTAATTCATGTAAATTGGCTCACCTTGAAAGTCATACATCGTCTGATCTACAAAGTGGTGCTGTAGGGGATATTGAAGTATTTGATAAAAACAACCAAGTTTTTGAAGGTATAGAGGTTAAGTGGAATAGGTTAATCACTAAAGAAACCGTACAAATTGCATTTGACAAATTTCGGATTACTAAAATTCAAAGATATTACATTTTATCAAATTTAAGGTTAACCGCATCAGAATCTGATGCTATTAATGATATAATTCAAAAAATTAAAATCTTACATGGCTGTCAGGTTATCGTTAATGGGGTTATTGATACAATAAAATACTATTTACGTTTATTACAGGATACGTCAAATTTTGTAGACAAATATGTTTCGTTAGTAGAGGTTGATAGAGCTATTAAATATGAGCATAAAATACGTTGGAATGAAATTTTTAATGAGGTTATGGTAGGTGGGATAATTTTAGGTGAATAAATAGACCTCTTGCATAACCTAACCTAATTGGTAATTTTGTTGTCAAAACTCGTATCCGTTCCTCACGTACATCTTAGTACGCTGCGGTACTCGACTTCGTTTTTCCTAAAAATGCCTCAATTATCTTTAGGTTATGCAAGAGGTCTAATATATAATCACTCAATATCTTACCACCTCTAATTGTAGTTCAATATTTTCTCTTGCTAACTCCTGTAAATAAATAAAATTTTAGATTATTAAATATCTCTTCTATCTTTGCAACCCTTCATTTATTAGTAGTATATCAAAGATAATCAAGAGGAAACAGCTTTAGGTAGAAGCAAAGGTGGTTTTAGTACTAAAATTCATGCCCTCGTTGATGCACTGGGTACCTGTAGGAGCTAATACTGCAATTTTCTTTTGAGTATTTCTTCTAAAGTAAGTTAATAACGTGGATTTTCCTGTTCCTGCTTTACCAGTAATAAAAATATTCCTGCTATTTAATTCCATGAAATTAAGAGATTTGACAAATTGCTCATTCAACTCAATGTTTTTAGTATTACTTAGCACATCAGTTCATTATAGATTCTTTCTCAAAATTATTATTTTGCTCATAATCTCTCCCGCAAATATAATTTCATACCTTCGTGACTAGCGATAAAGCCTAATTTTTCATAGAAATACTTTGCTTTTGAACGCTTTTTATTTGTTGTAAGTTGAATAAGAGAAACATCATTATCTTTAGCATATAAGATAGTTTGAGCAAACATCCACTGACCTATTTTCTGACCTCTATGTTTTTCAGCAACCCTTACGGCTTCTATCTGCATGCGAGTACTACCGATAAACGTTAGCGAGGGTATAATAGTGAGATGACATGTACCGATTATCTCGCTTATCTTTTCTACAACCATCAAATATTGGTTTGGATCGCTATCAATCTTATGAAACGCTTTTATGTAACATTTATCCAACTCTGTACTTTTAGATTCACGCGTTTGTCCTAAGTCATCCTCAAGCAATAGTTCTATAATACGAGGTAAATCCTCTATTTTTGCTTTTCTATGTGTTAAATTCATAACTCCTTCCTTAAATATTTAGTATAGAATTAGATCAGCATAGTAGCAAGCAACAAATAGATAATAAATTATCAACTATTACCAATCAATTAATCGAAAAATTACAACAAATACATAATGACAACAAAATTAATGAGCTAACCAATTTCAAAAGACGAGAAGAAATAGTTGCTTGCCTAAGAAGTATCATACTCGATAAACCATTAAGTAAAGATGTTCGAGAATATATTTTGTCTGATAGTTTTAGTCAAACTAACTTATCTCGGAGAAGACAGCATTAGCTTAATCTCTCTTCCTAATGAAGTGTTAAACAAAATTTTTTCGTACTTAAAACTCTCTAATGTTGAACATAGTGTGCTGATGATCAGACTACACCACTGCTAGGAGAAGAACCTACAGAGTAAATGCATTTGCTTCGTCAGCTACGCCTTCTCGTAATGACGCTTACTTTAGTTATTGTAGGCAGCCTCCTAAAACTAATTCGGGTTAGCTATAAGTGATACTCTTGTTATGATCAAACCTTAACTGGCATAATCACAAAAACGTCTTTAGGATTCTGAAGCGTTTTCAATAACATTGGCGATGATGCATCCAAAAAATATAGGTCAACTTGGTTTGCTTTAGTAGCATTTAACACAGCATTGAGTGCGTCAGTAAGATATTTAGGGTTAAAACCTATAGACAAAGTATCTTCATGATCAAAAACGTATAAATTATTTTCATCTAGTGAATGTGGTATAGTTTCTTTAGCTGCTCCCCTTGCTTCTCCTGAAGCTGTGATTTCAAGCATATCTCTTGATAAAGTTAATTTTATTGCTTGAAATTTATCTATAGTTATTGTTGCTACTCTATCTATAACATCAGCTAGCAATTTGGTATTAATAGTAAGTTTATAGTTATTATCTACTGGGATAAATCCTTGGTAATCCGGGAAAGTTCCATCAATCAGTTTTGATACCATCATAATATCATTGCAAACAAATTTAATTCTATTCACACTTAGAAAAATTTCTACCTCTAACTGAATATTTTTGGGGTCTTTTAATATTTTGACGATTTCCTCGAGAGTTTTTTTAGATAAAATAACACCAAACTTGCTAACCTTATCGACTATTTCTACTACTGACACTGATAATCTATGTCCATCGGTGCTAGCCATACAACATTCTTCATCTTTTACGTAAAAATAAACGCCATTAAGATTATAGCGAGTTTCATCAAGGGACACCGAAAACAGGGTGCCATCGATCATCTTAACAAAATCACGACAAGCTATTTTAAAAATAGCTTCAACATTAATATCATCTAATGCAGGGAATTGATCCGCAGGTAAAGTTAGCAGATTAAAAGCACAATTCTTTCCTAAAATTTCAAGCTGATCGGTTTCATTGGATACACTGAGTACTATATCATTATCAGCTATCTTTTTTACTATGTCATTTAATGTTTTAGTAGATACCGTTATTTCTCCCTCTCTTATTACTTGAGCTGCTATTTTCTGGCTTAAATATATTTCCATATTAGTAGTTATTAACTCTAGTTTCCCATCCTTCGATGATAATTTAATATGACTAAGTTCGGCAACTACATTACGTTTTTCTACTACTGAATTAGCAAAGCTCAAAGCATGAGTTAGGGTTTTTGTCTCAACTATAATCTTTAATTTGTTATTATTCATATATTTAATTTCCTCTTAACAGATCATTTATCGATACCTTACTCCTAGTTCCGGCATCTACCTGCTTAACGATTACGGCACAATATAAACTTGGTTTTCCTGAATCAGCAGGCAAGCTGCCAGGTACTACAACTGAATAGGCTGGAACTTTACCATAAATTATTTTGCCACTTTCTCTATCTACTATCTTCGTAGAAGCACCAATAAATACTCCCATACTAATTACGCTTCCCTCTTCTACTAAAACTCCTTCTGCTATTTCTGATCTTGCACCTATAAAACAATTATCTTCGATTATTACCGGATTATTTTGGATTGGTTCTAACACACCACCAATACCTGTTCCACCGGAAATATGACAATTCTTACCTATTTGGGCACATGAGCCTATAGTAGCCCAGGTATCAACCATTGTTCCCTCTCCTATATATGCCCCTATATTAATAAAAGAAGGCATAACAACAACGTTTTTAGCTAAATATACCCCCGTTCGGATAATTGCTCCGGGAACTATACGACAGCCATTTGTTTGAAATAATTCTGTACTATAATCTGTAGAAAATTTGGGGGCAATTTTATCATACCACCTCATGCAATCTCCAGAGTAAATTTGTGGATCAGTTACCATCATATGTAATAAAATAGCTTTTTTTACCCAATGATTAACTTGCCAATCAGCTCCTTCTTTCTTACAAACCCTGATTACCCCTTGATTCAAACCATTAATAATATCCTGCAATATTTGTTTGGCGTAATTAGTTTTTTCTGAATCTTTGGTTAATTTATCGCGTATTTGCCAAAATTCTTCTATAGTATTAATATGTTTTTGCATAAGGTTCTTGCTAAAAGGTAAAAAAAAATCATAATTTACTTTATTTTTAAGTCAACCTAATATACTTAAATAGTTTGAGTACATAAATTAGAGTACGTAAATGAGTATTTCCTGCCCAAGTTGTAACACTAACTTTATAGTGTCAAAAGAACAAATAGGTATGACCGGTAGGAAGGTCAAATGTTCACAATGCAACCATATCTGGTATCAAAAATCAGAGCATGAAAAGCAACAACCACCAATTATATCAGATCATCATACAGCAAAAAGTGCTAGCACTAATGAAAATAATAAAATATTTTTAACCCAAGGTACTAATTTGCCAGCTTTATTACCACCAAAAATTCCCCAACATTCAAATATTTTACCTATCTTATTGTTTAGCGTAATTATTCTTTTATTATTATTGTTATTTCAAGAAAAACTTAACATACCAGCTCTGTATAAAGAAAATGATAATATCCTAACTATAGGAAACATCCATGTTGAACAAAATAAAGAAATAGGACAAATTAAAGTTTCCTACCAGATAACCAATAACTCCGACCATGATGTGACCATACCATTAATTAGAGTTAGACTGTTAGATAAAAAATATGTAACGGTAAAATCTTATATAATGCATCACAAAAATATCAAACTCCTACCTAAACAACATATTGATATCGCTACGAATCTTGATGTAGTGCCTCGTTCCAGTGAGTTATTAAATATTATGCTTGGTAATGGTTTGGATCTTATATTACATTAGACTTCTTTCGAAAGAAAATTTATAATATAGTCAATTCAGGAGAATTTAGGGCTAGGAGTCTGTCGGAAATAATTATACAATATAAGCTAGAAAAAAAATGAATAAACAAATTATATACCCCAAACTAGTTCCTAGGCTTTTTGCTTCTTGTCTAGATTCATTTTTGTTGTCAATTTTTACAACGCCAATCACTTCCTTTATTTTATCTAGACTATCTTTATTATTTTTTAAAGCTAATATGGCTGACATACTAATAATGGGTAGCAGAAAACCGGAATTACTCCAAAACATAACTGCTAGTGGTATTTTTACATTATTTATTTTAATGCTTATCATTAACTTTGCTCTAGTATCAACATATTTTATTGGTTTTTGGATTTATTGCGGAGCCACACCTGGAAAACTTATTATGCATATGAAAATAGTAGATGCAATAACTCTTGAAAAACCTAGTAAATGCCAATTAGTTAAAAGATTTTGTGGATATGTATTAGTGCTAGTTGGTATTTGGTTTATACTATTTTCTAAACAACGCCAAGCTTTACATGACAAAATTGCTGGAACTGTAGTTATTAAGAATTAAAAAAATACTATAATTAATTACTCACCTTACGCATGGCATTTAAAAGCCATAGGGAAAATAGTCTGGCGTCATTACGAGGAGATCGTAAAGGTCAACGAAGTAATCCAGAAAGTGATCAAAAATGGATTGCTTCGCCCATTACATGGTCTCGCAATGACGTTTTGTACTTTTCCGGAATTTTTAAATTGTCATGGGGTTTATGTGTAAGGTAAGTTAATAAGTTGTTTTAACAACTTTTAAAGTAGTGAAGGTATGTTTATGAATAAATTAAATGAAATAGATCAGTTGGTTTATCTTCTCTCTAAACTACCTGGTCTTGGTCAAAGATCAGCAAGGCGTATAGTCTTACATCTTTTACAAGAAAAAGATGTTAGGCTAAAAAGTCTAATTTCAGTTCTTTGTTGTGTAGATAGTAATGTTGTCAAATGTAATATTTGTGGTAACATAGATTCTCATCATATTTGCAGAGTATGTTCATCTGATGATCGCAACGAATCTATCATAGCAATTGTTGAGACAGTGACAGAATTATGGGCAATAGAGCGTAGTGGTATTTTTAAAGGGCATTATCATGTACTAGGGCATAATTTATCAACTTCTAATGGTCACAACCCCAAAGCACTAAGACTACCGGAATTATTAGCTAGATGCCAGGATAAGAACATTAATGAAATAATTATTGCAACTAATTCTACTTTAGAAGGTCAAACTACCGCTTGTTTCATTACTGAATATTTCAAAAATTCCACCATCAAAATATCAAGACTAGCTAGTGGCATTCCAATAGGCGGAGAACTGGACTATTTGGATGAAGGAACTCTATCTGCTGCAATAACATTAAGACAGCCTTTTGACTAATTTACTAAAAGTTATTTATTTTATCAAAATACTTGATATTATACATAAAGTATTAGTTGTATAGTTTGATAATTTCTATTAATGAATTGTCAAAGGTTACTACATTAAATTGTTTATATATGCTGTAAAGTGCTTATTTAAGCAGTTTAATCTTTTCTTAGTTATTTTATATTTCACCTTACATATACTGCTTTGGTCTTAAGAATTGAATTTCGTTTGAGATGGTGAGTCCATACTAACCACTATAAGATATGTGAGTATGCAAATTCATGATAAAATGAAAAAGTAATTCTTGAAAACAAAGTAATATATAATTATTTTAAATAAAATAAGCATATGTTCCAACTTATTTGGGCTATTTTAGTTATATTTTTGATTCCTGTATTTTTTTATATTTGTAGGTATAGGATGTTTTCATGGTTCAGTTTAAAGAGTAATTCAAAAACTAAAATATTAGAATTAGAACAAAAATTATCAGAACAAGATAATATTTTAAATCACGTGACTCACGAAATTAGGACTTCAATACATGGAGGAAGTAGTATAGCACAATTTTTATATGAGAATTGGGATAAAATGGATGAGCAAGAGCATGTAAAGTATGTTGGTATAATAGCTAAGAATAGTCAGCATATTATAAAGTTAATTAATGACTTACTAGACCTATCTAAGTTTAGTACCGGGAGGATGAAGTTTAATTTTGCTGCTATGGATCTATTAGATTCTATAAAAAATATTGTGCAACAACTTACAGAATTAAATGTATTTAATGATCAAGTAAATATTATTCTTATTAACCATAGTATTACGAAAGCAATGATTAATGGAGATGCAATTAGAATTAACCAATTATTAAATAATTTATTTAATAATGCCCTTAAATACACTAAAGAAGGATTAATTGTGGCAATAATTAATTTAAAGAATTATGAAAATAATCCTTATTGGTGTTTTAGCTTAATCGATACAGGTATAGGAATTCCAGACTCAGAGCTTGAAACTGTTTTTGAAATATTTACTTGTAGCTCACGAACTAATGATAATTTTATTGGTACTGGCATTGGTTTATCTATTTGCCAGGAAATTATACTAGCTCATAAGGGGCATATTTCTGTTGAAAATAACCGCAGAAAAGGAACAAAGGTAGAATTTATGATTCCTGTATACGATGAAAAAGAGGTGCAAAATGATGACAAAGTATAATATTATAAAAATATTTACTATACTTTTTGTTGATGATGAACCAATTTGCCATGACGCAATAAATTTAGTGCTACGTCATGAACAAAAATATAAAATTATCAATGCTTGTACTGGACAAGAAGCAGTTGATTTATTTAAAATATATGCTAATAAAATAGATATAATATTTCTTGATATTTCTCTTCCTGATATGACAGGTTATGAAGTACATAAACAGATCAGAAGTAACAAAAATCTTGCCCATATTCCTATAATTTTTCAAAGTGGTTTGTCTAGCAATCATAAGGAAATACAAGGGTTCTTACAAGAACAAGCGACATATATAATCCATAAACCTTATAAAAACGAAGAACTGCTTGAAACTATAAGGAAGTTCCATAAAGCATACGCTTAAGTTAATGAAATAGGGTTTAATAATCCTAGGTGTTTTTAGGGTTGATAATTATAGCACCCTACATTTTCACGACAGAATAAAAAATATAGGGGCTATAATAAAAATTACATTTAAAAATTAAGAATTTATGGTGAAATTGAAAAACCGTGAATGCTCAAGTTTGATTAGCTATTGATCCTAAAACAAGTTCAGGATGGCTCATAATAATAACCTTAACGAGAATATAATCGATTGTCTGAATTAAAATTTGATGAAAAGCAGCTATTTCTGCTTAGTAGAATCAATAATTTTGCTAAACAAATTGAAGATAAGTCATTTTTGAGGTTCTTTAATAGCAGTTTATTAGCAAAACAAGGTATCTATTTATATGGTAATGTAGGTAATGGCAAGACTGCATTAATGCAACATTTTTTTCAAATATTGCAAATTAAGAAATTAATGATCCATTACCAGAACTTGATGCAATCGGTACATAAAGATATTTATCAGTTACAAGACAAATCAAAGTCTAAAAATAATATTATAAAAAGCATTGCGACAAATTATGCAAAACAAGCAGCAGTAATATGTATCGACGAGTTTGAAATTAAAGATATAGCTGATGCTATGATAATAGGACCGCTACTCCTTGAACTGATAAAATGTAAGGTATTTATCTTCATTACCAGTAATACTAAACCAGAAGATTTGTATAAAGATGGTTTACAAAGAAATTCTTTTCTGCCAATAATTAAAGAGATTTGTCAAAGGTTTGAAGTCATGTACTTAGATAGTGATCATGATTATCGATTAGATAAAATTATGCAAACGGCTAGCAGACGCATAATATATCCAATTAATGAACATAATAAATTCGAGATACAGCAACTTATTGGCAAGTTAAATAATAATAACCAGCTAGTTCCTAAGGATATTGCTGTTTTCGGACGGAAAATATCTTTTAAAATGGCTAGCGAAAAAATATTAGTAACAGATTTTGAAGAGCTATTTGTAAGAGAATTAGGTTATGTTGATTATGTAGATATTTGTCAAAAATTTTCTATTATAATAGTAGAAAATATTCGTATAATAAGTTCTGATAATACAGATTTAGCTGTTAGGTTTATAAATTTTGTTGATAATGCTTATTTTTATAAGGTGGTACTATTTATGACTTTACAAGATGAACCCATAAAAATATATCAGAATGGTTTGCGTAGTAATGAATTTAAGAGAACTATTTCAAGGTTACATGAAATGAATAGTGGTAGTTATGTCAATTAAAAACGGCAATTTTATTACGTTTGAAGGTGGGGAAGGGTGTGGTAAATCTACCCAGAGTGATATGCTACACCAGTATTTATTATCACAAAATATCCGGGCAGATTTAACACATGAAGTGGGCGGAACTATTGCGGCTGAGAAAATGCGTGACATTTTAGTTTATCAAGATTTATTACCTATGTCAGAATTGCTGCAAGTTATGGCGGCACGTTACGAACATGTTCATAAAAGGATTATTCCTAAACTCAATTCTGGGGTCTCAGTTATTTGTGATAGGTTTGTGGATTCTACGGCTTGTTATCAAGGGCAAGAGGTAGGTACTGATTTAGTGTATGAACTTCATAAATCTCTAATATCACCTGTAATGCCTGATATTACCTTTTTTATTGATATAGAGCCAAATATTGCTTTAGCAAGGGCGTGGGCAAGGGGTAATAATAATAAATTTGAAAGTAAGAATATTGAATTTCATCAAAAAGTCTATGATAAATTTCAATATATATCAGATAAATTTCCAGATAGAATAGTAAAAATAAACGCTGCAGATCTTAGTGCAAACGAAATTCATGATATAATTGTAGTGATGCTCACACGAAAGCTTGAAAAAACTATATAATTTTGTCACGTAACTAATTTTGTTAATAGAGAAATATGCTAATTTTCATTGACTTTATTATCATAGAGCTTTAAAAGTGCTAGTGCAGCTTGACCATATATGAAATATAGCCTCTATCTTTAGGTAATTCTTTGTGTAATAATAATGTTACCATTCAAAAATATTTTTTCTAAAATACAGGAAATCATTTGGCCAATAGAGAGGGAGGAGTTGAAACTTTTTCTACCTATGGCATTAATGATGCTCTGTGTTCTTTTTAATTTTGGGGCTCTGAGGTCTGTTAAAGACGGATTAGTTGTGCCATCAATGGGAGCGGAGGTTATCAGTTTTCTAAAACTCTGGCTTGTTTTGCCATCTTCTATATTATTCGCTATATTATATGTAAAGCTCAGTAATCACATCCGTTTTGAATATATTTTTTATATAATAATTTCAAGCTTTTTGTTGTTTTTTCTGATATTTGCCTATGTCATTTATCCTAATCAGGAGTTTTATCATCCAAATACTGAGCAGATAGAACATCTAGTATCTTTGTATCCTAATTTTCGGTGGTTTATCAAGATAATGGGTAAGTGGAGTTACGCTATAATGTATGTTTGTGCAGAATTATGGAGTGCCGTAATTATTAACCTAATGTTCTGGCAATTTGCTAATAATATTTTTGATACAAATAATGCAAAACGTTTTTATCCAATTTTAGGAATGGTAGGTAATGTTGGTTTAATTGTAGCTGGTAATGTATTAGTAGCTTTCTCAAATGTACAAGAGATATCCGATACCCAAATGATAATAGATGAAGATTTACAATATAATTCAGAACTAATGTTACAACCAATTATGTCTATAATAGTATTTGCCGGTATAATTTCAATGTTGTTATTTAGGTTAATTAATTATCTGATTTTGCATGATAAGGGATTAATGGCTGATTTTAAAGTAACTCAAATACAGGCAAAAACCTCTTTACCACTTCTGGATAGTATCAGGCTAATTATTAGCTCAAAATATGTTGGACGCATTGCTTTATTGATAATTTGTTATGGAGTACTAACTAATATAGTGGAAGGTCCGTGGAAAGCTAAAGTAAGAGAGCTTAATCCCAATACGTTAGATTATATAAACTTTATGGGCAGGTTTAATATTTGGATGGGAATTTCCTGCGTGACTTTTATGGTAGTTGGCAGTAATGTGATTAGGAAATTTACTTGGTTAGTTTCAGCATTATTAACACCTTTGATGTTTTCGATAACTGGTTTAATGTTTTTCATTTTTGTTATTTTCTCAGAAGATATAGGTTGTGGTATTAAAGACTTTAATCCAATTTATGCTGCTGTAATTATTGGAGGGATACAAAATATTTTAAGTAAATCAACTAAATATTCGTTATTTGATTCAACAAAGGAAATGGCATATATTCCTTTGTCATTAGAACTTCGAACAAAAGGTAAAGCTGCTGCTGAGGTTATTAGTACCAAATTTGGTAAGTCTCTAGGAGCTTTTATTCAGTCTTTTATATTCATAATAGTGCCTACTGCCACATGTGATTCAATAGTAGTTTATTTACTAATAATGTTTATTATGATAGTTATTTTATGGTTTTGGGATATAGTGCAGTTAAACCGTGAATATGTAAAATTATGTAATTAGCCTCAATTCTTTAAATCATTTGAGTATACCATAAAAATAATGAAAATAGCTATTAGTGGAGCATAAAAATCTGTTATATTTGTAGATATAACAGATTTTGGAATAACTTGTCATATCGAATTCAGATTAATTAGCATGCGAAAAATATTAATATCTATATCAGTGATAATTGCTGTAACTCTTTTGATTTATACTATCTCATGGTTCGTAATTATTAGTTCTATCGCTAGTAAGATTAATCAACAATATAGTAACCGTTACATTGCTGCTAATACGGTAGATAGTGAACAAAAATATTTTGTTAAATTTAATAAAATTGCCAGCTATGGCTTTCCATTTAAAATTGCCTTTCAAATAATTGGCTGGCATGAAGAGGGAGAGACTAGTGTACTTGAATTTCATACCCCGATTTATATAGGGTATGACTTACTAAAACAATCTTGCTTTATCACCTATTCTGGTAACGCAACGGGTCGTTATAAACCTATTCAATCAGGATTTGGGGCAAAATTCGAAAGTGATAATTATTCTTTTATAGCAAAAGTTCCTTTAAGTTTGAAGTTATTTAAGATTTTTACACAAAAAAAAGATCCGTTTGAAATTATAAATTTTGTTGAGAAGTTGGAATTAAGATCTGACAAAAGCAAAATCTTTGATTTGGTTGACCAACAGAAACTATATGATGAAGATCATACAGCTATTTCATTTTCACTAGACAAGAAAAAATATTATACTGATCTAGAAGATTTTAAAAATAATATACCGCAAAAATTAAATATTAGTTATTCAACCAATATCTTAGAAAGTAATCTTATCAACAGAAGGATACCAGCCGGTCTTTTATTATATAGATTTGCTTGGCCAATGCCTTTTAATTTTGAAGGTAAGTTTTATATAAAAACAAATAAATCTATATATAGTGAATTTGCTAACGATTTAGAAATAAAAATGATATCCAGCAAATTTTCAAGCAATGTCCAAGACTCTTTGACTAGCTTCTTATATCAAAATAAAGAGGAAGAAGGTAATCGTGCTAGCCACCTTAAGGTTGAATCAACAATTGATTTGAAATCAGGATTTTCCGATAATATATTAAATTCTATCCAGTATTTATTGCCGTATATATCAGCATTGCCTAACAATTTATCGTTAATGGAAGAGTTAGAGTATGTTAACAATAATAAAGATAAATTCAATTTAACTGAATTAGAAAATCATCAATATATTTTTGATTTAGATGTAAATTTTTTTGCTAGAACAAACGATGTAATGAGAGCTCAAATACATAACCTTAGTTTATTTTCTAATAATACTGGATTTCGCTTGTCAAGTGAGTGCAAGCTAAATTCATTTGGGAAATTTGATATTAATGGACTTGTTGTCGTCAATAATTATTTAAAGGTAACTGATATTATAACTAATTACTTGTTAAATTTAGGTAGGTTCAAAACATTTTCTGAAGATAGTCGTATTGTATACAAAGAGGGGATTAATTATTTTCTAAAAACCGTATCAGATCATCCTGACTCTAACTCAGGGGACATAAGTTTTGAGTATAAATTAGATTCCAATAATATAAAAAAAGGAAAAATAGGCACAGTTGATTTTGATAAGTTTTTACCATTATATTATCTAGCATTATACAAAAAAGCCTCGGAAAAAATACGGGTTGGTGATAGTATAACAAAAAGGATACAAGAGCTAGTGCCTGATTTTAATGAACATCAAAAATTATTAAAACAATTAATGATTCAACCTTTTTTGGAGATTGATAATGATCATAAGAAGGAAATTATACAATAGACTTGTATGTGAAAGATTTCTAATTCTGTAAAATTATATGCGAGTAGTTAATGTAATGTTAAATAAAGGGCTTGGCGGGGTTGAGCAAGCTGCAATTGATTATGTTTCCATGTTATTGGAACATCAATGTGAGGTAATGTGTATTTTTGCTAATAAGGCAGAGAGTGAAGCAAATCTTTTACCTTATATTAAAGATATAGAATTTCATAAAATTTCTCGCATAGGATCACGAGACCCTATTGCCATACTAAAGATACGTAAATTAATACAAAGTTTTAAGGCTGATATTATTATAGCCCACTCAAACCATGCCGGATTTATTGCTGGTTGGGCTGCAAAAAAACTAGTTCCTAGTATCGGCGTATCACATGGTTATAGTATCAAAGGTATTAAATATACAGATTCGATAATTTGCGTTACCGAACATATGAAAAATGAATTACAAAAAAAAATATTGAAGCCAATATTTGTATTACCCAATATTACTTATATTGCAAATAATCTTACTATTGATTTTCAGTATTCTATGAATAAGATTCCTGTTATAGGTATCTTAGGACGTTTGCACCTTGATAAAGGAATAAATACTTTACTACAAGCTGTTAAAATACTCAAATCACAAGGTATAATGGTTCAGTTGCTTATCGGTGGAGATGGTGAAGAGAAAGAAAATTTACAAAAACTAGCTTACCAGTTATCAATTGAAAAACAAATTAAATGGTTAGGGTGGATTAACGATAAAACTAAATTTTTTTCTGAGATTGATATTTTTTGTCTTCCTAGTATAAAAGAATCTTTTGGTATTGTACTTTTGGAAGCAATGGCTAATTTGAAACCTATAGTATCTACTGATAGTTGCGGAGCTAGGGAAATTTTGTCACATGAAAACGATAGTGTAATTGTACCAATTAACGATGCAGAAAAATTAGCGGAATCTATAATTTTTCTTATTAATAATCCTGAGATTGTTAAAAAATATATAGAAGGTGCATATAAAAAAGTTCAAAATTTGTATACACCAGCAATAGTAGGAAAAAAACTATATAAAATTCTTACCGATATTACAACATTTCCCGTTAGCTAAAATTTTGTTATAGTCAATTCAGGGGAATTTGGTGCTAGGAACGATGGAGCGACGCCTATAAGTAATAGGCGAGAGACGAGTGACGACGTCACCAACTTCCCATCAATTGACTATAGTATAGCTAACTAGACAAAGGAGTTACCTAGAACCTTAACGGTGTTATAGTAACGAAAACTTAATTAATAAGTGAGTATAAATTGGACACTATAAAAATAATACATAAAGACTTAAGCAAAGAACTTTCTGCGTTAAATAAGCTTATTTTAACCCACCTAGCTACTAAAGAGGAGCTAGTTAGTGTAATAGGTAAATATTTGCTGGAATTTGGTGGAAAGAGAATCAGACCGTTACTAACAATTTTAACTAGTAAAATGTTTGGTTATGTAGGAGAGGATAACATAAAGCTTGCTGCGGCTGTAGAGTTTATTCATGCAGCAACTTTACTGCATGACGATGTAGTAGATGAAAGTACCATGAGAAGATCCAAACCTACTGCTAACGTTATCTGGAATAGCAAGGCTAGTATTTTAGTAGGAGACTTCTTATTTAGCCAATCATTTCATCTAATGGTTGATACAAAATCTATTAAAGCAATGAAATCTTTATCAAGAGCTTCAGCAATTATATCAGAAGGAGAGGTTTCGCAACTGGTAAAATTGAATCAGCGGAGAATTATTGACGAAACAGAATATAATGAAATAATTATGGCTAAAACTGCAGAATTATTTGGTGTATCTTGTGAAGCAGGAGCAATTATTTCTAATCAATCTAATGAAACTTGTGAAATCTTACAAAAATTTGGTAGATATTTAGGCAATATTTTTCAAATCATTGATGATTTATTTGACTATTTGGGGGATAGTCGTGATATTGGCAAGAATATAGGTGATGATTTTTTAGAAGGGAAAATAACTCTACCACTAATTTTCCTATATAAGAAGCTTGATGATAAGTGGCAGTTAAAAATTCAAGAAATGATTAAGGCAGATAATAGAACTGAAAGTGAGTTTAAACTAATACGAGATTTGATGATAGAACATTGTATTAAGCAGCAAATTATCGACTATTTAGCAGCTATTAACAATGAAGCTAGTAATTTATTAAAGCAAATCCCCATACAAAATATTTATAAAGATCACTTAGCTTCCTTACTAGAATTTACTTTAAATAGGTCTTATTAATAATAAATACAGCCCCAAGCGTCATATATATGCAAAATATTCCAACTGATATTGAACATCTTTCTGAATTAGAGGTAAAAAATTTACTAAAACACCTGGCAAATAAGATAAGAGAATATAATAACGCCTATTACCAAGAAGATGCTCCTCTAATTTCTGATGCTGAGTATGATCAATTATTTAATTTAAATCTTGAACTTGAAAAAAAATTTCCTCATCTGGTACTGGCAAATAGTCCGACTAAACAAATTGGTAGTTCTGTAGCAGAGAAATTTTCGAAAGTAACACATATCCATCCGATGTTTTCGCTTAGTAATGCTTTTGATAGTGAAGATGTATCAGAATTTATCAATAGAATAAAGAATTTTCTACGACTTGATAATTTTCCGGCTATTTTTTGCGAACCTAAAATAGATGGTTTGTCTTTTTCTGCTACCTATGAGGATGGAATACTTACCAAAGCTGCGACAAGAGGTGATGGTTTTATTGGAGAAGATATAACGGAAAATATCAAGACTATCAAGAATTTTCCTCATGCAATAGTTGCAACATCAGGAATTTTGGAAGTAAGAGGCGAAGTTTATATTAATAAGCAGGATTTTCTATTATTAAATCAAGCTCAAGAATTATCCAAAAAAGATAAATTTGCTAACCCGCGTAACGCGGCTGCTGGGTCATTAAGACAGTTAGACCCAAACGTTACAGCTATTAGACCTCTAGGATATTTTGTTTATGCTGTGGGTAACGTTAGTAGCAAAATAGCTGATTCTCAAGATATTTTATTAGATAAGTTAAAAGAGTTAGGATTCATCGTCAATAATATAGGGAAATTAGCTTGTTCTGAAGATGAGATGAAATCTTTCTATGAATATTTGAATTCATCTAGAGAAGAATTACCTTATGAAATTGATGGTGTTGTATATAAGCTAAATGATTTTGCTTTGCAGCAAAGAATGGGCTTTATTGCAAGGAGTCCAAGATTTGCTATTGCTCATAAATTTCCGGCGATTATTGGTCAAACTAAACTAATTAACATTACTCTACAAGTAGGTAGAACCGGTGTATTAACTCCAGTTGCTGAGTTAGAGCCGCTTTCTATTGGTGGAGTTAGGGTATCACGAGCTACCTTACATAATTATCAAGAAATTATCAGAAAAGACATACGGATCAATGATTATGTATTTTTGCAGAGAGCTGGTGATGTCATACCACAAATTACTGCTGTAGATTTTACCAAACGCTCTAGTGAATCGCTAAAAATCGATATGCCGAAGCTTTGCCCATCTTGTGGCTCTCAGTTACATTATAATCAAGAAACTATAATTATTCGTTGCGATAATGGTTTAAATTGTCCGGCTCAGAATTATGAACGAATTTGCCATTTTACATCTAAAAATGCTTTAGATATAGATGGTTTGGGGAAAAAGCAAATAGAATTTTTGCTGGAAAAATCTTTAATAGAAAATCCTGTGGATATTTTTTATTTACAAAATAATAATGAAAAAAACTTAGTCAAGCTTGAAAATATGGTAGGATGGGGGCGAAAATCTGTAGAAAACCTATTTGCCAATATTGACAAAGCCAAAACCGTTTCCCTAAATAGATTCATTTATTCCCTAGGAATCAGACATATTGGTGAACAAACCGCCAAATTACTTGCTCGAGAATTTCAGAATTATAATAATTTCATAACAGCTATGGAATCTTTGTTAAAAGGTGAACAGCCAATTTACCAAAGGTTAAATGATCTGGAAGGAATAGGCGATAAGATTTTGCTAGATATTATCGACTTTTTTGATATTAAAGAAAATTTACAAACTATTCAGCAACTGAGTAAAATTCTAAATATTCAAGACCATAATCAACAAACAACTAAAACTGCATTATCTGGCAAAATTGTGGTATTTACTGGTTCCTTACTAACTCTCTCAAGAGCAGAAGCCAAATCTCAGGCAGAAAAATTAGGAGCTAAAGTAGCCAGTAGCGTTTCGTCTACCACTGATTTAGTAGTGGCAGGTAGCGATGCTGGTAGTAAACTCAAGAAAGCTAAAGAGCTGGGGATTAAAATTATTGATGAAGATGAGTGGCAAGAGTTAGTACTCTTAAGTCACACTCAAATATTTTGAAGAAAACAATTCAAAATATTGCTGGATTTAAACATATTAATGGATTATCATTGTTCATATTTAACTTATTATTAAATAATTATTACATATGCAAATAACAGGTAAGGCTACTAACAAAAAAACACCAATTCAAGAATTTGCCTCTTTTATCTTTGTAATATTTTTGGCACTGATGATAAGATTTTTTGTGATGGAAAATTTCTTTGTGCCAACAGGTTCAATGAAAGCGACAGTGCTGGAAAATGATTATATTTTCTCAACAAAATATTCTTACGGATATAGTAATTATTCTCTTCCTTTCAGCCCTAATATTTTTAACGATAGAATATTAGCATCACAACCACAAAGAGGGGATATAGTAGTTTTTCGTCCACCAAATAATATGGATATTCGATATATAAAAAGATTAATTGGGCTACCTGGAGATAAAATACAATTAATCAATGATGTAGTATATATAAATGATAAAGCTATAGATCGTACTGAAGTTGGGACATATACAAGTGAAGAAGGAAGAAGTTACATAAAATATAAGGAAATATTACCTAACGGCGTAAATTATTTTTCTTATAAATTAAAACAAAATGATCGTTTGTTAGCAAATCAATATGGTAATACAGAAATCTTTTATGTACCAGAAGGAAAATATTTCTTTCTTGGTGATAACAGAGATGAATCAAATGATAGTAGGATAGAACTAGGATTTGTTCCATTCAAAAACTTTATTGCCAAAGGACAATTTATTTATTTTTCGACAAAAGAAAAATTATGGCAAAGTGATATTGGGATAATTAATCAAATATTCCGTGTTGGTACTTGGTTGGCGTCTATTAGATTTAACAGACTATTTACTTCTCTTTATACAGATAAAATACAAAATGATCACAAATAAAGAATCAGCACTCTCTACTCCGGAAAAACTTGAGCAAGATATAGGATATAATTTTAATAATAAAGATTTCTTACTGGAAGCATTAAGCCACCCTTCTCTAAAACAGCATACCGTAAAGCATGGAGTCCAAAAGAATTACGAACGTTTAGAATTACTTGGTGATACAATAATTAATTTTGTTATTACTGAAATTCTATTTAAAAATTTCTCTACTTATGATGAGGGGAAATTAGCAAAAATTAGAGCTTATCTAGTCTGTAAAGAATTACTTTGTAAGGTAGCTGCCAAGATCAATTTGTCAGACTATATTATTATGACTTACGGCGAAGAACTATTAGGGGGAAGGCAAAATCCTAATAATATCGAAAATACTATGGAGGCATTAATTGCTGCCATTTATCTTGATAGCAATATTGACGCAGTAAAAAAAATAGTAAATGATTTGTGGTATGAGTTTATAGATATTATTGATTTAGCTGATTATGACCCTAAAAGTACTCTTCAGGAATTAGCTCAGAAAAAAGGGACTAAAAAGCCTGTATATCAAGTGATTAAAAGAGAAGGTTCTCCACATTCATCCATCTTCACTGTATTAGTACAGATGGATGAATATCAACAAACTGGTACTGGTCACTCAGTTAAGGAGGCAGAAAAAGTTGCTGCTCGTAAATTAATGAACTACCTTAACAATTTGTAAGTTGTGAGCGTTTACGGTTTTTTACTATTTTCTTATGATGAATAAAAAATCCGCTCGCCAAATGTCATTGCGAGACCACGCAAGTAGGTCGTGGCAATCCATTATTTTTGGATTGCATCAATGCTACTAAAGTAGCTCCTCGCAATAACGGTTGTGAGGTTAGATTGCTTAGTCGTCTTACGTTTTCTCGCTAATAGACGTCTTATACTTTAACTTTTTTTCGTGAACGCTCACTGTAAGGTTTAATCTGTGGAAATATTTCAAAAGACAATATCTCTATCTATAATCGGTAAACCAAATGCTGGTAAGTCATCATTATTAAACAAGCTCATTGGACAAAAAATATCGATAGTTACTCCTAAAGTTCAAACTACCCGCTCTATTATAACCGGAATAGTTACCATAAAAGATACACAGCTGATAATACTAGATACACCGGGTATATTTGAACCAAAGAAACAGCTGGAAAAAGCAATGGTACGGTGTGCATGGTCAAGTTTACATGGTGTAGATTTAGTATTATTGATCATAGATAGTACGAAACCTATTGATCAATTTACTTTGCAAATACTCAAAAAATTGCAAACTCTTAAAATAAATTTAATATTCTTATTAAACAAAATTGATATTCCTTCTGAATATCTAGAAGAAATAGAAAATACTCTAAATTCTCAGTTCGTAGATAGTTATATATTAAAGCTATCCGTTTTATCCGGCAAAAATGTCAATAAATTACTCAATTATATCCAAAGCCAAGCTAAAGAATCGCCTTGGCTATATGAAGAGGATGATGTTACTAATCTGCCTATGCGATTTTTAGCAGCTGAGATAACTAGGGAACAATTATTTTTGAATCTCCACCAAGAATTACCTTACAATTTAACCGTCCAAACTGAAATGTGGCAGGAAAATAACGATAAATCTATCAAAATTCATCAAGTAATAGTTGTTTCAAGAGACTCTTATAAGACTATTATTTTAGGAAAAAATGGTTGTAAAATTAAAGAAATAGGTTCTAAGGCAAGAATGGAAATGCAGATATCTTTTGATTGTAAAATTCATCTTTTTCTTTTTGTAAAAGTACGTGAACTTTGGCAAGATGACCCAAACTCATATAGCCATATGCGATTACAACAGACTTGAATATGAATTTTAAAGATATAGGAATAATAATTGGCAAAAAACCATTAAAAGAAAATTCGGCTATTATTACAGTTTTTACTAAAAATCATGGCTTATATTCTGGGGTAATACGAGAAACATCTAGAAAGTCTGGCACTATAAATCAGCAAGGTAATATTGTTGATTTTTTTTGGCAAGCTAGATTACATGAACATATAGGAATGGCTAAATGTGAATTAATAAAATCTTATACTGGTCTTTTAATAACTAATAAAATTAAGCTATATGCCTTTAATTCAATTATTAGCTTGATTAAAATAGCATTTCATGAAAGAGAAAATCACAATAATTTTTTCCCAATCTTTGTAAAATATTTAAACAACCTAGCAAATAATTTTATTTTTGAAGAGTATATTAGGTTTGAATTAGCCATACTCCAAGAATCGGGATATGGTCTTGAGTTGGATAAATGTACAGTAACAGGTAGCCAGGAGAATCTGAAATATGTCTCACCAAAATCTGGAAAAGCTGTCTGTTTATCAGAAGGGCTAGCGTATCAAGACAGGCTTTTAATCTTACCACAATTCTTAACCTCCACTAAGTATGAAATTACTAATAATGATAAAAAACAAGCTTTTAATTTAACTACATATTTTTTTAACCGATATTTCTTTCACAACAACCAAAAACTACATGCTCGAGATAATTTTATACAATGTGTACTATATGATTAATTGTGAGTGTTCACAACCTAGTTTAATTCATTAAATTCTACTTTAGCAAATAATTTTGTTTGAAGTGTCAATAATTCTGAATGATTATTTGAACTTTCTTCTGCCAATTTATTAGCTTTAGTTAAAAGGTCTAAGTCTCTAGCTAGATCAGCAAAAAAGAATCTTATCTCACCACTTTGCTTTGTTCCTAATATTTCTCCGCTACCTCTTAACAGTAAATCCTGCTCAGCTATATAAAAGCCATCATTACTATTTCTCATCACTTCAAATCTAGATTTTGCAAGTATAGTTAATTTTTGAGGATCATATAGAAGAATACAATGAGATTGTAACATTCCACGTCCAACTCTACCTCTTATCTGATGTAATTGAGCTAAACCAAACTGCTCGGCATTCTCTATGACGATTAAGGTGGCATCTGGGACATCAATACCCACTTCAATTACAGTTGTTGCAATAAGAATTTTAATATTACCATTCTTAAATTGTTGCATAATCGCATCTTTTTGTTCATTTTTCATTTTGCCGTGTATAGTAGTTGTAATGTTAGGGTAGGCGGTTTCAATGGTAATGAATCTGGTATTAACGTCAGTCAGCCCAGTAGACCTCTTGCAAAACTCTACTTCTGCTGGTAATTTGGACAATGATGCGGTACTCGAATCCTCACGTACATTAGAGTACGCTGCGGTTCTGCGTTCCGCGTCTCCTTCAAATTCCTCAGCATAAGCGAGTTTTGCAAGAGGTCTAGTGTTTTTTTCCTGGGTTACTAACTCTTCATCAGTTTGATCGATAAGGGGGCATATCCAGTAAATTTTTTCTCCAGATGTTAGTTTTTTATCCAAAACGGAAATTACATTATTTAGTTTTGTTTTGGGTAAGATGCTAGTAATAATTGGTAGTCGATTTTTTGGCTTACTGGTTAATTTAGAAATATCCATATCTCCAAACATAGTCAAAGTAAGGCTTCTAGGAATAGGGGTGGCTGTCATTACTAAAACATCGGGATATGAAGCTTTATTAATTAAATCGAGCCGTTGTTGTACACCAAATTTATGTTGCTCATCAATGACAATATAACCTAGATTTTTAAAAATTACTTTTTCTTGAAATAATGCATGAGTGCCAATTAATATATCAATATCTCCGTTTTCTAGCTCTGATAATAGCTTATTGCGTTCTTTGCTAGATATTTTCCCAGTAAGTAAACCAATCTTTATTCCGCTTTCACTTAAGGCTTTAACAAAGAATTGGTGATGTTGATTTGCTAATAAATCAGTAGGAGCCATTAGTGCAGCTTGAAATTTATGATATACTACATTGACTATTGTTAATAAAGCTACCAGGGTCTTGCCAGACCCTACATCACCTTGCAGTAAACGCATCATTTCTGTAGGAGATAATTGATCTTTTTCAATTTCTTCAATGACTTTTTTTTGGTCATATGTTAGTTCAAATCCTAATATTTTAAGTATTGATTGTTGTAGCTGAACGGATTTAGTAAATGAATTACCTTGTTTTAATTTTGTTTGTTGACGGAGATGTTGTAATGATAGCTGGTTAGCAAATAGTTCTCTTGCTGCTAATCGTCTTAAGGATTGAGTTTGTAATTTAGTATCATGAACTTGGTATAAATGCATGATTTTTAAATCATTTAATAAAGATTCAATATAATCCTTTATTTCTTGAAAATTTTCAGGGATACTGTTACACTCTTTTTCAAGCAAATCAATAGCCTTTA
The DNA here is from genome assembly GCF_964264755.1 of Candidatus Tisiphia endosymbiont of Nemotelus uliginosus. NCBI lineage: Bacteria > Pseudomonadati > Pseudomonadota > Alphaproteobacteria > Rickettsiales > Rickettsiaceae > Candidatus Tisiphia > Candidatus Tisiphia endosymbiont of Nemotelus uliginosus. The sequence goes on along the minus strand of NZ_OZ183481.1, from coordinate 958,631 downwards.
TTATATAGGAATAAAGTTGCTTATTAATTATTCCATAAGTTAAAGGATAAATTGATTGTATAGAGTTGGTAAGTTTTTTATCAAAAATAAATATTGGGTGAGATATTTGAGCTAAGCTAGAGAATATTTGTACCTTGCCTTCAATTATTTGCTTACTACCTATCGTAAGTTTATTTAGCAAAAAATAAGGTGGTCTATTAAAAAATATCAGTAGAATAGAACCAGTCTCATTAGATACTAAGATTTTTAAAGGCTGCTTTCTGCTTTTAGGAACAAGAATTTCTTCAATTGTTACTTCCGCTTGAATTAACTGTCCATTTTTCAGTAAAGATAAATTGGGCGAAATTGTTTTAAGTTGATAAGAAGTAGGGCGGTAAAATAGCAAATCTCTTAAATTGATGATCCCCAATCTTTTAAGTCCATCAATTATATTATCACTAACGTTAATATGTGATTTAATTGGTAGGAAAAAAAACTTACTGATAGTTAACATGTTTTATTACTATATAGTTTTGTCTTTTTAATGTCATACCTGGGAAAGCAGGTATCCAGATTCCCGCTTCGGTGCGGAATCTTAGTGCATAAAAATATCGATATCGTTCCAGCCTATCAGATCCAAATTAGCTCTAATAGGTAAGAATTTAAAAATTTGTTTTGCAAGGTCTAGCCTATTTTCGGCTAATAATCTATCTTGTAAGATAGAACGTAGCTGATGTAAATAAAGGACATCTTTGGCAGCATATTCTTTTTGTTCTTCCGTAAGCTCATTTCTTCCCCAATAGGAAGATTGTTGTTGTTTAGAAATTTGCACTGAAAGCAATTCGCGACATAAATCTTTTAAGCCATGGGAATCAGTGTAGGTTCTAACCAATTTAGAAGATATTTTGGTACAGAAGATATTCTCTAAATCAATTTCAAGATATTTCTTTATTGCGGCTAAATCAAATCGAGCATAGTGAAATATTTTACACCGATTTTTATCAAGTAATAATTTTTTTAAATTAGGTGCTGCATAGTTCTTGTCAATAAAGTTTACTAGATAAGCATCACCATCACCATTACTCATTTGCAAAAGACATAATCTATCCCTATGCACTTTTAATCCCATCGTTTCTGTATCGATTGCTAAGTCTCCAGCAATATTAAAATTTTCTGGAATATCATTGTAAAAAACTATAGTGCTAATAATAACCTCCTAATCTTTTATATTGCTTACCACATATTTTACGGTAAATACCTGTTCTGTTGGAGACGCCACTCCTAAAACTCTTCTAGCTTCTTGGTCAAGCATATCCTTGTCTAGAGATTCTGGTCTAAGTAGTTTTACTTTATGTTCAAGTTCAACACGTTCTGCCCTTAAAGTTTCTAGCTCACTATAGGCTTTTTCCAGTCGTTGATTTAATGTAAAATAAGCAATAATTCCCCTATTACCATAAATAGAATGGAAAATAAAATAAGCTAATAGTAAAGAAAGCAAAACATTAAATATTATAATTTTGGATCTTTTAACTAAATCAATAAGATATTGATAATTCATAATATTTTAATAATAAAAATAATATTGGGGCGGTGAGAATTATGCTGTCGAATCGGTCTAAAACGCCTCCATGACCTGGTATTATAGTGCCACTATCTTTAATAGCAAATTTGCGTTTGAAATATGAAATAAATAAATCGCTCATTTGTGCTATTAGTGCTAAACAAAAAGCTGCTATAATTAAGTGCCGTTTGTTTAACAAATAGTAAGTTGGCAAATCAAACCCTGGCAGCAAACTCAATAAAAATGCCGCAACCCCGCTAGCTAATACTCCTGTGATTAATCCACTCCAAGTTTTGTTAGGACTAATCTTGGGAGCAAGTTTAATACCGCCTATATTTTTCCCGCCAATCATAGCAAATATATCAACTGACCATATTATAGTAAAATAGAGTAATAATAGCCACCGATTTTTATCTTCAGTAGCAATTATTACTAAAGATATAATAGGAATGGGAATAATAATCAACCCAAATAATCCATAAAGAAAGGACGATTTGGTTATTGATGGTTTGGTCATCTGATACCATTCATATAACATACCTACGGCAATTAATAACATCAATATATAAAATAACGACTTGATAGATATTATCGATATAATAAATACCGGTCCTATTACTAAGGCTGATAATACTCTCATGAATATATTAGACTTTTTCTTACCTGCCACCAAAAGTCCTCTTCCTTTTTGAGTAATCATCTAACGCTTCTAATAAATCTTGTTTGTCAAAGTCAGGCCAGTATTTAGGTGAAAAATATAGTTCAGCATATGCGATTTGCCATAATAATAAATTGCTGATTCTATATACCCCACCAGTGCGAATTAATAAATCTACATCTGGCATTTCTGGATCATACAGATAATTAATAAACTCATGTTCACCAATATTTGTTTTACCAGAATCGATAATTTTCTGACAGGCATCAACAATTTCTGCTCGCCCGCCATAGCTAAAAGCAAGACAAAGAGTTATTTTATTATTATGTTTTGTTAATTCCATAGCATCATGAATTTGTTTTTGTAACACAGAATCCAACAAATCCAATTTACCGATAATTTTTATTTTAACCCCATTCTTGTGCAGTGCCTCAGTCTCATTTTTTAGATAATAACGTAATAATTTCAATAAAAATGTGACCTCAGTCTTTGATCTACGCCAATTCTCTAATGAAAAAGTATAAAGTGTAACGTAAGGTATATTAAGTTCTATAAAATTTGCTAATAATTTTTTTACTTTATCAGCACCTACTCTATGTCCTTCAAATTTAGGTAGGTCTTTCCCTAATGTCCACCTAGCATTACCATCCATGATGATAGCTAAATGATTTACTTTGTTGATTGTACTCATATTTACTTTTGTATTATATAGCTAATCTTGGTAAGTTTTTAAATGTTATCCCTATTTTGGTGCAGGAATCTCTATATCTCGCAATTGCCGAAAGTTAGAAGAAGATGTGGGTTTTAGATATCTTTTCTGTCATTGCGAGACCACGCAAGTAGGTCGTGGCAATCCATCTTTGGTTACTTTTATGGATTGCTTCGTCGACCTGCGGTCTTCCTCGCAATGACGTTACCCCATATACGACTTTTAAACTACCAGGTCTAAAACCGCTGCTTCTTCTAACTTTCAATAGTTATGCTCTAGACCCCTACCTTTGCAGGGGTGACAGCTGCCCTTGTTTCATTCCCGCTTCGGTGCGGAATCTATAGATATCGCACCGAAACAGGGACGACATATAGTCAATTGATGGCTAAAACTTTCTCGGGTTAGCTATAGGTAGTGAAATTTCAACCAATAACCCGCCTAAAGCTTTACTATCCTGTAATGATATTGTCCCACTATGATCAATAATTATTTCTTTAGTAATAGCAAGACCAAGTCCAACATTCCCTGAATTATTAAGTGAACGGGACTTATCTGAACGGTAAAATGCTTTAAATACTAATAATTTCTCTTCGTCCTTTATGCCAATTCCATTATCTTCAATCTTTATTATTACATTAGTAGAGGTAGAGCATATAGTAATTTTTATTTTTGTAGAATATTTTATCGCATTATTTATTACATTAGATATTGCACGTTCAAAGTTGCTAGGCTTAATTTGTGTGTATACTGGTTGCCCTATCGTAATTAACTCAATATTGGCAGACCATTTATTTGTAACATTTAACATCCAAGAAGATAATTCGATTATTTGAGTTTCTTCTCCATTTTCTCCTCTAGCAAAATCAAGATATGATTTTATCATTTGCTCCATAGCAACTATATCTTCCCTAAGACCTTCTGTTTCCTCAGATTTGTTCATTAGCTCTAATTGTAACTTCATTCTAGTTAACGGAGTACATAAATCATGTGAAATCATAGCAAGCATTCTAGTTCTTTTGCTAATTTGCTTTTCAATGCGTTCTTTCATTTTAAGAAAAGCAATACCAGCCTTTCTTATCTCTTTTGCCCCAGAAGGTTTAAATGTTTGTAATTTGGTGATTCCTTGCCCAAATTGATCAGCCGCATCTGCCAGAATTAAAATGGATTTAATTTGGTTTTTAGAGAAGATTAAGGAAACAGAAAGTAGTAAAATGGTTAAGAAGATTAACCACAAGACAAAAATATAGGCAGTTGGATTCATCAACAATTTTGCTGGGAAAGTTATTTGTATTAAACCATCGGTTAATTGAAGTAGTACTTCAATTCTTCCTGAATCATTAAGCTTTACTATATTATTTTTATTAATTTTTACGTTAATAATATTTTTAAAAATCTCTAATTCTTCACTAATTCTAGGTTGCGTGGATGGCAAGGTTAATTTTGGATAAAACTGATATGACAAATTTAAATAATTTGTCGCTATGGTATTTTTTTCTAATAAATTATTATCGTCTTTTTCAAGCAAGGAAATAATCTCATTAGCAATAATATTACTAGTATAGTAAGAAACATTATACCAGTGACGATCATAGAACAAAAACACTGCTAGAATTTGTCCTATTAATGTCGGAACAATGATAATGAGTACAAATCTAGCCAGTAATGTTTGTGGAATAATTTTATGTATAGATAGCATATCCACTATTCCGAATGGTTTTTAAATATTTTGGTTCTTTAGGATCGTCTTCTATCTTACTCCTTATTCTGACAATTTGTACGTCGATAGAACGAGGGCTGAGTCCTCCCATTATTTTTGATAACTCATCACGTTTCATTTCTTGTCCGATGTGGGTTAATAGTACTTCTAGTAGTTTTGTCTCTGTAGAGCTTAATGGTACCAGTTGATTATTTTTTATAAATTCCTTTGATTCGAAATTATAATAATTATTGCCTAACCGTTTGATTTTATCTTGTTTTTTATAATTATTATAGCTATTTAATAGATTGTTGATTCTTAATAATAATTCTTTCGGTTCAAAAGGTTTAGTTAAATAATCTGATGCCCCGGCTTCTAAGCCCTTGATACGATCATTTGGTTCTGACAATGCAGTTAGCATAACAATTGGTACAAGGTCTTTGGTAGCTCTTATAGTTTTAGCAAAATCAAGTCCTGTAACATTTGGTAACATGACGTCCAAAATAATTAAGTCATAAATAGAAGATTTTAATAATTCCTCAGCTCCTTCGACAGAATGTGTTGTTGATACTAAAAAGCCGTTTTTATACAAAAACTGTTTTAAAAGTTTCTGTATTCTAGTATCATCATCAACTACAAGAATGTGGGGTTTTGAGCTTTGCATAAATAAATTTTAGGTAATAAAAATTACTATAGTTTAATAGTAGAATATTAACAATGACAATAATACAAGAAAATATACTAACTGAAAAGCCGTTTAAAAATCTTAATCAATTATCAGGTTATATTTGGATTAATGGTAGATTTATTGCTTGGCAGGAAGCCAAGATACATGCTCTTACTCATAGTTTGCATTATTCTGGTGGAGTTTTTGAAGGAGAAAAAGCCTATAATGGTAAAATTTTTAAATTAGAAGAACATACACAACGTTTGATAGAGTCAGCAAAAAGTCTAAGCATAGAGGTGCCATATAGTTTTGAAAAGATTATAGAAGCTCACCAGCTACTTATAACAAAAAATAATATTAAAGATGCGTATATTCGCCCATTAATTTGGTTTGGTAGTGAATCTCTTAATCTGACTAATGTAAACTTATCGGTTAATCTATTAATCGCTGCTGTTCCATCAACTCTTAGACCTTCTGGGGCCTTAAGTCTGCATATTGCTCGTTGGCGAAAATGTCATCCAAACTCATTGCCCCCACAATGTAAATCATCAGGACATTATAATATGATGATAGTATGCCAGAAAGAAGCTAAGTCTCTGGGGTACGATGATGCAATTTTATTAGATTGGCGGGGATATGTTGCTGAATGTAGTACGGCAAATATCTTCTTTGTTAAAGATGATCAATTATTCACTCCGATAGCTGATAGTTTTTTAAATGGTATAACGCGTCAAACAATTATAAAACTTGCTAATGATTTAAATATCAAGGTTATAGAAGAGTATATAACTCCAGATAGGGTAGGGGAGTTTAATGAATGTTTTATGACTGGTACAGCTGTAGAAGTTAAGGGGATTAAATCGATTAACCTTGGTGAGCGAAATGTCATCTTTGAAGATAGTAAAATTACTAATTTGCTAAAAAAAGAATATAATGACTTAGTGTACAAATAAATAGTGATATACTGAGGTTATGTAAAGTACTTTCGTCTATTAGCGAAGAGTAGCTTGGCAATACCGTCATTGCGAGCGAACGTATGTGAGTAAAGCAATCCACAAAAATGATTAAAGATTAAATGGATTGCTTCGTCGTTACTAAAGTAGCTCCTTGCAATGACGGAATGTTGTAAGGTAGCTCCTCGCTAATAGACGATTAGGGGCGAATAAAAATAATATGAATTTAACAGGTGTTTATGGAAAATAATATATTCAAAGGAGTCATTACAGCTATTATAACTCCTTTTAAGGAAAATAAATTAGATTTTGCTTCTGTGGAAAAGATAGTGAATTATCAAATTGCTAATAAAGTTGATGGGATAGTGGTTGCTGGTTCTACTGGTGAGGGACCTAGTTTAACTTTGCAGGAATATCAGTCTTTATTACAAGCGGTTATCGAAATTACTAACAAACGTATACCAGTAATAGCTGGTTGTTCAGCCATGACTACTAGCACCGCCGTAGATATGGTACAAATATGTACAAAAATTGCCGTTGATGGATTTATGTGTAGTATTCCTTCTTATGTAAAGCCAACTCAAGAGGGAATATATTGGCATTTTGAGGCTATCCATAATGCCAGTAATTTACCAATAATGCTATATTCAGTACCTAGTAGAACTTTGGCAGACTTTTCAGATGATACGATAATTAAGCTCAGTAAACTACCGCGTATTGTAGCCCTTAAAGATGCTGGTAACGATTTAGAACGCCCATTACGAATTAGGTCTATGGTTAAAGATTTTAGCTTATTATGTGGTAATGATGAATTAGCTTTATCTTACAATGCTCATTCGGGGGTAGGGTGTGTTTCTGTTGCATCTAATATCACGCCTAGTTTGTGCAAGAAATTACAGGATAATTGTCGTGATGGTAATTATCAGGAAGCTCTGCAAATTCAGCAACAATTATTACCTATATATAAAGCATTATTTGCAGAATCCAATCCGATACCGGTAAAATATGCTGCGGCAAGATTGGGGTTATGTGCCAATGAATTAAGGCTTCCTTTAACTTCAGCTAGTGTAGCCACCGAGGAAAAAATAAATAAAGCTATGGAATATGTCGGAATATAAAAAAGTAATAGCGCAAAATAAGAAGGCATATTTCAATTACTTTATTGAAGAAAAAATTGAAGCTGGCATAATATTGACTGGTAGTGAAGTTAAATCATTGCGTCAAGGAAAAGCCAGTATAGAAGATAGTCATGCAGAAAATTCAGCAAATGAAGTGTTTTTGTATAATTGTCATATTGCGGAATATGAAAAAGCTAATAGGTTTAATCACTCGACTAGAAGGACACGTAAGTTGCTCCTTAATTCGAGTGAGATAAAAAAAATAATTGGTAAGATTCGTTTAAAGGGTTATACTCTCGTAGCTCTTTCTTTATATTTCAATAAGAAAAATAAAGTAAAAGTTGAGTTAGGGATTGCAAAAGGTAAAAAGTTACATGATAAAAGACAGACAATTAAAGAACAAGATTGGAAAAGGGATCAAGGGCGAATTATGCGGGTGAAGTGCTAACCATCATAAATGGATTAGATTGCTTCGTCTAAGAAAAAATTAACGAATGGTAAATTAATGACAATAACTGCTGAATACCTAATTGAAAGAAAGCAAAATAAGATGAAATTAATGCTTTGGAAGCTAGCAACAATTTTTATGTTTATAGTTTTAATTGTGGTGATGATTAAGCAATTTGATTTGACAAAATCTGAATATATAACTACTAATAGTAAATATATAGCTGCTATTTCAATAGAAGATATCATTTTTGAAGATGCAAAACGTGATACAAGATTGGAAAAAATCATTGATGATGATCAGATTAGTGCTTTAGTGGTTAATGTCAATTCTCCTGGTGGAACTGTTGTTGGTTCAGAGAAAATTTATAATATACTCAGGAAAATATCTGCAGAAAAGCCGGTAGTGGTTGTTATGGGTACATTGGCAGCCAGCGGCGGATATTTGATATCCTTAGGAGGTGATTACATAATTAGTCATAATGGGACAATTACCGGCTCAATTGGTGTAATTCTTCAAACTCTAGAAGTCACAGATTTAGCAAAAACTTTAGGTATTACCTTTAATAATTTTAAATCCGGAGAATTAAAGGCGGTTCCTAATCCTACTGAAAAAGTCACAGAAGCTGTTCGTCAGGCAATAATGTCGAATGTACTAGATACTTATGATTATTTCATTGAACTAGTGGCTTTAAGAAGGAATATACCAATTGATCAAGTTAGAGAACTAGCTGATGGGCGGATATATTCTGGTCGCCAAGCTTTAAAGCTAAAGCTTGTTGATGCTGTGGGGTCACAGGATGATGCGATTAAATGGTTACAGGAAGTTAAAAAAATCGATAAGGATTTGAAAGTAAAAGAATTTAAAATAAAACCTAAACCAAAATTCCTTGAGATTATAATGGAAGATTTTGATAGTATTTTACCAAGTTTTTTCAAAAATAAATTTCAAGGATTGGGGGCAATCTTTTGATTTATGGCAAAAAAATCTGACTTAGTAAATAAAATATCGGAGGAACTTAATTATCTTGCTAAGGAGGATATAAAAGATTCGGTAGATTTGGTTTTGGATTATTTACAATCTAGCTTAGCTGAGCAAAACCGTATTGAAATTAGAGGTTTTGGCAGTTTCTCAGTTAGGCAGCGGAAATTTTCAAATAGTGAGCAATCATATAAAACCGTCTATTATCGTATGCCTAAAAATTATGGTAACATATAGGGTCTTAAATTTACTCTTCATCCCCATCTTTTATTAAAATCAATTTATTGCAAGATTTTTAGTGGAGAAGATGATAAAATAGCATTAGTTATCAATATAGAATTAAGAGGTTGTATTATATGTTTTTATCAAAATTTCTTGACCCTAAAAATGATTTTTGTTTTCGCCAAATTTTTGGCACTGAAAAGAACAAGGATATACTTGTTCATTTTTTAAATGATATTCTCAAATGTAAAGGAAATGAAAAAATAATTGAGGTGACGTTTTTACCAACTATCCAAGACCCTGATATTGCTATTTACAGAAAGTCTATAGTTGATGTGTTATGTAAAGATCAACATGGTAATCAATTCATCGTAGAGATGCAGATAAGTAAGCATCCAGGATTTGAGAAAAGAGCCCAGTATTATGCAGCTAAAGCATATTCTAGGCAAATACTCAAAGAGGATGAAAACCATAAAAAGTTGGCAGTATACGCTAAATTAAAAGGAGTGATATTTTTAGCAATAGCAGATTTTGTGATGTTTGACGATAAAAAACATTGGAAATCAGAGCATCGTCTTTTAGATACAGAAAGCTACGCCAATGATTTAAAAGATTTTTACTTTGTTTTTTTAGAACTCAAGAAATTTAATAAAATTATCTCTAATATAGAGACTACAGAGGAAAAGTGGATGTATTTTTTCAAACATGCAGGAGATAGTACATTAACATTAGCCGAAATAGAGCAGTTAATAGGTAAGGATAAAATTATTAGAAGAGCCTTTGAGGCAGTAGATCAAGCAAGCTGGTCAGAAGCAGAGCTTAACACCTATGAGGAAAGAACAAAAGCCTATTTTGATAATTTAGCGGTAGAACAGCAACAAATTGAAGATGCTGAAGCTAAAGGGGAAGCTAGAGGGGAAGCTAGAGGGGAAGCTAGAGGAAAAGCTGAAGGTATTAAAGAAAGTACTATAGCAATGGCAAAAAAAATGCTGAAAGAAAGCTATCCCATAGAAGTTATAAGTAAATTAACCGAACTAACCATTGAAGAAATAGAGAAGTTATAGCTAACCCGTTAATGTTTTCGATAGTTTCTTTGTCTCTATTAGTTAGGAATCTTCCTGTGATAACTATAGTCAATTCAGGAGAATTTGGAGCTAGGAGCGATGAGTGATATGTCCCCAACTTCTCCTCTCGTTCTATTTGCAAGACATCCTATCGTCTTTATTGTTTATTTTTTATAATTATGTGTAGTTATGACTTTAGAAGAATTTCACCAAAAATATAATTATGCTCAATCAACCAAGATGATGCAACAATATTTAGACATCAAATTTGCTAATCTTGATTGTCTTCTATTGTTTAGGATGGGTGATTTTTATGAAATGTTTTTTGAGGATGCAATTCTTGCCAGTCAAGTTTTAGGTATTGCTTTGACTAAAAGAGGTTCTAATGGTGATTGTGAGATTGCTATGTGTGGTGTCCCTCATCATGCTCTTGAGACCTATTTGAATAAATTAATTGAAGAGAATTACAAAGTTGCTATTTGCGATCAATTAGAGACACCCGAAGAGGCAAAAAAACGTGATGGTTATAAGGCTGTAGTACATAGGGATGTAACGCGTATCATCACCCCAGGTACTATTACTGAGGAATCTTTAATTGATGTTTGTGAGCCTAATTATTTGGCAAGTTTAGTTTTGTTAAAAAACAAAGCGTCAATTTGTTACGTAGATATTTCTACTGTGGAAATTTCAGTTATTGAGATTCCGCAAAATGAGATTATCAATGAACTATCGCGTCTTAAGCCAAAAGAGATTTTACTTAGTGAAAATTTGAGGGGGCATCAATTAGCTAGTAATATTAATAACCAATTGCATTTTCGTATCTCATATCAAGTTGATAGTTTTTTTGCTAGTAAGAAATGTCATAAAATTATCTTAGATTTTTATAAAATTAATGATCTAAAAGCTATAGGTGAAGTATCTGAATGTCAAATAAGTAGTATTGGTAGTGTTTTAGAATATTTATCTTTGACCCAAAAGCAAAATATACCTTCTCTACCTTTACCTCGGTTGGTTAATTATCATAATTTTATGATAATTGATTCGGCAACTCGGCGGAATTTGGAAATTACCAGTAATTTATTAGGAAAAACCAAAGGCAGTGTCCTTGCTACTATTGATCATACCGTTACTAAAGCTGCCAGCCGTCTATTATATCACTTTTTATCTACACCACTAATAGATATTGATCAAATAAATTCTCGACAAAATATAACAGAGTTTTTTTATAAAAATATTGCCATAGTAGGAAATATTAAAAAATTACTCAAGAAAACTGGAGATTTAGAACGTTGTTTATCTAGAATTATGATGAATCGCGGCTCAGGACGAGATTTGCTAAATATTAAATATACGTTAAATGCTGCACTGGAAATAAAGGGTGAATTTATTGCTCATTACGGGCTAAATCTGCCAGATTATATAGAGAACTTAATCAAACCATTATCTGGCAATGAACAATTATATTCCTTAATAGACCAGGCAATTAGAGAGGATGCACCAAATAATATCAATGAAGGCGGTATAATAAATCATCATTATCACCCTAAACTACAAGAATTATATGATCTAATTAATAATGGCAAATCACATATAGAGAAGCTAAAGAATCTATATCGTCTTGATACTGGCATTGAAACTCTCAAAATATCACATAATAATGTGCTTGGGTTGTTTATTGAAATTACCCTAAGACATAGTGATAAGATGGTAGACACAAAATTTATTCATCGTCAAACAACTTCTAATGCTAGTCGATATACTACTATTGAATTACAAAAATTAGAAAGCGATATGGTTAATAGCAAAAGTTTAGCAATTAGTCTTGAACTGGAATTATATAATAAAATATGCCAGCAAGTTATTGATAATACCGTATTTCTGCGATTACTTAGCTGTTCTTTGAGTCAGCTTGATGTATTCTGTAATTTTGCTTATATTGCCGATGAATATAATTATGTTAGACCAGTTTTAACGAACGATTTAACTTTTGAAGTTATCAAGGGACGTCATCCAGTTGTTGAACAAAGCCTATTAACCGATAAAAAGAGCTTTATTGACAATAATTGCACTTTATCCGAAGCTAATAGAATTTGGTTAATTACTGGACCTAATATGGCTGGTAAAAGTACTTTTTTGCGGCAGAATGCCCTAATAGCCATATTAGCACAAATTGGTAGTTTTGTACCAGCGACAAGTGCCAAGATAGGAGTGGTAGACAAGATATTCAGTAGAATAGGGGCAGGGGACGATTTACAGGCAGGACAGTCGACTTTTATGGTAGAAATGCTAGAGACATCAGCTATTTTAGCACAATCTACTAAAAATTCCTTAGTAATACTAGATGAGGTTGGGCGTGGAACTTCGACATATGATGGCGTATCAATTGCTTGGTCAGTGCTTGAATATATTCATGATAATCTCAAATGCCGATGTTTATTTGCTACGCATTATCATGAATTAACCAGTATGAGTAATTTTTTGCCAAGCCTAAAAAATTATACAGTTGCTATTGAGGAATTAGGAAAAGAAATATTATTTTTGCATAATATTATCGAAGGGGCGGCTGATAAATCTTATGGAATTCATGTAGCCTACTTAGCGGGGCTACCAAAATCTGTTATAATTAGGGCGAATGACATTTTAGCAAAATTAGAAAAAAGTGCAACGTACAAAAATAAGCATATATTAAATACCGAATCAAACAATTTAAGTCTATTTAATTTGCCAGTAGAAAGTAAAAAAGAAATGAAATTCAATAAGTTAGAAAAAGAAATTAATGAAATCGATCCTGATCAACTCTCCCCTAAGCAAGCCTTAGAGTTAGTTTATAAGTTAAAAGGATTGATTGTTGAGTAAACGCCTATAATGACGTATAGATACACCAAGACTATATGGATTGCTTCGTTGTGCGGTTTCCGCACTCCTCGCAATGACGTTTGGGGGGCATATACGTCATTGCGAGACCATGTAATGGTCGAAGCAATCCAGAAATGATTAAAAATGGATTGATACGACCTACTTTCGTGGTCTCGCAATGACAACTTTTCTACTTTATTTTCTTAAAACGTTGCCAATTCAAGCTAATTCACTTTAAGATTATAAAAATAATACTTGCCCTATTAATTATATTCTATATAATGCAAATCATAAAATAAAAATCCGTTCAATACGGCATATGAATTTGTATGTCATTAGAACAATTAACTTTAATTAAGTAATAGCAATGGAAATAGATTTTAAAGACTATGTAAAAGAGGATAATTTTTTAAATCTTAGAAGCAATAAAGAAATATTAGAGCATGATAATTTAGAAGAATTAGGTTCATTTTTACGAAATAACCCTGGTATCACGAAACTTAGCCTAGAGAATTGTGATATTGATAGTTCTAATATTAAACGGTTGATAGCCCCGATAAAGGAGAGCAATATTAGTAATCTTGATATATCATGCAACAAATTAGGTGCTGTGGGTGCAGCTGAAATAGCTAATGAACTCTCTAACCTTACTATCCTTAATATATCATGCAACAAATTAGGTGCTGTGGGTGCAGCTGAAATAGCTAATAAACTCTCTAACCTTACTGATCCTAAGCTTAGTAAGCTCGATATAGCTGGTAATGAACTAGGGGATGAAGGGGTGAAGGCTATAGCTGATTCTCTTTCCAAGCTTACTGATCTCACCTATTTAAATATGTTCTATAATAAACTAGGTAAGGAAGGGGCTCAGACAATAGCCGCTTTCCTCTCAAAGCTTACTAACCTTACTAATTTTAATATATCCTCGAATAAAATAGGTGATAAAGGGGCAAAGGCAATAGCTGCTTCCCTTCCCAATCTTACTAAACTCACTGAGTTTAATGTATCCTATAATGGAATAGGTGATGAAGGGGTGGGTGCAATAGTTGATGGGCTTAGTAAACTCACTGATTTTACTAGTCTTAAGACGATTTTTAATGGTATGGGAAGGATAGGCTTAGGGGAAATAGCTAAGCTAGCTAACCTTACTACGCTTAATATAGGATGTAATAATGCAGATTTTGTAGATGCGGACGTACTACTATCTAATTTGAAAAATTGTGCTATAAACTTTGGTGGGGATATAGCAATAAAAACATATACTAATGTAATTCAAGCGATAAAGAGAACCACTCCAGATGGCAATCTCACGCCTGAAAATGTTAAAGATATAGTGTTCAAACTAGCTACACAAGATCGCGCAGGTAAGAGCATACAACATATAATAAATTCTCCAGAAAAATACCCCTTTGCTATAAACTCACGAGACAATGTCGTACACTCACTATTAGATTTTTATAATCACAGCCATAAGATGCAACAGTTTCTTTTTCAGCACGGTGCAGTACCAGATCAAGAGCAAGAGCAAGAGCAAGAGCAAGAGCAAGAGCAAGAGCAAGAGCAAGAGCAAGAGCAAGAGCAAGAGCAAGAGCAAGATAATAGGCTTAATACATTAGCACGAGATACACAGTCCGTTCATACAACAGAAGCAGTAAAATTAGTGAATTTTATTACTGATAATTTATTTAAAGCTTATGGGAATATAGAAAATAAACAACAGTTGCTAGGGCGTGTCATCAATTAAGTTGACATAAATATTAGGATGAGGCAAATTAGATATTGGTAAAAAAATAAGAAGGTGACCAATGCGCAGATATGCTTTAAGAGATGATCAATGGGAAAGGATAAAGGATATTTTACCTGGAAAAGAAGGAGACGTAGGAGCAAGTGCCAAAGATAATAGATTATTCGTAGAAGCTGTATTATATAGATATCGTGCTGGTATACCGTGGAGAGACTTACCAGAAAGATTTGGAGATTTTAGAGTAATTCATACAAGACATACACGTTGGAGCCAAAAAGATGTATGGAAGAAGGTTTTTGAACTACTTGCACAAGATGCAGATAATGAATATAGTATGATTGATTCAACGATTGTTAGAGCACATCAACATAGTGCCGGAGCTAAAAAAAAGTCATAGTAGATGACCAAGCAATAGGTCGTAGTAAAGGTGGTTTATCAACTAAAATTCATGCAACTGTTGATGCTTTAGGAAATCCGACAGCTTTTTATTTAACCCCTGGTCAGTCGCATGATTTACAAGGTTCTGATGCTTTAATGGAAACTTTGACAAAAGCGGATACCGTAATTGCAGATAAGGCTTATGATGCTAAGGCAAGAATGAGGAATAAGATAAAAGATAAGAATTGCACTCCTGTAATTCCATCCAAGAAGAATCGTAAATTTCCTGTAGAATATGATGTAGAGCTTTATAAGTATCGTCATTTAATTGAAAATTTCTTTGCAAAACTTAAACAATCTCGAGGCATTGCTACGCGTTATGATAAACTAGCTCAGAATTTTCTGGGAGCAATTTATTTGGCTTCTTCTGTAATATTACTTAATTGATGACACGCCCTAGTAAAAGCAGAAGAATATCAGGCAGGATTAACTAAATTGGATCAAGTTTATCAAAATTCAATAAAATTAAAATTACTTAGCTTGTCTGATGGTGCTAAGCGTGACACCATGAAAAAGACGTTAGTGGCAAATCAACCTACACCAAGTGATCAAGACTATGTTGCTACCGTAATCGAGAAAGCTAAGATAGCACTAACAACAATATACCTAGGCAAAACAAATGGTCAATATAATCCAGGATATCCTACCCATGAAATGGAATATGGTGATGGTCATAAAATAACTATTCCCCAATCTTTGGGACTTGTTAAATCATTAATAGATACTATGGAGATTCCAGTTGCTGAAAAACTGGAGCTGTTGGTAACATTAATGAGACAAAATCCAGAATTAGTTGAAAGTAAACTAAAAATAATACAAGATAAATTAAACATAAATGTTCCATCAAAAATATTAGTAGATTCTACAACATGTCATAAATTCTTAGCAAGCAATCCTGTTATAAAAAAGACTCCTCAGATAATAGGTGATTTGTTTAATAGTATTAGTGATTTAGATATAGACCAAACCTGGAGAGAGCAAAAAGCATTTACTGTAGCAGAAAACATCTACATTGCCGCAACCGCATATGGTAAAGATAAAACTGCTTGTCTCCAAGGAGTATTGGAAGATATTGTTAATAGTGTAACTGAAATAAATAAAGATTTTTATAATGAATTTATTAAATTGCAAGAACAAAATTTAGAAGAAGAGAGAGCAAGAACTTCTATCACAGAAAACAATATTCAGGAATTTATTGGCGTATTAGCTAAGAAGTTAATAAATTTTGTTGATGAAGACAAACCAGCACTACAAGAACGCCTTGCAGACCTTGAGTTTGCCACGATAGATATGACAAAACCACAATATATTAGCATAGAACAGCAAGAGTTTTTAGCACAGATTAATACAGCATTTGCAGAAATCAAAAAATACTTACCTAATTATAATAGAAAAATACCAACATCTGATGAATATGATCTTATAATCAAAATGTTAGCAAAACATCCTCTTATAGAAAAGTTTGCAACAGACCACTATAAATTGCAAGAATCCGCATTACAACTAGAAGATTATATATCTGCCCATTCATTAGTCGAGGAGCCTTCACAACCATTGGATGACCAAGATGTTGTTAAAATAATTGGGGATGAAGGATACTAATAATAATTGTCACCCCTGCGAAAGCAGGTATCTTAGATTCCCGCCATTGCTAAGAATGACAAATTAAGGGTAAAGATGTCATTGCTATGAGGTGTAGCAATCCATATTCATTAGAAAGGATTGCTTCGTCGAGCTACGCCTTCTTGCAATGACGTTTTGTACTTTAACTTTTTTCCGTGAACACTCACCCTAATACCAAATTCTCCTGAATTGACTATAGCATAGAAGAAGAGCTGTTAATAGTGCTTGTTTTAAGAATAGCGATAAGGGATGAGGTGTATACTCAAATCATTTGAGTATACATGGTAGAAAATATAAAAATAATGAAAACAGCTATTAGTGGAGCATAAAAATCTGTTATATTATAGATATAGTCAATTAACTTGAATTGGCAATGTTATAAATCCGATTAGTATTTAGCCTTAGCGTCATGGCTCAGAGCCACTTTAGTGGTGACGAAGTAATCCAAAAAACGATTAAAATGGATTGCTTCGTCGGCTTACGCCTTCTCGCAATGACAGCGGTGCTTATTCGGCACTAATTCAGGTTAATTGACTATATAACTAGATTTTACACTTTTTAATAAGGTTACCCTACATGTCAATAGCACTAGAATCTAAATGTTCAGTAAATGGCAAAATTTGGCAGCAGCGATTAGTCAACGAGGATGCTGTTCTAGAGCTTTGTCGTTCTGTAGGAATTAGTGATTTTCTAGCTAGGGTTCTATCTCCTCGCCTGGAGAACTTAGCACAAGCGGCTGACTTTTTATCACCTAGGATTAAGAATTTACTGCCCAATCCTTTTCATTTACTTGATATGCAAAAGGCAGTAGATAGAGCTATAGAAGCCATTATAAATAAACAAAAAATCTGCATATTTGCTGATTATGATGTTGATGGGGCTACTTCTTCATCATTGCTTAAGAATCTATTTAGAGATTTGGGGCAAAATGTTGATATTTATGTTCCAGACCGAATTGCTGAAGGATATGGACCAACCCCAGCTGCTATGCAAAAAATTAAGGATAATGGAACTAAGCTGCTTATTACTGTAGATTGCGGAGCAATGGCACATGAGGCTCTGAAACATGCAGCACTAGTAGGGCTTGATGTGATAGTGATCGATCATCACATTAGTAGTGATATATTACCTGAGGCTGTTGCCGTTGTTAATCCGAATCGTATTGATGAAACCAGCGATTATAAGTATCTGGCTGCTGTAGGAGTATCATTTTTATTTGCTACTGCCTTATTATCTGATTTAAAAAAACAAAATTTCTTTGCCAATCACCATGACATTAGTGGTAGGGATGATATTACTATACCTAACTTAATGCAGTATTTAGATTTAGTTGCTCTTGGTACGGTATGCGATGTAATGAAGCTTGTTCACTTAAATCGTGCTTTTGTTACTCAAGGATTAAAAATCCTTCAGCAAAGAAAAAATTTAGGTATGACAACCTTATGCGATATTGCTGGCTTAAATGAAAAACCAAACTGTTATCATTTGGGATTTGTCTTGGGACCTAGGATTAATGCTGGTGGAAGAGTTGGTAAATCATCATTAGGGGCTAATCTTTTATCTACCGAATGTCCAATAGAAGCAAATAGATTAGCACAGGAGTTGGAGAAACATAATAATGAGCGGAAAGTAATAGAACTGATAATGATAGAAGAAGCTACTCAAATAGCTTTAACTCAGGAAAATGATAGCTCATTATTTATAATTGGTAAAGGATGGCATCCAGGTGTAATCGGTATTGTCGCTGGAAGATTAAAGGAAAAATTTAATAAACCGGTGTCAGTTATAGCTTTAAATGATGGAATAGGTAAGGCTTCTTGCCGTTCTATCAAAAATGTTGATTTTGGTAGTAAAATTATCAACGCCAAGACTAAAGAGTTAATTGTGGTTGGCGGGGGGCATTCAATGGCTGCTGGATTTACAGTATTAGAAGAAAAATTACTAGAGTTGCAAGAATTCTTAAATCACGCCTTTAAGAGTGATATGAATAATCAGAATGACCTTACAGGCGAAGAATATGATGCTGAGCTCACTACTAGTAGTGTAAATTTGCTATTAATGGATGAGCTAAATAAACTTGAGCCATTTGGTCAGGGAAATCCTGAACCAATATTTAAATTCTCTAACCTTTTTGTTTTGAAAGCTGACATAGTTGGTGGTAAACATATAAAATGTTTGCTAGCCCCTTCTAAGGAAGCGTTTGGCTCTAAAGCCCTTGCTGCTATCGCTTTTAATGCCGTGTCTAGTCCAATAGAGAATATATTGCTTAATGTTAAGTCTTATAATATTTCCGTGATTGGGTCATTAAAAGTCAATAGCTGGCAAGAACGTCATACTATACAATTACAAATAAAGGACTTGATAATATGATTTTTTTAATTATATTCAAAATATGCAACCCAGGCGTCATTGCGAGACCATGTAATGGTCGAAGCAATCCAAGAAAGCGATTAGAACAATCAATATATATGTAAGTTTTTTATGTCAAAATCTAAACAAGTAAAATCACAGACCACTGTTTCTGTTGAAACAACAAACGATCTTGCTACAGTTCAAGAGCATTATCAAGATTATCCTTATCCTTATAGAGATCCTGAAGAGGAAACAAAAAGGTTACTGGCAGTTAGTGGTGAATTTTTGGGGGAATTAAATCATTATTTATATCGAGGTAAAAAAGATTTTAACTCAGGTTTTCGAGTATTAATTGCTGGCGGTGGTACTGGTGATTCTACTATATATATGGCAGAGCAGCTAAAAAATAAAAATGCCGAAGTAGTATATTTAGATTTTAGTAAGCCAAGCATGGAGATCGCACAAAAACGTGCCGAGAAACGCGGTCTTACCAATATTAAATGGGTATATGATTCTATCTTAAATATCCCAAAGCTTAATTTAGGCAAGTTTGATTATATTAATTGTACAGGAGTATTGCACCATTTAAAAAGCCCTCCCGATGGTTTAAAGATTTTACAGGAATCTTTAACTGCCAACGGAGCAGTTGGAGTAATGGTCTATGCTAAATATGGTCGTACTGGACTATATCAAGTACAAGATATTATGAAAATGGTAAATCAGGGGGTTAGTAATAGGGTAGAGGAAGTAATGAATGCCAAAGCTGTTATGGCTGGCTTCCCTGCAACTAATTGGTATATACGTGGGCAAGAACTATTAAGAGACCATATTTTTTTTGGCGATATAGGTTTATATGATCTGTTCTTGCATAAACAAGATAGGGCTTATTCCATTCCTGAGTTATACGAATTTATCCATAATGCAGGTTTAAATTTTGTCGAATTTTCTGATGTTAGCGAAAAATTAGCTCTAAGAATTGAGAATTATATTAGTGATTTCTCTCTTCTGCAGAAAATTAAAAGGATGGATATAATAACTCAACAAGCAATTTGTGAATTAATTGTTGGCAATATCATTAAACATAGTTTTTTTGCTTCTAATGCAAAAGATACCATTGCTACTCTTGATAATTTGGATAATGTACCATATTTTTATGGTATTGCGGGTATTGCTAAACAAATTTATGATCATATGGAATCTAGTACTTTGATAGCTGGCAATGTCATTAATTTTACGTTAAATACTTCGTGGTTAAAAAATATCAATATTGCTATACCAGTTTCTAACTATACTAAATATGTTTTTAAACAAATGATAGATGGTGGTAAAAGCTTGCAGGAGATATTTGATTTAATTAGAGAAGAATTGCAACAAGAAATTAGTAACGAAGCATTGTTGTCTGAAGTAAAGACTATATTCGCTCCATTTTTTACTACAGGGATTATGTTGCTTCATGACAAATCAGTAAAACTTTTTTAAAATATACTTAACATTTGTAACTAACTTCAAAAGCTGGAAAACAGCTTTTGAAGTGGTGGGGTTGTATATTAGTATTAGCTCTCGTATATAGATATCCTATTAATTGGAAAGAGAGATTATATAATATTTATCAAAAAATATTATACAACTTTTCGTTAATATCAGAAATTAGCAATAAATCTATAGAAATTACTCTAAACCGCCATACGTTTTTTAGTAGCTTTTACATAATTTTTTGGAGTGACTATCGGCTGAGCTTTGCCATCTATCACATCTTTTGAAATATGTACGTGCATTTTTTTCAAATTGGTAACATTATACATACTGTCAAGTAGAAGTGTTTCGATTATAGAACGGAGTCCCCTAGCACCGGTTTTTCGTGTTAGTGCTTTTTCGGCTATTGCTTCTAAAGCATCATTATCAATTGATAGTTCGACATCGTCTAACTCAAATAATTTATGATATTGTTTGATAACAGCATTCTTTGGTTGGGTTAGAATTGCCACTAAGGATGCTTTATCTAAGTCATCTAAAGTTGCTACTACTGGAAGCCTACCAATAAATTCGGGAATTAATCCAAATTTTACTAAATCTTCAATTTCTAATGATTTTAGTGTTTCACTGTGGTTTCTTTCTTGTTTTGACTGGACATTTGCTGCAAAACCAATTGAACTTTGAGCGGTACGAGCATTAATGATAGTATCTATTCCCATGAAAGCCCCGCCACATATAAATAAAATATTGGAAGTATCTACTTGCACAAAATCTTGTTGTGGGTGTTTTCTACCGCCTTGTGGTGGTACAGATGCAACAGTTCCTTCCATGATTTTAAGTAACGCTTGTTGAACTCCTTCTCCTGAGACGTCTCTTGTTATAGAAGGGTTTTCGGATTTTCTAGCGATTTTATCTACTTCATCTATATAAACAATGCCTCGTTGGGCTTTAGCTATATTAAAATCAGCTGCTTGTAATAATCTTAGCAAGATATTTTCAACGTCTTCACCAACATAACCAGCTTCGGTTAAAGAAGTGGCGTCTGCCATAGTAAAAGGTACATCAAGAATTTTTGCTAAGGTTTGTGCCAAAAGAGTTTTTCCTGAGCCAGTAGAGCCAATAACCAGGATATTTGATTTATTTAATTCGACATCATTATTACCTGATTCGATATATTCTAATCGTTTATAGTGATTATATACCGCGACTGATAAGACTTTTTTTGCTTGATCCTGACCAATTACGTAATCATTAAGAGTAGAAAAAATCTTTTGTGGTGTTGGGATTGAAGATGAAATTTTCTTAAGTGCTACTTTAGTTTCTTCTTTTATAATATCAAGACAAAGTTCAATACATTCATTACAAATGAATACTGTTGGTCCAGCAATTAATTTTATTACTTCATATTGATTTTTACCACAAAAAGAACAGTTTAATTCTTTTCTTTCGACTTCACCACTTGTCATAATTCTGCTTCTTTAATTTGTGATTTTAATATTATCTTATGTAAGTATAAATATAGATAAGTTATTTAGCTAAGTCTAATATATTTTCAAAATTACCTATATATTATAAAAAAGGATTTTCTTTAGGTTATAGTCAACTCAGGAGAATTGGGTAGCAGGAGCGATAAGCAACGCCTATAAGCACCTCAATGACATTGTTGTAAAAAGTTTAATTTTGCAATATCTTCATTAATAGACTAAGTTCTTCTCGGAATTCTATATCAATCTCACATAATTCTTCTACCTTTTTGATAGCATGCATTATTGTAGTATGATCTTTTTTGCCAAATTTCTTACCGATATCAGTCAGGCTTTTTGGCGTTAATGTTTTACTCAAATACATAGCTACTTGTCTTGGTCTAGCTATTGAGCGAATACGCCTAGGAGAAGACATATCAGAAAATTTAATATTATAACGATCAGCTACTTTTCTTTGAATATCCTCAATGGTGATAATTTTCTCATTGGAACGTAGCAAATCACGCAAGATATTTTGGGTGTTTTCTAAAGTTATTTCCCTACCAACTAAGGTAGAATGAGCGATAACTTTATTAAGAGCTCCCTCTAACTCTCTGACATTTGATGTTATTTTAGCTGCTAAAAATTCCACAACATTTTTAGGTATATGGATATTCATTTGTTCAAGTTTAGATTCTAAGATTCCTAATCTTAGTTCATAAGTAGTACTGTGGACATCGGCAACCAATCCCCAGCCAAGTCTGGATTTAATTCGATCTTCGATATTATCTAAATCTGACGGGGAACGGTCACACGATATAACCATTTGACGATTATTATCAATCAAAGCATTGAAAGTATGAAAAAACTCTTCTTGGGTGCTATCTTTACCTGATATAAATTGAATATCATCGATCATTAGTACGTCAACTGAACGAAATTCTTCTTTAAAAGACATAACATCTTTATTACGTAGTGCCTTGATGAATTGATACATAAACTTTTCTGCCGACATGTAAATTACCTTACGAGTCGGATTATTATGTTTTATATACCAAGCAATGGCATGCATTAAGTGTGTTTTGCCAAGACCGACTCCTCCATATAAAAATAAAGGGTTAGATTCAGCTACGGCTCCTTCCGACTCAGCAACTGCTCTAGATGCTGCATAGGCTAATTCATTTGGTCCACCCACCACAAAATTTTCAAAAGTAAATCGTAAGTCTAAGGCTGAAAAAATGCCTTCGGAATTGGTATCCATTCCTTCTTTTATTGATGGAACTTTTGCTAAATATTCAGGTATATTTTGGTTTTGTTCTGATAATTCTTTAGTAATGATCTCAATTGATTTGATATCTTTATCATAGGACTGCCAAGATTGCAATATAGCCCGTGCATACCTAGATTCCACCCAATCTCGAATAAAATTTGTTGGTGTAGAAAGTATAACAGTATTAGTAGCAGCTTCTAAAAAGTTAATCTTACTGAACCAGCTTTTATATAAGGCATCGCCGTAATGTTTATTAAGGTCAGAGCAAACTTGTTGCCAAATATCTCTATGATAAGTCACTTCCTTTGCTATAGTCAATTGATTATGGTTAGTATTCACAGAATTTGCCATGGTAAATTATTTTGTTTCCAACCAGCTCCATTAGTTCCTCCTTCAAAACCATCAATTATATTATAGCACTCTTTATAACCTAGAGTACTAGCAAATTGTGCAGCTTCATGGGATCTACCCCCGGAGCGACAAAGGAATAATAGTGTATGTTTATTACTGATTTTCGACATCAACTGGTTCTTAAATTCGTTATTTAGTGACATATTAGGCAATAAACGCCAACTAATAAAAATTATTTTATCTTTATCAAGCTTTGGAATGCCTACTTGTTGCCATTCTTCACCAGTCCTAACATCAATTATCATGTTGTTATTATCTATTTCTAGCAACTTATAAGCTTTTAAGGAAGATATATTTTTAATGCTCATAAAGTTTAGCGTTTCTTTGATATATTAAATATTATTGGATAAAGAAGATTTGGAGCAATTAAGTTCTAGCACCATTTTATACAGTTTACATTTTATTTTATATTTGGTAATTGTCAAACTATCTGAATTATATTATGATGTTTTTTTGTAATATTGTAAATATGGATTATTTTAACAAAACATCTTTAACCAAAAAATTGTTATATCAAAGCAAAAATCGTGGTTGCAAAGAAATTGGCTTAATATTGGGTAAATTTGCTGAAAAATTTCTTGCTAACATGGATGCAGCTAATTTAGCAGATTTTGCTTTAATACTTAACCAAAATGACATAGATATTTATGATTGGATTACCAGTAAAACTGCTCCTCCTTCTCACTTAAACTCAAAAGTAATGTTACAAATACTTAGTTTTGATATTAACAACATAGAAGCTTAGTAAATAATGATACAACAACCACTTCCGCTCAGTGCAAAAAGTTTTTTTGCTAGTGAGTATTTATCAAATAAACATTTATCAAATAAACGTACCAAGAATATTTTACTTATCTTTGCCAATGAAGATGATGCAATCAATAGCCATAAACAATTATTATTTATGGCACAAAATATTAAAACTAGCAACATATTATATTTTCCTAGTCTTGATACTATACCATATGATCGTATTTCGCCAAATCAAAATATTTTATCAGAAAGAGCGAATATATTGAGTTACTTGGCAAGTAATAACGATACAAAATTGGTAGTGACTAGTGCTATAAATTTACTGACAAAATTACCTCCTCCAGAGTTATTGGTTAAGTCTTTTTTGAGATTACATAATAAAATGCAGCTCTCAGCCGATAAATTAGCGGAATTCTTGGTACATAATAGTTTTACTAGGAGTAGCAGTAGTATTGATAGTGGTGAATTTTCGGTAAGAGGAGAGATAGTAGATATAGTCTTGCCTGGTTCTAAAGCTTATCGTATTAATTTTAGTTGGGATCACATAGAGTCAATAAAAGAATTTGATATTGATAGTCAGATTTCTACTAATAATTGCACAGAGCTAATACTTAATTCTGCTAGTGAGGTGATATTAAATCCAGAAACAATAAAGAATTTTAGAGATAATTATTTAAAAGTTTTTGGAGTTAATTATGTCAATACCCCTTTATATGAATCAGTGATTGAGGGGAAAAAATTCCAAGGATATGAACATTTATCTCCTTTATTTTATAATTCTTTCAGTAGCCTAATTAATTACTTGGATGATCCTGTTATTATTTACGATAATTTATCGTTGCAATCAATTATTGAGCAGGAAAATAATTATACGGATCTTTATAGATCGCGGATTGAGTCTAACAAAATAAAATTAAATACCTTTTATCCTGCATTGCCTCCCGAACAAGTTTATTTTACCAGCCAGGAAATACAAAAGTTCTTGGAACAGGATAATAATATTTTAATTACACCAGAAGATTCGTCTTATGCCCATTCATTAGAAAAAATTACGGTAACTAGTTTTATGGAGGATAAGACAGTTTTTAATAAGCTATTCGAAATTATAGAAAATAATAAAAATAAAATACCGATTATTTTTTGTCATTCTAAAAGTAATTTAGAAAGATTTAAAAGCCTAATAGATAGTTACTCACGAAAATATATCGAGATAGACAATTTACAACAAGCAAAAATTGCAGTTATAAATCTTGCCTATGTTCAACTTAGCCAAGGGTTTTATAGTGATAAATATTTGTTTATTGCCGCTCATGATATTCTAGGAAAAAGTGCGGTGAATTTTCGTCAGCAAGGTGCTAAACGTAAGCTCAAAAACATTTTAATGGAATTAGATAATTTAACTGAAGGAGAGCTAATTGTTCATAAGGATCATGGTATTGGTCAGTTTCTTAACGTTGAAACACTAGATGTTAAAGGCAAAGCTCATGATTTCCTAAAAATTCTATATGAGAATAATGATAAATTATATATTCCTGTTGAAAATATAGAACTAATTAAAAAATATGGCAGTGGTGAAGCACAGCTTGCCAAATTGGGTAGTAGTGCATGGCAAAGAAGTAAAGCCAAGCTTAAAAACCGTATTACAGAAATTGCTGAACAATTATTAAAAATAGCTGCGAAGAGAAAGTTAACTGTAGCAAATCCAATAGAATTTGATCATACAGAGTATGAGCAATTTTGTCATAGATTTAAATATACTGAAACTGAAGATCAATTAAATGCCATAAACGACATTAAAAAAGATTTTGACTCTGGTATTTTAATGGATAGATTAATTTGCGGAGATGTTGGTTTTGGGAAAACCGAAGTAGCTATACGAGCAACCTTTATGGTAGCAAAATCAATTACGATGACTTCTCAAGTAGCGATCATCGTACCAACTACTATTCTAGGTAAGCAGCATTATTTAAGGTTTGTTAAAAGATTTAAAGATTTTGGTTTAAATATAGTACAATTATCCAGTCTGGTTAGCAATAAAGATGCTAAAATTATTAAAGAACAAATCAAAAATGGTACAGCTAATATAATAATTGGCACGCATGCTTTATTAAGTAAAAATATAGAATTTAATAATCTCCGATTATTAATAATTGATGAAGAACAACATTTTGGTGTTGCTCAAAAAGAATATTTAAAGAGTCTCAGAGCTACAATGCATGTTCTATCTCTTTCAGCAACACCAATTCCTCGTACAATGCAAATGTCAATGGTTGGTCTTAAAGATCTTAGCATCATTGCCACCCCGCCAATGGATAGGTTAGAAGTTCGAACAACAGTGATGCCATTTGACCAAGTAATTATCAGAGATGCTTTACTTAGAGAACGTTTCCGTGGTGGTAGAAGCTTCTATGTGGTACCTAGAATTAAGGATATTCCAGATATAGAAAGATATTTACAAATAATTGTGCCAGAATTAAAGTATAAAGTTGCTCATGGTCAGATGCCAGCTGGCAAAATAGATGAGATTATGGGTGAATTTTGTGATGGTAAGTTTGATATACTAGTTTCTACTACAATAATTGAATCCGGTATAGATATTGCCGAAGCTAATACGATGATTATTCATAAATCTGATACTCTTGGTCTAAGTCAGTTATATCAGCTCAGGGGGAGGATAGGGCGAAGTAAATTCAGAGGTTATGCCTATCTAACCTTAGCAAATTATAAAAAGATGACTGCCCATTCAATAAAACGTCTAGAAATAATGCAGAGTAGCTGCACTCTTGGTTCCGGGTTTACTATTGCTAGCCATGATATGGATTTACGTGGTTTTGGTAATTTAGTAGGGGAGGAACAATCAGGCCAGATTAAAGAAGTAGGGGTAGAGCTTTATCAGGAAATGTTAGATGAACAAATAGCAATTTTTAAGGGTGAAGTTACTGAAAATCCAAAATCTTTTGTTCCGACAATTAATTTGGGGTTACCTGTTTTCATTCCCGATAATTATATTGCAGATTCTTCTCTTAAACTAAGTTTGTATAGACGAATTGGCAATTTAACTGACGATACAGATATTGAAAATTTTAAGGATGAAATGGTTGATCGTTTTGGCCCTATTCCATTAGAGTTTAATAATCTACTTGATATAGTGAAAATAAAACATAAATGCAGTAAACTTAATATTGAAAATTTAGACTCTGGTGAACGAGGATTTGTTTTAAAATTTTACAAAGAAGCGGATATAGCTGGTAAGGTTATGAATTTTGTTATAAAACATCCTCAGCAAACCAAAATAAAACCGGATACTAAATTAATATTTAGCAAAATATTGGTAGGAAAGGATATTATAGAAGAAACAAATAGTTTGTTAGAACAATTATTAGCAGCGTGAGCAAAATTAAAAAGCAATATATATGTACAAATTGTGGTAATAGTACGTCAAAATGGACAGGGCAATGTTTTGATTGTGGCTTATGGGGAGGGATTGAAGAAGAGATAATTAGTCAAACGCAAGTTAAGTTAGGTAATAAACAAGAAATACAAAAGCTGGATGGGGTGGTAGTGGATTCGTTACGTATCCCTACGCCTATAAAGGAATTAAATAGGGTGTTGGGAGGCGGGTTGGTATGCTCTTCTGCAATTTTAATTGGCGGTGACCCTGGAATTGGGAAATCAACTTTATTATTACACTTAGTGGCAACCTCCTCTTGTGTTACAATGAAGTGCTGTCTGTATGTAACTGGAGAGGAATCTATTGACCAAATAAAACTCCGAGCTTTAAGACTAGGACTTACTAATAAAACAACCTCCATCTTAGCCGCCACTAGCATTGAAGATATTATCTCAACTATTGATGCCGATAAGAACAATATTGATTTGGTAGTGATTGATTCAATTCAAACGATGGTAACTCGTACATTATCATCGCCCCCTGGTACTATTTCCCAGATTCGTGCCTGTGCTAATGAATTAGTTAACTATGCTAAACATAATAATATTATTATTTTGCTTAGTTGTCATGTGACAAAAGATGGGCAATTAGCTGGTCCTAAGTTACTTGAGCATCTCGTTGATACCGTACTATATTTTGAGGGTGATCATAATAGTCATTTTCGGATTTTACGGTCTATTAAAAATAGGTTTGGTGGAGTAGGAGAAATTGGTGTTTTTGAAATGACTGCTAGCGGTCTTATTGAAGTCTCTAGCCCTTCTGAACTATTTCTGATGAAAAGAGACAAAAACGTTAGCGGTACAACAGTATTTGCTGGAATCGAAGGATCAAGACCTTTATTAATCGAAATTCAAGCATTAATTGCTCCGTCAAATATACCAATGCCAAGACGCTCAGTTGTAGGCTGGGATTTGAATAGGCTAGCAATGATAATAGCTGTATTAAATGTACGATTTGGTCTTAATTTATCTTCTCATGAGGTATATTTGAGCGTTGCTGGTGGGCTTAAAATTTCAGACCCAGCTTCAGACTTAGCTGTTGCAGCTGCTTTAATTTCTGCTGCAAAAAATAAAGCTGTGCCAGAACATAGTATTTTCTTTGGAGAAATTGGTTTATCTGGTGAAATAAGGAAAGTAACTGCGGCAGAAGTCAGAATAAAAGAAGCGACAAAATTAGGATTCAATAAATTAATTTGCTCCAAACTTGAAAAACTGAGTAGTAACCTAATTTGTCCAATTGGTAATCTAAAGGAATTAAAAGAGTTAATATAATAATTGTATATGATAGCATTATGTTATAATTTACAAGTGTAAATCAACTTATAAATGATTGGCATATTTTATTTATAAAGAAGTGAACCCTATTTTCTTACAACTCCTAATGTTTATGGTCATGATGATGGACATAAAAACCAATTGCTGACAAGGTGTTTAGGAATTCTTGGTTTTCTGCTAAATCATTTGGTTTGCCACTACAGCAGATATGACCATTTAAACATATTACTTGGTCGGAATTTTTCATTACCGTAAATAAATCATGTGAGATCATAAAAATTGTAATATTTAGACGTTTTTTTATTTGATTAATGATTCGGTAAAATTCTTGTTGGCTAGTAACATCTAATGATTGAGTTGGTTCATCTAAAATAATTAGATCAGGATTGTTCAGTAAGCTAGCAGTTAGCATTAACTTCTGAAATTGACCACCAGAAAGCTCAGAAATATCGTGATGCTTATAATTATCAAAATCAATAAAATTGCTCAATTCTTGCCAATCCTTGTTAGTACTATTTGAAGCTAATAAATACAAAAAATTTTCAGCTGTAATTGGTAAATCTGAAGCAAAATCTAATCTTTGAGGGACATAGCCAATTTTTAGATTAGGGTGAATTATTATGTTACCAGAGGAAGGGCGATCTAAACCTAAGATTAACCTAGCTATTGTTGTTTTGCCAGCACCATTTGGACCAATTAAAGTCGTTACTTCGCCTTTTTTGATAGTAAAATTAATATTGGTAAGGGGAATTTTTTTGCCAAATTGCTTAGATACATTACTGAACTTTATTAATATAGTATCTTCTGATTTAGAAATAGGCATTAGAATCCTTGCGAAACTTTACAAATGGCGTCATTGCAAGGAAGATCGTAGATCGACGAAGCAATGACGATGTGTTGCTAAATTTATGATAGTCTATTTAACAATTTCCCACTGCCCATCTGGTTTACGACAAGCTTGGCCATAAGCTTTCTCCTGCTTACCACCGACAACGACGGTTTGAGTATACTCACGACAATATTGCCCTTGATCGTTTTTAAAAGCTCTTTCTGGTGTTACATATCCGTAATTACCACTATCCGGATTACGCCACTCTACACTTTGACCACTAGAGCCAGTCTCCAATGCTTTTTGAGAGCTTAATTGTGCCAATTTTCTGTCATTCTCATCCATAGTTTGACCAATATGACCGCCAACAAGTGCCCCAATTAGAACACCTGCACCAGTTGCTACAAGTTGTCCTGTGCCTTTGCCAAATTGAGATCCTAAAAGCCCACCAGCTACACCGCCAATTAATGTTCCACCACCTTGTTTATTCATGCCAGAACAGCCGTGCAACATTGTTGTTGCCAAAATGATTGCCGTAATTTTGAATTTTAAATTCATAAAAAACCATATAATTTTAAATTAAAGATATACAAAAAATCTTATTAAGTATCGTTAAATTTGATACACCTCTTGACTATAGTACACTATCTGGATAATAATGTATTTTATATTATAAAACAATTGAAATTTTATATGACGACTTCAGAGCATCAAAATTTAATTAAATCGGCATCTTATGTATCTTTTATTTTAGCTGCATTCATCTTATTTATTAAATCTTATGGATGGATTGTGACTGATTCTCAGTCTATTTTAGCATCTTTAATTGATGCTATACTTGATATTTCATCGTCTTTTATTAATTTGATTGCTATTCGTTTTGCACTGCAACCCCCTGATTATCACCATAGATTTGGGCATGAAAAAATCCAAGATTTAGCAATTTTTTCACAATCAGTATTCTTTTGTGTTTCTGGTTTATTTATTTGTTTCTCTTCGATAAAATCTCTTATTGATAAATCTGTTCCAAGCAATATAGAGTCTGGTATCAATGTAATGTATTTGTGTATTATACTAACTTTTATTTTGGTAGCTTATCAAACTTATGTGATAAAAAAGACTAGTTCAGAAATAATAAAAGTAGATAAATTACATTATTTTACAGACTTATTAACAAATATTGCGGTAATCTTTTCTATAAACTTAACTACTCGTTTTTGGTTTATAGATTCATTATTTGGTATAGCTATTTCATTGTACATAATATATGCTTCTTATGCTTTGTTCAGAAAAGCTTTAAAAAATCTTATTGATGAAGAGTTACCAGAAAAAGATAGAAGAAAAATTATATCAATAATTAGTAGCTTTAAAGAAGTAAAAGGCATCCATGAAATGAAAACTAGATACGCTGCAAGTAAGCCGTTTATACAATGTCACATAGAAATGGATGCAGATATGTCATTATATAATTCTCATTATCATAGTGATCAAATTTGTAGTGCATTGCTATTAGAGTTTCCAGGGGCAGAAATAATTATTCATCTAGATCCATATGGTTATGAAGAAAAAGTTAATTACCGTGAAAAGATCAACAGAATTTAACAATTTTTTTATGGAGGAAGCTCTAAAGCAAGCACAATTTGCTTTAGATAAAAATGAAATTCCAGTAGGGGCTATTATAGTCAATAGAATAACTAACAAAGTTATTGCAAAGGCTCATAATATTGTTGAGCAAACCAAAAATCCGGTATTGCATGCTGAAATTGTAGCGATAAATCAATCTTGTCAGATTCTATCTAGTAAAAATTTATCAGATTGTGATATGTATGTTACTTTAGAGCCATGCGTTATGTGTTCTGGTGCAATATCTTTCGCTAGAATAGGTAGATTATTTTATGCAGCAAATGATCCAAAACAGGGGGCGATTGAAAATGGTGGACGTTTTTTTAATAGCAAATCTTGTTTTTACCGTCCTGAAATATATAGTGGCTTTTCGGCAAAAATTTCTGAAAATCTAATCAAGGAGTTTTTTTACAAGGTAAGATATCAAAAATGCCATTCCTAGGTTTCTCCCAGTAAACAGATGTGATAGAATCCTAAATTGTTATAACTCTTGGCAAATCATTAGTATATAATACTGTATCATAGCTTATTTTTGTTACTTGTAATTCTTTTGCTCCTGATTGTAAAGTATAACCCATTACTTTATCCATATAATAGGCTGAGATTTGTAAACTTTGAATTATACTTTTGGTGGCTATATAGCTACCCAGATATATAGCAGATAATAAATCTCCAGCTCCACTTATTACTTTAGGAAAATTATATTCTTTTGTCTTGATTATATAAGTATCTTTTCCCTCAGAAGCAACAAGGTGTATATCTGTAGATGATATATCAAATAATTTTACTCCAGTAATTACTACAATTTGTATTCCTAAATCATGAAAAAACCTTAAAGTTAATTTAAGGTTTTTTGTATTAGTAATCTTAATACCTGATAATATCTCAGCTTCAAATTGATTAGGAGTAATAATATCAGCTATAAGCTTGGTTTTAAAAAAATTTAAAACTTCAGGTTTTACGTAACAATGTGTATTACCTATGACTGGATCACAAAGATATAGCAATTGACTGTTTTGATGTTTTAATCTATTAACAATATCAAATACTTCATAGCATATATCAGCACTTCCCATATAACCTGACAATATAGCACAACATTGATTTAAAACCCCTAGATGTTCTATTCCTTGTAATATATTTCTAATATGCTCCCTGCTAAATATTTCTCCTTGCCATTGTCCATACCCGGTATGATTAGAAAATTGTACTGTATTTACAGGCCATACGTCATATCCCATAGATTGCAATGGATATACTGCAGCCTTGTTACCCACATACCCATAAGCAACATGTGATTGTATAGATACAATACCAGATTGTTGTTTGAGATTATAATTATTAATTATTGGCATAATACCTCTAAAAATTCATCCTTCCTGTATGACAATATATCATAAAAATCAACTACACTAATAGATATATGCAAATTATTTGAAGAATTATTAGCTTTAAAGAAGTAAAAGGCATCCATGAAATGAAAACTAGATATGCTGCAAGTAAGCCGTTTATACAATGTCACATAGAAATGGATGCAGATATGTCATTATATAATTCTCATTATCATAGTGATCAAATTTGTAGTGCATTGCTATTAGAGTTTCCAGGGGCAGAAATAATTATTCATCTAGATCCATATGGTTATGAAGAAAAAGTTAATTACCGTGAAAAGATCAACAGAATTTAACAATTTTTTTATGGAGGAAGCTCTAAAGCAAGCACAATTTGCTTTAGATAAAAATGAAATTCCAGTAGGGGCTATTATAGTCAATAGAATAACTAACAAAGTTATTGCAAAGGCTCATAATATTGTTGAGCAAACCAAAAACCCGGTATTGCATGCTGAGATTGTAGCGATAAATCAATCTTGTCAGATTCTATCTAGTAAAAATTTATCAGATTGTGATATGTATGTTACTTTAGAGCCATGCGTTATGTGTTCTGGAACAATATCTTTCGCTAGAATAGCTAGATTATTTTATGCGGCAAATGATCCAAAACAAGGGGCGATTGAAAATGGTGGACGTTTTTTTAATAGCAAATCTTGTTTTTACCGCCCTGAAATATATAGTGGCTTTTCGGCAAAAATTTCTGAAAATCTAATCAAGGAGTTTTTTTACAAGGTAAGATATCAAAAATGTAATCCCCGTTTACTATAAATCTATATTGCCTTATCTGACTTCTTAGCAACAATCTGAATTTCGATGCATAGGCTAGGAATTAGTTTACCTAATTTAAGGTTAAAATCTAACCACCATTTATGATTTTCAAGTGGTCGAAGAATACCTCCTGAAATAACTCGAAATCCTCTATGTTCTAAAATTTCCAATTCAGTATATTTATGAAGTAATTTTGTAAATGTAATTAATGAAAATGCTTGAACATGACCTCTAACTTTTTTTATTCGACATATTTTATCAATTAAAGGCACTAAATATCGACGTACTAAATGTATTCCATGAGGGAAAATTGGAACCCCCAGAAATAACGTCCCGCCAGGCTTTAATACTCTTTCTATCGATTTAAAAGCAAGTTCTAATTCATCTAAATGCTCTAAAACTTGTTCACAAATTACAATGTCAAAACTGTTGCTCGGAACATTTAACATTCCTTGCATTAAATCAGCTTGGTATAAACAACTATAAGATTCCTTCTTATATATATCATCTCTTATTTCAATATCTGCTCCATAATAATCTATTACTTCATTATTTGGTTGATTTTCGATATAACACCGAGACACACCAGAAGCAACACCAATATCTAATAACTTTACTCTTTGGTTTTTAGATTTAATTTCACTTACAATACGACTAATACCAATTCCCAAATTTAATTTAGTATAAAGATGAGAAAAATAGGTTATAATGTAAAAGATAGATAAAATTAGGAATGTAATGGGTACTCATCAAAAATTAATAACAGAAGATTTATACAAACAGGCTATAGCTCAACTTGCAAGTACGAACAAAGAGAATAGGATCGCTATTAGGTTAAGAGCTATAGTAGCTGCAAAAGAACATGGTATTGGTATGGTGTCTAAAATATTTGATATCACAACTAATACGCTAAGAAACTGGATAAAAAGCTTTGCCCAAGGCGATGATAAAAATCTTGAATATAAAAAAGGTAGGGGAAGGAAAAGCGATTTAACGGAAAGCTGCTATGAAGCAATAAACAAATGGATACAAGAAGATTGTAACATAACAATAAAAAGTATCGTCATAAAACTTAAAGAAAATTTGGGAATTAATGTAAGTAAATCGGCTGTACACAGGGCATTGCACAAGCTTAAGTTTGCGTACATTACTCCAAGACCAGTGCATTACAAACAGAATAAAGAAACTCATGAACAGTTTAAAAAAAATTCAAGAAAAAATAACAAGCAATCCAAGAAGTTTTTTGTATTTCTTTGATGAATCGCGTTTTGGAACTCATTCTAAATTAGGTCATGGTTGGTTTCGCAAAGGTATCAGAACTCAAGTTAAAATCAAAATAGGTTTTCAGAATTTTTATGTTTACAGTGCTGTTAACCCAATAACAGGAGATGATTTTAGCTTAATGATGCCAAATGTTAATACTATGTCTTTGAACATGTTTCTTGCGGAAATGTCTAAACATATAGGCGATCAAAAAGCCATTGTTGTTATGGATTGTGCTGGATGGCATAAGGCTAAGGACTTAGTGGTTCCTGCTAATATAGAAATTCTTTATTTGCCACCATATTCTCCTGAATTAAATACTTACTTTTACCCACAATTTTGGGAGAGAAATATAGATAATATTTCGATACTTTCTGTAAGATTTTCGTAGCCCCTCCATAGTGTCATAGTTCCTGGTAATTTATCATTTTTTCTATTCATAAATCCTCCTAATTTACCAAGCCAGATAATAGCTTGTTTCATAGTTGGAGGTTCTTCAGGTATGGAAATAGTTTTATGCTCTCGAATATAAAGAGTTTGCCATTCTTGTGAAGTTAAAATCTTAGTACACACTTCTTGCGGATGAGATATTGCTACTTTTGATAAATATAAAATTTTAAATGCAATGATGCTTTTTATGGCAATTAATTTTTCTAGCCTTTCTTTTGTAGCTAAACGAGAATTTTCTATTTTACATCCAGATTTTAGAACTCTAAAATATTCTTCAATTCTCCATCTTAACTTATACCAATTTATCCTTTCAATCGCATCTTCAAAATTACTGACAGGAACATTAGTTAGCAAGAGCCAATCAATTGCTTCCACTCCTTTAGGGGGGACTTGTTCTTTAGCTCTTACAACATAGAGCACTACTTTATCACTGATTTTGTGTTCAGTATTTTTTGAACCATATAATGAAGGGGTTCTAATTGGTATTAAACCAGACATATATTTTATTTCAATATTTGCCATTCTTGCTGCTTCATTGTTCTTTTTTGGAACTTGAATTACTATTTCTTTCTTTGCTGATATCTGATTTATATGGGTTTGCAAATTTGTTTTTCCTCCCTCTGTAGAAATAAATTTTCTATTTTGTCTATTACGAACAATAAACAAACTACCCATTTCTTGACACGACCATAATAGTTCAAAGATATCTGCTTCTCTGTCACCAATAGTTATAACTTTAGTGTCTTTAGGTATAATATGCATAGTGTCCTTAAGTGCTGCTATCCACTTATAACTTTCTTTATCTTCAGTAGAAGAGATATATTTTCTTCTTGATTTTTCTTGTGCAGTTTCTTCACGTATAACACGAGCCCAACATTGTTGAGAAGATAATCCTAAAGGTAATCCTTCCATTGTAAACATCAAGGCACTATGCACAATCAGCCCCATTTTATGTTTTGTATAAGACTTTGAGACGCTACCGAGCCCTTTAGTTTTAATATGAGAATCAAAATCTAGGTATGTTGTATCCTGAACTGAAAATACAAACTCATTACCTTTAATCCTTTCTTGTGTTTCTTTATAATGTGAATAATAAATTCCCGCTGGATCAAATTTTTTATTGCTAAATAATCTATACGCTCCTTTAGCCTCTTTCCAACTTCTGCAACTTTGATTTATTGAACCAGAAGCTTTGCTTTCTATAAGTGAGCTAGTTTTAATAAGTCTTTTTATAAGCCTTTGATCTCCAAAGTTAACATGCCTAAATTCCCTTTCTAACCACTTATTACCTAAGTTGTAAGCATTAGATAACGCTTGCATATTCCTCATTCTTTCCCCTTCTTATATTTTAAGTATATAATTCAATATTAGTTTATACTTAATTTTATATTTGTGGGTAAAAGTAAGAATTAAATCCTGCGGAGCGATTATGGGAACATTTAAAGTCTGAGACTATAAAGAATAAAGTATACAATACAATTGAACAATTAGAAATAGTAGTATCTTCCTCTATTAAAAATTTAAATACCTTGCTAATTCAATCTATTTGTTGCATGAATCATTTACTAAATTAAATTCGGGAATTGGTATAACATCTTTTGAAATAACGTAATATCTACTTTGACGCAAACTATATTTCTCGCATCTACGAGAATCTACACCAAAAGCCAACTGTTTTTTATTAGTCATAATACCAAATGTAATTTCTAATTTCTTACTTTACAGAACATAGTGTATCATTAATGATCGGAGAAAATTCTTTAACTACAGCTTTATAAAGTTTTCGTTTAAAGGGAATTATAATTGACAATAATTCGTCAAATTTAACCCAACGCCATTCCTCAAATTCTGGGTTACTAGTGTTAATATTAATATCTTCATTAGTGCCTGTAAACCTAATTAAAAACCACTTTTGTTTTTGCCCTCGGAAATTACCATTCCATAATTTAGGTATTAAAATTTTAGGTACGTCATAACTATACCAATATTTGCTTTCTGCAAGAATATCACCTTTATTACAACCTATTTCTTCTAGCATTTCCCTAAGAGCTGCAACACTGGGTGTTTCTCCCAAATCTATACCGCCTTGGGGCATTTGCCAAGCCGATATTTTAGTGTCGATTCTTTTACCAACAAACACTCTATTAGTACCATCAATTATCATCATACCTACACTTGGTCTGTATGGTAATTCATGGTAACATTTACGAAGAGTTTTATTTTTCATATTCTTAAGTTTTGTATGAAAGGCAGATTTGCAAAACGCCCATCTCTCAACCTATTATACCTGATTGCTCTTCATTTGTGTACCTAAATTATTAATCTTAAGTTATTTTAATCACTCTATTTCTCCCTTGTTCCTTTCCTTGATAAAGAGCTTTGTCGGCACGCTCTATAAAATCACTAATAGTTTCTCCAGTTTTATATTCAGTTACTCCTATTGAGATAGTTTTTTTAATAGGATTTTCTTGAGTTTTAACTTTAAACTCAATAGATTCCACTCTTGTTCTTACCCGCTCCGCTACATACATAGCCTCGTCAATTGTTATATCGTTTAACAGGACAGCAAATTCCTCACCTCCATATCTAGCAATTAAGTCTGTAACCCTAAAAATATTCTTCAGAACATTAGCAACGGTTTTTAGCACTACGTCTCCCGCTTGATGACCATAATTATCATTAACTTGTTTAAAATAATCAATATCACACATTAGTAAGCATAAAGGTCTTTTGCTATCATCAGCTTTTTTTACCATTTGCTTTATATGCGTATCAAAATAATGACGGTTAAATATACCAGTCAAACCATCTTTAATAGATAAGTTTACGCTTAATTCTAAATCATTGCGTAATTTATCTTGATAGTGTTTTCTTCTCAGTTGAGTTCTAATTCTAGCTAACAGCTCATTCTTATCTACTGGATACATAAAATAATCATTAATACCCAGTTCTAAACCTTTGATAACTGTTGCTCTATTTTCTTCTTCAGCTTGTAATATCAGCACTATATCATGAAATTTAGTATTAGAGCGTAACATCACGCTTATTCTCAAAGGGTCTCCTTGTTCTAATTGGCAGCTAATAATTACTAAATCTAGAGTATCTTCACTATCTTTCTCCAATTCATTGATATCAGATATTATTTTGATATTGGGGGTAAGAGTTAGAAGCATTTTATTGATATTTCTTGCCTGTACTATATCATCGTTAATTAACAGTATTTTACTATCTGAAAAATTATCTTGTATTTCTATGACAGAGCCACCTAATTCAGCATTAGTAGTGTTTCTTAGTTTGAGTTCATCAATAACCGCCTTCATTCTAGCAAGAGATCGTACCCTGGCAAAAAGAGCAGTATCATCAATAGGTTTTGTTAAGAACTCATCAGCTCCAGCTTCCAGACCTTTGATGCGATCTTCAGTATCAGAAAGGGCTGTAACCATAATAACTGGTATATGCATGGTAGAAATATTAGACTTAATTCTTCTACAGGTTTCAAATCCGTCCATATCAGGCATCATGGCATCAAGCAATACAATATCAATTCTATTAATGGCAAGAACATTTAGAGCGTCTTTGGCGTTATTGGCAGTAAAGACAGTGTAATATTCCCCTAAAAGTTTAGCTTCCAGTAATTTAATATTTGCTTCTATATCATCAACTACTAGTACATTGGCAGTCATAAAATAAATATATTCTCTTTATGTTTTTTATAATATTAGACCTCTTGCATAACCTAAAGATAATTGAGGAATTTTTAGGAAAAACGAAGTCGAGTACCGCAGCGTACTAAGATGTACGTGAGGAACGGAGACGAGTTTTGACAACAAAATTACCAATTAGATTAGGTTATGCAATAGGTCTATTGTGATTGTATCATAATTTTTTATAGCACTAAGTAATTTTACTAAATTATTATCAGGATAATTTAAAATTTGCAGGAAAGTACAAAACGTCATTGCAAGGAGCTTAAGTAGCATTGAAGTAATCCATAAGAAGTAACCAAAAATGGATTGCTTCGTTGGCTTACGCCTCCTCGCAATGACGTTTTTACCCTGTCATTCCCGCGTAGGCGGGAATCTAGACCCTGCCCCAAAGCAGGGGTGACACAAAAATGGATTGCTTCGTCGCAATGACGTCGGTTGTTTTTTCCTACGATTTCTAAACTACTCTGAAATTATATTACTTAAATATACTTGTTTTTATAGCAGTTATTGTATATTCTTCCTAATAAATTCATGTCCTTAATAGTTAATTTGGGACTAGATTTTAGATAAGTGATAATAATAAAGTAATAATAATATGAAAATTTCAGCAAATGCTATTAGAGCTGGCAACATTATAGTATATAATAATGAGCTATGGGTTGTGCATAAAACGCCTGAACATACTAAACCCGGTAAAGGTGGGGCTTATGTACAAGTAGAGATGAAAAATTTTAAAACTGGTACAAAGCTTAACGAGCGGTTTAATTCATCTGATTATGTTGAAAAAGCACAACTTGATACCAAAGATTTACAATTCCTCTATTTTGAGGAAGATAATCTAGTGTTAATGGATAATGAGACCTTTGAGCAAATTTTAATTAATAAGTCAATTCTTGGTGAAAGTTTGCCATTCCTTGAAGATAATATGGTATTAAAGGTACAGTTTTATGAGGAAAAAGCTTTAAGTGCTGAATTACCACAAACCGTTATTGCTGAAATTATGCAAACTGATCCCGTAATTAAAGGGGCTATGGTCACATCTTCTTACAAACCAGCAATTTTAACTAATGGAGTAA
The DNA here is from genome assembly GCF_964264755.1 of Candidatus Tisiphia endosymbiont of Nemotelus uliginosus. Taxonomy (NCBI): domain Bacteria; kingdom Pseudomonadati; phylum Pseudomonadota; class Alphaproteobacteria; order Rickettsiales; family Rickettsiaceae; genus Candidatus Tisiphia; species Candidatus Tisiphia endosymbiont of Nemotelus uliginosus. The sequence continues at coordinate 918,360 of NZ_OZ183481.1, read as the reverse complement.
AGGTAATGGTACCACCTTACTTAGTGGTAGGTGAAAAAATAGTGGTAAAAATTGAAGATATTAGCTTTGTTGAAAGAGCTAAGTAACGTTTTATGCAACAACCGATAACCAGTTTACTTATTGCTGCTTCACGTAAAGCTGTTAAATTTTTTCATAGAGATTTTTTGGAGCTAGGAATGCTTCAAAGGTCTAGTAAAGGAAATTATGATTTTTGTAATAAAGCTTATGTTAAAGCACAAGATTTATTACGTAATGAGTTGCAAAAATATACAAGTGCGTTATTCTTTCCAGAGGATAAGTTTAAACTAGATAATAGTGAAGAGATGGTTTTACTAATAAATCCGCTGGATGGTTTTAGTAATTTAGAAAAGAGCCTACCATTTTTTGCTGTATCTATAACGTGTTTAAAGAAGATTAATCAAATTTTAACTACGATATGTACGGTGATAAATTTTCCAGCTTTTGATGAGATTTATTATGTTGAAAAAGGAAGAGGGGTATGGTCAGAAAATAATACTAGTAACAATAGTAGATTAAGGGTTTCTGGTTGTAGTAGTGTTGATAATTTTCTAATCGCTACCGATGATCTTAATATCAACCCAGTTTTTTTGAAAAATGCTAGGGTTTTTGGTTGTCACTGCTATGGAATGTTACTACTAGCCGCTGGTAAGATCGATGCTGTTTATTTTTCGTCATTAAATTATACTTTAAAAGCCGCTTTTGATCTAATCATCCGAGAAGCAGGTGGAGCAATAATAAATAAGGATGAAATGTTTGTTGCTACTAATTGTGAACTTTCTAAAAAATTTGAACATTTATTAGCAGAAAAAACATCTATTTAAAAAATATTTTATTTTTATTTTTTTGTTATATCATGTACATTAAGGTAACCCCAAAGTCATTGCGAGACCACGCAAGTAGGTCAAAGCAATCCATTTCTAACCATTTTCTTGGATTGCTTCGTCGGCTCACGCCTCCTCTCAATGACGAGTTATAGACGTATACGTCATTGCGAGACCACATAGTGGGATTTTTAATAGTTTGATATTATGTTATGAAAAAATTTACTGTTAATTGTGATTTCGGTGGGCAAATGGCACCGTTTACCATATATGTAGGGCAACCTGAGCCGGGACATCATCCCTTACATTTTCAGGATGACTGGTTATCAAAGCAACGTGGTGGAAAAATACCCACAGAGGTAATGGATGCAATCACTAAACTACAAGAACTGGCTAATAAGAATAATGTATTACTTGAAGAATTATGTGTGTATGCTCTTGGTTCAGCCCAAGAAGAGGACGATAGAGCTGAAAAAAATGAAGAATCAGAAAGTAATAATGATATTAGCGATGATATAAAGTGACAGGACGAAAAAGTTAGATGTCACCCCTGCGAAATCAGGGATCTTAGATTCTCGCCTACGCGAGAATGACAAAGAAGACGGATGTCACCCCTGCGTAAGCAGGGGTCTAGATTCTCGAGAAAGCAAGAATTACATCATGTAATCGGATTAGCTATAGTAATAAAAAAAAATAAAAATAAAATGCAATTACCTATTAGTGTCATTAATAATATAATGTATAATAACAATATTGCCAAAAGTAAATAATACAAATTAGAGAGTGAGAATGAAGCAATATAATGATTTGTCGAAGATTATTCATCGAGAAGGCTACATATTTATTGTAAGCTTTGCTGTGATAACTTTTTTACTCTTTACTGTCAATAATACCTGTGGGTATATAGTATTGGTTATGACAATTTGGTGTGTATATTTTTTTAGAAATCCGGATCGATTTACCCCGATTAGTGACGATTTGGTGGTTAGCCCAGCAGACGGAATAGTACAAAAAATAACTGAAGCAGTTCCGCCGATAGAACTTGGTCTTGGTGATCAGGAGATGATTAGAGTTAGTATTTTTTTGAATATTTTTAATATTCATGTAAATCGTATTCCAGCTAACGGTAAGATTTTATCTCTACATTATAATCCAGGAAAGTTTTTTAATGCTTCTCTTGATAAAGCCAGTATCTATAATGAACGTCAATCTGTTTTAATGGAAACAAAAAGTGGGCATAAAATTGCTTTTGTCCAAATAGCAGGATTAATAGCCAGAAGGATATTATGTGACTTAGAAGAAGATACTGAGGTTAGAATTGGTGATAGATATGGTATTATCCGTTTTGGTAGTAGAGCGGACGTTTATTTGCCACTTAAAACTGCCCTTTGTGTTACTGAAGGGCAAACTGCAGTTGGTGGAGAAACTATTATTGCTGATTTTAAGAACAAAAAAACATCTGAACTTAAATTTGAAAGAAGGTGAGGCTATTGCTACTTTAATGTAAGTATATAGGTATAAATTGATTAGAATACGCAAAGTTAGAATAACAAAACCAATTCCGTTTATAAAATTGCTTCCTAATTTTATCACTCTATTGGGGCTTGTGATTGGTATTAGTGCCATTAAATTTGGATTGGATGGTATATGGGAAAGGGCTGTATATTGTACCTTAGTTGCTGCTATAATAGATGGAATTGATGGTAGGATAGCACGGATGCTAAATGCTACTAGTCCTTTTGGTGCTGAACTGGACTCATTATGTGATTTTGCTAATTTTGGAGTAGTGCCGGCTTGTCTTGTATATTTATGGTCTTTTCAACAATATGAATATAAAGTATTTTCATGGGGAACTATATTGCTATTTATCGTATGTATGGCATTAAGGCTTGCAAGATTTAATACTGCTATTTTTCATGAGGCAAATAATAAGAAACTAGAATATTTTTTTACTGGTGTACCTGCTCCTTGTGGAGCTTTACTTGCTCTAATTCCCATGATTCTAGATTTTGAAGTGAGTGGCATTTTAGGTATCAATATTCGTACCCATACCATTATAATAGGTCTATATATTGTGGTAATTGCTTTTTTACTGGCTAGTAGGTTGCCAACATTTTCAACAAAAAATATTAAGATAAAACACGAATATTTATCATTAGCCATGATGGTGTTTGCTGTTATCATCATAAGTCTTATTATATATCCATGGTATTTATTACCATTCATTGCCTCTATATATATTTTGTCTATACCAATTTGCTGTTTTATTAGTAAGAAAATTTAAATTATGTTAGAAGCTTTTGAAAAATATAAGTCTCATCCATTTTTTAAATATTTTCTAGTTTTGTTCAGTGTAATAGTTGTATATCTAGCTTATAATATTTATATTTGGAGTCATACAGAGTCGACTGATAATGCATATATTGAGGCAGACATATCTAGCGTTAGTTCTGAGATTAGTGGAGTGATTAAGAATGTATTGATTTCAGATAATATGAGAGTAAAAAAAGGTGACCTTATTGCTGAAATCGATGATCAGGATTATAAGTCACGCCTTGCGTCGCTTGAATCTTCTATTAATGCATCTATTAAAAATATAGAAATCATAGAACAAAAAACTTTAATCACACAATTTAATTTACAACAAAGTAAAGAGGCTGTTGATTTTGCTAATACTAATTTGGAAATTAATTCAACTGAGTATACAAGAGTTCAAGAACTTAACAAAGGGAATTTTTCTAGTAAGAAGACATTAGATGAATCTAGAATGTCTTTTACTAAAGCAAAAACTGATTATAATCAAGCAAAGTTAAACTTGCAAATAGCCCAGCAAAAATTACTACTTTTAGCTTTGCAAAAAACTGCTGAAGAAGAAAAATTGAAAGGGTTATTGCAAGATAAAAATATAATAGCCAGGAGTGTAGTAAATACCAAAATTACAGCTCCGGTTAATGGAATAATAGCAAATAGTAGTTTGCAGGTAGGAAATTTCATTAGCCCGGGTAGGGTATTATTTTTTGTTGTACAGGATGAACGAATATATGTAAAAGCTAATTTTAAAGAAACACAAATTGCTAAATTTCAGTCAGGGCAAAAAGTTAAATTACAGTTTGATTCTTTACCCAAAAAAGTTATATATGGTATAATACGTAACGTATCACCAGCTACCGGCTCGAAATTTAGTCTAATTCCCAGTGATAATGCAACTGGGAATTTTACTAAGATTGTTCAACGGGTTCCTGTATTAATAGATTTTGAGGTTCCTAAAAATGGTACTAGTAATTTGATGCCAGGAATGTCTGTGATAGTTTCGGTTAGGACTGATGAGACGTAAGTATTCACGAAAAAAAGTTAAAATACAAATGTCTATTAGCGAGGCTTGCAATATCTTTTAACGTCATTGCGAGCGAACGTATTTGAGCGTGGCAAGCCACACATTTATTAGATTGGATTGCTTCACCGACCTACGTTCTCCTCGCAATGACGTTTGAGGCTTTTTACTCCTTGCTAATAGACGTCTTGTACTTTAACTTTTTTCCGTAAACATTCACTTTATAATTACTGTCAAATATCTACTAGTTCTTGATAGGTTACTTCCAAAACCTCATAAGATTTTGAACCTTTAGGAATTGTCACTTCTACTACATCTCCAACTCCTTTACCGATGAGAGCCTTAGCAATTGGCGATACTATCGATACTCTTTTTTTAGTTATATCTGCTTCATATTCTCCAACAATATGGTACACAACTACTTCTTCTGTTTCGTCATCGATCAACTTAACTGTGGCACCAAATTTTATGCTGTCACCTGAGAGCTTTGAGGTATCAATAATTTCCGCCCTTGCCATTTTATCTTCAAGATCTAAAATACGACCTTCAATAAAACTTTGTTTTTCCCTTGCTGCATGATATTCTGCATTCTCAGATAAATCTCCAAAATCTCTAGCTGTTGCTATAGCCTCAATTATTTTTGGTCTTTCTACATGTTTAAGGTGCTTGATTTCTTTCTCTAGACTATCGAACCCTTTATGTGTAATAGGAAATTTTGTCATAATAATATGTCTTGTCTAAGTTAAGTTTTCTAGTATATTTGTTGTGTTAAACTTTGTCAAACAGCCCTTTTAGATTATCATGCAAACTAAAATATTTAAATTTGAGATACAACGTAAAACTTTCCATTTATATAGCTTAATTATACCGCTTTTTTATTTATTTTCATCTAAATTAGTTGTTACTACACTATTATTTTTACTTACCGCCTGTGTATTATATATAGATATTGCCAGGAACTACAATTTATATGTTAAGAAATTTACAGATAGATTTCTTAGAAAGTTTATGAGACCCGAGGAACGGAGTGGTTCATTCAGACTAAGTGGTGGCAGTTTTATGGCAATTGGATTTTTTTTGACAGCTCTTTTATTTTCAAAAGGTTTAGCGATTTCATCTTGGTTGATATTGATAATAGCTGATTGTCTTGCTGCGTTAGTTGGTACCAAAATAGGTAAGCCTTTAGAAAATGGTAAATCATTGGAAGGTTCTATTGCCTTTCTAACTTCTGCAATTTTTATTAGTATGTTAGTGTATTTTTTCATTGGCTATCATACTAGTTTTACTGTTATCATAATTAGTTCTGTAGTTACTACTATTGGTGAATTTTATGCAAAAGATTTATTGATCAACGATAATTTATTAATACCTCTTACTTACTGCTTTTCTACGATTATATTCACCTTTATTTTAGGTTTATGAGAATTCCATTAGAATTTTATGAACTTCTTAGAACCCGGATTAATTTATCAGATATTGTTCGGCAGAAAGTAGTTTTAACTAAAAAATCTGGAAATTACCTAGGGCTGTGTCCTTTTCATGTTGAAAAATCTCCATCATTCACTGTAAATGATGCCAAGAGATTTTATTATTGTTTTGGCTGCACTGTTCACGGAGATGTTATAAAATTTGTTGCTAGTCTTAGCGGTTTATCTTACAAAGAGGCGGCTATTAAACTTGCCAATGATTATGGCATTGAATTGCCTAAATTAACCGTAGAGCAACAAAAATTGCATGAAGAATCGGATGAACTACTTGATATCTTAGAGATGGCAGCAAGGTTTTTTACCTCACAATTGTCACAAGAAGTATGTAATTATTTACGTGACCGCGGTATTAGTAAAGAGTCAATTAAAGAATTTTCCATTGGTTTTGCTCCTCCGGCTAAGGAATTGCAGAAATTTTTTGAAAAAAAATCAATATCTTTGAAAAAACTTCAAAAAGCAGGCTTAGTGGGCAAGGGAAATGATGGTACAATGTATGAGATATTTTATAACCGGATAATTTTTCCGATTAGGAATATTTATAACAAGGTAATTGGGTTCGGGGGACGAGTAATTGGTAATGGATTGCCTAAATATTTAAATTCTCCGGAAACCATATTATTTCAGAAAAATGAAACATTATATGGAGAGAATAATGCGATTAGTGTTGCTTATAAGAAAAACCATTCAATTTTGGTTGAGGGGTACTTAGATGTTATTGCCTTGCATCAAGCTGGTTTTAAAGAGACAGTAGCAAGTCTTGGTACTGCGGTTACAGAGAATCATTTGCAGAAATTATGGCGTGCCGGAGATGAAATAGCACTTTGTTTAGATGGTGATATGGCGGGGATAAAAGCTACTCAGCGAGTAATTAACCTAGTATTGCCATTGATAAATGGTAATAAGAAAATTTCCTTTGTGATGTTACCTGGCGGCAGTGATCCTAATGATATTATCAATAAAGATGGGGCAGGGGGCTTTACCAAAATTTTTGATAAAAGGATTAATCTATCCGAAATGATTTGGCGTTCCGAATATGAAGGTAAGATTTTTGCAACCCCGGAAGATAAAGCTATTTTGGAAAAGAATCTTGAAGATTATTGTAAGCAAATAAAAGATAGGACTCTTAGCCATAATTACTATAGATATTTTAAAGAGCAAATATGGCAAAATTTAATTAAACGCCAAAGTAAAGGGATTGCAAAAAATTCAAATGTAATATTTTCAGCTCCAGACTATTCAGAAATTGAGATGTTAGAACAAGTTTTTTGTATGATGTTAGTAAAATTTCCAGAGATAGTTAAAAAGCAAGAAATAAAGGGTTTTTTATTAACGTTACATTTTCAAAATAAAATGCTTGAAGATTTTCGTGATTGGTATTTTGCAGAGATTATTAGCAATGATATGTTAGATCAGGAGAATATTATTGATTTGGCAGAAAAAGCTGGATTTTATGAGACTTTTTCGCTATTGTCAAAACCTAATAATCTATTCCTAGATATATCATTTAATAAGAATGATATAGATTCTGAGTTGCTTTGGCAATGGTTGCATAAGAAACATCACCTAGTACTATTAAAACAAGAATATAGTTCCATTATTCAAAATGGAACGGATGAAGAATTGAAAAAAGCTATGCTATACCGAGAAGAAATTATGAAGGTCTCTAAAGAACTTTATAATCTAAACGAATCTTTTACTAATTGACTTAAGGTTTATAAATTATGACAGAAGTGAAAAAGAATATAGATGAAAAAGGCGAAGCAGTTGATAACTTAGTTAAATCAGCCAAAGCAAAAGGTAAGGCAGTTACTTATTATGATATAAATAAAGTTATTCCAATCACTAATAATATATCAGTAAATGATCTAGAAAAGGTAATATCAAAGTTTTCTGAGGCTGGAGTTGATATTATAGAAGGTGATGAAGATGAGATTAAACTTGATATTAATGTAGATGAAGAATTTAAACTATCTAATAATGTTGATAGTGAGACTGAAGATGACAGTGAAGAAGAAAATATAGGCTCAACCGATGATCCAGTAAGATTATATTTACGAGATATGGGCGGAGTAGGACTCTTTTCTCGTGAGGCTGAAATAGAAGTAGCTCAAGATATTGAGGAAGGTAAAGAGATAATGGTTAAGTCACTTTGTGAAAATCCAATATCGATGAAATTCTTTATTAAATGGCATGAGGATTTAGCTAATGAAAAAATCTTACTTCGAGATTTGATTGATTTAGAAGCTAATATGGTTCACGAATATTGTGGTAATTCTGAAGAAAATCATAATAACGATCTGGAATCAGACCATGAAGAGCATGAAGAAGCTAGTAATTTATCAATAGCTACTATTGAATTACAGTTATTACCTGCTGTTGTCAAGCGTATGGAAAAAATTGCTAAACTTTCTGAAGAGTTGTTAGTTGAAGCAAAAAAACATTATGCACGTTATCCTCAACCTAAGGGGTTGCAAGATAACAAAAAATATGCCAAGAATTTACAATTAATAATTGTTGAAATTTCTGCTATCCATTTTCACTCTAAAAGAACGGAGGAAATTCTTAATAGAATATATAGTCTGAATAAAGAATTAGTGCATAAAGAAGGAAATTTTCTTAAATTAGCTGAAAAATATGGCGTAACTCGTCAATCTTTCCTAAGTGAATATATGGGAGCAGTAATTGATGAGAATTGGAAAAGGCAAATGCAAAAAAATAAAAATGCTAATTGGAGGAACTTCCTTGCTAAAGAATCTGATGTCACGGATCAAATGATTAGCGAATTAAGAAGCATGGAAGTGATTAGCGGTTTGCCAATTATTGAATTTAAAAAATTAGTGCATACCATACAAAAAGGTGAAAGACAGGTTCTTCGGGCAAAAAAGGCTATGATAGAAGCTAATCTTCGTCTAGTTATCTCGATTGCTAAAAAATATGCAAATCGTGGATTGCAGTTTTTAGATTTAATTCAGGAAGGAAATATTGGGTTAATGAAGGCAGTTGATAAATTTGAGTATCGTCGGGGGTATAAATTTTCTACTTATGCTACTTGGTGGATTAGGCAAGCTATTACTAGAGCCATTGCTGATCAAGCTAGAACCATACGTATTCCTGTACATATGATTGAAACGATCAACAAAATTATCCGTACTTCTAGGCAGATGCTGAACGAACTAGGTTATGAACCAACTCCAGCAGAAATTGCTGCTCGCCTTTCTATGCCAGTTGATAAAGTACGTAAAGTGATGAAGATAGCTAAAGAGCCAATTAGCTTGCAAAATCCAGTAGGAGATGATGATGGTAGTTATTTGGGAGACTTTATTGAAGACCCAAATGCTATATTACCACTTGATGCAGCAATTCAATCGAACTTACGAGAGGTTACCACTAGAGTATTAGCAACTCTTACTCCTCGTGAAGAAAGGGTTCTAAGGATGAGATTTGGTATAGGGATGAATACTGATCACACTTTGGAAGAAGTAGGGCAGCAATTCAATGTTACTAGGGAACGTATTAGGCAAATAGAATCCAAAGCACTGCGTAAATTAAAACATCCGACTAGATCTAAAAAACTTAGTAGCTTCCGGAGTGGTTCTAGAAAGCACAACAATTCTTCAGAATCTGCTTTTGGTGGCTAATTTACATAAGATTGTTTAATGATTTGTGTCCAAATATAATTGAATCCAAATCAATTAATTATTATTTGTTTACTTTCTAATAGAGATACCTTAATATTTACAAACATTAATTTTTATAAACAAAGCTTTATTTATGGTAAACTTACAAACCAAACTTAACTCATTAATGATTCAAAAAAATATCAATGCGGTAGAGATAGAGAAGAAAACTGGAATAAGTAGAAATACTGTTTATAGTATTTTGTACGGTAGTTCAAAAAACCCTAGTGCTACTAATTTACAATTAATTGCTAAGGCATTAGATGTTAATTTGGAAGCTCTTGTTGTTGATAACGCAGTAAACCTTGAGGTGATGACTGTTGATCAGATGAAAATCTTTAGCAAAGCCACTAGTTTAACTATTAATATATTAACTGAGAAAAATTTAAACTTTTCATTTGGCAATCTTACAGCCCTAATAAAAGAAGTATATGAATATGCTCTAAAAAAGCAGTCTGTTGATAATACATTTATAGATTGGATGATTGATAAATATCATAAACCTTAATCTTTCTTTGTGAGCGTTCACGGAGGTGAAACTTCTCCTTCAAATTCCTCAGCATAAGCGAGTTTTGCAAGGGGTCTAATATGTGTTATTTTATCAACTTTAATAGTATCATATGATACTATCATTTGCTATAAATAACATTAGATAACATAGATAATATTAGGTATGAATAATCAGCTGCAATTAATACCAAATTTTATTACTTTAGATAAGCTTGGTTATGGTATTGACATTCCAATAAGGTGTAGTAATAAAGCCAAACACATTGCCATTAAAATAAACCACAAAGGAGCTGAATTAGTTCTGCCTAATAAAAATTTTTATGCAGGATATAAATTTTTATTAGACAAAGAATCTTGGATAAGACGGAATTTACCAGACTATTCAAAACAAGACCCTATAGATAATAATACTATAACAGTCTTTGATAAAATGTACTCATTACTACATATTGATGCAGATTATAATAAAGTACAAATAGGAGAGGATATTATTCAGATATATTCTTTACCTTCTCAACACAAAAGTACTTTAACAAGGTTCTTGCAAGATAAATTGTTACTAGAAGCAGTAAACCTGGTGACTTTTCTAGGCAAAAAACATAATATAAATTTTAGTAAAATAAAAATTACGAATAATAAGAACAAATGGGGGAGTTGTTCCAGTAATGCTGTACTTGCTTTTAATTGGCGACTTATTTTTGCTCCAAAAAAAATATTAAAATACTTAGTGGTACATGAAATATGTCATATAATGGAAATGAATCACAGTAAACATTTCTGGCATTTAGTGGCAAGACTCTATCCGGATTATAAGTTGGCTAGATTATGGCTTAAGGAAAATGGCAATAAATTGCATCAATATCTACAATAGATTTAACCAAACTAATATTTTAGTAAATCTATTTGTTTTTGATAATTTTTTGATTGAAAAATAAAGTTACCTGATACTAAAAGATCAGCTCCTGCTTTGATACAATTTTTACCGGTAATATCATTTATTCCTCCATCGACAGAAAGCAATATATTTTTGCCGGAATTTTTAATCTTTTCTGAAATAATTTTTATTTTTTCTAACTGATTTTCTATAAATTTTTGACCAGAAAATCCAGGGTTTACAGTCATTACTAGTATCAAATCCAATTTATCAATAATATAATCTATATAATTTGGATTAGTGGAAGGAAGTAGTGCCACTCCCACTTTTACTCCTAAATTTTGAATAATGTCTAAAGTTCTGTCAAGATGAATAGTTGTTTCAGGGTGTATAGTGATAATATCTGCTCCACTATTCGCATAATCTTTAATTGAATATTCTGGGTTATTAATCATTAAATGTACATCAAATGGTAATGTAGTATGAGTTCTCAAGGATTTTATTATAGGATATCCAAATGTTAAATTAGGTACAAAATGTCCATCCATAACGTCTATATGAATCATATCAGCACCAGCTTTTTCCAAAGAACTAATTTCTTTTTGTAAATTAGCAAAATCTGCTGATAGTAAAGAAGGAGCAATCTTAATTATTTTCACTTTTATCCTTTAATATAAAATTTTTAAGTAAGCACATTACATTCTATAAAACTAATTCAGATAAATTTCTACTATCTTTTCGTCATTTTGTTATTATACTACGAGTTATGATTATAATGAACTATAATAGCCATATATGAGTCAACATATTGCAAATTCTTCTGATTCACTTGATGAAAAGCGTAATAATGCCCGTCAAGGGGGAGGAGAAGAAAGAATTACCTTACAACATAAGAAAGGTAAGCTCACTGCTAGAGAAAGAATAGAAGTGTTGCTAGACCCTGAGAGTTTTGAAGAAACAGGAATGTTCGTTGAACATAGATGTAGTAATTTTGGAATGGAAGAAAAAAAATTCCTAGGGGACGGTATAATAACTGGACATGGCACCATAAATGGTAGGTTAGTTTTTGTGTATAGCCAAGATTTCACGGTATTAGGTGGCTCTCTTGGTGAGTATCATGCTAAAAAAATATGCTCTATACTCGATTCTGCTTTGGCAGTAGGAGCACCAGTTATTGGGATAAATGATTCGGGAGGAGCAAGAATCCAGGAAGGAGTTGATGGTCTTGGTGGTTATGGTGAATTATTCCAACGCAATGTAATTGCTTCTGGTATTATTCCACAAATCACCTTAATTATGGGACCTTGTGCTGGAGGAGCTGTTTATTCTCCTGCCTTAACAGACTTTATCTTCATGGTTAAAAATACTTCTTATATGTTTGTAACCGGACCGGAGGTAATTAAGACTGTTACAGGTGAAGAAGTAAGTCAAGAACAACTTGGTGGTGCAAAGATGCATACTACCAAGAGTGGTGTTGCTGACTTTGCTTTTAAAAATGATATAGAACTACTTCTAGAAACTAGAAGATTCTTTAATTTTTTACCTCTATCAAATCGTAGTCCACTACCATGTCGTCGTACTGAAGATCCAGCCGATCGAGTTGATATGTCTCTAAACACCTTAGTCCCAAATATTCCAAACAAAGCTTACGATATGAAAGAATTAATTGAGCGTATTGTGGATGAAGGAGACTTTTTTGAGTTACAACCAGATTTTGCTAAAAACATTATAACCGGCTTTGGTTATATGGAAGGAAGGTCTATAGGATTTGTTGCGAATCAACCATTACATTTAGCTGGCTGTTTGGATATTAATGCATCAAGAAAGGCAGCAAGATTTGTACGTTTTTGTGATGCATTTAATATTCCGATAGTGACTTTAGTTGATGTCCCAGGCTTTTTACCTGGTATTGCTCAGGAGCATAACGGTATTATTAAACATGGTGCGAAATTATTATATGCATACGCTGAAGCAACTGTACCGAAAATTACCATAATTACTAGAAAAGCTTATGGTGGGGCTTATATCGTAATGAACTCAAAACATCTTCGTGGTGATGTCAATTATGCGTGGTTCAACTCGGAAATTTCAGTACTTGGAGCTGAAGGGGCTGCTGAAATAATATTTAAAGCAGAATGTAAAGACCCAGAATCGAAAAAACAAAAGATTCAGGAGTATAAAGATACAGTTACTTCTCCTTTCGTTGCAGCATCTAGAGGGTACCTAGACGATATTATTAAGCCTCAAAACACTAGATGGCGTATATGTAAAGCCCTAAACTTTCTTCAACACAAGAAAGTACAGTTACCATGGAAGAAACATGATAACTTACCGCTTTAGCATATTCTTCTATTTTAAAAAATTAACCAAGAATGCTAATCGGGTTAGCTATATAAAAATTAGTGAAATTATCTCTAATTATCTATTAGTGAGGAGCAGGACATCTGGTATAATGTCTAATATTATATTTAATTAAGCACGAGATTTTATGACTAAACCATTATTTGATAAAATTTTAATCGCCAATCGTGGTGAAATAGCTTTGAGAATAATGCGAACACTAAAAAAGATGGGTATTACATCAGTTGCTGTATATTCTGAAGCCGATACACACTCAATGCATGTACAATATGCTGATGAAGCTTATTATATTGGCAATTCCCCTGCTACTGAAAGTTATTTGTCGATTAAAAATATTATAAATGCTATTAGAACAAGTGGAGCTTCGGCGGTGCATCCAGGATATGGGTTTCTATCGGAAAATTCAAATTTTGCAAATATTTTAAAAAGGGAAGGAGTTACCTTAATAGGTCCAAACGCTTCTGCCATTAAGAAAATGGGTGATAAAATTGAAGCAAAAAAAATCGCTTTGGAAGCAGGAGTGAGTACAGTTCCTGGCTATATGGGTACTATCAGCAATGTAAACCAGGCAATAGAAATTGCAGAGGAAATAGGTTTCCCTATTATAGTTAAGGCAACAGCTGGCGGTGGCGGTCGTGGCATGAGAGTGGTAAAAAACTCTGAAGAAATGGCTAATGCTTTTGAATCAGCTAAGCTTGAAGCAGTAAATAATTTTAGTGATGGTAGATTATTCATTGAGAAATTAATTAAGTCTCCAAGGCATATTGAAGTTCAATTATTAGCTGATCAATATGGTAATAGTGTTTGTCTCGGTGAGCGAGAATGTTCAATTCAGCGTTATCATCAAAAAGTGATTGAAGAAGCTCCAAGTTCTTTTATTACTAAGGAAATACGACAAAAAATGTATAAAGAAACCATAGCTTTATCTAGTAAAGTTGGTTATTACTCTGCCGGTACAGTTGAATTTATAGTTGATTTAGATAAGAATTTTTATTTTCTTGAAATGAATACTAGACTACAAGTTGAGCATCCAGTAACTGAGCTGATAACTGGTATTGATATAGTAGAAGAGATGATAAAAATAGCGGCTGGTGAAAAATTATCATTTTCTCAAGAAGATATAAAATTAAAGGGGCATGCATTTGAATCGAGAATTTGTGCAGAAAACCCAATGCGTGGATTTTTGCCATCTAGTGGTAGAATTACTGAATATTCAGAACCGCCAAAAAATGCTAATATTCGTGTGGATACTGGTTTAGGGCTTGGAGGAGAAGTCAGTATGTTTTATGATCCAATGATTGCCAAACTTTGTACTTATGGAGAAACTAGAAAGCAAGCTATTGAAGTTATGCGTTCTGCTTTAAGTTCTTACATAATACAAGGCATTTCCCATAATATTAGTTTTTTGGAAGCGGTAATATCGCATCCTCGCTTTATAGCAGGTGATATAAATACCGCGTTTATCGAAGAAGAATATCCAGATGGTTTTTCTGGAGCAAGTTTAACTTCTGAAATTACTAAAATATTCCTTGCTACAGCCATTTTTGTTTATATTACCGAGCAAAAACGTGCCTCATTAATTTCTGGTCAAATAATCGATCAAACTCATAAAATTGGCACTAGATGGGTTGTATCAATTGATGATAAACTATTTCCAGTTTTAATTACACCAGTAGATTATGGTTATAATATAAGACAAGAAAATGATAGAATATACATACGTAGTAATTGGAACTTAGGTAGTAGACTTTTTTCCTGTATTGTAAATGGTAGAAAAGCCAATATAAAAATTCAAAATATCGTAACAGGTTATATGTTATCGCATTCAGGCATTACTGTTAAAGCTTATGTTCGTTCTCCAAGGATGTCTGAACTAGAAGCGTTGATGATTACCAAAAATATCCAAGAAGAGCAAACAGAGATGCAAGCTCCGCTTGCAGGACAAATTATTGCAATTAAAGTGCAGGAAGGTAGTGAGGTAATTGTTGGTCAAGAGATTATGGTTTTAACTGCTATGAAAATGGAAAATATACTTATTGCTGAGCGTAGTGGAAAAATTGCTAAAATCCTAGTTAATGAAAAGGAGCAGGTGGTTAGTGGTCAAGTATTACTAGAGTTCGTTTAGGTTAAAAATGTTGAATCACTTTTACCGAAATCTTAAAAAATATTGTGATAGCGGTAAATTAGTATTTATCCTAATAATTATAGCCGTCATATTGGCTTGCTCAACTTATTACGTGATTTCGATTGAGCCAAAGTCTCTTGGTCCAGACCCAAGTAGAGTTATAGGGCTGATATTGGTAGATCTTACTATATTCTTACTTTTAGGCATTTTATTAGCTCGTAAATTTTTACGAGATTTTGTTGATAAAGGAAAGAGCGATGGCTCTTCAAAGTTACAAAATCGTATCATCATTGCTTTTAGTTTGGTTGCTACAATTCCAACGATTATTGTTTCAGTATTTTCAGCATATTTTTTTAATTTTGGTATTCAGTCTTGGTTCGATAAAAAGATTTCTGCTGTACTTGATCAATCGATAATAGTAGCAGAATCTTATATCAATGAGCATAAACTGCAATTGCGAGAAACAGCGTTATCTGTTGCTTATGATTTAAGTGAAATGTATTATGACTTAATACATAACCCCATTTTATTTAATGAGACATTAAATTCTGAAGCTGAGATGCGTTCTCTTGACGAAGTTATAGTTTTACATAAGCCTACTAATACTGTTATTGCTAACACCTTTTTAAGCTTTGCAACTTCATTTGCTACTATTCCAGCTCATTTAATGAAAAGAGCTGAGATAGGAGAAATTGTTGAGATAAAATCGGATCCAGCAAAGATTCGCATGCTTATAAAACTTAAGGAGCAGAATGATGTATATTTGTTGGTAGGTAGATTGATTGATGCTAAAATTACCGATCATATTAATAAAACTAATGGAGCAGCTGAAGAGTATTATCGTCTTAAAGAACATATATCCAGTATGCAAATCAAGTTCTCTATAGTATTTATTTTTATTGCTTTATTATTACTATTAGCTGCAATAAGTTGGGGAATGATCTTTGCTATAAAAATAGTAACTCCTATTCGGAAATTAGTAATTGCTGCTGAAAAAGTTAAAGACGGTGACTTAACTATCCAAGTGCCAGAAGATGTTATTAATAAAGATGAAATAAGCGTTTTATCTTCAGTTTTTAATAGGATGGTTAAACAGATTGATCTTCAACAAAGAGATTTAGTTATAGCTCAGCGTGCACTTGCTTGGTCTGATGTTGCAAGGAAAGTAGCTCATGAGATCAAGAACCCTTTGACTCCCATTCACCTTGCCTCCGAAAGATTGTTTAGAAAATTCGGCAATCAAGTTGAGGATAAAGCAGAGTTTAATAAATACATACAGATGATTGTACGTCATACTGATGATATTAAGAAGATTGTCTCTGAATTTGTTAATTTTGCAAGATTACCAGCTCCAGTATTTACGGATTGTGATCTAGTAATTCTGATAAAAAATATGGTTGAATCCCGAAAATTAATTAATGATAAAATATTATATAAATTTATCACAACTGATCAGCATATAGATTTTATTTGTGACACAACTCAAATTAATCAAATTATGGTTAATTTATTAAAGAATGCCGAAGAATCTATAGGGATTACTAAGTTACAACAAGGGGTTATTATTGTTTCTATAGCTAAATCTGACCATCAGATTATTATTACAGTAGATGATAATGGGGTAGGTTTTCAAGAAAATTTAATTGATAGAGCTACAGAACCTTATATAACAACTAGATCTAAGGGAACAGGTTTGGGATTGGCTATTATCAAAAAAATAGCACAAGATCATTGTGCAACACTAGAGTTAGCAAATAGGTTAGAAGGTGGTGCCATTATCAATATAACGTTCAACCTTGATGAATTAAAATTAAAGACTAATAATTTGAAGCAGAATATTTTATAATAGTGAACGTTTACAGAAAAAAGTTAAAGTACAAGACGTCTGTTAGCGAGGAGCTACTTTAGTAGCATTGATGCAATCCAAGAATAATGGATTACTTCGACCATTACATGGTCTCGCAATGACGTTTTGTACTTCAGCTTTTTTCCGTGAACGCTCACTAAAAAATTGCCTTTACAGTGTGTACGTAAAGTGGTACTTTCTAGTATTTATATTCTATGAGGTATCTACTATGTTTATTTATTCAGCAACTATTGCAAGATCAAAATTATTTAAACTAATTGATGAAATTCACAAAACGCATGAACCCATATATATAAAAGGAAAACGTAATAATGCTGTGATATTATCGGAAGAAGATTATGCTTCTATGCAAGAAACTTTATATTTGTTATCAATTCCTAATATGAGAGAGTCTATTTTACAAGCTAGTAGAGAGCCTATAGAAGAATTCAAAGATTATACTGAAGTAGAATGGTAGATTTAGTACAATATAAGGTAGTGTTATCTAAAGCTGCCCAAAAAGATATTGCAAAATTAAAAGCGGCTAATTTAGAAGATAAAGCAAGGAAATTATGCGAAATACTAAGTGTTAATCCTTTGCAAATATCCCCGCCTTATAAAAAATTGTTGGGGGATCTAGTAAATAAATATTCGAGAAGAATTAATTTACAACATCGGTTAGTTTATGAGATAGATGAGAATATGCAAATAGTAAAAGTACTCAGAATGTGGAGTCATTACGAAAATTAAAATGTATCTCGAATGGATAAATAAGTGAAAGTGCAAGACTATAAATTTTATAATGATTTAATATCACAGAATGTGGTTGAAGAAATTTGGCTATTTGGTTCTAGAGCAAGGAACGATAATCAGGATAGAGCAGATATTGATTTAGCTATAATATGCCCTAATGCTACCATTAAGGATTGGTTAAAGTTGCAAGAAATTATTGATAATGCTGATACACTTTTAAAAATAGATTGTGTAAGATTTGATGAATTGGATGATTCATCAGACTTAAAATTATCTATAATACGAGAAGGAGTGAAATTATATGAAAAATCCTAAAATAGAGTTAGGGTTCTCAAAATTAAGTAGAGCTTTAACCTCTTTAGAGGATATTGCATCTAAACCTCAGCAAGAAGATCGAAGTAACATAGACGCTAGCATTCAAAGATTTGAATTTACAATAGAATTATTTTGGAAATTATTAAGGGCGATTCTTGAGAGCAAAGGAGTAGAAGTACAATATTCTAAAGATGTTTTAAGAGAGGCTTTTAAAGGACATCTGATTGATCATGAACAAGAATGGCTAAAAATGCTTCTAGATAGAAATATCATAGTCAATTCAGGAGAATTTGGGGCTAGGAGCGATGGAGCGACGCCTATAAGTAATAGGCGAGCGACGAGTGACAACGTCCCCAACTTCTCATCAATTGACTATACTTCGCACACTTATGATCAGCAGCTAGCAGATAAAATTTATAATAATATTAGATCTTATATTCCCATATTAAGAAGTACATTTGATAGTCTGAACTTTCTTAAGGATTCCATCATTTGACAAAGTGCTGTAAAACTGTTAAGCTATTTTTACTATAACCATGAGCGTATGGCTAAATCCTTTAGATCAAGAGCAATTTAATTACTAATACTTCAAAAATGCTGATTATTGATAATCAAAAAATATTAAACGAATTTTGTCGGCAGTTATTGGATTGTAAGACTATAAGTGTTGATACTGAATTTTTGCGTAAGAATACTTATTTTGCTCAGCTTAGCATAATACAAATCATGACTAGTAGTCACAAAGTGATAATTGACACTTTATGTGATTTGGATCTTTCGCCTCTTAACGAAATATTTTTGAACGAGAAAATTCTTAAAATATTTCACGCTCCTAGAGAGGATTTTGAGATATTTTATCATTTATTTAAGAAATTGCCAAGAAATGTTTTTGACATACAAATTGCTGCTGGTATTTGTGATTTTGGTAAACATTTAAGTTATTCGGATATATGCAGTAAAATTTGCTTCGTTCATATTGATAAAACTTATCAAAGATCTGATTGGTTAAAACGTCCCATTAGTGCTAATCTGCTAGATTATGCTATTAAAGATGTTGAATATTTAGAACCAATTTACAAAATATTACAATCAATAATCCAAGATAATAATCTGCAAAATGAATATGACGAGCAAATAAAATCTTTGCTTAATATTGAAAATTATATTGTTGATACACAAAAGGCTTGGCAAAAAGTCAGATTCCATAATCATTCAGAGTTTTTTATTAATAAAATGAAAATTATGGCAGCTTATCGGGAAGAACAAGCAAGTACCATAGATTTACCAAGGAGACATTTTATTAGTGATGAGGAATTAGTAAAGATTTGTCAACATTTACCTACCAGTAACAAAGATTTTGAAAATCTTAAACTAAATGGTCGCTACCTTAGTAAGCAAAAATATAGAACTCAATTAGCAGATATGTGTCTTGCAATACAAGAATTAGGTGAATAAAGACACTTTATTTATATTAATTGTAAAATAAATTTGCTATTTTCTCAAAGGTTGACTAAAACAGGAATCTTATATATTCTGGCTTTATTGCATGGCAATGTTTAGTATAGTTTTTTTTAAAACCATTTCTGTTTTACTGAGTGTAGTAATTGGTTTCCTAGCAGGAAGATATTCTAAAGTTGAAAGAGATAGTATAGCTTCGTTGTTATTCTATTTTATATCTCCTATTGTTTTTTTTGCTATTCCTGCCAGTACTACTTTAACTTTATCATCATTAAGCGTTACTGTAGTTATTTTTTTTATTGCTACTTCCTTATCAATATTTTCCTACTATTTTTTTGGACGATATTGGTTTGATCATACACGAAACATTATAGCATTATCTGCCGGTACCGCTAATGGTGGTTATTTTATGTTACCAATAGCTGCTGCTCTCTTTGATGATTATGTTTTAAGTATCTATATGATGGCAGTTATAGGTGTAAATATTTTTGAATGCTCGGTGGGATTTTATATTTGTGCCAGAAGTTTTGCCAATAGTAGTGAAAGTATCTTGAAAGTTGTAAAGCTACCAATTTTAAATGGTTTTTTACTTGGTTGTTTATTTAGTTTCGCTGGCTTTACTTTACCTGATTTTTTAGATGATTTTATATATAATATGCGAGGGTCATTTTCTATACTTGGTATGGTTATGGTTGGTTTAGCTCTTTCAACTTTGCAAAAATTTGAAATAGACATAAAGTTTACTGTTGCCACTTTTATGGCAAAATTTCTATTTTATCCAATAGGAATTAACTTATTTATCCTTTTAGATAAATTTGTTTTAGGATGGTATGATGAGAATTATTACAATGCTTTTAGGCTTCTTGCCACTGCCCCTATGGCAGCCAATCTGATTGTTATAGCAAGTCTACAAAAATTTCATCCAGAAAAAGTTGCTACTACAGTATTCCTTTCCCTAATTTTTAGTGTAATATATATACCATTTATGGTAAGTATATTTTTAAGCGATTTGAATTAATTAGAATAGATGATACAAAAATTCATCCAAGTTGGACCGTATATTAATTGGTTTGGCTCACAATATATCCCATCTCATAAGCTGGCTTATCTTGAATTTGGCAACCCTAATAATAAAAATGTCATAGTCTGTGCCCATGGCTTGACTAGAAATGCTCATGATTTTGATAAAATTGCTATGGCATTAAGTGATAAATTTCGAGTAATTGTTATAGATTATCCAGGGCGTGGAAATAGTGATGTTTTTAAAAAGAAAGAGCATTATAACTATCCAGTATATATAAAAGATACAGTACTTTTTCTAAGGAAGTTAGCTATTAAGAACTGTATTTGGCTTGGTAGTTCCATGGGCGGAATAATTGGTATGGTTCTAGCTAGTCGATATAACAAACTTATCAAAGCCATGATTATCAATGATATAGGCCCTTTTATTCCGTCATCCCCTTTAGTTAAAATTGGTCTATATGCAGGTCAAGTACCCTTATTTGTTGATTTAGCTAGTGCCAAGCAACATTTAAAGCTAATATATAGCCAATTTGGTATTAGTAGTGAGGAAGATTGGGATTATCTTACCAAATATAGTTTTATAAAGACTCAAGATGGAAAATATAAAATGAATTATGATCCTAACATAGTACATGGTATGAGTGCTAATGCGAATAAGCAAAAAAATGTTGATATGTGGGCTATATGGAATAAAATTATTTGTAAATTATTGGTTATCCATGGAGCTAAGTCTGATATTTTACAACAATCTACTATTGAACAAATGAAAAAAAATAAAGAGCTGGAACTTTTTGTTGTTGATTATGCTGGTCATGTACCTTCGTTAATGACTAGTGATCAAATTAACTATATAAAATTCTGGTTAGATGGCTTGGCTAAATGACCTGGCTAAATGATTTTTGACAAGGATATTAATTATGACTATTTCTACTAAAGTACTTATTATAGGTTCAGGTCCTGCTGGCTTAAGTGCGGCAATCTATACAGCTAGGGCAGCACTAAATCCGATATTACTACATGGTATGCAGCCAGGCGGGCAGCTAACCATTACGACAGATGTTGAAAATTATCCAGGTTTTGCTGATCCGGTGCAAGGTCCTTGGTTAATGGAGCAAATGACTCAGCAGGCAAAAAATGTTGGGGCAGAAATTATCTACGATTATGTAGAAAAGGTAGATTTATCAAAAAAACCCTTAGTGGTGACCACTGGATCTGGTATAATTTACTGGGCGGATAGTCTTATAATATGTACCGGGGCGGAAGCAAAATGGCTTAATATTCCTTCCGAAGGACAATTCAAAGGATATGGGGTCTCAGCTTGTGCCACTTGCGATGGTTTCTTTTTCAAAAATCAGCACGTATTAGTTATTGGTGGAGGTAATAGTGCTGTTGAAGAGGCATTATATTTAACCAATCATGCATGTCAGGTGACTATTGTGCATCGCGGGGATAGTTTTAGAGCCGAGAAAATTTTACAAGACAGATTATTTAAAAATCCTAAAATATCTGTCGTTTGGAATCATAAGCTGGTTGAAGTTATCGGTACTGATAATCCTAAATCAGTTAGCTCAGCTAGGCTAGAAAATACCCAAACAGGTGAGATTAGCTCAATTGACTGTACTGGTATATTCATAGCGATTGGGCATATGCCAAATACTAGTTTGTTCAAAGGGCAACTAGATATAGATAGTGATAATTATATTATTACTAAACCAAATTCAACGGAAACCAGTATTAGAGGTGTTTTTGCCGCTGGAGATGTACAAGATAAAATTTTTAGACAAGCAGTTACTGCTGCTGGTACTGGATGTATGGCAGCTTTAGAAGCAGAAAAGTTTTTAAACCATTAAATTTATGGCTCGTAGTAAAGCGATTGATAAAGCAGATAAGTTAAGCGGCTCGAATGAGTCAGGTATAGTCATGCCTATTGCTCGAACTTTACCGGAAAACGTTCAAGCTGAGCAAATGTTAATAGGAGCGATTTTAGTTAACCATGATTACTACAATATTGTTTCAGAATTCCTAAGACCAAATCATTTTTTTCAGCCACTACATCAAAAAATCTATAATTCTATTGAAGTTATTACAGAAAAAGGCTTAATCGCTAATCCAATAACGCTTAGAAGCATGTTAGAAAAAGATGAATTATTTCAGCAATTAGGTGGTAGCGACTATTTAAATAAATTAGTCACTCTGTCAATGATGGTAATTAATCCACTAGATTACGGAAAAATAATCTATGATTTGGCAATAAGGCGTAATTTAATTCAGATAGGGGAAGAGGTAGTTAATAATGCTTATGATTCTTCTTTAGAATATGATTCAAGTCAGCAAATAGAACATGCAGAAGGTAAGCTTTATAACCTTGCTAGTGAAGGAGTGAATGATAAGAGCTTTGTTAAAATTGGGCTATCTCTCTCAGAGTCTCTAGCTAGTATTAACAGAGCCATGAAGAATTCTAGTCATGTAATAGGTATTTCTACCGGCTTAATTGATTTGGATCATAAATTATCAGGTTTTCAGAACTCAGACTTAGTTATCATTGCTGGACGTCCATCAATGGGGAAAACAGCTTTTGCTATAAATCTTGCAGTAAATAGTTGTAAAGTTCTACAGCAAAAAAATAATGAACAAGAAACAGAAAGTCAATCAGTAGGATTCTTCTCTCTTGAAATGTCATCTGAGCAGCTTACTACTCGTCTTCTGTCAATGCATACTGAAATTAATTCATCTGCCCTTCGGTCAGGTCATGTGATGGAAGAGAATTATAATCGATTACGCAGAGAAGTTACAACTCTTTCTGACTTACCATTTTTTATTGATGATACACCGGCTTTATCTATTGCTGCCATTCGTACTAGGGCTAGAAAAATGAAGCGTAAGCATAATCTTGGTATATTATTTATAGATTATCTGCAGTTAATTAGAGGAATAAACAAATCAGAGAATAGGGTAAATGAAATTTCAGAAATTACTCAAGGGTTAAAAGCGATAGCCAAAGAATTAAATATTCCTGTAATTGCTTTATCACAATTATCTAGAGCTGTTGAACTTAGAGAAGATAAAAAGCCGATGTTGTCGGACTTACGGGAATCTGGATCTATTGAACAAGATTCTGATATAGTAATGTTTATTTATCGGGAAGAATATTACTTAACCCGTAAAGAACCTTCGGCGGGTGATGCAAAACACGCAGAGTGGTTAAGTAAGTTAAATCAGGTATATAATGTTGCCGATATTATAATAGCAAAACATCGTAATGGTCCTGTTGGCAATGTTCAGCTTCACTATGATAGCCAGCATTCAAAATTTGGTAATTTACAAAAAAAACTACTTGGGAAATAAAGGGCTAAAAATCTTTGATGTTAGTACTGGGACTAGGCTCTGTGAACAAAATTTAAAGTATAAAATGTCATTGCGAGGAGCCGCTTTTACTGTTCTTCTGCCCATAAATCCATATTATATTTTTTACAATACTTGAACATAGATACAGTATTAGGGTGATTTATCCCAAATTCTTTTACTTGCTGCTTACCAAAAAATTTATAATTAGATAACTCTTTTGCTTTACATGATGCTTTAGCTCCTTGACTATACAAATCACTAACTTGTGCCACATTTTTACGATTATCTCTATATAAATAATAATATATGTTATAAGCTTTATTATAGGAATTTATAGCCTCTTTTATCTTATCTTCAGCAAATAGAATATTACCTTGCACTACATAACTAGCAGCTAAATCTGGGTCTTCCGAATAATCTGCATCTTTGGGAGTTCTACGCTCATCGGTTAAAAATATGAAAATAGCTTTATTAATATGATCTGAGGCTTGCTCTAGTTTACCAAACCCTAACTCACTTCTTGCCATCTGGAGATAAATACGACTAAGTATCTCAGGGAACTCTTTTTTATGAGATTTATACAAATTATATAATTGTTTAAGTTGAGCATATGCTTTTTGGTATTTTTTAAGATAAAGCAATATTTCTGTTTTATCTAGATAAGGATACATAAGAAATAAATCATTAGGACTTATTCCCTTTTTAATAACTGCTTCTATAGATTTATTATTTTGCTCTAATGATTCACTATATTTACCTTGTACAAATGATAAAATTGACTTAGCACTATGTATATAAGCTATGTCACTTTTATCCATTAAACCTTTATTAAACATTTGTTGCATAATTTGAATGTTGCTTTCTGCTTCTTTAACTTGTCCTAATTTAACATTATGCTGTACTAAATTATAAGATAAACTCCATTTGCAATCTTCATAACCTTTTACATTATTTAATATTTCTTGTGCTTTTATACAATAATTTATTGCTATCCTATAGTTAGCATAGCTCCGATGATACAAACATATTGCATTCATATATCGTGCATATATATATTTTTCATCATCATTCATTAACCATAATTTAAAATTGTTTTGTTGTTCAATTGTATTAAACCACTGAATTTTTTTTCCTAGTTTACCATAATTATGAGTATTATAATACTGAACCATTAATTGGAGGTTAAGTTTCATAATGTTATATATATTTAAGCTATATTTTTCTGAATTTTTTAAAATTATTTCAAAATTCTCAGATATAGTTTTACTGGTTCTAAAAAGACGAGCTTTTATTAAGCTCTTTGGTATGTAATTTGTTAACTTGGTAATAATATTATCTAAATCAGTTGTATTATTACTATTTCCATTGATCTCAGCTATTTTCTGAGCAATAACATCGTGCATTTCAAAGATAGGGTTAGTGTCATGTGAGTCAATGTTAGATATTAAAGCAAATTTAGATAATTGATAGAGATCATCATCAAGAGTATTTTGATTATCCGTAATAATTTTTAAAAGTTCTTTCGAGAAACCTTGGTTATTTATTAAGGCTATTTTATTTAAAAGTTTCTTAGTACTTGGCTTTAACTCATTGATAACTAATGTAATGTTTAATTCAATTTTATCTGTTGATTGTTGAATTTTTTTTGTATACCCTTCTCTATTTAAACCTTGTACATTGTTTAATAATTGTACACCTTGTACTATCATGATAGGGTAACCAGCAAATTCTTTACTTAAAAATTCTGCTAATTTGGTGTTATCACTTCCTAGAATATTATTAGCCAGAGTAATCGCATCACTTTTTTTAAAGGCAGTCATCTTGACTATATTCGGTAATATTTCACTATCTTGGGAACAAAATATAACATGCCCATTATTTTCCCAATCAACGAACTCCTGAACTTTCTTATTTTTACCTACCTTTAGATTATCGAATACCAGCAACCATTTATCTTGATTCGACAAATAGCTCATTAGTTCTTTTCTCACTAATCTCATATCTTCTGATATTATATTAGATTTAGCGGTGCTATTAATAGCTTTTGCTAGCTTTAGCAATTCTTCATTAATATCTAAATTACAGTCAATAAACCAAATAAGTGTATAATCATCTTGATTCTCATAACAATACATTCTAGCAAGCTGTGTTTTCCCCATGCCACTAGTGCCTATAACACTTGCTTGCCGATATTTAATTAAATTATTTTTGAGCAGATTTAGTTGTTTGACGTGATTAACAAAATAACTAACTGGCATAACAAAACTAGATATCTTTTCTTGAGCAAATGAATTATGCGGCATTATTAATAATATTATTAATGTTAAATATTTATTCATTTTATTATTTTTTTTGCATTTATTTACCTTACGCATACCCACAACTGTTAAAAGTTAGAAGGTAGAACGGGTTTTAGATGGCATCATGGCAGTTTAAAAGTTACGGAAAAATAACCGGGTCATTACGGGGAGACATGAGCCAACGAATCAATCCATTTTTGGTTGCTTTTATGGCTCGCTTTCACTACTATGTAGTCTCGCAATGACGTTGGAAGCTGAAATCGTCATTGCGAGGAGGTATAGCCGACTAAGCATCATTCCCGCCTAGTGGGATAACACATAGCTGTTTTTCTACATATGCTCATCAATCACCTGAACAATACCTTGGAGATACGTCTCCATCTGGGCTGGGTTATTATTAATTGCACAACAATTTTTGTAATAGTCAGCTGCGTAAGGTTTGCTTTTCATTATAGATAAATCATTTTCAACTTGTACTAATGTATCTGCATTGGGTGCACAAAGGTAAGCTTTTATAAGACATGCTGCCTCTCCTGAAATACCGTGGACTGAGTTCAGATAGCTGGAAAATTCTACTAATTTTTTAGCAAGGCTTGGATCCTTATGGTTAAAATTGTGTGTCTTAGATAAGTACCAATACCCTACTTCAGGATTACCTGATTCATATAGGGACTTTAAAGTTTCCTTATCAATATTTTTATATATATCATGATCATAAACACCAGCCTCCCCAAACTCGTGTGAAGCTTGCTCCTTCTTTCCTAAAGACAAGAGAATCTTACCTTTAGATAGAAAGAGTTCAGCTTGCTGTTTCCGGTTGTCCGTTTGACTTTTAGCGACAGTAAGAGCATCAAGCTGTATATCTGTATCTGTTGTTTTTTCTACTATTGCTTTTAATAACTGATAATTCTCTTCAGAAGTTTGGTATAATTTTTTACAAGATTCAATACAACTCTTATAAAGCTCTATTTCACTATATTTCTTAGCTAATAAACTCAAAATTTTATTATTCCCAATGAACTTATATGCATCTTGAGATATTCCAGCAATTTTACCACAAATTTCTTCAGCTTTTTCTTGGTTGTTTAAAGATAAAAATCCAGAAGCTAAGACCTCCAAAGTTTTTACATCATTAACGGTTTCATATACATTAATGCCTTTCTTAATAGCATTATCACAATCTACTATAATTTGCTTCATAGTATCTGTTTTGCTTGAAGTAATAAATTCCTTTACATTTTTTAGTAGAGTTGTTTTAAGGACCTCAGCAGCTTCTTTAGCGGCAGCAATCTCAGCAGCTTCTTTAGCGGCAGCAATCTCAGCAGCTTCTTTAGCGGCAGCAATCTCAGCAGCTTCTTTAGCGGCAGCAATCTCAGCAGCTTCTTTAGCGGCAGCAATCTCAGCAGCTTCTTTAGCGGCGGCAATCTCAGCAGCTTCTTTAGCGGCAGCAATCTCAGCAGCTTCTTTAGCGGCGGCAATCTCAGCAGCTTCTTTATCGGCAGCAATCTCAGCAGCATCAGTAGGGTCAGCACTTCTAGAAGTAGGCATAACAGCTTTTATAGGGGCAGTTTGATGAGTTCCAGCTGTATAAGAGTATGGACTATTATTATATACATTAATTGAAGAGCTGGCTTTAGCAGCAGCGACATTATCATCAGCGAGTTCAGCTTTAAAAGCACTAATACTCGGATATATGCCCTTGGAAACAGACTTATTTGAAGAGTCACTGGTTTCAGCTACATTTGAAGAGTCACTGGCTTCAACTTCCTTTGGAGGGGCAGTGGGTGTAACTAAAGTATCTTTTGTAGATGAACCTTGTCCGCGTATTTCCGATAATTGAGTGCTTTTTTCAACTTCAATGTCAAGTTTTTGTTTATTTTTTTTAGCTTCGAGTCTAGCCATAAGTTCAGCTTCTTCGGCTTTGAGTTTATCCCTAAGTTTAGCTTTTTCGGCTTCGGCTTCAGCGTCAAATAGGGTTTCTACCCTGATTACTTCAACCTTAGCTTTAGTATTAATAAGTTTCGTACCAAGTGTCACTTGTGCCTTTTCCAATGCTTTAAGTTCTTTTAGTGCTTTTTCTTCTTTCTTACTTACAGAAACAGTTGGTTTTTCCTGAGATACCTGTACCTCTTCCTTTTGAGGGGTGTATTGTATAGCACGCTCATTAGCTTGCTTAGCAATATCTTCGTACTTAGCCTTAGTCTTAGGATCAACACTTGCAAGAGATTCAAAAGTATCATGTAATTTTTGAAAGATTCCAGCAAGAGTCTTACTTTTTTCTATTGTAGAGCTTGTTGTCATAAGACATTGGTTCCAACATTCCTCAAGTTTCTGAGGGGCAGCTTCTTTTATACAAATCTCAACATACTTCTCCAGTGTTAGAACAGTGTTGGCATATTTTATCAAAGGCGTTATCTCATCAAGAGCTGCCTCATAATTGTTTGAATTAAGGAATGAACCCACTACCTCAAAAGCTTGTTCTAACAATGGTTTATATAGTTGTGTAGTAATTTTTAGTTCTGGATTTTGTACATTGTTTGCTACTTTTTTTTGCAGGTTTATTATTTTGTATAGTTCTATTATAAAGTCATTTCTATTAGCACTAATACTACCACACGCCTTTAAATATGTACTTGCGTCTTGATCTGCTGGTTTACCTGCTCGGACAGCACTAATAGCTTGACACTTGTTTAAGTCAAAAGATAGTTTTGTTTTGATCTCATCTGAAAGCGAATAGTCCTTGATAGTTTTAACTAAACTATCATATATGCTCTTACTTGATTGATATTCCGATGAATCAAGAGGGTTATTAATTTTTGTTATATCACCAGTTTCTTGAAGAAATTTAATGCGTTCTTCAAGGATTGTTTGTAGCCCTGTCATAAAGTCATCTGCATTAGCACTTTTCTCCCACGCCTCTAAATATGTACTTGCGTCTTGATCTGCTGGTTTACCTGCTCGGACAGCACTAATAGCTTGACACTTGTTTAAGTCAAAAGATAATTTTGCTCTGATATCATCTGAAAGCGGATACTTTTTCATAATCTTAACTAAAGCATCATATATGCTCTTACTTGATTTATATTCCGATGAATCAAGAGGCTTATTAATTTTTGTTATATCACCAGTTTCTTGAAGAAATTTAATGCGTTCTTCAAGGATTGTTTGTAGCCCTGTCATAAAGTCATTTGAATTAGCACTCTGCCATGCCTTTAAATATGTACTTGCGTCTTGACCTGCTCGGACAGCAATAACAGCTTGACACTTGTTTAAATCAAACAAAAATTCGGCTTTGTCAGCAGAGGATGGAAATTGGGTGGTTTTTTTTGCAGTTGTATTTAAGTTGTCATATTCCTTCAAGGCTGTTGAATAGTCCGATTTGTTTAGAGGTGTGTTAACTATAGTTATATCACCAACCTCTTTGAAAAGCTTAAGCCTGTTAATCAAGCCTCCTATTTTGAGTGTTATAGAGCCTGAGTCTACGCTATCATTTTGAGGGTTGGTTTCATTGTGCGTCTTAGACATAATATCCTCTTATATGTTCATTTAATTAATTTAGTAACAGACTCTTGCATAACTTATTTAATTATAAAGTAATTGTCAAAATTAAGCAAAAAATCGTACTAAATATTTTATTAGTGGAAGTTCTTTGCTTAATTTTTCTTTCCAAATTTCTCTTTCAATAAAGCTATACTAAAGAACCTATAATTTAAATTAAGACAGATTTATACTTAATAATCAAGTAATATTAAACACTTTTTCTTAAGATATAGACAATAATTAGTAACCTTTCTGTAATTTATGATATTTTTACAAGCTCTAGAATTCTTCAACTATAGTCAATTCAGGAAGATTTGGGGTTAGGAGCTATGGAGTAACGCCTATAAGTAATAGGCAAGCATTAAGCGACAACGTCACCAACTTCTTATCAATTGACTATAAAATTTCTTAATATTTCTATAGTGTATATCAAAATTTTCTTCCACTAAGCGAAAAAGTAATTAAATTTCAATATTTTTGTGAATTGCTTAATTGTTCTTTAGAAAATAAAAAATTATAAAAAACTACAATTTTTATTGAAAATATGATAAAGACTTAAATGTAGCTAACCCGATTAGCATTGTACCAAATTTACATACGCCATTGCGAGCAAACATACGTGAGCGTGGCAATCCATGTAGCTTGTTATATGGATTGCATCAATGCTGTTAAAGTAGCTCCTCGCAATGACAATTATAGGTGTACATGTACATACGTCATTGCGAGGAAGCGTAGCTGACAAAGCAATCCACATGACAAGTTGCATGGATTGCCACGCTCACATATGTTCGCTCGCAATGACGGCTAATGATGTTAGGTAAAAGTTATATATTTAGTAAACTTAAAGAGATTTTAAATGGCTTATATTATTGGTAATACAGGTAAATGGCAATATGTGATAGGCGTTGAGATACATGCCCAAATTTCTTCAAAATCCAAACTTTTCTCTGGTAGTTCTAACGAATTTGCCGCTCCTCCTAATTCACAAGTATCTTTGATTGATGCAGCAATGCCTGGAATGTTACCAATGTTAAATGAATATTGTGTTCATCAAGCAATTAAAACTGGTCTTGGACTTAATGCGAAAATTAATCTTAATTCAAGATTTGATCGTAAAAATTACTTTTATCCTGATCTACCGCAGGGTTATCAAATTTCCCAATTTTATCATCCAATTGTCCAAGATGGCTATTTGGATATAGTAACTGAACAGAGAACAACCAAAAGAATTAGAATTAATCGTTTGCATTTAGAACAAGATGCTGGTAAGTCCATTCATGATCAATCAGCTCATTATAGCTTCATTGATTTAAACCGTTCTGGTGTAGGATTAATGGAGATTGTTACTGAGCCAGACCTTGATTCGCCGGAAGATGCAGCAGAATTTGTTCGTAAACTCAGGACTTTGTTGAGATATATAGGAAGTTGTGATGGTGATATGGAAAAAGGCTCATTACGTTGTGATGCTAATATTTCGGTTAGGCTTCCTGGGGCTCCACTTGGCACAAGGTGTGAGATCAAGAATATCAATTCGATTCGTAATATCATGCGAGCAATAGAGTTTGAAGCAAATAGGCAAGTAAATTTAATTGAAGATGGGCAGACAATAATACAGGAAACTAGATTATTTGATGGAGATACTGGGGAGACTAGAACGATGCGTCTAAAAGAAGAAGCTCATGATTATCGATATTTCCCTGACCCAGATTTATTGCCAATAGTTATATCTGAGGAGCTAATAGAACAATTAGCTCAAGAGCTACCAGAATTACCGGATGCAAAAATTCAAAGATATATGACAGAGTATAGTTTAAATGCTTATGATGCTGAAGTTTTGGTAATTGATGAACAGGTGGCAGGTTATTTTGAAGCAGCAGTTAGCTTATGTAATCCAAAGATACTTGCTAATTGGATTATTAGTGAGTTATTTGGTCAGCTTAATAAAAATTCCATTAGCTTAAGTGACTGTAAAATTACCCCAAAAATGCTTGCTCAAATGGTGAAGCTAATAGAAGATGGGGTGATTTCCGGCAAAATTGCCAAAGTAGTTTTTGAAACTATGTTTGAAACTGGACAAGAACCGAAAAAAATTATTGAAGAAAAAGACTTAGTGCAAATGTCAGATAGTGGTATACTATCTGCTATAATTGACGGAATATTATTGGAAAACCCTGACTCTGTTGATTCTTATAGAAGTGGTAAAGATAAATTATTTGGTTTTTTCGTTGGACAGGTAATGAAAAAAACTGAAGGAAAAGCAAACCCTAACCTAGTGAATGATTTATTAAAGGAGAAATTACAATAATTAAAATATTAGGTATTGAATCAAGTTGTGATGATACTGGCGTAGCAATAGTTACCTCAGATAAAGAGATTTTATCAAATATTGTTATTTCCCAACACCAAGAGCATAAGGCTTTTCAAGGGGTGGTGCCGGAAATCGCTGCTAGGTCACATTTGCAAAATTTAGAAAAAGCAGTTAGGTATGTTTTAGATGAAACTCATCTTGAACTATCTAATATAGATGGAATCGCCGCTACTTCCGGTCCTGGCTTAATAGGTGGAGTAATAGTTGGCTCAATGTTTGGCAGAATAGTTGCTAGCGTCTTAAAAAAGCCGTTTATTGCAGTTAACCATTTAGAGGGGCATTTACTTACTGCTAGATTAACCAATAAGGCGGAATACCCATATTTATTTCTATTAGTTTCAGGTGGGCATTGCCAATTTGTTGCAGTCCAAGCATTGGGTAAATATAAAATTTTAGGACGGACTATCGATGATTCGGTAGGGGAGTGCTTTGATAAAGTAGCTAAAATGCTAAATTTGCCTTTTCCCGGAGGCGTAGAAATTGAGAAAAGAGCAAAATTTGGCAATCCATCTAAGTATGTTTTACCAAAACCCATTATTCATCAAGCTGGCTGTGACATGTCGTTTTCAGGTTTAAAGACGGCAGTACGCATATTAATATCTAAATTACAGCCTATAGGTGAACAAGAAATTAATGATATAGCCGCCAGTTTTCAATATGTAGTTGGAGAAATCTTGTCAGTAAAAATGCTTAATAGCTTTAAAATGTATGAGGAATTTATCAGTAAGTCGGCATTACCACAAAAAACCTGCGTACTTGCTGGTGGAGTTGCCGCTAATGGTTATTTGAAAACTATACTTAAGTATCAAGCAGAAAAACAAGGATATGTACTTTTAGTACCACCAGCACATTTATGCACCGATAATGCGGCTATGATTGCTTATGCTGGGCTAGAACGGCTGCAAAATAATCTTACTAACTCACTCGATTTCTGCCCTAGAGCAAAATGGAGCTTAGAGGATTTATATAGCTAACCAAGTATATACGTTGTTATATTAGAATTTCTTGGCAGAAATTAGTTGTGCTTACTATAAAACTTACTATAATAAATTCATTTAGAAAGCTTTGTAGCTAATCAGAATAAGTTTTAGATATCCCAGGCGTCATTGCGAGGAGGCGTGAGCCGACGAAACAATCAAAACATTGATTAGAAATGGATTGCCACGACCTACTTGCGTGGTCTCGCAATGACGATTGTAAGTACATACGTTTTCTTGCAATGACGAAGATGTTATCTAGAACATTAACGGGTTAGCTTTATCTTAAGGGCGGATATTACGTAGACGTAAGGAGGGTTATGTATAGAATTAACTTTATTATTATAATCTTATCTTTCATACTCACAGGATGTTTTCCAACAATTTTTACTGCAGCAACTAGTTCTACTATCGCAGCGGCAAAAGATCAATCAATTTCCGAAACAATTGATGACATAAAAATATCAACGAAGATCAAAGCTTCTTTTATAAAAAATAATTTCAGGGAATTATACACTAAGATTAAGGTTGAGGTAGAACAGGGGAGGGTGCTACTTACTGGAATCATAGACAAAAAAGAAGAGGCATTAAAAGCTGTAGAACTTGTTTGGGATATAACAGGAGTTCGTGAAGTTATTAATGAACTGATAATAGATAAAAAAAGTGATCATTTTGACTTAGTGCAATATACTAAGGATGCTATAATTACTAGTCAGATTAAAGCTAGGACTTTTATTAAGCGAGATATAAAATGGGTAAATTACACTATTGTTACAGTTAACAATATAGTATATATATTTGGTTTAGCAAGGTCTGAGGAGGAGTTAGAAATGGTCACTTCTATTGCTTCTCAAATCAATGGTGTAGAAAGAGTCGTTTGTCACGTTAAAATAAAGGAAGCTGAAAAGATTGATAATAAACATGATGTAAATGAAAGTGAAATTTAGACCTATTCTTTTGTTGCTAGTTTATTGTATAGGACTTAGCTCTTGTTCTACTTTACCAAAGACTAGCCTATATAACAAATTATCGAAGGAAGATCCTAAAAATATTCATTATAAGGGACATTATAAGATAGGCAAAAAATATACTATTAAAGGTAAGACTTATAAGCCTAAGGAAGATGTTAATTGCAATGAAGTAGGTATGGCATCTTGGTATGGTTTCAAGGATAATACCCATGGGAAAAAAACAGCCAATGGTGATATCTATAATAAACATATGCTAAGTGCAGCTCATCGTAGTTTACCGCTGCCTAGTTTAGTCAAAGTTACTAACTTAAGTAATAATAAGTCCCTGATTGTGATGGTTAATGATCGTGGACCTTTTAAAAAGAACCGTATTATAGATGTTTCAGAAAAATCTGCTGAGATTTTAGGATTTAAAAGACGTGGTATAACAAAGGTTAGAGTGCAATATATGCCTAAAGATACTAAAGAATTTTTGAATAATATTGCTTTAAGACCTAAGGAAAATTGTATTGCCCAAAGAAAAGTAGCCAATCCTAAATGTAGCGTTAATTGTCATATAAAATTAGTAAATCTAAAACATAAATTGACAGTTAATCCTTGATAATTTTAGGATAGTAGTGGATTGCTTCGTTGCCAGTAAACTGGCTCACTCGCAATGACATTTGGGTAAAGCACTTCCGTCATTGCGAGCGAACGTATACTCTTCTGCTTTGAAGAATTGGTTCCGTAAAACTTCGGGGTATTCGCGTACTCACGTAGCTCATCTACGCTGCGTTCGCTCACCCCTTGTTTTACGTTCCAATTCTTCAAAGCAGAAGAGTATATGTGAGCGTGGCAATCTAGGAGTTTGTCGGAAATAACTAAAGTAATTCTATATTTGGCTCTTTTTGGCTGCGAATAAACATGATTTTTTTGAAATAGGTACACTATTCCTGCAAAAATCATATATATTCTCGCCAAAAAATAGCTCAAAATATAATTAATTAGTTATCTCCGACAAACTCCTAGAAAAAATAAGCAATATCACAAAAATAATGAAAACAGCTATTAGTGGATCAAAAAAATCTGTTATATTATATATAATTGAGAATATAGAGGAGTCATAGATGATTGTTCCTGGGAAATATAAACTAAATAGTACTCAATATCTCGAGTCTTATAGAAAGATATTGTTGCTTAGAAGATTTGAAGAAAAATGTGGACAATTATACGGTATGGGTCTAATAGGTGGGTTTTGTCACTTATATATTGGACAAGAAGCGATAATTACTGGTATAGATTTAGTAAAACAGGCTGGTGATAATACTATTACCAGTTATAGGGATCATGCTCATATTATTTCAGCCGGGACTGAAGCAAAATATGTGTTAGCAGAGCTAATGGGTAAGGAAACTGGTTGCTCGAAAGGCAAGGGTGGTTCAATGCATATGTTTGACGTACAAAACAAATTTTACGGTGGACATGGCATTGTAGGAGCCCAGGTGCCGATAGGTACTGGTCTGGCTTTTGCTGAAAAATATCGAAATACTGATAATGTGTGTTTTACCTTTTTAGGAGATGGGGCAGTTAACCAGGGGCAAGTATATGAAGCTTTTAATATAGCGGCATTATGGCATTTACCGATAATTTATATTATTGAAAATAATCAATATGCAATGGGTACCTCAGTAGCCCGTTCGACCTTTATGACTGACCTTTACAAGAAAGGGGAGTCGTGTGGTATTACCGGCTTTAAAGTAAATGCTATGTCATTAGAATCGGTTTATGATTATGCTCGGCAAGCTGCAGAGTTTACAAGAAATGGTGGCGGACCAATAATATTAGAAATGGATTGTTATCGTTATCGAGGACACTCAATGTCTGATCCAGCTAAATATCGTAGTAAGGAAGAAGTTGATATCTATAAAGAACAAGACCCCTTATCGCGAGTGAAGGATATAATCCTGGATAACAAATATGCTAGTGAGCAGCAGTTGAAAGAAATTGACAAAGAGGTCAAAGATATTATTGCAGAAGCAGTTGAGTTTTCAGAAAGCTCAGCCTTACCGGATGAGAAAGAACTATATACTAATATTTATGTTGTGAATGAGTAGGAAGATGTTACAAATAACAGTACGGGAAGCTTTGCGTCAGGCAATGCAGGAAGAAATGTTGAAGGATGATAGCATCTTTATTATGGGAGAGGAAGTTGCCGAGTATCAAGGAGCATATAAGGTAACCCAAGGATTGCTAGAGCAATTCGGGGCAAAAAGAGTAATTGATACACCAATAACAGAACATGGCTTTGCTGGGGTGGCTATTGGTGCAGCTTTTTCGGGGTTGCGTCCAATTGTTGAATTTATGACATTTAATTTTGCTATGCAAGCAATGGATCAAATAATTAATTCTGCAGCTAAGACTCATTATATGTCTGGTGGAATTATTAAATGTCCAATAGTATTTCGTGGACCAAATGGATCAGCAAGTCGAGTTGCTGCACAACATAGTCAAAATTATACAGCTTGTTATAGTCATATTCCGGGGTTAAAAGTAGTAGCTCCCTATAGTGCAGAAGATCACAAAGGGTTGTTAATGACGGCTATTCGTGATGATAACCCAGTAATTTTTCTAGAGAATGAAATTCTCTATGGGCATAGTTTTGAAGTTCCAGAAATAATCGAGCCTATTCCTTTTGGGCAAGCTAAGAAACTTATTGAAGGTGATGATGTTACCATAGTAACATTTTCCTTACAAGTTAAGTTGGCTTTAGATGCGGCAAATAGTTTGCAGGATAATGGCATTAACTGTGAGGTGATTGACCTTAGAACGATCAAGCCTTTGGATATAGAAACTATATTACAGTCAGTCAAAAAGACTAATCGATTGGTTATTATAGAAGAAGGCTGGTTTTTTGCCGGGGTTGGGGCAACTATAGCTAGCATGGTGATGAGTCAAGCATTTGATTATCTAGATGCTCCTATAGAAATTATCTCGGGTAAGGATGTTCCCCTACCATATGCTGTTAATTTAGAGAAATTAGCCTTACCAACTATCGAAGATGTTATTAGTGCTGTGAAGAAAGTGTGTTATGTTCAATGATATTTGTAAAATAATCATTGACGAGGCAACTATATTAAAACATAATTAACTAGATGGTCGTGCAGTTGCGTAAAAATCTATACTAGAATTTACGAGGAAAGTCCGGACTCTACAGAGGTATGGTGCTGGTTAACGTCCAGCGGGAGAGTAATCTTTTAGGGAAAGTGCCGCAGAAAATATACCGCCAAATTATAATTTAACATAGTTTGGTAAGGGTGAAATGGTGTGGTAAGAGCACACCGGTAGGTTGGTAACAAGCTACGCATGGTAAACCCCACCAAGAGCAAGATCAAATAGGCACTACAGAACTTACGTGTTCCTAGGTATCTCTGACTAGAAGTAGTGCGGGTAGATCGCTTGAGGTAAATGGTAACATTTATCCTAGATAAATAACTGCAATAGATAATAGAAATATTATCTATACAAAATCCGGCTTACAGACCATCATTTTTTATAAGACTTTTACCCAAAGGTTATTGCGAGGAAATGTTTTAGTGATGACGAAGCAATATGACAAGCTTTATGGATTGCCACTACCTACTTGCGTGGTCTCGCAATGACGCTTAGGCGTTAGTTTAAGAAAATAAAGTAAAAAAGTCGTCATTGCGAGGAGACCGTAAGGTCACGAAGCAATCCAGAAAAAACGATTAAATGGATTGCTTCGGAGGCTTAAGCCTTCTCGCAATGACGCTTGAGATGCATATACGTCATTGCGAAACTATGTAATGGTTGAAGCAATCCATTCCATAATAATAGATTATCTCAAGGATTTTTAAGATTGTGAAAAATATTTTTTATGCAGAATTTTGGCATAAATATTATCCTGTCATTTTATGTTTCATCTTACTGGTTTTTCATTTTTTATCAGCCTATCCTGGTGGTATGTCATCTGATAGTTTTGATCAATATCAGCAGAGTATTAGTGGAAATTATAATTCTCATCACCCATCTTTAATGTCAATAGTATGGTCGTTAATTAATCATATCCATCAAGGTCCACAATTGATGCTATTGGTAGATTTAGCATTTTTATGGGGTGGAATACTACTACTTCTGTATGCAGATCAACAAAATAAATATAGATATTTATATTTGGTAATTGCTCTTTCGCCTAATATATTGTCTCAATCTGCAACAATTTGGAAAGATGTAGTTTTTGCCTTAGGTACTTTCTTCTGCATAGCTACTTGTATTTTTTTTACTTATCGACAAAAAACAGCACCTTTATGGGTGATTGTTGGATTATTATTGATTTGCTTTTATATTGTTGGGGTTAAATTTCAAGCTAAATTTATTGCACCAATTTTGATTTTGTTTATATTGTCAGTTTATCTTAAAACTAATATTTTGATAAGAATAACAGCTACTAGTATTATTTCCGTAATAATCATATATGGTAATATTACACTTGCTAAATATTTTTCTACAGAGGGTCATTCAGAGCAATTACCTCAATTTTTTGATGTTGCTGGAGTGAGTGTTGCCATAAATAATGATGATTTATTACCAGACTATGTTAAAGAAGACAAAAATTTATATAGTTTTGAAAAGCTCAAGGCACAATATACTGCAAGGTGGGTTGATACATTAATCTTTGGTGATACTAGGATTTATAATTCAACATCAGACCCTATAAAATTGCAAGAGATGCAGTCTGCTTATATAAAAGCTATAATGTACCATCCTCTAATTTTTTTAAAACATCGAATGATCAATTTTGCTTTTTTAATGACCAAAACGCGATTCTATCGCTATGGCTTTATTGATTCTACCGAAGCTCAAAAACATAATATAGATATTAAGAATAATCACTTACAAAAGGCGATAACAAAATATTTAAAAAAATATCCATGGATTTTAACAACCAACCTTATTAGTTTTATACTAATATTTGTTTATTTAACAGCTATTTTAACAAATAAACAATCTGATATAGTCAATTCAGGAGAATTTGGGGCTAGGAACGATGGAGCGACTCCTATAAGTAATAGGCGAGCATTGAGCGACGACGTCCCCAACTTCTCATCAATTGACTATAATCCTGAGAAGGTTATTTTAACTTATATTGTTGCGATAGGTCTTGTTTTTTCGGTAGTATTACTTTTTGCTA
This sequence comes from Candidatus Tisiphia endosymbiont of Nemotelus uliginosus, assembly GCF_964264755.1. Classification (NCBI taxonomy): domain Bacteria; kingdom Pseudomonadati; phylum Pseudomonadota; class Alphaproteobacteria; order Rickettsiales; family Rickettsiaceae; genus Candidatus Tisiphia; species Candidatus Tisiphia endosymbiont of Nemotelus uliginosus. The sequence continues at coordinate 879,069 of NZ_OZ183481.1, read as the reverse complement.
CTATGGCATCTGATTACCGTTACTACTATGTAATAAGAGTGTTAACATTATTTAGCTTGCCAATTTATCTGAAGTTCAGACATTGCAAAGTAACAAATTTCATTTCCGTGTAGGCACGTAGTTCGTCGACCTAAGGTCTCCTCGCAATGACGGTTTTTCAATTATTGTTTTCTTAAACCGATGCCTATGCGTGTAGGCGGGAATTTATAATATCTCAAGGATTTTTAAATTATGAAAAATATTTTTTATACAAAATTTTGGCGTAAATATTATCCCATAATTTTATGTTTTGCTTTAATGTTTTTTCATTTTTTATCAGCCTATCCTGGTGGAATGACGGTTGATAGCTTTTCTCAATATGAACAAAGTATTAGTGGAAATTATTTTTCTCATCATCCACCTTTAATGTCAATGATATGGTCGTTACTCAATCATATCTATCAAGGACCACAGATAATGCTATTATGGCATTTAGTATTGTTGTGGGGTGGGGTATTATTGCTTTTTTATGCTGATCGACAAAATAAATATAGATATCTTTATTTTGTAATACCATTTCTTCCAAATATATTAGCTCAATCCGGGGTAATTTGGAAAGATATAGGGTTTGGCTTAGGTAGTTTTTTTGTAATAGCTAGTTGTATTTTTTATAGCTATCATCAAAAACGACCATCTTATTTGGCAGCTATTGGATTGTTATTAGTTATTTTTTATGTTGTTGGTGTTAAATTTCAAGCACAATTTATTGCCCCAATTTTAATTTTGTTTGTATTATCAGTTTCTCTTAAAGCTAACTGGTTTATTAGGATAATAGTAACTATTATTCTTTCTTTAGTAATAATAGAGGGGAATAATTATCTTGCTAAGCATTTTTCTACTGATAGTCATGCAAAACAATTACGCCAACTATTTGACATAGCAGGGGTGATTGTTGCAATAGATAATGATGATTTACTACCAGATTATGTCAAAGAAGATAAAAATTTATATAGTTTTGAAAAGCTTAAATCCCTCTATACACCGACTTTAGTTAATGCTTTAGTTTTTGGTGATGATCGAATTTATAATTCAACATCAGACCCTATAAAGCTACAAGAGCTGGAATCTAGTTATGTAAAAGCTGTAACCCATTATCCACTAGCTTTTCTTAAACATCGTATAAAGAATTTCATCTTATTAATGAAGAGTGCAGAGTATTATAGTGACGATTTATTTATTGATCCTAATGAAGCTGAAAAATATGGCATTTATCTTAAAAAAAATCATGTAAAAGACCTAGTGATAGTCTACTTAAAAGCATTTCCAAGGCTAATAACTAAGAACTTTATTAGTTTTATACTAATATTTGTGTATTTAGCAGCTATTTTAACAAATAAACAATCTAATAATCCTGAGAAGGCTATTTTAACTTATATTGTTGCTATAGGTCTTGTCTTTTCGGTAGTATTACTTTTTGCTACTATGGCATGTGATTACCGTTACTACTATGTCATAAGAGTGTTAACATTATTTAGCCTGCCAATTTATCTGAAATTTAGATATTGCAAAAGAGAAATGTCATGTATAGCTAGCTAGGAGACTGCCTGCGATATAGTCAATTGATGAGAAGTTGGTGACGTCGTTACTTGTCGCTCGCCTATTACTTATAGGCGTCGCTCCTAGCTCTAAATTCTCCTGAATTGACTATAACTAATTAATTATATTTTGAGTATTTTTCGGCGAAAAAATACTCAAAAATGGATTGTCATGCTCACATACTTTCGTTCACAATGACATTTAAGGGCTTAGCAATATCGGAATTTTAGTTAGCTATACAAGCGGTCTTTCAGGCTTGTACCTTATCAAAAATCATTGAAGTAGGGATATGTATCACTATATCTTTTGTTTGATTCTCCTTTTTCTTCAATTGGTGAATCTGCTCTACCTTCTTTATCAAAAGAATTCCCTGTTGGTATTAGTGACAATTTCTCAAAAATTTCCATCCATGTCAGTTTTTTATTTTGGCTTTTATCGTCCATAAATATTTCCTAAATATACTTACCTCAAATAATTATTATATATCATTAAATATATAATCTCAATCATCTTGAAAAAAATATCTTTCCTAGCTAGCCTATGCTCATTCAACGATAGATTTCTTTCCGAATATGTACTATACTTAAACCATTCGAATATTACTTTAATAAATGTGGGTTCTAACTGTGGCTATTATAGATCATCAAAACTTAATATCTGTTAACATTGAAGATGAGATGAAAGGCTCATACTTAGATTATGCAATGAGTGTAATTGTCAGTAGGGCTATTCCAGATGTACGCGATGGTCTAAAGCCAGTACATCGCAGAATCCTTTATGCAATGTATGAAGCTTCTAACTACTTTAACAAACCTCATCGTAAGTCAGCGAGAATTATTGGTGATGTAATGGGTAAATATCATCCACATGGTGATGCGGCAATTTATGACTCATTAGTAAGAATGGCACAGGATTTTTCTTTAAGATTACCACTAATTAATGGACAGGGTAATTTTGGTTCGAGAGATGGTGATGCACCTGCTGCTATGAGGTATACAGAGTCAAGACTGGCTAAAGTTACTCATACATTACTTGAAGATATTGACAAAGAAACCGTTGATTTTGCTCCAAATTATGATGGTTCTGAGAAAGAGCCTACAGTATTGCCATCAATGTTTCCAAATCTCTTGATAAATGGTACTAATGGTATTGCTGTTGGTATGGCCACCAATATTCCGCCTCATAATCTTGGAGAGATTATTGATGCTTGCTGCCTATATGTTGATAATAATGATATAGAAATATTAGAACTTATGTCAGTGGTTAAAGGTCCTGATTTTCCAACGGCTGGTATTGTGCTTGGTATAAACGGCATTAGGTCGGCTTACTTAATGGGCAGGGGGAGTATTCTAACTAGAGGGCGCGCAGAAATTGAAGAGATTGCTAATAATAGACAGGCTATTATTATTACAGAAATACCATATATGGTTAATAAAGCTAAATTAGTTGAGAAAATTGCTGAATTAGTCAAAGAAAAACGGATAGAGGGTATCAGCGATCTTAGAGATGAATCAAATAAAGATGGTATTAGAGTAGTAATTGAAATAAAGAAAGACGTGGTAACCGAAGTAGTGCTAAACCAAATATATTCTTATACTCAGTTACAAACCAGTTTTGGGGTGATTATGTTAGCTCTAAAAGACGGGCTACCAGAAGTTATGAACTTAAAAGAAGTAATAGCGGCTTTTGTTAATTTTAGAGAAATAGTAATCACTCGGAGAACGATATATTTATTAAATAAGGTTCGGGATAAAGCTCATATTTTATTGGGACTAATTATTGCCGTTAGTAACATTGATGAAGTTATTAGAATTATTAAATCTTCAAGCGATCCGGCAAGTGCTAAAGAGCAATTAATGCAAAGGACTTGGGATGCATCAACTATCATAAATTTAGTAAAACTTGTTGATGATAGAGCGGTGATAGCCGATGATGGTAACTGTTATTTTACTGAAACACAGACAAAAGCTATTCTTGAAATGCGGTTACAACGTTTAACTGCTATGGAGAAGAATAAATTAGAAAGTGATCTAGGAGAAATTGCTGAGGAAATTACAGGCTATACTGCTATTTTATCATCCCGTGAAAAGCTTTTAGAGATTTTAAAAAACGAGTTAATTAGAATTAAAGATGAATTCGCTACACCACGTCTTACTAGCATTGAATTTGGTGATTTCGATCAGGATATAGAGGATCTTATCCAAAGAGAAGAAATGGTTGTGACCGTAACATTAGGCGGTTATATTAAACGCGTACCTCTTGCTACCTATAGAGCACAGAACCGGGGAGGGAAGGGCAGGTCAGGGCTGTCAATGAGAGACGAGGATATTACTACTCAAATATTTGTTGGTAGTACTCACACACCAATGTTATTTTTCTCAAATATTGGTCAAGTATATAGCTTAAAATTATACAAATTACCGCTCGGTAATCCTCAGAGTAAGGGCAGACCAATAGTCAATATTTTACCTTTAAAAGAAGGAGAGCATATCAATAATATTATGCCATTACCTGAGAATCAGGATGAGTGGGATAGTTTGAATATTATTTTTGCTACAAGCCAAGGTAATATCAGGAGAAATGATTTATCAGACTTTAAACGTATTCAATCAAATGGTAAAATTGCTATTAGGCTTGATGATAATGACCTTTTAATAGATGTTAAAGTTTGTAAAGATGAAGATCATGTGTTACTGGCAACAAAATCTGGTAAAGCTATAAGATTCCCTGCTAGTTCAGTTAGGGTATTTAAAAGCCGCACTTCTGATGGAGTAAGAGGGATGAGACTTGCTTCAGGCGATTATGTTATCTCTATGACCATATTAAAAGGCATCTCCTGCACTATGGATGAAAGAGAAACTTACCGATCAATTCCTCTAGAGGAAAGATTGTTAATAGCTGATGGTAAAGAATTTACTCCGGAAGAATATGGGGTAAATTTAACTAAAGAACAAATTTTGGAAATGGCACTGTCTGAGGAATTTATCCTCACTGTTACGGAAAATGGTTTTGGCAAGAGAAGTTCGGCATATGAGTATAGGATTACTAATCGTGGTGGGAGAGGTGTTGTTAATATGGATGTGTCTAATAAAACAGGCTTGGTTGTTGGCGTAATGCCGGTTAATATATCTGATGAGTTGATGCTAATTACTAATAACGGCAAACTAATTAGGTGTAAACTTGAATCGGTACGTATCACTGGACGTAATACTAGCGGGGTAATATTATTTAAAACTGAGCAAGAAGAAAAAGTAGTTTCTGTTGCGTTGATTGCTGAAAGCCCTGAAACAGAAGAAGAAAATATGCAAGATGGTAGTGATGATGGAGAAGTATTGCCTGAATGAAATTATCTGATTTTGATTTTACTTTACCGAGTGAATTAATAGCCCAGAACCCAGCAAAAAAACGAGATGAGTCTAATTTATTGGTAGCTGCCCCAAATAATCACTTAGTGCAGACCAAGTTTCATGATATAATCGACTATCTATGCCCTGGTGATTTAATGGTATTTAATGACACAAAAGTTATTAACGCTAAATTGCTACTGAATAAATCTGGTAAAAAGATCGAATTATACCTAAACAAGGCAATAAGTGATAATTATTGGCATGGTTTTGCCAAGCCATCAAAAAGACTTGCCATTGAAGATCAGTTTGAGTTTGCTGGTAATAAGATTATTATAAGTAAAAAGCTTGGAATGGGACAAGTTGAGGTGGCTTTTGCTCTAGATAATATCTCAATTTTTGAGTTTTTAGAGAAATATGGTGAAATCCCGCTACCTCCTTATATCAAAAGGGGAGAAAGTTTACCAAAGGACGCTAATTTAGAGGATGATATAGGCAATTCAGAAGAATTTGACTATAATAGATATCAAACAGTTTATAGCAAGAACCATGGAGCAGTAGCCTCCCCAACTGCAGGGCTACATTTCTCCGAACAATTGTTGGCATTAGTTAAAGCAAAAAATATTGAAACTGCCTTTATTACCTTGCATGTTGGGGCAGGGACGTTCCTACCAGTTAAAACTGAAGATATTGATCAACATCAAATGCATTCAGAGTATTATCATATAGATAAAAAAACTGAAGATATGATTAATAAGGCAAAAAAAGAAAATAGACGAATAATAGCCGTCGGCACTACCACCTTACGAGCATTAGAAAGTAACGCCATAGCAAATAATGGGCAAATAACAAATGGTGGATTTGAAACAGCCATTTTTATTAGACCAGGATTTAAATTTCAAATTGTCGATATGTTAGTTACCAATTTTCATTTGCCAAAATCTACATTATTCATGTTAGTTTGTGCATTTGCTGGCTATCAGGAAATAACTAATATCTACAAATATGCTATAGATCAAAAACTGCGATTTTTTAGTTATGGTGATGCAACGCTTCTTTATCAGCACTGTCATTGTGAGGAGCCTTGAGCCTCAACCGTCATTGCGAGGAGGTTGCCAGACCGACGAAGCAATCCAGGAAAGTGATTAGAAATGGATTGCTTCGTTGACCTTACGGTCTCCTCGCAATGACGCTTGGTGATCAGGTTTTTTTATTCATCACAAAAAAATCGTGAATGCTCACATCTAAACTACAACTGTAGTAGGCAGGGGTTTATACTAGATTCCCGCCTACGCGGGAATGACAAGAGTACTCGGAATGACAAATTAATGGTAAAGATGTCATTGCGAGGAGTGCGGAAACCGCACGACGAAGCAATCCAATAAGCGTGGATTGCCACGACCTACTTGCGTGGTCTCGCAATGACAGATAACGTTATTGCTTCGTCGACCTTACGGTCTCCTCGCAATGACGGTTTCCCAATTATTGTTTTCTTAAACTGACGCTTATGAAATACTAACGGGTTAGCTATACATTACTACTTACTTAAATTTTAGTCGTTATCAATATCATTCACACACCCTAAAGCATCAGTATTTTCTTGGGACATACCCCCTATATCCACTAACTTTAAATTGTCTCCAATTATCGATATTAAGTAGTTATCTAGACTGAATAAACCTTTGCTATAAGAATTATTTTCAGGTTGGGGAGTTTTAAATACCCCAGTTAAAGAAAACAAATTATAGTTTATATACGAATTAAGTTGCATCAAAACCTTTTCTGGGTTTACATCTGGGGTGACTAGTTTTAACATCTTAGATAACAAATCTTTGTTAGATTGTTGATAAAATTTTAAAGCAGATGGATGTTTTGGGTTAGATGCAACATCAAAGCAAAATCCAATTCTCCACCAATAATCCTAGGATTATTATCCAGCATATTATAAATATGCTGGAGACCAGCCATTGTTATCTTGCAAGATATAGAAAAATTATTAATTTTCTCATGATTCTTTAGACACTCCGTAATGGTTAAAAGTTGACGATCGGTAAATTCTGGAGCATCCGACCAAACAAACCAAACACTACTAATAGTTTTATTATGGTTTAACGCCATGGCAATAGCTTCCATACCATCATCTCCTATATTAGGACAGGATAAAATTAGGCTTTCAATGCTTGTATTTTTTCCTATGCCATCTGCTAATTTTTGAAAATTCACATTATTTATATTAGAGAAGAACTCAAACTGTCTAATTACTTTGTTACTTTCTAGCGTTTTGCCAAATGCTTCTGACCCCTCATCTTTCGTAGAATATCTACCGTAATACGATAGTATAGTAACTGTTTCATTTGTTTCTAACACTTTAGCCATCTTTTCTATTTCTTCCTTTCCAATCACCTCTGCGTTATGGGGAACAATATAAAGCTTTTCATAAGAATTAGGGTTTTTTAAAAAAACCTGAACCGCTGAATCGGGTTCATTTTTTTTAGACATTTATATCCTCTTTTAATTGTTATTAAAAATCGTTTCGAACGGAAAATAAGCGATTTTTTGTAGCATGTCAATCAAAATTTGGGAATAGAATTATAATATTATGTTATAGCTTGCCAAAACTTAAATCGCATCATCATTATCAGAAACCCCTAATGCTTTCATCTCCTCTTTTTGTAAGTGCAGTGCTAATGCTTGCATCTTCTCCAAATCTAACTTTTGTGTATCAGTGCTATACTCAGGCTCTTTTGGAAGAGAAGAGAAATAAGATATTTCATCTGTTTCAATAATTTTTAAACCTTTGCTTAGTTTTACCGCATTCTTTACATCATTATGATTACCTTGCTTGTTAAAATAAATTAAGTATTTGCCTTGAGGATTTTTATAAATCTCATATGTATATAATCGCTCATCATCAGTAATTTTCAGCTCTATCAGTATGTTGGGTATAATTTTTATCCCATTACTCTTATGGTCTTTATCAATTAATCCTTTTAATAAGGCATCATTAAATTTTTTAAATAGTTGACTATCCATTTTCTCTTCCAACTTTTGATCAATCATCGCATAGAAATTTGGTTTACCTTCTACAGGATGAACATCTTGTTGATTAGAAACGTAAATATCTTTACCAGTATTCCAAGTAGCTGGCTGTTCTTTAGTAGCAGTGTCTAATGACTTTTGAAGTAAAGCTTTTTTCTGGTATTGAAAATAAGCATGTATTGACCTCGGAGTAAGATTACTAATAAACTCATTTAACTTGCCAGGATCCTTGATCAAGTCGATTGAAACAATATTATTCTCTTCTGCAGTCTCTATGATAGCAGGCTGGGCTAGGGGGGCTTGTTCCTGCTCTTTTTGAAGTTTTGCTAGTAATGAACTAAGTAGCTTTATTTTAGCTATAGTTGATGAATCTAAACTAGTTGAGTTCTTTAAATAACAAAGTGCTTTATCAAAAGCATTTTCTTCTACAGCTATATAAAAAGCAAAATCTTGAGCAGAGGATAGTAACAGAGCAGAGCTATCGCCTAAACTAGCATTATCTCTTAGAAACTGTAAGCAGGGTTCAGATTTTTCTTCCAAACCATTCTGTTTATAAAATATAAATTCTAGATATTTAAGAAGAGGGAAAGTATGATGTCCTAAAATTTCAGGATATTGTCCGTACTGCTGGTTAATAAATTCTAACCCTTTTTGCCATAACTCAGCTTCTTTACAAATTTTTAATATTTTAAATAATTTGATTGGTATAGTAAACTCTTTTGTACAAATAGTGATTTCATTGCAACACTCAATGGCTTTGTTAAATTTCTTATGTTGTAAAAAGAATTTTACCCATATTTCTTTATAAATCGTTAAATAAGCTCTTTGGTCTTTAAGTGTATTATTGGGTTAAATTACAGAAACGGGGCAAAAGCGAACTGAAAGCATAAATTTTGCTCAAAACATCTTCTTTCTATAAAAATATCGCATCATAAACCATAACAAGTCATCTGTGCATTCCCTAAGAGATATTATACCTTAGCAGCAAATAAGGCTAAGAAATCTGATCGTATAATAAGCATTATGCCGCTTTAAAATTAACCACCTCATTAAAAGAATAATCTTGATCATTTGTTGCTAATAAATTGCTAAAATCGTAAATTCCATGCAGGTTGACGTGTCTCCAGCTTAATATTGAAGCATTGGGAATATTCTCTAATAAGATTTGTCTAGTGGTGCTATCTGATCGCATAATTATTTTTGTAAGCGCTATATAATTCCATAAAATAATTATATTCTGAATAATAGTTTTACACATAGCCGATATTTCCTGATCTTCTCGATAGGCTGCAGTGATTTCTTCGCCTGCAAATGAAACAGCAGTAGCAAATTTGTTAGCTAACTCGCCTTTGTTTAGTTGTTTCTCAATGGTTTGTCGCCAAGTAATATCATCGATATATTTTAGTACAAAGATAGATTTAATAATTCTACCAAATTCTTTTAGTGCTTCTTGGAGAGGATGTTGGTTAGCATAGTTACTTAATCTTTTTAATATTACTGACGCTCGGTGTTTTCTAAGCATAATGGTTGCAACCAGTCGTAATATATCGTCCCAGTTTCTTATTATTTTATCTTCCTTGACATAATATGCAGGTCTAACAGGATAATTGTCATTAGCCAATTTAGATTTAATCTTATCAAAACTTACTAAATTTAGTGAAGTAACATCTTTTATGCGAGGTGCAAATGTTACACTGATTAGATGTGATACGGCAAAAATCATCTCGGTATAGCCGTGAGTATCTGTCGAGTGTAGGTCACTCTTAATGATTTCATTGTGCAGCAAACCGTCAATCACATAAGCCGCATCTCTTTCAGAACTGCTAAATACATCGGTGTAAAACAGGATTCCCCGTTCATCAATAAATCGATAGACATTAACACCTTTGCTATTACCGTGATATTTATATGAGTAATTGGCATTCAATGATTCTACTGATACGCATTGTTTTTGACCGTCGCTTGATGTATGTAATAGACTTTTCTCACGTTTAAATTTGCTTGGTAACCACAATTTTGTCATTATGTCTATTAAGGTTTGGTTTACCATATATAAATTTTCCAATGAGAAATACCAATTAACGGCATTGGACAAAGTGTTGTAATTAACTCCTATTGCAGTGCTTGCAAGCTTATGTAAGCCTATGTTACTACCTAAAGCAAATATTCCGGCAAAAAATATTTCATTGTTTGGTTTTGCTTTTGCCCCCTTTATTTTATGGTGTTTAAAATTGGCGGTAAAATTAGACAAGTCATTCATTTCAGCCATCATTTGTAAAATGGGTATATATTTTTCTTTACCGATAATCGTTGAAATGGAGTCATAGTCCAGTTTGTCGATAGCCGGTGTGTGTATAGAGTATGTTCCGTCCTTTTTAACAGAGACATGTTTATTTTCTTTATTGATAATTCGTTGATTAACATCGATATATTGTTTATCTAAAGAGCCACGAAGTGTTGTTAGTAAACGATCAATATTCTCGGGTAAATCAAGATTTGGTATAATAGTATGTTTATTTTTTGTCCAATAATTTTCATCAATTAAATATTCATCGATTGATAAATAGCGATAAGAGTACAAAAGACTAATTTGACCTGCCTTGATTGCGTTGGCTACCTTACAAAAAAGAATAGCTTTATATAGCGACACATTAAATTCACCATTTCTGTAAACTGCTTTATACTCATGATCTTCTAGGAATTTATCAGGAGCAGCGGTGGTAATATTCTTCTCCGACTGATAATAAATTAAGGCTGAATAAAGCACATTATTATCCTTACAAACTTCAAACTGCAGATGTTTTATAATATCAGCAACACGATTTTGTAACTTTCTAGAAAGAGTAGACAAAATATCCAATTTATCACTTTGTGCCTTCTCATTATTAAGCTGGTCCTCTAGTTTCTTAGCATCTGATATAGCATGTTTTAAGTCTGTATTAGTATTCTCCAAAGGCACAACTTGACATAGTTTCTCGACTTTTTGATCATTAGTAAGAGCATTATCGTGTAGTATTTTTCTTACCAAATCAACCGTTGATTTGGTATTATCAAAGCCTAACAAAACAGAGTAGGTCAATTTATTTTTATCGGGAATTTTTTCTTTTACTACATTGTTTAGTTTCCTGTCGGCATTATTTAACTGCTGTTGCACATTTCTTAGTAACATATCAACAAGCGTATCTTGCCAAATTTTGTAATAATGGTCAATAAATGCAACAAGATACAAATACCTCTTATTTGGCTCTACAATATCGGTGATTTGTGTTACTTTTGCTTTAACTATCCACCCAGCATAATATTTGGTCGCATCTACTGATAAATCTAGTTTTTTTATCACTGACTGCAATTCCTGAAATAATTTCTTAATTATAAGAAAATTGTGTATCCCATGTCTAATTTGCCCAGGTCTTAATGACTGATTAATGCTTTTGAGTCGAGTAAGTAATGGTCGTTGATAATATTCTCCTGTAGTACAAACAAGTTGAACAAGTGCTTCACGCTGTGTTGGTGTGATTATATCTATTATTGCTTGCAAAACTGATTTTTCAAAAACACCAAATTTTTCTGTGACAATTCTGGTAACCTTATCGTAACTTGGTATTTCAATTCGTTTGTTACGCAATTCTTCTATCAGCAAGTAGAATAATTTGCGTGGATGCATTTGTTGTGCAACTAAATTTTCTACCCTTTGTGAAAATAACGTTTCAGCACCGGTAAATTCTATATAACCACAAGTTTCAAGAATTAATAATCTGTGTTTTTGACGTGTTCTATCGATGTATCGTTTACTAAAATCTTTGGTGACACTAACACCGATAACTTTCTCAACAAATTTAATATCACCGGATTTAAATAGGCTTTGCGTGTAAAATTTACCGCTAGCTTTAAAATATCCATACTGCAATAACAAGCCAACTTTGTTATGATTTTCCTTAATGCCTTTTAACAAGCTCATTACCGTCTCATCTACTTTGAAATAGTATTTCTGATCGTCTATTGATAATATTGGTGGATTATCAAATAATCTAATCTCGTAAGACGGCAGTATCTCTATCAAACGCATCAGTCAAATTCCCCTATTCGTTCCACAGCATCACTAAGATCCGTAAAAGATGGATGACAATATAACTTGGTGCTATCTAATCGTTCGTGTCCTGCAAGTACTGCAACCTTTTCCAAATTAACTCCTGCATCCACCAAATTCTTACAAAAAGTGTGTCTGAGTTGATGCGGTGATATTATCGCAAGTTCACCTGGAAGATTCAAGCTTTTTAACATAAGCTGAATGCCGCGAGGAGACAAAGTTCCACGTTGACCAATAAATATGAAAGAATCATTACCAGCATAATCTTTATATCCCAGATCAAAAAAAGACTGCCTTGCATCTTTATTTAATGGGACTTCACGATATTTAGAACCTTTTCCGGCATTTACCAATAACTTGCCCTTACGATCACTCATTACAACATGTATCCATTTGAGATTACATAATTCACTAACTCGCAATCCTGTGTTCATTAAAACCCTCACGATAGCAATATCCCTAACTTTACCGCAACGCTCTACACAACGTAATAGCTGATTTTGCTCAATTCTACTCAACCACTTGGGTATCGGCTGTGATTGCTTAACAGTCGGTGGTAATGGAAAACGATATTTGATCTTTTTACTATCCCACCCCCATTCTAAAAAATATTTTAATGACAATAATCGACGATTTATCGTTTGCGGTCTAAAATTGGAATCAATCAAATATTGTTTATACTGACGAACATCAGTTGGAGTAATATGAAGCAAATCCATATCCGTATTATTAGCCTTTTCAAACCAAGCAGCAAACTGAATCAGATCGCTATGATAACTTACCAATGTTGCAGGTGATTTATCTGTCGATTTTTGATAAGCAATATATTGCTTAATTTGAGTAATTTTAGTCATAAATAATTATGCGATTAGATTTTGATAGGATAACCTATTACAAATAATGCTATTATACGATTAGATTTCTTAGCCTTATTTGCTGCTAAGGTATAATATCTCTTAAGGAATGTACAGATGACTTGTTATGGTTTATGATACGATATTTTTATAAAAAGAAGTTATTTCGGGCAAATTTCATGCTGCTAGTTCGCTTTTGCCCCGTTTCTGTAATTTAACCCATCATTTGGGGTTATATTTTTTTCCTGAGTACGAAATAATGCGAGTTATTGGTCGTACTACTATGCCGATTTTTTGTTTTTTTGCTGGCTATAATTTTCATACAAAACCAAAAATTAGAATTTTGGTAGTTGGAGTTCTGCTATATATTTTTACTACCATATTATTTAGGGAATTTACTGTAACTAATATACTTATCCCTATTTTTTTAGGACAATGCTATCTTTATTATTTTCGTAATAGCTTAAATAATTTTTTCTATAAAGGCTATTGTCATGTTGTTTTCCTTGGCTCTCTTTGGTTCTGTAGTTGGTTCCTTATTGATTACGGAACCTTATCTATGGCTATCATGCTACTTGGCTATATTGCTAAGCATGATCTAGGTAATCTCAGGCTTACCATTGCAATATCTATAATTTTGTCCATAATGCATACTATATCTATTTTTCAGTTTTCGTATATTTACGTATTTATAGTCATTATATTCGGGGTTCTAGGATATATATTTATGGTTGCAAGAAATTTTGAGCAGAAACTTGCTGTAAATTTACGGATTATCAGTCATAATGCTTTATATATCTACGCTATACATCTAGCAATTTTACAATTTTTATTTTTTAAACTCTACTTATAGCTCAAAATATAATTACTTTAGTAGACTTCCTGTATAAGTCAAAGAAGCCCTCGGGATTTTTAGGAGAAACGAAGCCTGCTACCTTCGTGTACATAGACGATTGTTACGGAGAGGAGGCGAGTTTCGACGACAAAATCACCGACTAGATTGACTTATGCAGGAAGGCTAGTTATTTCCAACAGCCTTCTAGCAGTAGCTTTGCTGTGATGAAGCAATCCATTCCTGGTTCATTTTTTGGATTGCTTCGTCGACCTTACGGTCTCCTCGCCAATGATGAATGGGTTAGATATAAAATAAATATTAAGCAAGGCTATCAATTAACTTAGCCATGCCTTCTTCATCTAAATCTTCAAAAAAATCATCGTTGATTTGGACAACTGGTGCATTAACACAAGCACCCAAACATTCAACTTCTGTAAGGCTAAACTTTTTATCGCTGGTTAGCTCACCGAAATTAATAGCAAGCTTATTCTTACAGATAGTAGCAATTTTATCGCTACCCCTTAGCCAACAGGGGGTAGTACCACAAATTTGTATGTGGTATCGTCCTACTGGTTGTAGATTAAACATGGTATAGAATGTTGCAACTTCATAAGCTCTGATGAAAGGTATATTTAGAAAATTTGCCACATACTCTATCGATGCTTTAGGTAACCAACCATTCATTTGCCGTTGGGCAAGGTCAAGTAACGGTAGGATCGCACTTTTCTGTCTATTTTCAGGATATTTCTTAATAATATCTTGAGTTTTTTTTAAATTTTCATCATTAAAACTGAAATTTACTGGTTCATCATTCATCGATCAATTTCTCCAAAAACAATGTCAAGACTGGCAATAATAGTTACCACATCTGCCATCAAATGGCCTCTCGACATAAAGTCTAAACCTTGCAGATGAGCAAATCCAGGGGCTTTAATACGGCATCTATAGGGTTTGTTGCTTCCATCAGAGTATAAATATACCCCAAACTCGCCTTTTGGGGCTTCAACAAATCGATATATCTCGCCTTGTGGTACGTTATATCCTTCAGTATAAAGTTTAAAATGATTAATCATTGCTTCCATCGATTCTTTCATTTGCTTTCTTGATGGTGGGGCAATTTTAGGGTCATCAGTTTTAATACTACCTTTCGGTATTTTTTCAAGACATTGTTGTATAATTTTAAGTGATTGGTACATTTCTTCAATGCGAACTAAATACCTATCATAACAATCACCATTTTTGCCAATTGGTATGTCAAAATCTAGTTCACCATATACATCGTACGGATTGGTTTTTCTAAGATCCCATGCGATACCTGAGCCTCGTAGTATTGGACCAGAAAACCCCCAATCCATAGCTTCTTTTTGGCTTACTACTCCGATATCTACTAGGCGTTGTTTCCAAATCCTATTGTCATTTAACAAGGTTTCAACATCTTGTAATTTTTTAGGAAATTGTTGAATAAAAATATGAATATCTTCTAATATATCATCTGGTAAGTCTTGGGCAACGCCACCAGGTCTAAAATAATTTGCATGCATTCTAGAACCAGATACACGCTCGTAAAATTCCATAATTTTTTCACGTTCCTCAAATAACCATAATAGAGGGGTAGTAGCCCCAACATCTAGAGCTTGGGTTGTGATATTAAGGATGTGGTTAAGGATACGGGTAAGTTCAGAAAACATCACTCGAATAAATTGAGCTCGTCTTGGAACTTCGCAGCCAAGCAATTCTTCAACTGTTAAGGCAAAGGCGTGTTCTTGGCACATTGGCGATACGTAATCTAATCGATCAAAGTATGGTATAGCTTGTAGATATGTTTTATACTCAATTAATTTTTCAGTACCACGATGCAATAAGCCAATATGCGGATCTGCTTTATTGATCACCTCACCATCCATTTCTAAGATTAATCTTAAAACTCCATGGGTAGCTGGATGTTGTGGTCCAAAATTCAGTACAACATTAGACCTCTTGCCTAACTCTACTTCTGCTGGTAATTTGGACAATGATGCGGTACTCGAATCCTCACGTACACTAGAGTACGCTGCGGTTCGAGGTGAAGCGTCTCCTTCAAATTCCTCAGCATAAGCGAGTTTTGCAAGAGGTCTATTTTTATTATTATCACTCACCTTATTTTAAACTCCGGCAATTATTGTTTCTCTGTACCTTTGAGTATATACCAAAATTTTTGTCCACTAAGTGAAAAAGTAAAAAAATTATATAATTAGTCTTACCTCTCTATCTCCTCTATGAGGGCTTGTTCACCATCGTTAAGAGTTTTTGGAGAAGAGGCTTTATGGCTTTCTTTATCCTTTCCTTCAATAGCAGGTAAGTCATAGTGAGGAGGCATTTCTAAAGTTTTATTACGCTCAACCCTGTACTCATTGGGACCAGGGGTAACTATCCCTATTGTTTCTTTTACTTTTTTACTGCACGCAGACAGCATTATTACAGTAGCAAATAACCAAAAAATTATACGCACTCAATCTCCTCTTAAATTTATATTTTTCTTAAAATCAAGCTCACGAATCCTATCTGCTTCAGCCTGTATCACAGTGTGATTATATTGAACATCTTGTTGTTGTTCAACAATTTTCTTGGTCTTATAATAATCATGCAATAAGAACATTACACCTAATGAAATAAAGCTATCAGCTAGATTAAATATTGGAAAACCAAAATCTTGATAATGAAAATAAATAAAATCAAATACTGCCCCATTAACAAAACGATCGATCAAATTACCGATAGCCCCACCAATGACAAAACTATAACCAACAAAGCCTGTCATTGTCTTACATTTTAATAAGATATACCATAAATATATTATAACAACAGAGTTAATAACTATAAACAACATATTGCTATACTGATAATAATTTCGGAACATTCCAAAACTAATACCATGATTCCAGCTATAAACTATATCTAAAAAGCTTGTTACCTTCATGGTTAGACCAATTTTGCCCCTTAGATAATTTATAAACCACCATTTTACTAATTGATCTATAATTACCAATTTAATAACTATACGACTATTCTGACGAATAATTAGTAATATTCTTTTTAATGTTAATAGTATATGCATATTAAAATTTAATTCTCGATTTTATCTTTTTCCTTAAGTGCCTCTGCTCGTTTTTTTCTATATTCTTCTATACTCATAGTCTTGTCTTTTGGAACAAGGTCTATAAATAATTTACCATCAAGATGATCTATTTCATGTTGAATGACCCTAGCTGTAAACCCCTCTGCTTGTCCTTCTATTATTTTGCCCTCTTGGTCAAATGCTCTGTAATTTATTTTCTCATAACGTTTTACTGAACCAGTTACATCTTTTACAGAAAAGCATCCCTCATAATCTTCATGCATTTCAGTGCCAATCGGTTTATAAGATGGGTTAATCCACAGAGTTTTAGGCATAGTTTGAGTTAAATCTGGTCGCCATTTCTTTAAAGAAGGATCATCAGGTACTGCAAAAACAATTACTCTTTTAGAAATTCCTATTTGTGGAGCTGCTAAACCAGCACAATTTTCCTCATTATCAAATTTTCTTATAAGTATTTCTATATCCTTTTTGTCTTCCTTAGATAAAGGGAATTTAACAGAACTTGCAGGTATTCTTATTGATGTTTTTGACGATGCTTCTAGATTAGAAATATCTGCAGTTACATAATTTGGCAATGAATCTTCTAGTAATACTGTTCCGTTAAATTTGTTAGGCATATCGTCTCTTCTATTAACTTTAGTTGATTTTTCTGCATATATTATTGCTGTATTACCCCATAAGGCTATCATGATTAATAATTTAGTCAGTTTCTTGACCATAATGTTAGATTCTCCTATTTTTTGTTTGTAGTCTTTTATAAATTATAGCTAACTTGATTAGTATTAAACACCGTGACAATTAAAAAATTGTAGAAAAGTACAAGACGCCTATTAGCAAGACCGCGTAGTGGTCGTGGCAACCCACATTCATTAGATTGCTTCGTCACCACCAAAGTGGCTCCTCGCTAATAAACACCAGTTTATTATACTTTCAGTAGTTCATTGATTCTTGCAATAGATAATCTAGTCATTCTCGCTACTTCCTCAATAGAGTTGCCATTTTTTATCATCATTTTGATTAATTTAGCTTCACCTCTAGCTTCTCCGATTTGAATCCCTTCTTCTTTCCATACTTGAGCTATACTAGGCATAAGTTCTTCTCCTTTTTCTTTAGTTAAACTATTTTTTAATATTTTTTCTAACTCTATTTTATCATTTTGCTCAATAAAGGTCAAAGTATAGCTCAATAGATTTCTTATATGGTCATAGCCTATTGTTATTTTACTCAATTTAGGCAAGAGATAAGAGATTTCTTGCCATCTTTTCAGTAATTGACGTTCGTGGATGTGCTTGAGGAAAAATAACAAAATTCCAGACCATATTTTTTTCTTGAGTTCTTCATCGGGGATGTCATATACGTTAATAAGCTGACAATCATTTGTCCAAAAGCCTCTGGCTAAATCTGGATGGCTAAATAAATTCCATATATTGAGCGATGCGTTATATTTCTTCTTGCCATTATAAATTATTAGGGGATAAATTACTGGAAGGCTTTTAGCTTTAGGATTAGTAGTTAAATATAGATCACAAATATTAATCATATATTTAAATAACCTAAATGCCATCATTTTATCAACAGTACTTTGATGCTCCAATAGCAAAAAAATATAGCCATTCTGATCATTAAACTTAACAGAAAATAATACATCTGAAATAGTTTTAGAAAGGTCTGGCTCAATAAAACTATCTTTTTCTAATTTTAAAGATGTGCTATCGATTAAAGCCAACACATCTTTAGGCAAATGAGTTGACAAAAATTCTTTGGCAACTATTGGATTCTCCATAGATTTGCGAAAGATTTCGTCATGTTTTGGCTTGTCTGAAGTCATAATAAAATTTACTTATATAGTATGTTTATTTGCTTTCTCATCTCCAGGTAATATATAACTAGCTCCTTTCCAACTTGATGAAAAATCAAATTCTCTATATGGCTGATCGAGCTTAACTGGCTCGTATACTACTTTTGCTAGAGTTTCATCATATTTAACTTGTACATAACCAGTTAATGGGAAATCTTTTCTAAGAGGATGACCAACAAAATCATAGTCTGTTAGAATACGGCGAATATCATGGCTCCCAGCAAAATTTACCCCAAACATATCATATACTTCACGCTCATACCAGCAGGCAGCACTAAAGATTTTGGTAATTGAAGGAATTATGTCATTTTCTCCAACCTCAACTTTGACTAGTATACGTTTATTTAATTTAAGACTTAGTAAATTATACACTACTTCAAACCGTTTCAAACGGTCTAAAAAATCAGCAGCAAATAAATCTGTCAACACGGTAAAACGTAAATTCTCAGATTGCTTAATTGACGATAAAAATGGCAACAAGCTTTCTATAGTAGATTTATAAGCAGCAAAATGTATATTTGAACCATTTGACTGTACAGGTAACACAGCTATTTCAAGCTCTTGATTTTTTATCAATTTATCAATAATCTCTTCCATATTATACACTAGCACTCTTAATCTTAAATCTAGTAGTTCTTTTAATTTTCTTTTGTAACTGCATTAAGCCATAAATCAAAGCCTCAGCCGTCGGGGGACAACCTGGTACATATACGTCTACTGGTACTATTTGATCACAGCCACGCACTACTGAGTAGGAATAATGATAATAGCCACCACCATTGGCACAGCTTCCCATTGATAGAACCCATTTAGGTTCAGTCATCTGGTCATAAACTTTTCTAAGAGCCGGAGCCATCTTATTGGTTAAGGTTCCTGCAACTATCATTAAATCAGATTGACGGGGGCTTGGTCTAAACAACATACCAAAACGATCCATATCATAACGGCTGGAAGCAGCTTGCATCATTTCTACTGCACAGCAGGCAAGACCAAAGCTCATAGGCCAAAGTGAATTAGCTCTAGCCCAGCCTAGCAAATCATCAAGTTTAGTTATCAAGAATCCTCGATTTGAGATTTCTTCTGCAAGTATCTTGTCTTGATCATATAAATCTATTTCTGCTTTCATGTAATTACTCCCAATCTAATGCTCCTTTTTTCCATTCATATATAAAACCAACAGTAAGTACAAATAAGAAAAACATCATTGAAAAAAAACCAAATTTACCAATTTTCCCAAGCGTAATAGCCCACGGCATCAAAAAAGTTACTTCTAAATCAAAAATAATAAATAAAATAGCTACTAGATAAAAACGTACATCAAATTTGCTCCTAGCATCACCGAAAGGATCAAATCCGCATTCATAACTATCCAGCTTAGCCTTATTATATTTCCGAGGACTCAAAAGCCTCGGTAATGTGACTATTATCAACGACAAAACTGATGCTATAGCAAAAAATACCACTATAGGCAAATATTCTTGTAATATGTGCGATGTTTCCAACATTAGTAATTACCTTAAAAAATTAGTTAGAAATAGTCACTGATCGACGTAATAGTAATTTAAGCAAAATAATCGCCCCAAAGGCACTGCAAACCCACCATACTTGCCAAATATTAAATGAGATCATACCTATTATATAATAATTTATAAAGCAAGCATAGGCAACAGACTTGTAATTTAACGTATCTATATCTATTTCCTTACTTGCTAGATTCATCTTATCATATTTAGAGGACTGCACTAAGCTTATATTACTAATTTTTTGAATATATTTATAAATTAAAGATAAAAATAGTATCAAACCTATTAAGCCCGTTTCAAATAAAATTTGCATTATATTATTATGTGGGTGTAGAGGTAATGGTGACCAAGTCCATTGATGATAGCTAACCATTTGTTCTTTATCAACTTTAAAATTTCTTGACGAAGCAAATCCATAGCCCAAAATTGGTTTCTTGATAATTTGCTTGGCAACAAAGTGCCAAATAAACACCCGATGCTTAGCAGTATCAGGTAGAAATTTAGCATAGTTCTCTAATGCATAATATGGTTGTATTTTATAGCTAATTATCGGCATCATTATCGAACCGGTGAGCATAGCCAAGGTAAATAATTTCAAAAAAATAGATTGCAATGCTTTGGTTGCTAACAGCCTATTTGTTAAAAATACTAACCCACCTACGGTAAATGCTAAAAAGCTTGCCAAACTATCTGAGATAAATAATAAATAAAAAATTAACAGATAATATATTAGTGCCAATAGATATTTATGATATAGTATCAGTATAGCAATGAGTAACCAGGAAAGAACTGACAATAAAGAACAGCCCCGATCAAGAAGGAATAAAAAGAACTGACCGGAAGAATTTGGCTGAAAAATAGTACGAAAGGTTCTTGTTATAATACCATGAGATAGATATTCTATAAAGAATAGAGCAATTGCTGCCACTATTCCTATAATAAAATATATTTTTATTTTGGTTGCATTGATCGGTAATTTGTCAATATTGCTATTTACGATAAACCCTATTAGAACAACTAAAGAAACTTGTAGATAATTAACTAAAGAGGCAGGATAGTTATGTGAATAAAAATTTGTTACAAGACACCAAAGACAAAATAGTAACTCCAATTTCCAATTGGATAGCAAAGTTTTTTTAACAGCAGCATATTGCAAATTAACAAAAATTTTACCTCTTAAAGTGGTTAATATAGTTAATAACCAAATAGGAACTATTACTGCTGCAGAGAAACCGGAAATTAATCCAACTGCTGGAAATAACATTACTAACACGTAAATCATGGATTGTATCATTCTTAAATATCCTTATAAACAATCTTTAGCAAAAATTTCATAAATTGGATGCTCAAAGGTGGAAACTGAAATGCTTGATGAGATAAGCCATCCTTGAAAAATTAACATAGGGTCTTCATCAATCTTATGTTCTGTAATGGTTAATAGCATGTAATTATCTCCATTGTAAGGATCAAGATTTTTTATACATTTATGCAATTTAATTTGAATGTTACCAAAATATTGTGGTTCATTAAGCTTTAATAACATTTCCTTTGATGTTGCGGTAATTTTATTTAAAGCAATAATTTTGCCCTGCTGGCAAATTTTTAATTCTGAATTTTCAGCATTATTTGGTATATTGGATAAATTATTGTCGTTAACTTGACGGTCTTTAATTTCTAAGGCTTTAATTTCTAAGGCTTTAATTTCTAACTCGTTACTATCTTCATCGGTAGTATCGAAGAATTCTACATCTTGAACGACGTCTTCGGCTTGTCCATAAGGAGAGAGAACACATAAAAAACCGATTATACTAGTAAATATAAGACGTTTCATCAATTTTTGTAGCATTCGGAAATAATAATTCTTTGAGTTATATTGGAGTGGTAGTTATACTACCTTGTAATAAAATTGTATATGTAAAAATTTACATTTTTTTATTGTAATTTATTTTTCTATACTCCATATTGGTAGAGTAACTAATATATAATTAGAGTCAATTGATGAGAAGTTGGCTATATCAAGACTTCTTTTAGAAGTCACTTATGTTGAGGAATTTGAAGGAAACTATCCATCCCAAACCAGATTATGGATAAATTTTTCCTGAATCACCTAAGAACCTAATACATTTGAGTAAGACTTAATGCAAGCTATTATCCAACTTATATTAACCAATCCACAAATTAAATCTAAATTTAGGACTGGTTTTTCGTACTTGTCTATATTTATTTTTATGGGCTTTGCTACTTTTGTATCTTCATCGATCAATAAATTCGTTAATGATACTATGTCAATTACCATAGCGGAACCAGAAATAGTTGACCCCTTAAAAGAACTATCGGATGAAATATCCCAAATTGTTACAGTCAAAAAAGGTGATACATTAAAAGCAATACTTTTGCATCAACAAATTCCAAGTAAAGAAATAACCCAAATTATAAAAATAGCAAGAGACAAAAATATTGAATCATCTTTAAAGATAGGGCAACAACTGGTTTTTGATTATGAAACAAAACTTATCGAACAAGATGATCAAGACCTTGCTTCCGAGTCACGTACATTGAAAAAACTAACTATAGCGTATGATAAAATCAAATCTCTAGAAATTATTAGAGAAGGTGAAGACCTTCTTGCGAAAGACGTAACCAAAGTTTTCAATAAGCTCCTAACCAAATCGTCGGTAGTTATTAATTCAAACTTTATGTCAGCTTTAAAATCTTTAGGGTTATCAAGTAATAGTATAAGTGAAATGATTAATTCGTATAGTTATCAAATTGATTTTCAACGTCAAATTAAAAATGGTGACACGGTAACTGTTATCACTGAGAAATTTGTTACCAAAGATGGTAAATTTTCACATCATGGTAAGGTTCTATATGTATCACTTAATTTATCCGGTAAGGAGTATAATATTTTTCGATATTCTCCAAATAATACAGCAAATAATCATGATTTCTTTTCCGAAGATGGTAAAAGTGTTAAAAGAAGTTTGCTTAGAACCCCTATCAAATTAGTTAGAGTTTCCTCACATTATGGTAATAGACATCATCCTACTTTAGGTTATACCAAAATGCATAAAGGAGTTGATTTTGCAGCTCCAACTGGTACGCCAATTTATGCGGCAGGTAATGGGGTGATAACTGAGATAGGCTGGAAATCTGGTTACGGAAAATTCATACAAATTAAACATAGTCAGAATTTATCAACTGCTTATGCCCACGCTTCTAATTTTGCTAAAAACCTTAAACCAGGAAGTATAGTGAAACAAGGGCAAGTAATTGCATATGTCGGTAGTACTGGTAGGACTACTGGAGCACATTTACATTATGAAGTTAAAATAAGTGGTAAAAACGTAAACCCTATGCATGTTAAATCTACCCCTGGTATAGAACTTAGCGGCAAGCAATTGGCACAATTTAAGCAATTTAAAAATAGTATAAGGTCTTTAAGTAGTGAACTTGATAGTAAATCAGAAATTACTGAAAATTCAGCAACGAAATTTCTTTAAAATTTTATCAAAGAAGCTATATAATTTAAGTTATTATGACTTCAGACAAGCCAAAACATGACGAAATCTTTCGCAAATCTATGGAGAATCCTATAGTTGCTAAAGAGTTTTTGGCAACTCATTTGCCTAAAGATGTGCTGGCTTTAATCGATAGTACATCTTTAAAATTAGAAAAAGATAGTTTTATTGAGCCAGACCTTTCTAAAACTATTTCAGATGTATTATTTTCTGTTAAGTTTAATGATCAGGATGGCTATATTTTTTTGCTATTGGAACATCAAAGTACTGTTGATAAAATGATGGCATTTAGGTTATTTAAATATATGATTAATATTTGTGATCTATATTTAACTACTAATCCTAAAGCTAAAAGCCTTCCATTAATTTATCCCCTAATAATTTATAATGGCAAGAAGAAATATAACGCACCTCTTAATATATGGAATTTATTTAGCCATCCAGATTTAGCCAGAGGCTTTTGGACAAATGATTGTCAGCTTATTAATGTACATGATATTCCTGATGAAGAACTTAAGGAAAAAGTATGGTCTGGGATTTTGTTATTTTTCCTCAAACACATCCACGAACGTCAATTACTGAAAAGATGGCAAGAAATCTCTTATCTCTTGCCTAAATTGAGTAAAATAACAATAGGTCATGACCACATAAGAAATCTATTGAGCTATACTTTGACCTTTATTGAGCAAAATGATAAAATAGAGTTAGAAAAAATATTAAAAAATAGTTTAACTAAAGAAAAAGGAGAAGAACTTATGCCTAGTATAGCTCAAGTATGGAAAGAAGAAGGGATTCAAATCGGAGTACAGGATGGTATTAGAATCGGAGAAGCTAGGGGAGAAGCTAAATTAATAAAAATGATGATAAATAATGGTAGCTCTATTGAAGAAGTAGCGAGAATTACTGGACTATCTATTACTAAAATCAATGAATTACTGAAAGTACAGTAAGTTAATGAATTATTAGATTAGCTATATAAGTAAGTTTTATTATGACTTCAGACAAGCCAAAACATGACGAAATCTTTCGCAAATCTATGGAGAATCCAATAGTTGCTAAAGAATTTTTGGCAACTCATTTGCCGAAGGATGTGTTGGCTTTAATCGATAGTACATCTTTAAAATTAGAAAAAGATAGTTTTATTGAGCCAGACCTTTCTGAAACTATTTCTGATGTATTATTTTCTGTTAAGTTTAATGATCAGGATGGCTATATTTTTTTGCTATTGGAACATCAAAGTACTGTTGATAAAATGATGGCATTTAGGTTATTTAAATATATGATTAATATTTGTGATCGATATTTAACTACTAATCCTAAAGCTAAATGCCTTCCAGTAATTTATCCCCTAATAATTTATAATGGCAAGAAGAAATATAACGCACCTCTTAATATATGGAATTTATTTAGCCATCCAGATTTAGCCAGAGGCTTCTGGACAAATGATTGTCAGCTTATTAACGTACATGACATCCCCGATGAAGAACTCAAGAAAAAAATATGGTCTGGGATTTTGTTATTTTTCCTCAAACACATCCACGAACGTCAATTACTGAAAAGATGGCAGGAAATTTCTCATCTCTTGCCTAAATTGAGTAAAATAACAATAGGCCATGACCACATAAGAAATCTATTGAGCTATACTTTGACCTTTATTGAGCAAAATGATAAAATAGAGTTAGAAAAAATATTAAAAAATAGTTTAACTAAAGAAAAAGGAGAAAAACTTATGCCTAGTATAGCTCAAGTATGGAAAGAAGAAGGGATTCAAATCGGAGAAGCTAGGGGAGAAGCTAGGGGAGAAGCTAAAGGAGAAGCTAAATTAATAAAAATGATGATAAATAATGGTAGCTCTATTGAAGAAGTAGCGAAAATTACTGGACTATCTATTACTAAAATCAATGAATTACTGAAAGTACAGTAAATAATGGATTATTAAACTAAAAATTATGTCATTATTTCTTTCACAAAAAAACAAGACTATAGGGATAGTTGGTCTAGGTAAGACTGGTATGGCTGCTTATCAATCGCTAAATAAAGTAGCTAGGATAATTTGTTATGATCAACTAGGTAGTAGTAGGGATGCTTTCAGTAAAATTTATGGAAACGATAATTTGGTTAGCTTTTCTGATCAGCGGTGGCAGGATATTGATAAGATATTGTTGAGTCCAGGTGTTCCCTTATCGCATGACATTGTTACCATGGCGAATGTCCGTAATATATCAATAACCTCAGATATAGATTTATTATTTGAGGAAGTTAAGTTTAGAGGGGAGAAGAAAGCTAATTTTATCGGTATAACTGGTACTAATGGTAAGAGTACTACCACTGCTCTAACTGGTCATATTTTACAGTTTTGTGGTTTTGATTATCCAGTTGGCGGGAATATTGGTGTTCCTGCCTTAAGTATGGGATTAGATTGTCAAGGGTATGTATTAGAGCTATCTTCCTTTCAGTTAGACTTATTAAGCAGTTTTAAAGCTAAAATTGCTGTGCTACTTAATATTACCGAGGATCATTTAGATCGGCATAATAATATGCAAGGCTATATTGTTGCTAAAAAGAAAATCTTTGATCGAATGGATAAAGATTCATTTGCCATAATTAGTGTTGATAATGAAATTACCAAAAATATTTTCTTAGAGTTACAAAAGGAGAATACCACAAATTTAATACCAATCTCTGTTGGTAAAATCCTTGATAAAGGAGTATCAATTTGTAATAATGTTGTTTATGACAATATTTTTGAACCAATTACTATTAATTTGCCAAATAATAGCTATCTACAAGGCATCCATAATCAGGAAAATATTGTTGCCAGTTATACGGCTTGTCGGATTATAGGGCTAAGACCAGAACAAATAATTGCTGCTATCGAGTTGTTTAAGGGGTTGCCGCACAGGATGCAATATGTTGGTACAATATACTCAGATCATTCGAGTATGATAAAATTTTATAACGATAGCAAAGCTACCAATAGCATTGCTGCTTCTAAATCCCTTGCTGCACTTGATAATATATATTGGCTAGCTGGAGGAGTGGCAAAAGAAGGAGGAATAACAAATTTAGCTCCATGGTTTGATAAAATTCATAAGGCTTATCTTTTTGGTCAAGATAAAGAACTTTTTGCATCGTCACTTAAGGGTAGAGTAAATTTTCAAATTTGTCAAGATTTGCAGGAGGCTTTTAATGTTGCAGTTAGAGATGCAATGCAAGATATAGGGAGCATAAAAAATATTTTGTTAGCTCCAGCTTGTGCCTCTTACGATCAATTTAAAAATTTTGAAGAACGCGGAAATCTATTTATAGAATTATATAATATTATTGCTAACCATGATTAAAGATAATCATAATAATGAATTATCTAACAATTACCTAAAATGGTGGTGGCGTAGTATCGACCAGCAAATGATTATTGCTTTAGTAATCCTGTTTGTTTTTAGTATGATGTTGGTTACTACAGCTGGACCAGTAATAGCAAATAGAATAGGACTCAATGAGCATTATTTTGCCTCTAGACAATTATTTTATCTTGCTAGTGCATCGCTATTGATCATTCTTTTTTCCCTTTTTTCCAAAAAATGGTTAAAGAGATTGTCAATTTTAGGATTTATTGTCAGCATATTGTTATTAATTTTAGTTAAATTCTATGGTTATGAAGTTAAGGGGGCTATTCGCTGGATTAATATTTTAGGTTTTTCGATGCAGCCTTCAGAATTTATAAAACCATTTTTTGCGGTAGTTGCAGGTTGGATATTATCATTGAAATTTGAGGGGGAATTTCCAAGTTTTTCTATTTGTATAGTTCTGTATGGTATCATTGCTTTATTATTAATTATCCAGCCAGATTTTGGTATGTTAGTGATGGTTACTGCAGTTTTTGGTATTCAGCTTTTTGTTGCTGGTATGCCAATATTTTGGATTATGCTTGCTGCTTTTATGTTGTTATTTGGTGTTACAGCAGCTTATTTTTGGCTGCCTCATGTAGCGAAAAGGATTAATAGTTTTTTTGATCCAGAGAGTATTAGTAATTATCAAGTTAGTAAGTCAATCAGAGCATTTGAGCATGGTGGTTTATATGGTTGTGGTCCTGGTGAAGGAGCGGTAAAACAAGTATTGCCGGATTCTCATGCTGATTTTATTTTTGCTGTTGCTGGTGAGGAATTTGGGGCGATTATCTGCTTGATAATTATAGGAATATTTGCTTTTATAGTGATTCGTAGTTTACTGAAACTCATTAACGAAGAAGATAAATTTGTTCAATTGGCAGCAAGTGGTATTGTTGCACAGATAGGTTTACAAGCCTTAATTAATATAGGTGTTACCTTGAATTTATTACCAACCAAAGGGATGACATTACCATTTATTAGCTATGGTGGTTCTTCAACTTTTGCCATAGCTATTGCTACAGGGATGCTGCTTGGTTTTACCAAACATAAAACTTCCCTTACTAACTATAAAATTCAAGATATTGACATATGAAGAGTATAATTGTTGTTGGTGGTGGTACGGCAGGTCATCTATTTCCCGCTATTGCTTTGGCTGAAGAATTGGTGAAACGCGGGTATAAATTACATCTTATTACTGACGTTAGATGCCAAAAATATTTAACTGAAGATTTACCGCTCATTCCACATATAATAAATTTTAGATTGCCACCGAAAGGGTTGTTTAATAAGTTTAAATTATTAATTTGTTTATTATTTATGATTTTTAAGATGTTATTGCTATTAGTGCAGGTCAAACCTTGTGTTATAATTGGGTTTGGTGGCTATCCCTCTGCTCCTCCTCTGATAGCAGCTGTATTGTTACGTATTCCTATCGTAATTTATGAACAAAACTGCTTTATTGGTAAGGTCAATAGATTATTCTTAAAATGGGCCAGAAGAGTTGCGCTTACCTATGAGGAAACTAAAAATTATAATATTGTTGACTATAATAAGAAATTAGTTATAGGAAATATAGTACGGGATAATGTTAAAAAGCTGAAAGTTAAGGATAATTTTAGTAATGATATTTTTCGAATATTGATTTTTGGTGGAAGTCAGGGAGCAAAGGTTTTTTCTACTTTAATACCGGAAGCGATTAAGATATTAGTGCAATCAAATCCTGATATTAAACTACATATTACCCAACAAGCTCCTCCAGAAGATTTAGACAATATTGCTAAAATTTATAGTGAATTAAACATCCCACATAAAGTAGCCGATTTCTTTTATGATATGGATCAGCAATATGCCAATCAAGAACTAGTAATATCAAGGGCTGGGGCATCAACTATTTCTGAGCTTAGCTATATTGGCTTGCCGGCAATTTTTATTCCGCTACCTTTTGCTACTGAAAACCATCAATTCTATAATGCCAAGGCACTGGAAGATAGTGGGGCAGGGTGGTGTTTTGAACAAAATAAAATTACTGCAGAAAAATTAGCCGATAAACTCTTAGTGCTAATAAAAAATCGTGATATACTGGAGCGGGCATCTTGTGAATTATTAAAGCGGAAAAATGACGGTAGTAATATTTTAGCTGATACAGTAGAAGAAATAGTAAACTGATTTCTTTGGGTTGTTATTAGCGGGAGGAGAAGACGTCTAGGAAGTTGCCTTTTAGCGGGATTTTATTGTGTTTCTTCATGAATCTCTAAGGTTCCTAGAGGGGTGATGGTGTGATTATCATCAATATCAACATGCTTACTAAAGTTTACATCGGAGGGCTTTAAGTGCAAAAAATCTTCATTTAATATTTTTGGAGGGAGAGAACTTAAGTAATAGGGATTTTCTAAACCAAGATAATCCTGTAATATTTTAAGAATAATATCAGGTAATTCTGAAAAATGCTTTTGTATAAATGCATCTATTTTTTGGCAATCTAAATTCCCATTATTTTGTTTAGCAAATAAAGCTATTAATTCTTGATTCATCTTATAAAATGTTAGATACCTTATATCATGAGACTCAAGTGCCATTTTAGTTATTTTGTTAATTTTAAAAATGAAAAGAGTGTCTGGTAATTCGCCAGTTAGGTATTCATAAATATTGATAACTAAATTTAGATTCTCTATGACTAATTCTTCTGAAGTTGTGTTTTCTAAATGATAGGTAATATTGTTTTTAGTAAAGCTGACTTTAGTACCTATAGGGAGTAGAAGTGAGGTAATAGAATCTTTATTTAATATAGAGACATGATCACAAAGAGAATCTAAGGAGCTTTGATTTTGAAAAGTACAATAATCTTTCTCTAAAGGTAACTTAACTGCACCTGCTAAAGGTAACTTAACTGCACCTGTGGGATTTAAGGCAACTACTATATCAATTGGATATTTTACAGTTAGCGTTATATCTTTGAGTACTTCGAAGTAATAATGTTCAGGTCTGCTAATATATGGCATTTTATTGCAAAAAAAGGTTCTGTTTGCGGTAATAACTAAGTGAGCTTTAGTAGATTTTGGCATATATAAAGTCCTTTATTTACTTATGAATAGGCTTTATATAATATTTATTAAAAAGTACAAGATAAATTTGGGTCAATCAGCTTGTTTTTTCCCTATAACTACTTCCTGGTTAATTGATTCTTGCAACTTGGGTGATTTTGTGTCATTAATTATGTTACTATAAAATTATCGGACTAATTTATGTTAAAAAAAGTTATTATTATAGTTTTGGGATTATCCCTACTTTCAGGTTGTACTGATGGGTTTAGAGGATATTTCAAAAAATCTGCTAATAATAAAATTATAGATAGCAAAGGTTTTGCCGGTGGCAAACGTCCACCGCTTTATAATAAGAAATATATAGCGATGGCAAAAAGAAATGTTATGGAAGAAAATTTTGATGATGATGAGGGCGATTTGCTTAGTGAGTATGATACCGAAACAATAAATCCAACTTTAAGAAATCGTCAAATGTATCTTAAGATGGTGAAACAAGATGCGGAACGTAATGAAAAACGCAAGCAAAATCAAGAAAAAGAATATCCTTCATTGAATTCGGCAAATGATAAGCTGAAGAAACAAAATAATGATAAGAATGATCAAGCAAACAATAATTTGCACAAAGAGCTAGAGCAAATTAAAGCTATGTTACGTGAAACTAAAAAAGATTTAGAAAAATATAAATGTCCTGCACGACAAACTACTAACCAACAAACTGTTGATAAAGTTTTACCAAATAAAGTTTTACCAAGTAAACCTAAAGCAAATAGTCATAAAAAAATTAAAAGGGTAGAAACTAACAAGGCAGTCGGTAAATCAGAGATGCAGAAAAAATTTCTCAGTGAAGATGATGATATAAAGGCAACTGGTACTAATTAATTCGTCTTTATGAATAAGCCTCGTGGCAATTTAAAAATTGCAGAAAAAATGCATTGCTTCGTCGGCTATGCCTTCTTGCAATGATACTGTAGGTAAATTTAAAACACGTCATTGCGAGACCACTGTGTGGTCGTGGCAATCCATATTCTTATAGATTGCCGCGTTACTAGTAAAGTAATTCCCCGCAATGACGGCGGGTTAGCTATAACTTTGTCTAGTTAAAACTCTATGTAAGAAAATAGAGCAAAATATGGTGAATATAACAACTATGCCTAAATTAAAGAAGGATATATATAAAAAACCTTCTTTATATATAGATAGTGACTCCATAAAATCTACTTCTCCTCCGATAGACGGTACCGACATAAATTTTGCTATTACAGTGCCTAGTAAATTTGAAAATGCCAGTGATAGCATTAATATACCCATTATAAATCCACGTAAGTGTTTTGGAGCAAGTAAAGTTGTTTTGGACTGTACTAATGGTCCTATGCAAAGCTCTCCTAAACTCATAAAAGAAATAGCAATTACTAAATATAAATATCCTACTTTGCCATTACTATCAGCATTTACGCAACCGATATAAAGAATAAAGAAACACACAACTAAGGTCAAAAGACCTAAAATTAACATTAAAGTTGCATATTTCTTATCAAACTTCATGTAAGTGCCTAACAAAGAACCAAATATTATTATAGAGAAAGGATTTATTGCTTGTGATACTGAAGCAGGAATCATGATGCCAAATACTTCTTTGACCACATTCCTTTCAGTAAATAAGTTAATAAGAGACCCAAGTTGCATTTCTAACGCAAAAAAGCACATTAATAAAAAAATCATCATCGATAAGGCAATTAGATTTTGTCTTTGAATTGTTGGAGACTTAAATATAATATAGCCAAATATCCCAAATACCCCTAAACCTATAATGCTAAGCATATTAGCAAAAAATTCAGCAAATATTAACATTTCAGAAACAAGAAATGCTAGAAATAGAGTGCTTACTATTATTATAGTAAAAGGATTCAACCTTAAGAAAAATCTTTTTTTCATGAGGTGTGGATAAGGTGATAAACCATTATTACCTAGTAAATTCTGAAATTTAACAAATATAATAAGACCAATTAACATACCTAGACCAGCTAAACCAAATCCGTAGTCCCAACCAATAGTACTTGCCACATAACCACAGGAAATAGAAGCTAAGAATGATCCTAAATTTACTCCAACATAGAATAAGGTAAAACCTCTTTCTCTATCCGGATCACTCTCTTTATAGCAGCAACTTAACAAATTTGTAATATTACCCTTAAATAAACCTGTTCCTAATGCTAATAGTGATAAGCCTAAATATACAAAATTTGGGTCTGATCCTACTAAAGTCATACAAATATGACCAATTGTTATAATTATACCGCCAATTAGTACCATATTACGAAATCCCATTAATTTATCAGCTAAAAAGCCTCCGAGTACCGGACCGGCATAGCCAATAGCAGCAAATAAAGAATAGGTGGCATAAGCATTAGCATCACTAAATCCTAAATGTGATGTAAGAAATAGCACCAGCAAAGCTCTCATTCCATAATAGCTAAAACGCTCCCACATTTCAACGAAAAATAGAAGTTTTAGGTGTTTAGGAAATATTTTAGTTTCTTTAATATTATCGATATCTAGATTATCTATATCTAGTAAATCAACACAATTACTCATCGTGAACCTCAATTCATTTTTATATCAAACCAATTGTTAATGATTTAATCTGATATATTAAGTTTAAAAAAGTCACTCTTAGTAGAACATTTAAGATTTATTATTTTTAAATGAGGATTACAACACCCCTCAAGTGTCTATTAGCAAGACCACTCAAGTAGGTTGTGACAATACCTTCTGGCGTCATTGCGAGCGAACATACGTGAGCGTGGCAATCCATGAAGCTTGTTATATGGATTGCTTCGTCACTAAGTAGCTCCTCGCAATGACGTTTGAGGTTTGTGTACTCCTCGCAATGACGTTGGATGGTTAAACTTCCGCAATGACGAGAGGGTAAAACAATTAAAAAAAACAAACAAATGCTTGCTAAAAGCAAATAGTAATAAAAATTTTAAAAAGTAGAAAAATATGGATTAATGGCTAAGACACCAAAACATGGTGGTATGATAAAATGAGGATGTTGGATAAGAAAAATTTAAATTTTTGGAAATTGCTAGTAATTGTCGTTCTAACGATAATCTTAAGTTTTTTAACATAATAACTCCTTTATAATTTTGAGTGTTAACAGCATAATAATTATACTGCACTTTAAATTATAGCATAAATTTATCATAAGGTAAATTAATTAGTTATTTTTTTTAATAATATGCTTAGTGCTTATTAGCAAATATGCTAGAATAATAAAATTAAAGTAACTTATTAAATTTGCATTTTTATGTTCCAAACATTAACTCAAAATCTAACAAAAATCTTTGATCGTATCAAAAGAAGCGGCACTTTATCTGAAGCCCAAATAAACGATACTATGCGTGATATTAGGATTGCCCTTCTTGAAGCAGATGTGGCACTACCGGTAGTTAAGGACTTTATTGCTGAAGTAAAGTTAAAAGCTATGGGGCAGGAGGTGATAAAATCAGTCTCTCCAGGGCAGATGATAGTAAAAATTATCCATAATGAGTTAATTAATATATTATCCTCTTCTCCAGAGGATAGTGTATTACAACTTAAATCTGCCCCTCCGGTAAATATTTTGATGGTTGGGCTGCAAGGAAGTGGGAAGACTACTGCCAGTGCTAAATTAGCACTTAGGCTAAAAAATCAGAATAAAAAGGTGTTGTTAGTTTCTCTTGATACTTATCGTCCTGCTGCTCAGGAGCAGCTAACCATCCTTGGTAAATCGATAGAGGTAGATAGTTTAACTATTATCCCCAACCATAATCCTATCGATATTACTAAAAGAGCCTTGCACGAATCAAAATTAGCCGCCTATGATGTCGTTATTTATGATACGGCAGGTAGGTTGCAAATCGATGATCAAATGATGCAAGAAGCGGTAAATATAAAAAATTTAGTAAAGCCAAATGAAATAATTCTGGTGGTTGATGCAATGACAGGGCAAGATTCAGTACTTATAGCTAGCAATTTTGACCAACAACTAGGAATTACCGGGGTGATTTTATCTCGTATTGATGGTGATGCTAAAGGTGGAGCGGCTTTGAGTATTAAGCATGTTACCAATAAGCCTATTAAGTTCCTAAGTACTGGTGAAAAATTGGCAGATTTAGAGTTATTTGATCCAGAACGTATCGCCTCGAGAATATTAGATATGGGAGATATTATTTCCTTTGTTGAAAAAGCAAGTAGCCTAATAGATCAGGAAGAGGCGGAAAAAGCAGCTGCTAGACTAAAAAAAGGTAAATTTGACTTGGAAGATTACCTAACGCAAATGAGGAGTATAAAAAAACTAGGTGGATTGAGCAGTATGATAAATATGTTACCTGGCATTAATAAAATTATCGATAAGGTCGATCAATCGAAATTAAGTAGCAAATTAATAGACCACCAAGAAGCAATAATTTTGTCAATGACCAAAAAAGAACGAAGAAAACCAGATTTGCTAAATGCCTCACGTCGAAAACGTATTGCTGAAGGCTCAGGAACATCAGTCCAGAAAGTCAATAATCTATTGAAACAATTTAAGCAAATAAGCGATCTCATGAAGAAGGCAAGCAATATGAATCCCAAAAGCCTAATGCGTAGCGGTCTAGGCAATTTATTCAAACCATAAATTTTCGCTTTAAAGATAATTATCAAAAGTCATATTTGAATAAATAGAATCTATAGCTTAGCAAATTGATATTTTAATAAAAGAGAATAATGTACTAACTGCTAAAAAAATGTCTTAAATTCGTATTAGTAGATAAAAATAGAATTAAACAGAAAGAGTAATGTAACTTTCCTGAAATCGTTTGTTAGGAGCAAAAAATGGATAAATATTTAACATTAATAATATTATTGATAATGCCGCATAATTCATTTGCTCAACAACAAATATCTAATTTTGTTACACCAGTTACTTATTTTGTCAATCATGTAAAGCAACTAAATCTACTCAAGAATAACTTAACTAAATACAGACAAACAAGCATAGTAGGCACTAGTGGCATGGGGAAAACACAGCTTGCTAGAATGTATTGTTATGAGAATCAAAATAATTATAAACTTATTTGGTTTGTTGATTGTAATTTAGATATTAATCAAGAGTTGCTAAAGCTAGCAAAAGCTATTAATAGCACCGCTAAATCTAATCTAATATCAGAAGATATGAGATTGGTACGAAAAGAACTAATGAGTCATTTATCGAATCAAGATAAATGGTTGTTGATATTCGATAATCTGAAGATAAGTGAAAATAAAAAAGTTCAAGAGTTCGTTGATTGGGAACATAATGGACACGTTATATTTTGTTCCCAAGATAGCGAAATATTGCCTAATATAGTCAAAATGACTGCCTTTGAAAAAAGTAATGCGATTACTCTGGCTAATAATATTATAGAAAATAATGACGCTAAATTAGCAGAATTCTTGAGCGAAAAGTTTGCTGGTTATCCTATCCTGATAGTACAAGGGGCACAATTATTAAATAATGTAAAAGATTTAGATAGAAAAGAATATAAGGATAAAATCCAGCAATCAACAGATAAAATTCAATTAAACATTACATTAGTTATCAATGAGTTAAAGCCAAGTGCTAAGAAACTTTTAAATAAAATAGCCTTAATAAATAATCAAGGTTTCTCGAAAGAACTTTTAAAAATTATTACGGATAATCAAAATACTCTTGATGATGATCTATATCAATTATCTAAATTTGCTTTAATATCTAACATTGACTCACATGACACTAACCCTGTCTTTGAAATGCATGATGTTATTGTTCAGAAAATAATAGAAATGAATGGAGTAAAAATTAATAAACCTTACTTAGAGGATATTGTTGTTAAATTAATTGATGCTACCCCAAAAAGTGGAATAAAAGGTCGTATTTTTAGAACTGCTAAGACTATATCTGAAAATTTTGAAATAATTTTAAAAAATTCGGAAAAATACAAAGTTAATATATATAAAATTCTGGGATTAAAGTTATATTTAATACTACAATATCTTAATTCTTGGGATAACTATAATGCAAAGAAATTAGTTGATTGGTTTAATAAAAATGATCAAGAAGGGAAGTTTAAATTATGGTTAATGAATAATGATGAAAAACATATATATGCAAGATATATAAAGTTTATAGGAAGGTATTATAAGAACTGTTCTAACAATCAAGTGGCAATTGAATATTACATTAGAGCAAAAGAAGTTTTTGACAAAGTAAAAGATTACGAAACTTTTAAGTGTAACGTATTTTATGCGTTGGCAACATCTAATATTGCATTAGGTCAAATTCAAGAAGCAAAAAAAAATATACAAATTATGAAGCAAATGTTTACTAGTAACTTGGTAGATAAGAGTGATATAGGGTTTCTACATTGTGTTAAATCACAGTTATTTCTTATACAAGGAAAATATCCTAAGGCATTGGATCAAATTAATCAAGACATAACAGAAAGTATAAAACAGGGATTAAAACCGGATGATTTTTTTCTTACAAGCCTTTATATGCTTAAAGCAGAAATATTAAATTATCTTAAAAAATACCAAGAAGCACATGTTGTAGTCGAGCAATTATATGATATGCATAAATCCTCTAAAAAAGAAGAACATGAAATATTTGGTCGCATTTTTATCCAAATGGCAAGAAGTGAGTTAGGGCTTGGTAAGTTAGACCATGCCTTAGAGCATGTTAATAGGGCTATCACCATATTTTTAGCCGATGAGCATAGGAATCCTAAAGGTGCAGATTATTCCGAAGATATAAACTTAGCAGTGAGTTATGTAGTACAAGGTGATGTTTTGTTTGCTCAAGATAAAATAAAAGAAGCAATAAAATCCTATAATAAAGCTTATACCATATATTATTACTTATATAGAGATAATCGTAAAAATGTGGCACAAGTTAGTGAGTTGTATAGTCAAGGAGCTAAAGCTGCCTGTAAAGCAAGAGACTTATATAGTTATAAGTTTTTTGGTAAACAGCAAGTAAAAGAGTTCGGAGTAAATCACACTAATACTGTATCTATGTTTGAGTATTGCAAACAACATAATATGAATTTATGGGAAAAAAATAGATTAGGCTTTTATATTAGATTTTCAAGATATAAGAATCTAGGTTCTGTGAAAATATTATGTTTTTTTGAGCATTTCCTTATATAAATTTAAGGTTTTACTGAGCATTAAGTCAAGGGAGGAATTATCGATTACTGATTTTCTTGCTGCTTGTTGTATTTTTTTGCCTTCATTGGTTTTAAGTATAGATAAGCAATGTTCAATTTTTTCTGCCAAATCGATAGGATCGTTTGGGTTGACGTGAAATCCAGTTTTTGTATTTGATATTGTTTCAATAGCCCCACCAATATTTGTAGCAATTACTAGCTTTTCCATTGATTGTCCTTCAGTTATAGTCCTACCAAATGCTTCTGGTTCAATCGAAGTAGATAATACTATATCTGAAACACCATAAAGACTGAGCATATCAATCTCATTACCAAAAATTTGAATTTTACTTTGTAGTTTCAATACGTTTATAAGAGATTTTACTCGATCTGTAAAATTTGGGTGTTTAGATAAATCCCCAACCATGAGACAGTAGAAATCTAGATGCTTTAATTTGCCAAGTGCTTCAACAAGGGTAAGGTGTCCCTTCCAACTGGAAAATCTTGATGGTAACAATATTATAGGAGTACTGTTAGATATACTATATTTCTTTTTATATTTTAATAACTTTTCTTCTGTAACATTTTTGGGATCAAAATAACGATAATCTACTCCTCGACGTATT
This sequence comes from Candidatus Tisiphia endosymbiont of Nemotelus uliginosus, assembly GCF_964264755.1. Classification (NCBI taxonomy): domain Bacteria; kingdom Pseudomonadati; phylum Pseudomonadota; class Alphaproteobacteria; order Rickettsiales; family Rickettsiaceae; genus Candidatus Tisiphia; species Candidatus Tisiphia endosymbiont of Nemotelus uliginosus. The sequence continues at coordinate 841,072 of NZ_OZ183481.1, read as the reverse complement.
ACAGTAATTTGATTTTCTAGAATTTTATAATTAGCTAATATATGTTGCTTTACAAAATTAGATACAGCTATGACTCTCTCGCCTTTAATCATCACACTATTATAGAAATGTTTGAACAAATTCGAGATGTTGTAAATGCCATGAAATGTTGTTAAGAATTTAGTATTAGTAGCCTTTGCTGCCATATAACAGCTCCAAGCTGGAGCTCTCGATCTTGCATGTACTATATCTACACCATATTCCTTAATTATTTCTGATAAAATCCTTGCATTTTTCCATATTGAAAAGGGATTCTTAGTAGCACTATTCATAGAAATATGTGGTATATCTGCAACTGCTAACTCTTCAACTAACGAACCACCAGATGAGACTACAATAACATTATAATCAGCTTTTTTTAACATTTTTGCCACTTCAATTGTCCCTCTCTCTACTCCACCAGAGAATAAAGCTGGAACTACTTGCAAAATGGTTGGTTTATGGTATCGTTTTGGTGAATCTGATGAAATCATTAATTAACTAATTTAAATGGAAAAAATATATAATACAGAAAATAAAAAATTTATCACTTATAATCATTATAAAAGTAGTAAAAAAAATATGCCTTCCGTAATGTTTTTACATGGCTTGATGTCACATATGAATGGTACCAAGGCTGTATTCCTTGAAAATTACTGTAAAAAACAAGATTATAATTTTATCACATTTGATAATTTTGGTCATGGAAGATCGTCAGGTGATTTTCTTGATGAAACTATTGGCTCTTGGCTTATGGGAGTTAAAATGGTATTAAATAAACTTGTCCTGCAGCCAACTATTATAATTGGTTCCAGTATGGGTGCCTGGCTTGCTATGTTGGCTGCTATAAAATTTCCTAGTAAAATTTGTAGCGTTATTGGTCTTGCTCCAGCAATAGATTTTACAGAAAACATTTGGGAAAATTTAACTGAAAGTCAAAAAAAACAAATGCAACAGCAAAAATGGCTTGATGTTAGTGGGCGTAATTGCAATAATACATACCCAATAAGCTATCAATTAATACTTGAAGCCAAAAATCACTTGTTACTAAACTCAAATAGTATTAATCTTAAGAAACCTGTTCATTTAATTCACGGGATGTTAGATATTGATGTACCTTATAATATTTCAAATAAGTTAGTAGAAAAAATTACTAGTGATATAGTAGTAATGAAATTAATAAAAGATGGGCATCACAATCTCTCAAGAGAATCAGATTTGGCTATAATTGCTAATTCTTTGGAAGAAATAATAAAATATAAAAACTAATGAATAACCATAAATTTGCTAAAACAGCTAAAGTATCAGATTTTTTAAAAGTTGCAGAAGTAATAGATAAGCTAGATCAAGATAGTTTGGTACTTTTTGATGTGGATGACGTACTGATCATGGCTCAAGATGAATATCGCTTAACTCATCCTTATAGACGCGAATGGTGTGTTGAAAGCAAAAAACGCTTTACTAGAAAAGAAAGGCAACTTTTTTTTAGTATTATTCTAAAAAATCGTACTATTCGCTTAGTGAACCCCAATATAAATGATATATTGAGTAAATTATGGGAGAGGCAAATTCCAACTGCTGCTTTAACCAAGCTATATACAGGTAGATTCGGGGTTATTGAAGATTTTACCAATTGGCGTTTAAAAGAGCTTAAAGGAATAAATATAGATTTTATGAAATCTACTCCAATAAAAGAGGAAATATTAATTGATGAATTACATAGTGAGAATGGTATGCCGATGATGGAAGAAGGGGTGATTCTTACTGCCGATATTGATAAAGGTGTAGTATTAGAGAATATTTTACACAAGAAAAATTATTACCCTAAAACCATAATATTCGTTGATGATGTTTTAGAAAATATTGAGTCGGTGGAAAAAATATGTACTAAATTACAGATTAATTTTTATGGTTTTGAATTTAGCGGAGCTTCTTTAGTACCGGAAGCAGAGCTTGATAAAAAAAGTGAAAAAATTCGTTTTGAAATTTTAGAGAATGAACATCGTTGGCTAACAGATTTAAAACTTTAATATGGTATTTGAAATGTTGAATAAATTAATTGTTTTTGTAAGTATATGCATTATTTCTTGCTGTGCTATCGCTGAAAAACAAGAGGGCATTCCGGTAAAAGCCAGTAAAGTGCAAATGGCTGATTTGCATAATGTTTTCAGCGTTGTCGGACAATGTAAAAATGATGCAAGCCGGGATTATTATGCTAATATTTCTGGTACGGTTGATGTAGTATCTGATTCTCAAGGTAAGGTTAATAAAGGAGATATTTTGCTTATTATTGACAAAGATTTAGCTACGTCAACTAAGTCACAAGCAGAAATCTCTTTAAAAACGGCGATGACTGCTTATGAACGTGATAAGGCATTATTTGCCAAAAAATATATTAGTAGTGATGTACTAGAAAAATCAAATAGTGATTTAGAAACAGCTAAGCTTGCTTTTTCCAAAGCAATGAATAGTTACAACGATATGGTTATCGTAGCACCATTTGATGGAAATATTGGTATAATAAAGCTAAAAAAAGGGGATAAGGTAGAACAAAAAAATTATCTTTTTAGCATTATTGCTCAAAATTCTACCACTAAGAGTATTTTAATGGAGTTACCTGAGGAGCTTTATAATCAGGTGTCAGTATCTACTGATTTAGTGATAACCGATAATAATGGTGATAAGATTAATGGAAAAATTGCTGAGATATCACAATATGTTTCAGATAATGGTACTATAAGTGCTAAAGTTATTGTTGATTCTAATAGTAATATGCTACATAGAAGCTATGTGCCTATAGATTTAATTATTAACAAACATCGGAATTTAGCAGTAGCTAGTCAATCAGTGCAGAGTAATAGTAAAGGTCAGTATTTTGTATATAAACTTAATGATAACAAAGTGCAACAACTTTATGTTAAGCTAGGTACTAGTCTAAATGGTCTAACAGAGATTATTTCAGACGAAATCAAAGAAGGAGATATGGTAATAGTGGAGGGAATTACTAAGATTAATGACGGTAGCATAGTGAAATTATTATAGCTACCCAAAAAAGGTTTTAGCCATGTGAACTGACGTCACGTGAGGAGCCGAAGGCGACGAAACAATCCATAAAAGTAATAAAAATGGATTGCCACACTCACATATGTTCGTTCGCAATGACGTGTATGCATCTCAAACGTCATTGCGAGACTACGTAGTAGTCGAAACAATCCAAAAGTGAATAAAAATGGATTGCCACACTCACATATGTTCGTTCGCAATGACGTGTATGCATCTCAAACGTCATTGCGAGACTACGTAGTAGTCGAAACAATCCAAAAGTGAATAAAAATGGATTGCCACACTCACATACGTTCGTTCGCAATGACGTGTATGCATCTTAAACGTCATTGCGAGACTACGTAGTAGTCGAAGCAATCCATTTCTATTCACTTTCCTGGATTGCTTCGTTGACCTACGGGCTTCCTCACAATGACGGTTTGTATGGGTAAATACTAATCGGGTTAGTTATAGATTTAAAAAGGAGAAAATATGGAATATATATTATTAGTTTGTAGTATCGTGGCGATCCTTATTATTATACAGATGGTTAAGGTTGTGCCACAACAACAAGCATGGATTGTTGAAAAATTTGGGAAATTTGATAGAATCTTGCAGCCTGGCTTGAGTATTTTGATACCAGTGATTCAGAAAGTAGCCTACAAACACACTTTAAAGGAAGAAGCGATTGATGTGACTGCTCAAACAGCCATTTCCAATGATAATGTTACGTTACTAATAGATGGTGTGTTATATGTAAAAATTGTCGATCCAGTTGCTGCATCTTATGGGGTTAATAGTCCATATTATGCTATCACTCAGCTTGCACAGACCACTATGCGTTCAGAAATAGGTAAGTTACCATTAGACAGAACTTTTGAAGAACGAGAAACCTTGAATATCGCTATTGTTTCTGCTATTAACCAAGCGGCAGTCAATTGGGGAATACAATGTATGCGTTATGAAATTAAAGACATTCAGCCACCACAAACAATACTTAAAGCGATGGAGTTACAAGTTGCGGCAGAACGTCAAAAACGAGCCCAAATTTTAGACTCAGAAGGCAATAGACAAGCAAAAATAAACCATGCGGAAGGCGAGAAGGCTCAAGTTGTATTAAATTCTGAAGCTTCCTATATTGATCAAGTAAATAGGGCTAAGGGTGAGGCTGAAGCAATAGGATTAGTAGCCATGGCTACTGCTAAAAGTATTGAACTTATAGCAGCCTCTATTCAGAAATCTGGAGGAAACGATGCAGTATCTTTAAAAATTGCTGAACAATATATATCTGCTTTTGGTGAGTTAGCTAAGGATAGTAATACAGTAATTTTGCCGGCAAATCTTTCTGAGCCAGGAAGCTTTATAACTCAAGCTTTGAGTATTTTTGATCAGCTGAAATCAGCGAGTGATAAGAAATTGCCTAAGGAATCAAATATAAAGGAATCATCTACAAAGAAAAAACTTAGTGCTAGTGAATAACCGTGGTATAACCTAAATGAATATGTGCAAATCTAATGATTCAAAATAAGTATATTGTTAGACTGGCATTCTTTGGGTTATTTATAAATATCATTGTCAACATGATTTACTATCGTTACTTCATTATTGAAGAAATGATTTTAAAGCAAGTTGGAGAAGCAAATATTAAAATAGCTGGTGTTTATACAAAAAATGTCTGGAATAGGAATAAAACGGCTGTAAATAAATTACATGAATTTGGTTATATAAATTTATTGCAAGATGCCGATTTTATTAAATTTGCAACTACTTCAGTTGATATTTTTGTTAATCTCAATGCCTATATTTCTTTATATGATCTACAAGGTCATAAAATTATAACCAGCTCTCCAATTCAAATAACAAGTCAGGTGAATTTTCCTGAAGATACTTTGTATCAAAGAATTATTAGCCAATTTGACAAATATTTTTTAAAAGAGCTGGTTGTAGAGCAAGCCTTTAACAAAGCTTTTAAAGGAATGACAAGTCATATATTAATTCCTAGAGCCCTATTCCATATGTCAGGGAAAGTAGAGAAAGCATCCTGTATAACAAGTTATATTCCAATAATAAACCGCGACTTATCTAGGTATCCTGTTGATGGTGTGTTAGAGATTAATACTAATATTACTAGTTTATGGTCAAGTATTATAGAGCTGGAGAAAAAAGTATTACTAACATTTTTTATCATTATGCTAATATTCTTAATTATCGTAATTAGCAACACAAATTATGCACAGAAGATTATAGATCAACAATTTGAGGCTAATAAAGCTTTAGAGGAAGCGGTAATTAAGGTTAGAAATGAAAGTTCTGCTCATACTAAATTTTTTGCCAATGTTAGTCATGAACTACGTACCCCTCTAAATGCTATTATAGGTTTTTCAGAAATTATGATGTCTACACCTTACAATAAAGAGCATGATAATTATATAAAAGATATTAACAGTGCAGGTAAGCATTTACTTAGTATAATAACTGATATATTAGACTTATCAAAAGCATCGGCTGACAAGCTATTAGTTGAATTTATCGAGTTAGATCTCAATAAATTAATTACTTCTACTGTAAGGATAATGAACCCAAGAGCTGATCAGGCATCAGTGCAATTAATTGAAAAATTACCAAAAGATCATATCGTGATAAAAGCAGATCCCAAAAGACTTAAACAAGTATTTTTTAACCTTTTATCTAATTCTATAAAATTTACCAAAGCATCAGGTACTATAACAATTTATGCTGAGAAAGATGAGCCTAAAGGGCTAGTTTATATACAGGTTATAGATACTGGTATAGGAATTGATGAGAGAGATATTCCCAAAGTACTATCAACCTTTGGGCAGATTGATAGTACCGTTGGCAGAAAATACCAAGGAACCGGTCTTGGTTTACCACTTACTCGCAAGTTGGTTGAATTAATGAAAGGTAAATTTGATTTACAAAGTAAAATAGGCATAGGCACTACTGTAACATTAACTTTTTCTTCTGATTAGTATAGTCAATTGATGAGAAGTTGGGGACGTTGTCACTCATCGCTCGCCTATTACTTATAGGCGTCGCTCCATCGTTCCTAGCCCCAAATTCTCCTGAATTGACTATAGTATTATAATGGAGTAATAGAATGAATCTCCTTATTGTTGTTTAGGATTCATTTCCTATAGAAGATTAGTATCTGCTCCTCATTTTGTATATAGGGTAGATACATTCCATTAGTCCTTATACCCCTACCTGCTTATCTTTGTTAATCCAGAATTCGGGTTGTGTGGGTCTGTTTTTTTCATCTGATTCTTCGTTTGTCCAACTACGTCTGTGCTAATATGCTTCGATATACTCTCTTTTATTGCTGCTACGTTTGGAGGAGTATTTTTATCATCTTGCACACTTCTTGACATATGATGTGCTATATCTTTACCTATTTTTTTTGCATGATCCGTATGGTTTAGCTTACTTTCCATTGCCAACTTAGCTACTGTTATATCTGCTCTATTGTTCACTGATACACCTTTGAAAGATAATTTACTTATATCACCGGTGAATTGTACATTATCTAAAGTAATAGGATCTTTTTTATGGTTTTTATTATATTGCTTAATTGCTGGTAAAAGAGTTTCTAAGGATTTTGCATCAATAGTAGCTCCAGTAAAACTTATTTTCTCTTTGAAATCTGTCCCCTTAAATGAACAATTACTAATTTCACTATTTTGAAAAGAATTGTGCATAAACGTCGCATCATTGAAATTAAAACCATTAATTTTGACATTCTCAAGAGGCATGTTCGTTTCATTGTTAAAGATAAGACCGCTAAAATCCCTGCTAATTAAAGAATATTCCAATGTTTTTGACCTATTAGCAACATGCATGTTATCGGCTTGTTGTTGTAGTAACTCCCCTAAATCTGCTTTCTGCCCATTGATGGTAGGAATGTGCTTACGCACTTTATCTATAATTTCACCTGCATATTCATGCCACCTTTGTCTACGTTTCTTGTAAGAGGTAAAGCTTGTTTGTACCTTATATTTAACTCCCTCAACTAATAATTTTGTTACCATTCCTCTTGCTACTGGATCAGATGATAATAACTTAAATGTACCAGTAATTACGGATAGATAATTACCCTTATTATATTCCATCGCTATCTCTGTTAATGCAGGTACTTTTTCGCTAATTTTTTCAATAATTTCTTGACCTTTGATTTTCAAATTTCTCCCTATGAAAGTGCTATTCAGGAATTCATCTACTATAGGTCCCAGGATTGCAGAATTTTCGTTAAGGAGTTTTGGAATATCTTTTATGATAACGTCTTTTACTGCTGCATTTCTTTCTATAAATTGTACAACAGAATCTGCCAGTTCTTTACCTTTAGAGTCTTTTTCTTGCTCGGATGAATTGAGAAGTCCCTGAAATTTGCTTGCAATAGCAACAACTCCATCTTTATCCGTTAAAGATGCATTAGCAAATTTGGTAATTATAGGTAGGAGATGTGGGGTGATATTGATAGCAGTATCGACCATTCTGAAAGCTAGATCAGAGGAAACTCCTGCACTATCTAATTGCCTCTTAAGTTCTTCCTGCTTAATCATATTTTCTGTCAAGGCTAAAAGACTATCCTTATTTGTTTGCAGATATTCTGGCACAGAGTGTTCTAATATAGGAGAAAGGCTCTGGACTATTTCTCCAACATCATCGATTATTTTAGTCAAAACCTTTTCTTTTGCATCAGTGTCTATATCGGCTCTTTGGTATTCTTGCCAATTATCATTAATTTTCATAAGCGTTGGCATCTTACTTAGACCAGTATCAACTACTTTAATTGCTAATGATGTTGTAGCATTTATTAACTCTGCTGATAAATCATATTTCTTAAAATCCTGGTTATTACTGACTATATTATTTGCTATTACTGCTACTACCGCTTCATTATCCTTAATGATTTGAGGTAGATTTACAGCAATATTTTGCTGTAAATCTTTGTTTTTAAGTAATGTGATAACATGCTTGTTTAATCGCTCTGTCGCTTGGTCTTTCTGTTCTACATCCTCGGTTTTAGCTAAGGTTTGCATATCACTATATATCTCTTTTATATCCTCCACATTTAAAACAGTCATAGTATTTTTTAGTAAATCAATAGATATAGGTATAATTGACTCATAAAATTTGTGATCCACTCCGTTAAGCATTGGTACAATTGGAGATACTACTATTTTGTGTACATCTTCTTCTTGGAAAGTCTTATTACATTCTTTTGCTAAAGTGCGGGCATTATTATCTAGCATTTCTAGCAATTTTGGTATAGTTGTAGCAGCAATTTTTGCAATTTCCCCTTTATGTTTTGTCAGAGTTGCCGGTAATTGATCGTGTAGTAATTCTAGCATTTCATTTTGTAGTAGAATCTCTGGTAGTTGTTGTACTACGGCAAGTTTTTTAATGCCTCCTGCTTTATCTAAAGCTGCGACTTCCTGCAAATTGTTAGCTTCTCGTATTTTACTATCAGTATCATCTAATATAACAGATTTTAATGTTTCATATAAAGCATCCACCTTTTTAGGGTCTTGCAAAGCTATACCAGCAAATTCTGAAACTATAGGTACTACATCACGCAATAATTCTTTCCCTACACCAAAATCTTCTAGTCTTTTATCTAATGCCATATTTGATGAAATAATTACTTCTGCTGCGGCTTCTACATATTTTTTCTCCTCAATTAGAAATTTAGATAGTTTACCACTTTTTAATAATGAACTAACATCTATTGTATCTAATATTTTACTCTGATAGTCTTTTTTGGTTTCAGGATCTTTAATAATTAACATATCTACAGATAGGTTAATTATTTTTAATAAATCTTCTGGTTTTTCTAACATCGAAATAGTAATGTCCTGGACAATGGGCAGTAACTTACTATTGATGTAATCTTTATCAAGACCAGCTTCTTTTAAGTTGTTGAATAAAATTGCTCGATCATAATTTTTTTGTAGAGATTTTAGATAATTAACCTTCTCTTCTAATTTGGGTATTTTAGATACATCTTTCTTGTCTTTTAGAATCTGTAATTCTTTTTCCAATGTCGGCAGACTATCTATATCCTTTTTGTGTTCATCAAATTCTTTTTTTATATTATTTATTTCTCCTAACTCTTTTAGCATTACAGTAATTAGCATTGGGGCAAGATGCTGAACTAAATCGTTAAGAATTACAGTATTGTCAGTAAGAAATTGAGAAGTGTCAGGATCTTTTAATAATCTTATGAAGAAAGGATGATGAGATGGATCATATGGCGTTTCACCATTGAATATTTTCTGTATTTTGGCTACTTCTTCTGCGTAAAATGATACCGAGGTAGCAATGGCAATACCCTGAGATATATGACTTGCTGCAAACCCAATACCTTTCATAGCAGCTTGAAGCTTTTGACCTGCACTAATAGTGTCCTCCTGCTTTTTTGACGATAGTAAAGGAGTCAGGATTTTCTCCATACCATCTCTATCCTTTAAGATATCCTTAGCTATTCTAAAAGCTTTATCCTTTTCTTCTTGATATGAACTTTCCGTTTTTTCTTCAACTTTCTTCTCTTCAATCGTTAATTTCTCAATTTGTTTCTGTTCTTTTTTCTTATATCTATCAACCAACTTTTCATGATTACTTAATTCATTCTTAATTTTCTGTAACTCTTGGTTCCATGAGTCTAATTGCTTTTTAGCAGCTTTGTCTTTATTTTTCTGATTTCCTTGGTTAATAAGCTCAGAATAATCTTGATTTTCTTTCAATAATTTTTCTAACCTATTATTTAATAGATTTTGATATTGTGCTATCTCTTTTCTTTTTTCTGCAATTTGATTTTTGTTTTCTAAGGTAGTTGCTTTTTGTTGTAATTTTAATATATCTTTCTCTTTCTTATAAATATCTTTTTGCAGTTCTTCCAAAGTAGGACCGTCCGGCTTTACTACCTTTTGAAGTTTTGCTCGTAATTTGCTAAGCCGAGATTGTTCTTTATCCTTACTCATAACCTTTTTACCCTTCTTTCGAATTGTTTTGCTTATCTACTAATATACTATATTAGCAGCAATTATAAATTTAAAATAGTGTAATAACATTTTAAAATGACCGTTTTTTTGTAACAAGGTAATTATTCGTTTTGTTGTGAATATTTTATCTTCTATTTATATTTTTTTAATTTAACTTGAATTCGATATAACAAGTTACTCCAAATTCAGTTATATCTATAAATATAACAGATTTTTTTGTTTCACTAATAGCTGTGTTCATTATTTTTGCGGTATTGCTTATTTTCTCACCTTACGCATAAACCCCATGACAATATTAAAAATTCTAGAATAAGTACAAGACGTCATTGCGAGACCACGTAGTGGTCGTGGCAATCCACATTTTAGATTGCTTCGTCGCTACTAAAGTAGCTTCTCGCAATGACACCAAGCTATTTTCTATATGACTTTTAATGCCATGCGTAAGGTGAGTTATTTTTTTAGAATATAACCCATCTAAATTAAAAAACTTTTACATTTTTTTTGAATAAATCCTCTCTTCAATCTCGTGACGAAAATGACGAATTAAACCTTGAATAGGCCAAGCAGAGGCATCTCCAAGACCGCAAATAGTACGCCCCTCGATCATTTTAGTAACGTCTAACAATTGATCTATTTCTTCTGTTTTTGCCTGACCTCGTACTAATCTCATCATAATTCGCCACATCCACCCTGTGCCTTCTCTGCATGGGCTACACTGACCACAAGATTCATGCATGTAGAATTTACTAAGCCTGGCAATAGCATAAATAATATCCGTAGAATTATCCATAACAATAATTCCACCAGTCCCAAGAGCCGAGCCAGCTAATTTCAAACTATCAAAATCCATTGCCAAATCTTCACATAGTGACTTTGGTAACAATGGTACTGACGAACCACCTGGAATAATAGCTTTCAGATTATCCCAACCACCACGTACACCTCCAGCATATTTTTCTATCAATTCCTTTAAAGGTATGCCCATAGCTTCTTCAACATTACATGGTCTATTTACGTGACCAGAAATACAGAAAATTTTCGTGCCGGTACTGTTAGGCTTTCCGATTGAAGCAAACCAATCCCCCCCACGTCTAAGTATAGTAGGTACAACGGCAATTGACTCAACATTATTAATAGTTGTTGGACAACCATATAAGCCGAAATTAGCTGGAAATGGTGGTTTCAGTCTAGGAAATCCCTTGTTACCCTCTAAACTCTCGAGTAGAGCTGTTTCCTCGCCGCAAATATATGCCCCAGCCCCTCTATGCAAATGAATGTCAAGTTTATACCCAGTACCACAAGCATTATCACCTATAAAACCAGCATCATAAGCTTCATCTATAGCCCGTTGCACATTGGATGCTTCGTTATAAAATTCACCACGAATATATATATAGCAAGTATGTGCGTTAATAGCAAAACTGGCAAGCAAACAGCCTTCAAGCAATTTGTGCGGCTCATGTCTTAAAATATCACGATCCTTGCATGTACCAGGCTCTGATTCATCAGCATTAACTACTAAATAGCTAGGTTTCGGGTGTTCTTTAGGCATAAACGACCATTTGAGACCAGTTGGAAATCCAGCGCCGCTCCGTCCTCGCAAACCTGATTTTTTTATTTCATCAATTATCCATTCTCTACCTCTAATAATAAAATCTTTTGTATTATCCCAATCTCCACGTTGCTTGCTACTTATTATATCATATTTTTTCTGTCCACTAAGATTAGAAAAAATTTTATTGCTAGTTTGTAACATAATTTACTCTTAGAATATCTACAAATGAGAGTATAGATGAAGGTAAATAATTGTGAAGAATAAATTTAGGAGATTTGTTTATCATAATGGTTTAAAAGTCATATCTAGAAAGTGATAATATACTATATATGGTATACTTAAAAACACTCAAAATCTAGGAAATTAAAATTTTATTCACAGAACCTAAAAATATTTGATAAAAATCAATATTTTTTTTCTAAAATACTTAGTGCTAGAGATTTTTAGTATATATTACCTATAGTTATTGCAATTATGGGGTAATATGTATATTGAAAACTTACAGCAAAATAAAGCGATTCAAAATTTAATCATAAAATCTGTTACAGATAATAGCGTAGTCATTTCAGGTTATGCTAGTGTTTATAATATTTCTGATCAGCATAATGACCTGATTGCTAAAGGGGCTTTTGCCTCAGCAGATCATTCGTGCATCAAATTTCTTTGGCAACATGATTGGCAACAGCCAATAGGGGTGATTAAGTCTTTGACAGAGGATGATTACGGCTTAAAAGTTGAAGCTATAATTAATAATAAAATCGAAAAAGGTAAAGAGGCTATAGAACTTGTTCGCCAAGGGGCGGTGGATAGTCTTTCCGTTGGTTTTAATATAAAACTAGCAAAATATAACAATTTAAATCAAAGAATTATCACTGAGGCTGAATTAATTGAGGTTAGTATCGTAACTTTCCCAGCCAATTATCATGCCAAGATTTCGCATATCACCAAACAAATTTATAATAGCTCTTCTTTAAATCAAAAAAACATGGAGAATAATATGAACACAGAATTAATGACAAAACAAAATGATAATGAAATAAAAATCAATGAGTTACAAGAAAAAGTTTGTAATTTAGAAAATTTTCTATCTCGTCCAGAAATAGGGGGGATGCAAGATATTGAGTATAAAACTGCTTTTAATAATTATATTCGCAAAGGTAGCCAAAGTGAATTAATCGAAAAATCTTTAAATAGCGGACCTGAGGAAGGTGGAGTATTGTTAGTACCGGCTTTATATAATAGTATCATTACTGAGATTAACGCTAGATCACCTATGCGACAATTATCATCAATCGAAACAATTTCTAGTAATGCCCTTGATATAGTAATTGAAGAGGGGAGTTTTGCTAGTGGTTGGGTTGGTGATTTGCAAGCAAGAGAAGAAACAACTGCCTCTCGGCTAAAGCAACAGAGAATCTTTGTGCATGAGCTTTATGCTCAGCCAAAAGCCAGTCAAACTTTGATAGATGACTCAGCTATTCGGATAGAGAATTGGCTGATAGAGCGTTTAAGAGATAGTTTTGTTAAAGCAGAAAATGAGGCGTTTATTAATGGTGATGGTAAGAAAAAGCCAAGAGGTATCTTATCAAGAGCTCGTGATAAAATAGAGCTATTTGAGATGGGGGGACAAGTTACTGCCGAAAAATTATTAGATTTCATTAATTTACTTGATGAAGAATATTTGGCAAATGCTACTTTTTTGATGAATCGTACTACTTTATCAGAAATCCAAAAACTTCAAGATAATAATGGTCGGTTTATTTGGCAACAGTCACTGTATGATTCTTTAAAGCAAACAATATTTGGTATATCAGTGCTTTGCTGCTCTGAGATGCCGCCTATCAAGGAAGGTAATATGGCAATTGCTATAGGTGATTTTAAATCAGCCTATAAAATCATAGATCGTGGTGGTATTAGTATAATGAGAGATCCTTATACTGATAAGCCATTTGTCAAATTTTACGCAGTTAAAAGGGTAGGGGGCGACGTAGTGAATCATAGTGCTATTAAGCTGGCTATGTTTAGTTAACCTATGTGAAGTAGCTATATGTATAAAAAAAATACTTTTAGGATTATTGAACTAATTCCTCAGGCTATTTGGAGCCTAGTGGAAGTTAAGAACTATATGAGAATAGAAGGCGATTATGATGATGATTTAATTAGCAGCTTGATAGATGCTGCAATTATGGCTGCTGAGAATTTTACTAAACTTACAATAATAACAAGGCGGGTAGAGTTTGTTTGTAATATTAAAAATCAACAAAATTTTCAGTTAAAATACCAGCCGATAAAGGAATTAGTGAAGATTATAGTCAGTTCAGGAGAATTTGGGGCTAGGAGCGACGGAGTGACGCCTATAAGTAATAGGCGAGCGACGAGTGACGACGTCCCCAACTTCTCATCAATTGACTATACTCTAACAAATAACAGTCAATCTATGAAGCTGCAATCTGATCAATATTACCTAGATCACGATCGATCATTATTATGTTTGAATAAAAAATTAGAAAATTATCAATTAATGATTGAATATATTGTGGGTTATGATAAAATTAATATTCCAGCTTCAATAAAGCATGGCATATTAATGCATATAGCAGAAATGTATGATAGGGAAAGGCAAAATGCTACTTCTTTATCAACAGAAATTAAGAATCTATATCTAGCGTATAGACAATTAAGAATATAAGGCTTTTGGAAAGGTAAGAATGAAAAAATCAATAGCACGTACTTTACAACATCAGGTGAAAATTCTAGAGAATTTTTCTGTAAGTGAGATAGAGCAAGAAAAATGGCAAGAGAAACTTTCTACTTATGCTGAAATAAAACCTATTTCTGATAATCGATTTACCTCGATAGAACATTTGAATTTTGGTCATATTATGACTGAAGGGTTTTATGTGTTTAAAATGAGATTTATCACCGGCATTACCACCAAAATGCGTATATCGTTTAGAGATAGGCAATTTGAAATTAAGCGGATTATTAATGTTGAAGAAAGAAGTAAATTCTTGAATATTATAGGGTTAGAAATATATGTCTGTTAATTTTATTCATGATTTTCACATGAGCATATATAACTTATTATCTGGGGAGCCGGATATTAGGCTTAGTGTTGACCGGATTTACATATCGGTAGTCCAAGATGCAAAATATCCGTTCTTACTAGTAAATATTTTGAAAGTTGAAAATATTTCAAGATTAGGGCAGGATATTTACCAAGTGGAATTTGAGATAAGTGCTTTTGCTAGGGATAAAAATCAGGGGCTTTTAACTTTACTGGCGGAGAAAATTACTAATAAATTAACAGCTAATTCGTGTATTCTTCAAGATTACATTGTTGCTGGTATGAAAGCCTGTAATATAAATTTTCAGCGTAGTTCTGACCTTATTACTACTAAGCTTACTATAGATTACAAAGCCTTGTTAAAGGAGAACAGAATTAGCAAAAATTGCAATAAAGGGGGGTAAAGATATTAGACCTCTTGCAAAACTCGCTTATGCTGAGGAATTTGAAGGAGACGCTTCACCTCGAACCGCAGCGTACTCTAGTGTACGTGAGGAGCAGAGTACCGCTATCACGTACAAATTGCCAGCAGAAGTAGAGTTAGGCAAGAGGTCTATTGATTAACAGTGCCATATATAGTACTGTTAATCAACATTTTATAGGAATAATTATGGCATATTTGGTAGCTAGTGAGGCTAGGAAGAACTTATATAAATTAATAGATATGGTAGCAGAGGAGCATGAGCCAACAATAATAAAAGGCAAAAGAAATACAGCAGTTTTAATTTCAAAACAAGACTGGGAAGATATTCAAGAAACATTATTGGTAGCAAAAAATAAAGAATTAAGTCAATCAATAATCAAAGGTCTTACTACTGATTTTAAAGATTGTAAGACAAAATTGGTGGATTAGCTTAAATGTATAGTTTGTATTTTACTAGCGATGCTTGTAAAGATTTTAAAAAGATTAAGAAATCACCTTTGCAGAAACAAATATACAAATTACTAGAAATTATAAGCAATGATCCATTTCAAAATCCCCCACCTTTTAAAAAGTTAAGGGGTATGTATTTGGGAGCTTATTCGAGAAGGGTTAATTTGCAACATAGATTATTTTATGAGGTAGATAAAGATACTACGCATGTGGAGTCATTATGGAGATAATTAAGAACTATAAGTTTGAAAAACTTCTATTGCCAAGAATGAGGATATAGAAACTATAGTCAATTCAATTCAGGAGAATTGGGTAGCAGGAACGATGGAGTGACGCCTATAAATAATGGGTGAGCATTGAGCAACAACGTCCCCAACTGCTCATCAATTGACTATATTGCAATCTATCTTAAAAAATATCCTTATACATTTAAGGCATACGGTTCACGTGTTAAAGGTCGTCATAGAAAATTTTCTGATCTTGACCTTTGTATTATGGAAGCAGTAAGTGATCAACAATTGTGTAAGTTGTAAGAAGAATTGGAGGAATCTGATTTAACTATTAAAGTGGATATAAAAAGATGGCTTGTTGATATGGATAAGGATTTTAGGTCGCTAATAAAAAATGATCTTATGCTATTAGAATGATATAGGTTAGGAGACTGCCTACGCTAATTAATTAATAAAATCAAAGGTAGATTATGAAAAAATGGCAATTACAAGAAGCTGTATTTAATTCAGAAGAATTGGCTAGCAGGAGCAACGACGTCACCAACTTCTTATTAATTGACTATAATGATGAGGAGAAATTATTTGAAAGAGTTCAGGGTAAAGCAAGGGATATTGAATTATGAATTTTCATGATATACGTATGCCGGAATTTATTGAAACTTTTGCTGTTGGTAAACCGGAATTTGCTATTTCTTGTGCTATGACATTATCAGGTAGAGAAGTAAGAAATTTAGATAGAGAATATGCTAGACAAAGATATTTGATTAAAAATTGTCGTCTGAGTAGTTTTGAATTTGAGCAATTTAGCTCTTTCTTCAGAGCAAGAAGGGGAGGGAGTTTTTCTTTTCGCTTCAGAGATAATGTTGATCATCAAGTATCAAGGCAATTCATTGCTGAAGGCGATGGAAAATTAACCCAATATCAACTGATTAAATTATATGATGACCCAATTTTACCCTATGCTAGAACAATTAATAAACCGGTAGCTGGTAGCGAAGAATTTTATGTTAATGGTGTAAATTTGGATGTTCAGCTTGATTATAATACTGGATTAATAACTTTACCAAACCCATTAGATAGGGAGCAAATTTTGACAGGTAGTTTTACTTTTGATGTAGCTGTACGATTTGCTAATGATAGTTTTGAATATTCGTATTCTTCTGATGGGTCAATAGAATTATCGCAAATAGAGTTAATGGAGGTTATATGACAGAATATATTGATAATTCCATAGCGGTACATAATTTTACTTATTGTTTCCATATCACGCTACAAGACGGTTTGGAGTTGTATCTTACTGAATCTGATAAATCTTTGTCAATTGATGGGATAAGATTTATGCCAAATTCTGGAATAACTTTAAAGGAAGGGGTTTTTAATGATTCCGCACAGAATTACATTATCTTAGAAGGAGTTTTTGAGAATAATGGAGTAGAGCAACATTATGATTTGACCCAGGCTATGGTCAGAATTTATACTAGTTGTGCTGATTCTTATAAGCATTTTGTTACTTATTGCTGTAGCCTTTATACTAAAAGGGATTTAGATTTTACTTTACGTTTAGAGCCAAATATGGGATATAATCAGTCGTTACTGCAATCTTTTAGTAAAAAATGTCGTGCTAATTTTGGAGATTTAAAATGCAAAATAGATAAAACAGTTTATAGTCAGATATATAATATTCAGGAAATATTTGGCAGAACTATAGTCATTTCAGATATTGATAAAGAAAGTGGTTATTTTAATTATGGGGATGCTATTTTAGCTAATGGTCAATTTTATAGTAAGATAATTAGTCATTCTGGAAATGTAATTATATTGGATCAATTAATTCCTGATAGTATGAAGTGTAATAAAACTGTTGATCTTACTATAGGTTGTGATAAAAACTTTATAACTTGTTGCAATAAATTCAACAATGCAGTAAATTTCAGAGGAGAGCCATTGATTCCTGATGATAATTTTATAAAAGTGATTTAGAGGAATTTAATCGTCTATTAGCGAGGAGCTACTTTAGTAGCGACGCGGCAATCTAATGAGTGTGGATTGTCACGACCATTACATGGTCTCGCAATGGCGGGAATGACGTAATAAATATGAAAATTAAATGAATAAAACCAAATGAGTAAAGATTTTGTAAGGCATTTCCTAACTGGTTTTTTTAGTATATTTAAAATATCTAAAACAACAATAAGAAAGAAGCCAGAGACAGATTTGTCTGAGTATTTTGTTAAAATAGAAAAATATATTAATTCAACATTTCAAGAAATAAAAAAAGAATATGAAAGAGAGTAAAAGCTTCTTTGCTAGTAATAATAGATTGAATAAAGGATATTCAAAAATTAACAATAATCCTAGAGAAAAAGATAATAGCTTCTATCGTAAGAAGTTTGAGCATGTTATGCCGCCTATAGATTTAATGGAAGAATATGAAAATCTTCATCCAGGCACCTTGGCAAAATTAATTGTTATGGCAGAAAAAGAACAAACGCATAGACAGCAAATGGATATTAAAAGTATTGAGGTTTATGAAAACATAACAAAAAAAGGGAGAGTTAGTGCGGTTATATTTATGATAATGGTCTGTATTACTACGCTAATTTTAGCAATGTTCGGGCATTTTATGATAGCTAGTATTTTTACTGTTTCAGTATTTTTAGTTATAGGAGCTGGATTATTCATATCTTCTACTAAATTTACCAGGCAGAAAGATTATCATAGAAGATGACAATAGCTACCCTGAAAAATTGTGGTTTCCGTACTCCTCGCAATGACGTATAAGCCTATAACTCATCATTGCGAGCGAACGTATGTGAGCGTGGCAATTCATTGCTAATTACTTTCTTGGATTGTTTCGTCGATCTAAGGGCTTCCTCGCAATGATGCTTATGCACAATGACGAGATATACATGATCTGTAAATGTCATGAGTAAGGTGGTAAAATTAAATATTGAGTAAAATTTATGGGTAATATAGAAGAAATGCTGGAAAGGCAAAAAACTCCTTTTGAGTATTTGGTATTTAGTGGTGGAGGAGCCAAGGGGGCAATATATTCCGGTGTTTATTCAGCCTTGGCAGAATCTGGAGCAGTTGGAATGGTTAAGGCGGTTGCAGGCTCATCTGCTGGGGCGATAAGTGCGGCGATGGTTGCCTGTGGTATCCCCCATGAAGAATTTGAGAAAATTTCAAAAGAGACTAATCTTAAAGGTTTACTTGGTACACAAGGATTTTCAGCTGGTCCGGTGCAGATTGGCAAGGATGGTACCCCATTATATGGTCTTTTAGATAAAACAATCAGAACAGGGGTATTTAATTTTTTGAAGGGCAAGAACTTTGGGGAGCTTTGTCAGTCAGGTCGTGATAGGATTGTACAACAGCAAGAAGAGTTAGAGCAAAAAAAGCAAGAGCTTTTAAACTCGATTGAACAATTAAAACAACAACATGGTGATAATAGTCAACAGATTAGTGATATAAATGAGAATATTCAAGGATTGGATTTTCAAAAACAACAGCTAAATAAGCAATTTGATAAAATTCAAACTATCATAGACTCTAATGGTAAAGAGTTCAGTGAATTAATGGAAAAATGCCAAGCTGGTGGGAAAATCCTTTTTAAGGATTTAGCTCTTTTAAGACTTGTTGACTCAGAGCAATTTAAAGATTTATTAATTACTGCAGTAAGGCGAGATAATGGTACGTTGCAAATTTTTAGTGCGGAAAATAGCCCTGATGTTGAAATTGCTTTAGCTTGCCGTGCCTCTGCTTCAATTCCTATAGTTTTCCAACCGGCAACAATTGATGGGGTTGAATATGTTGATGGGGGATATAGGGACAATGTACCTATTGGATATTTTCCTGAAAATGAGAGTAAAGTGGATTCTTCTGAAGAATTAGAGGATTCTGCCGAAGAATTAGATGGTTTTGATAATGTTGCTCTAGCAAAAAAACAGGGTAGGGTACTGGCTCTTGCTTTTGGTAGTGGTATGGATGCTTCAACAAATGTGGCAATATATAGTGCCAAGCCTTTTGACAGTCCAAGTGCTCTAATAAAATTTTTAATGGATGTAGTATATAAAACTCTGGCTCAAGTTGGTGGACATTTTAAATATACGGAAACTGATAAAGCTACTCTTACTAATTTACGTGAGAATGCATTAAACACGGTGACATTAGATACTCAAGGTATATCCACTCTTGATTTTGATGATGCTCAGAAATATGCAGGTTACTTGCATATTAAAGGACGTTTTCAGACGTTGGAATATTTAGATAATTACGAGTTAGGTAAGGGGGTAGATAAAAACTTTGAACAGCAAAAATTCCTTCTAAGCGTCTATGAGGTTTATGATAATGACAATTTGAATAAAACATTTGCTCATAAAATGTTAGACCATATAATTCCGGCAAAGCCAACTGAGAAAAGTTGGCAAGATCGTGATGCTACTCTAAGTCATCAAGCAAAAGCTGAGGCACTTTTATCTTTTTGTACTTCAGAACGTTGGGAAGGAAAAGATAATAAGAGTCCCTTAAAAGATTATGTTATACTTGCAGCAACTAACCGCAATAAAGAAGTTAGAAATGATACCAAGGCATTAGAATCGCTGATTAACACTTTAAACTCTCCAACAACATCAAGTAAAATTAAAGAAGATTTTATACAATTACTATCTATTGATAAAAAACAAGATAAAAGATTGAATACAGAAAAAAGTCCAGCAAAGAATATTGCGGAGTTTAAATTTACGAAAGAAGATTTTAGTGGTTTTTTAAGCAAAAATAAAAGTGAAGCTTTTCGTATTAGTAGTCAAGGGAAAGGAGTAGGGCGGACTAAAGGTGGATAACGCTGAATATAGAATTACTTTATATATAGGCACT
This sequence comes from Candidatus Tisiphia endosymbiont of Nemotelus uliginosus, assembly GCF_964264755.1. NCBI lineage: Bacteria > Pseudomonadati > Pseudomonadota > Alphaproteobacteria > Rickettsiales > Rickettsiaceae > Candidatus Tisiphia > Candidatus Tisiphia endosymbiont of Nemotelus uliginosus. Next base: position 820,392 of record NZ_OZ183481.1, on the reverse strand, counting down.
GTTCTATTGCTCCTACTACCCAATTCTCCTGAATTGACTATAACAAATCTGTGGGGTATTTGTGAATAATCTTATTTGTAACCGTACCAACAATTCTTGGAGTACTAATGATTTAATTCACTCGGAACTTATTGTATCGAGAGATTTAATATATAATCCATGTCAGTTTAGATGCTCTGAACCAGTAATAGAAAAGGAAAGTGCTGAATATGGAGCCTACATATTCAAACTAAATTCTATGAATGTTAGATTTCGTGTTGCTAAGATTACTCCTACAAAAATTGGTCAATTTGTAACACTATGGAAGAGAATGGGGAATGGACCAATTCAGCCATATGATACTGCAGATTCAATTGATCTTTTTATTGTGACAACACGTAAAGGAGATAATTTTGGTCAATTTATATTTCCACAATCTGTTTTGTATAAATATGATATAGTTTCGCACAATAACCAAGGTGGTAAGAGAGCGATAAGGGTATACCCACCTTGGGATATTGTTATAAACAAGCAGGCTAAAAAAACTCAAGCATGGCAATTAGAATATTTTTTAGAGATTCCAGGAAATAAACCAATTAACTACGAGAGAGTACAAATGCTTTATAATCAAGTTAAATAGTTATTACTAATTTTGGATTGCATCAATACCACTAAAGTGCCTCCTTGCTAATAGACGCCTTTGTGCTTTAACTTTTTTCTGTGACCGCTCACATTCTAGGCTCTTATATCACATTTTCAAGATATAAGAGCCTAGTACTACAGTTGTAGTTTAGATGTGGGCATTCACAATTTTTTTGCTATTTTTTTGTGATGAATAAAAAACCTTATCACCAAGCGTCATTGCGAGGAGACCGTAAGGTCAACGAAGCAATCCATTTCTAATCACTTTCCTGGATTGCTTCGTCGGTCTGGCAACCTCCTCGCAATGACATCTTATACTTGTAACCTTTTTTCCGTGAACACTCACATTCAATCTACAACTGTAGTACTAGGTTAGCCATAAAAATTAACCATCTTCTCAGAGATTAATTGGTTGTCATATTTTCCTAAAATATCTTGTCGAACTTGCACACCAAGATGTTTTCGTAACGAAGGCATAGTGATTAGCAGCTCCATAGCTATTGCTAAATCTTCTATATTTTGAGGTTTGACTAATAACCCATTTATTTTGTCTTGTATTAATTCTCTGCCACCTGGAGCGTTAGTAGTAATAATCGCTCTACCATATGCCCCAGCCTCTAAAAGGGAGCGGCTTAGTCCTTCACGATAGGAGGGTAATACGGCGATGTGGGCTTTTTTCCATATTTCTTCTATATCTTTCTGATATCCAAGATATTTGATATATCCTAGATTTTGGTAGTCTTCCAATATGGATTGTGCTATTGATTGTTTATTATTTTGTTCAGGCTGACCAACTAACCAGAATTCAGCATCGATATTTTTCTGTTTTAATATTTTTGCGGCATATATAAATTCATATACACCTTTATCAATAAGCATTCTAGCTACTAAGGCAACTACTATTTTATTACCTAACGGTTCTGGTAGGAGAGGGAATTTCTTGGTTTCTATACCGACACTACATTGTTTAATGACTAAATTTGGGGGAGCAATACCTAATTTCACCACTAAAGCTAAATCATCATCATTTTGTACAACAAATAACATACTTTTATAATAGCTTATTAGGGATAATATTTTAACTATGATCTTCCTAAGGCATTTTAGTAAAAATTTATTGCTGATAAACAATAAACCCATACCAACAAAAGTGTTAATGATTTGTGGTGTATTGCACAGAAAAGCACTGATACTTCCATAAAAAATTGGTTTTATAGTGAAATTATGTAATATATCAGGTTTTTCCTTATTTAATATTCTGATTAGCTTGATTAATAATAGTAAATCAGTAAAAAGGTTAATACTTCCACGCTTTATTGAAATTGGAATTACTGGTAAATTATGCTGTTCTATTTTATCTTTAAATTCACTAATATCTGTTAGTACTTTAACTTCATATCCTTTAATTTTAGCAGTCAAAGCAATTGGCAGAAGATGGTTATAAAAGTGCCAATCTGTATTTGTAAAAATAATGATTTTTTTCATTTATTTTTCTTTATAATAACTCTATAACATAAAATCATACTCAAATGATTTGGGAAATGGGGACAATAACCAAAGGGTGAGTACGCGAATTACCTACAGTCTTGCGGAGCAAACTCTTCAAATCATTTTAGTATAATTGAATTAAACTTATTATATAGTATATGTCAAGATATTTAGTCACTGGTGGAGCTGGTTTCATTGGTTCGCACCTTGTTAAATTATTAACCAAAGAAGGACACCAAGTTGTCATATTGGATGATCTTTCAACTGGTACCTTTAATAGTTCACTTGATAAAAATATTGAGTTTATTCAAGGAAATATTTTAGATCAAGATATTGTGAAGAAAGTATTTAGAAATATCGAGGGTTGTTTTCATCTTGCAGCAGTGGCAAGTGTGCAGGAATCAATTAATAATTGGCACTATAGCCATCAAGTAAATTTAACAGGAACCATTAATATCTTCCTTCAGGCAAGTAAACAAAATATTCCTGTGGTATATGCGTCATCTGCTGCTGTTTACGGCAAGATCAGTGATTTTCCTCTACAAGAAAATGGCAAAGTGAGTCCACTTTCTCCTTATGCGGCGGATAAATATGCCTGCGAGCTACAAGCTAAGGCTTTTGGCGAGGTTAAATCTCTTAAAAGTTGTGGTTTACGCTTTTTTAATGTTTATGGTACAGGACAACCTAAAAATTCTGATTATTCTGGTGTAATATCAATATTTAGAGAACAAGTGAAAGATGGTAAAGAGTTGGTGATTTTTGGTGATGGAAATCAAAGTCGGGACTTTATACATGTTTCAGATGTAACAAATATGTGTGTTAGAGCCTTATCTATGGCGGCATCATCGGCACCAGTACTAAATGTTTGCACAGGACGTGCCTATTCTATAAATGAACTTATTCAATTAATTGATAAAATCGCTGTTATCAAAGGAATAAAATATCTACCACCTCAAGTTGGTAGTATAAATACTTCTGTTGGCAGCCCAGAATTGGCTCAGCAGATGTTAAATTATAAAGCAACATATGAGTTAGCAACTGGATTATTAGAGTTATTTAGCGTAAATTTATGAATTCCAAAGAAACCCTGATTTTAGTAGCGGATATTAGGGGGTGGGCTTTTGATAACGTTGCTTCGTTTGTTCAATCTTTGTTAAATGATCAATATGATTGTCATATAATTTATAGTTGTGATTATAAAACATCGGAGGAGTTTTTAATTAATTTAAACCAATATAATTCTATTAAATTAATACATTTTTTTCATCGTGGGTATTTAACGCACTTACTGCAAATTATAGCAGATAATGGTATTAACACTAATAGTAATATTGAAAAATTATTAAATATTGCCATTACCATTAGCATACCTGATCATTTATTTATTGAAAATGAATCTGACATACTAAAAAATCTACCAACTTTCCGATTTATTGACAACTACTACACTAGCTCTAAAAGATTGTATGATATTTATGCAAATATCCCAGAATATCCAAAACCGTGGCAAGTAATTTATGATAATGTATTAATTCCAGATTCACAAATTGCTCCTGATCCTAAAATTGGTTTAGCCTCTAGTCAGCTAGTTATCACATGGATTGGTAATAGTGCTTGGGAAAGTTGGTATAGTACTATTGACGATTACAAAGGTCTAAAAACAGTAATTATGCCAGCCCTAGAACAGCTTGAGCATGAGAAAATTCATATCAAAAAATGTATAATAGATAAAAATAAGCGACTACACTCAAAACAAGAAGTTTGGGATACTCTAAAAGAAACAGACATTTTGCTAATAGCCTCAGTGCAAGAAGGAACACCTTTGACGCTTATTGAAGCGATGGCATTTGGTTGTGCAATTATTACTACTGACGTGGGGATTGTCCGGGAGGTGCTACCTGATATACAACATCAGTTTATAATCAATAGAAATCATCCGTATCTTACGGAGGCAATAAAAAAATTAGATGTTGACCGAGATTTACTAGCAAAAATTAAACAGCAAAATTTCCTTGCTTATCAAAAAATCTTTGCCGATAAAGCCCATTTGCAAAATTTATGGCTTTCGTTTATAGATATTTCAGTAAAAAATCATAACAAAAAACAAAATTTACAAATAAAGCAACAAATTTTAAGAGATATCAACCTTGTTAATAAGGGCGAAGCTCCATCGATAATTGATAAAATCCGTTCTATTCGTTTGTTAAAAAAGATAGCACAACCTCTTCTAAGATATTATTGGGTTAGATTGCTTGCTAGACGAATAATTACAATGCTTTATTCTTGTTCTTCAGAAAATGATTATGATAATTTTAAAAATTTTATAATCAAATACCAAGGACAGCAAAAGGATATTAGACCTCTTACAAAACTCGCTTATGCTGAGGAATTTGTAGGAGACACGGAACGCAGAACCGCAGCGTACTCTAGTGTATGTGAGGATTCGAGTACCGCATCATTGTCCAAATTACCAGCAGAAGTAGAGTTTTACAAGAGGTCTATTGACGATATCTACGTAATATATTCTAGTACTTTTCCTGGAGTCGCTAACTCTACTAAAGAATTATTTGACCAAATAATTCCTTTTCCTATAGGCAAAGCAAATATTTTGCTAAATTATATTAATGCATATTTACCCAACAAAATTATCACTAAAATAGCTCAGTTAATTATCAAAACAGGCATTAAAAAATTAGTTATATCGGGTGGGCTTGATGTTCATGCTCAATTAGTAGAAAAGTTGCATCAGCTTAAGGCTGATAATTATTTAGATATTTACTTTTTATGGCATGGTTCTCCTGCCCAATGGGTAGATTCTCATCATTGCCAAGATTTTTATAAATGGTTAAATTTATATAAACAAAATAAGATTAAGGCTATTATCACCCTGAAGAAAGGTCTAGAACAATTTTTGATAGCTAATGGTATTCAATCTTATTTATTACAAAACTTCATACCATCAATGCCTGAAAAAAAGGTGATAGCTATAGAGAATAGTAAATTTACAATTGGTATATGGAGTGCTTCTAGCATATGGATAAAAAATCTCTATCCTCAATTTGCTGCAATAAGTATGTTGAAAGATAAGGTTTCTTGTTACACTAATTGCCATTTTAATGACAATAAACATGCTTGTTGGATGATGCAGGATGTAGAGCTTAAAGTTTTTCCCGAGCAATTACCACATCAAGAACTAATAAAACTTATTGCCAATACTAATTTAACTTTATACATTACTAATTCAGAATGTTCACCTATGATAGTTTTAGAGAGTCTAAGTTTAGGAGTGCCTTGCTTAGTTGGTCCTACAGCAGATATTTATGATGATCAATTTTTACGTGATATGTTAACTGTTAATCGCGTTGATTGTCCGCTGACCATATTTAAAGCAATAGAAAAGGTTCAACAAAATATTGATATGATACGTTCCAAACTACCGGAGTTTATTAGAAAATATAATAAAAATGCTCTTGCTTTAAAAAACTATTTGCTAACAGTCATAAATAATGATCATAATAGGTGAGGGGAGTGATAGGCTTATGGATTGCCACGCTCACGTGCGTTTGCTCGCAATGACGTAGGCATATAACTCGCTTGTCATTGTGAGGAGGCGTAAGCCGACTAAGCAATCCATTTTTGGATTGCCGTGTCGCCGTAAAGTGGCTCCTCGCAATGACGTTAGTTTACATTGATTAAATGCTAAGCTAATCTGGGTTAGCTGTAGTTACTTACTCATTGATGCTTGTGTCCCTTTACCCATAGCAGCCTCTTTTATTGCCGAACCTAGATTAACAACACTCTTGGCAACGTCTCCCATGGCTATAGCATTGTTTAAACTACTTTTAACTATAGTACTAACTGCCTTACATGAACATTTTATTACATTCACCACCGCATTTAAAATCTTATTATCTTTGACGGCATTAATGGGTGCCTCAAATATTTTTTCAACTTTTTTTAATTGTTCTGTAGCAAAATCTTTTAAGCGACCTGTAAGAGTTAGTGAAGAGCTTAATTTATCTAGAGGTTTTTTATGATCTACACTATCAGCGAATTCCTTGAGTTTTTCAAATGAACTCATAAATTCCTCAAACACCTTTCCTGCTTTCTCAAATTCTAATTTCTTTACCCCAGAAAAAGCCTTACTAGCAGTACCAGAAAAACATTTACGTGCTTCCTCCAGATTCTTTTTTACTTCTTCTAGTTGTCGCAAGGCTAGAAAAGTACCAGGCATTTCTCCTATATTACTCTTTAGCTCTTCTGCAGACAAACTATCTTGAACTTCATCTACTTTTTTACCCATAATTTCCTCTGATTATTTAATTAAATTTTTTATCCATGGACTTCACTAGAAATTGTAGCAGAAAATTCCCCTTATCTCAATCATTAAAAATCTAAATCGGCGTAGCATGTGGGTGGAGTAAAACCTGGGATTTTGTCTTGTAGTAGGGAGCGAAAGCTAGGTCTGGATTTGACTATTGCATACCAATGACGAATAGATGACCATTTATCCCAGTTAACTTCACCGAAATAATCTAGAACGGAGATATGACAGGCGGCAGCTATATCTGCACAGCTTAAGGAATTTGATGCAATAAAGCTACGTAACTCCAATAAATTGGACATATAGTTTAAGTGATGTGACAAATTAGTCTTTGCTGCTCTAAGAAAATCGGTTCTAGGTCCTCCTAATTGGCAGGATGGTCTTACTATTTTTTCATCGATAATAATTTTTGTTACTTCGCGGTAAAATTTTTCATTAAACCAACTGAGTAATCGACGGATTTCGCATCTAATATCAAAATCTTCGTCCATAAAATTAAAATTTGGATATTTTTCATGGAAATACTCAGTGATCGGATAAATTCCTGCTATAATTAAATTGGATGCCTCTTGTAAGACCGGTAAAGTACCCGCCTGATTTAAAGACAAAAATTCCTGATTCCTCTGCCAATAATCCTCTTTAACCATAGTAAATTGAGCATCTAGTTCTTTTAGCAACACCCGAACCTGACGTGATAATGGACAAATAGGATAATGGTATAATTTTCTCAATTAACTACCCTTGATTTAAACATTAAACCTAAAATGCACTACATCTCCATCTTGCATTTTATACTCTTTGCCTTCTAAACGCATTTTACCCATTTCTTTGGCTTTTACTTCCCCATTAAACTTTATATAATCCTGATAGCTAATGACTTCAGCCCGAATAAAACCTTTCTCGAAATCAGTATGAATAATACCAGCTGCTTTAGGAGCCAGTGTACCATTACTAAAAGTCCAGGCATGGGTTTCTTTCGGTCCAACAGTAAAAAAGCTTTTTAGATCTAATAAATTATACATTTCTCTTATAATTTTACTCAGACCTGTTTCCGCAAGCCCTATACTATTTAAGAACTCAATTTTTTCCTCTTTACTTTCCAAAACTGCAATATCCGCTTCAATTTTCGATGAAATGAGGACATGTTTTGCCCCTTCTTCTTCAGCTTTTTTTGCTACAAGCTCGGTAAATTTATTACCAGTAATCGCCTCATTTTCCAAGACATTACAAGCATATAAAACTGGCTTAGAAGTCAATAATTGCAATTGATCTAACATTTCTTTGCTATAAGCCTTGCTGATGCTGCGTACTGGCTTACCTATCGCTAGAGTTGCTTGAATTTCTTTTAATAACTCTACTTGATCTTTTAAAGCTTTATCGCCTGTTTTTAAACGTTTCTCAGCATTCGTTAAACGTTTTTCTACCGATTCAAGATCGGCTAAAATTAATTCTGTTTCTATTATTTCAGCATCATATATTGGATCAATTTTATTATGCACATGAGTAATATCTATATCCTCAAAACAACGTAATACGTGCAAAATAGCATCGACCTCTCGTATATGAGATAAAAACTTATTACCAAGCCCTTCACCTTTACTAGCCCCTTGTACCAAGCCAGCAATATCGACGACTTCTATATAAGTAGGAATAATTTTAGTAGAATTAGCAACAACTGCCAACTCATTTAGCCTAATATCCGGTACTGATACTATAGCCGAATTTGGCTCTATAGTGCAGAAAGGATAATTAGCCGCTTCTGCTGCAACACTGGAAGTTAAAGCATTAAACAAAGTTGATTTTCCTACATTTGGCAAACCAACAATACCACATCTTAATGTCATAAATCTAATATCATAAATTTCTATTCATATAGTTAACCCAATTGGTATTTACCATGGATTGCTTCGTTGCCACCAAAGTGGCTTCTCATAATGACGCTGGGGGTATATATACGTCTATTAGCGATATATATGCTCCTATATTTAAACGTCATTGCGAGAAGGCGTAAGCCGACGAAGCAATCCATTTCTAACCATTTTCTTGGATTGCTTCGTCGCCACCAAAGTGGCTTCTCGCAATGACTAAGTAATGCTAGGAAGCTATAAATCTTTCCTTAAATAATATACTTCCGAATCTTTAGCATAGCCACTTCTTACAAACTCTAATTTAAAGCCTAATTTTTCATAAAATGGTCTGGCTTGCCAATCGGTAGTGAATAAAGTCATAAATTTACAATTACGCTCTCGTGCTACCTCTTCCACCTTTGCCATTAGTAAAGTACCATAATTTTGACCACGAAAATTTTCTGAAACCCATAACGTGTCAACATATAAACAACCATAGAAACTCTTGCCATCTACACCAGCAACAAAGTTTTTATCATTATCAAAACAGGCAAAGGAAAATGATTTTATAACATCAAGCCCCTTCTTGACTTTAGCCTGCTCATTTAAACCATTCTCCATTACCTTCATATATTGTGCATCTATGCTATTATCTGCATAGACTATCTCTAAATGTGATTGTCTCTCCATAATTTAAACTACACTCCTGTTAAATTCTTCCACTTTGCCTGAAAGCAATAAATGGAAATTATTGGTTATTACATCAATGGAACTGATAATAATTTTATATTCTTCTTTAGAGAAAGGAGCTAAGACGTAATCCGATACATCATCATACGCCGATGGTCTTCCTACCCCAATTCTGATACGGTGATAATCATTCCCTATACACTGATCCAATGATTTTAAACCATTATGCCCACCACTACCACCAGCTAATTTATATTTTATTCGACCAATTTCTAAATCTATATCATCATGTAAAACGAAAATATTTGGTGGGTTGATATTATAGTAAGAACATATGGCTTGTACTGCTTTACCGGACAGATTCATATAAGTTACAGGTTTTGCCAATAGTAATTTCTGTCCGTCCACTATCCCTTGTGCCAGTTCTGCATGAAGTTTGGATTTTGTATTCCAAGAAATTTTATAGTATTCTGATAAATAATCGACAGCTATGAAGCCAACGTTATGACGAGTATTTTGATACTCCTTGCCTATATTTCCCAAACCTACAACAAGTACACTCTTCTGATTTGAATATATATTTGAAGGCTTTGAAGAATTGGCTTTGCCAATAATTGAGGGATATTCATGCGTTTTTGATAATGTCATTATTACGACCTTTTGTCATTTCCACCCACTATTGTCATTCTCGCGTAGGCGGGAATCTAGACCCCGCACTGAAGCAGGGGTGACACTAAGGGCAGATATAACACAAAAACGGATTGCTTCGTCGTCATAAAACGACTCCTCGCAATGACGTTTGAGATGCATACACGTCATTGCGAGCGAACATATGTGAGCGTGGCAATCCATAAATTGTCATATGGATTGCTTCGTCGACCTACGGTCTTCCTCGCAATGACGGCTAAAGCTTACACACTTCTCGCAATGACGATTATATAATTATTTTGCTTTTACTTCTTCAGTTGCAGTTTCTTCAGTTTCTGCCTTACTACCCTTACGCCCAATGATAGTAGCAATAATAAAATCACTTTTACTAGCTAGCTGAGTTCCTTCAGGTAATTTAATGTTTTTAGCTTTTAAAGACTGACCTATTAGCATATTGCTAACATCAATATTAATATTTTTAGGTATATTATTGACATCGCATAAAAGAGTTATAGTTCTTTTTATAATATTAAAGAATCCACCCCTTTTAACTCCCAAAGCTCTTTCTTTACCTTCGTAAACCACTGGAACTTCCATTGTTTGGGTTTTTTCTTCTAAATGGACAAAATCAACATGCCTAACTATGTCAGTAATCGGATGCAATTCTACAGCTTTTGGTAATACTTTATGGGTTTTGTTCCCCACTTTAATTTGAACAATGGATGATATAAAACCAGGCTTTCTATAGTGCTTAGTTATTTCTTTTTCTTCAATAGAAACAGCAAGTGGCTGTTTATTTGCTCCATAAACCACAGCAGGAACCATACCTCTTCTGCGTAGGTCTCTTGCAGCTCCTGTCCCAAATTTCTCCCGCATTTCCGCTGCAAGTTCTAATAGTTCACTCATCTTTTTCTCCCAAGAGATTTTAATAATATGAGGTGATGATAGTACTAAATGCTAAAAAATTCAAGTATTAATTTGACAAGACGTTTGACTATTGTTTACTATAGATGCTCATACTAAAGTTATTAAGAGGTTATCATATGTCGAAAGTTCAAGAACAAAAAAGCATAGACGCTGTATTATCAAGTGAAGCAAATTCATTAACAAAGATGCAAAATGCTATAGGTAAACTCCTAGATGCTAATCAACAATTAAAAGGTAGCATAGAGCTAAAACAGGAAGTGGAACAGCTAAAGAAAGAAGCACCATCTTTACCTTGGTTTAAAAGATTCGTACAAATTATTCCTCAAGTGAAATATCTTTTTATAAAAAATGACGAGCAGATTGCCGCAGAAAGGAGAGAAATCAACAGAGAGATACTTACAGATGTTGACGATACATTAAAAAAAATAGGAAAAAAATCTTCATCGTTACAAGTAATCATCGATAAAGAATTACAGAAAGGGTTGGATAAGATTTTGCAAAAAGAGTTATCGGATGAACAAAAAAAAATAGCAGCAGAATTACAAGAACAGCTGATCAAATTGGATGTATCCCCAGAAAAATTTAGGGAAATTGTACCAAAGTTTTATAATGCTAAAGAGGCTGTAGCATTAATGCACGAAAGAACACAGCTAACACAAATACAAAAAGACATCACCAAATTGGTAGAGGCTAATGATAAAGTGCAAGGGCTGCTTGCTATAAAACAACAATTAGCAAAATTGCAACAAGACTTACCCTCAACTTGGTTAGATGGTCTTAAACAAGTTGTAACAAAAATCAAGCATATTTTTGTAAGTACTCCAGAAAAAATTCTGGAAAACACCGTAATCAAAAACAATGAAACGTTACGTCATATTGATAATGCTTTAAAATTCACTGGTAAGAACATAGAGAGTTCAAAACTAGCTAGAAAAGATAAGTTGCATAAAGAATTAGAGAAGTTGACAGAAAGAAAGTTATCAAACGAGCAGTCCGATGCAGTGAAAGTTTTAAGTAGTAAAATTGATTTAGCTTTTTCCAGAACAGTTTCTATTTCAGAACCATTACTAACTACGATTGGTCAAGAGCAGACTCAGTCGCAAACCTTGCACTCATCAATGCCTAATCTACAGACGGTGCCACTACGTCAAGCCCCGCCACCACCTCCTTTAGCTAACGCTTCATTACCAAACCAAGTTGTTCAGCAACCAAATGTTACAATACCGCCAGCACCGCCTTTACCTCCTACTGGTATAGGTTCTCAGCAAGCAGCCGGCTCTATACCACGACCAACACGTCCAGCTCCAGCTCCACCTTCTACACATACTACTTCGTTGCCGGATATAAATGCTCCACAACCAGAAGAACATGCTAGACGAGCATCTATGCCATCGTCAACAAAACGGCATGCTCCACCTCCACCTGTACGTACTGCGTCGTTGCAGAATCTAGCTGACCCACAACCAAATATTGCAACGGAAATACCTCCACCTCCAGCACCGCCGCCATCACCACCACTACATGTACCAGGCTTACAACAAGGGGCTCATCAAGAACCCCAAATAATACCACCGCCACCACCATTGCCACCTACAGCAGCCCAACCAGCTCCGCCGCCTCTACCAGATGGAGGGTTTGATCAACCGCTACCACCTCCTCCACCGCCGCCACCACCACCGCCGCCTGGTCAAATTAACAACCCGGCAGCAGCAAACCCAATAGAAGGGCAGGAGAATGCTCATGGACAGCTATTAGATGAAATTAATAAGGGAATACAACTTAAATCAGTAGTAGTGCCTAAGGAGAAACAGCCGGCAGTAGCAGTGCCTGAGGAGAAAGATGAAAGAGGTACTCTATTAGCTGCAATTAGAGCTGGAGTAAAACTTAAAAAGGTAGATGATATAGATAAACAACACAAAGATGCTGTAGATAAAACTAAAGCAGGAGAGGAACCTTCTATTGTTACATCTCTGAGAGACGCAATACTTGCTAGAAGACCTGCGTTCCAAGATGATGACGATGATGAACACCCACATGCTGCGCTTGTGGAGTTTATTGAAAATAAAGATATCGATCAATCTGCTCTTATTAAGACACTTCATGCTGAACTTTCGGAGACTAAAAATATTGAGACCAAAGAAGAGCTAATTGAATTTATTGGGAAAGATTTCAGGGAGCAAGATTTTGAGGGATGGGAAGAAGTTGATCAGGAAAAGAAACAAACAGATATCGTTAAAAAACTAAAGGAACTTAAAGAGAAATATGAGAACAATACTCTTGACTTATCAGCTAAGCCTGTTGTTGAAGCGGTAGCAACAAAGGAAAATCTCCCTAAAGAGCTTCAGGCAGAAGTAAAAGCTATTGCCGCCACTATCCCTAAACCCGGGAATGTTACAGGAGCCAATAAGCCCCCTCCACCACCTCTTCCCCCTAAAATTCGACCTGTAGGTGGTCGTGTATAAGGGCAGTGTACACTAGTGTTGGGGTTAAGTAGGTGTATCAAAACGACGTCATTGCAAGAAGCCACTTAGTGGCAACAAAGCAATCCAGGGAAGTAATTAGAAATAATGGTATGGACCTACCCTATATACAGAATGAGAAGCAAATGCTAATCTTCTAGGATAGGAAATGAATCCTAAACAACAATAAGGAGGTCCGTATGGAAGTTACCACAATTGGTATAGATATTGCAAAAAAATTTTTTCAAATTCACGGTGTAGATAAAAATGGTAAGACAATATTAAAGAAAAAATTAATGAGAGAGCAGGTTCTAACTTTTATGGCTAACTTACCAAAATGCTTAGTAGGCATAGAAGTTTGCGGTGGTTCTAGCTATTGGGCAAGAGAATTAACAAAACTAGGGCATACTGTAAAATTAATAGCCCTGCAATTTGTTAAGCCTTATGTTAAAACTAATAAAAATGATCAAGCAGATAGCGAAGCAATATGTGAGGCAGTAGCGAGACCTAATATGAGATTTGTGCCTATCAAAACTGCAGAGCAACAAGATATTTTATTTATTCATAGGGTAAGGCAACGATTGGTAAAAAACCGTACAGCTCTTGCTAATGAGATCAGGGGGTTATAATGGTTCCAATATTTTGGACAGAAAAATAAGAAAAATGAGATAGAATTCTTTAGCAAACAAGGAGAGCTAGAGATGAAAAAACAAGTAAGGCAATATAGTGCTGAGGAGAAAGCCAAAATTGTCATAGAAGCAATTAAGGGAGAGCTAACAATAGCCCAGATAACCAGTAAGTATGGTGTTCATGCAACACAGATAAGTAACTGGAAAAAACAAGGTCTTGAGTTGTTAGTACAAGGTTTTAAGAATAAAACACAGAGTGCTGACCCAAATCAGCAGGGGTTAATCAAGAATCTATATGAGCAAATTGGTCAGTTAAGCGTTGAGTGTGACTGGCTCAAAAAAAAATCTGCATTGTTTGGAATTAAAGGTTAGGTGTAATATGATAGAGCCTAATCATAATAAGTTAACAATTGTACAACAGTGTAAGTTATTGGATATTGCAGGTCAACCTATTACTATCAACCTACTGGTATTAGTGAACAAGATATCAAGATTATGGCAATAATTGATGAGACCTATACTATGCATCCATATTATGGTATGCGGCGGATGGCTAAATATTTACAAGCCCAAGGTTTTTCGGTAGGTCGTAAAGCTGTTAGACGTTACTACAAGATAATGGGTCTTGAAGCTGTTTATCCTAAAATAAATTTAAGCAAGAGGAATCAGGCACATAAAATATATCCTTATTTACTAAAAGGATTAGAAATAGTATTGCCAAACCAGGTTTGTAGTGCAGATATAACGTATATAAGACTGAGCCAAGGGTTCGTATATTTAGTAGCTATTATTGACTGGTATAGTCGTTATATTCTAAGTTGGCGAATCTCCATTAGTTTGGAAAGTGCATTTTGTGTAACAGCCCTTGAAGACGCTATAGAAAAATATGGTATGCCAAAAATATTTAATACTGATCAAGGAGTACAATTTACCTCGGAGAATTTTATTAGTATGCTAAAGCTACATAATATCTTGATTAGTATGGATGGTAAGGGACGAGCCTTAGATAATATTTTTATTGAACGTTTTTGGCGATCATTAAAACAGGAAAAAATTTATCGGATTATTTTAACAACAGTAAAGGAGGCAAAAACAGCAATTAACGAATATATGGACTTTTATAATAGACAAAGGATGCATCAAACTTTGGATTATAAAACTCCAGAATGTGTATATTTTGAAAAAAATATTGTATAAAAACAACAATTTAATTTTTGTGAATTATATCTCTATTTATCTAAATTTTTGTCTAGACAAAGGGGACCACCTTAGAATCTTCTGTGTACATTCTTCCAATTGCCATAATCAGGAGGCAAATCTCTCCATGGAGCTCCCGTTCTAAATATCCACATCACTGCATTTATAAAAGTTCTATTGTCTCTTGCAATACCTCCCCAACAACCTTTCTGACCAGGTAAATTACTTTCTATCTTATTCCAAAGCTCATCGCTTATATCATGTCTTCTATGTGCTAAACTCATTGCTTCTTATCGCCTATTTTTATTACTACAATTATAATAACAAATCACATAAAATTATGCAATCACAATCTCGTGACGACATACCCTAACTATTTATCAGTAAAAAATTATAAATTTTTTAACTTCTTATCCAAAATTCGCGTAATAAAGTATTTTAGGGATTTTTTTGCCTAAGGAGTCGTAAGAAAATAATGTGTATAAATTAAATTCTACCTACAACTAAAATTATATAATCATTGCATAATTGCCACTAAACTAAATATTTCACTAATTTTTTATAAAATATACTTTACATACCAAAATATATTTTATACCTTATTAAAATATATGGATTTTTAGGAATAAAGGAATTTATTGTCAATACAAATTAGGTTCTTGATATTGTTACAAGTTCCTAAATGTCATTGCGAGGAGACATGAGCCGACGAAGCAATCCATAAAAGAGAGGATTGCTTCGTTGTGCTTCGATACTGCTCGCAATGACGGAAAAGCTATCTAGAACTTTAACAGGCAGCTATATAAGGAGTTTTGGATATTATTGAAGTAAAAAAATTAAAGAGGTTTTATGTCAAAAGAAAGATTAGAAACACTAAAAAGTAAATTTAATAGTTTAAGCAATAATCCACTGATGGATATTGATGGGAATTTGAGTAGTTTGCAGAGTAAGCTGAGTAGTGAAAAATCTAATAATAATAGCTATATATCGCAAAATAGTAGTTTATCGTCACAATTATCACAAGCTCAAAACGATCTTGCTAATGAACAAAGTAATCTTCGTAATGCTCAAAACGATCTTGCTAGTAAACAAAGTACTCTTAATAGTACTCAATATAGTCTTAGTAATATTCAATGTAATCTCACTAGTAAGCAAAATAATCTTGCAACATTACAAAGCAAACTTAACGAACAACAGGCTTTAGTAAGAAAAATACACGAATATTTAAACGATTTTCAGGATAATCCTGCATCTACTACAGGAATAGTGGAAAATGATCAACTAGCTGCCAAGTTGGTTGGTGAACTAGCACAATTAAATTTGGAGTAAATTTATGAGAATACGAGATTTTATAAAAGGGAAAATACAAGAAGCTGAGGATATTTTAAAATATGAGTCATGTGTGGTTATCAAACAAAATTCTGATAACCAAACTGTGGTTAAAGTATATTTTGATTATAGTGGGAACAGTGATATGCACATAGTGAGATCGTTTGATGGGACTGGCACACAAATTAATCATCCAAGTAGATCCGTTACGGTTCCAACACATCTTTATCATACGCAAAATATACCGGTAGACCCAACTGACTCCTTAAACTCAATAGCCCCAATACTCGACATAATTCCGCAAATTACTTCATACCAAAGTAATAATAGTAGTTATGCAACACAAAATTCCGAAAAGAGTCATGAGCTTGCTCAGAAGAATCAGGAGCTTGCTGAGAAGAATCAGGAAGTTTCTCAAAAGAGCCAAGAGGTTGCTCAAAAGAGCCAAGAGGTTGCTCAAAAGAAGTGGGAAGTTTCTCAAAAGAACCAAGAAATCGCTCAGAAGAATCGGGAGATTACCGAAGTACAGCAAAAAATAGCAGGGTTGCAGTCACAGGAGAATAGTTTACAGAGTCAGATAAATAGTTTCCAAATTGGTGATAATATTAAGGCATTAAATGCTAAACAAAAAGCTCATATTCTACAGAAACTTTGGGGCAATGGTGATGCAGATTCTGTTTCAGTAATTAATGCTATCAAACAATATGGTTTTGATCCGCATTATGTTCATAAAAATGGTCAATCTCTGACCCAACTGGCTTTAAGTAAGAACGATACTGCTTTATTTGATTTGTTAATAGCTAATAAAATTGATTTCAATATTAGCAATGCCAATCTAACTATCTTCAAGTTAGTGTTGGATTCAGGTAATAGTAATTTCATTAGTAAAATGTTTGCCACGGGGCAAGATTTTACTAAATCGCTGTTAGATGTGGTACTAAAAGATGATGCGGTGATGCTTGACAAAATATTTAGTCATAAAGCAGAATTAAGCCAGGTTAGCTATTCAGGTTACAGTCTATTACAATTGGCATTAAAGCATGGTTGCTATAAATCAGCAGAACAAATATTACGATCTAATCCTCAGGCGATCAATCAACTAACAACCAAGGGAATGTCTGCGTTGCAACTAGCTGTGCTAACGGATGATAAGCCAGGGATAGAGTTGTTGAAAAAGTTTGGAGCAAATTTTGAGCTTGAGTTAAAAAATGCTATTAGCAAAAATTATGGAAAGAACGTTACTAAGATATTAGAAACTAACCCGGAATTGCTAAATAAATTAGAAGCCCAAGGTAATAGTCCTTTATACCATGCTTTGTTACAAAATAAGCTGGCAATAGCAGAGTCTTTGTTGAATAAGGGAGCTGATAGTAAAATAGTTATGCAAAAGGCTTTGGCAGAAAATAATTTACAGATGGTTAAGGATTTAGTTGCTTTAAATGCCGATAGTGCAGAACTAGTAATAAGTGACAATAAACCTGCTTTGTATCTTGCATTAGAACAAGATACAACAGAGATTGCTAAATTGCTGTTAAAGACCAGTAATTTAATGTCAGTGGTAAGATTGTCAGCAGATAAGGCACAAGCCAATATTGCCATAAAACTAATTAAGTTGGAACCTAGTTTATTAGCCAATTTAGCTCAAATAGAGAATAGTAAGGTAATCGAGAAGTTGCTTGAGGATTCTGGGTTTATATCGCTTGTAGAATCTTTAGCAGACAATAATGGTAATAATTTACTACATCTTGCTTGTAAAAATAATAACCATCAATTAGCCACAGAGATTTTAGAAAAAAATCATATTGATGTTAATAAACAGAATAGTGAAGGTAAAACAGTTTTTCATATATTGTTAGAGAATTCAGCAGATTTTGCAGAAAAATCCCAGTTAGCGGAGGTTCTTTTAAAACACCATCCTGATATTCATGTATCAGATACTAGCGGTCATACACCAATCGATTTAGCTGTAGAACATTATGCAGGGATACTAGCTATGTTCTATCAGCAAAATTTGATGGGGGATAGTGCTCATACAGACCTTAATTAAATAAACTTCCTACATAAGTCAATCTAGTTGGTGATTTTGTCGTCGAAACTCGCCTCCGCTCCTCACGTACGTTTATGTACGCTGCGGTACTCGGCTTCGTTTCTCCTAAAAACCCCTCAACTATCTTTGACTTATGCAGGGAAGTCTAATTTATAATTTATTCATATCTCAATAAGTAGTTTTATAACTTTTGAGATAGTTGGGTAGTAGCGAGATGTTTGATTTCTATGTAAGTAGCGACAAAGCAGTTTTAGAGTTACATAATGAAGATATTGATTATATAAGGATTTATAATAATTTAATAGACCCTACTGATACTATTTATTGTATCTTACCTTTCTCACGAGATAATAAGCCATTATATTGGCATAGTACTACTACACTTACAGGTCCTCCCGCCGATTTAGTAATTCTTACCCAAAACCTCAACCGTAGTAGTTTGTCTGTTGAAGATGCAGATTTCAGGCAGTTTCGTAGTATTACAGTTAGTGATAATAAGTTTTATCGGGATGGTGATAGGTTTTTGGTAATTCAACAAGACGAACATAATAACAATTCTGTTACTTTTAGAAATTGTCAGGCTTTGAATGCTGATTTTTTCTGTAATAAACTTACCTGGATAGGTGGTAGGGTAAAAAATAATTTATCTGTTGAATTACATGGTTTAAATAGTGAGCTAACAATAAAAGGTAATGATGAGACAAGAGCGGTCATCGGCACTCTAATTATACCAGAAAATATTAAGCCACTAAGAGTTTGTTTAGAAAATGTTGCTATTATAACTAATTTTTCTTGCGAAAATGTAAAAATCCTATCGCTTAAGAATGTTAAGTCTGGTAGTGGAGTTTGTAAATTAATAGCTGAAGAAATAGAAGAATTATCTAATTTTCAAAATCTCAGTACTGAGTTTATTGTTAAGTCAGAAATAGCTAATATTGGATCATTTATCTCACCGATAGGCAAGGTCTATATTGATGTTTATTCATTCATTGAATTTAGGGCTGATGGTGATGGTAGGTTTCAAGGGCTAGACCTAAATATTGATGTGAGTCGAGCAATCGAGAAAAAGATCGAAATGCCCTATGGTATCGTTAAATTTGACAAGATCAATATTAAAGGAGCCAGCGTCATCGATATTCCAGGTATTTTAATAGCTGAGCAGATGGAAATCATTAATTGCCTACAATTAAATCTCAACGAATCAAGAATAGGACATTTAAAATATCAAGCGGCTCAAGGAAAAGTATTTTTTGGTAAACATTCTGCTAAAACCACAACAATTGATAGTTTGTGGTTAATAGGTAATATCACAGCTAATTTCCAAGGACCCACTGAACTATTTGATCTAGATAGTGAAGGAAGGAGTCATATAGTTATCTTCAGCGATTATAAAGGAAAATTTATCAAACTAAATCTTAATCTTGATGCCAGACGAGATAATATTAGTTCTGATAGGGATGGTTATTTTGGTTTGCACATCCAGAATGCTGGTAATAAGAAAGTTGAAATAGATGCAATTTTAGCCAAGTTAAATAGTTTCAATATTAGTGGTAGTGTGAAACTCGGGCAGATTATTTGCCAGCCTATTGATAGTAAATATAATTTAATTCAAATTAATGTTCAGTATCTATCTCACATTAGCATTGATGGTTTTTTTGCTGGATTTGATCATAATATAGTTATTGAAAAAGCTACTGGAAAAATTAGCTTAGTTCAATCAATGGATAGAGCTTTATCTACTAGCCAAATTATTGCTGGTATTAATTGTGCAATGCAAGATTTTTTAACTATCAGGGCTGGTCAAGGTTTAAGCTTTCATGGCAATATTAAAGTTATCGATGGTAATATTGAGTTATATAGCCTCTTTGGCGTATTATCAGCAAGAGGCTCACTCACAGCTAAACAAATCAAACTTTTAGCTATTGGAGGAAGTCTTGACATTAGTGCTCATCTTGATACCCATAGTTTAGTTACTTATTCTAAGACAGACTCTTATATACGAGATACTATCATCAATGCTATTCAATTTTTAGCTCATACAGTAGGGCATTATATCCAAATTGGTAGTAATGTTACCACCAATAAGACTGTGATTGTCAGTGAGAATGGTGATATTATGCTGAGAGCTTCATCGATGCAATCCGCTCTATTAGAAATGACCAGTGGTAAGGATATTGGAGTAGATAAATCTAATATCCAAGCAACTGATCAAAGGTATAGAAGTGATAATACTTATATAATGGATAGTAATATTTCTGGACAGACTAGTAGTATCCAATCTCAGAAAGATATTGGTATTATTAGAACTAATATTATTGTTCAACAAGTTACTAATCAAACTGGTCAAGACTTAATGGTAGTGGAGTCTAATGTTACCAGTCGTCAAATGGCAAATGTAGCGGGTAGAGATATTGCGGTTAGTGATTCACAGGTAAGTAGCCGCCTGTTAAAGGTTGTCAGTGATAGAGATACTAGAGTAGATACATCTAATATCCAAGCAACTGACCAAAGCTATAGAAGTGATAATACTTATATAATGGATAGTAATATTTCTGGACAGACTAGTAGTTTCCGATCTTACCAAGATATTGGTATTGTTAGATCCAATATTAGTAGTAGGCAGCAAGCTACTAATCAAGCTGGTCAAAATTTAAGAATAGTGGAGTCTAATGTTACCAGTAATCAAATGGCAAATGTGGCGGGTAGAGATATTGGAGTAGATAGCTCTAATATCCAAGTAACTGACCAAAGCTATAGAAGTGATAATATTTATGTAACCGATAGTAATATTTCTGGACATACTAGTAGTTTCGAATCTCAGAAAGATATTGGTATTGTTAGATCTAATATTATTGAACAGCAAGTTACTAATCAAGCTGGTCAAGATTTAAGAATAGTGGAGTCTAATACCAATTCCCAAATTTAATTTAGTATAAAGATGAGAAAAATAGGTTATAATGTAAAAGATAGATAAAATTAGGAATGTAATGGGTACTCATCAAAAATTAATAACAGAAGATTTATACAAACAGGCTATAGCTCAACTTGCAAGTACGAACAAAGAGAATAGGATCGCTATTAGGTTAAGAGCTATAGTAGCTGCAAAAGAACATGGTATTGGTATGGTGTCTAAAATATTTGATATCACAACTAATACGCTAAGAAACTGGATAAAAAGCTTTGCCCAAGGCGATGATAAAAATCTTGAATATAAAAAAGGTAGGGGAAGGAAAAGCGATTTAACGGAAAGCTGCTATGAAGCAATAAACAAATGGATACAAGAAGATTGTAACATAACAATAAAAAGTATCGTCATAAAACTTAAAGAAAATTTGGGAATTAATGTAAGTAAATCGGCTGTACACAGGGCATTGCACAAGCTTAAGTTTGCGTACATTACTCCAAGACCAGTGCATTACAAACAGAATAAAGAAACTCATGAACAGTTTAAAAAAAATTCAAGAAAAAATAACAAGCAATCCAAGAAGTTTTTTGTATTTCTTTGATGAATCGCGTTTTGGAACTCATTCTAAATTAGGTCATGGTTGGTTTCGCAAAGGTATCAGAACTCAAGTTAAAATCAAAATAGGTTTTCAGAATTTTTATGTTTACAGTGCTGTTAACCCAATAACAGGAGATGATTTTAGCTTAATGATGCCAAATGTTAATACTATGTCTTTGAACATGTTTCTTGCGGAAATGTCTAAACATATAGGCGATCAAAAAGCCATTGTTGTTATGGATTGTGCTGGATGGCATAAGGCTAAGGACTTAGTGGTTCCTGCTAATATAGAAATTCTTTATTTGCCACCATATTCTCCTGAATTAAATCCTGCGGAGCGATTATGGGAACATTTAAAGTCTGAGACTATAAAGAATAAAGTATACAATACAATTGAACAATTAGAAATAGTAGTATCTTCCTCTATTAAAAATTTAAATACCTTGCTAATTCAATCTATTTGTTGCATGAATCATTTACTAAATTAAATTCGGGAATTGGTATAATATTGCCAGTCGTCAAATGGAAAATGTAGCGGGTAGAGATATTTCGGTTAGTGATTCATCTATCATTAGTAGATTATTAGTCAATTATGCTGAGGGTAATGTAACGTTCAGCAACTCTCAAGTTTTTGCCTCTCAAATGTTTACCGATGCTCAGAAAAATATTACTATTGATGGTAGTAAAATTTTATCTGATAATAATTTATTTTTTAGAAGCATAGCTAATTATTTAGCAATTAATAGTGATATATCATTAAGCCAGTTTCCGACTAATTTATTCTTATATAATTCTAGTGCTAGAGATAGTAATGGCAACTTGCTAGTAAGATGTGGCTTCCCATTTAAAGAAATAGAAGCACTTGGTTTAGTAGATGCTAGAGGTTACAGTAGCCCTTCTTCTAATGAGTTTCAGTACCATTTAATTAATAGTAGTAAAATTGATCTTAGCATTTTTCAGGCAATAGCTGAGCAAAACCCTCAAAGCATTATTATTGATGCCCATACTGGGGCAATAATTGGTAGCAGATTAAGTGCTAAAGATCATCAGGTAATTATTAAGACGAAAGATGGTTTAGAATTACTGCCATTATCATTATACAATGCTACGATGTTTAGTGGTGGATTTAATGATCTTGGTATCAAATCCGTCATTAGCAAAATTGAAGCTGGAGCAATAGATATTGATGCTGGGAGTTATCTCAAAAGTGTAGGGGCATTATTAAGAGCTAATTCAGGTAGCTTAAAAGCAGATTACATAATGGATCAATCGTTTATTAAGGAATCAGCTGCTCGACATGCTAGTTTACAAGCATTAAAACCATGGCTTAGGGTACCAGAATTATATGATATGATTGTAAATGACCAAATAGTTCCTACTAGGTTAGAATTTTCAGAAATCACTAAAATTGATCTTGGTAAGGGTAAGATTGATTTATTCTATCCTTATAGCAGCAAGCGAGTAGATTTAAGGCAGAGAGAAGGTGATGTAACCATAGATCGTGACGTAGATTTTCCTTATGAAGTAATGGCTGTGCATGTAGATTCAGGGAAGATATTTTTTGGTATTCCTAAGGTAGAGCAGTATTTTATTAGAAAACTTTGGTGGTTTGGCAGTAAGACTAAAATGTATGAACGCCATGTTACTGATCATGTGCATGTTACTGGACAAAATTTATTTTTCGGGGCATCAGGTGACATTGAAGTACATGGTACAATTCAGGCAAGTGGTGAGTTAGGACTAAAAAGCAGTGATGGTGATATTAAGCTATCAGCTGACAAGATAGAGGTCAATAAAACTATCAAGGTGAAATCTTTCTTTGGGAAAGAGTTCACCTTTAACTTTAAAGAACCAGTCATCAAACAATCAGTTCTGAGAGCAGAAAATGCTTATATGATGGCAAATAATATTGAAGTTATCGGTAGCTTAATCACTATAAAAGATCATTTGCAAATAGTCAGTCAGAATAATATCAAGGTACTACCTATTGCCTTAATGACCAGCTATTGTCATCATGCTGGTAAAACTACTACCAGTGAGGTCGCTATAAAGCATGTAGTATCGGAAATTAATGCCGGCATATTAAATATAGACGCAGGTAGGGCTGTGGAGTTTATTAGCACCTTAATTGAAGCGGAAGAGATTAATCTGCATGCTAAGGATCTAAAAATTGGTCATGTGAAAGATATATTTGATAAGCAGGTGGAATTTAAAGGTAAAAAGAAATTTTTTGGAGGTAGAACTCACTGGAGTAGTCACGATCACACTGAAACAGTTCTGCCAACAGTGATCAATGCTGGTAATCAAAGAATTGTTATTGATCAGGATGCTACTATAGAAACTGCCCAGATTTTTGCTGAACAGGATATATTAATGCAAGTTGGCGGTAACCTAACTGTCAAAGATGGCTATAATCTGCATATCCATGACTATCACAAGAAATCCTATAGTCTATGGTCATCTGATGGTAATTCGATGACATTTAATAGTACCAAAAATGTCAGAGAGTTTAATGAAGGGCATGATAGCGTACCAACTATTATCTGTGCTGGTGGTACTTTCTATGGAATAGTTGGTGGGCAAATGCATATTCTAGGCAGCAAGATTATTGGGCAGGATATTCATCTAGTAGTACCCAATGGTTTAAAGCTAGAAGCCTCAAAATATACTGATAAATCACTAATTTTCTGTAGTGAATCTGGTTTTAAGATTGGTTTTTACCACAAAGGTAAGAATGAAGGTGGGTTTAGAGCAGCGGCAACTGTAGATAGTGATCAGCAAAAATTATGGGATCAGCATTTAAATTCTTCTGAATTAGTAGCCTCTAATGCCCTAACTATTATGGCAAAAGACGGAACATTTGAGCAAATTTCTTCGGATATATCTGCTAAAATTATTCAAGTAGAAGCACGTAACTGGCAAGCAAAAACCTATGATACTGAGACTATCACCAAACATATTGAGCAGCATGCTGAATTAGGAATAAAGCTTGCTGTTAAGCAAAATGTCACCAACGTTATAGATAAAGTTAAAATGTTGGTTACCAAGAAAGGTAGCCATGTTGTTGATAATCTTGATCGAGTTTTTAAAGCCTACGATGCATATAAATCATTAGCCATGTTACCAACTAATGCAGTAAATGTTGGGTTGTATGCATATTTATCTGCCAGTCAGAGTGAAGAAATGACCTGTTCTACCGTAGCCGTAGATAATATTATTAATGGTGAAACGATCATTGCCCATGTTAAAGATGATATTCGTTTTCAAGGCGTGAAGATGACAGCGAAAGATGTCGATTTTGCTGCTACTAATTTTACCTTTGAAACTAGTAGTGATAAATATAACTATCAATATGATTTTAGGGCTATCGATATTGAGATTGATTTAGATACTGGGGTAAATAGCAGTTTATCGGCATCTACTCAAAATGTCGAATCAACTAGTACTATCCACCACCCTAATTACATCAAAGTCAGTGGTAATTTAAAAATCACCCTGTCAGGTGATGGCAAATTCAAAGGTGTCACCTTAGAAGGGATGAACGTTGATATCAAAGCTAATAATCTAGTTGTTGAATCAGTGCAAGATATAGTATCTGAGAGACTAATGGGAGCTAACCTAAATATCGGTTTTAACAAAGAATATAACTTTACAGGATTTGGCGGTGGAGTAGAAAGCGGGTTTAAGGAAAAAGCTTGGACTAGCCAAGTAGCACGTATCATCGGCTCACAACTAGTAAATATCATAGTAAAAGAAACATTAGAAATTGCTGGTGGTTTGATTGCTAATGGTGAAGAAGATAAAAATGGTAAGCTGACTGATAAAGGTAATTTAAGTGTCAATTGTGGCAGGATGGTGGTTAAAACTATCCATGATTATGATCAAGGATTGACCCTGGGCATTGGGGCAAATTTTCAAGTAAAGCACACTGAGGAACAAACTGGTAAAGGTAAAAGAGATGTTTCTTTTCATCATGCACCGGTAAAAGTTCAGTTTAAAGATCATCAGCAAATTGTCAGCAGCACCATAGGTAAGGGACAAGTTACTAGTGGCTCTATCAGCGGTGATCAGTTAAACCGGGATATATCTCAACATAAACAAATTACCAAAGAAGAGCAAGCCAGTTTCGATAGCACAGTGCATGGTGATATGTTGAAAACTGTGCTTGGTACCAAGGAAGAAGTAAAGAGACCACCAGATATTACAAAAATTCCTAAAGATGAATTAAGCAAGACTCTGCCGAAAATGATAGGGCATTATTTTTCTGGTATATTTGATAATATAAAACAAGCAGCTAGGGTATGTCGTCACGAGATTGTGATTGCATAATTTTATGTGATTTGTTATTATAATTGTAGTAATAAAAATAGGCGATAAGAAGCAATGAGTTTAGCACATAGAAGACATGATATAAGCGATGAGCTTTGGAATAAGATAGAAAGTAATTTACCTGGTCAGAAAGGTTGTTAGGGAGGTATTGCAAGAGACAATAGAACTTTTATAAATGCAGTGATGTGGATATTTAGAACGGGAGTTCCATGGAGAGATTTGCCTCCTGATTATGGCAATTGGAAGAATGTACACAGAAGATTCTGTAGATGGCGTGATAATGGGATATGGGAGAATTTGCTAAATATTTTTATAAATGCTCTTGATTTTGAATGGTTAATGATAGATTCTACATTTGTAAAAACTCACAAAGCAGGACTTGGAGCGAAAGGCGGGAATCAAACGGTTAGTCGCACAAAAGGGGGCTCAATACAAAGGTACATATGGCCGTGGATGCGTATGGTATGCCGGTCAGAATTATTGTTACAGAAGGTTCCAGAAATGATTGTACTCAAGCTTGTGAGTTAATCCAGAATATGGAGGCACAACATCTTATGGCTGATAAAGCTTACGATACAAACGCCATAATAGAATCGGCTGTGAATGCAAACATAATTCCTGTAATACCATCAAAAAGAAACAGGAAGATTCAAAGAGAGATAGATAAATATCTATATAAGCTAAGGCACATTATTGAAAATACATTTCAAAAATTTAAAGAATGGCGTGGTATAGCAACAAGATATGCTAAAAATACAAAATCATACATGGCGGGTCTTTGTTTAAGGGCTTTACTAATGTGGGCTCAAATCTCGTGACGACATACCCTAAGGATGTGATCATCAAAGGGGCGAAAACGGCAAATATCTTTGGTGCTGAAATAAATACCAAACAGTTAGGAAAAAACCTTGATAGAGGTAATGACTGGCATTTTGGCTCAAATCTCAGTCCAGCTGAGATTCAAGAGTTTGAGAAGCAATTTGCAGCAAACTACCAAAATCTGGAAGGATTGGAAGAGCTGGCACAAGATGGAGAAGATGAGCAGGTTACTAAAAATAAACAGAAATATTTCATTTTCTTCCAAAATTTAGAAGACGAAGTAACCCAGGCTGAGGCAAATGGTGGTAGTAAAGCTGATTTGCAAGCAATGTTACATATTTCGCAAGTACTTTACAAAAAAGAACAAAGTGACGCCATCAAAGAAGGCAGACCAATAAAAGATTTTGGAGAATTTGTTGGACATCTAAACCAACATATCTACAACGATTCAATCTTTGCTGGCAAAGTCCACGATAATATAGTTAAAATTTTACTAAAAACCCAATTAGTGGTCGATCAAAAATATGCTATAATAGGTGGGGGAGACAAAATTGAACAGACTAAGGGGGTTGAAGGTAAGGATAATCATGGGAGAAAAGGGCAACAGGTTGCAACAACCTCAGAGATAAAGGAAAATCTACAGGATACGCAAGATACAAGCAGCAAGAAAGAGCAACCATTATCTACAGAATCGTCTCAACAGCTCAATTCTGAAATCGTTGAAACAATAAAAACAATTAAAACGTTAATTACAGAGTTGGAAACTGTTAAGCAACAAGCAACTGGTGTTGAAAAACATTGGTATAAATCAAGGATTGCTAGTTGTCATCAAATGATTGAAGCGTTAGAAATGCCCCATAGAAGTTATGGAGAAAAAATGAACGAGTTGAATAAACGTCATTTGGAAAATACCCAGACATATATCCAATTATTAGGAGAAGACAACGTTGAAGATGGAACAATTATTAATCTTCATGCAACTATTGATAGCTTAGGAATGCATATTAAGCATTTGAAAGAGCTAATTGGAGAAGAAACTACAAAACATTTCCCTGGAGTAAAATCCGCGATTCTAGGTACCGTAGGAGTGGCAACAGATAATGTAAAAAAACTCATTAATTGGGGAATGGATACCACATTAGGTAAAGATAATTCTACTGCTGTAAAAGAAGGAATAAAACAACAACTAGTTAAAGTAGTAAATTGGAGTTATAAGAACCTAGAAGAAGGTTATAGGGAAGTAGTCTTGGATACATTAACTTTCTTGCCTATAGGAAAAATTACTAGTATTATTTCAGGTAAGAATATAGCTAAAACTACAACGGAAGTAGCTTTAAAAGATGCCTCTGTATCAGCAGCTACATCAGCTCTTAAATCAGAACACTATGCTATGGTGAAAGCACATATTGAAAGATTAGTAGAGAATGATATTTTAAAATTAGATACTGAGCAAATTAAACACTTTAGCAAAGCGACACAAAAAGAATTTCTAAAATATCAAAGTTTGGATGATATTTTAACTAACAAACACATGATAAACATAGTGGGCAAAGCACAACATACTGGTACGCCCGGTC
This sequence comes from Candidatus Tisiphia endosymbiont of Nemotelus uliginosus, assembly GCF_964264755.1. NCBI lineage: Bacteria > Pseudomonadati > Pseudomonadota > Alphaproteobacteria > Rickettsiales > Rickettsiaceae > Candidatus Tisiphia > Candidatus Tisiphia endosymbiont of Nemotelus uliginosus. Next base: position 791,959 of record NZ_OZ183481.1, on the reverse strand, counting down.
ATGCTGATGCTTGTGTAAAATTAGCTAATCAATATGCTAAGAAACCAGAAGTAGAATTAGTATTTATGAATCAAGGAATTAATAAAATAGCTAGCTCAAAGTTTCCTACTAATATACGTCCTGATATTACTATAGTCTATAAAGATGGAACAATTGACTTTATTGAAATTATGAGTAAAACTGATACAATGGATGTGCTGAAAAACAGAATAGGTTCAACCATGAAAAGATTACCGGATGCAGTGCAGGGTGAAAAACTAGTAAAAGATATAAAAGAAGTCTTGGAAAAATAATCAAGAGAGGAAATAATGGCAGAAATATATGTAAAGCAAGAGCAGGACTCTTCTATGGAAAGTGTTACTGATCTAGAATATGATATGCTTTATAAGGTTGATAGTAATAAGGATGATCGGTGGTGTAACTGTCTAGCCCTACATGACTTTTCTGGGGATAATGTTAAATGGCAGGAATGGTTTGATTTTGCCTTGTCGATATTTAGCAAACATCAACTTGCACCTACCAGGCTTGCAGTAAACGGCACTTATTATGGTAACTCAGCCAAAAGTTTAACTTTTAAGGGGGGATTAAGGAAATTACAAAAATATGATTTTAAGGGTATAGAGTGTTTAGGATTCATGGCTATGCCTAGTAAAGAGGATTACACAACTAATTTTATTATAAAAGTTTTTTTATATCCAAATTGGCAAAAACCAAAAAACTCCACATTAACTATGTGTTTTGATGAGAAGTTAGAAATGTTTAATCAAGAATCATTTGAGAAAATGACCAGTAAATTACACAAATTTACTAATGCTAAATATGGTTATTATTATTATAGACATTTAAGAAATAGTCCAGATATGTATCCAAGCGGCAGTTGTGACCCTTATATTAACAAGGCAGATAAAGATGCTTGCCGTTTATGGGATAAACAGTATAACTACAACAATGGTTCTTATCGTACAGGTAATATTCGGGATGTTTACCGGTTAAATTTCTTATCTAAAGAGCATCTAGAATGGCAAATTAGTGGTAATCAGAATCTAGAAGAATGGATTAAATCTAGTCCCAATCATGGCAAGCTTACTGAAATTTCTCCAGGCTTTTGGTCATGGTATGTTGAAGAACATCTTATTACTCCAATCCGCCAAGCTCTCATCCCTTCCAATATAATTATTTGTGTATAATTGTATCAGAACAAAGCCATACAATAAAAGATTTTGGAGAATTTGTTGGACATCTAAACCAACATATCTACAACGATTCAATCTTTGCTGGCAAAGTCCAGGATAATATAGTTAAAATTTTACTAAAAACCCAATTAGTGGTCGAACAAAAATATGCTATAATAAGTGGGGAGACAAAATTGAACAGACTAAGGGGGGTAGCAGGTAAGAATTGACAAGGTGCTAAGTGTAGATTACAACAAATGATGATTGGTTACAAGATCAATTATTAATTACGAATAATATATGGAGGATTTATGGTATTATCATTAAACAAGGTAAGTATTGTATCTACAAGGATACAGACTGTAGAAGAAATAATTCCTACACTAATGAATAGTCAAGGAGATGTTTACCCTAGTATTAGTGGATTATATATCCCGACTTCAGTGTTGTTGTGCCAAAAAATGGCTGATAGAACAGGAAATGATAAAATTTCTAGGCACAACAAATTATTTGTTCGAATATAAAAATTTCAAAATAATCCTATAATAATTATTAGCTTTACTACTTGATTATCGAGTTTTACTCTCCTGATGATATTAAATAAGGAATAGTACTAATCGGTAAATTCATTGCTTTATAAATAATCTTTGCCTCATCTGATACCAATTCCCGAATTTAATTTAGTAAATGATTCATGCAACAAATAGATTGAATTAGCAAGGTATTTAAATTTTTAATAGATGAAGATACTACTATTTCTAATTGTTCAATTGTATTGTATACTTTATTCTTTATAGCCTCAGACTTTAAATGCTCCCATAATCGCTCCGCAGGATTTAATTCAGGAGAATATGGTGGCAAATAAAGAATTTCTATATTAGCAGGAACCACTAAGTCCTTAGCCTTATGCCATCCAGCACAATCCATAACAACAATGGCTTTTTGATCGCCTATATGTTTAGACATTTCCGCAAGAAACATGTTCAAAGACATAGTATTAACATTTGGCATCATTAAGCTAAAATCATCTCCTGTTATTGGGTTAACAGCACTGTAAACATAAAAATTCTGAAAACCTATTTTGATTTTAACTTGAGTTCTGATACCTTTGCGAAACCAACCATGACCTAATTTAGAATGAGTTCCAAAACGCGATTCATCAAAGAAATACAAAAAACTTCTTGGATTGCTTGTTATTTTTTCTTGAATTTTTTTTTAAACTGTTCATGAGTTTCTTTATTCTGTTTGTAATGCACTGGTCTTGGAGTAATGTACGCAAACTTAAGCTTGTGCAATGCCCTGTGTACAGCCGATTTACTTACATTAATTCCCAAATTTTCTTTAAGTTTTATGACGATACTTTTTATTGTTATGTTACAATCTTCTTGTATCCATTTGTTTATTGCTTCATAGCAGCTTTCCGTTAAATCGCTTTTCCTTCCCCTACCTTTTTTATATTCAAGATTTTTATCATCGCCTTGGGCAAAGCTTTTTATCCAGTTTCTTAGCGTATTAGTTGTGATATCAAATATTTTAGACACCATACCAATACCATGTTCTTTTGCAGCTACTATAGCTCTTAACCTAATAGCGATCCTATTCTCTTTGTTCGTACTTGCAAGTTGAGCTATAGCCTGTTTGTATAAATCTTCTGTTATTAATTTTTGATGAGTACCCATTACATTCCTAATTTTATCTATCTTTTACATTATAACCTATTTTTCTCATCTTTATACTAAATTAAATTTGGGAATTGGTATGATACCGGCGATGGAATGCCAAATACTCTTTTATCTTTAATGTGTACTACACTGGTAATTTCCACCCCAATTAGTGCTTTACGTAATCGTTCCGGTGATAGTTTAATTGACTGTAAATTTACCCGATATTCTAAATGCCTGATACATACTAACGCCATAAAACATAAAGCAATATGTGCCTTGATTCTACTAGGACTCCAATGATAAATTGGTCTAATCTTAATATCGTGTTTACTAACTCTAAATGTTTCTTCAATTTGCCACAATCCTTTATAACGAGACAATATATACGCTACATCAACATTTTCTAGGTTACTAATAACTCCATGCAAACCGTCCCATTTGCTATCTTCCTCTATCTTTTGCTCGTTTACTGCAAACTTATCATTATTATTAATTATTAAATATTTTTTATAACCACTAGCAGAAATTAACGACTTAACTCCTTTACTTCTGTTCATTTTTTTCATTAATTTCTTCAATGCTTGCTCTCTATCTTGAGCATCTTTATAAGCCCTTTTGCTACTATAGCTCATAATCAGTTTGCGACCCTTTTCAGCTAGTTCAATTATTTTTCCCTTATATTCTTCTGCATCAACGGTTAATGGCTGATAATCATCACTATTTAAGATTTTAGCTGTAATATCCTTAGTCATATTCTTAATTTTAGCACCTACTATATATTGATAGCCAGCCTGTTCTAATAGAGCTAAATTTTCATTATTCAACATACCGCTGTCTGCTACAAACACTACTTTATCAATAGCAAACCTGCCTTTCAAGCTATCTAAAGCTTTCAATAAAGTATGACCTTCATAGGTCGCTCCAGGAAATATCTCATAACCGATTGGAATACCATTATTAGTAACAAAAATGCTCAGCATTACCTGTACTTCATTGAATTTATGATTCTTTACTAAACCCCTTACTCTTCAACTCATCTTCAGTAAATGATTCAAAATAAAGAGTAGTTGCATCATAAAATAGTACATCGATTTTTTCTTTAAACAACTTTTGACTGCTAAGTAAAGCACACTGCTCGATTTTCTCAACCACCTTATCATCTATTTTATCCATAGTTTTGTATACCGAATCAAGCTTTAAATCTACTCCATAATTATTGACCAATAAATTGACTGTTTCACGCTTACTAGTTGGGTTAGCAATACGAGCTAAAACAACATTGCGTATTATGTTTATGCTCGACACTTCCCTGGCAGGGTTGGGTAAGATTTTATTAAAACCAAGTTGGTCATAAATTTTTCCATACACCTCATGAATGCCAATGATAGTGCTTCCTTGACTACGTAAATTGCTGATATCATCAATAGGTTGTGGTTGTATTTGCTCTTTCTCGCACCGCTGTCTAGATGACATTGCCATCGATACTATATCCTTGTCTGGGATAAGATTAGGTTGAGTGCTACTAGCGATTTCAACCTTAATGAATTCAGCAAGCTCTATTAGTTTAGTTATTTCTTCTTGGTCTGATGCACTGCCAATATGTCGAACAACCCGTTGTTTTACTTTATTAGTTATGGGATCGCGTATCCCTTCTACTAGTTGAACAGCGTTAACATTACGGGTAGCAGATTTTTTGACTCTAACGAACATATCAGTAGCATATTTAAAACTAATTGTTGGTTAGTATATCTACTAAAATATTGTATGTCAATAATAAAAATATATGGAGGCACAACAAACGCCCTCTAATTAACAAAACCTTTTTTCTCCTGCTTTTTCTATACACTTATCTTTAACTATTTTTCGAAGTCAGGAAGATAATGGTATGGACCTACCCTATATACAGAAAGAGAAGCAGATGCTAATCTTCTAGGTCCTGTGAACAAAAAATTTAGCGTAGCCATATAAGAGTCCCAACAAAATTTAGGAACCCCATAAAAACCTTAACGGAATAGTGTAATTATTTCAAGAAAATCATGTTTATTCACAGCCAAAAAGAGCCAAATATAGAATTACTTTAGTTATTGTAGGCAGCCTCCTAGATACCAATATAACTGTATCGGCACTTTCCCTTTACTCTACTACTCTTTAATCAGTGAGTGTATCAATGCATTAACAGCTTGTTGATACGCTGGGTTACGTATTTTCATAAAATTCCTCGACACCTCTATACACAAACGCTGATGCTGAGTTTGAATAGGCTCAATATTTTTAATGTCTTCTAAATCTTCATAAAAATAACCAATATTTTTTTCTAATGCTTTAGCAATAAGAATCAGCCTACCTATTGATATTCTATTGAAACCAGTCTCATATTTTTGTAATTGTTGAAGTGTTACCTCTATTGCCGTTGCAAGTTGGTGACGTGACAAACCTTTAGCAAGCCTTAGAGAATATATCTTTTGTCCTATCAATTTATCGATTTTGTTTATATAGTCATTGCTTCTTGCCATAATTAACTTCCCTAGATTAATATGTGCTAGGTAGATTAATTACATCTATTAGAAACGACTGATAGGTTATATCTAACTCATTGTCTAAAGATTCATCAGGATAAGATAACCTGTAAAGGGATGGAACATTCTTTTTTAAAATTTTTTTCATGAATCCAGCTTTCTTAAATTTGTTCAATGGCACCTAATATTTCTCTTTCAGATACTCATAGCTTTTTGCTATTTCCGATATACTATTTCAATTTATTAATTTGTATTTTAGTTAAGCCAGTAAATTCAATAATTTCATCTAACGGTTTATTTTTAATTAACATAGTTTTTGCTACCGCTTTCATCGCTTCAGCTTTACCTTCAGCTTTACCAATCTGGATTCCCTTCTCTTTACCAATTTGGATTCCTTTAGCCTCACCAATTTGTAAACCTTCTATGACGCCTTCTTCTTTCCAATGTTGTGCCAAACTACCCATAAGCTTTGTACCTGTTTCCTGATTTAACTTACTTATTAATAACTTTTCTAATTTTACTCTATCCGATTGGTTTATTCTTGTCAATGTGTAACATAATAGCAGCTCTAAGTAATTGTACCCAATAGTTACCTTGGTTATTTCAGGTAACATATAAGCTACTTCCTGCCATTTTTTTAGTAGATCGCGTTTCTTGATATGCTTCATAAAAAACTCAAGTATCCCTGACCACGTCCTTTGTTTCAACTGCTCATCAGGAATATCATGAACATTAACTAGTTGGTAGTCATTGATCCAAGCACTTCTTGCTAGCTTACTGTCTTCAAATAAATCCCATAAGTTCCTTGGAACATTATATTTTTCTGTACCATTAAAAAATATTAACGGATAGACTAATGGTAACATCTTGGTCTCAGGATTTAAAGTCAAATATCGATCACAAATATTAATGAAATATTTGAACATCCTGAATGCCATGAAGTGGTCAGGCGAACTTTGATGTTCGACCATCAAATACAGATACCCATCCCTATTATTATCAAATTTTGCCGAAAATAACACATCCGAAATAGAATCTCTTAAATCTAGCTCTATAAAACTGGTATTTTCAATTGTCAAACTAGGGAAATTTACTATATCCTTAATATGTTTAGGTAAATGAGCATGCAGAAATTCATGGGCTACTAGCGGATTCTCCATTGCTTTGCGAAAAATTTTGTCATGCTTTAAACGTTCTGTCATTTTACCTAGCTATTTTAAGAACTCCCATATGTTTTGACATAAAAACTTTTAATAGACAATATTATATATATGATTTGCTACAAAATCTATTATATATATTGTCATTTTTAATGATCTTAAGTCCATATGCTAGGAGGCTGCCTGCAATAATTAATTATATTTTGAGTTCTTTTTGACTGCGAATAAACATGGTTTTTTTGAAATAGATGTCAGGTATGATTGCATTTAATCCTTGATTATTTGTGCTTTATTACAAAATTTACCTTGCATATCAAATATTTGTACCACTCCTTCTGTGTGAATATCGTGAGCTTTTTCAACCACATATTTTTGCTGTGGTGGAAACCATTGTAATACAAAATAAAGGACTGTGGTTGAGGTAATAATTGATGAGATAAGACTAATTGCTACCATAAAAAAGAAATTTTTACTACGATCAATCCTGAAAAATTCAATATCAGCTTTAATATTTTTTAAAGTTTGAATGCAGCCATTAATTGCTGTAGTCATTTCTTCTATTTTCAGTTGGTTATTATCTTGAATTGCCCCAGCCACTTCAGGAGCAATAGTTATTATGCTTTTATTTAACTTTTCTGGTATTTTGTTTAAAATGTAATACTCTTCACTAAGCTTGCAAAGATTCTTTTTAAAAGCTTCTAACTGAATATTGATATTATTATTACATTGTTTGGTAGAATCATTAAAAACTGCTAAGATATCTTGTACCTCCCGTTTAATATATGGCAAATCTTTACAAATAAGGGTATTTGTATATAATAACTCACAATGGAGTCTATATTATGAAGAAGATTTAAATATAGTCTAGTCTACCTGATAATTGTAATTCTATCTTATTTTAAAACTAATATTTTTGAATTTATAATTTTGTTAAATTATAAAACCACTTGACAGGGGTTTTATAATAGTTTAGGTTGCTTGAAAATGAGCATGAGTATTATATGAATGCAGTAGAGTCTTCTTTCACTATGTGGAATAGAGCTAGAAATAGTAAATTTAGACACATTGTTTGGCCTATTAGATCTAACGAGTTGGTAAAGTTTATACCTATGGCTTTACTAATATTCTTTATTCTCCTTAACCAGAATCTAGTACGTAGTATGAAAGATAGTCTGGTGATAACATTAATTAGTTCGGAAGTTATAAGCTTTCTAAAACTTTGGGGTGAGATGCCTCTAGGCTTTTTATTCGTCATTCTTTACTGCAAACTTTGTAATGTTATGACAACTGAACAAGCATTTAGAATAATAATGTGCTTTCTTTTAGGGTTTTTTACATTATTTGCCTTTGTTTTATTTCCATATCAAGAATATTTTCATCCAGATCCTAAAACAGTAACCCATTATGTTACCATGTTACCACACTTAAAGTGGTTTATCCTCATTTGGGGAAAATGGAGTATAGCGTTATTTTATGTAATGGGAGAATTATGGCCAGTAATTGTATTTACCTTATTATTCTGGCAACTTGCTAATAAGATTACCACTATTGAAGAAGCCCCAAGGTTTTATTCATTCTTTTCTTTATTTGGTCAAACTAATTTATTAATATCTGGTAGTATAATTGTCTATTTTGCCAAAGGTGACCACTTCTTATTACCTTTATTTTCTCATATTAACGACCAAACAGAAATTTTACTCAAATTGTTTACGATAATTATTCTAATTTCTGGGGTGATTTGTTTAATTTTACATAGATTCGTCGAATTGAAAATTATAGAAACTACTAAAAATATTAGATATAAAAATAAAAGAACCGATATACTGAAACTAGGATTAGTTGAGAGTGCTAAGATAATTTTTTCCTCCAAATATTTAGGAATTATTTGCATATTAATGATTTCATATTCTATGACAATTAACCTAACTGAAGGGTTATGGATGTCAAAAGCCAAACAATTATACCCTTCTACTCAAGAATTTATTTCTTACCACGGTACAGTATTCTTTTGGACTGGAATAGCTGCATTAATTTGTGCTTTTCTTGGTAGTAGTTTAATTAGGATTTGTGGTTGGTTTTGGGGAGCAATACTTACCCCAATTGCGATGTTATTAACAGGTATGGTGTTTTTTACTTTTGTTTTACTAGAAAAACCTTTATTAGTAATTATGACTGGGTTTAGTTGTATTTCTCCGTTAATGATGATTGTTATTATAGGAGGGTTGTGGCATGTTTTAGGAAAAGGGGTAAAATATTCATTGTTTGACTGTACTAAAGAAATGTCCTACATGCCTCTTGATAACGAAATGAAGACTAAAGGCAAGGCAGCGGTAGATGTACTTGGGTATAAAATAGGAAAATCTTCGGGATCAGCTATTCAATTTCTATCTTTCAGCATTTTCCCAAACGTTGTACATAGTGATCTTGCTGGTCTTTTGATGGCTGTTTCTTTTATTGTTTGTATAATTTGGATTTTAGCAGTAAAAGTCTTAAATCGATATTATAAAAACTTGTTAGCACAGCAGAAGTAAAGTTTTATAGGAAGTCTAATAAATTTAGAGAAAATTTAATGACATACGTACCAATGGTAATCGAACAAACCCCTAGAGGGGAAAGAGCCTATGATATATATTCTAGGTTATTAAAAGAACGTATAGTTTTTGTTTGTGGTCAAATTGAAGATTATATGGCAAATGTAGTGGTTGCACAATTACTATTCCTTGAGGCAGAAAATCCAGAAAAAGATATTTCTATGTATATTAATTCTCCTGGTGGCGTTGTAACTTCTGGTTTGGCAATTTATGATACTATGCAATATATTAAGCCTAAGATTTCTACTCTTTGTATAGGTCAAGCTTGCTCTGCTGGTTCTATGTTGCTTACTGCTGGGGAGAAAGGTATGCGTTACTCCCTACCGCATAGTCGTATAATGATCCATCAGCCGTCAGGTGGTTACCAAGGGCAGGCTACAGATATCGAAATTCATGCCAAAGAAACCATGAAACTAAAAAGAATGCTTAATCTCTTATATGTCAAGCATACAGGGCAAGAACTAGAGACTATTGAAAAAAGCATGGAACGCGATAATTTCATGGATCCTGAAGTAGCCAAATCATTTGGGCTTGTTGATGAAATTATCACCGATAGAGCAAAAATTTTAGTAAAAAAATAAAATTGTAATGGTACGGGAAGAAGGTGAAGGTACGAATGTTCTTGTTATTCATCTTTTTTCTTATCATCTTTCATTCCTTCCTTAAAAGCTTTAAGACCTTTAGCAATATCTGACATTACTTGAGGCAATTTACCAGCACCAAACAATACTAAGATAATTAATAAGATCACTAATAAGTGACTGAAGCTCATTCCCATAATATCAATTTTGTAAGTTTTAAGTTAAAGTTACTATAGCAAATATTGTTAATTTTATTTAGTATGAAAGAATGCAGATATATAAATATGAAAACATTCAAAACTAATATCATTAATATCTATGGTGATCAAGGTAAAGTTTGGTTAGATGACTTACCAAGAATTGTCGATGAATTGGCTGAAAAGTATGGCTTGTCTGACTTAAAGCCAGTTGAAAATTTGAGTTATACTCAAATGATTTAAAGAATTGGAACGAAAAACAAGGGATGAGCGAGCGGAGCGTAGTAAACCTACGTGAGCATGCGAATACCCCGAAGTTTTACGAAGGCAGATAAGTAATAAAAAGAGATATTGCTAAAATATCATACGAAATTAAGGGGGTATTAACCATCAAAACCATATCCCATGTGAGTAGAGTATTGAATATTGTTTTTATTAACAAAAAATAAATATATTTTAATAAAAAATTAGTTGACTATTTAATGTAGGTTATATTTAATCATAATTATAGCTACTTTGAACAAAACTTAAACATGGTGAAAACACGATATATGGCTGATGATTTCTGATGAGGTAAAGATAACAAAGGGAATAAAAAAGACAATGTAGGTTTTGCTCAATTTGAAAATGCTATTAATGTTGTCAAATCACAAATTCGCTCCACCAACCCAGCTGAGTTGGTAAGACTTCATGCTTACATAAGCAGTTTGTTGGGTAGTGATATTCCGCCTAAGATATTAGCAGAATTGGAGCTAAATTAGGTGATCAAACTTGGATTGCTTCGTCGACCTATGATTTTCCTTGCAATGACAGAATAAAAATTATGTTTAACAAAATAACCATCGGGGAAATATGAACTATACGAAGTTAACAATAACATTGAGTCCACTATGAGTGAACTTGTTCAAGAAAATACCAGAATTACCCATACTAGTTTAACTAGAGAACAAAAAGAAGCTGTTGGGTTGCTGTCAATAGGAACATTGCTTGAATATTTTGACTTAATGCTCTACGTTCATATGGCAGTATTGTTGAATGAGTTATTTTTTCCACAGAGTGATTCGCACACTGCTACTCTGTTGTCGGCTTTTGCTTTCTGTGCTACTTTTGTTTTTCGACTAATTGGGGCTTTGCTATTTGGTTGGATAGGCGATAAAGTAGGTCGTAAAACTACACTAGTTGTTACAACTTTCATGATGGCATGTTCTTGTGTGGTGATGTTTATTTTGCCGACTTATGCCCAAATTGGTATTACTGCTTCGGTATTAATCACTATTTGTCGAATAATGCAAGGTATGTCATCCTTAGGAGAAGCCATAGGGGCAGAATTATATTTAACGGAAATGACCAAGCCACCAATACAATATCCTATTGTTGGTTTTATTACTATATCTGCTAATCTAGGGCGTGTCATCAATTAAGTAATATTACAGAAGAAGCCAAATAAATTGCTCCCAGAAAATTCTGAGCTAGTTTATCATAACGCGTAGCAATGCCTCGAGATTGTTTAAGTTTTGCAAAGAAATTTTCAATTAAATGACGATACTTATAAAGCTCTACATCATATTCTACAGGAAATTTACGATTCTTCTTGGATGGAATTACAGGAGTGCAATTCTTATCTTTTATCTTATTCCTCATTCTTGCCTTAGCATCATAAGCCTTATCTGCAATTACGGTATCCGCTTTTGTCAAAGTTTCCATTAAAGCATCAGAACCTTGTAAATCATGCGACTGACCAGGGGTTAAATAAAAAGCTGTCGGATTTCCTAAAGCATCAACAGTTGCATGAATTTTAGTTGATAAACCACCTTTACTACGACCTATTGCTTGGTCATCTACTATGACTTTTTTTTAGCTCCGGCACTATGTTGATGTGCTCTAACAATCGTTGAATCAATCATACTATATTCATTATCTGCATCTTGTGCAAGTAGTTCAAAAACCTTCTTCCATACATCTTTTTGGCTCCAACGTGTATGTCTTGTATGAATTACTCTAAAATCTCCAAATCTTTCTGGTAAGTCTCTCCACGGTATACCAGCACGATATCTATATAATACAGCTTCTACGAATAATCTATTATCTTTGGCACTTGCTCCTACGTCTCCTTCTTTTCCAGGTAAAATATCCTTTATCCTTTCCCATTGATCATCTCTTAAAGCATATCTGCGCATTGGTCACCTTCTTATTTTTTTACCAATATCTAATTTGCCTCATCCTAATATTTATGTCAACTTAATTGATGACCCACCCTAATTTAATACATTTTACTATATACCATAAAAGCATATATACTCAAATGATTTGAAGAATTGAAACGTAAAACAAGGGGTAAGCGAGCGGAGTGTACAGCTAGTATATGAGTACGCGAATACCCCGAAGTTTTATGGAACCAATTCTTCAAAGCAGAAGAGTATACTAAACTGACTCTTTATGGTAATTTAATATATAGCATAATTTTAGATAGGTTTATAAAATGCCAAACCCAACAACTTATACAATAGGAAACTTAAGTGATGCACGAGAGTTTTTATCTGAATTTCACGATCCTGTTATTTTAACTAATAAAAGTGGTAGTACAAGATATTACGGTATGCTGGTACTTGACTATATTTTTAAAACACTAAACAAAGAATTTCCCCAAATCGTAAAAATTATTGTTAATGTAGAGAACGATCACCCAGCTTTGTTTACTGCTATCAAACTTAATTACCAAAATATAACTTATACTGGTGAATCATCAGAGGCTAAGAAGTTAGTTGCTCTTCATTTTCTAGACGAGCAACATTAGTTAAAAACCAATCTGTACTTTTAGAAACAAGGCTTCTCGAGAAAGTCCATTCTTCTTGCATGTTTTTTATCTTACTAGTTATATTTTCGCCAGTGAATAATACTTTTATAAAAATATTATTAGCAAATGTATAAGCTTCAGAAATTTTAGTATCTAATACGCTACCATGGACAAATTCTCCATAGGTTTCAGAAAAAATATGAAATTCCTGTATATATCTTTTATCCACCAATGTCAGTAAATCTTCAATATCGTCATCATTAGAAGCTTCAATGATCAGCTCAAAGGCTGCTTTTGCACTATATAAAAATTTCCTTGCTTGAAATGATGGAAGTTTAGCAGATATAGCTGCAATCCCAGCTATTATAGCCACAGAATTTTCGTCAACTATTAACCCATCAAACTCCATAGGATTGATAGGGGCTGGTTTTACCATAGTTTGAGGTAAATTTTTCTTAAAAAAAACACTAGTATCAGCTTTTGCTGTGCAAGTAACGTCTCTGATTCCTGTTTCACCGAAAAAGGAAGATTTACGTTTAGCTGGATCCTCATCTGACGTAGAGCCAAGCGTAGCAATTAGCCTATTTATAATAAAAAAAGCAACCCCAGCAAAAATTAATAACTCTATTATTTGAGCAGACATTAATATAACTCATTGTTTAAATTCTTTAACATTCAATGTACCTTGCATTAAAGTTTACACCACCTGTCATTGCGATAAGCCGTTTTAGTGGCGACGAAGCAATCTATTATGTCTCGCAATGATGCCAGTTTACTATATGGCTAAAATACTAATTGGATTAGCTTTACCATTATTTTATACCGTAAAATAGTGGGCTGATCCTGGTCCTAATGTCCAACCACTACCTCCGTGTCCATAACTTATTAGGCTAGTACATACTAATACTTTAATAGAATGGAAACAAAATGACAAGTAATTTTACTAGCAATTATAAATTCAAAATATAAATTGCCGTAATATAGCTATAATTGTAGCTTATAGGTGTAAATTTAGAGTAATTAAGTCTCTAAATAATTAGTAATTAACGTTATAGTTAGCTCTAAAATTGTAATGTTATTTTGTTTTAAAACTAATATTTTTGAATTTATAATTGCTGAAACAAACCTGTTGATTATGATTTCTTTTTGTAATAATTATACCATCAACTCTTCTATTGCTTTTTTAGACAATCCAGTAGATGTAGAGATGATATCAATTGACACGCCAACTTTAAGTAAATTTTTAGCTACAGCCATAGCTTTTTTCTCTTCTCCTCTAGCTTCCCCTCTAGCTTCTCCTTCATCGATATATTTTTGTGCAACGGTTCTCATAATGTTTCCTTTTTCTTCTTCAGATAAATACTTAGCTAATAGCTGTTCTAATTCCGATTGCCTTTCTTCAGGCAACTTGGCATCAGTATACCATAAAAACGATCTTAAGTAAATATAACCATTCTCTTTATCCACTAATATTTCTAACTTAAACCTTTCTAAAAACTGCTCCCATAATCTTATCATATCTCGCTGATGTATATGCTTCATCACATATTCCATCATTCCTAAATGTTTTTTCTGCACTATCTCATCATCAGACATACTCTGTAAATCTACCAATTGGTAATCTTCCGTCATTAGTTTTTTAGCTTGCTCAGAATCCGTAAATAAATTCCATAAATTCCTTGGAGCATGATATTTATCTACACCATTATACATGATAATCGGACAAATTAATGGTAGCTTATCCTCATTCTTTTTATGCCTTTCACATAATAATAACGTGTACCTCCAAAGTCTTAGTGCCATCCAATAATCAGATGTCGATTGATGATCAAGCAAAACATAGATGAATGCACTCTCATCATTTTTAGTTCTTACCGAATAAATTATGTCACTATATTTTCGTCTCAAACTCTCTTCAATATAACTTTCTTGCTCTATTTTGATCTTGGATAAGTCTATCTTTTCTTTAAAATTATTCGGTAAATAATATTCTAAGAATTCTTGGGCTGCTATTTCATTTCCCATTATTTTCTTAAATAACTGGTCATGTTTTGGTCTTTTCGTCATCTTATTATTGGTATATCCATATTTTGCTTAAGCCTTTTGGTGTTATTTTGGTATTTGGTATACAGATGCCAGACTTATAACCATTTTCTTAGCTAAAGCTTTTTCTATTATACCATCAACTCTTCTATTGCTTTTTTAGACAATCCAGTAGATGTAGAGATGATATCAATTGACACACCAACTTTAAGTAAATTTTTAGCTACAGCCATAGCTTTTTTCTCTTCCCCTCTGGCTTCTCCTTCATCGATATATTTTTGTGCAACGGTTCTCATAATGTTCCCTTTTTCTTCTTCAGATAAATACTTAGCTAGCAGTTGTTCTAATTCCGATTGCCTTTCTTCAAGCAACTTGGCATCAGTATACCATAAAAACGATCTTAAGTAAATATAACCATTCTCTTTATCCACTAATATTTCTAACTTAAACCTTTCTAAAAACTGCTCCCATAATTTTATCATATCTCGCTGATGTATATGCTTCATCACATATTCCATCATCCCTAAATGTTTCTTCTGCACTATCTCATCATCAGACATACTCTGTAAATCTACCAATTGGTAATCTTCCGTCATCAGTTTTTTAGCTTGCTCAGAATCCGTAAATAAATTCCATAAATTCCTTGGAGCATGATATTTATCTACACCATTATACATGATAATCGGACAAATTAATGGTAGCTTATCCTCATTCTTTTTATGCCTTTCACATAATAATAACGTGTACCTCCAAAGTCTTAGTGCCATCCAATAATCAGATGTCGATTGATGATCAAGCAAAACATAGATGAATGCACTCTCATCATTTTT
Source organism: Candidatus Tisiphia endosymbiont of Nemotelus uliginosus (assembly GCF_964264755.1). Taxonomy (NCBI): domain Bacteria; kingdom Pseudomonadati; phylum Pseudomonadota; class Alphaproteobacteria; order Rickettsiales; family Rickettsiaceae; genus Candidatus Tisiphia; species Candidatus Tisiphia endosymbiont of Nemotelus uliginosus. The sequence goes on along the minus strand of NZ_OZ183481.1, from coordinate 776,411 downwards.
AGTTCTTACCGAATAAATTATGTCACTATATTTTCGTCTCAAACTCTCTTCAATATAACTTTCTTGCTCTATTTTGATCTTGGATAAGTCTATCTTTTCTTTAAAATTATTCGGTAAATAATATTCTAAGAATTCTTGGGCTGCTATTTCATTGCCCATTATCTTCTTAAATAACTGGTCATGTTTTGGTCTTTTCGTCATCTTAATTATCCTTAGACATATTATTTTTCCGTGTTTATTGGTTAGTTGATTTATTTGTAATCAAGGGAGGTATGTAATGCAATAAAAAAATTTAAATATTTGACAAATATTTATGCGTCAACACTTAGTGCAGCAATAAAATAATGTTATAAGTAATTACAAGAAATTTATTTTAGGTAAGTATGATAACAGAATATCTTAGAAAGGTCTTTAAAGCCAAAAATTGTAAATCTCATACATTTATTGATTTTAATAGTTTAGGGAATTCAGAATTTAGGGATGTAAAAATTGGGATAGAGGCATATCGTAAAAATGTTATAGTTTATCGATGTGTGAATTTAATAGCCCAGTCAGCAAGTCATGTCCCTTGGATAGTTAGTAAAAACAACCGAGGGGCTTTTGAAAAAATGCCAAATCATCCTGTTTATAATTTATTGAAAAAACCTAATCCAGAAAAAGCTGGAGCAGATTTTTTTGGTGAAGTGATAGCAAGTAAGCTGTTATATGGTAATGCTTATATTTTAGTAACATTAATAAATAATCGTCCCCGAGAAATTTACTTATTACCTGCCAATTCGACTGAATTAGTATTAGAGAGGAATTCTCCAGTAGCATATAGATATATAAATAGCAGTGGAGAAAGAATTTATCCTATTTCATCAATTGATCGAATGAGCAAGGTGCTACATTTGAAAAACTATCATCCTACCAACTGTTATTATGGACTATCTTGCCTTGATGCGGCTTCCTTGTCAATCGATCTGCATTTGCAAGCTACTAGCTGGAATAGTTCTTTACTGAGGAATGGAGCTCGTCCAAGTGGAGCATTGATAGTCAAAGAAACTAATGGTTATCTTAGTGATGAGCAGTTTGATAGGTTACACGAGCAACTTACCGAAAAATTTACCAGTAGCAATAATTCTGGTAAGCCTCTTCTTTTAGAAGGTGGACTTGACTGGCAAGAAATGAGTATTAATCCCAAGGATATGGATTTTATCGAGGCAAAAAACTCTGCAGCTAGGGAAATAGCTTTAGCTTTTGGTATTCCCCCTCAATTGTTAGGTATCAATGGTGATAATACTTATAGTAATATGCAAGAAGCTAGATTAGCTCTGTGGGAAGAGACGTTAATTCCGTTGCTTGATAAATTATCAGACGCCTTAGGTAACTGGTTGTCTCACTGGTATCAAGAGGAGATTATTATTGATTTTGATCGGGATAGTATTTCAGCATTGACCGAAAAACGAGAGAATTTATGGGCTAAAATCTCCAATGCTAGTTTTATGACTTTGAACGAGAAAAGATCTCTTGTCGGTCTTAAACCAATAGATGGTGGAGATAGATTATGACAAACGATACAATTACTACATTATATGGTTTTATTGCTAAGATAGTTTCTCTGCTTGAAGATGAAATAGATGAGCTAGAATCAAAAAAATCCAAGGGGGAGATAGTAGTTAAAAAGAATATTACTGAAACGCTGAATAAATTAGTCAATTTAATTATTCAGCTAAATAAACTTAGCAAAGATGAGTATTTAAATGAAAACACCATAATGAAAGAAGAGGACAAAGAAATTATAGCTGAATTTTTGAGTAAATATCAATGACTTATCCGAAGAAGTTATTATATGCAATATTGAGGCAAGATTTTAATAGTTTCATCAATAAAGTATTTAATACCATTAATCCTGGAGTAGAATATCAAGCCAATTGGCATATTGAGCTAATTGCTGAATATTTGCAAGCAGTACAGAATGGAGATATTAAGAGGCTAATCATTAATATGCCGCCTAGGTCTCTAAAATCTGTATGTATTGGAGTAGCATGGCCAGCCTGGATATTAGGACATGATCCAACAAAAAGGATTATGTCCGCCAGCTATTCTCAAGTATTAAGTGTAAAACATTCTTTAGATTGTCGTTTGGTACTTACTTCCGATTGGTATCAGCAAATTTTTCCGAAGACTATTTTAAGTAAGAAACATAATCAAAAAAGTAAATTTCTGACAAATAATAATGGTTTTAGGTTTGCTACGTCAGTTGGTGGTTCGGCAACAGGTGAGGGGGGTGATATACTCATTATTGATGACCCACATAACCCTACTCAAATCAATTCACCCAAAATGCGTAAACGGGTGATTGAATGGTTTGAACAAACTTTTGTCACCAGACTTAACAACAAAAATACCGGAGCAATAGTATTAGTTATGCAAAGATTACATGAAGAAGATTTAAGCGGACATTTATTGGCAAATTCCAATTGTTGGCATCATTTAAAAATTCCAGCTATGGCAAAACGAGAACAAATATTTTCAATCAATAAGTATAAATATCAATATGTTACAGGTGATATTTTGCATAGTTTTCGCGATAATCCTGATTATCTGATAAAATTAGAACAAGAAATTGGTGTGCATAATTATGCTGCTCAATATTTGCAAGAGCCAATATCTAATAATTGTATATTGTTAAATATTGAGGATATTAGTTTTTATGAAACCATACCAAAAAAATTTGATTATTTTGTGCAAAGTTGGGATACCGCCATTAAAATTTCAGAAAATGCTGATTATAGCGTTTGTACCTCTTGGGGTATTTTAGATAAGAAATATTATCTTGTATCAATGTTCAGGCAAAAAGTTACTTATCCAGAGTTAAAGGGGCAAGTAGAAAAACTAGCCAAGAAATATTGTCCTAGATATATATTAATTGAGGATAAAGCCAGTGGTCAGCAAGTTATACAAGACCTAAGATTAGATGGGATTGTTAATATAGTTGCCATAAAGCCCCGGCTTGATAAAATTACTAGATTCTCCTCAGTTTTAGCTTTATTTCAATCTACAGCCGTAGTTTTGCCAAAACAGTCGGCTTTTAATACTATATTACTCAATGAATTGTTAAATTTCCCACATTGCAAAAATGATGACATAGTTGATTCAGTTAGCCAATTTTTGAATTTTATCAAAGAGCGATCTAACAAATCAATAGCAAGGATACGGGGGTTTTAATTGGCGAAGTGAGGAATTGCTAACCCGACTAACATTACGCTTCATCACTAATAGACGTTAGTTTACTATGGCTAAATACTAATCGGGTTAGCTAATACTAAACTTTATCGCCTTATCATTCTGGTGCCAAACAATATGTCATGTAGAAACACTTTTTCATTGGTACATATAATGCAAGCAATATTTGGGATTATCAATATCCCAGTACTATTTATCAATACTAATGTAATAAATCTAAACAAAGATTTAAAAAAGCTTATTCGAGTACCATTTTTGTTTATAATTTTCATGTCCAAGATATAACGGCCAGGAGTTGCTTGCATTGAAGATGACTCGAATATTGGAATATATAAGAATAGTAGTAATGTGGTTGGAAAAGTCCAATCCATAAATATTTCCGCTAAAAAAAAAGAAATATTTGTTAAAAAAAGCCAAACAACACCCACAATTATACATACAAGACCTATAACTGTACATATTAATGTCATAATAATGTAATCAAACAATCCAGCTGCTATTCTTCGCCAAAAACCACAATATATATATTCACCTATCAAATTATTCCTCTATTAAATTTTAGGTAGTACGTCAAAAGTATGGAATGGTGGAGGAGAAGATACTGTCCATTCGAGAGTATTAGCCCCATCGCCCCAAGGATTATTTGGGCATTTTTTGCCATATTTCAGAGTGTAAATAACAATGAATACAAAGTAAAGAGCCGCAATAAAGGAAATAACTGCTCCGATAGATGATACCATATTCCAGCCGGCAAAAGCGTCCGGATAGTCCGGTATTCTTCTTGGCATCCCAGCTAATCCCAGAAAATGCTGAGGGAAAAATGTCAAATTAACGCCGATAAACGTAATCCAAAAATGAATTTTGCCCATCATTTCAGGATATTGTCTTCCTGACATTTTACCAAACCAATAATAGAATCCAGCAAATGCAGTAAATAAAGCCCCAAGCGACATAGTGTAGTGAAAATGTGCTACCACATAGTATGTATCATGTAAAATTCTATCGATTGCCGAATTTGATAATATTATGCCGGTAACTCCACCAATAGTAAATAACAAGATAAACCCTATGGAAAACAACATAGGGGTTTCAAAAGTAATTGATCCTCCCCACATTGTGGCAATCCAGCTAAATATTTTAATACCAGTAGGCACCGCGATAATCATTGTACCAGCGGTAAAATAGATTAATGTATTGTATGAAAGACCAACAGTAAACATATGATGAGCCCAAACTATAAAACCGACAAACCCTATAATTACCATAGCTATCACCATACCTAAATAACCAAATATCGGCTTACGAGAGAAAGTAGAAAGAACCTGACTAACTATCCCAAACCCTGGCAATATTACGATATATACTTCTGGATGACCAAAAAACCAAAATAAATGCTGAAATAATACTGGATCTCCGCCCCCTTCAGGTTTAAAGAAAGTAGTACCAAAGTTTCGATCAGTTAATAACATGGTTATTGCACCACCTAATACTGGAATTGCTAGTATCAACAAGAAGGCAGTAACCAAAATTGACCAAATAAATAGAGGCATTTCAAATAACCCCATACCATCGGTTCTCATATTAAAGATAGTAACAATCATATTGATTGAACCAAGAATAGAAGAAAGCCCTGTAATATGTAAACTTAAAATAGCCATATCGACTGCCGCCCCAGGATGTCCCACTAGAGTACTTAGAGGGGGGTAAAGCGTCCAGCCAGTACCTGCACCACCATCAACAAAAGCCGAAAGCATTAATAACATAAAAGCAGGAACAAGCAGCCAAAAACTTATATTATTTAGCCTTGGAAAAGCCATATCCGGTGCACCTATTAAAATTGGTACAAAATAATTACCAAACCCACCAAATAAAGCTGGCATAATCATGAAAAATACCATAATTATCGCATGAGCAGTAATTAATACATTATATAGTTGGTAATTTGCCCCTAATATATGCCCACCAGGCATTGCTAATTCTAGTCTAAAAATAACAGAAAATAACCCACCAATGATCCCAGCAAATATGGCAAATATAATATACATAATGCCAATATCTTTGTGATTGGTAGAGAAAATCCATCTTTTTATACCTTTAGGAGTTTGGTGATGATCTGTTGTTTGATTCATAAATTATCCTTTTATATCTTGAGATTATTATAGCAGAAAAGTCATAAAGAGTAGCATATTTCGCATAGGCGTCTACGTTTTATAGTCAATTCAGGAGAATTTGGGGCTAGGAGCGATGGAGTGACGCCTATAAGTAATAGGCGAGCGACGAGCGACAACGTCCCCAACTTCTCATCAATTGACTATACCTATTCACACTTTTTAAGTTGCTCAATATCTGCTCCTACTATGAGCTTGATATTTCTAGTAACTTTATCATAATCCCAATTCCACCATTTTATTTGTACTAACTCATTAATTATATCATCGGAGAATCTTTTTTTAATAATTCTACTAGGATTACCTGCAACGATAGAGTAAGGTGGTACATCCTTAGTAACCACTGCATATGCTCCAATAATTGCTCCGTCTCCTATTGTGACTCCCGGCATAATGACTGCATTAGTACCAAACCACACATCATTACCAACTATTGTACTCCTTCCTTTATTAAGAGTTGGCGTATAATTATTCCAACCTTCGAAAATAAAAAATGGATAAGTAGAAAAACCATCCATTGGGTGATTGACATCATCCGCAATAAAAGTAGTTCCTCTAGCAATAGTACAAAACTTACCAATAATTAATTTACACTGATAATATCCTACAACGTTATTACATTCAAAATGTTCTGGATATCGGTGATCATGATAATAAGTATAATCACCTACCATTATGTTAGGATTATGAATAAAATGTTTTAAAAATATAATTTCTTTAACATGTTTTGGGTAAATATGTGGATAGTGATTGTTGGAGTGTACCATATGGCTCTTGTTCATTTAGTTAATGTTATCCTTGCTCGACTTAGTGTCACCCCTGCGTAAGCAGGGGTCTTAGATTCCGCACCGAAACGAAAATGACAATTTATTGCTTCGTCGTCCTCATGGTTTCATCGCAATAACGTTTGTCTTTACTTTCATAGAAAATTTTGTTTTTGCCGCAATCAACCAATCTTGAAATTCTTCTTTGCTTACTACTTCAATGGCAATAGGCATAAAGCCGTGATTAACACCACAAAGCTCTGAACACTGACCATAATACACACCTTTTTTACTAATTTTAGTCCAGGTTTCGTTAACTCTGCCAGGCACAGCATCGAGCTTTATACCTAATGCTGGTACTGCAAAACTATGTATAACATCCCCTGCAGTAATTAAAAATTTTACGGTAGTATTTTCTGGTATAATAATACGATTATCAACTTCTAATAATCTTTTTTGACCAGGTTTTAAGTTTTCATCAGTAATTAAACAACTATCAAATTCAAGATTATTATGATCAGGGTAGATATAGTGCCAATACCACTGATATCCTACAACTTTAACCGTCATGTCTATTTCAGGAATATCTTCTGCAATACGTGCAACACGAAATGATGGTACAGCAATAATAATTAAAATAACTATAGGAATTATCGTCCAAATAATTTCAACCAATATATTATCAGAAAATTTTGCTGGAATAGGATTGGCTTTGGCATTAAATCTGATGCAAACATAAATTAATAAAATAATGATAAAAGCAACTATTCCTCCTGATATGAGCAGTAGGAAATTATGAAACTCCTGAAGCTCTTCCATAAGATGAGTGGCTGGAGTCTGTAACAGCATTTGCCATGCCTGAGGTTCTGATGCTAGGCATTCGTGAGCAAATAAGAGATATAAAATTAGACTTGCTACATAAGTCAATCTAGTTGATGATTTTGTCGTCGAAACTCGCCTTCGCTCCTCATGTACGTTTATGTACACTGCGGTACTCGGCTTCGTTTCTCCTAAAAATCCTTCAACTATTTTTGACTTATGCAGCAAGTCTATTATAAATTTTTTCATAAATAGTACTTAGTGGACTCAATTCTATATGTTATAGTTAGACAATATAAGACGATATACAGTTTTATTAAAGTAAAAAATAAAGTATGGTGAAAAAACTTGAGGAATTTACTATTGACTTTAAATTGCCTTCTGATACATTCGGCTTACTCAATAATGATTTAAGATTACAACATGGCAGGTCATTCAAAATTTAAAAATATCCAGCATCGAAAAGGTGCACAAGATAAAAAAAGGGCAAAAATTTTTACTAAGTTAGTTAGAGAAATTATTACTGCTGCTAAATTAGGGTCTGATATAAGTAATAATCCACGGTTGCGGAGTAGCATAGCTGCCGCTCGGAGTCAAAATTTACCAAAAGATCGAATAGATAAGGCAATAAGTGCGGCAAGTGATTCGAATAACAACGAAAATTATACCGAAATTAGATATGAGGGCTTTGCTCCCGGTGGAATTGCAATAATAATAGAGGCTTTAACTGATAATAAAAATCGTACGGCTGCAGAAATTAGGGCGGCTTTTAGCAAATTTGGTGGCAATTTAGGTGAAACGGGCAGTGTCAGCTATATGTTTGATCATCTCGGAGTAGTACAATATCCGGCAAATTTAGCCACAGCAGAAGCTATGTTTGAAAGTAGCCTAGAGGCTGGAGCAAAAGATATGATTTCTGAAGAAGATACATATTTAATCTATACAGATATTGAGAACTTTGTGCAAGCTCTTGAATTTCTGACCAGTAAATATGGACATCCTGAAGAATCTTACATAGGTTGGGTGCCTAAAAATACCATAATTATAGAAGAGAATGATAAAGCTGAGAAGTTGTTAAAATTAGTGGATATTTTAGAAGAAAGTGATGATGTGCAAAAAGTTTTTGGTAATTATGAATTATCTGATGCAATTTATGAAACTATGAAGGACGTTTAATATGGATTGCCAAGTTATTGTTCTAGCTGCAGGTAATGGTAGAAGAATGGAATCTACCTTACCAAAAGTAATGCATAAAGTTGGTGGTAAATCGATGCTTGATAGGGTAATAACCAATGCCCAACAAGTTAGCAATGAAGTTATCTTAGTCCACTCCTGGCAATTAGAAAAACATATTGCTTGTTATAAAGATAGTTGTAAATTTGTTTTACAACCAGAACCCCTTGGTACTGCTCATGCGGTATATAGTGCTTTGGACTTAATTGATGACAATAAAATTGTAGCCGTACTTTATGGAGATAATCCTTTAATTACGCCAGAGATTATTAATGATTTACTAAAACATCTAGTTTCGACAAATTCTGCCATAACAACCTTGTGCTTTGAGCGAGATAATCCTGGGCAATATGGGCGAATAGTTACTGATAAACTAGGAAATTTTTTGAAAATTGTTGAATTTAAACAAGCGACGAGTGAAGAACTAGCTATAACAACTTGTAATTCTGGTATTATGGCTTTTGCCAATGGTGTGTTAAAAAAATATTTACCTACTATTTTTTTTAAGAATCCTGATAAATCAAAAGAGTTGTATTTAACGGAACTGGTAAAAATCGTTAAGGATAATGGCGAAAAAGTATCGTATTTGCTATCCGCCAACCACGACATAGTGGTCGGAGTAAATACTAAACAAGAGCTAGAAGAAGCTAATAGAACTATTGCTAAGTTAACTATAGGAACTTAAAAAATGACTAAAAATGAAATATTATCTTACCCAGAAGTAAAAAGTTTGAGCAGTGAATGTAAAAAACTTGTAGTATTATTACATGGGCTTGGTTCAGATGGCGATGATTTAATAGGATTAGTTCCTTTTATGTCTAAAGAATTACCCGATTGTCACTTTATTGCCCCACATGGCGTTGAAAAATTTGATAGTGCACCTTATGGTCGACAATGGTTTAGTTTAAATAACCGTAACCCTGATTATGTTAGGGAATTAGTTGCTAAAAATACTGGCTTAGTTACTGACATAATCCAAAAGAAACAAGCAGAATTAAATTTAACTAATAAAGATACTATCCTAATTGGCTTTTCGCAAGGTACCATGATGGGGTTATATTTGAATTTTATACAAAAAGAACCTTTTGATTCTATGGTAGGGTTTTCTGGCAGATTAATTGCCCCACAAGAATGTATCAATAAAACTACACCAGTTTGCGTGATACATGGCGAATTAGACGATGTGGTTGATGTAAGTAGTATGGATGAAACAGTAGAATATCTAGAGAAATATGATATTCCTTATAGTAAATACAAAATACCAAATCTTACACATTCTATTGATGATAGGGGGATACAGTTTGCTGTCAAGTTTATAAAAACACACCTCATTAAATAGTAGGTCCAATCAATGAATATGTTTACCAATAAATTATCTGAAACAGATAATGCAATATATCAAATTATCGATGGTGAAAAAAAACGTCAGCATGATTTTATTGAATTGATTGCTTCTGAGAATTTTGTAAGCCCGGCGGTATTAGAGGCACAAGGTTCAATTCTGACCAATAAATATGCTGAAGGATATCCGGGAAAACGTTATTATAACGGTTGTAATGAGGTTGATAAGGCTGAGCTTTTGGCTATAGAGCGGGTAAAAACACTATTTAATTGTAAATATGCTAACGTTCAGCCTCATTCCGGATCTCAGGCTAATCAGGCAGTATTTTTAACTCTATTAAAACCACATGACACCATACTTGGTATGTCGCTAGATACAGGTGGGCATTTGACGCATGGTGCTCCGCCTAACTTATCTGGCAAATGGTTTAACTCAGTGTTCTATTCTGTAAATAAGGAGAGTTATCTAATTGATTATGCCCAAATAGAGCAATTGGCAGTTCAGCATAAGCCAAAATTGATTATAGCTGGTTATTCTGCCTATTCGCGTCAATTAGATTTTGCTAAATTTAGGGAAATTGCTGATAGAGTAGGGGCGTATTTAGTAGCAGACATTGCCCATATTGCTGGACTGGTTGCGGTAGGTGAACATCCAAGTCCTTTGCCTTATGCTCACGTTGTGACTTCTACTACTCATAAAACTCTGCGTGGTCCACGTGGTGGTCTTATTCTGTCAAATGATGAGGAATTGGGTAAGAAGATAAATCTTGCTTTATTCCCTGGGTTACAGGGTGGTCCATTAATGCATATTGTTGCAGCAAAAGCAGTAGCATTTTTGGAATGTTTACAGCCAGAATATCACCTTTATATAAAACAGGTTATCAACAACGCCAAGGCTCTTGCTAATAGTTTGATGGCAAGAGGCTATGATATTTTAACTAATGGTACTGATAATCATATAGTATTAGTGGACTTAAGAAAATATGGTATAACTGGTAAGGTGGCAGCAGATTCGCTTGAAAGAGCCGGTATAACTTGCAATAAAAATGCGATACCGTTTGATGCCACTTCACCATTTATTACTTCTGGTATTAGGCTCGGCACTCCAGCATGCACCACTAGAGGATTCAAAGAACAAGAGTTTATAGAAGTTGGTAATATGATTAGCGATGTATTAGATGGCTTAAAAACTATGCAAGACAATAGTGATTGTGAGACAAAAACTTTCCAACAAGTTAAAAAATTAGTAGATAATTTCCTAGTTTACGTTTATAAACCATAAGTTAACAGGCTATAAGAAATTATTGCTATCCGTTATAACGTTTTAAAAAGGTAAAGTTTATGAAGTTATCTGATATACAAGCTCCCAATAATAACTCACGTTCTATAGAGTTGCAAGCCATTTCGAGTATAAATAATAATGCAGTTGAGCCAACTAAAAGAGCATTTTCTCTTAAAGAACCAAGTTCAACTAAAATTAAGCTAACTAAAAGAGCATTTTCTCTTGAAGAACCAAGTTCAACCTCTCTTGAAGAACCAAGTTCAACCTCTCTTGAAGAACCAAGTTCAACCTCTCTTGAAGAACCAAGTTCAACCTCTCTTGAAGAACCAAGTTCAACCTCTCTTGAAGAACCAAGTTCAACCTCTCTTGAAGAACCAAGTTCAACCTCTCTTGAAGAACCAAGTTCAACCTCTCTTGAAGAACCAAGTTCAACCTCTCTTGAAGAACCAAGTTCAACCTCTCTTGAAGAACCAAGTTCAACTAAAATAGCTAAACTAGCTGAATCTATAGAAAAAACACCTAAAGATATAACATTAGAAGAAGACTCAGCAGCATTAGAAGAAGGCTCAGCAGCATTAGTAGAAGCAATCGGATGCTGCACAGGAATATTTATGTTTTTAAAGCGTATTTTTACTCATGATATTCCCAATCCTAGTGATGATTGTTTTGTTGATTCTAGTGATTTTTTTATTAATCTTGATGGAGCTTTTTCTTCCCCTGGTGTAGTTAATCCTGGTTATATTGATCACCAGGACGCTATTAGTTTAGCAGGAGCTGAAGTGCAATCGTAGGTGAAATTAACTGAATTGTGAGCGTTCACGGTTTTTTTGCTATTTTTTATGATGAATAAAAAATCTGCTTGCCCAACATCTATTAGCGAGGAGCGGCTTTGTGGTGATGTGGCAATCCAAAATTAGAAATGTATTGCCACGCCACCTACGGTGGCTCGCTAATAGACGCCTTTTCGACTACTATTTTCTTAAGTTGACACCCATAGGTAATGACGTAATTTTTTATATTTTTAATAATTTTTTAAAATCTTCTTGACAGGTTATAGGAAGTTGCTATTGTCCGTTCGTAACGATTTAATTAAAGGAGAATTTATGACAGTTTTTAATAATTATTTGCTAGCAAGAATAGAATCTAATACATCTGAGGGTATTATTAACTTACGGGAGGAGAATATAGGAGATGAGGAAGTTGAAGCTTTAGCAAAAGTTATTCAGAATAACTATACAGTTTGGTCCCTTCAATTACCACGCAAAAATGGTAATATTACTGATAAGGGGCTTAAGTATTTTGCAGAAAAGATTGCTCTTAGAAAAGAGCTGCTTGTTGTCGAGGCTAATAATGGGCCGTGGAATGAAGCATTTAGGTATATTGAGGAGAGCAAAAGGTTAGGACAAGAAGTCGATAAACTTGATGATTTCTTACCTATTAATGTGCAAAATGATAAGTCAGCAAGTGATTTAACTGATTCATCTAAATCTACAACATCACTAGCTTTAGAAGAAGACAAGCTAGTAAAAGCAGCTCCAATGGAAGACAATGTAGTAGAAGAAGTTCCAATGGAAGACAAGCTAGTAAAAGCAGCTCCAATGGAAGACAATGTAGTAGAAGAAGTTCTAATGGAAGACAAGCTAGTAAAAGCAGCTCCAATGGAAGACAAGCTAGTAAAAGCAGCTCCAATGGAAGACAATGTAGTAGAAGAAGTTCCAATGGAAGACAATGTAGTACAAGTAGTTCCAATGGAAGACAATGTAGTACAAGTAGTTCCAGTGGTAAAAGAGCTAGTAAAAGCAGCTCCAGTGGTAGAGCTAGTAGATAAAGCGGAAGAAGCAAAAGAGGAGTTAGTAGAGCTAGAATCTACTAAATCGGTAGTGCTATCAGATGGTTCTGTAGATGATTCTGTAGATGGTTCTGTAGATGTAGTACCAGAAAATTTCAATACAAGTTACCAAGAAAATCTTGCTACTATTTTACCTAATGATATAAAAAGTGTAAAAATAAAACCAACATCGTTCTTCGCAAAGATATATAATGCTTTTACAACTATGAAGGATACATTGACTTCATTATTTAATCATAATACTACTAAGGACTACGATTCTTCAAAGTTCTATGTTACAAAAGATGATATGTTCCAAGAAGATACTGATGCTTTAGGGTGTGTGAATGATATTGATAACGACTAAAATTTAAGTAAGTAGTAATGTATAGCTAAACCCGTTAGTATTTCATAAGCGTCAGTTTAAGAAAACAATAATTGGGAAACCGTCATTGCGAGGAGACCGTAAAGTCGACGAAGCAATCCAGAAAAGCTATTAGAAATAGATTGCCACGCCACCTACGGTGGCTCGCAATGACGATTTTCTACTTTATTTTCTTAAACTGACGCTTATGCTTCAATGCGGGATATAGATTCCCGCCTACGCGGGAATGACAATTTACAATCCGTTACAATAGTTTTAAAACAGGTAAAGTTTATGAAGCGGAAGATATTTAAGAGTAAATCTAACTCTAATATACAAGCTCTCAATAAGAACCAACATTACATTGAGTCGCAAGACCCTCCAAGTAAAAAATCAGTATCTTTCAACCCACTTGTAACTACAATTAACTATGTAAAAGAAACATATGAAGAAGAAACATATGAAGAAGAAACGGATGAAGAAATTGTAGCAGTACCAGTAGTACAAGCAAAACCAATCAAATGGTACACAAAAGTGCATGACTTCTTCTATACTCTTACCCAAACTAATCATAATGATGGTTATTCTTCTGTTAATCATGGTTATTCTGCTAACCATGATGAAGTTAATTCTTACCCCAATACAGTTAATCTTGATGTCAGCGACACTGTTAATTTAACAGGAGCTGAAAGTACTATGATATAGCTAACCCATTAGTATTTCATAAGCGTTAGTTTAAGAAAACAATAATTGAGAAACCGTCATTGCGAGGAGACCGTAAGGTCACGAAGCAATCCAGAGAAGTGATTATAGTCAATTGATGGGAAGTTGGTGACGTCGTCACTCGTCACTCGCCTATTACTTATAGGCGTCGCTCCATCGTTCCTGCTACCCAATTCCCCTGAATTGACTATAGAGATAGATTGCCACGCCACCTATGGTGGCTCGCAATGACAGATAACGTCATTGCGAGAAGGCGTTAGCCGACGAAGCAATCCAATTCTAATTTTTTTGGATTCTTGCCATAATCTTTTCGGAAATATTTGATGGAGTAAGACCGAAATATGAGTATAAATCATTAGAGGGAGCAGAGAGTCCAAATTGTTCCATTCCGAAGAACATCCCGTTCTCTCCGATGATTCGATGCCAGCCAAAGCTACTTGCAGCTTCTATAGCAACTTTTAATTTGGCATTGGATAGGATATTTTGGATATAGCTAGGCTGCTGTTTAAAAAATAACTCAAAACATAACATTGAAATCACATTGGTACTAAAGCCATTTTTGCTTAGTATATCTTTTACCTCTAATGCTATTGACAATTCAGAACCGGTGGCGAAGATAGCAACATCTAATGTTTCTTGATTATTCCCTGACAGTATATACCCACCTTTAGAACATAAATTTTGCGAAATATTTCGGCTATAGTCAATTGAGGAGAAGTTGGTGACGTCGTCACTCGTCGCTCGCCTATTACTTATAGGCGTAGCTCCATCGCTCCTAGCACCAAATCCTCCTGAATTAACTATAACTATTTGAGATACTGACTGTCTGGTTAAAGCAAGAACAGAAGGGCCATCTTTATTAGCTAAAGCAATTCGCCAAGATTCAACTGTTTCAAGATAGTCTGCCGGGCGTAATACCATCATATTTGGTAAGCTTCGAAAGGATGCTAGATGCTCTATTGGTTGGTGAGTAGGGCCATCTTCTCCTACCCCAATTGAATCATGGGTCATGATGTAGATCACTTGCTGCTGCATAATAGAAGAAAGCCGCATAGTTGGTTTCATATAATCAGAAAATACTAGAAAAGTAGCCCCTACGGGTAAGAAGCCTGATAATGCGAGTCCGTTCATGATAGCCCCCATAACATTTTCACGAACCCCATAATGGATGTAATTGCCAGTAAAATCATCTTTATTAATTATGTTACTAGCAGTATTTTTGATATTGTTGGATAATGATAAATCAGCTGAGCCAAAAATAATTTTATCTGATAGTTTGGTTAGATATTCTATAACTCTACCAGATGAACAACGGGTTGCTTCAGCTTTTTCTGGAATAGGGATATTATCAAGAAAAGAGCAATCTATATCAGCTTTATTGCAATAGGCTTTTTGCTCTGGAGTTATATCAGCAAACTTCTCTTGCCAATTAGTATAACTCGCTTGATTTCTTAACCAAGCTGTACCCCATATCTCTTGTAATTCCTTTGGTATAGTAAACGCCTGATCATTAAAACCTAAATTTTCTTTAAGAAGTTTAACCTCATCTTTACCAAGCGGGCAGCCATGGGCGGCATTTGAATTCACCTTGTTAATAGAGCCTTTGCCAATTAAAGTACGGCAGGCAATCAAGTATGGTTTATCAGAATTTTGTGCCTTAATTAGGCTGGCATTAATTTGCTCAAAATCATGCCCATCAATAGATTCGGTATTCCAGCCCATGGCGGCAAATTTCAGCAGATGGTTTTCAGATACAGTAAGGTCGGTAGAGCCATCGATGGAAATTTTATTATCATCAAATAAAACTATTAAGTTATTTAGGCATAAATGCCCAGCTAAAGAAGCAGCTTCATAGCTTATACCTTCCATTAGGCATCCATCTCCAATTATACAATAAATTTTGTGTACACTAAGCTCTTTGCCCAATTTTTGTTGATATTTTTTTTGGGCAATCGCCATCCCAACTGAAGTACCAAACCCCTGCCCTAAAGGTCCTGTAGTAGCCTCAATAGCTTCATATGCCCCATATTCTGGATGTCCAGGAGTTTTTGAATGTAATTTTCGAAATTGTTTTAAATCTTCTAGATGAAAATTTTTATAATTTGTTAAATAATAAAAACTATACAGCAACATAGAACCGTGTCCAGCTGATAGAACCAGGCGATCACGGTCAAACCAAGTTGGATCATTAGGATTGAATTTTAGAAAATTAAATACTAACATGGTCATGACATCTGCCATACCAAGAACCATACCTGGATGCCCTGATTGAGCATATTCTATACTATCACTTGCTAAAACTCTAATACAGTTACTTAATTTAGAATATTTTTCTGAATATTTGGGGATTTTATTAAACTTCATTATAATAAATATTAATTTTGTGTTAAAAGATATTGATATAGATAACCAGATTAACATTACGCGTCATTGCGACGAGGCGTGAGCCGACGAAACATCCAATAAGTGTGGATTGCCGCGACCACTATGTGGTCTCGCAATGACAGATAAAGTCATTGCGAGGAGGCATAGCCGATGAAGCAATCCAAGAAAATGGTTAGAAATGGATTGCTTCGACTATTACATGGTCTCGCAATGACGTTAGGGGTTAATTATAAAAATTTTTTATGAATCTACATCAAAATAGATATTATGACAACAAAACTATTATCCGTTTTTTCATGGTTTAGCACGTTATTGAATCAATTGTGGTTATCAATTAGTTCAGTAAATTTTTACCAAGATGTTTATAAATCATATAAAGGATACGGGATTAAGTATATATTTGCTGTGTCTTTTATATCATCATTGATCTATTGTATTGTTATATTTAATTACTTGTTAGTCCTCACCGATTACTTTACTGAGAATCGTTTAACAAAAGGCACAATAACTATCGAATATATATTTAAACAATTACCGGAAATCTATTATGATGGTAGTAAAATTTCAGTTGATCAGGATGAACCTATATATTTACTCGATGAGAATGGCAATAAGCTTGCGGCTATAGACTCAAAAAATCAATTATCTTATGGGGAAAAACTTAAAGTTCCCGTCCTATTTAGTAGTAACAATATAACCCTTACTACAGTAGAAATAACCGATAAAAAAAAGAGTGTGTTTAATATTGGATATGCTAAATTATTTACTCCTGATCAAAAGATTCTCACTGAAGAAGTTATTAAAAAGCACTTTGCCAAAACCCTAACACAAGCACCGAAGATATTTATTTACATTTTAATGCCTATAATAATAGCTTTTCGTTTTATAACAATTTTATTTGAAAAAAGCTTTATTATTATCTTAGTATATTTGTTAACTAACTATTTTGGTCCTAAGTCCTCTTGGCAAACCTGTATTAGAATAACCTTGTTTTCAAGTGGCATAGCAATTTTATTACAACCTATGATTGTTATATTCTTACCAGAACTGAGTAGTATTATATTTTGTATACAGATGTTTACTAGTTTGTTACTGCTTTTAGCAATGTTGAGGATACGAAACAAATAGGGAAGGGGGGGTGCCAGGAAAGTGATTAGAAAGGATTGCTTCGAAACCATTACATGGTCTTGCAATGACGTCTGGGAATCGTTGGCTACGCTTCCTCGCAATGACATTAAAGAATTTTTAACTTGCAGGATGTAGGTTTATTGTGTATACTTGTTTATACAATAAAAATGTTAATGATATTATGCAAACTCAAATTCAAAAATGGGGAAATAGCTTGGGGATTAGAATTCCTAAAAATCTAGCTGATAAGTTACATTTCCAACAAGGTGCATTTGTTAATTTAGAAATAGCTGATAACCATTTGATTATCACTACAAAAATATCAGAATTAGATATATTATTGGATAATATTACAGATTTTAACTGTCATCATGAAATATTAAATGATGACATTGTTGTAGGTAATGAATTGTGGTAACATTCATACCTGAAAGAGGTGATGTAGTTTGGATTAATTTTGAACCTCAAAAAGGTAGAGAGATTCAAAAAACACGACCAGCTGTAGTTCTTAGTCCTTACAAATATAACCTTAAGATTGGTCTTGCTCTATTTGTACCTATCACTAGTCAAATTAAGGGCTATCCCTTTGAAGTAATGATAAACTTTGAACAAATAAAGGGAGCGGTATTATGCGATCAAGCACGATCTATGGATTGGAGAATCCGTATAGCAACTAAGATTCTTACATTAGACAAAATACTCATAAATGTTATATTATCAAAATTAAGACTATTGTTGTAGTTATTTGGAAGTGGATTTTTGAAACAGGATAGTACACAAAGGTTGGCAAAGGCGATTAGTAATGCAGGGATATGTTCAAGGCGTGCTGCAGAGCTGCTTATCAAAAATAGTGAAGTAAAGGTAAATGGCGTGATTATCGATTCACCTGCCACCCTGGTTGATAATACTAGCCTTATTGAAGTATCAGGAAAAGTAATAGAACAACAAACTCCACGTTTATAGGTATATTATAAACCTGTCGGCTTAATTACCTCGCATAAAGATAATTATGGTAGAGAAACTGTCTTTGAAAATTTGGCATTACAGAATATGCCTAGGGTAATTTCAATCGGGCGATTAGACCTCAATAGTGAAGGATTATTATTACTTACCAATAATGGTGACTTAGCAAGGAAGTTTGAGTTACCATCAAGTAAACTTGAACGTATATATAGAGTCAGAGCACACGGTAACCCAAGCTCATTGCTTAAAAATTATAAGAATATAGAGATTGATCAAATACGTTATGATCCTAAATTAATTAAATTAATAAAATCAGGAAAAACTAATTGTTGGTTTGAAGTAATTTTAACTGAAGGAAAAAATCGTGAAATTAGGAAGATATTTGAATATTTTGGTCTAAGTGTTAACCGATTAATTAGAATTAGTTATGGGGGGTTTATATTAGGTGATTTGCAACCAAATCAGTATAAAGAACTGCCTCTTGAGAAATTTAAGAAATTTTTATGATTTTATGATACGAATTATCGCCGGCAAACATAAAAATCGGATAATACCCACCTTAAAAAACTCTAATTATCGTCCTTCCACCGGCAAAATTCGAGAAGCGATTTTTAGTATATTAACTTCAGGAGAATTTAGTGATGGTAGGTTATTTACCAAGGAGTCTAAGGTTCTCGATTTATTTGCCGGCACTGGTAGCCTAGCTTTTGAAAGTTGTTCTAGAGGGGCAGGGGATATTACAGTAATTGATATAAATGCTGATTATTTGCGGGCAGCAAAAGCATTTGCTAGTAAAATAGGTGAAATGGATAAAATGACTTTCCTAAATATCAATGCTACAGCTTTGCCAAAATGTAAAAACAGCTTTGATCTAATTTTTATTGATCCACCATACTATCAAAATCTTGTATCAAAGGCAGTAAATGCTTTGAAAAAAAGTCAATGGTTAAAAGATGGAACAATTATTGTCGTTGAATTTGCTAAAAATGAGCATCTTACAGACGATTCTTTAGAAATGGTTAAAGAGAAAATATATGGTGATAGTAAATTGCTTATTTTACGTTCCTAGCTTAAACTTACTTGTATACAATAGTTCTATAATAATTATTATGGAAAATAAGGTTAATATATGATTAATATTATTAAAAATTTTTAAAAAATAATATCTTTGTTATTAGTGGCACTAAATTTTATGGTATATTATCTTTAGTGTCATCCCTGCTTCGGTGAGTAAAAAAGCTGACTGCATGGATTGCTTCGTCGGCTTATGCCTCATCGCAATGATGTTTTTATCAGGAACTCGCGGAAATGACAATAGTGGGTGGAAATGAATAATATAAATAGTGGTTCTTATGGGAAAAATTACAGTAACAAAAGAAGAATTAGATTTTTACAAATCAGATAAAGCCTTTCTAAAGCAAGCTTTTATAAACTCTATTAGAGCTCGGGACTTTACGGCACTTGAATTATTATTTAAGTCAACTAACTTAAAATCTTGTTTAAAAATAAGCTCCAAGGAATTATTTTATGAATTAGTTCCATTAGTCAAAGATGATAACAATGTAAATATAATAGAACTAATAATTAATGAGTTCAAGGTTGATCTCAGAGAACAAAAAGATTCAGCAGCTAAAGCAACTTTACTTGATCAAGCTGCTATCTATGGATCTGAAAAAATTGTCAGTTTTCTACTTAGCAAAGGATTTAATCCTAATAATCAAGATTTTCAAGGACAAACTTCAGTACATAGAGCAATAATTGCTAATAGTTTGCCAACTGTTATTACACTCATTAAAGCTAAAGCAGATTTAAATGTTCAAGATAATCAAAAATTTGCGTCTCTTTATTTCGCACGTTTACTTGAATATACTCCAATAGTCAATAAATTAAAAGCAGCCGGAGCAGAGCTAATTGCTCCAAGTGGTAAATTCTATAATTATGTAGCATTCGCCAAAGAGGTATTGAAGAACAAGGGAAAAGTAACAGCTAAACTTGTAGAACCGCAACCAGAGGAAGATAAAATCCTAGGCTTTTACAAAAGAATGGCAGATTTTTATAAAGCTATTTTATCAGAAAAAAATAACGAAGAATATTTTGTAGGTGCGATCGATGGTATAAAAAGCTTCCTTGATCAATTAGCAAAACCTTCTGAGGAAATGCCATATGTCATTAACAGCTTAGAAACGTTAATTAGATTATATAAGCACTATCAATATCAAGGTAGTGCTGAATTGCAAAAATATCTAATAGATAAAGCTATACCCTTGGAGTTATCTACTATTCTGACAGTATTATATAATATAATGTGTGTAGAGTACTTAGAAGTAGCAGATTACAATAATGCCATTAAATATGCTGAACATGCCCGTGATTATCTAATTAAGAGTTCCAATAAACTACCAGATGAAACCTATAAGAAATCGTTATATGAGATCTTATTTAATCTAGGATTAGCGTGGAAACATTTTGATATAGCAAAGTCTTTAGAATATTTTGCTCAGGCGGAAAAATTAATGCCAGATGATCAAGAAACAATAATAGAACAATTAAACAATTATATTAATAATGGTTATACTAACGATGCTGCAAAGCAAATAGCAAAAATTAAAGATAGTGCTATTAGAGAGTTGTATCAAATAATGCTTAATATTGTTACGTCTGCACCAAATTTTTCTATTTTCACAGCATTAGAAAACCATGCAAAGACGTTAACAGATTCAGCACTGCAAAATTTATCTACAATAATGCTGCAATTTGCATCTAAGCAAGATACTTCCCTTGCAGAATTATTAGATACGTTTTTTCAGAATAATGGGTTAAATTACAGAAACGGGGCAAAAGCGAACTAGCAGCATGAAATTTGCCCGAAATAACTTCTTTTTATAAAAATATCGTATCATAAACCATAACAAGTCATCTGTACATTCCTTAAGAGATATTATACCTTAGCAGCAAATAAGGCTAAGAAATCTAATCGTATAATAGCATTATTTGTAATAGGTTATCCTATCAAAATCTAATCGCATAATTATTTATGACTAAAATTACTCAAATTAAGCAATATATTGCTTATCAAAAATCGACAGATAAATCACCTGCAACATTGGTAAGTTATCATAGCGATCTGATTCAGTTTGCTGCTTGGTTTGAAAAGGCTAATAATACGGATATGGATTTGCTTCATATTACTCCAACTGATGTTCGTCAGTATAAACAATATTTGATTGATTCCAATTTTAGACCGCAAACGATAAATCGTCGATTATTGTCATTAAAATATTTTTTAGAATGGGGGTGGGATAGTAAAAAGATCAAATATCGTTTTCCATTACCACCGACTGTTAAGCAATCACAGCCGATACCCAAGTGGTTGAGTAGAATTGAGCAAAATCAGCTATTACGTTGTGTAGAGCGTTGCGGTAAAGTTAGGGATATTGCTATCGTGAGGGTTTTAATGAACACAGGATTGCGAGTTAGTGAATTATGTAATCTCAAATGGATACATGTTGTAATGAGTGATCGTAAGGGCAAGTTATTGGTAAATGCCGGAAAAGGTTCTAAATATCGTGAAGTCCCATTAAATAAAGATGCAAGGCAGTCTTTTTTTGATCTGGGATATAAAGATTATGCTGGTAATGATTCTTTCATATTTATTGGTCAACGTGGAACTTTGTCTCCTCGCGGCATTCAGCTTATGTTAAAAAGCTTGAATCTTCCAGGTGAACTTGCGATAATATCACCGCATCAACTCAGACACACTTTTTGTAAGAATTTGGTGGATGCAGGAGTTAATTTGGAAAAGGTTGCAGTACTTGCAGGACACGAACGATTAGATAGCACCAAGTTATATTGTCATCCATCTTTTACGGATCTTAGTGATGCTGTGGAACGAATAGGGGAATTTGACTGATGCGTTTGATAGAGATACTGCCGTCTTACGAGATTAGATTATTTGATAATCCACCAATATTATCAATAGACGATCAGAAATACTATTTCAAAGTAGATGAGACGGTAATGAGCTTGTTAAAAGGCATTAAGGAAAATCATAACAAAGTTGGCTTGTTATTGCAGTATGGATATTTTAAAGCTAGCGGTAAATTTTACACGCAAAGCCTATTTAAATCCGGTGATATTAAATTTGTTGAGAAAGTTATCGGTGTTAGTGTCACCAAAGATTTTAGTAAACGATACATCGATAGAACACGTCAAAAACACAGATTATTAATTCTTGAAACTTGTGGTTATATAGAATTTACCGGTGCTGAAACGTTATTTTCACAAAGGGTAGAAAATTTAGTTGCACAACAAATGCATCCACGCAAATTATTCTACTTGCTGATAGAAGAATTGCGTAACAAACGAATTGAAATACCAAGTTACGATAAGGTTACCAGAATTGTCACAGAAAAATTTGGTGTTTTTGAAAAATCAGTTTTGCAAGCAATAATAGATATAATCACACCAACACAGCGTGAAGCACTTGTTCAACTTGTTTGTACTACAGGAGAATATTATCAACGACCATTACTTACTCGACTCAAAAGCATTAATCAGTCATTAAGACCTGGGCAAATTAGACATGGGATACACAATTTTCTTATAATTAAGAAATTATTTCAGGAATTGCAGTCAGTGATAAAAAAACTAGATTTATCAGTAGATGCGACCAAATATTATGCTGGGTGGATAGTTAAAGCAAAAGTAACACAAATCACCGATATTGTAGAGCCAAATAAGAGGTATTTGTATCTTGTTGCATTTATTGACCATTATTACAAAATTTGGCAAGATACGCTTGTTGATATGTTACTAAGAAATGTGCAACAGCAGTTAAATAATGCCGACAGGAAACTAAACAATGTAGTAAAAGAAAAAATTCCCGATAAAAATAAATTGACCTACTCTGTTTTGTTAGGCTTTGATAATACCAAATCAACGGTTGATTTGGTAAGAAAAATACTACACGATAATGCTCTTACTAATGATCAAAAAGTCGAGAAACTATGTCAAGTTGTGCCTTTGGAGAATACTAATACAGACTTAAAACATGCTATATCAGATGCTAAGAAACTAGAGGACCAGCTTAATAATGAGAAGGCACAAAGTGATAAATTGGATATTTTGTCTACTCTTTCTAGAAAGTTACAAAATCGTGTTGCTGATATTATAAAACATCTGCAGTTTGAAGTTTGTAAGGATAATAATGTGCTTTATTCAGCCTTAATTTATTATCAGTCGGAGAAGAATATTACCACCGCTGCTCCTGATAAATTCCTAGAAGATCATGAGTATAAAGCAGTTTACAGAAATGGTGAATTTAATGTGTCGCTATATAAAGCTATTCTTTTTTGTAAGGTAGCCAACGCAATCAAGGCAGGTCAAATTAGTCTTTTGTACTCTTATCGCTATTTATCAATCGATGAATATTTAATTGATGAAAATTATTGGACAAAAAATAAACATACTATTATACCAAATCTTGATTTACCCGAGAATATTGATCGTTTACTAACAACACTTCGTGGCTCTTTAGATAAACAATATATCGATGTTAATCAACGAATTATCAATAAAGAAAATAAACATGTCTCTGTTAAAAAGGACGGAACATACTCTATACACACACCGGCTATCGACAAACTGGACTATGACTCCATTTCAACGATTATCGGTAAAGAAAAATATATACCCATTTTACAAATGATGGCTGAAATGAATGACTTGTCTAATTTTACCGCCAATTTTAAACACCATAAAATAAAGGGGGCAAAAGCAAAACCAAACAATGAAATATTTTTTGCCGGAATATTTGCTTTAGGTAGTAACATAGGCTTACATAAGCTTGCAAGCACTGCAATAGGAGTTAATTACAACACTTTGTCCAATGCCGTTAATTGGTATTTCTCATTGGAAAATTTATATATGGTAAACCAAACCTTAATAGACATAATGACAAAATTGTGGTTACCAAGCAAATTTAAACGTGAGAAAAGTCTATTACATACATCAAGCGACGGTCAAAAACAATGCGTATCAGTAGAATCATTGAATGCCAATTACTCATATAAATATCACGGTAATAGCAAAGGTGTTAATGTCTATCGATTTATTGATGAACGGGGAATCCTGTTTTACACCGATGTATTTAGCAGTTCTGAAAGAGATGCGGCTTATGTGATTGACGGTTTGCTGCACAATGAAATCATTAAGAGTGACCTACACTCGACAGATACTCACGGCTATACCGAGATGATTTTTGCCGTATCACATCTAATCAGTGTAACATTTGCACCTCGCATAAAAGATGTTACTTCACTAAATTTAGTAAGTTTTGATAAGATTAAATCTAAATTGGCTAATGACAATTATCCTGTTAGACCTGCATATTATGTCAAGGAAGATAAAATAATAAGAAACTGGGACGATATATTACGACTGGTTGCAACCATTATGCTTAGAAAACACCGAGCGTCAGTAATATTAAAAAGATTAAGTAACTATGCTAACCAACATCCTCTCCAAGAAGCACTAAAAGAATTTGGTAGAATTATTAAATCTATCTTTGTACTAAAATATATCGATGATATTACTTGGCGACAAACCATTGAGAAACAACTAAACAAAGGCGAGTTAGCTAACAAATTTGCTACTGCTGTTTCATTTGCAGGCGAAGAAATCACTGCAGCCTATCGAGAAGATCAGGAAATATCGGCTATGTGTAAAACTATTATTCAGAATATAATTATTTTATGGAATTATATAGCGCTTACAAAAATAATTATGCGATCAGATAGCACCACTAGACAAATCTTATTAGAGAATATTCCCAATGCTTCAATATTAAGCTGGAGACACGTCAACCTGCATGGAATTTACGATTTTAGCAATTTATTAGCAACAAATGATCAAGATTATTCTTTTAATGAGGTGGTTAATTTTAAAGCGGCATAATGCTTATTATACGATCAGATTTCTTAGCCTTATTTGCTGCTAAGGTATAATATCTCTTAGGGAATGCACAGATGACTTGTTATGGTTTATGATGCGATATTTTTATAGAAAGAAGATGTTTTGAGCAAAATTTATGCTTTCAGTTCGCTTTTGCCCCGTTTCTGTAATTTAACCCAATGATCTATTACCATAGTTATCATGGCTATAGTCTTCAAAAAATCTTGATAATTAGACTCAGTTTTCATCATTAATACATTTCTTTGGATAAAGCTTAAAACAAAAAACCATTAGAAAAAACGTTGCTACTCCAACTATAATTGTTGCTGCTAGCATAAAAGCTTTTACTAATAAGAATTCAGCATAATAATATTGGGCATAATAATGTTTAATTACCCAAATTACTAGTGTCATTATTATGCAGCTTAATAAAATCTTGCCACAAAATGTGTATAATTTTGCATCAATAAAAGAAAGACCATATTTCTTTGTGTGTACGTATAACAACCAAACATTATACCAAGCGGTAATAGAACAGGCAAGAGCTAT
Organism: Candidatus Tisiphia endosymbiont of Nemotelus uliginosus; assembly: GCF_964264755.1. Lineage (NCBI taxonomy): Bacteria > Pseudomonadati > Pseudomonadota > Alphaproteobacteria > Rickettsiales > Rickettsiaceae > Candidatus Tisiphia > Candidatus Tisiphia endosymbiont of Nemotelus uliginosus. Next base: position 750,685 of record NZ_OZ183481.1, on the reverse strand, counting down.
ACCAAGATGACCAAATTGCCTCATCATAACAATATTTAATATAGTATTCACTGTAAGGGAATATAAGGTTATTTTTAAAGGAGTTTTTGTATCATGATTAGCATAAAAAATCGGGGTCAAAATTTTGGCAAGTATAAAAGCTGGCAAACCAAGAGCAAAAGCCGAAATAGCCTCAGCAGTTTTAATGGTATCAACATAGGTAAAAGCTCCCCGTTGATATATTATATGAATGATTGGTTCTGATAGCACAATAATACCAAAGGCAGCTGGTAAAGATAATAAAAGCCCAATTTTAATAGCATTATTCTGGATATTTGCCGCTTTCTTTAAATCATTCATTTGATAGGTTTTCGATAATTCTGGTAATAATATAGTACCAAAAGTTACCCCTATTATTGATAAAGGAAATTGGTATATTCTATCTGCATAAGATAATATTGAAATCGCCCCTTCGATGAAGCTAGCTATTGATTGCGAGATAAATAAGCTAAGCTGCTGAAATCCTGAGCTAACAACCGCCGGTCCCATATTGGACAAAAACTTTTTGACATCTCTATTATATGGATCAAAAACTAGTGGAAACGATAAACCAACTCTAATGACACAATAAAACATAAAAATGATTTGTAATAAGCCAGCAATCACCAGAGATAAACTAATCGATATAGGAGCAGATATACGTTCTTGTAATGCTACCGTTGTAATAATCACAAGAATATTTAAAATAATCGGAGAAAAAGCAAAAGCTGCGAACCTCTTTACTGAATTTAGAATACCCCCAAGCATCGCCGCTATCGAAATAAAAACCAAATATGGCATAGTGATACGGCACAGAGCAATTGTTAAATTAAATTTCTCTGGATCTTCATGAAAACCAGGAGCAATAATAAACATTAAGGAAGGCATCATAAGTTGCATTAGTACTACTACCATTACTAAAGTAATTAGTAAAATAGTAAATATAACGCCGGTGAAATGGTGTGCCGCCTCACGAGATTCTATGATTTTTGTATTAAAAATAGGTATAAAAACGACTGATAAAGCCCCCTCGCCAAAAATACGCCTAAATAGATTGGGTAATTTAAAAGCAACATTAACGCTATCAGCAACACTACCAGCTCCAAATAATGAAGCGACAAATAATTCTCTAGCAAGACCAGATATACGAGAAATTAAGGTAAATAAAGCTATTATAATTCCAGAACGAAATAATGTATATCCCTCGCCTTTCATTTATTATTCCAATTTTGAGTATATGCCACTATATCAAAGCTAACTCTTTGCCCTTGATATACCTTCATCAATTAACTCTTTGGCTTTTTGAGCATTTTCCCAGCCAATTACCTTTACCCATTTACCTTTTTCTATATCTTTATAATGTTCAAAGAAATGTACTATTCGTTGTCTTAACATTGGGCAAAGATCATCTAAATCTTTTATTGAATCAAAAGTAATATCTAGCTTAGAGCTAGGCACAGCAATAATTTTTTCATCCAATCCAGATTCATCTTCCATCATTAAAACCCCAATGGGGCGTGATCTAATTACGCAACCAGGTACAACAGGATAATGTGCTATGACCAATACATCTACTGGGTCACCATCTTCTGACAGAGTATGTGGGATAAACCCATAATTACCAGGGTAAAACATGGCAGTTTGCATGAATCTATCAACAAATAGTGTCCCTGATTTTTTATCCATCTCGTATTTTACCGGATTACTTTGCATCGGAATCTCGATAATTACATTTATCTCTTCAGAATTATTAGCTAGGGTAGTAATTTTTTCAACTAACATTATTTTATCCAATTAATAAATAATTCATTTTGAATTTTTGTAAGCAAACACCTACACAATGTGTAATATATGGTTTTAAAAGTTTTTCATCACTTACTATACCATCTTTATTAGACGCCACTAATAGTCCAGAAGCAAATTTTTCAAACATTTTTTCTTCAATCTGCTGGATAGAATTTGTACCATCTAATAGTTCAATAATATATTTTTCATGCAATTGCAATGGAACCAAAGCATTAATTCGATTTGTCACAACCAAATTAGTTTGTCCTAACTTTTGAGCCTGATATCTTACTAACTCACTTACTTTTGGTTTTGACGAAATGTTATATATTGAAATAGGTTTTGTTGCAAATATTTGCACATACCCTTGTAACACCAGTTTTATAATTACAGAATCTAATTCTTCCTTAAAATCTTTAAGTTGGAATTTCTCTAACTTTTTCATAGCCAGTTTAGAGACTTGATCTAAAGTCAAAGGATTACCAGTATTATCGGCATAAACATAGAAGACAGCTTTCATTATAGAAGAAGACGTTGAAATACCAGGGGATTCTGAATTATTATAATAAAATTCCAAATTTTCTACTGCATTGTTTAAATCCACCTCACTTTCAAGCCTAACTGGTCTGATATTAAAAGTAGTATAGAAGTCAGATAATTTACTTGGTTCAATTGTCCTATTGATCATGACATTATTGTGACATAACAAAGTAGTTCTAAATTTACGATTAGTAATAAAGTCCATATATTGTTCAGTTCTTACAATATCATTTATCGATTGTAATTTTTCTGCCGTCTTTTCCGGCAAATTACCGACAAACATGGCAGAAAGTGAGGAATCTCCAAGATAATTCAGATTATGTTTTCTAGCGTTACTTACAAATTCCTGGAAGTAAAAAGCTGTATTCTCTTCTCCGAGATATTCGTGTAACAAATATGAATTGCCTAACTTCTTAAGAAAGTTAGTTTCGTGCTGTAAGAACTTAGAATAAGGACTCTCTGATTTTTCTAGAGAATCACTAACAAAATCTAATAATAATTTAGCTTGTTGTAGTTTATCATGGTTATCAGTAAAGATAGCACTATGAAACATCATCATATCTCTAATAGTTTTCTGCATATTCCAACCTGGCAGAGTATTATAGCTGATAAAGGCAATACCATTAGGACTTAATAATTTACTAGATATTTCAAAAATCTTGTTACGAACCACATCCGGCACCCAAGAAATTACCCCATGACAAATTATATAATCAAATTTACCAAATGATTCATCAATATCCAATATCGATAAACATTTTAGCTCAATATTCTTTAGACCTAAACTATTTACTACTTCCAATCCGTTATTAATTTGTACTTTTGACAAGTCAATCCCTAAAGAATAAGATTCTGGATAACTTTCGGCAAAATCAATCATATTACCGCCTTCACCGCAACCAATATCAAGTATCCTAGCATTTTCTACCATAGGAGGTTGCATGCCAAATACTAGACCTATAGTTCTTAAATGCTCTGGTCTTGTATAAGCAAAAGGAAAACTTTCATAAGGAAAATCATCATAGTTAATATCATTTGTTTGATTCTCTGACAAACCATCATTAGGATTGTTTTTTTGACCCATAATTTGTTCCAAATTAATTAATATTAAAGTAATGATTTTTAGTTGATTTAGTGTTTTTAAGCAAGATATTTTTATATTATTTTAAGATAAATATCTATGGTTTTAATGTCATCCCTGTTTCGGTGCAGGATCATGAATAACATTTAAATTTTTTTTGATGTTATTTCTTCTTGATCTTTTTATAGTATATCCTATATTTATGATTTGTTTTCGTACAAGTGAGCCTTTTTACCTCAATTTGGAATAAAAATAATTATTTTTCCATTTGCAGTGTTTTAAAAGCGGGTGTAGCTCAGGGGTAGAGCGCTACCTTGCCAAGGTCGAAGTCGAGGGTTCGAATCCCTTCACCCGCTCCAGTACAAAACTATCTTATGGTAATACATATTCTCTCTACGGAGACGACACTAAAAATATGTCTGGAATAGAGTTAAATAAAATTGCTGCTTCTATTTTATTAGCAAGTTTAATTGCAATGATGGTAGGGTTTATAACAGATATTCTGTATAAGCCAGTTTTACATCCTGAATCTCGAGGCTACAAAGTAGAAGTAACAGAAGATTCGCCTAATGGATCTGATGCGAACGCGATTGCGGAAGCACCAGTGAATATAGAGGAATTGATGAAAACTGCTAATGCTGAGGCGGGAAGGGAAATAGCAAAAAAATGCTTAATGTGCCATTCCTTTGACAATAGTAAAGCTAATAAGGTTGGACCACATCTATGGAATATCGTTGGGACGGAAAAAGCTAAAGCAGAGAATTATAAATATTCAACTGCTCTATCTAGCAAAGGAGGAATATGGGATGAAGAAAGTCTATTTCATTTTTTGCATAAACCTAGCCAATATATACCTGGAACAAAGATGTCTTTTGCTGGTTTAAATAAGCCTCAAGATATAGCTAATGTTATAATGTTTTTAAAGACATTTGTTCATGACTAAATGATAATTGCTTGAACCAACTAAAATTATTTCAAAGTAAACTTAGCTTATTATCATTCCATTCGTTATTATTCTAGTCATTTTGTGTATTTCTTTATTTTTTAATAATTATAATATTCCTGTTTTTGATGAGATAGGATATGGTTGTTTACAATTGTTTAACCAGGAGTTATAGTAGGAATTGTCTTAATTAATAACCTCAGAATCGAAGATTAATTGAAGGTATCATATGAGCATCTTTGAAGTTTCAATAGTAGAATGGTGGCTGATCGCTGGCATTATTTGTATAATTATAGAATTCGCTAATATTCCAAATGTTGGTTTTTTATTTTTGGGTTTAGGTGGAATATCCAATGCAATAATATTGAGTAATTATCCGAATCTTTTAAAATACCAGTATATAATTTTTGGTTTTGCTTCTTTTATATGGTTAATTATTTTATGGTATCCATTAAAATTCTATGTTGGCAAGAAATATGGTAAATACGAGTATTCTGATATGTTCGGTCAGGAAGTACAAGTATATAGTAATGAACTCTTAGTAGGAGAAAAGGGACAGGTATTGTGGTCAGGAACGATTATGAATGCCAAACTCAGCAAAGATTCTGTAAAATCAGCGTATAAAGGAGACACGCTTCGCATAATACAAATTGATGGTAATGTTCTTATATGTACTGCAGAAAATTTGAAGAAGTGAGATCAACAAAGTGGCTACTATTATTATCTACCTAATAGGAAAACCAGGAACCGGAAAGTATACTATAGCAAAAGAAATAGCAAGGGCTGGTTATAGTATATGTGATAACCAACATATCAATAATCCTATTTTTTCACTACTAAATTATAATGGATTAACTCCTATTCCAGAATTTGCTTGGGATGCAATTAGACTTATACGAGATGGTATTTTTAATTTTTTAAGCCAAGAAATTAGTAATAATTATGTTCTTACCAATTGTCTGTATGAAGTTGATGGTGATCGTAAACTTTTTAACCAAGTACAACAGCTAGCAATAAATCGTAGTTCTGTGTTTATTCCAGTAAAATTACTAATTTCAGAAGAAGAAAATATTAAGAGAATTCAACATCTAGATAGGCTGCTTCGTTATAAATCAATCGGTGTACAAGATGTTTATCCAGAATATCCATTAATTCAAATTTCTCATCCTAATTTATTTGAGTTTGATGTTACAAATCTCTCTGCTAGTGAGGCTGCAAGGAATATATTACAGCATGTTAAGTTCTATAGCTAAAACAGGAGTACTCAAAGTTTACAAACGTCTATTAGGCTCTGTGAATAACCACTTTAGTGGCAACGAAGCAATCTACTCACCAAGCGTCATTGCGAGCCACCGTAGGTGGCGTGGCAATCCATTTCTAATTACTTTTCTGGATTGCTTCGTAGGCTACGCCTTCTCGCAATGACATTTAGGAACTTAATAATATCAAAAATCTATTCGGGTTAGCTATATAGCTCTATTCAAGGTCTAGGGTGCTAATCCCATGCTGAGTTTTATCCCATTTGAAGGGCATAAAAACAATCTGCCAAATAGCCCTGTAACTTGCTATCGTGTGTAGCAAAAAATACAAAGGCCATACTAACAAGGCAGCAACATCTAATACTCGAAAATTAGTTATTTTGCCTTTTTTGCTCAGTAAAATAAAAAAAGCACTACCATAAAGGTACGAAAAAGCAAAAAAACTATTAACTATCCACAAATAATTAACTACAGCCAATTTATTAATTTTAATAGTTATTATTAGAAATGGTACACAACAAAAACCATAAGAAGAAAAACCAATAAAAATGAAAATAGTAATTATTTGATAGAATTTAAACCTTTTATATTTGTCTTTTTGGGCAAGGAATACCAAAAATGTTTGGATAAATCCTTTTATCCAACGAGACCTTTGATTTATCCAATTGATAATATCTATAGGCGATTCCTCTAAAGTATAAGAATCGATCATATGAACTTTATAGCCAAATGAATATAGCCTAATCCCTAAATCAGCATCCTCAGTAACATTATAAGCATCCCAGAAACCTATTTTTTGTAAAGCATCAACCTTAAAATGATTGCTAGTTCCTCCAAGAGTCACCGGTAAGTTCATTAAACTTAAGCCTTTCAGAAGATATTTAAACCATAAACAATATTCTATACTAAAAAGCTTAGTGAGTAAATTTTCATTCTCATTATAAAAATTAAGTTTAGCTTGCAAACAGACATATTCTTTTGGTAAACTATCAAAGGCTATTACTGCTTTAAGAAGTTGATCAGTATCAGGTCTATCTTCCGCATCATATATTACTACATATTTTCCTTTACAATATTGCATAGCATAGTTAAGAGCTTTCGGTTTAGTTCTAGGTAGAGTAAATGGCACTTTAATCAAATGTATATAAGAGGGTAATTCATATAGAATGCTTTCCTTGATCATCAAATAATCATCTGCTTCAACAATGATTTTGACATCTAATTTATGTTTAGGATAATTAATATTAGCAATACAACTAATTATTGACTTTAATTTGCCTGATTCTTGATATAGTGGGAGTAAGATAGTATAAATAGGTAGGGAATCATTGGAATATAGATCACTAATTTTAAATATGGTATCTGGCGTAATTGCTGCTTGGTTAAATAGTATAATTTTTAAAATATTTTGTGAAAAATAGCAGATAGTATTAATTATATGAAAAAGATGTTTAAAATTAAGTAATATGGCAAAATATATCAAAAAAAATATGATAATTGACTTAGGGCGTGTCATCAATTAAGTAATATTACAGAAGAAGCCAAATAAATTGCTCCCAGAAAATTCTGAGCTAGTTTATCATAACGCGTAGCAATGCCTCGAGATTGTTTAAGTTTTGCAAAGAAATTTTCAATTAAATGACGATACTTATAAAGCTCTACATCATATTCTACAGGAAATTTACGATTCTTCTTGGATGGAATTACAGGAGTGCAATTCTTATCTTTTATCTTATTCCTCATTCTTGCCTTAGCATCATAAGCCTTATCTGCAATTACGGTATCCGCTTTTGTCAAAGTTTCCATTAAAGCATCAGAACCTTGTAAATCATGCGACTGACCAGGGGTTAAATAAAAAGCTGTCGGATTTCCTAAAGCATCAACAGTTGCATGAATTTTAGTTGATAAACCACCTTTACTACGACCTATTGCTTGGTCATCTACTATGACTTTTTTTTAGCTCCGGCACTATGTTGATGTACTCTAACAATCGTTGAATCAATCATACTATATTCATTATCTGCATCTTGTGCAAGTAGTTCAAAAACCTTCTTCCATACATCTTTTTGGCTCCAACGTGTATGTCTTGTATGAATTACTCTAAAATCTCCAAATCTTTCTGGTAAGTCTCTCCACGGTATACCAGCACGATATCTATATAATACAGCTTCTACGAATAATCTATTATCTTTGGCACTTGCTCCTACGTCTCCTTCTTTTCCAGGTAAAATATCCTTTATCCTTTCCCATTGATCATCTCTTAAAGCATATCTGCGCATTGGTCACCTTCTTATTTTTTTACCAATATCTAATTTGCCTCATCCTAATATTTATGTCAACTTAATTGATGACACGCCCTAGTGTAATTGATGTTTTTTGCTATCATGTATAATGAGAGAAATTCAAGAAAATATTTGGATTTTATGATATTTAAATGACTGAAATTTCGTTCAAGTAATTGATAAAAATCATTCTTTCTAACCAACTTAATTTGCACGTTATAATGTATGGCTGATAACTTTCCTAAATAGGCTAGGTCATTTATAGCAAGCACCTCATTACTTTCATCATTTTCATAAATGAAATAACCATTTCTGACATATTGATCAATTTTTGAGTAATCATAAATCTTAACCTGAGATTCCTGGACACTTAATAGTGGTAATAGTTTATACTTATATAAAATTTCTATAATCATCTCATTATTAATAATCCCTTCTTCGATTATCGTGTTAAAAAAATCATTCTCAGCTAATTTGAGCTTAATATGAGATATTTGTAAATCAGTAACTAGCTGTTCTTTTGCTAGGGTATGTCGTCACGAGATTTGAGCCCACATTAGTAAAGCCCTTAAACAAAGACCCGCCATGTATGATTTTGTATTTTTAGCATATCTTGTTGCTATACCACGCCATTCTTTAAATTTTTGAAATGTATTTTCAATAATGTGCCTTAGCTTATATAGATATTTATCTATCTCTCTTTGAATCTTCCTGTTTCTTTTTGATGGTATTACAGGAATTATGTTTGCATTCACAGCCGATTCTATTATGGCGTTTGTATCGTAAGCTTTATCAGCCATAAGATGTTGTGCCTCCATATTCTGGATTAACTCACAAGCTTGAGTACAATCATTTCTGGAACCTTCTGTAACAATAATTCTGACCGGCATACCATACGCATCCACGGCCATATGTACCTTTGTATTGAGCCCCCTTTTGTGCGACTAACCGTTTGATTCCCGCCTTTCGCTCCAAGTCCTGCTTTGTGAGTTTTTACAAATGTAGAATCTATCATTAACCATTCAAAATCAGGAGCATTTATAAAAATATTTAGCAAATTCTCCCATATCCCATTATCACGCCATCTACAGAATCTTCTGTGTACATTCTTCCAATTGCCATAATCAGGAGGCAAATCTCTCCATGGAGCTCCCGTTCTAAATATCCACATCACTGCATTTATAAAAGTTCTATTGTCTCTTGCAATACCTCCCCAACAACCTTTCTGACCAGGTAAATTACTTTCTATCTTATTCCAAAGCTCATCGCTTATATCATGTCTTCTATGTGCTAAACTCATTGCTTCTTATCGCCTATTTTTATTACTACAATTATAATAACAAATCACATAAAATTATGCAATCACAATCTCGTGACGACATACCCTAGAATATCTAAAAATTCTATATTCAGGCTCCTTATATATCCATCCATATTGAAAATATTACTCCCGATATTTTATAACGCTGTTTAATCAGGCTTTTATCCGAAAAATACCCTATTTGTGTTGTTATACTATTTTTCTTTAGATTACCAAACTTAATCTTTTTTGCAATTGAAAATTGCTTATATAAAGTTTTATTATAAATATTACCATAATTTCTTCTATTATAATATTTGGTAAAGCTCACTAACATAATGCCATTTTGAAATTCAACTCCCTTAGACATGGAAAAACTATAATGGCTTCTTTTGCCATATGGATTATTTAGGTTCTGCCCAAAACTCAAAATACCTTGAGCAAATACTGAAGTTTCACCTAAAATTGTCCGCATTTTTTTGGATATTGCTGATAACAATAATAATTCATAAGAAAATTGCTGCTCACACCCATCTTGAGTTATGTATATTCTTGGCTGAACTGAGACTACTCGATGAACATTCTGAAAGAGCTTCATTTTATAAAATATACCAATTTCTTTATTGTTAGATAGGTAGTTCATATCATTACTTCCCTGAAATTTATTTTCTTTATAAAGCAATTGAATAGCTAAATTTTGGTTATTATTAATGCCATATTCGATAGTAAAAATTCTCATTAATTGATCTTGGTATGAAGATATTTCTCTTGAGCTACGTTCTAAAGATTGAATTTGGCAAAATAACTTATTATACAGAGCTGATGAATTGTTAACCAACTTGATACGTTCTCTTAAATGGGATAGTTTACGCTGAATTTGTAAAAAGAAATCGGCTCTTATTTGCTTAATATTTTCAGAATTTTTATCGATAGTAGCAGTAGTAGCCAGATATCTATACCTACCTGAGTCGATTAACCAAGCTGATCCATAAACCTTATTTGCTATAGAAATTATAAATAATAATATAAAAATGATTGTTATTTTCACTTAAACAGCAACTAATAGTTTAAATTACTAAAATACAACTTATTATAAATTTAGTAAAATTAAATATAACCAACCCGATTAACATATTAATGTATTTAGTTAGCTTGAAATATATCAAGTAGCATGCTATAATTTTTACTAATTTGTCTTAGTGATCGATATAAAGTAATATATGATAGTGTATAATTATGGCTGAAGTTTTTTTTAATGGTCCTGCCGGTCGGATTGAAGGACTATATACTAAATCTAGTGATTCTAAAGCTCCACTTGCTTTAGTATTACATCCACATCCACTTTACGGTGGCACTATGAATAACAAAGTGGTTTATTATGTGTATAAAACATTAGTGTCTAATGGATTTACAGTACTCAGAATTAATTTCCGGGGAGTTGGACGTTCCCAAGGAGAGTTTGATAATGGTGTTGGTGAAATGACCGATGCTGCAACAGCACTTGATTGGTTACAGCTTAACAATCCTAGTGGTAGTATAAATTTGATAGCAGGCTTTTCTTTTGGAGCATGGATAACCATGCAACTTATCATGAGAAGACCAGAGATTAATAATTTTATTATGGTATCTCCACCAGTAAATAAATATGATTTTTCCTTCTTATCTCAATGCCCTATTTCCGGCTTTGTAATACAAGGTGACAAAGATAGTATAGTGTCAGAAGAATCAGTGCTTGAACTAGTAGGTAAATTGTCTAAGCAGAAACATATAACTGTTGACTATAAGCTTATCCAAGGAGCCGATCATTTCTTTCGGAATAAAATTGGTGAATTTACCCAGGCAATTAGTGATTACTTACAATCGAGATTATTGAATAATGAGATTACTCATTTAAATAAGGACTTTCTTACTGAAGGAAATTTAGCAAAAAAATCTCTTCAAAAAGTTTTCTTAGATTAATAATGAACCATTAGTTACAAATAAAAAAAAAATAGGTCTCTATGGCAAATCATGAAGAAGTTAAAATACTCTTACGCAATCAGCTATTTGAAGCTTTAAAAGAAATGGTAATTGTAGATGGTAAAAACCCAGATAAAAGACTACTTAAAAAATGTGAAAAAATTGCCGATAGTGTAATAGCACTTTCTCAAGAACCATCAGAATCTAATATTAATTTGTATAAAAAGGAATTGAAGAATTTTCCATATTCTGGACACATTTTAGGTAAAACATTAAAGATAATAAAAGAGATGTTTCCTGGAGAGCAAAATCAAGACATAAGGGAGATAATAGATATCCCTCTTATGGATGCATTAGTTAAAGAAAGTAAAGTACCTAGAATAAAAAAAAATAAACCAGTACCAGCACCTAGAACAAACAAACTTGAATCTATGTTACGTGATAGAGCAATTATAAAGCAGAGTGGTTTCTCACGAAAGGGCAATAAGCAAGCTGGTGTATCTGCCGGATATATTGCTCAAGAAAATAAGACAGGTAATACTTTTATTTTAAAACATTTCTATAAAAGCTATAAGGATTGTTTAACTCCAGATAAACAAAAGTGGGATAACCAAGCTTTATCAGACAGAACTGACGGTGTACAGGAGTTAATAGGTTCTTCTATGTATCAGTTTTTATTGTATGATCGTGCCCCTAAAGAGGAATTAGTAGTACCTAATAAAGCCAACAAAAACTCACTTTACGTCCGCTCCAAATTCTTTGACAATGTGGTACAACTTTCAGAATTCTCTGGTTTATTAGGTCGGACCAGAGTTAGAGGTAATGATTTAAACTTACAAAAATTGGAAGGGTTTGAAAAAGTCATTGCTGCTTGTCATATGTTAGGAGAAGGGGATTACCATGCCGGTAATTTGATGGTACAAGACGGCAAAACTGTAGTGAAAATAGATCACGGTAAATCTTTTATGACTTTTCATCAAGATTTTGGTTCTATGATCGAAGAAACATATAAAATGTTTTCCCATGATGGAGTTGGATATACTGAAGCTATTAGGCAAGGTAACTTATCATTTAGCATTGAAAAATATAGTAAATCATTAGAGCAAATGATACATCAGTTAGATGAGCAGCAAATAGAGGCTATGGTTGATCAAAAAGTTGATGAATTGAAAAAAGTTGGATTTGATCCAAAAGGTCTAACTGTTAGTGCAAGACTCCAGGATAATAACTTTGAAAACATATCTATTAATAACTTTGATGAATTAAGAATATTTTATAAAGAAAATATAAAGGAAAATCTTAATAACATGAAAGAAATTGCAAAATCAGCAGATATAGTGAGCAAATTTAGTGACGTCTCTCCTGAATTTAAAAAAGGTCAGTGGTTAGAAGCTTTTGCTCGCTCACCTATTAAAGATCCAATAGCATACGCAGCTCACCATAATATTCAAATTGAAGGGAAAACTGCTCTAGGGTGTGTCGTCACGAGATTTGAGCCCACATTAGTAAAGCCCTTAAACAAAGACCCACCATGTATGATTTTGTATTTTTAGCATATCTTGTTGCTATACCACGCCATTCTTTAAATTTTTGAAATGTATTTTCAATAATGTGCCTTAGCTTATATAGATATTTATCTATCTCTCTTTGAATCTTCCTGTTTCTTTTTGATGGTATTACAGGAATTATGTTTGCATTCACAGCCGATTCTATTATGGCGTTTGTATCGTAAGCTTTATCAGCCATAAGATGTTGTGCCTCCATATTCTGGATTAACTCACAAGCTTGAGTACAATCATTTCTGGAACCTTCTGTAACAATAATTCTGACCGGCATACCATACGCATCCACGGCCATATGTACCTTTGTATTGAGCCCCCTTTTGTGCGACTAACCGTTTGATTCCCGCCTTTCGCTCCAAGTCCTGCTTTGTGAGTTTTTACAAATGTAGAATCTATCATTAACCATTCAAAATCAGGAGCATTTATAAAAATATTTAGCAAATTCTCCCATATCCCATTATCACGCCATCTACAGAATCTTCTGTGTACATTCTTCCAATTGCCATAATCAGGAGGCAAATCTCTCCATGGAGCTCCCGTTCTAAATATCCACATCACTGCATTTATAAAAGTTCTATTGTCTCTTGCAATACCTCCCCAACAACCTTTCTGACCAGGTAAATTACTTTCTATCTTATTCCAAAGCTCATCGCTTATATCATGTCTTCTATGTGCTAAACTCATTGCTTCTTATCGCCTATTTTTATTACTACAATTATAATAACAAATCACATAAAATTATGCAATCACAATCTCGTGACGACATACCCTAGAATGGGCTAGTGAAAATAATTATCAAATTAAAGTTCCTGTTCATTCTGTTACAGAAATGGTTCAGGAAGTACAATGGAAAAGAAGTGAGGATGGAACATGGCAAGAGCAAAAAGTCTCAGTACCTAAAAATCAAAAAAGTGTAACAAGTTTGGATCCAGCACAATATGTTACAGATGTAGAAAAACGTCTAAAATCTCTTGGAGATAAAATTGACGACTTCGTACAAAAGACAGTAAAAAGTAAAGAAATCACTGAAGAACAAATAGAACGGTTTTATGACAAATTATTAACTCATCTTAACAAAGAACAATATCTCACTAATAAGGATGTTGAAAAAATAAAGGCAGATACAGAGTATAATATAAATATTCAAAATACAACTAAATTAATAGAAATAACAACACCTAATTTAACTAATATAGATAAGATGTGTTATAAGGCAGCAAATTTTTGTAAAAAAATAGGGCTTTCTAGTTTATCTAACCATCTTATGAATAAGATTACTCCTGAAAATTTATCTAATATCAAGAAGATAGAAAATGTTTTAACTGAGAGCATCAAATTTAAAGAAACATTGCTAAAACCTAGAGTAAGTAAAGAAGTAATCCAAACAAAAAATCTTATACCCCAAGCAAAAAAAACAAAATTGGGTAGGAGTTAATTAGTAGGAGTTCTTTGCATTATAAACCTTAAGAAGTTTTAGATGTCTCAGGCGTCATTGTGAAAAAGTGCTTTACGGCAACGCAGCAATCCCAGAAATGACCAGGAATGGATTATTTAATATATAGCTACCCAATAGCTATGCGACTCCTTTGTGTTGATAATTCCCAGATTCTTTTGCCAATTGTTCAAAATGCAATAGCCCATAGGTAAAACCGATGATTGTAGGAATCGTAATAAACCATAATCCCCAATTGCCAAAATATTCAATAAGATAGACAAAACTAAAAGAGGTAATAACAAACATTAAAGCCCGAGATAAAGCGAATGTCATAGTAGCACAAGTAAAACGTTTAAATATAGGAAAGCTTTTATAACAAATGGGAACAGCAGGACCTAAGCATTCACGCAGTAAGACCATAAAGAATTGAATCAAGAATAATTGGTAAGGAGAATTAACATTATTCAATAAATATGGACAAAAGATGATAAAAATAGAAAATATTATAAGTATAATTCGCACAGTTAATAACGGATGTACTTTTAAACTTAAATAAGTTAATATTAACATGACTAACAGCTCTATTATACAGACAATAAAATTATGATGAATAACCTCAGACGTTGTATAACCAAAGCTAGTTTTCAAAATATTACCACAATGTATATACGTAAAATAAAAACATACCGGTGCAGCACATTGTAATAAAAAGAAAGATATTAATGTTTTCTTATTAACTTTTGCTTGCCAAAGGGGATTGTCTTTTAATACAGTTGTATCTGTATTAATTCTTTCAAAAACTCTTTTTATTCGACATTTGGCATCAGCAAATTCTGGTACTTCTCTAAGTTTGTTTCTTGCAACAGAACCAACCAATGCAATTACTGCACCAATCCAAAATGCCAGACGCCAGTTAAAACCATGAGAAGTAACAAGTGATGCAATCCCTAAAGCACATAACGACCCTATGATACAGGAGACCCATATTAATCCTATAGCTGTATATTGAACTGGTGGATTAATCATCTCAGTTAAATAAAGTTGTGCCCCTGTCACCTCTCCTATAGAAGAGATAGCTTGAACAGCACGGCAAATTATCGCTATCCAAGCTGCCATGCTTCCTATCTGAGTATAAGTAGGCAGATTAGCCATAACAAAACATGATGTAGACATTAAAAAAGTTGTAATGATTACTGTTGACTTACGACCTATATTATCACCTAACCAACCGAATATTAAGGCACCAACAGGTCGAAGAATATATGTAGAACAAAAGACAAAAGCCTTTATTAAAGAGGCTGTATGAGAATCGGTAGGTTTAAAAAATAACTCATTAAAAAACTCCACCATATGAACATATAACATTAAGTCAAAATATTCTAGGAATGTACCAACTGAGAGTATTCCTATTGCTTCTTTCTGTTCTTTAGTTAGGCTTCTTTGTTCATATTGATATCCCATCACCTATTCACCTTATTATATTTAAATTACCTCATACTATTTTCTGCTACAACTTGCAGATGGATTTTTAAGGAGTTAACCCCCTGCAAGTAATTAGTTGATGTTATATAATTCTACAACCACATAGGGGAAAGAATTTTTGACAAAAATTCTTTATGTTTTTGTAATTCTTCCTTAGTTGGTTTGATAACTATAGTATTATTTTTATTTGCCATAGTAGTTCTAACCAACAGCTCATCTGTATTTTGTACCTTTTTACTATTAATGTTAAAACTTATCTGCCTACCTCCAGTAAGCTCAACATAAACTTCTGCCAGTAATGCCGCATCTTTAAGGGCTCCATGCAACTTACGCGAAGAATTGTCAATTTTATATCTTTTACATAATGAGTCAAGATTAGCCTTCATTCCAGGGAACATCTTGCGAGCCAAAGCAAGAGTATCAATAGTACTAGCAAGTTCTAAAAAATCTGTATTAGGTCTTTTGAGCAGAGACAACTCATAATTAATAAACTTAATATCAAATGTTGCATTATGTATAACAAGCTGGCTGTTACTAATAAATGCTAAAAACTCCTCGGCAATTTCTGCAAAGAGTGGTTTATCTTTTAAGAACTCTCCTGATATACCATGTATTCGATAAGCTTCTGTTGGCATATCTCGTTGTGGATTGATATAAAAATGAAATTGTTTACCGGTTAAAACTTTATTAACCATTTCAATAGCCCCAATCTCAACGATCCTATGACCACTTTTGGGATCTAAGCCAGTTGTCTCAGTATCTAAAATTACTTCTCTTAATTGCGGCATTTTAATTTTTGTATTAGTTGAGTTATTTGTTTATCTAAATCTACTATATTAACATCAGTATTAATAACAAAATCTGCTTTTGCTATTTTAATTTGTTGTGACAATTGAATTTGTGCAATCTTATTGTAAGTTGTTAAGCTAAACCCTTCTCTAGACATTGCACGTTTTAACCTAGATTCTTCTGAGCAGAATGTTGTAACATAAAAATCAAAATATTTATCGAATCCGGCTTCAAAAAGTAATGGAATCTCAGCAAATGTAATTTCTGAATCATTATTTTGCCACTTAAAAAGAGATAAACCTTCCACTACAAATGGATGAATAAAATTTTGCAATTTGCTTCTTGATAAATCATTAACATAGATTAGCTCTGCAATTTTTCTTTTATCAAAAATTTTTAGATCAGGCAGTAAGTTAAGAATTATATTTTGTATTGACAGCTCTTTGTAGAGTTCCTTAATATACTCGTCAGCAGAAAAAGTCATAAATCCTAAATCATCTAAATAATTTAAGACAAAAGTTTTTCCTGAAGCATAACTACCAGTAATTCCCACACAGATCATTCTAATAAATATTTTATTTTTCTATAATAAAAAGCCTAAATTTATTAGCTAGCTCGATAGCTCTTTCTAGCTCAATAACAATCACTTTTTCTTTCTGTATTGCTACCCCTTTATAACCATAATTAGCTAAATTCTTTATTGTTTCTGGTCCTATTGTAGGTATATCAATTCTAGTATCTTGTCCCTTCTTCATCATTTTAATAAGTACCCCACCTGTAGAATTCTTACGTAAATATGAACATCTTTTTATTAAATTATCTGTACCCTCCGCTGCTTCAATACCTATAATATATCCATTATCAACAATTACTGATTGTCCTACATCAAGATGTCCTATACTATCCAATAGCTTCATTCCTAACTCAATATCTGTATTATCTGTTGCTGATGGAACAATTATGGTCATAATACCCTTCTTTGCACTCAATATTTCATAACTAGAAATTACTTGAAATCCCTTCTCTTCTAGAAAATCTGTTACTATACTAAGAAGTTTATCATCTCCTAAAAATTTTTGTTTCAATATGCGAGCAAGTAGCCTTGATCCCATTAAATCTACTTTAATTGATCTCAAATTAGGACGCTTCACACCACCAGCAAGAATTATATTTTTTATATCATACTTACGAAAATATTCAATTATTGGTCTAACCATACCGATTTTAAAAAATTGGTGGGTAAGATTCTTATATAATATCGGATCTGCTTCTCCTTCTAAGGCTGCAATATAACATTGTCCTCCTTGTTTAATGAAACTCTCAGCTAGTGAAATTGGCAATGAACCATTTCCTGCTATAATTCCAACTATACTCAAAGGGTTAGAAAAATTAGAATGTAAAGCTAGGGGCAAATTTTGGTCAAGTACATTTTTTATAGTTAGAGGATTTGTAGGATGAGAACGAAAAGCAAGGGGAAAACGAGTACATCGTACTCTTTGTATGTGAGTACGTAAATACCACCAAATTTTGTGAAGCCAATTCTTGAAAACAGAAGAATATATTTGCAACATTTTAGCTGTTTGCCCTATCTTGATCGACTTGTCTTGGCTGACAAAACACTCTGGTACTATCCTGTTTTACAAAGGAAATAATTTGTTCTACAATAGAATTGCCTTTATATCGTTTTAAAACTTTCTCAATCCTATCAGTAAAAATACCTTCGCTAATAAAAAGCTCATCTACAGCTTTTATAGTATCAAGCGTTTCCTGACTATCAAAGCCACGTCTTTTCATCCCAACTAAGTTTATACCTTCAAGAAATGCCCTTTCACTTGTAGCTAACCCAAATGGAATCAAATCTCTCACCACTGCAGACCCACCACCTACCATCGCATGCTGTCCTATACGTACGAACTGCAGAACAGCAGCAAGTCCTCCTATAATAGCATAATCACCAACTTTAACGTGACCACCTAGGCTAGCATAATTTGCAAAAATTACATTATTTCCTACAATACAATCATGGGCTATATGTACTCCAACCATAAATAAACCATTATTACCTACAGTGGTAACCATCCCACCACCTTTACTACCAGCTTGAATAGTTACATATTCTCTAATAGTATTATTACTACCTATGATAACCTCTGACTTTTCTCCCTCATACTTAACTATTTGAGGGGGTTGACCAATAGAAGCAAATGGATATATAACTGTATTAGCACCAATTTTTGTTTTCCCCTCTATAACTACATGTGATTTTAGCTCAACATTATCTGCCAAAACCACCTCTGATCCAATAGTACAAAAGGGACCTATACTGACATTTTTACCAATTGAAGCTCTTGTATCTACTATGGCAGTTGCGTGTATAGCTAGTAAGCCCATCATTAATTCCTATTTTTAAACATTGCCGTAAATTTGCTTTCTGCAACTATCTGCTCATCAACTTTAGCATTACTTGAGAATTTCCAAACAGAACCTCTATTTTGCTCTATTTTAGCATAAATATGTAACGTATCACCTGGCTCAACAATTTTACGAAATTTTGTCTCTTCAATAGACATAAAGAATATATCCTTATCTTTTGTAAAATCCATTGATTTTGCTACTAAAATAGCAGAAAGCTGAGCCATAGCCTCAACAATCAACACACCGGGCATTACTGGTCTTGTTGGAAAATGACCAGTAAATTGTGGTTCATTAACAGTAACATTTTTAATACCAACAATTGATTCATTAAGCTTAAATTCTAGCACCCTATCTATTAATAAAAATGGATAGCGATGAGGTAGCATTTCCATTATTTCTATAATATTAATCTTCATCTATATTCCGTTTTTTATAAGCTGTTTCATAATTACTGATTGTTTATGCCAATCTCTAATCGATACGGCAGGGTATCCACCAACTGTTACTCCTGATTCAACATCTTTTATAACACCGGCTTTTGCTGCTACTTGTACTTTATCACCCAGTACTATATGTCCGGCTAGTCCTGCTTGCCCTCCAAGAGCACAATATGCCCCTATTGTAGTACTACCTGATATACCTACTTGTGCGACAATAATCGACCCCCTTCCTATTATAGCATTATGTCCTATCTGCACTAAGTTATCTATTCTACATAAATCTCCTATCACAGTATCATTTATTGATCCCCTATCAATAGTAGTATTACTACCTATTTCAACATTATTACCTATTTTAACTATACCTGTATGGAAAATTTTCTTGTGAACCCCTTTATCTGTTGCAAAACCGAAACCATCTTGTCCAATTCTTGCTCCAGGTAATATTACCACATCATCACCTATTATGCTGTAACTTATTGAAACATTTGAGTATATTAATGCTCTATTACCTATTACTACTCCATAATCTATACTCGTCCCAGATTCTATAACGCAATTATCACCTATTACAACATGATCTTCAATAACAACATTATGTCCTATATAACAATTATTTCCTATAGTGGCAGAATCCGAAATATAGGCAGATTGCATAATTTTGTTAGGATAAGTCTTTGCTTTACTATAGAACAAATCCACTAATTTTGCATAAAAGAAATACGGATTCTTTACTTTTAATAATATTGTTCCATTGTTAGATTCTTGTAAAAAATTCTCTGGAACTATGCAGCATGAAGCTTTAGTGTTTTGAAATTGGGTAATATATTTGCTATTACTTAAAAAAGTTATATCACCAACATCAGCCTCTTCTAAAGACTTAACATCATGGATTAACAAGTCAGTGAAACATGATATCTCAGCATCTATTAACTTTATAATTTCTGATAATTTATAAGAGGCAGATTTCTTATAAAAGCGTGAATTTATCATAGTTAGTTATTTTTATAAAATGATGGGAATAGTATTAATAAATGCATGATGGGGACAGTATAAACGTCAGTTAAAAAATATTCAAGTTTTCTTACAATAATTTATATTGTCTAATAGCAAAATCGTTAACTGATTAAATTAGAATGTTGATATTTCTTTGCAGGAAGTCTAATTTAACTTATCTCAAATTATATTATATAAATATTTATACTTGAACTTATTCAGTTTATCTGATATGTATTACCTTGGATAGGTGTCCGAGTGGTTTAAGGATCTAGTCTTGAAAACTAGCGTACGGGCAACCGTACCGTGGGTTCGAATCCCACCCTATCCGCCAATCGGCACAACTTGCTACTTTTTGCATTTCTGTGAATGGAAAAGCCAGAACGTAATGCAACTTACAACCCTCGAGTGTTAGGTTCGAAAATATAAAATTTAATAATTCCCTTTTTTCAGCAATTGTCGAACCTTTAAAAGTTTCATAGGCGTTTTTGCTGATACTTATAAGGTCTGCAAGCTTTTTAGAAAGCTTATCATCTACTTTGTCATAACTCTTAATTAATTCAATTAATTCATATTGTCTTTCCTTTAATTGAGCTTTCTTAGAAAAAAATTCTTCTCTAGTTAACGCGAGTTGCCAATTAATGTAAGTGTAGAAGGTAGACTTTAAGAGGAGTATAGGTTATTTTATGATTTCCAATAATAAAAAATAACCTATGAAAAAAGATTTTACTACAATTTATTGTTTTGTCGATGATTTTATAAAAAGTTTGTCAAATAACTTTCCTGCAATTAATAGTAGCATAGCTAAACCAGGTATAAGTAATTATTTATCCACAAGTGAAGTGCTAACAATATTACTTGGTTACTATGATTCTTGCTACGACTGTTTTAAACATTATTACCAAGAGGCAATTATGCATGACCATCAAGAAGATTTTAAGCTTGTTAGTTACCAACATTTTACCAAATTAATAGGTAGAAATATGCCATATTTACTAGGGCGTGTCATCAATTAAGTAATATTACAGAAGAAGCCAAATAAATTGCTCCCAGAAAATTCTGAGCTAGTTTATCATAACGCGTAGCAATGCCTCGAGATTGTTTAAGTTTTGCAAAGAAATTTTCAATTAAATGACGATACTTATAAAGCTCTACATCATATTCTACAGGAAATTTACGATTCTTCTTGGATGGAATTACAGGAGTGCAATTCTTATCTTTTATCTTATTCCTCATTCTTGCCTCAGCATCATAAGCCTTATCTGCAATTACGGTATCCGCTTTTGTCAAAGTTTCCATTAAAGCATCAGAACCTTGTAAATCATGCGACTGACCAGGGGTTAAATAAAAAGCTGTCGGATTTCCTAAAGCATCAACAGTTGCATGAATTTTAGTTGATAAACCACCTTTACTACGACCTATAATGGTTCCAATATTTTGGACAGAAAAATAAGAAAAATGAGATAGAATTCTTTAGCAAACAAGGAGAGCTAGAGATGAAAAAACAAGTAAGGCAATATAGTGCTGAGGAGAAAGCCAAAATTGTCATAGAAGCAATTAAGGGAGAGCTAACAATAGCCCAGATAACCAGTAAGTATGGTGTTCATGCAACACAGATAAGTAACTGGAAAAAACAAGGTCTTGAGTTGTTAGTACAAGGTTTTAAGAATAAAACACAGAGTGCTGACCCAAATCAGCAGGGGTTAATCAAGAATCTATATGAGCAAATTGGTCAGTTAAGCGTTGAGTGTGACTGGCTCAAAAAAAAATCTGCATTGTTTGGAATTAAAGGTTAGGTGTAATATGATAGAGCCTAATCATAATAAGTTAACAATTGTACAACAGTGTAAGTTATTGGATATTAGCAGGTCAACCTATTACTATCAACCTACTGGTATTAGTGAACAAGATATCAAGATTATGGCAATAATTGATGAGACCTATACTATGCATCCATATTATGGTATGCGGCGGATGGCTAAATATTTACAAGCCCAAGGTTTTTCGGTAGGTCGTAAAGCTGTTAGACGTTACTACAAGATAATGGGTCTTGAAGCTGTTTATCCTAAAATAAATTTAAGCAAGAGGAATCAGGCACATAAAATATATCCTTATTTACTAAAAGGATTAGAAATAGTATTGCCAAACCAGGTTTGTAGTGCAGATATAACGTATATAAGACTGAGCCAAGGGTTCGTATATTTAGTAGCTATTATTGACTGGTATAGTCGTTATATTCTAAGTTGGCGAATCTCCATTAGTTTGGAAAGTGAATTTTGTGTAACAGCCCTTGAAGACGCTATAGAAAAATATGGTATGCCAAAAATATTTAATACTGCTCAAGGAGTACAATTTACCTCGGAGAATTTTATTAGTATGCTAAAGCTACATAATATATTGATTAGTATGGATGGTAAGGGACGAGCCTTAGATAATATTTTTATTGAACGTTTTTGGCGATCATTAAAACAGGAAAAAATTTATCGGATTATTTTAACAACAGTAAAGGAGGCAAAGACAGCAATTAACGAATATATGGACTTTTATAATAGACAAAGGATGCATCAAGATTTGGATTATAAAACTCCAGAATGTGTATATTTTGAAAAAAATATTGTATAAAAACAACAATTTAATTTTTGTGAATTATATCTCTATTTATCTAAATTTTTGTCTAGACAAAGGGGACCACCTTACTTTAGCTAAAAGGGTAATTGAACAAATGGATATTAATACCCGGGAATATCTGGAATGGTATAAAAAAGAAGCAGAGGAGCGTGGTTTTTGCCGTAAATCAACAGAAGAGCTAATAGCAAGACATACCGATACAGAAGATGAATGATTGATTTGATTCCTCGATGATTAATAATAATTTTCTCTAAATTATTATATTTTTTTGGAAATTTACACAGTTTTTTGGACAGAGCCTTTTTAGCCTTTCTAAATTTCATTGGAGCTTTAATATGGTTACGTTAAAAATTTTGTCAACAAACCTAGGGGGCAATTTTCATTACAATTTTTCCTTTAAAGGGGTCAATAGTTCATTACAATTTACATATTTCCATACTTATAACTTACAATTGCTTGGTTAGCTATGCCTCCTCACAATGACAGCACGATGGGTGCTTATTCGGCACTAATTCAGGTTAATTGACTATACCTAAATCTATTGATTTGAAAAAAATTTTAATTTTTTTAAATCTATCTCTTAGTACTGGAAAATTTTGTGCTATACTAAAAATTATAAAGAACATTGATTTTAAAACAGGCTATACTGAAAATGTAAGCCTTTTATAGTCAATTCAAGAGAATTTGGGGCTAGGAGCGATGGAGCGACGCCTATAAGTAATAGGCGAGCGACGAGTGACAACGTCCCCAACTTCTCATCAATTGACTATATACTAAACGTGAGGAAATTATGATATATTGCAACCAATCTAACCAAAAATCCTATCCTTTTGTTTTGCCGGAATTGCCTTATGGTAAAGGTGATTTTGTGCCACATTTTTCCCCTGAAACGTTTGATTACCATCATGGGAAACACCATCAAGCATATGTAACTAACTTGAATAATTTGTTGCAAAATAATCAGGAATTACAAAAGAAGAGTTTGGAGGAGTTAATAATTTACGCAAGTACCAAGCCAGATGAAGCAGCCATATTTAATAATGCTGCACAAATATGGAACCATAGTTTCTTTTGGCATTCTATTAAGCCTTCAGGTGGTGGGAAACCTACTGGTATGATGTTAGAGCAGATAAATAAAGATTTTGGTAGTTATGAGAATTTTGCTACTGAATTTAAGCAAGCGGCAATAAGCCAGTTTGCTAGCGGTTGGGCATGGTTAGTCTCTAATAATGGTAAATTACAGATAGTAAAGACTAGTAATGCTGAAACGCCTATTACTAAGTCTATGAAACCTTTGCTTAATTGTGATGTTTGGGAACATGCCTACTATATAGATTATCGTAATAAGCGTCCGGACTATATTTCAGTTTATATAGAGCATATGATTAATTGGCAATTTGCTGAAAATAATCTTTGAAACTACCGTTAACTAGGCTCTTATATCTTGAAAATGTGATATAAGAGCCTAGCAATAACGTCTTGTATTTAACTCTTTTTCGTGAACGTTTACCTTGCCAGAAATTAATTAATCAACTTTCTTAAAAATTTGTGAACGGTCATGTTTATTTTTATGAGTTTGTTCAAATAATATTTGCTTTTCGGTATTAATCACCTGTTCTATCTTTTCAGTAAGGTCTCTAACATCAGATTGTTCTATTTCCTCTACCGAGATAACATCAATTATCTTTACTTGAATTATCCCTGGTTTCTTAACCCAAAAGCCCCTTGGCCAATATACCCCTGCATTGTGTGCCATCATCACTATCGGTACTTTTGCCAATGAAGCTAATTTTACTGCACTAGGTTTAAATTTAGCGTTTTGTTCTGGTTTAAATCTGGTAGATTCAGGAAAGATAACCAACCATAAACCACTTTTTATCTTTTCCTGTCCTTCTCTTAAAATTTGACCAACCGAGATATTAGCGTTACGGTCTACAGCAATTGGCTTAACCATTTTCAACCCCCAGCCGAATAACGGGATATTAAATAACTCTTTTTTTAATACCCAAGAATGTTCAGGTATAATTAATTGTACAAATATTTGTTCCCAGCATGATTGGTGATTAGACAATACTATGGAAGGAGATGAAGGTAATTTGTCTAGACCAACAACTTGGTATTTTAAACCACAAAAGATTTTAACCAGCCAAATAAATACATGAGAAAAAATAAACCCTATCCTGTATCGTATATAATAGTTGACATTGAAAAATGTTACGGGTATGTAACATATAAGGAAGAATGTAATGGTAAATATAGCAAGTAGTGCATAAAATGTTAATACTCTTAGACGCCAAAACATAGTTGGTTAACTCATTTGTTAATAATGAATAGATTATATAACAGAGTATATAATAAATATATAGTATAAGATTACTTTTATAGTCAATTGATGAGGAGTTGGTGACGTTGTCGCTCGTCGCTCGCCTATTACTTATAGGCGTCGCTCCATCGCTCCTAGCACCAACTTCTCCTGAATTGACTATATATAGCTATAATTAGTAACTATTCGGAGAAATTCAATGAAAAAAACAGCTCTATCCGGATGTCAAGTGACTGGGGATCTACATTTAGGGAACTATCTCGGAGCAATTGTTAATTGGTCTAAGATTCAGGATGAGTATAATTGCTTGTTCTTTTTAGCCGATTTACATGCTATTACTATAGATCGCTCACCCATAGAACTAAACTCTTCTATATTGCAAACTGTTGCCATATATATAGCAACAGGGCTTGTGCCAGAGAAAACTACCATATTTGCACAAAGTATGGTGAAGGAACATACGGAACTTGCTTGGATATTAAATTGCGTTACCCCACTTGGTTGGCTTAAACGTATGACTCAGTTTAAAGACAAAGCTGGAAAAGACCAGGAAAATGCTGGCTTAGGATTATTGTCTTATCCAGTATTGATGGCAGCTGATATATTATTATATAATGCTGACATAGTACCTGTTGGCGATGATCAAAAACAGCATTTGGAACTTACCAGAGATATTGCGGCTATTATCAATAGGAAATTCAATCAGGATGTCCTAAAATTACCTGAACCATTAATTCAAGGCTCATCAAGAATAATGAGCTTAAAAGACGGTCGTAAAAAAATGAGTAAATCTGATCCATCTGATTTATCTCGTATTAATTTAAATGATAGCCCAGATCAAATTTACCAAAAAATTAAAAAAGCTAAAACAGATCATTTAGCGGAAATCAGTTATGATCCTCAAAATAGACCAGAAATTAGCAATTTAATTGACATTTATTGCAGTTTATCTGGTACTAATGTTGACAAAATAGTTGATCAGTACCAAAATGCCGGTTTTGCCAAATTTAAGGAGGAGCTAGCTGATATTATCATCACGACTCTAACTCCCATTCATGCTAAATATACAGAGTTAATGAAAAACCAAGATTATTTGATAACTACATTATATAACGGAGCGGATAAAGCTAGAATGACCGCTGCTAAAACTCTGATTGAACTCAAGAAATTAATGGGCTTTGTTATATAAATTACGATTTATAGCTAATAGACGCTTGGCAAGCGGATTTTTTATTCATCATAAGAAAATAGCAGAAAAACTGTGAACCTTATACCTTATGCAAGGGGTATATATGAGCTTTGTTTATCAGCATAAGTAAAAATTTGCCCTGTTTTTATGTCAAAAAACCATAAATGAATAACCAGTTCTTTTCTGTTCACTTGTTCATTGATCCATGGAAACATCATACAATTTTGATATGATTGTTTAAGTGCTAATTTTGTATAATCATCAGCATTATATTGTCTAAAATTAGGGGTTTTTATTAGAGAAACCCAGTTAGTTATAAAATCATTTTGCTGTGAATCATCACTATTTAATAATGTCTGAATTCCTCCACATTGGCTATGCCCCAATATAATTAAGTGTTTAACTCTCAAAAAACAAACTCCAAATTCTAAGGCAGCACTCGTACCGTGATGAGAGGCATCTTTTTCATAAGGTGGAACAATATTTGCTAAATTACGGACAACAAATAAATCTCCTGGATCACATTGCAATATTAACGCTGGATCTACTCGAGAATCACAACAAGCAACTACCATAATCTTTGGTTGTTGACCATCACGAGATAGACTATGCATGATAGATTTATTACCATCAGCATATTTTTTTCTAAAGACTTGATAGCCTTGTAATAGTTTTTTAAAACTTTGTTGCATTGTTAACCCTCAAAACGTCACTAGGTTCTGTGAAGGTTTCTAATTTAGAAAACTTCACAGAACCTTAAATTATAGCATATATTTCTCAAACACTAATAGGTTATTTTAACCCATCCCAACGTTTTATTAAACCAGCATCAATGTCAAAAATATCAAGCACTCGAGTAATTGAGTGATTTATTATATCATCCAAGGTTTCTGGTAAGTTATAAAAAGCCGGCACTGGAGGAGCAATTATCCCGCCATAACTCGTTACTTTCAACATATTCTCTAAATGCCCCCTATGTAAAGGAGTTTCTCTAATCATTAAGACTAATTTTCTTTGTTCTTTCAGTATAACACCTGCTGCTCTACTAATTAAATTATCCTCAATGCTGCAAGCAACTGAGGCGAGAGTTTTCATGCTACATGGAGCTATGATCATACCAAATGTCCTAAAAGAACCACAAGCAATCCTACAACCAATATCAGAAAGATTATAATAATAATCTGCTAGCTCTTGTACTTGTTGTATAGAGTAATCTGTTTCATGTAGTATAGTCAAATGGGCAGATTTTGAGATAATTAAATGACTTTCAATGTTTAACTGCCGTAAAATCTCAAGTAACCTTATACCATATATGGCTCCAGAAGCTCCAGAGATTGCCACAAGCAATTTTTTTTTATTATTAGCAGTCATAGTTATATTTTTTCCTTTTAAAGCATATTATATTGTATTAAAATAGTATTTGGTTTTATAAAGTTGACCTTATAGAAATCCTAGTTTTTAACTGATTATGGAGTTTAAAAATGAATATCAATAATCATATACAAAGCTTACAAAAAAAACATGATGATTTACAAAGACTAATAAATGCTGCATTTTCACATTTGCATGATGATACTAAAATCAAACAGTTGAAGAAACAAAAATTAATGTTAAAAGATAAAATTTTGTTGTTATATAAGAACATCACCAGCAATTAAATTTATTGATTCTTTATAAAGCAGAAGGCTGTAATTAAAAAGATTTGTGTACAAACAATTTTTTATTAAGGGTAATCTGTTTACTTTTTCGTTTCAATCAAAAGATTATTCGAGTATATTCAGAGTCACTGTTATAAAAGAATAATAAATATGGTGCTATCTCTGAAAAGTAAAGGATTAACTGTTATTTTATCTTCCCCCTCGGCTGCTGGTAAATCCAGCTTAGCAAGAGCAGCTTTAAAAATAGACAGTAATCTTAGATTATCCATCTCTGCAACCACCAGAACACCTAGGACAGGTGAGATTGATGGAGTAAGTTACTATTTCAAGACCAAAGAGGAATTTAATAAATTAATTGAACAAGATGCATTCCTTGAATATGCAAATATTTATAATAATTATTATGGAACACCTAAAAAAGTTGTAGAAGAGCTACTAAATCAAGGGCTAGATGTTTTATTTGATATAGATTGGCAAGGTACAAAATCCATAAAAAAAATCTTATCAAATGTGATTACAATTTTTGTTCTGCCACCAACTCCTAGTATTTTGCAACAACGAATTCAAAATAGAGGGCAAGATAGTAAAGAAGCGATAGAGTTGCGTATGAAATTGGCAACCAAAGAGGTACAATATGCTAAATATTATGATTACGTGGTTATTAATGATGATTTTGAGATCACTCTTAAAACAATATATTCGATAATTATCGCTGAACGCGTGAAAAGAATAAGGCTTAATTTAGATAAGTTTTATAGTAATTGGCAACATGCGTTATTATAATTGCAACCCAAGTGTCATTGCGAGGAGGCATAGCTAACGAAGTAATCCACAAAAGTGATTAAAAATGGATTGTTTCGTCGACCTGCGGTTTTCTCGCTAATATAAGCTATTTTGCTATAATAGCCAATTTCTAAGATCAAATCAGTATATATTAATGTAATATTTTGTAACATAATGTCACTTGCATATAAGCGGTTAAAATACTAAAATCAATTTAATTTTTAAAATTAGTAAAATTGACCAATGCAAGTATCAATACTAAACCCTGTAAGTTGTTATGGGGTAGGCGTTCATTCCGGTAACATTACTCAGTTGACTTTAAGACCAGCTGCAGAAAATACTGGCATTGTTTTTGTCAGGACTGATGTGCGGCAAGAAATAAATTTTATTCAAGCTAGTTGTTTGAATGTCTCGGAGACTTCTTTCTCTACTACCATAAAAAATGAACATAATATTTCTATTTCAACTATAGAGCATTTAATGGCAGCTCTTTGGGGATGTGGAATTGATAATTTAATAATTGAAATCGATGGTTCTGAAGTGCCAATAATGGATGGTAGCAGTAAAGCTTTTGTTTTTATGATAGAATGTGCTGGGCGACAATTACAAAATGCTCCAAAAAAATACCTAAAAATCTTAAAAGAAATTAGGGCAATTCACAAAGATTGCGAGTTAGTGTGTAGCCCTGCTCATAGCATGACAGTTGATATGACAATAGATTTTGCTAGTAAAGCTATTGGCAAGCAAAATTTACTCTTCTCAGAAAATGAATCTTTTAAAAATAATATTGCTGATGCTAGAACTTTTGGATTTATCCATGAACTTGAATATTTAAAAAGTAAAGGGCTGGCACGTGGGGCATCTCTCGATAACGCTATAGGTATAGATCAAGATATTATAATAAATCATGATGGACTTAGATATACTGATGAATTCGTGCGGCATAAACTTCTTGATCTATTCGGAGATTTATATACTACAGGAGGGCATCTAATAGCTAACATCACTGGTTATAAAACCAGCCATGCTCTGAACAATCAATTTTTACGACAAGTATTTAGTGATCCTACTGCCTATCAATGGGTTAGTAATAGAGAAATTTAGGTTCGTAGTAGCTCAGGCTTCATATCTATGTTTTTTACTATTTTTTTATGATCAATAAAAAATCTGATCACCAAGAGTCATTGCGAGACCACATAGTGGTTGAAGCAATCCATTATTTTGAATTGCTTCAATGCTACTAAAATAGCTCTTTGCAATGATGTCTTGTATTTTAACTTTTTTTCGTGAACGCTCACGAGTCTATTAGGTCTTTAAAAATATCCTGTATAATTCGCTTAGTAAAGTTGCAAACTCAATTTGTTCAAAGCCTTTCTTGGGGATGACTATTACTGCCCAACTATTGGATTTTAATTGTGACTCTTTACTTACAAGCCTAACTAGATGCCTAATACGTCTTTTGATTTTATTACGAATAACAGCGTTTCCTAATTTCCTTCCGGCTTTTATACCAAAAAGTATTATATTCGATGAATCATCTAAAATCTCTCTAGATTTTTTACATAGCTGTATTTGATGAAGCTTAGTAAAATCTTTTGCTATTACTGTGATAAAATAAGGGCTATGGAACTTTTTACCTAACTTATTAACTAGGTCAAATTCCTTCTGATTTTTTAGAGATAAAATAAGCACTGACTATGCTGATAACTTTTTTCTGCCTTTTGCTCGACGCTTCCTTAAAATCTCTCTACCACCAACAGTTGCCATTCTTGCCTTAAACCCATGCCTTCTTTTTCTTACTAAATTGCTAGGTTGAAATGTGCGTTTCATAAATTCATATCCAATACAAAGGAACAGATTTACTTATACAATAATGACACTAAACTGTCAATAAAATATAAATTTATCTTTTAAGAAACTGATAGATTGCTGTATTATATTTCTTGATAGAATAAATTTTAATAACATTATTTAAATGAACTAGGGCGTATGGCAAGACCCAACTTTACCAATTCAAGAAATATCATCAAAGAAATTATTAGAGTGAATCATGCCGGAGAATACGGTGCAAAACGAATTTATGAGGGACAATTAAATTATTGCAGAAACCATCAAACCTATCCTACAATAAAACATATGATGCAGCAAGAAGAAGTGCATTTAAGCTACTTTACTAACTTGTTATTACAAGGTAATGTTAGACCAACGATCTTAATGCCATTTTGGCATATTATTGGTTATGTACTTGGTAGTGGATCAATATTAATAGGAACAAAAACTGCCATGCTGCTAACCCAAAGTGTAGAAGAAGTGATTGAACAACATTATCAGAAGCAAATAGACTATCTCGAAGAATATAATTTAGAAAAAGAATTGTTAGATAGTATAAAGCAATTTCAGTCTGATGAAACGGAGCATAAAGATATAGCTCTAGTGCAAGGTAGTAATGAAGTAGTATTTGCCCCCCTAATTAATAAAATTATCAAGTTAATGTGTAATATAGCTATTAGTTTGAGTAAAAAAATTTAATGATATCATCAATCAGAATCTATAATGGGCTAGGTACATCGAAGGAAAGCTTGTATCATACCTTTAATAGTTTTGTTCATTATGCTTCAACAAAATATCATATAAGTTATATTTCTGCAGAAGAAATTATAAGAGGCGATTGGATTGATAATACTAGTTTACTTATTATTCCAGGAGGGGCGGATAGGTATTATACACAATATCTTAACGGTAAAGGCAATAAGCAAATACAGAAATATTTAATGCAAGGTGGTAGTTTTCTTGGAATATGTGCAGGAGCATATTATAGCGGTACCCACCTAGAATTTGCTAAATCTTCACCAATAGAAGTAATAGGAACTCGAGAACTTGCCATATACCAGGGGGGTGTTATAGGTCCAGCCTTGTGTAAGTATTACTATAATTCAAATAAAGGAGCAAGAGCCGCTAGGATAATCTTAAATACTCCTAATCTTCCTGAAGATTCTATGGTTTTTTATAATGGAGGGGGCTATTTTTTAGATGCCCAAAATGTAGCTAATACAAAAATTATTGCTAATTATGAAGATTGTAAGGCAGCTATTATAATGTGTAAACTCGTTAGTGGCAGGGCTATTTTAAGTGGGGTGCATTTTGAGTACGATCCTTATCTAATACGACATTCTAAATTACTCAATCCTATTATAGGTTCATTAATTAAACATAATAAGTCAAGAATTATGTTAGTTAAACATATTTTAAATATGTTGTTTATTAAAACAGAATAAGTGCGTTCTAATGGTCAGCGTTCACAGTTTTTTTGCTATTTTCTTATGATAAATAAAAAATCTGATCGCCAAGTGTCTATTATACCAATTGAAATAGTTAAGGAGGTATATTATAATATGGGAGTATAAATTTGTGCGGTACTAAAATGGCAAGAACATTAATATTACCAAAAGGTTTTCATGAACATGATTTCATATGCCTAATGAAAAACGAGTTACACGGAAGAAATCGCATACGCTTATTAGCAATGCATCACCTGCAATCAGGCAAGTCATTGAAAACTGTATCTATGATAGTTGGATTGCACTGGAAAACGGTACAATCTTGGCTTAGAAGACTTAGAAACTCTAGCTTTGATGGATTATTTGAATCAAATAGGAGTGGTGCGTTTAGAAAATTCAATAGCTTACAAGAATCTTTTCTGTCTGATAAAATAAATATGTTGAGTGAAAGTAAGACAGGTGGGTATATAACAGGAAAGGAATTACATAATATGTTATTTGAACATATGATATTAAATGGGGTATATCAGAAAGATTGTGTAAGTATAATATCAGAATTAGTCCATCTTTGATCGACATTCTCCCATTTTTGGTCATCAGTACCACAAAGTATGGCAAATTGATTTAAGGCAACTGAAATAATAATATCTTGTATCTTGAACACTTATCTGACAGTCAAAATTTATCTGACAATCTAATAAGTTAATTTATGGTGTCTGTAAGATCAAATCTTGACTTCTACAGCTTTCACTGACTTCGGAAAATAGTTAAAGATAAGTGTATAGAAAAAGCAGGAGAAAAAGGTTTTGTTAATTAGAGGACGTTTGTTGTGCCTCCATATATTTTTATTATTGACATACAATATTTTAGTAGATATACTAACCAACAATTAGTTTTAAATATGCTACTGATATGTTCGTTAGAGTCAAAAAATCTGCTACCCGTAATGTTAACGCTGTTCAACTAGTAGAAGGGATACGCGATCCCATAACTAATAAAGTAAAACAACGGGTTGTTCGACATATTGGCAGTGCATCAGACCAAGAAGAAATAACTAAACTAATAGAGCTTGCTGAATTCATTAAGGTTGAAATCGCTAGTAGCACTCAACCTAATCTTATCCCAGACAAGGATATAGTATCGATGGCGATGTCATCTAGACAGCGGTGCGAGAAAGAACAAATACAACCACAACCTATTGATGATATCAGCAATTTACGTAGTCAAGGAAGCACTATCATCGGCATTCATGAGGTGTATGGAAAAATTTATGACCAACTTGGTTTTAATAAAATCTTACCCAACCCTGCCAGGGAAGTGTCGAGCATAAACATAATACGCAATGTTGTTTTAGCTCGTATTGCTAACCCAACTAGTAAGCGTGAAACAGTCAATTTATTGGTCAATAATTATGGAGTAGATTTAAAGCTTGATTCGGTATACAAAACTATGGATAAAATAGATGATAAGGTGGTTGAGAAAATCGAGCAGTGTGCTTTACTTAGCAGTCAAAAGTTGTTTAAAGAAAAAATCGATGTACTATTTTATGATGCAACTACTCTTTATTTTGAATCATTTACTGAAGATGAGTTGAAGAGTAAGGGGTTTAGTAAAGATCATAAATTCAATGAAGTACAGGTAATGCTGAGCATTTTTGTTACTAATAATGGTATTCCAATCGGTTATGAGATATTTCCTGGTGCAACCTATGAAGGTCATACTTTATTGAAAGCTTTAGATAGCTTGAAAGGCAGGTTTGCTATTGATAAAGTAGTGTTTGTAGCAGACAGCGGTATGTTGAATAATGAAAATTTAGCTCTATTAGAACAGGCTGGCTATCAATATATAGTAGGTGCTAAAATTAAGAATATGACTAAGGATATTACAGCTAAAATCTTAAATAATGATGATTATCAGCCATTAACCGTTGATGCAGAAGAATATAAGGGAAAAATAATTGAACTAGCTGAAAAGGGTCGCAAACTGATTATGAGCTATAGTAGCAAAAGGGCTTATAAAGATGCTCAAGATAGAGAGCAAGCATTGAAGAAATTAATGAAAAAAATGAACAGAAGTAAAGGAGTTAAGTCGTTAATTTCTGCTAGTGGTTATAAAAAATATTTAATAATTAATAATAATGATAAGTTTGCAGTAAACGAGCAAAAGATAGAGGAAGATAGCAAATGGGACGGTTTGCATGGAGTTATTAGTAACCTAGAAAATGTTGATGTAGCGTATATATTGTCTCGTTATAAAGGATTGTGGCAAATTGAAGAAACATTTAGAGTTAGTAAACACGATATTAAGATTAGACCAATTTATCATTGGAGTCCTAGCAGAATCAAGGCACATATTGCTTTATGTTTTATGGCGTTAGTATGTATCAGGCATTTAGAATATCGGGTAAATTTACAGTCAATTAAACTATCACCGGAACGATTACGTAAAGCACTAATTGGGGTGGAAATTACCAGTGTAGTACACATTAAAGATAAAAGAGTATTTGGCATTCCATCCCCGGTATCAGATGAGGCAAAGATTATTTATAAAGCAATGAATTTACCGATTAGCACTATTCCTTATTTAATATCATCAGGAGAGTAAAAGAAATAATCAAGTAGTAAAGCTAATAATTATTATAGGATTATTTTGAAATTTTTATATTCGAACAAATAATTTGTTGTGCATGGAAATTTTATCATTTCCTGAGCTGTCAGCCACTTTTTGGCACAACAACACTGAAGTCGGGGGAATAAACATGATTTTCTTGAAATAACTACACTATTCCGCTAAGGTTTTTATGGGGTTCCTAAATTTTGTTGGGACTCTTATATGGCTACGCTAAATTTTTTGTTCACAGGACCTAGAAGATTAGCATCTGCTTCTCTTTCTGTATATAGGGTAGGTCCATACCATTATCTTTAGTAAGATTTTCAGCTGAGTGATATCATTTCTTTGCCCAGCAGTTAGTATAAACTTCAGTGGGTTACCCAGTGCATCAACGAGGGCATGAATTTTAGTACTAAAACCACCTTTGCTTTTACCTAAAGCTGCTTCCTCTTGATTACCTTTGATATATCCAGATGAGCAAGCATGTACTCTTACAATTGCTTCGTCGGCTATGCCTTCTCGCAATGACGTTTTATACTTTAACTTTTTTCCGTGAACGTTCACTATACTGGGCTGGGGAATAATTCTCATCATGTTTAGTCAACAATTCACGAGCTATGAATATGTTGTCTAATAGCTTACCGACAGCTATTACCCCTTGCCTCTCACGAAATAAAGCGGGCAAAACCCCTTGGTAAGATATTTCTAGGTCTTTAATGTCATCGGTAATGACAAAATGCACCTTATCAGCCGTAATTTTTTTAATTGAACCTACTTTAACTAACCCCCCTACCCTAAATTCTTTGCCAAGTTTTAACTCATTAACCTTTGATGGAGGATAAAAAAATACTATATTATCTTCAAGGTTATATAATATCATATATACCCCTCCGGCACTGCATAATAGGTAAAATAATATAATTTTTAATCTATTTTTTACCCTTTTTTGCATTAACTAACCTAACCTTAACCTTATTATAACCTATCCAACTTGCTGCCAACAATAAGCCAAGAGCCAAGAAGGCAAACAGGTATGAAACTAGTAAATAATTCATCTTAATATTTTTTCTGCTGTTCCATTACTCTAATAAATTCTATAATCTCTTGAGCTGAACTATTTAAGTAAAAATGCTTTACATATTTTCCTTGTCTATCCATCAAATAAACGAAAGAAGAGTGATCTAACATATAATCTTCACTATTAGTATCTATTTTAGCATAATACACCTTAAACTTATCAGCCACTTCTTTAATCTGTTGTTCGCTACCTGTTAAACCAATAAACTTAGAATTAAAATGCTTTAAATATTCCTTAAGAACATCAGAACTATCACGTTTGGGATCGATAGTAATAAAAACAAATTCAACATCAATTTTATATTTATCAAGAGTATTAATGACCTCCATTATCTTTTGCAAAGAAGTAGGACAAATATCAGGGCAATAAGTGAAGCCAAAATAAATTAAACTCAATTTTCCTTTCAAATTATCACTATTAAAAATCTTGTCATCTTGATCAGTTAGCTCAAATTTTCCACCAATTTGCACATCATCATTATACCCCCCTCCTCTACCAGCAAGAGGCTTCTGCGGTGTCTCAAAGGATAACCACAGATAAAATGACGTAATAGTTATTAATAAACCTAATGTTATAATAATTCCTATTATTACATTAGCCTGACGTTTCTCTTGCATTATATCCTATTTATTCTACAATATTAATTGCTTGTTTATTCAATATCTGAGCTACTTCCAACGCGGCATAAGTAACAATGTTACTAGCCCCAGCTCGCTTAAAACATAATAACGATTCTATCAAAGCCGCCTGCCAATTTAAGGCATTGACCTCCGCAGCAAGTCTCAACATAGCATATTCGCCGCTGACCTGATAGGCAAATATATTAGTATTAAAGCTATTTGCCGCTTGGGCTATGATATCCAAAAACATCATACCAGGTTTAATCATAATCATATCCGCCCCTTCAGCCAGATCATGTTCTATCTCTAACATAGCCTCTCTGCTATTGCGTACATCCATCTGATAGGTCGCTTTATCTAGATAAACTGCCTTATTACTGCTCACCGCATCTCTGAATGGCGAATAAAAATTTGAAGCATATTTTGCGGCATAAGATAGTATATTAACATTAATAAAACCTTCTGAATCTAGCATTTGACGTATTTCCATAATCCTACCATCCATCATATCAGATGGGGCTACGATGCCTACCCCAGCCTTTGCTAAAACTAAAGCTTGTTTACACAAAGCTTCAACCGTCTTATCATTATCTACATCACCATTATGTAAAATACCATCATGACCATGCGTAGTATAAGGATCCAGTGCAACATCACATATTACACCAATATCAATGTTAGCCTTTTTGATACTTCGAATAGTCCTACACATTAAATTATCTAGATTATACGCTTCATCCGCATTGTCACTTTTTAACTTTGCCTCTATACAGGGAAAAAGTATTATGGCATTTATGCCATTCTGATAAGCCTGCCTAGCCGTCAATACTACTTGATCAATAGACAACCTATATATACCAGGCATGGTGCTAATCTCCTGACGCTGGTTTTCCCCTTCAACAACAAATAATGCTAGCACTAAATCATTAACGCTAAGCCTATTCTCCGCTACTAATTCTCGTAACCACCGAGTTTTTCTATTTCTTCTTAATCTTACTGTTGGATACATCCATTTCTCAAAATTTTAAGTTTAATACAAATACAGCTATCCTGATTAGCATTACTATAAGTCTATTAGCAAAGCACACGACAAAGCAATACTGTTTTTATCACCGTCCCTGCTCGACTTAGTGTCATACCTGCGTAAGGAGGTATCTAGATTCCCGCCGTTGCTAAGAATGACAAGAACCCGAGGGAATGACAGCTTACATACTTCGCCGGGTTACGTACTTCCTGCAATAACAAAAGTTTCTTAGGGTTTATACTCTTTTTAAGAAATATATCACAAAAATTTCTGCCACTAAGTAAAAAAATATTTTAATTGCATAAAAATCCAATATTTACATAAGATTAATAAAAATTATTCTTTTTGATACAAATCCACTTGACTTATACTATAAAATATCAATAAATATGTTCCATAATAAAAATTATTATGGAAAATTATGAAAGTTAATGTGCCTAATCTCAGATGACATGAAGAGAGAATATTAGCTCAAAAGAAATAGTAATATTACTCTTTGGTCTAAATTAGTACCTAAAAATTTTAAAATTTCTAATAAAGAGTTAGATACTTCACTTAATACTGATAATTCAGTTATTTTTAGTCTTTAAAGACTCTCCTACTCTTAAAAGCTCTGATTTGTCAAAGGCCTCTTTGATTTTTGCTTTTTGCCTGTCTAATTCTGTCAAAGCAATATCTTTCAACTTATAAGATGAAGCATAATTAGGGTCATATTTAATTGCCTTATCAAATTCTGTAATTGCCTCTAGTAATTTATGTGACAGCAACAAAATTGAACCTTTAGCACAGTAAAGTATAGCATTAAGTTTAGCATTATCAGGATTATATTTAATTGCTAAATCACATTCCTTAATTGCTTCCTGCCATTTACCTAAACGTATTAAAACTCGAGCTTTATTAGAGTGAGAAACTATTTCAGGTTGATGTTTTATTGCTAAATCATAGTTTATAATCGCATCCTGCCATTTACCTAATTTCTCCAAAACAATACCTTTGTTATTGTAAGCATCAGCGTTGTTAGGTTGATATTTAATTGCTAAATCATACTCTTTAATTGCCTCTTGCCATTTGTTTAAGCCTGCCAAAGCGATAGCTTTATTATAATAATTAACAGGATTCTCAGGTTGATATTTAATTGCCAAATCATACTCCTTAATTGCCTCTTCCAACTTACCTTCCTCTGCTAAATTATATCCTTTTTCAGAATGCACACAGCCATCAAGACTATTGGTAACTATTTTATTACGGTTAGCACACCCACTAAGTGTTATTAACACTAAACCAATAAAAATTATTAGTTGTTTTATATTAATCATTTTCATAATATTTCCTCTTGTTTGCTTATATTAAAATGTATTTTAATATAAATTTGTTGATATATATCAAAGCCAACTGGATTTAGCTTGTAATCAATTTCTGCTTGCTGCAAATGTTTCAGTGTCTTAATGCAATCCTCTAATTTAAGCTTATTTACAGCTTTTTTAAAACTTACCACATATTTATAGAAAATTGGTGGAGATAATGATTTTATAGCCATATCTATATCAACACCAGCTTCTAATTTACTCAATACAATGTATAAATTTAGATAATATCTGATTAATGCTCTGATAATTAGCACTTCATTAATATTTTGTTGTTTTAATTTATTGAATTCTTGTAAAAAATTATCAGCATCTTTTGAGGAAAAATAAGCACATAAATTATCCCCATTTCCCATAAAATCATCACTAACTACCTGCCGTGCATCATCTAAAGTAATTTGCTCTTTATCAAATGTAAAATATGTTAATTTATCGATTTCACTAACTAGCATTTGATGGTCACCTTTTAGGCGAGTTGTTAAATAGTTAACAGCATCTTCTTTTATAACCTTCCCTACACTATTACATTTATGTAAAATTATCTTAGCAATTTTTTGTTCATCGTCATGATAACAAGCTAAAGAAGCCAAATAAGTTTCCGTTTCAAAGAATTTACGTATGCTAGAAGCAGTTGATAATTCATCAGCAATAAACACTAAGAAATGCACTGAATCTTTACTAAGAGCAAGTTTTAAAGATTTATCTATAGATTCTCCAACTGATCTTACAGTAATCAATTGTTTTTGCATAAAGAAATTTTGGGTATTAACTAAAGTTTCAAGCGACCGAGATTTAATCTCTGAATATTCTATAGAGGTTTTTAGTAAATCAAATTTCTTTACTAAGGCTTTACAAACTTTATCTATATACCCTTTATCTGGACCATAAAGTAACAGAGCCTTAATTTGTCCATTTTCTACCTTATCAAGTAGCTGCATAGTTTGTGATAGATAGAATTTCATCTTTAATGCTATTTTGCTTTAATGATATTTTGTTTAAAATATAAAATTAATCTTTCCAGTATCTCATTCGCCCCTTGTTTTGTAAGGTCTTCCAATGCCTTATCATTATCTAAATAACTATGATAAGGTGAAGAAGCTGTACTATAAGAGGTCACATGACGGAATGTTCCTGAGGTAACCTGTTGATTAGTCACAACATCAACTAACCTATATTGAATAGTTTGACTTACTGTTTCTCTTAACACATCAGAATTTTTTTTAATAATAAGCGGTAAAATTTTGTTGGTAAATTTTACCTTTAATAAATACTTTGTTGTTGATGTTGTAGATTTTGGTAGAATACTAGACAAATAGTAACAAAATTCTGCCCCAGCAATAGAGTCTATTGGCTCAACTTCAATAGCACTTAATTGGCTTAATTCTTGTAAACTATATTTATTACTATATACAGGTCTTAAACTACAAGAGGTACATAAAAACAAGTAAGTGACGATTACTAATAAACTCAAGCTACTCTTTATCAACTATTAGCCCCCTCCTGTTTAGCTAATTCCTGAGATTGCCCATTATCAGCCACTTTGTTTTTATTATAGTTACGCCTTCTAGGGGGACGAGTATAACTTGATTTCTTATCAAGATATTTACGATTTGACTTAATGGTATCAACAACATTTTCATTGTCCAACTCAGTTACCACTAATGCCTTATCAGTTTCTTGACTAGACTCAACAACCTCTTTATCAGTTTTTTCGTTATCAATTGCTATTTCTACATTTTTATTTAACTCACTACTAGCTTCTAACTTATCAGGAGTTTTCCATTTTTGCTTCTTTCTATTAGGATTTGAACTAGTAGGTGGCTCTTTATTAATCTTTTCTTCTTGATAATTAGAAGACTGATTTTGAATTAATGGTTTACTAGTAGCCCCAGCATGGCTAGATTTTTTTGGCAATTTTATTTTTTCAATTGAATAATTATCAGAAGTGGCAGATGGATCAACGTGGAATCTTAACTTTAAATTATATTTTTCTTCAATTAGAGATATTTCTGAACGCTTATTATTCAGTAAATAGATGACTGAATGAATATTAGCAAAAACATTTACTAGATCGATATTTTCATTAAAAATTTCATTCTCTATCGTACGTAAAATTAACATAGCATTTGACTCATCTGCTCTAACAAGCCCTTTGCCATTACAATATGAACAAATCGATGAATTCGATTCCAAAAATGATGGTCTTAATCTTTGCCGAGACATCTCAAGCAAACCAAATTGGCTAATATTAGCAGTTTGAATTCTTGCCCGATCTCGACTTAGAAATTCCTTAAAAGATCTCTCAATAATTCTACGATTTCTAGCATCATACATATCGATAAAATCAATAACTACTAAGCCTGATAAATCTCTTAATTTAATTTGCCGAGCAATTTCTCTGGCAGCTTCCAAGTTGGTCTTTAACGCCGTTTCTTCAATATTTTTCTCAGCAGTTGCTCTGCCTGAGTTAACATCAATCGAAATAAGGGCTTCTGTTGGATTTATTACTATATACCCACCAGAAGGTAAAGCAAAAACAGGTTGATATAACTTAGATAGCTGCTCTTCAACAACAAATTTTGTAAAAATTGGTACTTTATTTTTGTATTCTTTAAGCTTACCAATATCGGTAGGTAATATATCCTTCATGAATTTTACAGCATTTTGATAGGCATCACTACCTTGTATTATCAACTCTTTAACAGTATGATCACACATATCCCGAATGACCTTTTGAATCAGCCCATCTTCTTCATGTATAAAACACGGGGCTATAGATTTAAGGGTACTCTCTCTAATTTTATTCCATAATCTTACTAAATAATCATAATCTCTTTTTACCTCTAAAGTAGTACAGCCAGCACCAGCAGTGCGAATTATGATGCTTGACGCATTACTACTATTACCTGAAGTTATTTTACTAACAATATTCTTAAGCCTTTTTCGTTCATCAGCATTGGATATCTTACGTGATACACCATTCTGGGAGGGCGTATTAGGCATTAAAACACAATATTTCCCAGCAAGAGACATAAAGGTGGTAAACGACGCTCCTTTATTACCTCTTTCTTCTTTGGTAACTTGCACAAGCAGAATCTGCCCCTTTTTTATTACTTCTTGAATTTTGTATTGCTTTTGTTTATTCTCTTCATCTTTATCACTTCTCTCAACATTTATTGTTTCAATGTCATTATCTAGAACATCTAAATTAAATTCTACCTGAATTTTTTCGTCCACTAATCTTTCTATAGCATTTAAATCAATTTCTTCACTATCTATTATCAGATTATAATTTCTCTTTGTTTCAGACTCCACAAGATCATCTTGGGTAATATCTGAAAGAGAGATTTCTTGTAATTTGTTTATAGAAGGCAAAGATTTAAGATCGGATGCTGGTATATTATAATAATATGGGCTAATTTCAGTAAAAGGTAAGAATCCACTCTTGTCAGGACCATAATCTATAAAGGCAGCCTGCAAGGCTGGTTCAACTCTTATAACTTTTGCAAGATATATATTGCCCTTGTTTTGCTGTTTTATCGCAGTTTCATATTCAATATCTTCAATATTATTATTATGATTTAGTAATACTACCCTTGTTTCATTAGGAAAGTTAGCATCAACTATAATTTTCTTACTCATTAATTTTTTACTCGTAAATTTCTAGGTACATCTCTAATATTTTGCAAACCTAGCAACATTAAACAATATCTATTTATTATGACAAATTTAAAAAACATTCATATCTTTTTAAGTACACTAACCTAATAAATAACTACCATTAGAAATTTCTTAACCATCTTACGCAAATTCGCTGCTCTATAAACCTAAAATTTATTCATGGTCATAATAAAATTAATTAGACAAATTTTAATGAATAAGCTAATGTACTTTTGATTACACAAACTTCTTAAACGCCTCTCTATTAAGAAATTTATATACGATGTAATCTAGTTTAGCAAACAATTATTTATGACCCAAGATAATCATTTTAAAACAGCTTTGCTATTGTTTATTAGTGTATTTCTTTTCGCATGTATTACTTACATCAATACACTAGTAATACCAGATTTTTTAACAAGTAAAGGCCTATCTGGAGAGCAGCTAGATCATATCGAATCAATCGAAATGTTAGGTTATATAATAGCTGGTTTATTCTTAACCCCATTAATTAACAAAATTAGTGACAACAAAACTACCATTATTAGTTTAATCTTACTGATAATAGGTA
The DNA here is from genome assembly GCF_964264755.1 of Candidatus Tisiphia endosymbiont of Nemotelus uliginosus. NCBI lineage: Bacteria > Pseudomonadati > Pseudomonadota > Alphaproteobacteria > Rickettsiales > Rickettsiaceae > Candidatus Tisiphia > Candidatus Tisiphia endosymbiont of Nemotelus uliginosus. The sequence continues at coordinate 707,613 of NZ_OZ183481.1, read as the reverse complement.
TATTAAACCTATTTATGATTAAGGATTACACCATCCTTAAAATCAATTTTATTATAATGGCATCCGCCTACTACACTTACATAACCACTACTATCATCAAAATAGTGGAGTTAACCAATAACTATAAATACTATAAATATTTTGCTCTTATTATCTTTTCTTTGCTATGGATAGCTGGACAATTTACCGTTGATTTATTAACCGAATTTCTAGAATCAGCGACAAATGGGTTATTATTATGCGTATCACTTTATAGTTTTATTATTATAACTTGCTTACAAAGAGATAATATTAACAAAAATACAATTTTAGTTTCTAGATTTTCATTTTTAATTGAGAACATAGAATTACAGGTTCTAACAGGCTTTATGGTATCTTACATTACTTTCGATATATTGTGGTATTATGAGGAATTTGCTTTAGAAAAACACTTTCCTGTATCAAAGATAGACACTATTTCCCATTATACTCTTATGAGTATATTTTTCTTGATATCACCTGTTATTTTATCATTAAAAATAATCAATAAATATCTTGCTAACTTAATACTGATGATTATCCTCTTAGCCAGCTTTATTCTTTTACCCCACTATGGGGTCACTTTAATAGGAAACATCTATCTCCTCTCTACAATTGGTGTATGTTTATGTGCTATTTTTATTTGTAATATATTAATATTATCCGGTAAATTTGAAGCACAGGATTTGAGAACCGCACTGGCAATATATTTCACTATGTCTGTTATTGGAATGTATTCTGGGGCTTTATCTTCTTATATATCTCATGGGCTATATGATGGGCAAGGTTTTCTATTTTCTACATATACCGTTGTTGGAACTTTTGTACTTTATTATTCTTGGTATTTTTTAAAACGAAAATTATACAGATTTCCTGCTTAAAGCAATTAAATAAATCTCTACTGACTCTTTACGACTAGAAGATGGCTTAAAATGCTTAACCTTGTGAAAATTAAGCTTAATTTTGTTCAGTGTACTATTTTCTGTACCACCCCGAAAAATTTTAGCAATAAAATGCCCTCCCGGCTTTAAGATTTTTAAAGCAAAGTCAATCGCATGCTCACATAAGTCAAGAGTCCGAATATGATCAGTTTTCGCATGACCAGTCGTGTTCGCAGCCATATCACTCATTACAATATCAGCACTACCATCTAGCATTTTTATAATAGCCTCTTCTGTACCTTCAGCATAAAAATCTTTTTGCAGACAATTTACACCAATGATTGGCTCAATCTCAAGCAAATCAACGGCAATTATCATACTATTATTACTAGCAGATTCATCAGATTTAATAATTTTGACAGCAACCTGGCTCCACCCCCCTGGGGCAGCCCCTAAATCAACTAATTTCATCCCTGGTTTTAACAAATTAAATTTTTCATGAATTTCTAGTAACTTATAAGCTGATCTGGATCTATAACCATCAAGCTTAGCTTTAGCAACATAAGGATCATTTAATTGGCGTGCAAGCCACTGTTTTGATGAATTTTTCTGCCTTTTTGCAGTTTTAACGGCAACAAACTTACCTCTAAAACCTGATATGTTAGATGTCATGGGACATAACCTCACTAGGTTCTTTAGCAATTCTATCTAATATAGAATTAACAAAACCAACCTCATTCTCACTCAACATATCACTTGTAATATCGGTGAACTCATTAATTACCACTTTGCTTGGCACATTTGGAAAAAATTGTAATTCACAAATTGCCACACGCAAAAGAGCAAGAAGTAGAACAGGTAAGCTGGTAATCTGCCATTCAGCTGTCAAATACCTTGATATCATCTTATCAATTTGGGGTAATTTTACAACTACAGACTTTACTAACAACTCAAAATAGCTTATACTTAATTTTACTTTTATTGATTTGTTTAAATTATTAGCTGCTCGCTCATCTTGATAGAATTGAATAGTTTGCTGTATGATTCGATCTATGTTTTTATCAGAACTTTCCGGTTTATACTGATAGATTGCTTGTACCGCAGCAATACGTGCTATTGTTTTGGTGTTAATCTTGGGTGAGGTCATAAAATTTTTCAACAGTATTGTAACATATTTAATCTATTACCTATAGCAAAAAAGTATAACTTAGTAAACCTCTTAAAAAAATAATGAGTTGTATGTTATCAATATTCGGATTTATTCTGACCATCAGTCTATTAGTATTTGTTCATGAGTTTGGTCATTATTACGTAGCTAAAATGTTTGGGGTAAAGGTTGAGGAGTTCTCGATAGGTTTTGGCAAGGAACTATTCTCTAAAATAGACAAAGATGGCGTAAAATGGAAAATTTGTGCTATACTCTTCGGTGGTTACGTTAAAATTTATGGATTTGACCCTGCAACATTTGAAAAACCCAAATCTTGGGAAGTTGATTCTTTAGAGCATTCGAGTTTGGCACATTACGCCTTTCTTAGTAAGCCTCTCTATGCCCAATTCTTAATTATAGCTGCTGGACCTATAGCTAATTACTTGTTAGCCATTCTAATATTCACAACTATTTATTTTTCTCACGGTCAAATAGAGATACCACCAATAATTGGTGAAGTGGTAGCTAATTCCCCTGCAGAACTAGCTGGACTTACAAAAGACGATAAAATTATTATAGTGAATAATAATAAAATTAACAGTATCGTCGATTTACAAAACAACCTATTAACCAATGGAATCAAGCCTCTCCATCTTTTAGTTGACAGAAATGGTGAGGTTATAGACATTTCTATAATTCCGGTAGAGAAAAAACTAGATAATCATCCTAATCTAAAAAGACCTTATATAGGAATTATTGCTAAAAATGAGCCTATTTACATTAAAATGAATATTTTTCAAAGTATCTATCAAGGATCTGTAGACGTTATTTATATCTCAAATTTAATTTTAGGACATTTTGGACAAATGTTAATGGGGACAAGATCGTTAAATGAAATTGGTGGACCAATTACCATTGCCAAGGAATCAGGAAAATCTTTAGAACAAGGGGTAGAAAATTTTGCATTATTTATTGCTATGATATCAATTAATCTAGGTTTACTTAATTTGCTACCGATCCCAGTTCTAGATGGCGGACATTTAGCATTTATAATATATCAAATAATTTTTGGTAAAACACTTAGTGGGGCAATAAAAAATGTTATACTAAGATTAGGTATGGGGATAATTATTTTTCTTATTGTAATTTCCCTGTCAAATGATATAAAAAACTTAGTTTTTAAATAATTAAGTTAACCATACCCGTTAGTATAAAATTAAAATATTAAAGAAAAGAAGGTTCTTGTGAAAATAAAAGTCAAATCAACTATTAAAATAGCTATTTTGGCAACAACTATTTTATATAATATCTCCGCTTTATCAGCTGAATATGTTAAAGAAATAACTATTCAAGGTAACAAAAGGATTGAAACCTCAACTATTGAAAATTATTTAAAGCTTCAAGTTGGAGAAGAGTATAGTTCGTCAAGAGCAGATGAAGCAATCAAAAATCTTTACGCAACATCTTTATTTGAGAATATAACTATTAGACTAGTAAGTGGTGGTAATTTGATAGTTACTGTCTCAGAAACTCCTTTTATTGCTAAGGTAATATTCAAAGGTAATTCTAAAATCAAAACCTCTGTATTATCGAAGGAAATGCTTACTATGGCCGGTGAATCAATGAGTCGGGCTAAAATCCAACTGGATGTCGAGAAGATTAAGGAGATGTACAAACGTGCCGGTCGTTATTCGACAACTGTCACCCCACAAATCGAAAAGCTTGAGAATGATCGAGTAAGAGTTACTTTTGATATTGCAGAAGGACCTAAAACAAAAGTTAAACAAATTTATTTCCAAGGAAATAATAATTATCGTACTAATGAACTGCAATCTGTTATCCTAACCAAAAAATCGAAATGGTTTAATTTTTTAGCAACTAATGATACCTATGATCCAGAGCGTTTGGAGTATGATGAAGTATTGCTAAAGGGCTTTTATCAATCAGTAGGATTTGCCGATTTCCGCGTTATTTCTGCTACAGCAGAGCTAAATCCAACCAAGGAATATTTTACCATCACTTATTCTATTGAGGAAGGAGCAAAATATAAATTTGGCAACATTACTATTGACAATAAATTGCCTAATATTGATCTAAATGAAATTAACAAATATGTTAATGTTACTTCCGGTGAGACATTCAATATTAATCGTTTAAATAGAATAACCGATAAACTTACTGCATATTTTGCCAGTCAAGGTTATCCAGGAATTAGTGTTTATCCTGATATAAGTGGTAAAAATCCAGATCATACTGTCGATGTTAAATTTGTGATAGATAAGGCAGATAAAGTATATATTAATCAAATTAATATTACTAATAATCTAAAAACTGAAGATAAAGTTATTAGGCGAGAATTTAAAATTTCTGAAGGAGATATATTTAATCGTTCTTATATTGAGAAAGGTGATCGAAATTTACGTAATTTAGATTATTTTGAAAAAGTACTTATTAGCATCACGCCCACAGAAAGAAAAGATAAATATGATATTAATATTGATGTTGAGGAAAAATCAACGTCATCAATTAGTTTTGATGCTGGCTATAATACAGCAGGCGGACCATTTGGACGTATATCATTCTTAGAACGCAATTTAATTGGTACCGGAAAATTGTTAAATGCTGGAGTGCAAGTAGGGAAAAAAAGTATTAGTTACTATGGTGGCATAACCGAGCCTCATTTTCTTGACAAAGACTTATCGCTAGGTTTCAATGTTTTCAATAATTATAGCGGTCGTGGTACTTCATTCCTTTCACAAGGAGATCAAAATTATACGTTAAAATCTATAGGACTCAAAACCTCTCTTGGTTATGATATTGCAGAAGATTTAAGTCATGAAATTGACCATACTATTAAAAGAGAAACATTAAGCTCTCCAGGCAACCCGAGTTCTATATTCTTAAATGAACAAATGGGAAAATTCGTAACATCTGCCATTGGGCATACTATCACTTATGATCAACTTGATAGTAGGATTGTTCCTAAAAATGGTTACATTATCAGCGGTACCCAAGAATTTGCTGGTGTTGGAGGTAATAATAAATATCTAAAACATGAACTAGACGGTAAGTATTTTAAATCTTTTATCAATAATAAATTTACTTTGAAAATTGCTAGTAGTGTTGGTAATGTCATGGGTGTAGGAGGTAAAGCTGTCAGAATTTCTGATCGCTTTAATTTGGGTGATTATAGTCTTAGAGGATTTGCTGCCAGTGGAATAGGTCCTAGAGAAAAAACAACAAATGAAGGTCTTGGTGGAGAAAAATATTATACAGTTTCAACAGAACTTAACTTTCCGACTGGTTTACCAGAAGACTTTAATTTGACTGGTGCTGTTTTTATAGATGCTGGTAGTCTGTGGGGGATAGGATTAAATTCTAAAAGTGCTTATACTGCTGATAGTTTTTATAATGATAGATCGCTTCGGGCTTCTGTTGGAGTTGGCTTTATCTGGGTCACTCGCTTTGCCCCTATCAGGATGGACTGGGCTTGGCCAATTAAGAAGAAACCTTATGATGATAAGCAAACTTTCCATATAAAGTTTTCTACGCATTTTTAATATGGAAAAAGCTATAGACGCGATTAGTATTTATCGATGCAAACTACCGTCATTGCGAGGGGGCGTAAGCCTCTGAAGCAATCCATTTTTGTGTCACCCCTGCGAAAGCAGGGGTCTAGATTCCGCACCGAAGCGGGAATGACAGGGTAAAAACGTCATTGCGAGAGGGCGTAAGCCTCCGAAGCAATCTATTTTAATCGTTTTTCTTGTCGGCACTAATTCAGGTTAATTGACTATATAATATCACTTCCGTAATCTTTCATTTTTTCTAAATAAATCATTACCAATGATAGACCACTATGTACCTCTATAGAAACAGTTTCACAAATAGTTCTATTAAAAGAAGAATTAGTACCCGGAAATGACATCTGATAATGCTCTAATTCCCATTTTAAGCCTTTAGTAGAAATTTGTGCTGATGAAAATCCAAGTAATGAGATTTTGGTATCTACAGACAATGTAAAAACCCTAGTCTCTCCAGCCTTAATTACGTACCCTACAATAGACGGTGCATAAAAAATGCTACCATTTTTAAGAAAAATACTAATATTATTTAATATATGATCAATATATCCTCCACTCATTCCTACAATTATAGCTGGTAACAGATTTTTATTCTCAAGATATTGTAGAGATTTTTCAAAATCACAGCTGTTCTGATCTGGTACACGAATTACTTCAGTATAGTCAATTGATGAGAAGTTGGGGACGTCGTCACTCGTCGCTCGCCTATTACTTATAGGCGTCGCTCCATCGTTCCTAGCCCCAAATTCTCCTGAATTGCCTATAGTATACAGTAAATCGACTTTTGCAGAATCTAAATCACCAATCACAACTTTTGGTATTATACCCATCTTGTACAAAGAATTTATTGCTCCATCAGCAGCTATAATAGGCAAGCCAATGTCAAAAAATGACTTATCAGGCAAGTCACCATTTAAAGCCAATATAGAATGGTATAGACCGATATCTATATGTTCATAAAAAGCTCTGTATCTATCTTGCATCGTAGTAACATTTTTGAATAATAGATATTATACTGATTATGAGTCCGGCAACATTGCTAAGAACAACAAATATTGAACCTTGGCAATAGCCATGAACAATCCATGCAACTGAGCAAGTAAGGTAATTTACTAGCATTAGCATAGATATATCATGTGTGGATTTTGTTATATATGCTTTATAGACCTGCGGCAATAGACCTATCAGAGATGTAATTAAGGCAATATAGCCAAAAAATTCTTCAATACTGTACACATTTCCCTCCGTTTGTATTAACAATATCAGGTTCAAAGGGTTGTTTATTAACTCTCAGCCTTAGTCTCCTATGGCACCCCTAATGTGAGCAAAATTATATATTTAAAGTAGATTAGTTGTCAAGATGTTTACAACAGTATCATTTGAGATTTGAGGGCTATAGTCAATTGATGAGAAGTTGGGGAAGTCGTCACTCGTCGCTCGCCTATTACTTATAGGCGTCGCTCCATCGTTCCTAGCCCCAAATTTCCCTGAATTGACTATATCTTTCAAAAATGTCATTGCGAGGGGGCGTAAGCCTCCGAAGCAATCCAATAAGTGTGGATTGCCACGACCATTACATGGTCTCGCAATGACAGATAACGTCATTGTGAGGAGCTACTTTAGTAGCGACTAAGCAATCCACAGAATAAACTTTATGGATTGCCACGCTCACATACATTCGCTCGCAATGACGGAAGCACTTACCCAAACGTCATTGCGAGGAGCTACTTTAGTAGCGACGAAGCAATCCACATAATAATCTTCATGTTCACTGGTAATGACGAAAAAGCTTATGACTTCTTTACCAATTCATCGATCAATGTATCAAAACCACTATTACTGAGAATATTCATGAACTCTGACTGTTGGGAACTGATCATACTAACACCTTCCGTAATAACATCTGAAACTTTAAAACTAGAATTATCGCTTGCATCTTTTTGACGTACCAAGTAGTTTACTTTAGCTGTTCCTATCAACATTTCTACCATAAACTCACCTTTATCAAGAATACGCACTTGTTCAACTTTAGGTTGTTGACCATGATAATTTTTCACCAAATCAGCATAGACTGTACTGACATAATTACCATAAAATTCTGTAAATTGTTTAATTTGTTCAGGGGTTAAAGTTCTTCTGTAGACCCCAAGGGTAAATTTAGCCATCCAATCTAAATCCAGGTTAGCTAAAATTAGCATCTTACTTTTAGCAATTTTGCCATCTTGAGTTAAATTTTGATCATTAAATACCTCTAGACCATTTTTTATTAGCTGATTAACATAGCTATCAACCCCCGCATTATTATCATTAGCAGTTGAATAGGCTGACAAAGACAGGAAATTTAAAATTAAGCAAACAATAAATTTTTTCATAATTTTCTATAATTTAGTTAGGTTTAGGGCATTTAAATTGTTTAGGATAGGCAATTACAGATTCCCGATTTTGATGCATAGCTGATCTTACAGCTATGTAAGGATCGGTAGAACTACGTGTTATATAGTCAGTAAATGGTAATAATCCTAACCTAGTATCTATAATTTGTACACTAGATACTACCATTTCAAAATTCCTATGTACCCTATACATTATAGGATTTAAATAACTATTTGTAAATACCGGATCTGTGAAGTCTCTTGCATTAGTAGCACCAATAAATGGTAGGACTAAGTATGGTCCAGGCCCTACTCCATAATGAGCTAAAGTATTCCCCAAAGTTTGTTTGGTAACTTTTAAGCCAATTTTACTTGCTACGTCAAATAATCCGCCTATACCAAATGTACTATTGATAAGAAATCTCCATATACTCTTCATAGTTTGATCATAATTCATCTGTAAGCCATAATTGACAGCAGTCAAAGGTATAGTAATGTTATCTAGAAAACTACTCACTCTAGCTTTGGTATAATCATTAGTAAATTGTTTATAGCCTATAGTAATAGGTCGCAAAAACAGATAATCTAAAATGGAGTTAAAGACAAAGATTTTACGATTCAGTTTCTCATAAGGATCATAGACTTGCATGCAACCATTCTTGGCACTATAAACATACTGAAAATCATCATTATCTTGAGTATTTTGAACATCCGCTATTGCGGTTAGGTTAAAAAAGTTAAGTATAACTAATGCTAGTAATATAAATCTCTTCATTATAGGTTTCATCAATGATTTTTCTTACAAACCACCATATAGTATTTATCATTTTTTTCTATAACTAATTCCTCACTACTTAATACAGTGAATTTAGTTTGACTTAAAGCTTCCTTGATATCTGTTATAGCAAAAATAAATTCTTTTCTTTTTAATGAAAGATTTGTAACGTTATTTATTGGCAAACAAAATGCAAAATATCCTAATTTATTGACTATTGAATAAATATCATTAAAGTAAGTTGACAGATTCTTAGTAAAAGAAAGAGCGTTAAAACTTAATATCACATCATATTTATTAGAATGTTGCTTAATAAAGTCTGGTATAGAAACTTCTAGTATATTATCATAGATATTCATATTTAGGGCAAAAACATTCATGGCTTCTGAACTTTCTACACCAGTAAAAGTAAAACTATCAGGAAAACGCTTTTTAACCTCAGCCCCCACTAAACCTGTATTACTACCTAGCTCTAAAATGCGGTAATTATCAGGCAAATCTGTTATGCCACTCATAATCCTACTGACAAAATTATGAGGTAGGTATAGTTGCTTATTACTACAAAATTTGTTGTTATAATATTCAGCCGTAAGATTTCTATATTGATGCCAAATTTGCTGAGGAATATCTGACGAATTATTATAATTTTGTAAAAAAGTTCCTAACTTGACTGGATCAGATTCAGAAGCTTTTTGTAGATGATACAAAGCCTTTTGATAATTATTTTTTAAGAAATATGTCCAACCAAGCCAGTAATTAACTTGGCAAGAATTATAGTCAATTGAGGAGAAGTTGGTGACGTCATCCCTCGTTGCTCGCCTATTACTTATAGGCGTCGCTCCATCGCTCCTAGCCCCAAATTCTCCTGAATTGACTAAAGCTTGGTCTGAATTAGAAAAAAATTTATCAACCAATTTAAACCTTAATATAGCGTCATTTAAGTTATTCTTATATAAATGTTCTATACCAAGCTTTAAATTAGTTTCTTTTAAGTGTGTTACCTTGTATTTTACATCGGTAAAATAATTGATCAACGTAAAAATTTTCTCCATATACCAAGATGGAAAATTTTTGCAAAAATGATAGCATGATTTCATCTTATCCTTTATTAAACCGTAACTGTTATAAATAATTTTGCTGCCAAACATAAAGTCTATGAAATTTGATTTTGTTAATATATATAATAGCATATATATTAACTAGCACTAATGACTTTGTCTATAATTATAGTCAATTGATGGGAAATTGGGGACGTCGTTACTCGTCGTTCCTAGCCCCAAATTCTCCTGAATTGACTATACATAAAATAAATCTAATATCCCTCTTTGCTCCACCATTTTTTCTCTTCTTGTGGTAATTCTGAATTTAATAATGTTTGTCATTCCCGCGTAGGCGGGAATCTAAAATATTGCATAAAACCCCTGAGATATTATAGATTCCCGCCTACGCGGGAATGACACCCTTTTAGTTGAGACAAATGGCTAAATGCTAATTAGGTTAGCTATAATGGTAAAGTAATAGATACACTTGTCATATTGTTATTTCATATCAATTTATATATAAAATAATAATATAATAATTTAACTCGCTCAAGAATTGTTTTTTGAAAACAAATATAGTATATACTCTAATGATTTGAGTATACTTGATAAAATTATATAGGTTCTACTATGTCACTTATTGCTAAACGATTAGATTTAATAAAGCCATCCCCTACTTTAGCCTTAGTCAAAAAAACATCTGAACTAAAAAAACTAGGCAGAGACATAATCTCCCTTGGGGCTGGTGAGCCTGACTTTGATACGCCAAATAATATCAAGGAAGCTGCAATTAAGGCTGTGCGAGATGGTTTAACAAAATATACTAATGTTGATGGTGTATTGGAGCTTAAACAAGCGGTACAGAACAAATTCAAGTATGAAAATAATTTAGATTATGATTTAGACGAGATAATCGTATCCAGTGGAGGAAAACAAGTAATCTATAATTTGTTTATGGCATCCCTTAACCCCGGTGATGAAGTAATTATTCCTAGTCCATACTGGGTTTCATACCCAGATATGGTAATATTAGCTGACGGTATTCCGGTATTTGTTAATTGTAACATGGAAAATAATTTTAAACTTACTGTTAATGTTCTAGAGCGAGTAATTAGCAAAAAAACTAAATGGTTAATTATTAATTCGCCGAGTAATCCAACAGGGGGGGCATATTCTTATCAAGAATTAGCTGATATTGCTGAATTATTACGCAAATATCCCAACATAAATATTATGTCTGATGATATTTATGAGCATATTATTTTTGATGATTTTAAGTTTTATACTTTTGCTCAAGTGGCACCGGATTTAAAAGATCGAATATTTACGGTTAATGGTGTATCAAAAGCTTATTCTATGACAGGATGGCGTATAGGATACGGAGCTGGTACTAAATCATTAATTAAGGCAATGGCTATTATTCAGTCACAAAGTACTTCTAATCCTTGCTCTATAAGCCAAATGGCAGCCATTGAAGCTTTAACTGGCCCTCAAGATTTTATTAAGTCTAATGCAAAAAACTTTCAAGAAAAACGTGACTTAACCTTATCAATCCTAAATGATATCAAGGGTATTAGTTGTTATAAGCCGGCAGGAGCATTCTATTTATTTCCTAAATGTAATGAATTATTTGGGCTTAAAACCCCCTCTAATAAAATTATCAAAGATAGTAATGATTTTGGAGAATATTTGCTTGAAGAATGTAGTGTGGCAGTTGTTCCTGGTATTGCATTCGGTTTAGAAAATTATTTCAGAATTTCTTACGCAACTTCGATAAAAAATTTGGAGCAAGCATGCTTGCGTATAAAAAATGCTTGTCATCAATTAAAATGATCAAGAAACTTCTTAAAAAGAATAATTTTGCACTTAGTGTAGTCACTAAATTATTGTATAGTTATTTGAGAGTGGTTTATTTTACCTGTCGTTGGCAGTTTGTTTTTCCAGATGGTTACAATGAACAGCAATTTTTAGCACAAAAAGGGGCGATTTTTGCTTTTTGGCATAACAGGCTCGCTTTGGGTCCAGGAATATTTACCGGTCATAAAGACATCCATGCTCTTGTTTCTCCTCATTCTGATGGTAAAATAATTAGTGATATTGTCAATAAATTCGGCTTTGGGGTAATAAATGGCTCTACTAATAAAAATTCTGTGGTAGCTTTAAAAGCCATTATCAAAAAATTACATAATGGTAGTAATATAGTAATTACCCCAGATGGTCCGCGTGGACCTATTTACAAAATAAATAGTAATATTAACAAAGTGGCTCAAAAATATAATATAAAATTAATACCGGTTTCTTGTAAGGCTTCTAGATATTTTTTACTTAAAAGTTGGGATAAACTGATTATGCCGCTACCTTTTGGTAAAATAACGGCTTTTATAGGTTTGCCACTAATTTTTATGGGCAATGAAAATCAAGATGATATTAATTTAGCCCAAGCATTAAACATCAGTGAAATAAATTCATGATCTATTTATATCATATCTTAAGTTTCCTATTTCTTCCACTATATGTTCTTTTATTGGTATTGAGAGTTATTGTTGGCAAAGAAGATATAAAGCGTATAGGGGAACGTTTTGCTATTGGGCATACACATACTATAATCAATTCAGGAGGATTGGGTAGCAGGAACGATGGAGCGACGCCTATAAGTAATAGGCGAGCGACGAGTGACGACGTCCCCAACTTCTCATCAATTGACTATAAACGAAATGAAACTTTAGTTTGGATACATGCCGCCAGTGTAGGGGAATCTATGATAGCTCTTACCTTAGTCGAAAATATTAATGATCTTTGGCTAAAAAGAACGATGCCAAAAACCACCTTAAAGTTTTTGGTTACTTCAGGAACCAAATCTTCTGCAAAAATATTACGACAAAAGTTACCTGTAAATGCTGTTCATCAACTAATTCCTATAGACAATATTATTTTTGTTAAGAAATTTTTTAGAAATTGGCAACCAACTCTAGGAATCTTTGTTGAATCAGAATTATGGCCATGTCTGATTAGTGAAGGGAAGAAACATTGTAAATTATTATTACTGAATGCTCGTATCTCTGATAAATCATTTGCATCATGGAAAAAAATAAGCTCATTTTTTAGGGCAATCACCTCTAATTTTAGTGAAATTATTGTTCAAAGTAACATCGATTATGAAAAATTTATGCAACTTGGTATGAGCAATATAAATAATTTAGGCAATATCAAATTTGCCAACAAAAAATTACCGGTAAATGAACAAGAATTAACAATTTTAGCACAATATATGAGTGCTAAAAGAATTATTGTATTTGCCAGCACTCATCTGGAAGATGAAACAGTATTACTGAATATTATAAAACCAATAAAACAACGATATCCAAATTGCTATTTTATTCTAATTCCACGCCATCCTGAACGTAAAAATGATATAGGGAAAGCGTGTACCCAACTAAATTTAACCTATAGTATCAAGTCTGAACAAAATATACCTATTCTGACTGATGATCTTTACATTGTTGATAAATTTGGAGAACTAGGATTATTTTTTAGCATATCTTATATTTCATTTGTTGGCGGTTCATTTAAACAAGGTGGACATAACGTACTTGAACCAGCATATTTTGCTAATTATATTATATTTGGACCAGATATGAGTAATTTTGCTAATATTGCTAATGAAATGCTTGCAAATAAAGCTGCTACGCAAATTCAAAACGAAAGTGATTTATTGAATAAAATGGAATATTTGCTATCTGAAACTGGTATCGAGGAAGCTAAATTTTATCAGACTAATGCCTTAGAATTTGTTAATAAAAACCAACAGATTTTAGGTAATTATTTAGCTATTATAGAAAAATATTTGTTATAGTCAATTCAGAAGAATTTGGGGCTAGGAGCGATGGAGCGACGCCTATAAGTAATAGGCGAGCGACGAGGGACGACGTCCCTAACTTCTCATCAATTGACTATAGTAGGAGTAAATCATTAATGTCATACTCAAATGAGCGGAAGAATGGGAATAACAAACAAAGGGTAAACGAACAGAGTATATACTCGAATAATCTGGAGAATTGGAATGTAAAACAAGGGGTGAGCGAGCGGAGTGTACATTTAGTACATGAACACGCGAATGCCCCGAAGTTTTGCAGAACCAATTCTTCAAAGCATTCGAGTATACATGTGGTATTAGTTGATGAACAAGATAATATTCTTGGAACAGAGGATAAATTGACGGTTCATAATTCTAATACACCATTGCATAGAGGGATTTCTGTGTTTCTTTTCAATAGTCAAAAGGACATCTTGATACAAAGAAGAAGCTTACTCAAAAAAACCTGGGGTGGATTTTGGTCTAATAGTTTTTGTGGACATCCACAAATTAACGAAACTTACGAGCAGGCTGTTTATAGGCATGCAAAATTTGAATTAGGCTTGGTCAGCTTGCAGAAAGTATATTTTATTGCTAATTATCGTTATAAATTTGCTATAAATAATATTGTAGAAAATGAGATATGTCCGATATATTTAGCTTTATCAGATGATGTTATCAGAATAAATGAACAAGAAATAGCAGAAGTAAAATTACTTAAATGGCAAGATTTTAAGTTATACACAGAGGAATACTCAGAAGATTTTTCTCCTTGGTGTAAAGAAGAGCTTAAAATATTAGAAAATAGCGAAATATTCAAAAAATTTATGGATTCAGCTTTATAATTATAGTATAAAACTGGACTAATAAGTATATTCTGCAAATAATGTGAGTATATATGTCAATTCAGGAGGAGCGGGTAGCATACCGTTAACAACTTCTCATCAATGACTATAGTTAATTTAGGAGAATTTGGGGCTAGGAACGATGGAGCAACGCCTATAAGTAATAGGCGAGCGACGAGTGACAACGTTCCCAACTTCTCATCAGTTGACTATATATGGGATATTTTAGGGGTCATAGCTCAGTTGGTAGAGCGTTTGAATGGCATTCAAAAGGTCGGGGGTTCGATTCCCCCTGGCTCCACCAGATATAAAAGCTTTTCAGCAATTTTATAATTCTTCTCTATGATTGCTTCTATTTCTTTTTCAAAAAATCCTTGTTTTACAGGAAATAATCGCAAATCCATTATATATCTATTCCTTTTTTCTTAATATATCTTAAATATATCATATTTCTTCTATATTCATAGATATTTGTTAACAGTGTCTGGTAGTTTGGATTCAAATTAAATTACGAGATATGGCGGTTAATGCATAAAAAATAACCAGCAACTACCGGATTCGTATTATAAACTATTTAAATTATGGTTTTATCTTGGCTGACCAGCTTTTATAAGTCTAATTATTATTTTCTTCTTAATGGAATTCAAGCCAGTTTTAAATATTTGATTATAAAGCTACAAAAAGCTGGTTTTATGGACTAAAAATAATGATTATTGGCGGAACTATTACTATAAAACGTGGATCAACAGAAACTATGACAACATATAATTTATTTAGTTTCTAATAATAACTATTCCAGTCATCAGGGATCATTAAAATTATCGTTCTAATAAAAAATTGTGCTGACACTCTTAGTGCTAGCTAAAAATCTGTTATTATTGATTTTTTCAAGATAATAATGGTTATAAATTTATGGTAGTAAGTATAAAATTTGCCGCTGAGTTACGGGATAAATTACATGGTTTAAATCTTTTTAAGCCAGAACATTTACAATTTTATCAAGAAATGGCACTTGCTTTTATTAAAGGCAATGAAAATGAAATATTACAAATATATAAAGATATTAAAGGAAATAAGACTATAGGGATAGGTTTTAATATGGATAATCCCGAAGCAAGAATTGTTTGGCAGGCAATATTTCAGGGGTTGATATCATTTGATAAAGTTTATAATGGTCAGCAAACTATTACAACTGAGCAATCTCGAATGATATACGACTATAAGAGTGCTACTAATCGAATCGAACTAAAAAATATTTATGGTAAGTCTTGGGATAAGCTAAAACCTAACGAGATGCTGATGATTGAGGATCTTTATTGGAATGGTGGTAATAAGTTAGTGGGTAAGTTCACAAAGTTTTTTCAGCATATGGTTCTTTATGCTGAAAGCTCTAAGTTAAAATATCTAGAGCAAGGATTAATCGAAGTAAGAGAAGGTTCTAATAAAGAAAAGATTAGGGGAATTCAAAATCGTAGAAATGTGCAAAGTGAAATAGGTGATTCGTCCAAATGCCCTACCCTACTCCCATATAGTGGGTATTCTCATGATTTTTTTCATCACCACCTCTTGTAAAATAGATTATAAATTACTATATCAGAACTTGTTAAGTTGAATTGTTTAATCGGAATTAGGAGTGTATATGGCAAAAATTATAGGTATAGATTTAGGAACAACAAATTCCTGCGTTGCAGTAATGGAAGGGAAAGAACCGAAAGTTATAGCAAATGCCGAAGGAGTTAGAACGACTCCCTCAATGGTAGGATTTGCTAGCGGTGGTGAAAAGTTAATTGGCGAACCAGCAAAGCGTCAAGCTGTGACCAATCCAAATAATACTTTATATGGCATTAAAAGATTGATAGGTAGAAGTTTTTCTGATCCTATGGTTAAAAAAGATCAAGACCTTGTACCGTACCAAATCGTAAAAGCTGCTAATAATGATGCTTGGGTTGAAGTTAACGGAGAAAAATATTCACCTAGTCAAATTAGTGCTTATATTCTGCAAAAAATGAAGGAAACAGCTGAAAATTATCTTGGTGAAAAGGTAACGCAAGCAGTTATTACTGTACCAGCATATTTTAACGATGCACAACGTCAAGCAACCAAAGATGCTGGAAAAATTGCTGGTTTGGACGTATTACGGATAATCAACGAACCAACAGCCGCAGCTTTAGCATATGGTTTTGATAAAGCTGAAAGCAAAATAATTGCAGTTTATGATCTTGGTGGCGGTACGTTTGACGTATCAATTTTAGAAATAGGTAACGGAGTATTTGAGGTTAAATCTACCAACGGTAATACTTTCCTTGGAGGGGAAGATTTTGATTCGAGAATTCTAGATTATTTAATCGATGAATTTAAGAAAGAAAGTGGTATGGATTTACGCAAAGATCCTTTAGCTTTACAGCGTTTGAAAGAAGCTGCCGAAAAAGCTAAAAAAGAATTATCATCTGTACCGCAAACCGATGTTAATTTACCATATATTACAGCTGATAGTTCAGGTCCTAAACATTTAAATATAAAATTTACTAGAGCAAAGTTAGAATCCTTAGTGGCAACGCTAATTGATGATACAATCGAACCATGTAAGAAAGCTTTAAAAGATGCTGGGCTAAAAGCCTCAGATATTCAGGAAGTAGTGCTAGTTGGCGGTATGACTAGAATGCCAAAAGTTATTGACAAGGTAAAAGAATTTTTTGGTCGCGAACCACATAGAGGAGTAAATCCTGATGAAGTCGTAGCTCTAGGGGCTGCTATTCAAGGTGGGGTATTAAACAAAGAAGTTACTGATATATTATTACTAGATGTTACCCCTTTATCTTTAGGTATTGAAACTCTTGGGGGGGTATTTACTAGGCTGATTGATCGTAATACAACTATTCCTACCAAGAAAAGTCAAACATTCTCTACAGCAGATGATAACCAACATGCGGTAACGATTAGAGTATTCCAAGGTGAACGGGAAATGGCAGCTGCTAATAAGCTACTTGGGCAATTTAATCTGGATGGTATTCCTCCTGCCCCACGAGGAGCACCACAAATTGAAGTAACCTTTGATATCGATGTTAATGGTATAGTTCACGTTTCTGCCAAAGATAAAGCTAGTGGTAAAGAACAGAAAGTAACTATCCAGGCTTCCGGAGGGCTTAGTGATGCAGAAATTGAACAAATGGTCAAAGATGCAGAAAAAAATGCTGATGAGGATAAAAAGCGTCGTGAATTAATTGAAGCTAAAAATAATGCTGATAGCTTGATTTATTCAACTGAAAAGACTCTAAAAGAATATGATGGTAAAATATCAGTTAGTGATAAACAACAAGTAGAAAATGCTATAACAGAGTTAAAGGCAGCTTTAGAGTCAGATAATCTTGAAGAAATTAAAGCGAAAACTGACACTCTTATGGCAGCAAGCATGAAAATTGGAGAAGCTATGTATAAATCTCCATCAGAAGATGATAGTAATACAGAAGCTAAGGCAAGTGATGACGATAAAGTAGTTGATGCTAATTACGAGGATGTAAGTAATAAGTAATTATTATGACATTGCGAGCTATCGTAGGTGGCGTGGTAATCCATTTTTTCTGGATTGCTTCGTCGACCTTACGGTCTCCTCGCAATGACAGTTTCTCAATTATTATTTTCTTAAGCCTATGTGCAATTACATGTATGCATCTCAAGCGTCATTGCGAGGAGGCGTAAGCCTCCGAAGCAATCCAGAAAAAATGGATTACCACGCTCATATACGTTCGCTCGTAATGACGTTTTGGCTAAAAATAAAATTTAAAATAAAATATCCTTATTATGTCTACAAAAGATTATTACCAAGTACTTGGAGTTAATAAAACTGCTAGCCAAGCAGAAATAAAAAAGGCTTATCATAAATTAGCTATGCAATATCATCCTGACCGTAATTCACAGGATCAACAAGCAGAAAAAAAGTTTAAGGAAATAAGTAGTGCTTATGATATACTAAAAGATGAACAAAAAAGAGCAGCATATGATCGTTTTGGACATGAGGCTTTTCATAATTCAGGAGCAGCATCGTCAGCTGGAAGGCAGGCTTCTAGAGGGGGGAATCATGATTTGAATGATATATTTGGTGAGTTTTTTAATGATTTTATGGGCGGCGGGGCAAGAAGGTCGCACCAATCCACTAGCGTTAGAGGTTCAGATTTAAAATATGAAATCACAGTTACTTTGTCAGAAGCATTTCGTGGTATCGAGAAAAATATTAGCTTTACTAGTGAAGTAAAGTGTTCACCATGTAACGGTAGTGGTTCAGAAAATAATGATACTGGCATGACCAAATGTGATACTTGTGGAGGACGCGGGGCTACAAGGATACAACAGGGTTTCTTTACCTTAGAACAAACTTGTGCAAAATGCCAAGGTGCAGGGCAAATAATTAAAAATCCATGTAAAAAATGTCATGGTCAAGGGCGTCATTCACAACATAGGAATTTATTGGTAAATATTCCAGCTGGTATTGAGGAAGGCACAAGAATAAGACTTACTGGTGAAGGAGATGCAGGAATGCGAGGAGGCAGTAATGGAGATTTGTATATTTTTGTTACTATTAAGCCACATGACCTGTATAAAGTTGATGGAATTAATTTGCATTGTCGACTACCTATTAGTTTCATTAAAGCTATTTTAGGTGGAGAAGTAGAAGTACCAGACATAGAAGGTGGTAAGGTAAAGTTAAAAATACCAGCTGGCACACAAAGTGGCGAACAACTAAGACTAAAAGGTAAAGGTATGTCTAAGGTTAGATCAACCATTAGAGGGGATATGTTTGCCCACATCCATATTGAGATACCAAAAAATCTTACTAAAAAACAAAAAGAATTACTAGAGATGCTAGATACAGAATTGACAAGCGACAAAGATGAAGATGATGCTAGTTTTTTCAATAAAATGAAAAACTTATGGTCATAACATATTTTTTGGATCAGATAAAGTTCTGATATAATACACCACATAGTAAAATATCGGGGTGGTTACTATGGTAAAAAATAGTTTAAATAAATAACTATTAAATATTAAAGATATCATTTGTTCGTAAGGCACCACCCCAATAATCGTAACAAAGATAATTACGATTGATGTATCAACAAATAACGATATTGCACTACTCAAATTTCTTAGAAAAAGGTATTTATTATTAGTAAGTTTGCGAATCAGTAAATAAAGTCTTATATCTATCATCTGAGCTGTATAGCTAGCTATCATTGAACCAAACAGTGAAATGCTATATGCCCCAAATACCAAATTAAAAGTATTATTATCAATTCTTGACCAGTCAGTAGCTTGTAGATAACCCATAAAACTGATAATACATAATACTAAAATATTTATGCTAGTTGCCAATCTAACGCAAAATTGTGCTTTTTCTTTTCCATAAAACTCTGATATTAAGTTAGTTATTAGAAAAGTGACCGGATAAAAAATCGCACCAACAGATAGCTCAAATGTATAAATAGAGAAAATAGGTAAATAAACAAATTTCTGATATACTAGGTTGCTAACTACTATTAACACAACAAATAAAGCACATAAGGAAACATAAAATTTTTCTTCTAACTGCATATATATACTAAAAAGTGATTAACAATGGATTGCCACGACCTACTTGCGTGGTATCACAATAACGTTTGAGGGATATTACAAGCTTTACAACCTTCCATTAGCGAGGAGTCGTTTTACGACGACGAAGCAATCCAGTTATGAAACCAAGAGTAATATCATTCCAGCATGGGTGGAAATCTATAATATCTCATGACTTTTTTAGATATCTACTTTCACAGAGATAACATCTTGTTATCAGTCACCTGAAGGAAGTTCTCCCGTAAGATTAGATGCATCACTACTATAACCACTACTATAATCATACAGCTCTAAAACATGTTTATCTACAGACCCCAGTATAGATTGAAATTTTTGTTGTACCAAGGATGAATAGGGAGCTATCTTATCTAGTATATTCTGGCGAACATATGCTGTTTCTAATTTTAATAGAGCGTTTTCTCAGTACAATTATATTTAAAATCATCATATACAGGTATATTAAGTCCATCAAATATACTAAGTATCCCTAGAATATTTGGATTTGGAATATGCAAATTTCCTACAGCTTCAAGTATTATCTTAGAATTTTGTATCTCAACGATGTATCTCTCGTCAATTTTAAATGGTATGTGTATCTCATCAATTTTAAATGATATAGTATCTTGTTGTTTAGACATAATAATAATCTTTTTAGTTAAAATAACCAGGCTATGTGCAGGAAGTTTGAATAGACCTGACGATAATGGTAGGAATTTATAACAATATCAACAACCTATTCGGGTTAGCTATAAGGATTACAACCATGTCCTTCACATATCCTAACAAAACGGCTTGTACTACTATTTTAGCTAGGACGCAACAAAAATTTCACAAAAGTAAACAAAGATTTACTTTCATTTAATAACTGGGGGGTGCTTTTTTAGTAGGTAATTAAATTCTGCACCATATATAAAAATCATGTTAATAATATAAAAGAACATTAGAGTTACTATTATACCACCAAGTGAACCATATATTATGCTTAATTGGTTATAACTTCTTATCCAAGTAGATAATAAATATCCACTTATCACCCATAAAATTACTGTTAATAAAGCTCCAGGAACTACTTCTGTAAAATTTAATGTTATATTAGGAACGATATAATATAATGATGATGAGGTAATAAATAATGAACAAAAAATTATAACATATCGTAAAATAGTTAGAGTTAGCATATGTTCTTCCATTATTTGTAAAATCATCGGTAGTTTTGTCAATATTATTGGCACTATAATTAGAATGAACATAGCAAAAGTAACGAATATGCTAATTACTAAGAACTGTACTATGCTAAGTAATCTTCGTCTTATGTATGGAGGTGGTGATTTTATTTCATATACCCTATTTAAAATTGTTCTTAAACATTCAACAAAAGATGATGCGGTCAATATACTTCCTACTATCGCTACGGTCATTAGACTTTGAGGTGGAGTTTTACCAAGTTCATTCATCCTAGTTTTTATTGAGTCAGTAGCCAATTCTGGCATACTCTCAAGAAAGATAGTTATAAAATTCTTTCCAAGTTCTGAGGCACCAATAAAGCTTGTTAGTGCTAATAAAAAAACTAAAAAAGGAAAAAATGCCATGAGTATCATAAATGACATATACCCTGAATGTTCAACACCATCATGTTCAATTGTTTTTAAAATTGCCTGATATAGGCATCTTATAATTCTTTTCATCAAATGACTTTATTTTGTTTTATATTAGTTAACTATTTAAGGCTCTAGATAGCCTCTCCGTCATTGCGAGACCATATAATGGTCGAAGCAATCCATATGATACGTTCATGAATTGCCACGCTCACATACGTTCGCTCGCAATGACGTTGGTATTGATATAATCATGGATTTTTATTAAATCATACCAGGTAGTTTTTTTCTGCATTGGCTGTCTAAGCAGGTAAGCAGGATGGAAGATAGAAGTGGTTTGAATTGGCTTGCTAAGATACTGATTGGTATATAAATAATATTCTTGTCTGATTTTACTTATACCAGCATTCTTGCCAAGTAAGCTAGTTGCTGCAACGTTTCCCACTAAAATAATTAATTTTGGATTTATTAAAGCGATATGTTTTTCCACAAAAGGTCGGCAAATATCTATTTCTTCTTGTGTTGGTTGGCGATTGGCTGGTGGTCGCCAAAATACCGTATTAGTAATATAAGCATTATGTTTTCTTGAAATATTGATAGAGGCTAAAACATTATCGAGTAATTTACCACTTTCACCGCAAAATGGTATTCCCTCTACATCTTCGTTACTACCTGGTGCTTCTCCAATAAACATTATGGAACTTTGTGGATTACCATCAGCAAATACTGTTTTATTAGCTAATTTCTTTAAATCACAACCGTTAAAACCCATTAATAGTGTTTGTAATTCTTCTAAACTGCTAGCTGAGTCAGCCAAATATCTAGCAAGTTGTATATTCGAATGGTTTGAAGAATTGTTGTCGCAAATAGTGGTAGGGATGCTCACCTGCTTCATTTTACTTAAGTTTACCACACTATTCTCTTGTTTGTTGTTGCCATTCTTCAAATCATTTGAATATATAGGAGCTGTCATTGGCTTTTTTTTCTTAATATTAGAATTTATCTGTATTTTTTGCTGATTAATAGTTGATTCTGATAAATAATAATCTATACCAATTGCTTGCAGCCATTTTAGTTGGTTGATTTTTTTTGTTAAATGAGTCATTTTATTATTTTAAAATATTTCAAGTAATGGAAGAATATAATATACCCAAAAATCTAGATGGATTTAGACTTGATAAGGCTTTGGTAAGTCTTATTAGTAAAACATCTAGAAGCCAAGTTCAGAAGATGATATGTGACTCCCAAGTACAAGTTAACAGTATGATTATTTCTGATTCTAACTTTAAGGTCAAGGAGAATGACATTATTTCAGTATTTTTTAAAGACCCTGACCCTTTAAAGATGCAAGAAGCTGATATTAAACTTGATATTTTTTATGAAGATGAAGATTTAATAGTTATCAATAAAGCAGCTGGTATGACTGTTCACCCTGGCAGCGGAAACCACCAGGATACCTTGGTAAATGCCTTGTTACACCATGCAAAATCTTTATCTAGCATAGGCGGGCTGGAAAGACCTGGTATTGTTCATCGTTTGGATAAAGATACATCAGGACTTATGGTGGTAGCAAAAAATAATTTTGCCCATGTACATCTTGCAAGTCAGATAGAAAGCCGTAATTTGGTGCGGAAATATAAAGCTTTAGTTTGGGGTATTATCAATCCACAAGAAGGAGTCATAAGAAATAATATTGGTAGAGACCGTATCATACGACAGAAAATGACTGTTTTAAAATTTGGAGGTAAAGAGGCAATTACTCATTATAAAACGGAGAAAATATTTTTTAATGGTATTATAAGCATGGTGGAATGTAGACTTGCTACCGGGCGAACTCATCAAATTAGAGTACAGTTAAGCCATTTAAAGCATTCTGTAGTAGGAGACCAAACTTATGGCAAAAATAGCAAAAAATTTAACTGTAATTTTAGCATAGTACCACAAAAATTAATGGATTTCAAGAGGCAAGCATTACATTCTTGGTATATAAGTTTTTCCCACCCGGTAAGTGGTAAATTATTAGAATTTGAATCTCCCTTACCACCGGATATTACGGGGATAATCGCATGAATATAAAAGAATCCTTAATTTATGCTACTAGCAAATTGCAAGCAGTAGGTATTAAATCAGCCCACTTAGAATCACGCATATTGATGCAACATGCGACTAATAAGTCTATTGAATATCTATTAGCAAGGTCAGAAGAAGAATTGCCTCAGCAACAACAAACTATTTTTGAGAATTTGGTTAATAGACGTAGGTTACTAGAGCCAATAGCCTATATTGTAGGATATAAGGAATTTTATAGTTACCAATTTATTATAAATGATAAAGTACTTATTCCTCGGCAAGATACCGAGACTATTGTAGATGTGATTTTAAAGGATGTTAAAAAAAATTGTTCATTCAAAACAGAGTTAACAATATTAGAACTTGGCACTGGTAGCGGCTGTATTGCTATAAGCTTATTACTAGAAATGCTAAATGCTAATACCAATGTTAATGTAACTGCTACTGATATAAGTAATGAAGCTATTGCTATTGCTCGTCAAAATGCTATAAAATATAAGGTTTTTGATAGATTTAAAATAGTTAATAGTAACTGGTTTGAGAATTTAAAAAAGCAAAAATTTGATATTATTGTAAGTAATCCACCTTATATTTCCTTTGATGATACTGTTTATATGTCTCCTGAGACCCTAAAATATGAACCACACTTAGCTTTATTTGCTGAAAATAATGGTTTAGCGTCATATTACATAATTGCTAAAGAAGCTAAGGGTTTTTTAAAACAAAATGGTAAATTATTTTTAGAGATTGGCTTTAATCAAGCGGCATCTGTTACAGAAATTTTTGTAAGTCATGGCTATACGGTTCTGCAAGTGTATAAGGATCTAGAAGGTCTAGATAGAGGGCTATTGATAGTTGATAGCAACTATCAATATAATTGATAAATTACTTAAGATTTAGAAAAGAGAAAAATCATGCAACAATTTAGTTTTTATCACACTACTGAAGGATTAGTATATAAGACAAGCTGTCTTTTAGTAGAAAAATCTTACCATAGCAATTTGAGAATTGTGGTTTTAGTTCCAGATATTGAAGTACAAGAATCACTAAATAAGATGATATGGACTTATTCTAGAAAACAGTTTATTCCGCATGGTAGTAAACTTGATCCATTACCAGAAAAGCAACCAGTCTATATTACTCATCAGTTAGAGAATCCTAATCAGGCTACCATCCTAATAATTATTGCCCCATTTGATATACAAGAAATTCTTAATAACAAAAATTTTGCACATTTTCAGAGAGTAATTATAATATACGAGGCTTTAGATAATTTAAGTTTAATAATTAAAACAATAAATGAACTAACTATTGCAACACCGATAATTGATTGTTATAAACAGAGTCCAATGGGAACGTGGAGTAAGATTTAATATACTAATCAGGTTAGCTATATTATTTTTTTGAAGGAACAAATAAATTTACCAATATGCAAAAATTATCATTTCAACAAATTATCATGACCTTGCAAAATTATTGGCAGGATTATGGCTGTGCAATTTTACAACCATATGATGCTCACGTTGGAGCTGGCACTTTTCACCCTGCCACTGTATTACGAACTCTTGGTAAAAAACCTTGGTTTGTAGCTTTTGTTCAGCCTTCTCGGCGTCCTCATGATAGTAGATATGCCATGCATCCTAATAGAATGCAGCATTATTATCAATTTCAGGTTATACTAAAACCATCTCCTGACGATATACAACAACTATATTTAAAAAGCCTTGAATGTCTTGGTATAGATTTGCAAAAACATGATATTAGGTTTGTTGAAGATGATTGGGAGTCTCCTAGTCTTGGAGCTGCCGGACTTGGTTGGGAAGTATGGTGTGATGGTATGGAAGTATCGCAATTTACTTATATGCAACAAATTGGTGGTATTGATTGTCGCCCAGTGGCTGGTGAGATTACCTATGGTTTAGAGCGTCTGGCACTTTATATACAAGGTATCAATGAAGTTAAAAATATTGACTGGAATGGTCAGGTTGGAGAAAAAGCTTTAACCTATGATGAAGTAGATTTTGCTGCTGAAAAGCAATTTTCTAAGTTTAATCTAGAATTAGCTGACACAGCAATATTATCTCAGCATTTTATTGATAGTGAAAAACAATGTAATGAATTAATTGCCGCAGATTTACCGTTACCAGCCTATGATTATTGTATTCAAGCTAGCCATCTTTTTAACCTGTTAAATGCTCGGGGAGTAATTAGCGTAACAGAGAGAGCCTCTTACATACTCAGGATACGTAATTTGGCAAAAATATGCTGTCATAAATGGTTAGAACTAGAAGATAAAGAAGAATTAATATGAGTGAGTTATTATTAGAGCTTTTTAGCGAAGAGATGCCAGCTTTGATGCAAAAAAATGCAGCCGAAGCTTATAAAACTATATTTACAACAATCTTACAGGAAAGTGAGATTGTTGCTGATGTTCAGGTATTTATTGGACCTAGGCGTATTGCTATATATATTACAAATTTACCGAAATTTATACCAGCAAAAGAAATTATCATAAGAGGACCAAAAGTTTCGGCAGCACAACAAGCTATAGAAGGATTTTGTCGAGCAAATAATATTGAGCAAAATAAATTGTCTACGGCATACTCAAATGATTTGGAGAATTGGAACGTAAAACAAGGGGTGAGCGAGCGGAGTGTACAACTAGTACGTGAACACGCGAATACCCCGAAATTTTGCGGAGCAAATTCTTCAAAGCAGAAGAGTGTATTAGTGCAAGGGCAATTATATTATATAATAGTAAAGAGTACCGCAGAAACCGATATACGAATATTATTGCAAGAGATAATTCCTAAAGCAATTAGTAAGTATATTTGGTCAAAATCTATGTATTGGGGGAATTATGATATAAGTTGGATTAGACCGCTTAGGAATATTTTATGTATATTTGATGGTGAAATACTAGCAATTAAATATGGGCATTTGACGGCAAATAATATTACTTTTGGGCATAGGTTTCTTAGTTCCGAACCGATTGTTATAGGCAGTTTTTCTGAATACCAGAACAAGCTACGGGAAAGTAATGTCATTATTGATCAACAAGAACGCAAGGAGATAATAAAAAATCAGCTATCAGAAATAACCAAACCACTTAATTTAGTAATAAAAGATGATGAGAGATTATTAGAAGAAGTAACAGGGCTAGTAGAATTGCCAGTAGTTATGGTCGGTAAAATACCTGAGATATTTTTAACGTTACCTAGTGAAGTACTGATTAGCTCAATGCGTACCCATCAGAAATATTTTAGTACTTTTGACCAGGCTGGTAATTTCGCTCCTTATTTTCTTTTTGTTAGTAATATGCGACATGATCAAAATATTATAGTAAGTGGTAACGAAAAGGTATTGGCTGCTAGATTATCTGATGCTTTATACTTTTATCAGCAGGATTTGTCTAACAGCTTAGAATCTAGATTATTAAAACTTGAGCAGATAACTTTCCACGCAAAGATTGGTAATATAAGACAAAAAACGGAGAGAATCGCTAATATTTGTAATTATATAATGTCAGGAAGTCAGGATTTGCAAATAGCAGCTAGAATTTGTAAAAGCGACCTAACAACGGAAATGGTGGGAGAATTCCCCGAATTGCAAGGTATTATGGGATATTATTACGCCAAATCTGAAGGGTTAAATGATCAGATTGCCTTGGCAATAAGAGACCATTATAAACCACAAGGTCCATCGGATATTTTACCAATGGGGGATACTGCAATATTGGCTATTGCCGATAAATTGGATAGTTTAGTAGGTTTGATATTAATAGGAGAAGAACCAAGTGGCTCAAGAGATCCTTACTCACTTAGACGACAAGCATTAGGTATTATTAGGACAATTTTAGCTAATAAACTAACTATTAATATTAAGCAATTAGTGGCGTATGTAATTCAGCTATACTCTGAAGAGAACATAACATATAATAAAAGTAGTCAGATAATTTTAGAGTTTTTAGAAGAGCGAGCCAAGTATTATTTCAAAAATCATTATGATCTATCGTTAATTAATGCCGTGCTTGATTTTGATATTGAAGGAGATTTAATGATTAGCGAAATAAAGCTTAGTGCTTTACAAAAGTTTCTAGCTGGATCTGAGGGTAAGAATTTATTAACTATTTACAAAAGAGCAAATAATATATTAGAAGGTAATAATATAGCAGGAGATGTTAATCAAGAGGCTTTTATTTCACCATATGAGCAACAATTATTTTTATCGTTGGGAAACGTTTCTAAGCAAATAGACATATCCATTGCTGAAAAGGATTTTACTAAAGCATTGAGAGGACTACTGGAAATGTTGAAACCTATCAATGATTTTTTTGATAATTTGATGGTTAAAGATGAAGATCGTACAATTGCTAATAATCGTTTATTGTTATTAAAAATGGTTAGACAATTATTTAATAAATTAGCAAAATTTAGTGTTTTATGATTAGTACAAATGAATTAGATTGGTGTCTTAAACGCCATTGTGAGGAGTCGTTTTTTGGTTCAATCGTCATTGCGAGAAGCCACTTTGGTGGCGACGAAGCAATCCATATGATAAGCTTCATGGATTGCCACGCTCACGTACGTTCGCTCGCAATGACCTTTAAGTTAGGCAATTAGGGAAAGGAGATAAATGTTGACGACAAAATTACCCACTAAATTGAGTTATGTAGCAAGTCTATTAGATCAGGCTGCCAAATTTATTAAATCTGGTAATATAGTGGCCTTTCCCACAGAAACAGTATACGGACTTGGAGCAGATGCTAGTAATGAGCAAGCTTGTCAGAAAATTTTTAAGGTAAAAAAGCGTCCAAGCATAAACCCTCTGATTGTTCACGTGGCAACCATGAGCCAAGCTAAAACTATCGGGGAATTTAATGCAGATGCTCTTAAATTAAGTGAAGTATTTTGGCCTGGACCTTTATCGATTGTTGTGCCATTAAAAAGTGAAGCCAATATCTCTAAATCAGTATTAGCCGGACTAACAACGGTTGCACTCCGTATACCATCGCATAATATTGCTTTGGAGCTAATAAGAAAATCTGACACACCGATAGCGGCACCTAGTGCTAACCCATCAGGTTACATTAGTGCTACTACTCTAGATCATGTAAAAGAGCATTTTTCAGGTGAGAAAGATGTTTTTATTTTAGAAGATAATTCGAGTGATTATAAGTGTCAATATGGTATAGAATCAACCATAGTAGATAGTACTACTAATAACTTAACTATTTTGCGAGACGGTTTTATTACGTTGGAAGCGTTAGAGAAGGTTCTTGGTAAGAAAATAGACAAAGCTCCTTCCTTGATACAAATTAAAGCCCCAGGGATGATCAATAAACATTACTCACCAAAAGTGAAAATGAGACTGAATGCAGAGAGTTTGGAAGCTAATGAGGTAGGTCTTAATTTTGCTAATAGTAAGCTGGATGGCAATTTCTCGCTTAATTTAAGTTTAACTGGAGACTTAATTATCGCTGCTAGCAACTTATTTGCCAGTCTTAGAATATTGGATAATTATGCAGAATTAAATGGATTAGCAATTGCCGTTGCCTCTATCCCACAAATTGGTATCGGTGTTGCAATTAATGACAGACTTAAAAGAGCGGCAATAAAATGACCTCTATATTTACTAAATTAAAACAGGTATTAGTCAATAGTTCCAATAAAATATCTTCGGGCATTGACCAAATATTTTATAAAAAAAAACTAGATGAGCAAACTTTAAGTGAATTAGAGGAGTTGTTAATATCGGCAGATATAACTGCTTCTGTGGCAATAGAACTGGTCAATAAACTAAGAACTATCAAATTTGATAAAGAAGTAAGTAGCTTGGTAATCAAAGAGCAGCTTGCCAACATTATCGAGCAATTATTGATCAAGGCTAGTAAAAATTTTGAATTACACGATAAAAAGCTTAATGTCATATTAGTCTGTGGCGTTAATGGTTCAGGAAAAACTACCACCATAGGTAAGCTGGCTAGTATTTATCGTAAACAAGGTAAGAAAGTAGCAATTGCCGCTTGTGATACATTTAGAGCCGCCGCTGTTAATCAATTATCTAGCTGGGCTGATAAAAGTGGTTCAATGTTTATCACCGGCGAAGAATCAGCTGAACCTGCTAGTGTTGCTTATCTTGCTATGCAGTCTTCCATAAAAAATGATGTGGATATATTATTTATTGATACAGCTGGTAGGTTACATAACAAGAAGAATTTGATGGAAGAACTTGCCAAAATTGTTAGGGTTATTAAGAAAATTGATGATAAAGCTCCCCACCATAGTATATTAGTAATTGATGCAACTACTGGACAAAATATCTATAACCAAGTCGAGCAATTTACCGCTATTGCTAATATAACAAGTCTGATAGTTACTAAATTAGATGGTACGGCAAAAGCTGGTGTAGTGGTTGGTGTGGTGCAAAAATTCGCCTTACCAGTATGTTTTTTAGGGATAGGAGAGAAGGTAGATGATTTAAAGCCGTTTGATCCGGCTGCATTTGCTAGTAGTTTAGTAGGGAATTAAATTGGCATCATTGCGGGGAGCTACTTTAGAACAATGAAGCAATCCATAACAAAAATCCAGATGTCACCCCTGCGAAGGCAGGGGGCTAGATTCCACACCGAAGCGAGAATGACAATAGTGGAACTATAATGAATATTATAACAAGAGAATTATCTATTCAATCCAATTATTACAAAGAAATTTTGTCAATAATTAGACTAGGTGGTGGAGTGGCAAGGGTTGTCGGGGGAGCTGTTCGTGATGCTATCCTTAATGTTGTCAATTATGATATTGATATAGCAACCAATTTATTACCGCAGCAAGTAACAGATATTTTATCAGCAGCCAACATTAAGGTTATCCCAACTGGCATAAAATACGGTACAGTTACGGCTTTATTAAATAATGAAACATTTGAGATTACTACACTTAGAAAAGACATGAAATGTGATGGTCGGCACACGGAAGTTGTTTTTACTGACGATTTTATGGAGGATGCTGCTAGAAGAGATTTTACTATTAATGCACTAAGTTATTGTCCATTTGAGCATAAAATTTATGATTATTTTGGTGGAATAGACGATTTACAACAATCAAAAGTAATATTTATCGGAGAGGCATTTGCACGAATTCAGGAAGATTTTTTACGTATCTTACGTTTTTTTCGTTTTTCCTGCTATTATGCAAGACAATTAGACCTTAATGGGTTAGATGCTTGTATTAAATTGCAAGAAAATCTCAAATTATTATCAAAAGAACGGGTAAAATGGGAGATGGACAAATTGATTATCTCAGATAATAGTCCTAATATTTTGCAGCAAATGTTTGATAATGGCATATTGCAAATAATATTACCAGTTAGTAAGTTTGATAAAAAACCTTTGATGGAAGCAATTAATTGCGGTTCCTTAGAGCCTTACGCTAGATATTCACTTTTATTCTACCACATAAAGAACTTATCACTAAGTGATTTATTAAATTTAAAATTTTCTCGGCAACAAGCAAGCAAAATCATTACTATATATAGGTTTATAAATCAAGAAATCAACGAATTTACATTACGAGAAATTTGGTGGGAAACTGCAGATTATCCTGCTAATTATCTACAATGTATAAATATCTTGCTATCATTAGGCAAATTAAACAGAGCTACAGCAAATAAATTTCTAGATACATATAAATCCAAACCACGACCAATATTTCCAGTAAATGGGCATGATTTACAGAAAATAAATATTCATGGTAAAGATATTGGCACAGTGATAGGTAAATTAAAAAAATCCTGGATAGAAAGTGATTTTACGCTTAATAAGCATCAATTACTTGAATTATACTCAAATGATTTGAAGAATTAGAATAATTATCATACAATAAATTCTTAAGGCACTAAATTAGGAAAATGCTATAGTCAATTCAAGAAAATTTGGGGCTAGGAGCGATGGAGCAACACATAAGTGTCAGTTTAAGAAAACAATAATTGAAAAACCGTCATTGCGAGGAGACCGTAAGGTCACGAAGCAATCCAGAAAAGTGATTAGAAATGGATTGCCACGCCACCTACGGTGGCTCGCTAATAGACGACTTTTCTACTTTATTTTTTAAACTGACGCCTATGTGGAGCAACGCTTATAAGTAATAGGCGAGCATTGAGCGACAACATCTCCAACTTCTCCTCAATTGACTATATTAGATACAGAGTTAATATGACTATACTTAGTAACTTAGAAAAACCTCGTTGGTTATATCGTTTTGATAATTTTAAACGTGCTTTTGCTTTATTACGTGAGGCTATATATATAATGCGAGAACGTAAGGTAAGCCAGTTAGAACAAGAAGGAATTATTCAACGTTTCGAATATACATGGGAATTGACATGGAAAGTGCTTAAAGATTATCTGGAATATAAAGGTGTTGTACTGGAAACCGTTACCCAGCTGATGTAATTAAAGCATCAATAGCTGCTAACTTAATCAACAATGGTGAAATATGGATGGATGCTCTAGATTCTCGTAATAAAATGTCACATACTTATGACTTCAAAAAATTTGAGAAGATTATTATAGATATTGAAAAAAATTATTATCCTGAATTAGAGAGCATGAATCTAAAAATGTTGGAACTTGCAGCAGAATATAGAAGGTAAAGATGTCTAACCATGGATTAAGTGCAAAACAATTAAATACACTGCGTAGTATTTTGTTGCCCTTCTCAGAGAAAATCGATCGTGTTGGTTTATTTGGTTCACGTGCTACTGGTCTTTACCGTCCTAACTCCGATATTGACTTAGTAATTTATGGCTCACTTGATGAGAAGACTATGGATCGTATATTTACGCTACTTAATGACAGTAATTTACCAATCAAAATAGACTTACAAGTTTATGATTTGATCACCTGTTCTCCTCTTAAGGATCATATTGATAATAATATGTTGTTGTTATTTACACATGATCATTTTATAGTCAATTCAGGAGAATTTGGGGCTAGGAACGATGGAGCGACGCCTATAAGTAATAGGCGAGCATTGAGCGACAACGTCCCCAACTTCTCATCAATTGACTATACAGATAAAAATCAATGTTTATAGTAGTAAACTAACGTCTGTTAGTGAACAAATTATTTATTCATCATAAAAAAATTAAAAAAAAATGAAAATTAATATTAGTGCTAGCATTTTTATTGCTATAATTATCATATTATTTAATTATGGAGCTTTTGCCAGTAGAAGTAAGGTGAAAATTGTTACTAGTATCACCCCACTAGCAAGCATTATAGCGATGTTAGTGAAAGACCAGGCAGAAATTGTTGCTATTGCCAATAACAATGATTGTCCGCATCATTATAATTTAAGACCTAGTGATCTTAAAAAAGTTAAAAATGCAGATATTGTATTTTATATAGATGAGCAATTTGATGGATTTGCTGGCAAATTAATGAATGGTCATAGTAAAAATGTCATTAAAATTAGTAATTTTAATGGGTTAAGAGTTATTAGTAATAATTCTTATGATAATTGGCATATTTGGCTTGATTTAGACAATGTAAAACTATTATTAGAACAATTATTTCAGGTATTATCTCAACGATTTCCTGAGATTAGTTCAGCTATTTACCAAAATCTTGAAGAAGCAAAAAAACAAATAGAGGAGCTTACGAAAATCAAACATCAAAGATTAACGTCTTTAACAGACGTTATCTTACTTAGTGACAGTCTAGAATATTTTTTTAATAATAGCCAAAAAAATGTTGCAAGATTATATAGCTCTGATCAAAAAAGCCTGAGATATATCAGTAATCTTGAGCATTTATTAAGCATGTCCAATAGTAAATGTTTATTACTAAGTACAGAGCAAGATGTTGCTCTTTATAAAAATTTTAAAGTAGAAGTAGTGGAGGTTGAAAGTGAGAATTGGCAAACGACTAACATCAATAGTGATTTATTTTATAATCAATATTTAAAAATAATTAATCAAGTGTCTAAATGCTTAAATTATTAAATCCTTATTTTTTTAGTAAGCTAGTACGAACCATGTTACCATTATTGCTAGTTGCAATGTTAGTAGTAATGGGGTTGGGGTTATACCAAGCTTTGATAGTATCGCCACCAGATTACCAACAAGGTGATATGGTTAGGATTATGTATGTTCATGTACCAGCTTCTTGGATGGCACTAGGTATTTATACATTTATAGCTATTTGTAGTTTGTCTAACCTAGTGTGGAAAACTAAAATGTCCTTCTTAATGGCAGTAGCAAGTACTCCTATTGGGGCAGTTTTTTGTATGATTAGTATAGTAACAGGGGCATTATGGGGAAAGCCTATTTGGGGAACTTGGTGGGTTTGGGATGCTAGACTTACCTCAATGTTCGTATTATTCTTACTATATTTAAGCTATATCGTGGTGGTGAATAGTGGTGATAGGATAAGCCGTACTGAAAAACCAGCCTCGGTGATTGCTTTAATTGGCTTTATCAATGTTCCCATAGTAAAATTTTCGGTAAATATTTGGTATAGTTTACATCAGCCAGCAAGCGTTTTAAGGCTAGGTAGTCCGACTATCGATAATTCTATGTTATTACCCTTAGTGCTAATGTTTATAAGTGCTATACTATATTTTCTATTAGTATTGGGTTTGAGATCTTGCATGTTAATTGCTAAATTCAAGGAGTATGACAATTTATGACTTATGTTGTTAGCGATGAGTGCGTAAAATGTAAATATACTGATTGCGTAGAAGTATGCCCTGTCGATTGCTTTTATGAAGGGGAGTTAATGTTGGTAATTAATCCCGACGAATGTATTGATTGTGGAGTATGTGAGAGTGAGTGTCCGGTTAAAGCTATTAAGCCAGAATCAGAACAGCTGATTGACTGGATAGAGAGAGCTAAGTTTTTTTCCAGTAAATGGTCAAATATTACGGTTAAGAAACCAGCCCTACCGGATGCAGATAAATATCAAAACGAGAAAAATAAATTCGAAAAATATATGGAGAGAGCTTAACTTTTACGTATCTTTAAAAAGGCTAATACAAATAGCATGCTAAATAAGGTAGTGAATAAAAAAAGATTGGACCAATCCATATAGTTTGCACAAATACCGGATAAACAGGATAAAATAATACGTACAAAGGAGCTAAAAGAAGAAATAATTGAGTATTGCGTGGCGATCAATTCGCCATTACATAAACTAGAAAGATAAATAACAAGAGTGGTATTACCAAGTCCGCAACAGAAATTCTGTACAGTAATTGTTATAGTAAATATAACTAGATCATGACCTACTATAGATAAAAACATTAGCATTAAGGGGGATAGTAATTGTAGAATACCGCATATTAGTAAACCTCGAGATATCCCTACTTTTGTAGTTAGAATACCGCTAATAATTCCCCCTAAGGTCATTAGCATGAATCCATAGGTTTTTGAAATAGAGGCAATTTCTTGAGAGGTAAAGGACAAGTCAATAAATAAGGGAGAGCTCATTGCCATAGTAATTGAATCGCTTGCTTTATATAGAAAGACAAACAGCATAATGAATATCCAATTTGGATGGTGTCGTTTTAATAATAGTAAGCTATCACCAATGATTTTAGAATATTGGCTAAATGAAATTAAATTAGTAAAAATATGTTCAGTTTTTTTTGTAGCAGGCTCTTGCATGCATAAGATTATTAGTGGGGCAGCCATTGTTATAAAAAAGGTACATAGATATACGCAGTACCAATTAAAGAAGCAAGAGACATATAATGCTCCTGTACTATTAATCAGCATTCCTATGCGAAAACCAGTGCCACTGAAAGTTGTAGCAACTGAAAGCTCTTCCTTTGTTACAGAGCGTTCTATACGATAGGCATCTAAAATAATATCTTGAGTTGCCGCACAACAAGAAATAGTAAAATTTAAAATGGCAGTAATAACGATGTTAACAGGGGGAGCTATAATTAAAAATCCACTAGTAGTAACTAATAAACATCCTTGTACAGCTATTGCCCATCCTCGACGTTGACCAAATTTTTTACATATAATAGGTACAGAATATTTATCAATAAATGGCGCTAATATTGGTTTTAGACAATATGGCATAGAGGTTAGAAACATTAAGCCAATAATATCAGTTGAATATCCTGCTTGTGATAATTGGTAATGAATAGTAAATGTGACCAATGAAAAATTTCCTCCCGCCACTATACCTAGCAAGAAGAAACAAATAAAATAAGAACTTATGCGATTAGTTAACATTCAGGAGTTATATCCACCTTTTAGTCTTGGAAGATTAAATACCACAATTCCCTTCTCATTTCAATATAAATGCGATTTTAGGATAAGGAAAGTCTAATCATTTCCCTGGATTGCTTCGTTGCTATTAAAGTAGCCCTTCACTAATAGACATCTGTGAATTTAGCATATATGTTAGTCGGGTTAGCTATATAAAAATGGCTAATAATCTTATTTTTAATCTGAAAAATAAGATTATTAGCTAAAAATTAAGTTAAAATGCATTCGTAGAACCGCTTCAAGAATGCATTTTTCCTTATTGCTTTAACAGTTTTTGGATTAGAATTTTTAAATTCTAATCCAAAACTTAGGTATAAAAGAATAATTTTTATAAAAAAATAATAACTTCTTTGCTAATATGTGCTAGAATCCGACATTAGGTTCTGTACACAGAGCTTAATTAAGGTAATCAATTATTTTAGGCTAATGGATAAGGTATTAAGTTCTGTTCAAGAATATATTAAGTCTGGTGAATATTTTGTTGATGCTAGAAGATGGTATAATTTTGAATACCTATATCCGCTTGTACAAAGATCATTTTTGTTGATATTTACTGTAGTTTTCTTTGTATTATTTCTAGCTGTGGTGGTTAATTTTCAGACTTTATTACCAGCAGTTCGACAGGTAAGATACGCAATTAGTGCTGAATCTCTTAAAAGTGCGACGATAACTAATGCTAATCATATAAAAAATGATGCTATCAATTCTATTGCAGATATTATGATTAGAAATTACGTGATACACAGAGAATCTTATGATTATGATTTTCTTCGCCCCCAGTTTATATTTATTCAGAATAGTTCTACACGTATAATATTTAGACAATTTGCCAATTTTATGAATATTGACAACTCATTGTCACCAGTTATGCGTTACCAAAGATCCTTAAGGCGTTCTGTTAATATATTATCAGTGGTTTATCATAAAAATAATAAGGCTGAGGTCATATTTACATCGATAGCAAAAAACTCCGCTAATGATATTTTGGAAAATATGGTGTGGCAAGCAACAATAAATTTTGAAATAGATGCCATTAACATCCATTTACCTCCTAACTCAAATTTTAATTTTGTGGTTACTGGTTACAGACTTAAGTTAATAGAAGATAAAAGTAAGAAATAAGATGAAGCGATTAATAATATTGTTTGTGGTAGTATTTTCTGTAAATACTGCTTTAGCTGTTAGAGAATCTAGACCATTGCCGATCGATAGCAGAATTAGGGTAATGGTGTATAGTCCCGATGATGTATTTAAGTTCACCGGATACTACGGTTATCAGGCTAGTATAGAGCTAGCAAAAGAGGAAGAAATAGTTAGTATTTCCATGGGGGATACTACTTCTTGGCAAATAGTACCAGCTGGTCATCGAATTTTCATTAAGCCAATGGAACAAGATGCTACAACTAATATGACGATTATTACTAACAAGCGAACTTACTTTTTTGAACTATATGCTGCAGAAGCTTCGGATATGAGAGATCCAGAAATGGTTTTTAATTTAAGATTTATCTATCCTGATGATGAAAATTCAGGGGATTATTTGCAAACTTATGTTACATCCTCAGCTAACCTAGATTTATCTCATCCTGAGAAATATAATTTTAATTATTCGATAAGTGGTAATGAATCGATTGCCCCAATTAAAATTTTTGATGATGGAGTGTATACTTACTTACAATTTAGAGATAAAAATGCTGAGTTACCAGCTATTTTTGCAGTTGATGAAGCTCTTAGAGAATCGATGGTAAATT
Source organism: Candidatus Tisiphia endosymbiont of Nemotelus uliginosus (assembly GCF_964264755.1). NCBI lineage: Bacteria > Pseudomonadati > Pseudomonadota > Alphaproteobacteria > Rickettsiales > Rickettsiaceae > Candidatus Tisiphia > Candidatus Tisiphia endosymbiont of Nemotelus uliginosus. The sequence goes on along the minus strand of NZ_OZ183481.1, from coordinate 669,796 downwards.
ATCGACTTGCCCAAGATAATGCTAATATGGTAATTATCGAACAGGTATTTCGCAAACTGTCAATACGTCATGGTAAGAAAATAGTATGCGTGTTTAATGAAGCATTTAAACCGTATTAATTAAGTTAAGTAACAATGTTTTTAGAAGCTATATATATCTCAAAAATTTTATATTTTTTAACACTGCTCGTATTAACTAGTGGTTTGTTTATAATGTTAATCAGTGATAATTATGTTCGTAAAATCATAGGGCTTAGTGTTATGCAAAGCTCTGTGCTAATTTTTTACCTGATGCTTGGTAAGGTAAATGGGGGTATTGTGCCAATTGAGCGTAGTTTACTGCAGAATTCTCAGCTTTATGTAAGCCCATTACCTCAGGTGCTAATGCTCACGGCTATTGTTGTTGGTTTTGCTACATTGTCATTAGGGCTTAGCTTGATTTATCGTATTTCTAAGCAATTTAATACTATATCGGAGCATGAAATTAATTTTAGCGAAGCGACTCCGAATGATTGAAATAAATGATATTAATTAAACATTTTCCAGCTTTACAAGTATTGCTACCATTTTTTGGGGCGTTATTTTCAATACTAACTTTTCGTTATGTGCGTGTCACTCGAATTATAGCAGTTATTTCGATTGCACTAAGTTTATTTTTAAGTATTTATGGATTATCGGTAATTAATAAAGGTACCATATCATATGATTTTGGTAATTGGCATGCCCCCATAGGTATTGAATATAGACTAGACTACCTGAATCAACCTATAATTACCTACATTAATGGCGTATTATTATTTTTTCTAATTTTCTGTAACAAATTGCTGGCAACTACCGTACTTAAATTTATTGATCAAAAAAGGCAATCGTTATTTTACGCACTTTTATTATTTGCCCATAGCGGATATCTCGGTATATTGAGTACTAATGACCTTTTTAACCTTTATGTATTTATTGAAATATCTTCATTAAGTGCTTATGCCCTAATGGCACAGGGTAATAACCCCAAGGCTGTTATCGGTGCTTTCGATTATCTTATGCTCGGTACAGTCGGGGCAACTCTGATATTAATAGCCATTGGATTTTTATTGAGTAGTACTGGTAGTCTCAATATGTCAGATGTTTCAATGTTACTTCAAACAAATTATGACTGCAAAATAGTCAAGCTAGCTATTAGTTTTTTTCTAATTGGAGCTATATTAAAAACGGCTTTTTTCCCGATGCATTTTTGGATGATTCGAAGCTATTCTTCGGTTGCTCCGGTCATTTTGACGTATCTTGCCAGTATCTCTAGTATAATGGGTCTTTATATAATATTGAGGTTCATTCATTTTACCATTGATTACAGTATAATCATTAATGATTTAGCAATTTTTATCAAACCGATCGCTTTGGTAACTATTATTTTATGTACATATTTTGCTTGCCGAAGCAAAGAAAAAGTCAGAAATATTGTAATATATTCTTCGGCAGTACAAATTGGTTATATATTTTTGCTATTAGTTGTTCCTAGAGGCGAATTAATCCTAACTCCATTTTTGTTAGCTGATAGCCTTAATAAGATTGCTCTATTTCTAATCATTGCTTATTTTGATACTCATAGCGTACCCAGTACCAGTATGTTATGGCGTGTCTTGGTAGTATTTAGTCTAATTTGTAGCTGTGGTTTGCCAATAAGTAGTATGTTTTTCATTAAGCTTTCTATTTTTGAGTTGTTGATTGTTGAAAATCTGTGGCTCGAGTTGGTGATTGTTGTTATCAGTTCTGCTATGTCATTACTTTATCATTATAAGATTGCCAAAAAACTATGTTGGCATCACTCTAATTATACACTATTACAGTCTAACACTAAGTATAAATATTATGGGCTAATTTTTGTTAGTGTAATACAACTTCTCCTACCAATATTTTTAAACCAATTGCAACTATTAGGAGGGCATTAATGTACCCTTCTGTCACCCCTAGTTTTTTGATTATATCAACTTTACTTTTAGCTATGTTAAATTTAGTTACACCTTTTATCAGTAATAGTGATAATAATACACATAACTCTTTATTAATTACCATTAGTAGCTTCTTTTTTGTCAATATTTTAATTATTGATTGGTTATTTCTGAAGGGCGTAAGAGCCAATCTATCAATAACCATCTTTAGTAATTTTGCTATTGGATTGCATTTAGAAGCTCTCAGTCTTATTTTCTTAACCTTACTAAGTTTCTTATGGATTTGTGCATTAATTTACACCACTAAATATTTGGCAATTAATAATATTGATAATTCTAGTCGTTTTCTATTCTTCATTAATCTAAGCGTATTATCTGGGGGGATGGTAGCATTATCTTCAAATCTCTTTACGATGTTTATTTTTTATGAAATATTAACATTATCAACTGCTCCATTAATTGGTCATAGTGGTGGAGATAAAGTTATGGCAGGAGTCTATAAATATTTAAAAATATTGATGATCTCAGGGATATTACTATTCTTGCCAGCTATAATAATTATTTATGCTAAAGCAGGGCATGGTGACTTTACCTCCCAAGGTTTTATCGAGCATTATTTTTCCAAAAATCAAACCATAATTTTGTTATTAATGTTTATTTTTGGCACATCGAAGGCAGCCTTATATCCTTTGCACCAATGGTTACCAGCGGCAATGGTAGCACATTACCCTGTAAGTGCTTTGCTACATGCAGTGGTAGTTGTTAAAACTGGACTTTTTTGTATTTATAAAATTCTGATATATATTTTTGGTCTTAAATATTTACACTCTATTTTTGCCGAATTTAATTGGATCATTTTCTTACCTATTATCACCATATTTTATAGTTCCTTTAAGGCATTAACTAGTGATAATATTAAGAAGATTCTAGCCTACTCTACGATTAACCAATTAGGGATAGCTTTACTTAGTAGCTTGATGTTTACCTCAAAATCTATAGGAGCAGCTATCCTACATTTATCTTCACATTCATTTACTAAAATCTGTTTATTTTATGGAATGGGAAGTATTTATAGCTTAAAGAAGACTAACCAGATATCTGACCTAATCAACGCTGGTAAAGAAATGCCAAAAACTAGCTTTATGGTATGTATTGCCAGTTTATCGTTAATTGGCATTCCCCCCTTTGGTGGTTTTATTAGTAAGTTTTATATTATGCTTGCCGCTGCTGAACAAAATCAAATATTAGTTATGGGTGTGCTAGCTTTAAGTACTTTATTCTCTGCACTTTATTTAGCAAAGCTTGTGATATTTATTTATAAGCCAACTATAGCTAATAGTTCTAAAATGGTTTCAGAAAATAAATTGCCTACTGCCATGATGGTTAGCCTAATTATATGTACATGTTGCATCGTATTATTTTATTTTATACAGATTTTTATTAAGAAGTTTTTTATATTTATATGGTAAGTATGTTTTATCATAAGCGTTTACATATGAATTAACTAAGTTATATAGTCAATAGTTCTAGCATTACTTGATATACTATCACCCGTCTCTCCTAGCCAAGTAGGCATAGTCATCGTGTTTTAGTAAATCAATATCATACGAAAAGCTTTTATTCGTTATATAATATTCTAGTAGTCGTATCATACCTTGTTTATGCCTAGCCAACTCTTCTTTAGTGAGTTCTATCTCTAAAGTTTGGATTATTGGCTTTGAGCTAGAAATTTTTACGTAAACAACCTGTTTAACGTTATGGATTTGCATACCAAAACCACCTTCTTGTAACATTAACGCCTCAATTATCAACTGCGGGGATAACCCAGTTTCTATATCTTTTCTACTCGGTAAGCTACCGGTTTTATAATCGATAATGATCGCTGCCCCAAACTCATCTATCTCAATTCTATCAGCCACTCCAATTATTGTTAATTCTTGCCCAGCAATATTTAATGAAATTGCTCCTCTAGTTTCAGAATAAATATATTTACAACCATTTCTACGTTGTTCATCAAATTCAACAAAAGACTCAGCAATAGGCATAAATTTTATTTGCCAAATTTTTTGCGTATAGGTTGGTAAGATAACATCTTGTAACAGATTATTACTAATATCCAATATTAAGCCAATTTTGTTATTCTCTAACTTGTTATAATTTTTCGAATATTGCTCTAAAACCTTATGAACAAAACTACCAAATTCAGATATTTTAGGCTCCTGCCCTACCCTATCTCTACTCCTGACATTCAAAATCTTCTTAGCGTAAAAACTATAAGGATTCCGTATTAACATTTCTATATCAGTAACTGATATTGTATCAGGAAAAATTGGACTATACACATGATTACTACGATTAATTGACTCAACCATATTAATATTAACATTATTTTGTACATCCACTAAGTCACTTTCTGATAAATATGTTAAATAATTTTCTGAAATCAAACTTTGTTGTGCAATAAGTTGCAATTTTAGTAACAAATTCGATGGTAACAAACCAGATTTACCATCCTGTCTTTTTGATCTAGTAATTATTACTTGGGCATTATGCAGAAATAAATAAAAATAATATTGATCGATAGAAGTTCCAACAATCATATGTAATTTTTTTAACGTTTGCTCATTAATCCATTGGCTGATAGATGAGGATGATGACCAGCATCCTTGATTAAAGTCAGTTAAAATTACTAAATCAAATTTAAGTAATATTAAATCTTCTGCTTTACCAATAATTATATTTTTAGAATAATTATTATGAGCAAAATACTTACAATTAGACATTAAACCCTTCAGTAACTTTGGAAAATCTTTTTTATTATCTAAGGTTAAATTACAATTAGTATTTATTAACTCCGATAAAAAATTTGATAATTCAGCAGCTGACTGCTCATGCCAAATATCTCGGTAAAGTTTTTCAGCAATGCTAATCGAGGATTTTAATATTTTAGCAAAATTATTGCCACTATTGCTATAAAGTAAGTTTATTAGCTTCTTAGACCATTCTATTAATTCATTATCATTGATTTTTTCTACTAAAAACAGCATTTGGCTAGATTGCCGGATAAAGCGGTTTTTACCACTCGTTAAAATCTCTAATCTTTGAACTAATTTATGATTAATCAAAGGATGCTTTAATAGTAAAAATAACTTTTTTATATCAAAATCATTACATAATATTTCACTAATGGCAATTATTAGAGAGCTAATTAACGTTTCTGATAAATTATTACCTAGCAAATCTTGGAATTCTAGGGAATATTTGGTCAAAAAATTACAATAAAAATTCTTGGTTGTTTGATTATTGACAATAATAGCTATTTTCTTATCACTAGATTGTTGGCAAAATTGTTGACAAATCAGACTTATTTGCTTTGCCTCTTGAAAAATATCTTCAAGCTCATAATATTTTATATGATCTACGGCTAATCGTTTAGGCTCATCAGGTATACTCGAATGCTTTGAAGAATTGGCTCCGCAAAACTTCGGGGCATTCGCGTGCTCACGTAGTTCATCTACGCTCCGCTCGCTCACCCCTTGTTTTACGTTCCAATTCTCCAGATCATCCGAGTATATATTGTTACAAATTATCCGATCGAAAAGCAAATGATCTGACTGCTGATTACCCAAAAGCTGGGAATCTGATAAATTTTTATTGAGAATTGTCAGTAATTTTTTAAAGTTATATAAGCAATCTTCTTCAGGATTATAGCTATAGTCAAGTTCTCCTAAATTGACTATATCTAGATTCCCGCCTACGCGGGAATGACACATACTAATAGGCGGTAAAATTATAAAACCATCCGGTGAATTAGCAACATTCTTTAAAAAATTCCATGATATGGGATTATGCCCTACTATACCGGCTATTATCAAACTAGTATCAACTCTTTTCAGCCTTGCTATCTCTGCATCCATCATAGTGACCTGATAATTTAGCCGATCTTGCTTTCCTAACAATTTTATCTTATCTTGCCATTCAGAATGGACGTATTTAAGAAATTGATAAATAACACTCCAATGTTGCGATGGATTGATTTTTTCTATTTCATTTACCGAATCTATCGATAAATTATTACCAGCTAGCTGGTAAAATAACTCAGATATTGTTGAACAAAATTGTAAAGATTGGGTTATACTGAATTGTAAATCATGATAATTATGAATGATTTCTGCCAGGATAATTTTTTCTTGCAAAAACGTTATTGGCTGTAAATTTTCTGATGCGATAGCAAAAATTTCTTCACCTTCAGCCATAATATTAGACCAAGGAATAATATTTGGCAAAATCGCAATATGCTGTTTGTTAATCAAAATATTTTGTAAATTCCAACAATCGAAACCACTAGGCAATATAACCTTAAGATTGCTAATAGAATTCTTCTCACTGAAATTATCTAAAATAAAATCAGCTAATATATCTAAAAACGATAATGATGGGTTAATTCTATAGAGGTTCATTAATCCCTTATTAGTTAGATTATATAAATGCTATAGGTATAATAGCATAATTTAATAACACCACTAATAGCTAAAACCCTTATAAAATTTGTTTTAGTAAAACCGGCAATTAAAGGAATAAAATTTCCCCACGATGGTATTAGCATAAACCATAATATAAATATGTTATATTTAAAAAAAAATTGAGATAATAATTGCTGATTAGTATAAATCTGTGCATTTTTAGCAAGATAAAAAACTCTTAATAACATTATACCAAAAAAATAATTTATACTAGTAGCAACTAATGAAGCAATAGTTGCTACAATAAGTATTATTAAATTATTATAAACACCAAACATCTTCATAGAATAAACAATTAGTTCACTATCTAAACTTATAACTAAATTACCTACTAAACTATCAGTAAATAATAGCGAATATGCTTCAAACTGCTCCATAATTCAAACTAGTCTCAGCAATTATAAATTCAAAAATGACAGAGCCTAACAATTCGAGGGTCAGTCATTTTACTCTCTCGATTTGCTCTGCCTTATGTTTAAGTAGCATAGTTTTTGCTATAGCTTTCATTGCTTCAGTTTTACCCTCGACTCTACCTTTGGCTTCAGTCGCTACTAAAGTAACACCTTGCTAATAAGTGCCAGTTTACTGTACTTTCAATAGTTCATTGATTCTTGTAACAGATAATCTAGTCATTCTCGCTACTTCTTCAATAGAGCTACCATTATTTATCATCATTTTTATTAATTTAGCTTCACCCTCGGCTCTACCCTCGGCTCTCCCCTCGGCTCTACCTTTAGCCTCTCCGATTTTAATACCATCCTGTAGCCCTATCTCTATCCCTTCTTCTTTCCATACTTGAGCTATACTAGGCATAAGTTCTTCTCCTTTTTCTTTAGTTAAATTATTTTTTAGTATTTTTTCTAACTCTATTTTATCATTTTGCTCAATAAAGGTCAAAGTATAGCTCAATAGATTTCTTATGTGGTCATGACCTATTGTTATTTTACTCAATTTAGGCAAGAGATAAGAGATTTCTTGCCATCTTTTCAGTAATTGACGTTCGTGGATGTGTTTGAGGAAAAATAAAAAAATCCCAGACCATACTTTTTTCTTGAGTTCTTCATCAGGAATATCATGTACGTTAATAAGCTGACAATCATTTGTCCAAAAGCCTCTGGCTAAATCTGGATGGCTAAATAAATTCCATATATTGAGCGATGCATTATATTTCTTCTTGCCATTATAAAGTATTAGGGGATAAATTACTGGAAGGCTTTTAGCTTTAGGATGATTAGTTAAATATCGATCACAAATATTAATCATATATTTAAATAACCTAAACGCCATCATTTTATCAACAGTACTTTGATGTTCCAATAGCAAAAAAATATAGCCATCCTGATCATTAAACTTAACAGAAAATAATACATCAGAAATAGTTTCAGAAAGGTCTGACTCAATAAAACTATCTTTTTCTAATTTTAAAGATGTACTATCGATTAAAGCCAGCACGTCTTTAGGCAAATGAGTTACCAAAAACTCTTTAGCAACTATAGGATTCTCCATAGATTTGCGAAAGATTTCGTCATGTTTTGGCTTGTCTAGAGTCATAATACCATTTCCCTATTAATTACTTTAGTTATTTCCTACAACCTCCTGTCTATAAAGGTTTGACAAAATACTATTCAATACTATAATTTAAAACCTTAAAATATAACGTTATTATAATTTAAATTTTTTATGAATAAAGCTCTATCCTTGAAAAAACCATTTTTATTATGGTCTCTTGCCAGCATGTTTTTTGCCTTTCAATTTATATTAAGACTTTCGACTGGAATTCTTAGAGAAGAAATTATGCAAAAATTTGCCATTGATACCATAGCATTTGGTACAGTCGCTGGATATTATTATTTAGGTTATGCAGGGATGCAAATACCAATTGGCATAATGCTCGATAAATTTAACTTTAGAATTGTTACATTCATATCTATCTTGGTTACTTCTCTTGGTACTTTAACTTTTGTTGCCAGCGAAAATTTCAATTATTTACTCATTGGTAGATTTATGATTGGAGCTGGTTCTGCTGTTGGGTTTTTATCAGTAGCTAAAATTACTAGAAGCTGTTTTCCAGCTAAATACCACTCCGTAATGCTAGGGCTTTCTTTTACTTTTGGCTTAATTGGAGCAGTATTTGCTATTACTCCAATGAAACTATTATTCACCCATTTTGGTTATGACGTAACTTTTAATAGTTTAGCTGCCATCGGATTTATTATTGGACTAATGATTTTATTGATAAAAAATGATGATGTAAGTAGCAATTCTACTACTACTCTAGATTCCGAATTATCGATATTGAAACTCTTATTAAACCCTACTATTCTGTTAATCGGAATTTTTGGTGGTTTAATGGTAGGAGCATTGGAAGGTTTTGCTGATGTATGGGCTATTCCATTTTTCAAACAAATTTATCAAATGAATGATATGGATAGTAACTTAGCTACCTCATTTGTTTATATAGGGATGTGTCTTGGCGGTCCAATACTTGCTCTTATTGCTAATTTAGTAAAATCATCTGATGCTATAATAACTATCACTGGATTGCTGACAATAGTAATTTTTATCATTCTATTATATTGTCCTTCATTAAATTTCTTTACTAGTAGTTCTTTAATGTTTTTATTAGGAATTTTTTGTTGTTATCAGGTTCTAATCTTTACCATTGTCAGTAACCTTGTTACGGAGAAATCTATTGGACTTGCCGTTGCGATAGTCAATTGTATCAACATGTCTTTTGGGCATTTCTTTCACAAAATTATGAGTTATTTAATCTCTTATAATTGGGACGGCTTACTAAGTGAATCTGGCACTCCTATTTATAGTCACTATGATTTTATTGTGGCAATTTCTATAGTTCCCATTTGTTGTCTTATCGGAATTATCGGCTTTTGCTGTTTGTCTAAAAAGTCAAATAAAATATCAATCAAGGGATTTGTGGAAAAACCTGTTTCAGCCTAACAAACGTCATTGCGAAGAGGCACAAGACGACGAAGTTGATCCAGGAAATTAGTACAAATAATTTAACCTCTTAAAACTTGTTTTACAATTTCAGGTTCCTTTTGAATAATCTTAAGAAGTACCTTTGCTGCCCCAGTTGGTGATCTACGCCCTTGTTCCCAATTACGTAGTGTTGCAATGCTAATTCCAAATGCTGCAGCAAATTGTTTCTGAGTTAGTTTGAGGTGATCTCTTGCCTCATATACATCAATATTTGGTAATGAAATATTGTGTTTTTTTGCTTTTAGCCGACCTTTAGAATATAGGATCGCTTCTTGCATTCCAGCTAGAATACTTTTTTCAGTTCGATTAAATTCTTTTGTACTCATATTTTTTTCCTAATTATATAATTTTATTAAAGTCTTACTCAGGTTTTTTAATTCGTTACAAGTATCCTGACTAATATTCTCCATTTTGCTTTTTATAAAACCAGTTATTAAAAAGACCGGCATATTTTCATTATGATAAAAATAAATTATTCTCATTCCTCCACTTTTACCTTTATTGTTAGTTAGAGCAAATCTTAATTTTCTAATACCACCAGTACCTCTTATTATATTTCCCTGATTAGGATTCGCTGCTATATAGTTAATAATTTCCATACATTCTTTTTCACTCAAGTAATCCTTAGCAAATTTTTGAAATTCTGGAAGTTCAACAATTGAAATAAGTTTTGTATCCATAAAATACACGATATGCCATTGGCATACTTATGTCAAGAGCTAAGTAAGGGAACTGTAAATATTTCTGCAAAGATTTCGCACAAGGCTGTATTTTAATATCTATGTGGGTATAGCCTCATCGGCGTAATCTGTACGAACACGCATAAGCGTCAGCAATTAAGAAAACAATAATTGAGAAACCGTCATTGCGAGGAGACCATAAGGTCACGAAGCAATCAAGAAAAGTGATTAGAAATCGATTGCCACGCCACCTACGGTGGCTCGCTAATAGACGACTTTTCTACTTTATTTTCTTGCTGACGCCTATAAGTAATAGGCGAGCATTAGAGTGACGACGTCACCAACTTCTCATCAATTGACTATAAATCGTAGGTAGCTTCCTAGAATGGCACAACTGTCGAACATTGGTATTTCTTTTTTATTATTTAAATTCTATTTCCTTAGCATGTCTGATATGAACTACATAAATAGTATCATCATATATTCGATATCGTAGTATGTAACCTGATAAGCCAAATCGAATATATAAATCCCTATAATCTATTAGATTAGTCACAGGTTTACCTATTAAAGGAAATTCTATAAGTTTGATAACTGCTTTCTTTATTACTTCTGCCACTCTCTTTGCAGCATTAGGATTATTTTTATCAATGAATTTTCTTAGCCGTACCAAATCTGTAATTGCCGATTCCAACCATACTAATCTTTCCATTAAGGTCTTTCCTCTTCTTTATCGCTTCCCCATCTATCAAGCCACTCAGTTATTTTGTCATTTCCTAAAAATTTACCTTCTTGCATTTCTTGCCAACGCTGTATAGTCTCTTGTTTTAATTGTTCCTCATGTTCCTCTAATTTAAGATAATTAGTAATTGCCTCCTTCATCAGCCAGTGTGTTGAACGTTGCTTAATTTTACCAAGTACTTGCAACCTCTTCTTAATTTGCGGGGCAATTTTAACGCTTACTACAATATTCTCATCAGCTCTTTTCATACGAATTCTCCTTTATAGTATTAAGTATTTATAGGTAATACTATACATTACTTGTTTTGTGTTTGCAATCCATGTTATAGTCAATCGATGAGAGACAACGTTACCAACTTCTCATTATTTATAAAATTATTACTAATAAAGCTTAGTGCAGATTATAATTGTTGTATACTATACTCAAATGATTTGGAGAATTGGAACGTAAAACAAGGGGTGAGCGAGCGGAGCGTACATGAAGTACGTGAGTACGCGAATACCCCGAAGTTTTACGGAGCCAATTCTTCAAAGCAGAAGAGTATACATAAATATAACAATTTGACCTAATAACAAAATGACTAATAAAAATACTTTATTAATAATTGATGGCTACGGATTTATCTTTAGAGCCTACCATGTTCAGCCACCATTAACTTCTCCGAGTGGCTTAGCTGTTGGAGCACTTTATGGTTTTACTTCAATGTTGTTAAAGCTATTGAATGATTTTAAGCCAGAACATGCTATTGTAGTTTTTGATTCTGGTGGTAAGAATTTTCGTCATCAAATTTATCAGCAATATAAAGCAAATAGACCCCCTATACCAGAGGATTTAAAGAGTCAATTACCACTTATTCGCCTTGCAGCAAATAGCCTAAATTTTCCAATGATTGAGAAAGCTGGTTATGAAGCAGATGATATAATTGCCACTTTAGCCCATAAAGCTTCTGCATTACAACAAAATACTATCATTATTTCTTCTGATAAAGATTTAATGCAATTAATTAATTCGCATACTAAAATGTATGACCCAATAAAAGCAAAATATATTTCCGAAGATGACGTGATAGAGAAATTTGGTGTAGAACCAAGTAAAATCAGGGAAGTAATGGCGTTGATCGGCGATAAGTCCGATAATATACCAGGCGTGCCAAGCATTGGTCCTAAAACTGCAGCAACACTTATTAAACAATTTGGTTCATTAGCAGAGCTATTAAATTCACTCGATCAAATCACTAACGATCGCCAGAGAGCAATCATCAGCTCCTCAAAAGATTTAGCCTTAATTTCCTGGCAATTATTTAGTCTAGATTATAATGTTGATATCGATTTAGATTTTAGTTTATTGCAGTATACCCAACCTGATAGCAAACAAATATCTGATTTTCTGGTAGAATATGGTTTTAAATCTCTAAATAAAAGAGTGGAGAACTTATTCCAAATACAAATTACCAACGAATCTTTACCTACTAAGCAAATTATAATTCAAGAAGTTGCTTCGCAACAACAACTTGATGCTATGCTAACTAAGGCAGAAGAATATGGGATTGTCAATATTTATTTATCCGATTACCCTGGGCAAACTCCTTCTATAATTTTATCAATTGATGGTAAATGCTACAATATTAAGTTTATTGCTAAAATTTCTGGCAATATGTCTGATTTACTTGCTTACGATTTTCGTCAAAATTACCTAGAACAATGGTTTATGGCTGATATTCTTCAATTGCTAAAAAATAAATCTATTAAGAAAATCATCTATAAGCTTAAATCATTATTAAAATTCTTTATCGATAATGAAGTATATTCATGTGAAGATCTTGAACTAATGCAATATCTGATTTCTGCTGGCAAGCCTCAGAAGAATCCATTTGATGGAATACAGCAGGATAGTTTAGACAATTTAGCGAGAGTAGTTACCGGCTTTAGTGATAATTACCAAAAACTGTTGCTAGAACTAAAAGATAACCATGCCTTAACACTATATCGAGATATTGATTTACCTTTATGTTATATAATAGATAAAATGGAAAAAATTGGGGTTAAGGTCAATTCACCATATCTTAAACAATTATCGGATGAATTTGGCAGTGAAATTACTCAATTAGAACATAATATTTTTGCTATTACCGGAACAAAGTTTAACATCGCTTCACCAAAGCAACTGGGGGAAATTTTATTTGAAAAAATGCAATTACCCTTTGGTAAATTGTCATCAAAAGCAAAATCTTATTCTACTAGTGCAGAAATTCTTGAAAAAATTAGCGAAAGTGGCTTTGCTATTGCTGATTTATTGCTAAAATGGCGTCACTTTACTAAATTAAAAAATACCTATACGGATAGTTTACCTATGCAAGTAAATCCGATAACTCATAGGGTGCATACAACATTTTTACAAACTTCAACTAGTACTGGTAGGCTTAGTTCTCAAGAACCCAATTTACAAAATGTACCAATTCGCTCGAAAGAAGGTAATAAAATCAGAGCAGCTTTTATTGCAGAAGATAAGCATAAATTAATTTCAGCGGACTATTCACAGATTGAACTGCGAATATTAAGTAGCATGGCAGATATACCTTCTTTAAAACAAGCTTTTGTTAATGGTGAGGATATTCATAGTAAAACCGCTTGTAATATATTTAAAATTACTAAAGAGCAGTTAACTTCCGAACATCGGCATAAAGCAAAAGCTATAAATTTTGGCATTATCTATGGTATTAGTGCTTTTGGACTAGCAAAGCAGTTACATATTAGCTCTACACAAGCAGCTGAATATATAAAGAAATATTTTGAAGAATATCCAGAAATTCAAAAATATATGGAATATACAAAAAACTACGCCAGAGAGCATGGTTATGTCCTGAATCTCTTCGGACGAAAGTGCTTTATTCCCTTAATCTATGATAAAAAACATTCCTTACAGCAATTTGCCGAAAGGGCAGCAATCAACGCTCCAATCCAAGGGACTAGTGCCGACATAATCAAAATAGCGATGATTGATCTTGACCGTAAAATGCAACAACTAAAATTGAAAACCAAGCTAATCTTACAAATCCACGACGAATTACTTTTTGAATCGCCCATTGATGAAGTAGAATTAGCGACACAACTAATTAAAACTACTATGGAAAATTCATCTAAATTAATGGTTCCGCTCATTGTCGAAACCAAGGTAGGAGATAATTGGATAAATATGCATACTATAGTCAATTAATCTGAATTAGTACCGAATAAGCACCCATCATGTTGTCCTTGCGAGTGAGCCATTTTAGTGACGACGCGGCAATCCATTCCTGAGCATTTTTTAAATTGCTTCGTCGACTACGCCTACTCGCGACTTATCTTCCAGATAGAGAGGAGCAAAAATTATGCTACGAGACGGGATTAGTATACGGCACAATGTCTAAAAAATTAAATTTTCTTTACTGACTACATGTTATCATTTGCAGATTTTGTCATTTGGGGCATTTTGAGATCAAATAAATTAAATAAATCTTGCTGAGATTGTGTTAATTTTGGTAATCTTGCAACGACGCAACCTTTTATATTGTAATATAAAAAAGCCCTTTCGTTCTGCTGCCTTTCCTTAGAAATATCGGTTGTACTTCTAGTAATCTTGTCTTCATACTGCTAAAATTTGCTTCTACTTCATGTCAAAGACAAACAATTCTTTCTTCTTATCCTGGTCAATTTCAACCACTATTTGGTTACTGTCTAATTTTAGGTTGATAAATTTATCTATTCGCCATTCTTTAGCAATTTTTTGAATATTATTTAAACCAATTTCTGGTTTTGCTCGCTTATGGGTTGATACAGATATATGACGCTCTCCTACCTTTGTAATCAGTTTTTCAATTCTGTTATTCCTATCAAATTCAAGTTTTCTGGCTATAGAACCATTTTTTCTTAAAATATATCTTTTACCATTACTGATTACTTCGCATAGTTGATCTTCAAAAAAATCATACTGCAAAACCCCTCTTTTCTCTAATCCTTCAATTTCAACCTTACTTAAGTTGGTAATGTAATCCCATCCCTCTTTGGTAATAGCCTCTTTACATGCCCCCTAATCATTCCTTTGTCACCAACAAAGACGATATTCTTAATGCCGAAATTAGATTTTACTAGTTCAATCTGAACATAAATAGTAGAAGGATCGGCACTATTACCCTTAAATACTCTAACAGCCAAAGGTTCACCATGATCATCAGTCAGCAGACCAATAACGATTTGCTTTTTGCCTTTCTTTTTGTCTCGGTTGTAGCCATATTCTTCAAGCTCATTCTCTGTTCCTTCGAAATAGCTTGAAGTGATATCATATAAAAGCATAACAGGAGGAGTGTTATTTTGCTTTTGATAAGTTTTAAATAATTTCATTTCTATCTTTTCCTGATTCTCTTCTAGCCATTCCAGAGCCTGATATAGATGGTTTTCATCAAATGAATCAACGGATAAAATATTGGGTATAGCATGACCTTTTGCCCATTTTACGCTGGAAAGCCTAGAACCTTGATAAGCAAAACGTGCTAAAACCAAAACAAACTTAGAAGAGCCAGCCTATTTTTAGTACCAAGAGCCTTGGTAATACCAATTTCATCAGCAATTCTTTTTAGCAAAAAAATAGTTCCAAAACTTTCACCAATTTCCAGTACCCCCTCTAAACCATCAAATTCACCTTTAAGCATTTTTTTAAAAGCTTCAATACGCAAGTTATCCCAACTAGGGTATGTCGTCACGAGATTGTGATTGCATAATTTTATGTGATTTGTTATTATAATTGTAGTAATAAAAATAGGCGATAAGAAGCAATGAGTTTAGCACATAGAAGACATGATATAAGCGATGAGCTTTGGAATAAGATAGAAAGTAATTTACCTGGTCAGAAAGGTTGTTGGGGAGGTATTGCAAGAGACAATAGAACTTTTATAAATGCAGTGATGTGGATATTTAGAACGGGAGCTCCATGGAGAGATTTGCCTCCTGATTATGGCAATTGGAAGAATGTACACAGAAGATTCTGTAGATGGCGTGATAATGGGATATGGGAGAATTTGCTAAATATTTTTATAAATGCTCCTGATTTTGAATGGTTAATGATAGATTCTACATTTGTAAAAACTCACAAAGCAGGACTTGGAGCGAAAGGCGGGAATCAAACGGTTAGTCGCACAAAAGGGGGCTCAATACAAAGGTACATATGGCCGTGGATGCGTATGGTATGCCGGTCAGAATTATTGTTACAGAAGGTTCCAGAAATGATTGTACTCAAGCTTGTGAGTTAATCCAGAATATGGAGGCACAACATCTTATGGCTGATAAAGCTTACGATACAAACGCCATAATAGAATCGGCTGTGAATGCAAACATAATTCCTGTAATACCATCAAAAAGAAACAGGAAGATTCAAAGAGAGATAGATAAATATCTATATAAGCTAAGGCACATTATTGAAAATACATTTCAAAAATTTAAAGAATGGCGTGGTATAGCAACAAGATATGCTAAAAATACAAAATCATACATGGCGGGTCTTTGTTTAAGGGCTTTACTAATGTGGGCTCAAATCTCGTGACGACATATCCTAGTCAAATTAGCTAGAGTTTTATTTAATATTTTTCCACCTTCACGATAGGAAGTGCGAAGCAATATTGCAGGGCGAGAATTTCTGTTTGGAACGATTGTAATATACATGAAAGAGATTATATCTCTGGAACCTGATAATATGAAACAAAAAATATCATTTACATGACTACAAATCCTATAACAAAATCCTTACAAACCTCTTTACATTAACATTCTTAGCACTTTTCTATCTCGAAGATAAGTCGCGTACATAGACGATTGTTACGGAGCAGAGGCAAATTTCGACGACAAAATCACCAACTAGATTGACTTATGCAGGAAGTATACAAAAATACAAGTCGTAATTTCATCTGACAATTACCTTGTAACAAGGTCTATGAATCTACCGTCTTAAAAGTCAAGAGTAAATTCTTTATTATTTTTTAACATAGCATTTAAACAAATAATAATTTTTCTCATTACCGCCACTAAAGCAATTTTTGCAGACTTACCAGCAGCAATAATACCAATTCCCAAATTTAATTTAGTATAAAGATGAGAAAAATAGGTTATAATGTAAAAGATAGATAAAATTAGGAATGTAATGGGTACTCATCAAAAATTAATAACAGAAGATTTATACAAACAGGCTATAGCTCAACTTGCAAGTACGAACAAAGAGAATAGGATCACTATTAGGTTAAGAGCTATAGTAGCTGCAAAAGAACATGGTATTGGTATGGTGTCTAAAATATTTGATATCACAACTAATACGCTAAGAAACTGGATAAAAAGCTTTGCCCAAGGCGATGATAAAAATCTTGAATATAAAAAAGGTAGGGGAAGGAAAAGCGATTTAACGGAAAGCTGCTATGAAGCAATAAACAAATGGATACAAGAAGATTGTAACATAACAATAAAAAGTATCGTCATAAAACTTAAAGAAAATTTGGGAATTAATGTAAGTAAATCGGCTGTACACAGGGCATTGCACAAGCTTAAGTTTGCGTACATTACTCCAAGACCAGTGCATTACAAACAGAATAAAGAAACTCATGAACAGTTTAAAAAAAATTCAAGAAAAAATAACAAGCAATCCAAGAAGTTTTTTGTATTTCTTTGATGAATCGCGTTTTGGAACTCATTCTAAATTAGGTCATGGTTGGTTTCGCAAAGGTATCAGAACTCAAGTTAAAATCAAAATAGGTTTTCAGAATTTTTATGTTTACAGTGCTGTTAACCCAATAACAGGAGATGATTTTAGCTTAATGATGCCAAATGTTAATACTATGTCTTTGAACATGTTTCTTGCGGAAATGTCTAAACATATAGGCGATCAAAAAGCCATTGTTGTTATGGATTGTGCTGGATGGCATAAGGCTAAGGACTTAGTGGTTCCTGCTAATATAGAAATTCTTTATTTGCCACCATATTCTCCTGAATTAAATCCTGCGGAGCGATTATGGGAACATTTAAAGTCTGAGACTATAAAGAATAAAGTATACAATACAATTGAACAATTAGAAATAGTAGTATCTTCCTCTATTAAAAATTTAAATACCTTGCTAATTCAATCTATTTGTTGCATGAATCATTTACTAAATTAAATTCGGGAATTGGTATAAGACGATTATAAACTAATTTTATTTTTTCGTTATATCTAACTGCAACTAAAGCCACCATTTACAGTGCCTTTCTGACAAAGAATCTGCCCCCATTAATGTGTGCCTTCCCTGTCATTTTACCACTTTGAAAAGTCCTAGGAGCTACCCCAACCAAATTTGCAATTTGCTTGTGATTAAATTTTCCAAGCTCTGGTAATTCTATCAACAATACACTAGCTATCTTTTGACCAACACCCTTATAGCTGGTTAATAAATTACTCTTGGATTTTAAAACTGGATCATCATTTATTATTTGTTCAATATCTTTTCTAACTCCAACAAGTTGTTTTTTAGTAAAATCAATTTGGTTTTGAAGATAAGCTTTTGCTTTATCTTTAGTATGATCAAGTCTGCATTTATTAGTATTTAAATAATTTTCTAGATTATGTTCCATGGAACGTAGCTCTTTCAAATGTTGCTCTTGCTCAGATATGAATTCATCACCTTTTTCTTCTTCAGCAACAAACTTAGCATAATTTTCTAGTAAGATAGCATCTAGTTTATCAGTTTTTGCAAAATGACCTTTAACTTTTGCAAGAACATGTACTTTATTTGGGTGAACTCTGTGTACAGGTACGCTATATTCTTGTAGAATACGCATGGTGCTACTTTCATAACCTCCTGTAGATTCCAATACACATAGCACAGCTTTGCAACCCATGATATACTTATTATAAAAGGTTGATAGGGCTTCCTTACTGTTAGCTATTTTATAGTGTTTACCTGCAATTGAGATATCAAGGGTTTCCTTAGAGACGTCTATTCCTATAAATATTTCTTTGTTATTCATTTTTATTCTCTTTTCTAATATAATTACCTTTACCTTAAGTATTTTTTACTTGATTGTAAATTCGATCTTTTCCTATCACGCTACCGTCCGTATTTTACTTAAGTTCACCTACAAGGAGGTACCTTAGATTCACTCGGTCTCTCTTAACCTATCACACGATCGGTATCACTCCTTGCTTTTACTCTAGTTCTTTAAAGACTTATTTCAAGATACAATCACACAATTTATATCTAAAAATTAAATAATTTTAGAAATAACTTGATTTTTCTGAGGAAATGGGGCAATATCTGCCTTAAGCTAAAGAAGCGGGCGATTAGCTCAGTTGGTAGAGCATCTCGTTTACACCGAGAATGTCGGGAGTTCAAGTCTCTCATCGCCCACCATATACCTCTAGGCTTTCAGTTTTTTTATAATCTTAATAACCATTTCATATGTAACTCATATGTCACTTCTCAGACAAAAATCCTGAAATTTGACCTACAAAAAAATCTATTTTTAACCCTATTACAAGGGGAGAAAATATGACAAAATCATTAATTTCTCCTAACGCTTCAGTTGCAAATCCTGATGTTATCTTTTATAATTTCGTTGGTAATTTCATCCCACCTGAATGGCGAAACCTTACTAATAATTGTGGTAAGCAATTAAGTAAAACTTCTCGTCAACTTCTGTCTTTGATAGTTTCTCGCCTACAGATTTATCAAAAAGATAAACTATCGGAAGAATTACAAGAAGGCTATCATTTTTTCGAAAAAGAGCTAGGAGTTTGTCAAAAACGGGTTAAACAATGTCTAACAGAATTACAAACAAGTGGGTTCATTGATCACTCTTTAATTACTACGATCAAACATAACCTAAAATGCCGCTATATTCTATGTATCAGAATTCTTAAAAAATTTATAAGTTTTCGTAAAGCTAATGATAATTCTTATCACTCTGATTGTATAAATATTCAATCTAGCCATAAAAATATTTCACTTCAACCGGAAAAAAATTACCACTCAACTGTAAAAAAATCAAAAAAAAATACATCTATATATATATCTATAATATCTAGATGCGGTAAAAAGGATTGTTTTTGTGGACAAAATTGTGGACAAAGTTTGCCAGAGCTTGAATCAACTAAGGAGCAAAGCTTTAATTTGCCGCAGGAGGTAAAGGTAAAAAGAGGTGAACAAAATTTACCAGAGCTTAAGTAATACCAATTCCCAAATTTAATTTAGTATAAAGATGAGAAAAATAGGTTATAATGTAAAAGATAGATAAAATTAGGAATGTAATGGGTACTCATCAAAAATTAATAACAGAAGATTTATACAAACAGGCTATAGCTCAACTTGCAAGTACGAACAAAGAGAATAGGATCGCTATTAGGTTAAGAGCTATAGTAGCTGCAAAAGAACATGGTATTGGTATGGTGTCTAAAATATTTGATATCACAACTAATACGCTAAGAAACTGGATAAAAAGCTTTGCCCAAGGCGATGATAAAAATCTTGAATATAAAAAAGGTAGGGGAAGGAAAAGCGATTTAACGGAAAGCTGCTATGAAGCAATAAACAAATGGATACAAGAAGATTGTAACATAACAATAAAAAGTATCGTCATAAAACTTAAAGAAAATTTGGGAATTAATGTAAGTAAATCGGCTGTACACAGGGCATTGCACAATCTTAAGTTTGCGTACATTACTCCAAGACTAGTGCATTACAAACAGAATAAAGAAACTCATGAACAGTTTAAAAAAAAATTCAAGAAAAAATAACAAGCAATCCAAGAAGTTTTTTGTATTTCTTTGATGAATCGCGTTTTGGAACTCATTCTAAATTAGGTCATGGTTGGTTTCGCAAAGGTATCAGAACTCAAGTTAAAATCAAAATAGGTTTTCAGAATTTTTATGTTTACAGTGCTGTTAACCCAATAACAGGAGATGATTTTAGCTTAATGATGCCAAATGTTAATACTATGTCTTTGAACATGTTTCTTGCGGAAATGTCTAAACATATAGGCGTTCAAAAAGCCATTGTTGTTATGGATTGTGCTGGATGGCATAAGGCTAAGGACTTAGTGGTTCCTGCTAATATAGAAATTCTTTATTTGCCACCATATTCTCCTGAATTAAATCCTGCGGAGCGATTATGGGAGCATTTAAAGTCTGAGACTATAAAGAATAAAGTATACAATACAATTGAACAATTAGAAATAGTAGTATCTTCCTCTATTAAAAATTTAAATACCTTGCTAATTCAATCTATTTGTTGCATGAATCATTTACTAAATTAAATTCGGGAATTGGTATAAGGCGTTCTATATCGATATATTCAGGATGCAAAAGGAAAATAAAGAAATGACTGCCACCGAGGTACAAATTAGAACGGAGGAACAATATCGTTTAATGTCTCCAATGGTTGGTAGAATCGAGAGTGAGTTGTTAAATCCGTTAATTATGGCGATATATCATACCAATTCCCGAATTTAATTTAGTAAATGATTCATGCAACAAATAGATTGAATTAGCAAGGTATTTAAATTTTTAATAGAGGAAGATACTACTATTTCTAATTGTTCAATTGTATTGTATACTTTATTCTTTATAGTCTCAGACTTTAAATGCTCCCATAATCGCTCCGCAGGATTTAATTCAGGAGAATATGGTGGCAAATAAAGAATTTCTATATTAGCAGGAACCACTAAGTCCTTAGACTTATGCCATCCAGCACAATCCATAACAACAATGGCTTTTTGAACGCCTATATGTTTAGACATTTCCGCAAGAAACATGTTCAAAGACATAGTATTAACATTTGGCATCATTAAGCTAAAATCATCTCCTGTTATTGGGTTAACAGCACTGTAAACATAAAAATTCTGAAAACCTATTTTGATTTTAACTTGAGTTCTGATACCTTTGCGAAACCAACCATGACCTAATTTAGAATGAGTTCCAAAACGCGATTCATCAAAGAAATACAAAAAACTTCTTGGATTGCTTGTTATTTTTTCTTGAATTTTTTTTTAAACTGTTCATGAGTTTCTTTATTCTGTTTGTAATGCACTGCTCTTGGAGTAATGTACGCAAACTTAAGCTTGTGCAATGCCCTGTGTACAGCCGATTTACTTACATTAATTCCCAAATTTTCTTTAAGTTTTATGACGATACTTTTTATTGTTATGTTACAATCTTCTTGTATCCATTTGTTTATTGCTTCATAGCAGCTTTCCGTTAAATCGCTTTTCCTTCCCCTACCTTTTTTATATTCAAGATTTTTATCATCGCCTTGGGCAAAGCTTTTTATCCAGTTTCTTAGCGTATTAGTTGTGATATCAAATATTTTAGACACCATACCAATACCATGTTCTTTTGCAGCTACTATAGCTCTTAACCTAATAGCGATCCTATTCTCTTTGTTCGTACTTGCAAGTTGAGCTATAGCCTGTTTGTATAAATCTTCTGTTATTAATTTTTGATGAGTACCCATTACATTCCTAATTTTATCTATCTTTTACATTATAACCTATTTTTCTCATCTTTATACTAAATTAAATTTGGGAATTGGTATCAAACGCTGATCAAATATAATAGAGTGCCGATCTTAGAAGGAGCAAATAGCCCGCCCGAGATAGAGATTGAATATGTTTCACCATTATCCAGGGTCCAGAAAACATCAGCAATATCAAGCGTTGAGCAAGTATTAGGTTTCTTCCAAAGAAGTGGAATCAGTAACTTTTTTCCTGAGATTTATGATAATATCAACTGGGATGAATGTTTTAAACTATTTTTTGAGCTGCGAGGCTCCCCAAACTCAATCCTCAAGAATGAGCAAGAAGTATTACAAATAAGACAACAACGTAAGATGATGCAAATGCAACAGTTACAACAGCAACAACAGATACAAGGGCAATGATCAAATGAAACTATCAATTAACTCATCATCCCCACCAAATTTACTAACAAAAGAGCAATTAAAATCAATTTATTTGAAGCTTTTTAGTGGAGAAGATGGTAAAATAATATTAGAGGATTTAGCTCAGATGAGCGGCATATATCGTAGCAATTTCGTTCGGCAAGAAAGTGATTACACTGCCTTTCTTGAAGGGCATCGAGCATTGTTCCTATATATATGCTCACAGGCTTCAGAAGATAATGGAGTTAATAATATTGATGGTGCTAAAATGAACCAGATAAATAAAGGCAACATTTAGTAATAATTAAGAGGTTATATTATATGTTTTTATCAAAATTTCTTGACCCTAAAAATGATTTTTGTTTTCGCCAAATTTTTGGTACTGAAAAGAATAAAGATATACTTGTTCATTTTTTAAATGATGTCCTAAAGTTTGAAGGTAATGAGCAAATAACTAATGTGGAATTTTTGCCAACTATCCAAGACCCTGATATTATTAAGTACAGAAAGTCTATTGTTGACGTACTATGCAAAGATCAACATGGTAATCAATTCATAGTAGAGATGCAGGTAAGTGAACATAAAGGATTTGAGAAAAGAGCCCAATATTATGCTGCTAAAGCATATTCTAAGCAAATACTCAAAGAAGATGAAAACCATAAAAAGTTGGCAGTATACGCTAAATTAAAAGGAGTAATATTTTTAGCAATAGCAGATTTTGTGATGTTTGACGATAAAAAACATTGGAAATCAAAACATTGTATTTTAGATACAAAGACCTATGCCAATGATTTAAAAGATTTTCATTTTGTTTTTTTAGAACTTGAGAAATTTAATAAAACTATTAATGAGCTGGAAACTATTGAAGAGAAGTGGATGTACTTTTTTAAGCATGCAGGGGATAGTACATTAACCTTAACAGATATAGAGCATTTAATAGGTAAGGATGAAATTATTAGGAGAGCTTTTGAGGCTGTAGACCAAGCTAGCTGGTCAGAAGCAGAACTTAACACTTATGAGGAAATAACTAAAGCCCGTCTTGATAATTTAGCGGTAGAGCAGCAAAAAATTGAAGATGCTGAAGCTAGAGGTAAAGCTGAAGGCAAGGCTGAGGGCAAGGCTGAAGGCAAGGCTGAAGGGAAAACTGAAGAAAAAATAGCCACGGCAAAAGAAATGTTAATTGATAATGAACCAATAGAAAAAATAGTTAAATATACAAAACTAACCATTGAAGAAGTAGAGAAGTTAAAAGAAGAAATAGAACAGTCAAAAGAAGAATAACCTATGAGCAAAGAAGTAATTGCTAATAACTATGAAGCTAACAATACTTCCTCTGGTAATGACTGGTTAGCTAATATGCCGGAGGAAATACGTAAAGCTGAGTCATTGGGTAAATTCAAGGATGTCTCATCTTTAGCTCAGAGCTATTTAGAGGCAGAGAAGAGCTTAAATCAGCGAGTCGCTGTGCCAAAAGATGACAGCTCTGATGAAGAATGGCATAAATTCTATTGTCGGCTTGGATTGCCTGAAGATAAGAAATATACTGATAAACGATCCAAGGAAGATGAGGAGTATTTAACTCGTTATGAGGACATGTTTTACCAAAGCGGATTATCTAAAAGGCAAGGTGAAAAGCTACTTAATTCTTTGTATGGTTTTTCGCAGGATTTGCAGAAACAGCAACAAAGTGCTATCGAGCAAACACGTAACTCTCACATTGATTGGCTAAAAAATACTTATGGTAATGCCTTTGATAATAAAATGACAGTGATGCAGGCAGCCTTATCTAAGTTTGGTACTAAGGAATTGGCTGGATTAATTGAAGATTCGCATTATGCACCAGCTTTAGTAGATTTATTAGTACGAGTCGGTGAAACTTTAAAATCTGACTCGTTAGTAACTGGTAAAGAGCTACCTGGCATTAACAGCCGAGAGGCGGCATTGTCAGAGATAGATAAACTTGATTCTGACCCCGAGTTTGTGGTAAAATTAAAGACTAAAGACCATACGGGACATGAGCAAGCTGTTAAACGTATGCAACAATTATATAAAATCGCTTATGATAAAGAACAATGAAAAATAACATAAATTAACGTAACCAACCAATCATTAAAGTCATGAAGTAGGTGACAACTCATTTTAAGGCTGCAACTTCGCAATAACCTATTATAAAAGAGCCACTAATAGCATAATACTCTTCTGCTTTGAAGAATTGGCTCCGTAAAACTTCGGGGAATTCGTGTACTCACGTACTAAATGCCACACTACTGGACAAAAATGTAGGAAGGGTTGAAAAGGCTAGCAAATAGAATATTTTAGATATGATACACAAAAAATCTTAGGTATTCTATGTTGCTAGCCAAGTTATTATTTAATCATTTTAAGATGATAAATTCAATATCTAATACATTTAAAGGCATAATAAAATCGTTAATTTTATGTCAAGGTAGTAAATATAAAAATATGGCAGAGGAAATAGAAGGAAATACTTTGTTAGATTCAAAAATAAAATCTGTATATAGATTTTTAGAAAAAGATTTTATTAATATTGATGATTATTACAAATTTATGACCCCTCTTCTTCCTGAAGGTAAAGTTATATTATCATTAGATAGGACTACTTGGGAGTTAGGAAAAGAGATTAGAAATATATTAGTATTATCCTATGATAAAATTGCTATGTCGTTAATCTATAAAATAATTCCTTACAGAGATACATGTACGGCTGATGATCAAGTTGAAGTAGTCGAAAAATTTATCGAAAAATTCGGGGTAGCTAGAATAGATGTAATTACTGGAGATAGAGAGTTTGATAATGAAAAATTAATAACTTATTTAAACAGTAAATCTATTAATTATGCTTTAAGGATTAGAAAAACAAATAGAATAATGAATAAGGAAGGAGAATGGATTAAAGTTGTTAATCTTCAAAAGAGCAAAATACTAAATCTAGAAACACAGTTTTATTCTATACCAATAAAATTAGATCATATCAAATTAGAGAGCGGAGAATATTTATCGGTAGTATATAGTAGAAATATGAGCAACGGGGCTAAAATATATCGACGAAGATGGGATATCGAGACGGCATTTAAAGGATGCAAGAGTAATGGGTTTCGAATGGAGGATAGCCATATAAAGGACAAAGTGAGATTTGAAAGTTTTATTAAATGCATATTTATATCTTATGCGATAGCTATAAAAATAGGGTCAATTGAAGAACTAAAACAACCAGTTAAAATGAAGAAAACATTAGGGTGCAGGGCTTATTCCGTACTTCAATTAGGAATAAAATTAATTAAACAATCTTATAGTTGTTTTAAATATTCTCTTGATTCAGTTATTATAAAATTGCTTTAATTATATGATTTGCAATCAACTTAGCATTTTTGTCCAGTAGTGTGATCGGTAGCATATTTAAAACTAATTGTTGGTTAGTATATCTACTAAAATATTGTATGTCAATAATAAAAAATATAGAGGCACAACAAACGTCCTCTAATTAACAAAACCTTTTTTCTCCTGCTTTTTCTATACACTTATCTTTAACTATTTTCCGAAGTCAGGAAACTCCTTTCATATCTACGACTACCCGCACCATAGTGGGGGCGGTTGCTGTGCCGTTGACGTTCTAACCCTAGATAAAACCATTAAAGGCGATTTAATTGCCACTGCTTGGCAACTAGATTGGACTATCGGTATCCATAAAAATTTTGTTCATTTAGACCGACGTATTGATTATACTGAATTAAAACAGATAATATTTTTATATTAAAGTTAGAACAATAGAAACAATTATAGAATGCAACTTAAATATAACAGAATACTTATTATTTTAAGAAGCATATAATAAATTATTTGCTAGTATTTTAATTTTTAGTTTAATATACTTTATTATTAAAATAATGTAATAGGAGTTATATGGAAGATATTAATAATTGGGAAGCAAAGTATGTAAATTGTAACTATTCTGAGAGGTTAGTCAATAAATTATCCGAACTGAACCAACAAGTAACTATACCAGTCAATATTTATGAGATTAGAAAAGGTATATATTACGCAAAAAAATATCATGGTTCGCAGATGCGACAATCCGGCGATCCATATTACTCCCATCCGATAGAGGTAGCGTATATGGTTGCCGAATATACCGCACTAAATATGCCAAAATATTTCAGAACTGATATGATCATTACCAGCTTACTGCATTATACTATTGAAGATACAACCCTTACTGAAGAGATGATTACTCGTCTCTTTGACAAGCTAATTGCTAATCAAGTGGTAGATTTGACCAGGGTTAAATCTTATGGAAAGATTAGTGCGGCAGAGACATTGAATATATTATATTCTCAAAATAAAAAAGATATTTTAATAATAAAACTCTTTGATCGACTTCATAACATGCAAACTATTGGTGCTAAATCCCCTGAGAAAATTAAGAAGATTATAGAGGAAACTTTACAAGGGTTTGTAATCCTCGCTATATATTTAGAGATACCAGAAATAAAATTGAATTTTATAAAAATGTGCTTTCAACATTTTTCAACCACACACTGTTCGACATTGGATTTGCACAGTCTTTTCGATAATTTCCCGTCTATTTTCCCAATTTTCCAAGGTTTTCTTCGGAATAAATATCCACGTCTCTAAAAGCAATAGGTAAATCGTCACACTCTTTTGCCAACTTTTCAAAATGACATAGTCCGTAAGTAAAACCGATAATTATCGGAATCATAATAATCAATAAACTCCAATGAGCAAAATAGTCAGTAATGTAAATAAAACCAAAAGAGGTAATGACATATATTAAAGCCCTAGATGCAGCAAATGCAATACTAACACAGGTAAAACGTTTAAATACCGGAAAGCATTTATAACAAATGGGAAGAATAGGAGAGAAGCATTCAAGTAAAAGTATAACGAATTGAATCAAAAATAACTGATAAGGAGCATTAATATTATTCAATAAATACGGACAAAATATGATAAAAATAGAAGATATGAACAGTATAATTTTCATTGTTAATAATGGATGCACTTTTAAACTTAAATAACATAATATTGACCTAGTTATAAACTCCATTAGACAGACAATAAAATTATGATGGATAACCTCAGAAGTTGTATAACCAAAGCTGGTTTTTAAAATATTAGCACAATATATATAAAGAAAATAAAAAGTTACCGGTCCAATACATTGTAATAAAAACAAAGATATTACTGTTTTTTTATTAACTTTTTCTTGCAATACTGGGTGATTTGTTAAGTTAGCTGTATCAATATTAGCTTTTTCAAAAACTTTCTTAATTTGACGTTTGGCATCAGCAAATTCTGGGGTTTCCCGCAAGGTTGTTCTAGCGACAGATCCAATCAATGCCACTGCTGCACCAAGCCAAAATGCCAGACGCCAGTCAAAATCATACGAAGTAATGAGTGAGGCAACTCCTAAAGCCCCTGTACCCCCTAAGGCAGCAAAAGCTGACATTGATCCGACAGTTGCATATTGGGCTGGCGGCTTAATAGTTTCCATTAAATAAAGCTCTGCCCCTGTCATCTCTCCCATAGAAGATATACCTTGAGCAGCACGACAGATGGTCACTATCCAGGTAGCTGTTACCCCTATCTGAGCATAAGTAGGCAGATTAGCCATCACCAAACATGAGGCAGCCATCATAAAAGTTGTGATGATCACTGTTGCTTTTCGTCCTATAGTATCGCCCAGCCAACCAAATATTACTGCTCCAATAGGTCGAAAAACAAAGGAAGAACAAAAAGCAAAAGACACCATTAAAGAAGTTGTCTGAGGATCAGATGGTTCAAAAAATAACTCATTAAGAATCCCTGCCATATGAACATATAGCAGCAGATCAAAATATTCTAAGAAAGTCCCTATTGATAGTAACCCTACAGCTTTCTTTTGTTCTTTTGTAAGGCTAGTTTGCTGATTAGGGATAATTCTAGTGTTTCCTTGAACAATTTCACTCATAGTTGACTCGAATAATTGTTTTTTTCGGAATAAATAGCCACGTCTCTATGAGCAATAGGTAAATCGCCACACTCTTTTGCCAATTTGTCAAAATAAAATAGTCCGTAAGCAAAACTGATAATTATTGGAATCATAACAACCCATAATCCCCAATGACCAAAATGGTCATAAAGATAGGTAAAAGCAAAAGCAGTGATTACATACATCAAAGCTCGAGATATAGCGAATATAATACTAACATAGGTAAAACGTTTAAATACTGGAAAGCTTTTATAAAAAATGGGAGTAGCAGGTGCATCACATTGCCAAAATAAAAGAATAAAGGACTGAATCAAAAGTAACTCAAGTGGTGAATGAAGATTATTAAACCAATATGGACAAAATAACATAAAAATAGAAAATATTATGAGTGTAACTTTCATGATTAATAGTGGATATACCTTGTAACTTAAATAAATTACTATTAGCACAATTAATAATTGTATTATACAAGCAATAAAATTATGATGAATAACTTCAGCCATAGTATAACCAAAGTTAGTTTTTAAAATACCAGCACAATATATATAAATAAAATAAAAACTTACTGGTGAAGCACATTCTAATAAAAGTAGTGCTATTACTGTTTTTTTATTAACTTTTTCTTGTAATATAGGGTGGTTTGTTAAGTTAGCTGTATCGATAT
Organism: Candidatus Tisiphia endosymbiont of Nemotelus uliginosus; assembly: GCF_964264755.1. NCBI lineage: Bacteria > Pseudomonadati > Pseudomonadota > Alphaproteobacteria > Rickettsiales > Rickettsiaceae > Candidatus Tisiphia > Candidatus Tisiphia endosymbiont of Nemotelus uliginosus. The sequence goes on along the minus strand of NZ_OZ183481.1, from coordinate 640,315 downwards.
TAGCTTTTTCAAAAACTTTTTTAATTTGACGTTTGGCATCAGCAAATTCTGGGGTTTCTCGCAAGGTTGTTCTGGCAACAGAACCAACCAATGCCACCGCTGCACCAAACCAAAATGCCAGACGCCAATTAAAACCATGCGAAGTAACAAGTGAGGCAATTCCTAAAGCCCCTACCCCTCCTAGGACACCACAAACCGACATTAATCCGACACTAGCATATTGCACTGGTGGCTTAAGCATTTCCGTTAAATAAAGTTGTGCCCCTGTCATCTCTCCCATAGAAGATATACCTTGAGCAGCACGGCAGATGGTCACTATCCAGGTAGCTGTAACAACCCCTATCTGGGCATAAGTAGGCAGATTAGCCATCACCAGACATGAGGCAGCCATCATAAAAGTTGTGATGATCACTGTAAATTTACGCCCTATATTATCGCCCAACCAACCAAATATTACTGCCCCAACAGGCCGGAAAACAAAGGTAGTACAAAAAGCAAATGCCATCATTAAAGAGGTTGTCTGAGGATCAGTCGGCTCAAAAAACAACGCATTAAGAATCCCTGCCATATGAACATATAGCAGCAGATCAAAATATTCTAAGAAAGTCCCTATTGAGAGTAACCCTACAGCTTTTTTTTGTTCTTTTGTAAGGTTGGTCTGGCGATTAGGGATAATTCTGGTATTTTCTTGAACTATTGTACTCATAATTGACTCAATGTTGTTGTTGACTTCGTATAGTTCATATTTCCCATGTTACTTTTATTTGCTGTTTAATATACTTATTATATAACAGTTGATGATTTGACTAATGATAGCAAGGAAAAATAATATAGAAAAGTTGAAATAATAAATTTTGGGTTGTAACAATATCACAATCTTAATATAACCATGAGAGTTTTACCGCAACTTGAGAAGACAAAAATAGAGGATGTAACTTAAATATAACAAAATACTTATTATTTTAAGAAGCATATAATAAATTATTTGCTAGTATTTTAATTTTTAGTTTAATATACTTTATTATTAAAATAATGTAACAGGAGTTATATGGAAGATATTAATAATTGGGAAGCAAAGTATGTAAATTGTAACTATTCTGAGAGGTTAGTCAATAAATTATCCGAGCTGAACCAACAAGTAACTATACCAGTCAATATTTATGAGATTAGAAAAGGTATATATTACGCAAAAAAATATCATGGTTCGCAGATGCGACAATCCGGCGATCCATATTACTCCCATCCAATAGAGGTAGCGTACATGGTTGCCGAATATACCGCACTAAAGATGCCAAAATATTACAGAACTGATATGATCATTACCAGCTTATTGCATGATACTATTGAAGATACAACTCTTACTGAAGAGATGATTACTCGGCTCTTTGACAAGCGAATTGCTAATCAAGTAGAAGGCTTGACTAGGGTTAAATCCTATGGGAAGATCAGTGCGGCAGAGACATTAGATTTATTATATATGCAAAAGAAAGATGATATTTTAATAATAAAATTATTTGACCGTTATCATAACCTACAAACTGTAGGAGTGAAGTCTCCTGAAAAAATTAAGAAGATAGTTGATGAAACTATTAAAGATTTTTTAATTTATGCAATATATTCTGGAAGAATAGAGCTTGAGCAAAGTTTAGTTAAAAATTGTTCTAAAGCTATTTATACGGAGTGATCTTTGATAAAGAGCGGGGATACTACACTTTTTATATATTAGGGTAATTTCCCTCCTCTTTTTCTAACTTTTCAAAGCATGATAAGCCAAAAATAAATCCTATTATTATCGGAATTATTACAAATAATATGCCCCAATTACCAAAATATTCTACTAAATATACGAAACTAAAAGAAGTAATAACATATACTAATGCTCTAGATATAGCATATATAACACTACTATAAGTAAAGCGTTTAAAAACTGGAAAGTGTTTTAAAAAAATTGAATTAACTGGAGATGCGTCACAAGCAAAGAATATTACCAATATCTGAATTAAAAGTATTCCATATGCATTTTCCGCAATGTTTATCCAATATGGACTAGTAATTAAAATAATAGAAGATATAATTAATTTAATCCTTAGAATTATTAATGGGTAAACATAGTGCAATAAAGGTATTAGTATAAAATAACTTAACACTTGCACTATTGAAACTATTAAATTGTTATGAATAATTTGCTCTGGTGTGTATTTAAAAGAGTATTTAAGAATGTTAGCACAATGTACATAAGCAAAATAAAAACATAACGGCCACATGCAATCTAATGCTAATAATGCTATTGAGGTTTTGATACTAACCTTTTCCCGTAGAATAGGATGCCTTTCTATGCTTTTAGTATCTTGATTGAATTTCTCAAAATCAATCTGTATTCGACGTTTTGCATCTGCAAAATCAGGGGTTTCTCGTAAACGTGTTCTTGCAACTGCACCAAGTATAGCAACGCCTGCACCAAACCAGAAAGCCATTCGCCAATTAAATCCATATGTGGTAACTAATGATGCAATACCTAAGGAACTCATTGTTCCTATAGCCACAAATAAATTGATAGTAGCTACAGCTGGATACCGTGCAGGTATATCTATAGTCTCTGTTAGATAAAGTTGTGCTCCAGTTATTTCTCCCATAGATGACATACCTTGGATAATACGACATATTGTTATAGAGACAGAAGCGGCAATACCAACTTGAGCATAAGTTGGTAAATTAGCCATTGTAAAACAAGATAATCCCATCAAAAAAGTTGTTATAACAACAGTCGATTTACGTCCAAACTTATCACCAATATAACCAAAAATTAAAGCTCCTACGGGTCTTAAAACGTATGTAGAGCAAAAAGCAAATGCTGTGTATAAAGAGGAGGTGAAAGGATTAGAAGGCTCAAAAAACAACTCATTCAATAATACTGCCATATGGACATATAACATCAGATCAAAATACTCCAAAAAGGTGCCTATGGATAGTAAACCAACAGCTTCTTTTTGTTCTCTCGTAAGACTAACTTGAACAGGGATAATTCTAGTGTTTTCTTGAACTAATTCACTCATAATTGACTCGAATAATTGTTTTTTTCGGAATAAGTAGCCACGTCTCTATGAGCAATAGGTAAATCGCCATACTCTTTTGCCAACTTTTCAAAATAAAATAGCCCGTAGGCAAAACTGATAATTATCGGAATCATAATAACCCATAATCCCCAATGACCAAAATTGTCATAAAGATAGGTAAAAGCAAAAGCAGTGATTACATACATCAAAGCTCGAGATATAGCGAATATAATACTAACATAGGTAAAACGTTTAAAGACCGGAAAGCTTTTATAAAGAATTGGGCTAGCGGGACCTAAGGATTCCCCTAATAAACTTATAACGAATTGAATCAAAAATAATTGATAAGGAGCATTAATATTATTTAATAAATATGGACAAAATATGATAACAATAGAAGATATGCTCAGCATAATCTTTACAGTTAGTAATGGATATATTTTTAAACTTAAATAACATAATGTTGATATGATTAAGAAATCCATTATACAGACAATAAAATTATGTTGAATAACTTCAGCCATTGTATAACCAAAGTTAGTGCTTAAAATATTACCACAATATACATAGTTAAAATAAAAACATACCGGTGAAGCATTTTTTAATAAAAAGAAAGCTATGATAGTTTTTTTATTAACTTTTTCTTGCAATACTGGATGGTTTGTTAAGCTAGTTGTATCAATATTGGCTTTTTCAAAAACTTTTTTGATTTGACGATTGGCATCAGCAAATTCTGGCGTTTCCCGCAAGGTTGTTCTAGCAACAGAACCAACCAATGCAATTGCTGCACCAATCCAAAATGCCAAACGCCAATTAAATCCATGCGAAGTAACAAGTGAGGCAACCCCTAAAGCTCCTAATCCTCCTAGATCACAACAAGCCCACATTAATCCTACAGTTGCATATTGGGCTGGCGGTTTTATCGTTTCCGTTAAATAAAGTTGTGACCCCGTCATCTCTCCCATAGAAGATATACCTTGCACAACCCGGCAGATGGTTATTACCCAGGTAGCGGTAACACCTATCTGAGCATAAGTAGGTAGATTAGCCATCACCAGACATGTCACAGCCATCATAAAGGTTGTGATGATTACTGTTGATTTACGCCCTATATTATCACCCAACCAACCAAATATTACTGCCCCAACAGGTCTGAAAACAAAAGAAGTACAAAAAGCAAATGACATCATTAAAGAGGTTGTTTTAGGATCAGACGGTTCAAAAAATAACTCATTAAGCATCCCTGCCATATGAACATATAAATATAAGTCAAAATATTCGAGGAATGTACCAATTGATAGTAACCCTAAAGATTCTTTTTGTTCTCTTGTAAGGCTGGTCTGGCGATTAGGAATAATTCTGGTATTTTCTTGAACAATTTCACTCATAGTTGACTCAATGTTATTGTTGACTTCCTATAGTTCATATTTCCCCAATGGTTATTTTGTTAAACATAATTTTTATTCTGTCATTGCGAGGAAGACCGTAGGTCGACGAAGCAATATTACTCCGTCATTGCGAGCGAACACACGTGAGCGTGGCAATCCACACAGTGTTAGTGGATTGCTGCGTCGGCTTACGCCTCCTCGCAATGACATTTTCTAAACCCTACATAATTACACAACAGCTAGAACCCTCAGCATCTCTACCAGTCATTGCCGTTTCATCTACTTGTTCAAGCGGATTCAGACAATCATCAAAACGAGAAGTAGATGCTCCGCCTATTTCATCATAAGGAAGTGTTGGATATAATGACTGCGATTCTTTACAATGATACTCTAATTGTCCTTGAGCCCAAACTGCGTTTGCCGCAGAAATTTCTGCATCCTTATTAGGATATTTTTCGCTGATTACCTTAATAGCATTAACCCATTGTTCTGCCTCTGACAAAACATCGTTATAAGTTCGTGTAGCATCCTTCTTAAATATGTTTAAACAGGTAGTATCACCTAGCTTGGCTCCGACAGCTACAAATAACTTATCTTTATATTCATTCTTTTCCACTCCTAGTCCTTCACGATGAAGATAAGCAAGAGCAGCAGCAGATTCTGCCTTGCCAAATAATAAAGCATTTCGTAAATCATTATTTACCATCTGGTAAAGTTTTTCGACTTTTGGCAATCCGCATTCCTTTTGTATAGTCTCTGCTCTGCTCATTTGAGTTAAAGCATTTTCATACAAATTATTAGCTGTTCTCAATAAAGTCTTTTCTGAATCTATATAACGATGACTCTCTTTAATTTGTTTTGCCATATTTTACCTATTTTTTATTTATCATTAAATTATACAACGGGTTGCATATTGGGAGTTACCTACTATAACTTTTAGGACTTTTCTTTATATTCTTTACATTAGTTGTATTATTTTGATAAGTGGAATTAGTCCTGTTTTCTTTGGCTAATTTTGCAAATTTTTTTATCTCTGACTGGAATTGTTTACAATGCGATTCTAATTGTCCATCAGCCCAAACTGCAGCAGACACAGCAATTTCTGCATCTTTGTTAGTATATTTTGTGGTGATTACGTTAATAGCCTTAACCCATTGTTCTGCCTCTAGAAAAACATCTTTGTATATCCGTGTAGTATCTTTTTGCAATATGTTTAAACAAGTAGGATCACCTAGCTTGGCTCCGACAGCTACAAGTAACTTATCTTTATATTCATTCTTTTCCACTCCTAGCCCTTCACGATGAAGATAAGCAAGAGCAGCAGCAGATTCTGCCTTGCCAAATAATAAAGCCTTTCGTAAATCATTACTTACCATCTGGTAAAGTTTTTTAACTTTTGGCAATCCGCATTCCTTTTGTATAGTCTCTGCTCTGGCAATTTGAGTTAAAGCATTCTCATACAAATTATTAGCTGTTCTCAGTAAAGTTTTATCTAAATCTATATAACTATAACTATCCTTAATTTGTTTTGCCATATATCACCTATTTTTTATTAGTACTAAATATACAACTAGTTACGTATATTAGTTATCTACCATGACTTTTAGTATCTTTTTTTACATTATTCGTATTATTTCGATAAGTGATATTAGTATCTCTTTCTTTCTGTTTATCAAGAGTTCCTTTTATAGAGAGGAATTTTTTATTTGCTATATCACCAATATCTTTAGCTTCTTTCTGCAATCTATCTTGTTCTAAATTTTGAGAAATAACTGTGGTATCATTAGGAGAAATTTGAACAACAGAAGCTTGTTCTTTAACATTTTTAGATGATTCATTTTCTTGTAGAATGCTAGTGTTGTTTAAAAATGCATTGCGTTGGTCAATATCTGCAATATTTTTAGATAATTTATCTTCTTGCAAAAGGCTACCACCGCTTAAAAAGGCATTACGCAGATCATTATCTGCAACTGGCTCATCATTTTTAATAGCATTTTCTTGGTTTTTTATTAAGCTATCAAATTTAGTTAACATTTGATATTTTGCAGAATCTTTATGTTTATATTTATCAGCTAACTCTTTATAAGATTTATAACCCCCTACCTGCTCCAAAGCCTGAATTTGCTTATCAGCTACATCCATCACTTCTTTAGCTTCTGCAATAACAGGTTTTAGTTCTTCTCTTTTTTCGTTCTTATGTTTTATTTTTTGTTTTGCTGTCTCAAGCAAAGTTGAAGATTGCTGTTCTTGTGGCTTTTGTTCTTCTTTCTTAACAACCTCTTCTAACTTTTTCTTCTCTACCTTTAATTTGGCATCATAAGCACATAATCCATCATAACGTTTATGTACTTCTTTCTGATGCCTATATAATTTTCTATCTTCCTCTATTTGTGCTTCATTCTTGATGAAAGGTCTTAATTTGCTTGCATCAATATCTTTACCTTTCAGATTTTCATCACTAAGATAATCAAACAACTCATTATGTTTCTTAGTTTCTTCCTTAGTTTCCTCTATACGCTTAGCTATATTTATCTCAAATTCTTCATGTTGCTTTTTCAACCTCATCCCTTCTTGATGAAATTCTGCTAACTTCTCCGCTTCTAATTTTTCAGCTTCCTTTTCTAAAAGTGCTATTGATTCTTGTAGTTTAGCCTCTTCTGCTGCTTTTCTGATATTCTCCCCTTGGTCAGAAAGGTTCTTTTGTTCAGCACGCTCCTCTGCTTTTGTAACAGCAGCTTGTAAAGCTTCCAAACTTTTTAGTATTTTTGGCGGAAGATCACTAGCTAACAAACTACTGATAGCACTATTGAGTCTTGCCAACTCAGCTGGGTTAGTGGAATGAATCTGTTTGATAATCTCATTAACAATATTATCAAACTGAGCTAAATAAGCTGTATCTTTCTGCCCTTTATTATTTTTATCGTCTTTGTCGTCGTCAGAATCATCAGCCATATACCGTGTTTTCACCGTGTTTAAATCTTGTTAGCAATAGTTATAATTTTAATTAAATATAACCTACATTAAATAGTCAACTAATTTTTTATTAAAATATATTTATTTTTTGTTAATAAAAACAATATTCAATACTCTACTCGCATGGGATATGGTTTTGATGGTTAATACCCCCTTAATTTCATGTGATATTTTAGCCAGGTCTCTTTTTATATAATTTTTGCTCCTCTTCATCTGGAAGATTAAGTAGCTATTCTATTAAAAAATCTAATTTAAACTTCATACTTCCTAATCACTTATCCTATTACTTGCATTATCAATAAGCGTTATGTAGAGAAAAGTTATTATTTTTCACTTGAAAAAAATGCTTTTAGCTGATATAAGACAAACAGCTTTGTATATACTATTTTGCGTATTTGAATTTCTTATTTCATTTATCATGGAATCACATGCTTTATGGTAGCTAGCGTCTGCTCAAATTCAATTATAAGTAGGTCTTGAAAGCATGCGAGTATACGCACCCTTAGCTCAGCTGGATAGAGCAACGGATTTCTAATCCGTAGGTCAAAGGTTCGAATCCTTTAGGGTGCGCCAACACCATAATCAATTAGGCAGAAGACGCCATTGACAACCTGTTCTAACAATAAACCATATTACTTCAATAAACTGTATGAGAAAATTGAACATATTAGAAGAAATAAGCAACTACAAGATAACCTTTGAAGATATAGAAGGAATCGAAAGAATTAAAAATTAGACCTCTTTCGAAACTAATCATAAGAGTTCAAAATTATAAATTCCAGCTATAAGATTAAATCTTGACTTCTACAATTTATTACTGTTAACTGGTACAATTAGCCCTATGTTAACTAACACCCACAATTTCGGATTAACTTTGTTAATCCAAAATTGGAATAATAATGTAAACAATTAGGCTAGAAGCGGTTCGTCGCTTGATTGTTAAAATAATAAAAATGGCTAATAATCTTGTTTTTAATCTGAAAAATAAGATTATTAGCTAAAAATTAGGTGCAAATGCATTTGTAAAACCGCTTCAAGAATGCATTTTCCTTATTACTTTACCAGTTTTGGATTAGAACTTTTAAATTCTAATCCAAAACTGAGGTTAACAATAAAATGTACAATATGAATATTATATGCCCCTAAGTGAAAGAGAAAATGATAAATTTTGTGATTTAATTGAAGCTAAAGAAGTTTCTGCTATACAAGAATTTTTAGCAACTAAGCCAAATTTTAATATGAATCAATCAATACTTTGTATTTCATGTTGCTCTTTTTTACAGTTTGCATTAACGAACAGTTCTTTTGATGTTATTAAACTATTAGTCGAAAACTCTATAGAGAGTCCTGAAAACTATAGAGATGGAAGAGGTAATACTGCTTTTCATGATGCAATACTCTTAAACCAACCTAAAATATTAGCATTTCTTATAAAGAAATATCCTCATTGCGTTAATACTGTAGATGATAGTGGCAATACTTTGATACATATAGCAACTCAACAAAAAAATATTGATGCAACACTAGAACTTTTAAACACAGGAGCAGACTATTCTCTATTAAATAGCCAAGGAGTAGCAGTAAGTTTTATGCCTTTATGGAAAGATAATAATCAATGTCCATTAAAATTAACTCAGCTCTATCATAAGCTTATTTCTTTTACTAATGTTACTCCAAAACTTAAACAAGAACTCACAACTATAACAGAAGAAATACCATCGCTGAAAAATTTAACTATGGTTACAATCAAAGAATTAATAGGGAATATGGATGCGGCGATACTAGAACTAGAGATACCTAAGGGATTAATAACTTCAATAAATAATATGTATCCTATATATTTGGACTATGGTGAAGTAGCTGAAACACAATCATTAGGCTTAGCGTAACGGAACGTACGAAAAACGAAATACATTGCTTGTATCCATAATTTGAAGTAGTTGAGATTTAATCTTACATTTAGTAAAATAAACAAATTATTAAATGGAGATTAAAATGAATTTAAATCAGAAAATAATAAGACCAAAAATAGGATTAGTTGAACTAGGGCGGATTAGTTGAACTAGGGCGTGTCATCAATTAAGTTGACATAAATATTAGGATGAGGCAAATTAGATATTGGTAAAAAAATAAGAAGGTGACCAATGCGCAGATATGCTTTAAGAGATGATCAATGGGAAAGGATAAAGGGTATTTTACCTGGAAAAGAAGGAGACGTAGGAGCAAGTGCCAAAGATAATAGATTATTCGTAGAAGCTGTATTATATAGATATCGTGCTGGTATACCGTGGAGAGACTTACCAGAAAGATTTGGAGATTTTAGAGTAATTCATACAAGACATACACGTTGGAGCCAAAAAGATGTATGGAAGAAGGTTTTTGAACTACTTGCACAAGATGCAGATAATGAATATAGTATGATTGATTCAACGATTGTTAGAGTACATCAACATAGTGCCGGAGCTAAAAAAAAGTCATAGTAGATGACCAAGCAATAGGTCGTAGTAAAGGTGGTTTATCAACTAAAATTCATGCAACTGTTGATGCTTTAGGAAATCCGACAGCTTTTTATTTAACCCCTGGTCAGTCGCATGATTTACAAGGTTCTGATGCTTTAATGGAAACTTTGACAAAAGCGGATACCGTAATTGCAGATAAGGCTTATGATGCTGAGGCAAGAATGAGGAATAAGATAAAAGATAAGAATTGCACTCCTGTAATTCCATCCAAGAAGAATCGTAAATTTCCTGTAGAATATGATGTAGAGCTTTATAAGTATCGTCATTTAATTGAAAATTTCTTTGCAAAACTTAAACAATCTCGAGGCATTGCTACGCGTTATGATAAACTAGCTCAGAATTTTCTGGGAGCAATTTATTTGGCTTCTTCTGTAATATTACTTAATTGATGACACGCCCTAGGGAATTTGCCAAAATATTTAATGAGAGTTTTGTTTTAAAAACAAACTCGATACTTGGTACGCTTTCAGAAGCAGAAGAAGAAAAATATGACTTAATTTTAACAAACCCACCTTATGTAACAAGTGGTAGTAGTAATTTAAAAGAAGAGATAGCTAAAAATACTACGTTAAAAAATTATTATAAGATAAATGCCATGGGTATTGAGGGGCTTTTCATGGAGTGGATTATAAAAGCTCTTAAGAAAGGTGGTAAGGCTTTTATAGTTATTCCTGATGGAATTTTTAATAGACAGAACGATAAAAATTTAAGGCAATATATTTTAGATAGTTGCTATATTGATGCAATTATTTCTTTGCCATTAAAGACATTTTTTACAACGACCAAAAAGACTTATATTTTAGCGATTACAAAAAAATTCGATATTTCTGATATTCAGACTGATCCAGTATTCACCTATTTAGTTAGTGAAATTGGTGAAAGCAGAGATGTAAATAGATTTGATATTGAGCAAGATGACTTAAAAGAAGCTGTTAATTTGTATAACGCTTTTAAGGGTAATAAGAAGTATTTTGCAAATCTTAATCATGATAAGAGATGTAAGATAGTTTTGATAAATGAATTTGACAGTGGTAAAAATTGGTCTGTAGAAAGATGGTGGAGTAAAGAAGAAAAAATTGAGTTAGCTATTGGAGAAACAGACCAAATGGTTTCAATTAGTGAATTTAGCGATATAATTAGGGATTTAGGAATGATCTGTAATGAATTTAGTAAATCATTGCAAGATAGCGTTCTTTATAAATTTGATAATGAAATCGGACGTTGCCAAAGTATCAAAATAGAGGATATTTTTAATATAAAAAAGGGAATAGCAAAATACACTAAGACTTATATTAAAGAACATGAAGGTTCGTATCCTGTCTACTCAGCAAACACCAAACAAGATGGTGTTTTAGGTTATATAAATCATTTTGATCATGAGGTGGAATCTATCCAGATTACTACTAATGGATATGCTGGCACAGTTTTTTATAGGTCAAAACATAAATTTAGCATAAATGGAGATGCAAGATTGTATATTCCAAAATGTGATAATCTTGATTGTTTATATCTATCGTTTGAATTACAAAAAGCATTAGATAAAAATAACTTTAATTGGGAATATAAGCCAACCATAGAAAGAACAAGAAATATTGAAGTCAAAATTCCAATTACTACAGCAGGTGAATTTGATTTACCAAAACAACAGGAGATAGCAAAAAAATATCGTAAAATCGAAGAAATAAAGCAAACAGTTGAGGAATACAAATATAAAATAGATAAACTTGTTATCAAAATTGATAGAGAAACCAAATATTGCCAAAGTATCAAAATAGAGGATATTTTTGATTTATCACAAAAAACGAATAACAGTAAATTTACAAAATCCTTTATTGAGAAAAATAAAGGCAATATTCCTGTGTATAGTGCTTCAAAAGATGAAAATGCTATTGATTATGGTTATATTAAAGATAATCTAAAAGGGGTGAAATATTTTGAAGATTGTTTAACTTGGAATATTGATGGTTCAGTTGGTAAAATCTTTTTGAGATTCAATAGATTTTCTCTGTCCGAAAAAGTTATACCTTTAATTTTACGAGATAAATTTAAAGGTTGTGATAAACTATACTTAAAATATACCATAGAGAATGAATTGACTGCTAAAAATTTTGGGTTTGCAAATAAAGCAGGAAAAAGCAAAATTAAAAATATTGAAGTCAAAATTCCAATTACTACGACAGGTGAATTTGATTTACCAAAACAACAGGAGATAGCAGGAGAATATCGTAAAATCGAAGAAATAAAGACTAATATAAAAAGAGAACTTGAAAAAATAGAAAATATAAAAGTTGATGTTGGTTTATCCTTGTAGAAGTCAAGATTTGATCTTACAGACACCATAAATTAACTTATTAGATTGTCAGATAAATTTTGACTGTCAGATAAGTGTTTAATACCAATTCCCGAATTTAATTTAGTAAATGATTCATGCAACAAATAGATTGAATTAGCAAGGTATTTAAATTTTTAATAGAGGAAGATACTACTATTTCTAATTGTTCAATTGTATTGTATACTTTATTCTTTATAGTCTCAGACTTTAAATGCTCCCATAATCGCTCCGCAGGATTTAATTCAGGAGAATATGGTGGCAAATAAAGAATTTCTATATTAGCAGGAACCACTAAGTCCTTAGACTTATGCCATCCAGCACAATCCATAACAACAATGGCTTTTTGAACGCCTATATGTTTAGACATTTCCGCAAGAAACATGTTCAAAGACATAGTATTAACATTTGGCATCATTAAGCTAAAATCATCTCCTGTTATTGGGTTAACAGCACTGTAAACATAAAAATTCTGAAAACCTATTTTGATTTTAACTTGAGTTCTGATACCTTTGCGAAACCAACCATGACCTAATTTAGAATGAGTTCCAAAACGCGATTCATCAAAGAAATACAAAAAACTTCTTGGATTGCTTGTTATTTTTTCTTGAATTTTTTTTTAAACTGTTCATGAGTTTCTTTATTCTGTTTGTAATGCACTGGTCTTGGAGTAATGTACGCAAACTTAAGATTGTGCAATGCCCTGTGTACAGCCGATTTACTTACATTAATTCCCAATTTTTCTTTAAGTTTTATGACGATACTTTTTATTGTTATGTTACAATCTTCTTGTATCCATTTGTTTATTGCTTCATAGTAGCTTTCCGTTAAATCGCTTTTCCTTCCCCTACCTTTTTTATATTCAAGATTTTTATCATCGCCTTGGGCAAAGCTTTTTACCCAGTTTCTTAGCGTATTAGTTGTGATATTAAATATTTTAGACACCATACCAATACCATGTTCTTTTGCAGCTACTATAGCTCTTAACCTTATAGTGGTTCTATTCTCTTTGTTCGTACTTGCAAGTTGAGCTATAGCCTGTTTGTATAAATCTTCTGTTATTAATTTTTGATGAGTACCCATTACATTCCTAATTTTATCTATCTTTTACATTATAACCTATTTTTCTCATCTTTATACTAAATTAAATTTGGGAATTGGTATTATATATGGCATCACGACATTGATTTTGCTCTATCTCAGTAGGTAAGATATTTTCCATACCAGTTAGTGGTATTATTTTATCTGCCATACCATTACGGTAGAAATTAACACTACCAGGTGTAGTATAAAGCGGTAAGTAATACCCATCTTTTGGCACTAATAATGGTGGGTCTAGTTGTTTCTGGGCTACTTTTAGGGTAATTTGTCTTAAACTATTGAGTAGTTTAGGTAGCACATGATGAGCCGGAGCATAGCCATATACTTCACCTTCTTCTTTTACCCACCGCGTTACAAAAAATGGAAAATAAGAATAGCCTGATTGACTAATAATTTTTTGCTCAGCTAGACACTGTTAACAAAGGTATAATTTTGTACTCATTCCTCCTTTACTTTTTCCTTTGCTTTGCATCCCCCTTTTAACCCGCCACTGTGTCGATATAGTTTAAAGGTTGTGCTATCCGTAATTACTATGTTAATTAATAATTTTTTACTTTGTTGTAAGATTATTAAGATTTTCCACCATATTCCTTTTTCACTGCCTCTTTTAAAGCGTTGGTAGATGGTGTACCAACATCCATAGCATTTTGGTAAATCCTGCTACGGTATCCCAGTTCTTAATACATACATTATTGCACATAATACCTTATAATGGCTAATCTTTGGAGGCGTCCTTTCCAAATATAATTCTTCTCTATGATTGGTTCTATTTCGTTTTCAAAAAATCCTTGTTTTACAGGGAATAATCGCGAATCCATTATATATCATACCTTTTTTCTTAATATATCTTAAATATATCATATCTTCTTCTATATATTTATAGATATTTGTTAACAGTGTCTAGCAACTGTGATATACAAAAAGTTGTTGATAATCACCACAATATAATGTTAATAGGTGGTTCTGGAACAGGCAAGACTCATTTAGCAATTGGTTTAGCATTTACTGCAGTTGAAAAGGATTACAGGGTAAGGTTCTATACTTTAAATGAATTAGCTAGCCAATTACTCAATGCAAGAATACATAACTATGAGATAAAATTCATCGATTCAGTTAAGAGGTTCAACCTTATTGTGACAGATGAACTGGGATATGTGCCAATAAAACCCGAGTCTAGATTCTTATTATTTGAGCTGTTTGCTAAATATATATGAACAGTCTTCGCTGATTATAACAACCCATTTAAGATTTGAAGAATGGGGAGATATGTTTGCTAATCCTAAAGCAACAAAGGCAATTATCGATAGGATAACCCATCATTGTCAAATCATAGAAACTGGTAATAAAAGTTTTAGGGGAGGAAGGAATGTAGATTAAAGATTGAGATAACAGACTATTGCATTAATTAAAAATTATCGAGAGTTTTAGAGAATTTTATCTAAAATTTAACTAAAATTAACTAATTTTTTTATAGGTTTAGAGGGGTCAATAGTTGATTACAATAAGGGGGCAAAAGATCATTACAATTTACACAAATGTACGTGAGGAGCAGAGTACAGGTATCACGCACAAATTACCAGCAGAAGTAGAGTTTCGAAAGAGGTCTATTGATGTTTTATACTGTTGTGACACTTATATAACAAAAATTGTAGGGTACTATGCTTAAAAAATCCAATAAAAATAAAATTATAATTTACAAGATAGGTAAGTATCTATAAGATCATTATGATATATAAAAGTTAAATAATATTAAGTATTACTTGTATGTAAACGAACAATATATTGCTATTTACTGATAGTGGATTAGTTTATATGGCAATAAACCTATTTTAATTGTTGCCTTTCTAGGTTATATAATATATGACAGTAATCTTTGCATTTGTTAATAATATATATTTGCAAAAATTTAATAATTCATTCATAAGGGAGTTAATTATGGCACGAAAGAATGACTTTATCGAAAAAGCTGACAAATTTATAGGTGAGAAAATCTATTCTCTAAGGCTTGCCAAGGGATTGTCGCGTCAACAACTTGCAAGGGTAATAGTAGTAACACATCAGCAGTTACAAAAATATGAGAAGGGGGTCAATAGAATACCAATGGGCAGGCTAATTCTTATTGCTAAAGCACTAGAAAAAAATATCGATTATTTTTATAATGGTTTAGAAGAGGTTGATAATGTTGAACCTGTACATACTCAACACCAGCGTATGTGTATAGAAGTGTCAAGAAATTTTATGAAAATTCGTAACCCTGCACATCAACAAGCGGTTAATGCATTGATACGCTCTTTGATTAAAGAAGATTAGGTAAAATAAAACAGAATGAAAATATTGTAAGATTAAATAGATATCTAAATAATTTAGTGAGCGTTCACGGAAAAAAGTTAAAGTACAAAACGTCATTGCGAGGAGCTACTTTAGTAGCAACAAAGTAATCCATTATTGGTCATTTTATGGATTACCGCGTCGCCGCCAAGTGTCTCCTCACTAATAGACGCTTGGCGAGCAGATTTTTTATTTATCATAAGAAAATAGCAGAAAACCGTGAACGCTTACCTTCTGGAACTTCTTATCCCGATGTTCATGTATTATGTAATTTACAAAACCATAATTAGGTTCTGTTGACAAAATTTTTAACGTAACCATATTAAAGAGCCAACGAAATTTAAAAAAGCTAAAAAGGTGGTTGGGGCTTTATCAAACCTAGAAAACATAAGCCTAAAATGTTTGATTTTACCAAAGAAACATTCAATTTAAGTACCGTTCTTTATAAATATGTCTATCATATTCACGTTGTACTTTACGATTAGATTTTGGTGGTATAACAACCTCACATCCCTTATTTGCTTCTACAAACGTACTACTATCATATCCTTTATTGCCTATCACTGTCGTATTCTGAACATGTATGGACCTACCCGATAATGCAAGAAAAAAATAATATATAACAGCAAACAATCGAATGCAACCATGTATCAGGCTTATAGTTAATAAATCACTTTAAATTTACCCTATAGCCCTGATGGAATTCGCTGGCTTACAAACTTATACTTATCATCTTTTCTACTTCTAAAGAGCCATTGTTCAGTTCAGTTTTTTCATAAGCTAAGGTTTGTCTTATTTACCATCAATATTATCATTCTTTCGCATATTCCGGATTAGAATCTATTAAATTTCTACTTACCTATAATATCTCGTCAACTATTTGTACCAATTCTTTAGCTACAAACTTTACTCTCGGTATAATCATTGCCTGAACTGAGTACCGTAAACACCACCCTTGCTAGATACTGTTAACAAAGGTATAATTTAATAGCAGCAAGAGCGATAAACGAGAGGAAAGAAAGATCATCTTTTTCATATCAGACAGTAAGCCTCTAATTTTCTTTTATTTTTCCAAAGAATCTTTCAATAGCTCCTCTAAGTTTGTATTTTTCTCTATCATAAACAATTTCTGTTTTTCTATTTTTTCTGCCAGGGATAAAGGTAATATTATTCTGAGACTCAAGGTTTGGTCTATTTTTATTACTATCATATCCACGATCTTGGATAACATCACATCCAACGATGTCTGCAGTTAACTATTCTGCTAGGGTATGTCGTCACGAGATTGTGATTGCATAATTTTATGTGATTTGTTATTATAATTGTAGTAATAAAAATAGGCGATAAGAAGCAATGAGTTTAGCACATAGAAGACATGATATAAGCGATGAGCTTTGGAATAAGATAGAAAGTAATTTACCTGGTCAGAAAGGTTGTTGGGGAGGTATTGCAAGAGACAATAGAACTTTTATAAATGCAGTGATGTGGATATTTAGAACGGGAGCTCCATGGAGAGATTTGCCTCCTGATTATGGCAATTGGAAGAATGTACACAGAAGATTCTGTAGATGGCGTGATAATGGGATATGGGAGAATTTGCTAAATATTTTTATAAATGCTCCTGATTTTGAATGGTTAATGATAGATTCTACATTTGTAAAAACTCACAAAGCAGGACTTGGAGCGAAAGGCGGGAATCAAACGGTTAGTCGCACAAAAGGGGGCTCAATACAAAGGTACATATGGCCGTGGATGCGTATGGTATGCCGGTCAGAATTATTGTTACAGAAGGTTCCAGAAATGATTGTACTCAAGCTTGTGAGTTAATCCAGAATATGGAGGCACAACATCTTATGGCTGATAAAGCTTACGATACAAACGCCATAATAGAATCGGCTGTGAATGCAAACATAATTCCTGTAATACCATCAAAAAGAAACAGGAAGATTCAAAGAGAGATAGATAAATATCTATATAAGCTAAGGCACATTATTGAAAATACATTTCAAAAATTTAAAGAATGGCGTGGTATAGCAACAAGATATGCTAAAAATACAAAATCATACATGGCGGGTCTTTGTTTAAGGGCTTTACTAATGTGGGCTCAAATCTCGTGACGACATACCCTAAGTAAATCGGCTGTACACAGGGCATTGCACAAGCTTAAGTTTGCGTACATTACTCCAAGAGCAGTGCATTACAAACAGAATAAAGAAACTCATGAACAGTTTAAAAAAAAATTCAAGAAAAAATAACAAGCAATCCAAGAAGTTTTTTGTATTTCTTTGATGAATCGCGTTTTGGAACTCATTCTAAATTAGGTCATGGTTGGTTTCGCAAAGGTATCAGAACTCAAGTTAAAATCAAAATAGGTTTTCAGAATTTTTATGTTTACAGTGCTGTTAACCCAATAACAGGAGATGATTTTAGCTTAATGATGCCAAATGTTAATACTATGTCTTTGAACATGTTTCTTGCGGAAATGTCTAAACATATAGGCGTTCAAAAAGCCATTGTTGTTATGGATTGTGCTGGATGGCATAAGTCTAAGGACTTAGTGGTTCCTGCTAATATAGAAATTCTTTATTTGCCACCATATTCTCCTGAATTAAATCCTGCGGAGCGATTATGGGAGCATTTAAAGTCTGAGACTATAAAGAATAAAGTATACAATACAATTGAACAATTAGAAATAGTAGTATCTTCCTCTATTAAAAATTTAAATACCTTGCTAATTCAATCTATTTGTTGCATGAATCATTTACTAAATTAAATTCGGGAATTGGTATTAAACACTTATCTGACAGTCAAAATTTATCTGACAATCTAATAAGTTAATTTATGGTGTCTGTAAGATCAAATCTTGACTTCTACAAGGATAAACCAACATCAACTTTTATATTTTCTATTTTTTCAAGTTCTCTTTTTATATTAGTCTTTATTTCTTCGATTTTACGATATTCTCCTGCTATCTCCTGTTGTTTTGGTAAATCAAATTCACCTGTCGTAGTAATTGGAATTTTGACTTCAATATTTTTAATTTTGCTTTTTCCTGCTTTATTTGCAAACCCAAAATTTTTAGCAGTCAATTCATTCTCTATGGTATATTTTAAGTATAGTTTATCACAACCTTTAAATTTATCTCGTAAAATTAAAGGTATAACTTTTTCGGACAGAGAAAATCTATTGAATCTCAAAAAGATTTTACCAACTGAACCATCAATATTCCAAGTTAAACAATCTTCAAAATATTTCACCCCTTTTAGATTATCTTTAATATAACCATAATCAATAGCATTTTCATCTTTTGAAGCACTATACACAGGAATATTGCCTTTATTTTTCTCAATAAAGGATTTTGTAAATTTACTGTTATTCGTTTTTTGTGATAAATCAAAAATATCCTCTATTTTGATACTTTGGCAATATTTGGTTTCTCTATCAATTTTGATAACAAGTTTATCTATTTTATATTTGTATTCCTCAACTGTTTGCTTTATTTCTTCGATTTTACGATATTTTTTTGCTATCTCCTGTTGTTTTGGTAAATCAAATTCACCTGCTGTAGTAATTGGAATTTTGACTTCAATATTTCTTGTTCTTTCTATGGTTGGCTTATATTCCCAATTAAAGTTATTTTTATCTAATGCTTTTTGTAATTCAAACGATAGATATAAACAATCAAGATTATCACATTTTGGAATATACAATCTTGCATCTCCATTTATGCTAAATTTATGTTTTGACCTATAAAAAACTGTGCCAGCATATCCATTAGTAGTAATCTGGATAGATTCCACCTCATGATCAAAATGATTTATATAACCTAAAACACCATCTTGTTTGGTGTTTGCTGAGTAGACAGGATACGAACCTTCATGTTCTTTAATATAAGTCTTAGTGTATTTTGCTATTCCCTTTTTTATATTAAAAATATCCTCTATTTTGATACTTTGGCAACGTCCGATTTCATTATCAAATTTATAAAGAACGCTATCTTGCAATGATTTACTAAATTCATTACAGATCATTCCTAAATCCCTAATTATATCGCTAAATTCACTAATTGAAACCATTTGGTCTGTTTCTCCAATAGCTAACTCAATTTTTTCTTCTTTACTCCACCATCTTTCTACAGACCAATTTTTACCACTGTCAAATTCATTTATCAAAACTATCTTACATCTCTTATCATGATTAAGATTTGCAAAATACTTCTTATTACCCTTAAAAGCGTTATACAAATTAACAGCTTCTTTTAAGTCATCTTGCTCAATATCAAATCTATTTACATCTCTGCTTTCACCAATTTCACTAACTAAATAGGTGAATACTGGATCAGTCTGAATATCAGAAATATCGAATTTTTTTGTAATCGCTAAAATATAAGTCTTTTTGGTCGTTGTAAAAAATGTCTTTAATGGCAAAGAAATAATTGCATCAATATAGCAACTATCTAAAATATATTGCCTTAAATTTTTATCGTTCTGTCTATTAAAAATTCCATCAGGAATAACTATAAAAGCCTTACCACCTTTCTTAAGAGCTTTTATAATCCACTCCATGAAAAGCCCCTCAATACCCATGGCATTTATCTTATAATAATTTTTTAACGTAGTATTTTTAGCTATCTCTTCTTTTAAATTACTACTACCACTTGTTACATAAGGTGGGTTTGTTAAAATTAAGTCATATTTTTCTTCTTCTGCTTCTGAAAGCGTACCAAGTATCGAGTTTGTTTTTAAAACAAAACTCTCATTAAATATTTTGGCAAATTCCCTAGTTAATCCAATATTATCTTTTATCAGTTCACAAAAATAAATAAGCATATTGGCTTTTGCTAAAATGATGGTTTTCTGCTCATCTTTATCAAAACCCTTATCAAAACCAACTATTTTAACTTTTTGTATTATTTTATTGTTTTCAACTTTAAAGAGCTTATCAAGATCGTTCTTTATAAATTCTAATGGAAATTTCCCCACTCCACAGGCTGGATCACAAATAGTCATTCCTTCTTTTAGTTCACCTTCTGCCATTTCATTGATAGCACGGACAACTTTAATCGGAGTAAAGAATTGCCCCCAATTCTTTTTACTGATACTTTCTTTTAAAAAACTCTCGAATAACTTACTTTTAAAATCATGGTCAATATGTTCAAGTTTTCCATAATTTTTAAATTTTTGTAGAACTTTTTTAAAGACTATTCCGTAACCATCAACAGCTTTTTGTTCTTTGCTGATAAATATGCTACCATTTATTATGGTGGTCTTGTCTAAAGCATTTTCAGGAAACAGCTCTTTTATTTGTGGTCTGATAATATTTGCATAATGTTGTAAAACTGTATTAGTTTCATTGCCTTCTTCATACATCCCAAGTAAAGTGTAAAAATTATAAGTACCTTGCAATATTTTTAAATCACTTAAATATTTGAATATAAATAATTCAACAAATGTGTATAAGCAATTATCAGGGGTTGCACCGCTAACACTCCAAACATCTTGCCATATTTGTTTTGCTAAATCTGTTGGATTGACTAGTTCTTTTGGTAAAATTCTATCATTTTTCTCATTTATTGATTGTATTATTTCATTGATAACTTTTGGTAAGTTTATATCTTTAGAATCAAAAGGATATTTAAAATCATTAGCTTCTTCGGTTTTCACGGTATTACCAGTAGCAACATTAAACCATACCGTCTCTTTGGTATCAGTTGCAATAATTAATTTTGTTTTTAGTTTTTTGGCAACCTCAATTTCTTGCAGAATGGCATTATTTTTTTTATCCTTGGTATTAAAATGTTCAGGTGATTTAAATTCCACAATAGCAATAACTTCTTTTTGTTTGGTGATAATGGCATCAACTCTCTTGTTTGATACATTCCCATAGTCTATACTTCTTATTATATCATATTTTTTTAAAGCACTAATAGTTGTTGAACCAATATTATAAAAATTCCAAGTCCCTATTTTTTCAGGATTCTTGATTAAATCTCGTTGCAGAAGTTCTTCGCTCATAATTAAATCACCCAATTATTCAATAACAATTTAAAAGCCGCGTTATTGTTCCTTTAATTATATCCAAAACAAAACCCATCAACAATAGATACTTAAGATATTTGTCAAAAAGATAATTGCTGGTGCTGTTAGCTTATTTATGCTACACTTTCTTAAAGCAAATATTTATAGTAATTCTCAAATATAATATAATAATATGACCTTTAAACTTTCTGATCTTAATACAACAGTTAAAGATATTAGTACCATTCAAGGTAAAAATAAGCCGCCAAGAATGCTAGTAGGTACGGATGAGTTCTATGACTTGGTTGTTAATAGTGATGTATTTGTTGATAAAAGTCTAATGATTCAAGAATTACTAGAGGACAATGGTAAGGTTATCCTAATCACCAGACCAAGACGTTGGGGTAAGAGCTTGAATATGAACATGCTCCAGAAATTTTTTGAGATAGAGGTGGATCAAAATGGTGTTCCTTTCCCTACAGAAGATAGAGTAAATAACAAGCTATTTATCGGGGGTGAAGTAGATTTAGGACTAGCAACAGGTAGAAAAAAGTTACTTAAGAAGTTGAAAATAGCTCAGTACCCAGATGTAATATCTGAGTACCAAGGTCAATTTCCGGTGATTTTGCTCAATCTTAAAGATGTAAAAGGTAGTAGTTATCAAGAAATAGAACTAGGTATAAAGGATCAAATTATAGAATTATTTGCAAGTCATCATTACTTAAATCATCATGTAACAGAAGATACAGGACTATTAAATAATGCCCAAAAAGAAAAACTAAGGAGATATTTTGATGGGAAACTTGAGAGAAATGACTTAAAAGATAGTTTACGGGTTTTGAGCGAAGTGCTGTACAAACATTTTGGTCAAAAAGTTTACATATTAATCGATGAATATGATACGCCGATCAATAGTTCATACATTAAGTTTGGTAACAAACCAGAAGAGTTTGAACAGGTACTTGAAATATTCCGCGGGATGTTTGGCAGTAGTTTAAAAACTAATCCTTATTTAGAAAAAGGGGTAATAACCGGCATATTAAGGGTTGCTAAAGCTAATTTATTTTCGGATTTGAATAATGTTAGTGAATATAGCTTGCTTGATGAAAAATATTCTAAGTTCTATGGTTTTACTCAAGCAGAAGTTGATGAGTTATTAACCAAAGTACCAACAGCAACTAATCCTGAACAAATTAAAGCTTGGTATAATGGTTATAATTTTGGCGGAGAAATCATCTATAATCCATGGTCGATTATGCAATGTTTAGCTCATAAAGGCAAGCTTGACCATTATTGGCTTGATAGTGGGGGAACTGGTCTTGTTGATAAAGCATTACTATCAGATGAGATACAACAAGATATTCAGCTACTCGCTAGTGGCAAAAATATTATCTCCCCTATTACCAGACAAATTAGTTTCAGTGATATTAACACACGGTCAGGGCTATTTAGTCTATTGTTATTTAGTGGTTATTTAAACCCAATGGTAATCGAGTCAGAAGAGGATATTTATCAATTATCTGCTCCTAATAAAGAGGTAAAACACATATATAATGCAAGATTATTGCAGTGGGTGAGCAACAAGTTACAAATGGATAGTTCTTTATATTATTCATTTGCTAGTTTGCTGCCGGCAGGTAAAATAGAAGAATTTAAAGAAAGGCTGCAAGAATTATTACTAAACGCTACTAGTTTTCATCAAACTGGCGAGAAAAAAGCCGAGCTATTTTATAGTGGCTTTATGCTAGGTTTAATTAACACGTTATCTCTTGGCTATATAATAGACAGTGAAAGAGAAACCGGTAGCGGTAGGGCGGACATTGTGCTACTACCCAAGATAGGTAAAGGTGACAATGCTATTATTATTGAATATAAAATATGTAAATCTCCTGATATTTTAGAATCTGTTGCCAAAGATGGGCTAGATCAAATCATGAGAAAAAAATATGAGACTAAAATAAAAGAACACTCTCATGTTCAGAAAATTATCAAAATTGCTATGGCTTTTTGCGGCAAGGAAGTGGCACTAGAATATCAGATTGATGTGGTGAATCTTTAAACTATTTAATATATACTCAATTAACCTGAAGAGTTGCAGAAATGGTTAACAGTAATAGTTTGGAAGTTATCATTTATTAAGGTACGTAACCTATATTTATAATCGGCGATGTTGCTAAAAAATTTGTTTATTGCTTCCGAAAATTGTTCAAAATTATGATAAAATTTATTAGTAGTTGTAATACTGTGCATAAACTTCCATAATCTCTCAATTGGGTTAAGATTTGGACTGTATGGCGGTAAAAATACCATCTCTATCTTACTATTTGCTAGATATTCTTTCACTTTCTTGGATTTGTGGTAACTAGCATTATCACAGATTAAATATATTTTTTCCTTGTCACTATTCTCCTCTTCCAATCTCTGTAGGAAATTAACTATCTGCTCCCCATTTATTTTGGGGTTCTCTGTGCTTACTAACTGTAAATTAACTAGGTTAATAGCACCAATCATGTGCTTTCTTCTCCAGCCACTGAATGTTGGTAAGGTCTTATCTTGGTTCTTTCTTATCCAACCGCACCTTGCCTTTGCTTGATACCGAGGATGAACACCGTCCATAAAATATATGGCTTCCTTATCTCTGAGATTCCCTTTTAGTAAACTGTAGTTTAACTTAAATAATTCTTGCTTGTCAAAATCCAGCTTAGCTGGTACTACTTTCGGCTTCTTGTAAACAAAACCCAGTTTGTATAGTAATTTTGTTACTCCCGTTATCGTATATGTCACACCATATTTGTTCTCAATGTGATGCATGATATCTTTAGCATAAACATAATTATTTGCTTCTAGGTGATTCACTAATTCTGCCTGCTCAACATCATTTAATTTGCTTGTGCTACCTCCGTTGTTGGTATAAAGCTTATTGGCTTTTTGATAATCAACAATATGTTTTCTTATCGCTTCGTGGCTCAGGAGTAGTACCTTAGCAATCTCTACATTACTATACCCATCGTCATACATCAAAACTGCCTTAATACGATCACGTATCCTTCCTTCTCGTTCTGTTTTATGACGTTCCTTCAACTTTTTTCTTTGGTCTTCTGTCAATACATTCTTACTCATAATGTCATATACTCTATAATATCTCTCCTATCTTTGCAACCCTTCATTTATGAGTAGTATATGAACAAATCAAACTATAGCTTAAACCTTACAGAAAATATCGGAGAGTTGGTTAAGAAACTAAAGAACATGGTATACAAACCAGGGAATATACTAGAGGTAAAGATACCAAAGGAGGGAAGCCCAGGTAAGTATAGGACTTTAGGGATTAGCAATTTTGAAGATAAGCTTTGCCAGAAGATGATGAAGAAGGTACTTGAAAACATCTATGAGCCATTATTCCTCAAATGTTCTTACGGTTTCAGGACAGGGATAGGATGTCATGATGCAGTGAGAGAACTTTCTAAGTATCTCTATGAAAATGAGGTTGAGAGCATAATAGACTTATACTAAATCACTATCAATAGAGTAGTATATATGATATAAAAAAACTCTAACAAATGAGAGTGTACAACAATGGCAAGAGGATATCAAAAACTAGAAATAAATCCAGAAGAAGTAAGAGTTCTGATGAATAATAGTAATAGCAAAGATGAATTCAGGCGTTACCAAGCTTTATACCTAAGGGTAAGCGATAAAATGTCTGCCCATCTAATAGCTAAAATTACATGTTTCTCAATAAGCCATATACATAGTATCCATAGCTTTGCTCGCAATAAAGGTATTACTAGCCTTGCAAGTGCTAAAAAAGGAGGTAGGAATAGAAGCTATCTTACAATAGAAGAAGAAAGACAAATGCTTAACACGATCGAAAAGACTGCTATAAAAGGAGGTGTAGTAGAAATAGGCAAGGTGCATAAGCTGTTTGAAGAAAAAGTCGGGTGCAAGGTAGCAAGATTCACGGCTTATAGACTGCTTCACAGACATGGATGGCGTAAAATTGTGCCAAGACCGTATCACCCTAACCAAAAGGCTGATGCAGTGGAAACTTTTAAAAAAACTGGTCAATTTTGGTCAAAGGTGCAAGATTAGAAGCAGTGAAACAAAATAAAGAGCTTAAAGTATTTTTTCAAGATGATGCTAGGTTCGGACGCATAGATAATCTTCGAAAATGCTGGGTTCCAATGGGAATAAGACCGTTACTCAAAAAACAAGTAGTAAGAGAATATACATATGCATATGGTGCTGTATGCCCATTTGATGGGGACAGCTGCTTTCTTGTTTTGCCAAGGTTGAATAAGGATTGGATGATGTTAATGCTCAAGGAACTATCAGAAAGATATCCTAATAACTATCTTCTAGTAGTTTGCGATGGTGCATCTGCCCATAAGATAAGCAAGGAAGCATTACCAAGCAATATGCAATTAACATTTCTACTACCATATAGTCCGCAGTTGAACCCTCAAGAGAATATATGGGATGATATGAGGGAGAAATTTTTTTACAACGTTGTTTTCAACTCAATGAATGGAGTAGATTCTATCTTGATTGATGCTTACAATCATTACGAAAATAACCCATCGATCGTAAAATCAATTACTACCTGGAATTTGATAATATCATGCTAAATTGATGGTGATTTGGTATTAGAGGACATCCAATATTATGGAGTATCACACAATGGCAAGGCAGTAAAGGGATTCATATGGAAGGCGGTTAATATAATGTTCAAATGGCTTAATAGACGCAGTCAGAAGAAATCATTTAACTGGGAACAATTTACACTCTTTATTGCACGCCATCCTTTGCCAAAGGTAAAAATATATCATATCATGTATTAAGGTGCAGACTATGTAAATGGTAATATCTTGAGCCCATTGCCTTAATAGGGCACGATGTGGTTCTAACGAGGGGCGTAATAGGTGACTATTACGTCTACTCCCCTAAAATCAAACATTTTAGGCGTATATTTTCTAGGTTTGATAAAGCCCCAGCCACATTTTTAGCCTTTCTAAATTTTGTTGGAGCTTTAATATGGTTACGTTAAAAATTTTGTCAACAGAACCTAATACTACTAGGCTTAATAGAATTCTCTAGCAAAAAAAGGAGGACTGGAGATGAAAAGAAAATCGAATGCAGTCATATATCCAGGCTTGGTTAATCATTGGATTTTCTTAACCGAAGACTATTGAGGAAAGTGGAACTCAGTAATGGATACTGCTTATCCTACAACAAGGTTAGAAAATATTTATCTTTAGAAGATAATATATTGGAAATATTTTTATTTTTAGTTATAGTCTACTTCATAATTAAAAATAATGTGTATCTAATGGAAGATATTCATAACTGGCAATCAAAGTTTGAATCTTGTAAATATGCTGAAAGGTTACTCAGTAAATTAATTTTACTAAACAAACAAGTAAAGCAACCAATAGATATTGAGGAGGTTAAAAAAGGTATATATTACGCCAAAAAATATCATGGCACACAGATGCGACAATCCGGCGAGCCATATTACTCTCACCCTATAGAAGTAGCATACATGGTTGCTGAACATACAGCATTAGGAATTTTAAAATATTTTAGAACTGATATGATTGTTACGTCATTACTACACGATACTATCGAGGATAAGGAACTTACACAAACTATGATAACTAGTATTTTTGGTGATCAGGTTGCTAGTCAAGTAGAAGACCTAACCCGAATTAAAGGTGAACACAAAATTAGTTCTGCTGAAATAGTAGAAACCTTGTATAGACAGAAGAAAAGTGATATTTTGGTTATTAAGATATTTGATCGGCTTCATAATATGCAAACTATAGGCTCTAAATCTTCTGAGAAAAGAAAAAAAATTGTCGAAGAAACTCTTAAAAGATTTATAACTCTTAGTATCTATCTTGAAGATCAAATAGATGGAGTGTTAAAAATAGAAAAAAGAATAACTGAATTATGTTATCAAAATTTACCTGTCAAACACTATCTGTTACAGAACCAAGAAATGATCTTTAAGGATAATTACCAGCTTTTTTTTCCAACTGTTCAAAATGAGACAATCCATAACTATATCCAACATATATTGGAATCATCATAATCCATACTCCCCCATTACCAAAATATTTTATAAAGTAAACAATGCCGAAAGAGGTAATTATGTATATAATTGCACGTGACAAGGCATATGAAAAGTTACTATAAGTAAATCTTTTAAAGATCGGAAAGTTCCTAAAGATAATCGGAAACGCTGGTGTTTTAGAGGGCCCAAATACCAAAATAAATAGTTGGAATAACATCAAATAAAACGGTGTTGTTATTCCATAATCCAATAGATATGGACAAAAGGGGATAAAAATAAGCATAATAATTATTTTTACTTTTAGTATTTTTAGTGGATATATTCTATAACTTAAATATGTTATAAATAACATATAAATAATTGTACCAATTGATACTAGAAAATTGTGATTAATTACTTCTTCCGGTTTATAACCAAATTGATTTTTAAGAATATTTCCACAATGAATGAAAGCAAAATAAAAAGTTAAAGGCCAACTACAATCTATTAAAAACAAAGCAAAAATTGTTTTTTTGTCAGGTTTATCTTGCCAAATTGGATCGTCTTCTAATATTTTTTTGTTCATATCAGTATTTTCCAATATTTTTTTAACTCGTCGTTTTGCATCAGCAAATTCTGGTGTTTCTCTAAGTGCAGTCCTAGCTATCACTCCTATTAAAGCAATTGCTGCTCCTATCCAAAATGCTATTCGCCAATTTAACTCAAAAGAGGTAACAATAGATGCAATACCTAAAGCGGTAGCACTACCTATAGCACCAAAAGCATCTATTAATGCTACAACTGGATATTGTACAGGTGGTTTAGTAATTTCAGTTAGGTAAAGTTGTGCCCCCATTATTTCTCCCATCGAAGACATACCTTGTGCAATACGACATATAGTCATTATCCAGGTAGCAGTAATACCTATCTGAGCATAAGTTGGTAGATTAGCCATAATAATACAGGAAATAGCCATCATAGAAGTGGTGATAATTACTGTTGCTTTACGACCAATATTATCACCAATCCAGCCAATAATTAATGCTCCAATTGGTCTAAAAACAAAAGTAGCACAAAATGCTGTTGCAGAATAAATAGCTGAAGTGTAAGGATCAGCTTTTGGAAAAAAAAGCTCATTAAGAAGTACCGCCATATGAACATAGAGCATTAGATCAAAATACTCTAAAAAGGTGCCTATGGATAGTAGACCAATAGCTTCCTTCTGTTTCCTAGTTAAACTCCTGTGTTCTTGCTGGGACTCTATCATTTCTCCCCCGTTCTTCATACTTTATATTATACATATACTGATAGTTTGGCTTAATGATAGCAAGAAAAAATAATGTAGAAAATTGAAATAATAAATTTTTTGCTTGTAACAATATCACGGTACTCAAATAAAAGTATAAATATTATAGAGGAGACTTCTTATACATAGGTAAATTTGCAGAATTCTTTTTGCAATATCTATGCCAATTGTAGTAATCTACACTTTAGATATTCAATTTGTTGTTTTATGTTTATTCTTAATTCTAGAGGATTAGTAAATGCTTTTCATTCTGTAAATTGGATAGGTCTATTCTCTATAACCTAAAAGCATCAAGGTGTTAATTATAAACACCTGTAAAAATGTTACTATAATGTAAAAACTGTTGTACCTGAACGATCCCTTATAATCCAAAACTTGCTGATATTGTAAAGAAACTCTAAATGTGTCATAGAAGGAAGTTAAAAAGATGATAGACTATTTAAAGTTTTATTGTTATTAAGTACGAAATCTATGGCACAAATAAATCCAGAGGCAGAGAAATATATATCAAGTATAATTGATAAAGAGGTACCATATCAGGTAAAGGTTCTTAACAATAATTTTATTATCAAGAATGTTAATGTTTATCCTCCTGGAAAGTTGACTGAAATGTTTGCAGAGTTTTTAATAGATAACAATTTAGTACAAAGTAAGGTGGTTGCAGATATAGGAGCTGGATGCTTTGCTTTAGGTATAATAGCTGCAAAAAATGGTGCCGATACAATTATTGGAAGTGATATCAGTAAGTATGCGATACAATGTGCTACAGATAATTTGATACTTAATGGTATTACAAAAAATGTGTATTTATTTAAAGGAGAGGGGGTATCTCCTTTATTGCCAAATTTTGTAGGTAAGATAGATATAATTGTTTCAGGGGCTCCTTGGGATAATTTATCAAAGGATGAATTTAAAACTATACCACCTGAAAGAAGAGCAATTAGCCATACTTTTTATGATGTTGATAATAAACTCATAACAGCTATTATGTTAAAAGGGTTTAAGTTACTGTCACATAAAGGTAGAATATTTATTACTTCATCAATGAGAAGCATTGACCGAATACAACAATTATGCTTAAAGTATCAATTAAGTTATAAAATAGTTAAAGAAGCTGACCTACATAATGATGGTAATATACATTATGTATTAGAAATAACCCACCGTTAAGAAGATGGTAAAAGACGCCATTGACATCCACTTCTGGCTTTAGTACTAAAATTCATTCCCTCGTTGATGCATTGGGTAACCCACTGAAGTTTCACTTTGCTAGATTTACAACATGATGGCTGCTCCTCCCCCTACTAGCCCAGGTTAAAACGATACTCTCAATTTTATCGAACCTTGATGGCTAGAGTATTTATTATTAGAAGCTAAATAATCATATACTACCATAATTTCTGTCACTCCACGTTTTATAGTAATAGTCCCACCAACTTTGTAGTTATATTTAGCCGGTTTTTCAAGTAGCAATACTTCTTCTCTTTTGTTGGAACCTGACGTTATCTGCATACGAACCTTCTGTTGCTTATTATGCAAAAATCTTTCACCTTCCATGTGCAATCCAGGAATTACCTGGGTAGTATCACTAATCTTTATTGGTATAACTGCTTCAAATCCTATAATTCCAGAAGCTCTTCTGTCATTAGTAGCAGCGACCGATAGACTCTGTGCTTCAAATCTTTCATTATATCCAGCAATATTGTATCCTCCATGCTTTAACCCAATATTTGGGGTAATTAGTACTTTACCAAATTGTGACTTGTGAGCAACTACTATCTTACTACTATATGAAGTATTATCAAATTTAGCCTTAGCCATCTGTTTTTGCACTGGTATTTTTGCAGAAACATTACCAAGGGCAAAGGAAAAAACACCTTGTAGTATTAATTTATCAGACAAATTAGTTTGACCATATATAGATATTACATGGGCGTGGGCAGCAACTTTGTCAGTACGATTTTTGTATTTAAAGTTAGAAATGACATAGTTATAAGCTCCTCCTATAATGCTACCACCTTGCAGTTCTATATCACCCCCAATAGTTGCAGCCCTAGTTCTGCCGGTATATCTACTTAATATGTTACCCCCCTCATACTTAGCCACACCAATCGTACCACTAACCCAGACATTTTTAGACACAATATTATCTTCATCACCAGAAGCAAGAGCTGCAAGATCAAGTTGGTGGAATCTTGATTGAACAGACTGTTCTATAAAATCAAAAACTGATGCTACTGAATTTATTGTTGCTGAAGTTACTTGTTTTTGTACCTCTACTGTTTGTTGTTCTAATGCTTTTACCTGTTCTTGCAATATTAATGCATCACTGTTATTGCGGGAGGCAATATCGTTGTCAGCTGATATATTTGGCTTTAATACTGGACTCGATGGTGTTTCTGATTTTGAGTCTTGGTTGTTGTCAAGTTCTGATTTTGAATTTGGTTTTTGCTCTTCTTTTTCTTTTAATTCTGAATTTTGATCTGAGTCTTTGTTGTTGTTAAGTTCTGATTTTGAATTTGGTTTTTGCTCTTCTTTTTCTTTTAATTCTGAATTTTGATCTGAGTCTTTGTTGTTGTTAAGTTCTGATTTTGAATTTGAGTCTGAGTTTTCTAGTGTTGAATTTGACCGTGTACTTGATGAATTAGCTAAAGAATTTGCTCTTAATTCTGAAGATAGTGTTGAAGTTGACGTTGATGGTGTTTCTGATTTTGAGTCTTGGTTGTTGTCAAGTTCTGAGTCTGAATTTGAGTCTGAGTTTTCTAGTGTTGAATTTGACCGTGTACTTGATGAATTAGCTAAAGAATTTGCTCTTAATTCTGAAGATAGTGTTGAAGTTGACGTTGATGTTGGCACTAATACTGAGCTTAACGTTTGCGATGTTGCAGATTCTTCCTCCTTAAAAAGTAGAGTAAGTCCATAGTCTTCTTCCCCTTCTAAATCTAAATTTGTTTCTGGTGGTTTCGGCTGGATTGCTGGTGGTTTCGGCTGGATTGCTGGTGGTTTCGGCTGGATTGCTGGTGGTTTCGGCTGGATTGGTGGCGGTTCCGGCTGGATTGGTGGCGGTTCCGGCTGGATTGGTGGCGGTTCCGGCTGGATTGGTGGCGGTTCCGGCTGGATTGGTGGCGGTTCCGGCTGGATTGGTGGCGGTTCCGGCTGGATTGGTGGCGGTTCCGGCTGGATTGGTGGCGGTTCCGGCTGGATTGGTGGCGGTTCCGGCTGGATTGGTGGCGGTTCCGGCTGGATTGGTGGCGGTTCCGGCTGGATTGGTGGCGGTTCCGGCTGGATTGGTGGCGGTTCCGGCTGGATTGGTGGCGGTTCCGGCTGGATTGGTGGCGGTTCCGGCTGGATTGGTGGCGGTTCCGGCTGGATTGGTGGCGGTTCCGGCTGGATTGGTGGCGGTTCCGGCTGGATTGGTGGCGGTTCCGGCTGGATTGGTGGCGGTTCCGGCTGGATTGGTGGCGGTTCCGGCTGGATTGGTGGCGGTTCCGGCTGGATTGGTGGCGGTTCCGGCTGGATTGGTGGCGGTTCCGGCTGTACTGCTAATGATTTAGCAATATTCTTCTTGTTGAGTCTCTTTTGCCTTTTACTTAATACTTCTTGCCACTCTCCTCCATTTTCATCTGACACTATGCTTTGTTCAATTTTGTCTTGAGCAAATGCATAATCAGGAATTTTATTAGTTTCAAGAGTTAATGGTTGTTGGGTAAATGTCTTAGGAACAATAGACTGTTGATCAATTATTCCATTATTTTGCTTCACTACTAACTCTGTATGTACCTCTATTGATTTAGCAATATTCTTCTTGTTAAGTCTCTTTTGCCTTTTACTTAATACTTCTTGCCACTCTCCTCCATTTTCATCTGACACTATGCTTTGTTCAATTTTGTCTTGAGCAAATGCATAATCAGGAATTTTATTAGTTTCAAGAGTTAATGGTTGTTGGGTAAATGTCTTAGGAACAATAGACTGTTGATCAATTATTCCATTATTTTGCTTCACTACTAA
Organism: Candidatus Tisiphia endosymbiont of Nemotelus uliginosus; assembly: GCF_964264755.1. Lineage (NCBI taxonomy): Bacteria > Pseudomonadati > Pseudomonadota > Alphaproteobacteria > Rickettsiales > Rickettsiaceae > Candidatus Tisiphia > Candidatus Tisiphia endosymbiont of Nemotelus uliginosus. The sequence goes on along the minus strand of NZ_OZ183481.1, from coordinate 607,238 downwards.
CTCTGTATGTACCTCTATTGATTTAGCAATATTCTTCTTGTTAAGTCTCTTTTGCCTTTTACTTAATACTTCTTGCCATTCTCCTCCATTTTCATCTGGCACTATGGTTGGTTCAATATTGTTTTGAACCAATGCAACATCAGGAACTTTATTAGTTTCAGGAGTTAATAGCTGTTGGGCTGTCAGCTGAACAATAGCCTGTTGCTCAATTGCTCTATTATTTTGCTCAGCTCGTGCCTGCTGTCTCCTCTCCTTATTCATTTGTTTTACCATATCCAACAACTGCTTCTTATCTGCTGTTATTTTAGCTTCTTCTTTCTTCCTTTGTTCTTGTTTTTTCATTGCTTGTTTAAACTCATTATCTTTATGCCTTTGCTTTAATTTCTTCAATTTATTCCGGTGATTGGTGGTATTGGGCATCATTGCTGTTGTTGGCAATGTCAGTTGGGTTGTCCCTGAGCTTGATGCTTCTAAGTCAGGAAAATTAGTAATACTAAGATTTTTGAATTCAGAAATTAATCCTTGTTCTTCATCCTCGCAAGGTTGTATTTTTTGAAGCTGATTATCTGTACTCAGTAAATCTGTATTCTTTAAGCCATTATTATCGAATAATGGTTTTAATGCTCTACTTATATTAGATGGATTGTTTTGTTTATTAGAAGTACTCGTTATATCCTTAATAGGAGATTTAAGGACAGGATCACGACCATCTCTATAATCTCTAAATGTATCTGATTTAGAATTATTAGAAGGTGATAGTACGAGATTTGCTGAAACTTCAGCAGGTGTTGATGTAGCGTATTTAGCAAGGCTAGTAGTTGGAGAACCACCAAGATTAGTGCCACTACTTTGATGTGAGGGCAATGGACTAGTTGCATCCCATGGTTTTACTTCTGTACTAGATGTTGCTGCAACAGTACCTAATACATCCTCTTTTGATGATTCACTTACCATTGTGTTGGGATTCTGTGCTATTATTTCCATTTGCTTTTTTTCTTCTAATGATTGATTCCCTTTTTGAGATGGAAGTCTTACTCTATACACTTTCCGTCGAGCAATTGTAGGTAACTCTGGCGTTGATTCCTTAGATTCTTGGGTTAATAATGACGGGCTTCTATTCTCATCTGCTCCAAATGCAAAATATCTAGATTGATTTCGATTTGAAATACCGAAACCTGTAAGTGGTGGAGTATTCTCTTTAGAGAGAATGTTTTCTAAATCAATTTCTTTATCAGTAAATGATGCATTAGTATTTATAATATTGCTACTAGCAAGAATGTCCGATGATGAGTTAGATTTATCAGAATCTTTAAGTGGTGGAGTGTTCTCTTTAGAGAGAATATGTTTTGAGTCAGTTTTTCTATTAAGAAACGATGCATTAGTATTTACAATATTGCTACTAGTAAGAATTCCCGATGATGATTTAGATTTACCGAAACCTTTAAATGGTGGAATATTTTCTGAGTCAGTTTTTCTATTAGGAAATGATGCATTAGTATTTATAATATTGCTACTAGTAAGAATTTCCGATGATGATTTAGATTTACCCAAACCTGTAAGTGGTTGAATGTTTTCTAAATCAAATTCTTCATCAGTAAATGATGCATTAGTATTATTGCTACTAGCAAGAATTTCCGATGATGAGTTAGATTTATCAGAATCTTTAAGTGGTGGAGTGTTCTCTTTAGAGAGAATATGTTTTGAGTCAGTTTTTCTATTAAGAAACGATGCATTAGTATTTACAATATTGCTACTAGTAAGAATTCCCGATGATGATTTAGATTTACTGAAACCTTTAAATGGTGGAATATTTTCTGAGTCAGTTTTTCTATTAGGAAATGATGCATTAGTATTTATAATATTGCTACTAGTAAGAATTTCCGATGATGATTTAGATTTACCCAAACCTGTAAGTGGTTGAATGTTTTCTAAATCAAATTCTTCATCAGTAAATGATGCATTAGTATTATTGCTACTAGCAAGAATTTCCGATGATGAGTTAGATTTATCAGAATCTTTAAGTGGTGGAGTGTTCTCTTTAGAGAGAATATGTTTTGAGTCAGTTTTTCTATTAAGAAACGATGTATTAGTATTTACAATATTGCTACTAGTAAAAATTCCCAATGATGATTTAGATTTACCGAAACCTTTAAATGGTGGAATATTTTCTGAGTCAGTTTTTCTATTAGGAAATGATGCATTAGTATTTATAATATTGCTACTAGTAAGAATTTCCGATGATGATTTAGATTTACCCAAACCTGTAAGTGGTTGAATGTTTTCTAAATCAAATTCTTCATCAGTAAATGATGTATTAGTATTATTGCTACTAGCAAGAATTTCCGATGATGAGTTAGATTTATCAGAATCTTTAAGTGGTGGAGTGTTCTCTTTAGAGAGAATATGTTTTGAGTCAGTTTTTCTATTAAGAAACGATGCATTAGTATTTACAATATTGCTACTAGTAAGAATTCCCGATGATGATTTAGATTTACCGAAACCTTTAAATGGTGGAATATTTTCTGAGTCAGTTTTTCTATTAGGAAATGATGCATTAGTATTTATAATATTGCTACTAGTAAGAATTTCCGATGATGATTTAGATTTACCCAAACCTGTAAGTGGTTGAATGTTTTCTAAATCAAATTCTTCATCAGTAAATGATGCATTAGTATTATTGCTACTAGCAAGAATTTCCGATGATGAGTTAGATTTATCAGAATCTTTAAGTGGTGGAGTGTTCTCTTTAGAGAGAATATGTTTTGAGTCAGTTTTTCTATTAAGAAACGATGCATTAGTATTTACAATATTGCTACTAGTAAGAATTCCCGATGATGATTTAGATTTACCGAAACCTTTAAATGGTGGAATATTTTCTGAGTCAGTTTTTCTATTAGGAAATGATGCATTAGTATTTATAATATTGCTACTAGTAAGAATTTCCGATGATGATTTAGATTTACCCAAACCTGTAAGTGGTTGAATGTTTTCTAAATCAAATTCTTCATCAGGAAATGATGTATTAGTATTTACAATATTGCTATTAGTAAGAATTTTCGGTGATGATTTAGATTCACCAAATTTTGTATGTGGTGAAATACCCCCTTCGCCTTTACATGTACTGATTAATACTAGTTGTGTTAACCCAATATTGAATAATATGCTTATTCTTAAACTCATATATAACCCCCATATATTGAATGGCTTTGTTGATAATAGTATAATTTGCCCTAATTTTTACTGAATCACTCCACTTGTAAATTGAATGTCATTGGATTAACAACACTTTAAATAATTATCCGATTTTGGTTTACTATATATTTTATGCCCACCAATCCAGTTAATTTATATAAAAATCTTCATACTATTATTAATAATTCACATGAATATTTTAATATTATTATTAAGAGTATAATAATAATTTTTAAATGTCTATTACTTATTTTTAATAAAATCAGAATTGCCTGGAAATAATTAACAATTGAATAATCATATTCAAAAAATATGATTTGCATTTCCATCTATAGCTAGTCCTAGAAGATTTTAACCGGATAATGTTTGTTATCCTTAGCAATGGCGTGGATTTAAAATGCCCAAAGAGTTTTGATGTATAGTCAATTGATGAGAAGTTGGGGACGTTGTCACTCGTCGCTCGCCTATTACTTATCACACTACTGGACAAAAATGTAGGAAGGGTTGAAAAGGCTAGCAAATAGAATATTTTAGATAGGATACATAAAAAATCTTAGGTATTCTATGTTGCTAGCCAAGTTATTATTTAATCATTTTAAGATGATAAATTCAAGATCTAATACATTTAAAGGCATAATAAAATCGTTAATTTTATGTCGAGGTAGTAAAAAAAATATGGCAGAGGAAATAGAAGGAAATGCTTTGTTAGATTCAAAAATAAAATCTGTATATAGATTTTTAGAAAAAGATTTTATTAATATTGATGACTATTACAAATTTATGACCCCTCTTCTTCCTGAAGGTAAAGTCATATTATCATTAGATAGGACTACTTGGGAGTTAGGAAAAGAGATTAGAAATATATTAGTATTATCAGTATCCTATGATAAAATTGCTATGCCGTTAATCTATAAAATAATTCCTTACAGAGGTACATGTACTACTGATGATCAAGTTGAAGTAGTTGAAAAATTTATCGAAAAATTTGGGGTAGCTAGAATAGATGTAATTACTGGAGATAGAGAGTTTGATAATGAAAAATTAATAACTTATTTAAACAGTAAATCTATTAATTATGCTTTAAGGATTAGAAAAACAAATAGAATAATGAATAAGGAAGGAGAATGGATTAAAGTTGTTAATCTTCAAAAGAGCAAAATACTAAATCTAGAAACACAGTTTTATTCTATACCAATAAAATTAGATCATATCAAATTAGAGAGTGGAGAATATTTATCGGTAGTATATAGTAGAAATATGAGCAATGGGGCTAAAATATATCGACGAAGATGGGATATCGAGACGGCATTTAAAGGATGCAAGAGTAATGGGTTTCGAATGGAGGATAGCCATATAAAGGACAAAGTGAGATTTGAAAGTTTTATTAAATGCATATTTATATCTTATGCGATAGCTATAAAAATAGGGTCAATTGAAGAACTAAAACAACCAGTTAAAATGAAGAAAACATTAGGGTGCAGGGCTTATTCCGTACTTCAATTAGGAATAAAATTAATTAAACAATCTTATAGTTGTTTTAAATATTCTCTTGATTCAGTTATTATAAAATTGCTTTAATTATATGATTTGCAATCAACTTAGCATTTTTGTCCAGTAGTGTGACATTTAGTACGTGAGTACACGAATTCCCCGTAGTTTTACGAAGCCAATTCTTCAAAGCAGAAGAGTATTATGCTATTAGTGGCTCTTTTATGATTAGGTTATTGCGAAGTTGCAGCCTTAAATGAGTTGTCACCTACATCATAACTTTAATGATTGGTTGGTTACGTTATTTTTTATTAGACTTCCCTACATAAGCCAAAGATAGTTGAGGGATTTTTAGGAGGCGAGTTTCGACGACAAAATCACCAACTAGATTGACTTATGCAGGAAGTCTATTGTTTTTTATCATAAGCGATTTTATATAATTGTTCCCTACGCTTAACAGCTTGCTCATGTCCCGTATGGTCTTTACTCCTTAATTTTACCACAAACTCAGGATCAGATTCAAGTTTTTCTATCTCTGCTAATGCCCCATCCCGATTATTAATTGTAGGCAGCTCTTTACCAGTTACTAACGAGTCGGATTTTAAAGTTTCACCGACTCGTACTAATAAATCTACTAGAGCTGGTGCATAATGCGAATCTTCAATTAATCCAGCCAGTTCTTTACTACCAAACTTAGACAAGGCTGCCTGCATCACTGTCATTTTATTATCAAAGGCATTACCATAAGTATTTTTTAGCCAATCAATGTGAGAGTTACGTGTTTGCTCGATAGCACTTTGTTGCTGTTTCTGCAAATCCTGCGAAAAACCATACAAAGAATTAAGCAGCTTTTCACCTTGCCTTTTAGATAATCCGCTTTGGTAAAACATGTCCTCATAACGAGCTAAATACTCCTCATCTTCCTTGGATCGTTTGTCAGTATATCTCTTATCTTCAGGCAATCCAAGCCGACAATAGAATTTATGCCATTCTTCATCAGAGCTGTCATCTTTTGGCACAGCGACTCGCTGATTTAAGCTCTTCTCTGCCTCTAAATAGCTCTGAGCTAAAGATGAGACATCCTTGAATTTACCAAGTGACTCAGACTTACGTATTTCCTCAGGCATGTTAGCTAGCCAGTCATTACCAGAGGAAGTAGGGCTAGTTTCATAGTTATTGGCAATTAGTTCTTTGCTCATCTGCTTATTCTTCTTTTGACTGTTCTATTTCTTCAAGGGTTAGCCCGGTAAATTCAATGATTTCATCTATTGGCTTTCTTTTAGCCAACATTTTTTTTGCCATGGCTATAGCTTTTCTTTCTTCGCCTCTAGCTTCGCCTCTAGCTTCGCCTCTAGCTTCGCCTCTAGCTTCGCCTCTAGCTTCGCCTCTAGCTTCAGCATCTTCAATTTTTTGCTGCTCTACCGCTAAATTATCAAGACGGGCTTTAGTTATTTCCTCATAAGTATTAAGTTCTGCTTCTGACCAGCTAGCTTGGTCTACAGCCTCAAAGGCTCTCCTAATAATTTTATCCTTACCTATTAAATGCTCTATATCTGTTAAGGTTAATGTACTATCCCCTGCATGCTTAAAAAAGTACATCCACTTCTCTTCAATAGTTTCCAGCTCATTAATAGTTTTATTAAATTTCTCGAGTTCTAAAAAAACAAAATGAAAATCTTTTAAATCATTGGCATAGGTCTTTGTATCTAAAATACAATGTTTTGATTTCCAATGTTTTTTATCGTCAAACATCACAAAATCTGCTATTGCTAAAAATATTACTCCTTTTAATTTAGCGTATACTGCCAACTTTTTATGGTTTTCATCTTCTTTGAGTATTTGCTTAGAATATGCTTTAGCAGCATAATATTGAGCTCTTTTCTCAAATCCTTTATGTTCACTTACCTGCATCTCTACTATGAATTGATTACCATGTTGATCTTTGCATAATACGTCAACAATAGACTTTCTGTAAATAGCAATATCAGGGTCTTGGATAGTTGGTAAAAATACCACATTAGTTATTTTGTCACTACCTTCAAATTTTAGGACATCATTTAAAAAATGAACAAGTATATCTTTATTCTTTTCAGTACCAAAAATTTGGCGAAAACAAAAATCATTTTTAGGGTCAAGAAATTTTGATAAAAACATATAATATAACCTCTTAATTATTACTAAATGTTGCCTTTATTTATCTGGTTCATTTTAGCACCATCAATATTATTAACTCCATTATCTTCTGAAGCCTGTGAGCATATATATAGGAACAATGCTCGATGCCCTTCAAGAAAGGCAGTGTAATCACTTTCTTGCCGAACGAAATTGCTACGATATATGCCGCTCATCTGAGCTAAATCCTCTAATATTATTTTACCATCTTCTCCACTAAAAAGCTTCAAATAAATTGATTTTAATTGCTCTTTTGTTAGTAAATTTGGTGGGGATGATGAGTTAATTGATAGTTTCATTTGATCATTGCCCTTGTATCTGTTGTTGCTGTTGTAATTGTTGCATTTGCATCATCTTACGTTGTTGTCTTATTTGTAATACTTCTTGCTCATTCTTGAGGATTGAGTTTGGGGAGCCTCGCAGCTCAAAAAATAGTTTAAAACATTCATCCCAGTTGATATTATCATAAATCTCAGGAAAAAAGTTACTGATTCCACTTCTTTGGAAGAAACCTAATACTTGCTCAACGCTTGATATTGCTGATGTTTTCTGGGCCCTGGATAATGGTGAAACATATTCAATCTCTATCTCGGGCGGGCTATTTGCTCCTTCTAAGATCGGCACTCTATTATATTTGATCAGCGTTTGATATATCGCCATAATTAACGGATTTAACAACTCACTCTCAATTCTACCAACCATTGGAGACATTAAACGGTATTGTTCTTCCGTCCTAATTTGCACCTCAGTGGCAGTCATTTCTTTATTTTCCTTTTGCATCCTGAATATATCGATATAGAATGCTTTGTATATGGCATCGCGACATTGATTTTGTTCAATTTCAGTAGGTAGAATATTTTCCATACCAGTTAGCGGTATTATTTTATCTGCCATACCATTACGGTAGAAATTAACACTACCTGGCGTAGTATAGAGGGGTAAGTAATATCCATCTTTTGGCACTAATAATGGTGGGTCTAGCTGCTTCTGGGCTACTTTTAGGGTAATTTGTCTTAAACTATTGAGTAGTTTAATATCAGGTAGCACATGATGAGCCGGAGCATAGCCGTATACTTCACCTTCTTCTTTTACCCACCGCGTTACAAAAAACGGGAAATAAGAATAGCCTGATTGACTAATAATTTTTTGCTCAGCTAAGTAGATATATTCCGAATTATATTCAAGTGTTGCCGTTGGTTTTCTGGCTTTATTCTTCTGATTTTGAGCTTGCGGGCTAACTATGTGCAATATTTCTACTATCTCATCAGGATTTCGGGCTAGTCTTTCCTTGAAAGGGGCAAACTCTGACCATTTAGCTGCTGCGGTTTTAATTGGCATGCTAAAGAGTCTGTACATTGTTTTAACAAAACCAAACTTATCTTCTTCAAAATAACATTCTTGTAAATTAATATTACGGAAGAACAAAGTTTGGGGTAATTCCAAATCTTCTTCAACATAGAATATTGCAGTACCAAAGGCTGATAAATTCAAAAAAAACTGATGAATCTGATTATAAAAATTAGAAGCCGGATTGTTGAATATATCCATTAAGGTTTTTTCTAACATTTGGGCTAACATGTTACGTTCAGCTGTGGTTAAATATTCTTGCTGTTCTTCATTTTCAGTAACTATGGTAAGGTTAAACCAGTTCATTGCTGGATTTACTAGCAAGCTTTGTAAACCTGATGCTAATTGCTCTCTTGACCAGATAGAAGTTGAATCAAATATTACCTTATTAGTCTCAGTTTGTGGACAAACATATTTCTTCAGCTCATCCCATATATGATGCCATTTCTCCCGCTTGCTCTTGAGATTGTCAAAATATTCAATCTTTTTGTTTAAATCATTATCAGCCATAAGCTGTCACCATGTTACGGGTTGAGTTTGGGTTTATATTTGGGTTTGGGTTTAAATATGGCTCGCCAAGCTTCTTTGATACTTTCTTGAGTTTCTTGATAAAATCGTTATCGTATAACACCTCATAATTATATTTCTTACCGCTAGCAGCAGTCATACTAGGTAAGCCAAGGGTTAACCCTTCAATATCCTTAAGTGATACTATTTTTCCCAGAGATTCAGATAATTGTGGTAAATCTTTTAACTCTGGTACTGACCGCATGTTAAAATGTTCCACTGCTTGTTTTAAACCACCAAGTTCAGCTATCGGCATTTTTGCTAGTCCTGATCTACCATATCTTGCCATTTGGTCTAAATCACCTGACATACCATCATGTTGATGGTTATTAGCAAGATCAACTGGTTCAATTCCCCCTCTAAGTCTATGCATAATATTTGATGTATTCAAGTAATGACCAATACCAACCAATGGAGCTAAACATTTTATACCAAATCACTATCTATTTAATAATATAGATGCTATAGTGTGTTATTTAAGATAGTATAGTGTTAATTAAGATGTCTAGAGGGTATCAGGTATTAGAAGTTAATGTAGAAGAAGTGAAACAATTAATGAATGAAGCAAAGACTAAAGAAGAATTTAGACGTTATCAATCAATCTATCTAAGAGTGAGTGAAAAAATGCCGACATCATTGATTGCTAAAGTTACAGGATTATCAGAAAGTCATGTTCACAGAACCCATAGTCAATGTCGGAAAAAAGGCTTAAAGGCACTATGTAGCAGGAAGAAAGGTGGGAGATACAGAAGTTATCTAACTCAAGAGCAAGAACGTGAGATGCTTAAAAAGATAGAACAGAATGCCGTTAATGGTGGGATAGTAGAAATTAGCAAGGTGCATAAGATTTTTGAGGAAACGGTTGGTAGTAAAATAGCACGTTACACAGCTTATAGGCTGCTTCATAGGCATGGGTGGCGTAAAATTGCACCAAGACCATACCATCCTAAACAAAAGAAGGATGCGGTAGAAACTTTTAAAAAAAGTGGCCTGATATGGTTAAAGAAGCAAGAGTATCAGCAGCAACTGAAGGCAAGGAATTAAAGATATTCTTCCAAGATGAGGCACGTTTTGGTCGTATAGATTCATTAAGGCGTTGCTGGGCTCCGGCTGGAATCAGGCCTTTACTTAAGAAACAAATTATTCGTGAATATACTTATGGGGCAATTTGTCCATTTGACGGTGCTAGTTGTTTCCTTATTTTGCCTTTAATGAACCAAGATTGGATGATGTTAATGCTACAAGAAATGGCAAGCGTTATAAGGATAATTTTCTTTTAGTAGTATGCGATGGAGCTGCTGCACATAAACTCGATAAAGAATTATTACCTAATAATATTAAACTAGCTTACTTGCCACCATATAGCCCACAATTAAACCCACAAGAAAATATATGGGATGATATGAGGGAAAAATTCTTTTATAACCTAGCTTTTGATTCAATGAATGCTATAGAAAATCAACTAATCACAGCATGTAATTATTATGAAAATAATCCTGCAATTGTCAAATCTATATGTGCTTGGAATTGGATAGTATCTTGTTAATTAGATAGTGATTTGGTATAAAAGATAACATCAGGATTTTCAACTGAAGCGTTAGGAGAAATTAATGATTTTGTCATATTTCCCCCCTTGCAACAGGGTGAAAAATAGATTTTTTTGTAGGTCAAATTTCAATATTAGCACATATGGTACACATATGAAATTCTTAAAAAGAGTAATAAAATCCTGAAAGGCTGATAAGTAATGGCGGAGAGGAGGGGATTCGAACCCCTGACACGTTACCGTGAACACGCTTTCCAGGCGAGCGCCTTAAACCACTCGGCCACCTCTCCATAACTACTACATACACATATTCAGAATAAAGAATTATCCCGAATTTATCTAACTAAAACTAAGTATTTGCTACTTCAAATAATTGTTAGCATAATATTCACAACATTCTTTAACTGGGCAAGCAGGACAATTTGGTATTCGTGCTTTGCAGATATACCTACCAAGTAATATTAACCAATGATGAGCGTGTTGTAACCATTTTGTATCGATAATTTCAACTAATTCAAATTCCACTTTTTTGGGAGTATTACTACTTGCCAGTCCCAATCTTTTAGAGACTCTGAATACATGCGTATCAACTGCCACAGTTGGCTTACCAAATAAGCAATTCAATACTACATTAGCAGTTTTTCTACCAACTCCTGGTAATTTAATTAACTCGTCAAAATTATTTGGCACCTTGCTGTCATACTTATCTATCAAAATACGAGAAAGTGCAACAATATTTTTTGCTTTGGTTATAAATAAACCTATTGATCGTATATAATTCTTTAACCCTTCTTCACCGAGTTCTAATATTTTTTCCGGTGTATTATATTCTTCAAACAAAAATCTTGTTGCTTTATTAACTGAAATATCAGTTGCTTGTGCGGATAATACCACAGCTATTAATAGAGTAAAATTATTAATATATTTTAGTTCTGTTCGGGGAGTAGTATTAGTCTGGCTTAAAATTTCAAAGATTTTATCTACTATTTGATCTTGCATAATATAACATTTAAGAGTAAAAAGAAGTTATAATTTTTACCAGGTTTGGAGATGTTAGAGAATAAAAATTTTGATTTTATAACAAATGAAATTGCTAATAATGATGTTGTGTTGTTTATGAAAGGCACTAGTAATTTTCCTCAATGTAATTTTTCTGCTACCGTTGTTTCTATCTTAAAAAAACTTGGCATAGAATTTCGTGATATTAATGTTTTGACCAGTCTTAGCTTACGTGAGGATATCAAATCTTTCAGTGATTGGCCTACCATACCACAGCTTTATATAAAAGGGGAATTTATAGGTGGCTGTGATATAGTACGTGAAATGTATGAAAATGGTGACCTTATTTCATTATTGAAAGATAAACATATAATACCTTAAGTAAAACAAAAAATAATTATTCAAAGCAAAATATTATACCAATTGAAATAATTAACGCGGTATATTAATTCACTCTCTATACATAATTGATTTTACTAAATTTACATTTTTACTAGGGTATGTCGTCACGAGATTTGAGCCCACATTAGTAAAGCCCTTAAACAAAGACCCGCCATGTATGATTTTGTATTTTTAGCATATCTTGTTGCTATACCACGCCATTCTTTAAATTTTTGAAATGTATTTTCAATAATGTGCCTTAGCTTATATAGATATTTATCTATCTCTCTTTGAATCTTCCTGTTTCTTTTTGATGGTATTACAGGAATTATGTTTGCATTCACAGCCGATTCTATTATGGCGTTTGTATCGTAAGCTTTATCAGCCATAAGATGTTGTGCCTCCATATTCTGGATTAACTCACAAGCTTGAGTACAATCATTTCTGGAACCTTCTGTAACAATAATTCTGACCGGCATACCATACGCATCCACGGCCATATGTACCTTTGTATTGAGCCCCCTTTTGTGCGACTAACCGTTTGATTCCCGCCTTTCGCTCCAAGTCCTGCTTTGTGAGTTTTTACAAATGTAGAATCTATCATTAACCATTCAAAATCAGGAGCATTTATAAAAATATTTAGCAAATTCTCCCATATCCCATTATCACGCCATCTACAGAATCTTCTGTGTACATTCTTCCAATTGCCATAATCAGGAGGCAAATCTCTCCATGGAGCTCCCGTTCTAAATATCCACATCACTGCATTTATAAAAGTTCTATTGTCTCTTGCAATACCTCCCCAACAACCTTTCTGACCAGGTAAATTACTTTCTATCTTATTCCAAAGCTCATCGCTTATATCATGTCTTCTATGTGCTAAACTCATTGCTTCTTATCGCCTATTTTTATTACTACAATTATAATAACAAATCACATAAAATTATGCAATCACAATCTCGTGACGACATACCCTAAGTTGATTCCAGGCATAGCAAGCATTAGCAACGATATCTTCGTATACACCGTAACATTGATTAGATAGGAAGTGATTTTTGATCCACTGCCAAATTTGTTCCATTGCATTTAATTCCGGTGCGTATGGCGGAAGCGGTACTAATGTATGTTGAGATAAATCGTTGTTGCCGTACTTCCTAGGGTATGTCGTCACGAGATTGTGATTGCATAATTTTATGTGATTTGTTATTATAATTGTAGTAATAAAAATAGGCGATAAGAAGCAATGAGTTTAGCACATAGAAGACATGATATAAGCGATGAGCTTTGGAATAAGATAGAAAGTAATTTACCTGGTCAGAAAGGTTGTTGGGGAGGTATTGCAAGAGACAATAGAACTTTTATAAATGCAGTGATGTGGATATTTAGAACGGGAGCTCCATGGAGAGATTTGCCTCCTGATTATGGCAATTGGAAGAATATACACAGAAGATTCTGTAGATGGCGTGATAATGGGATATGGGAGAATTTGCTAAATATTTTTATAAATGCTCCTGATTTTGAATGGTTAATGATAGATTCTACATTTGTAAAAATTCACAAAGCAGGGCTTGGAGCGAAAGGCGGGAATCAAACGGTTAGTCGCACAAAAGGGTGCTCAATACAAAGGTACATATGGCCGTGGATGCGTATGGTATGCCGGTCAGAATTATTGTTACAGAAGGTTCCAGAAATGATTGTACTCAAGCTTGTGAGTTAATCCAGAATATGGAGGCACAACATCTTATGGCTGATAAAGCTTACGATACAAACGCCATAATAGAATCGGCTGTGAATGCAAACATAATTCCTGTAATACCATCAAAAAGAAACAGGAAGATTCAAAGAGAGATAGATAAATATCTATATAAGCTAAGGCACATTATTGAAAATACATTTCAAAAATTTAAAGAATGTCGTGGTATAGCAACAAGATATGCTAAAAATACAAAATCATACATGGCGGGTCTTTGTTTAAGGGCTTTACTAATGTGGGCTCAAATCTCGTGACGACATACCCTAGGGCAGCTCCCACGTTTAGCCATATGCGACTTAAGCTACCTTGCTGTCCAATTCTAGTTTTATCCTGCGAGCAAATGTCAACCTTACTCAAATCAATATCTTTTGGTAATAATACTTTTAGCATATTGGCGAAGTTTTTTTATATGTATTTTGAGTTGCTTGATTAGATTTTGGGTGTAATGAACGAGAAGTGATCCAGCTAAAATCAAGTCGATGTATAGTATTATAAACTGTTTTTAAACTACATTTAATATAATATGTTCAAATAACATATTATGTAATTCCTTTCCTGTTATATAACCACCTGTCTTACTTTCACTTAACATATTTATTTTATCAGACAGAAAAGATTCTTGTAAGCTATTGAATTTTCTAAACGCACCACTCCTATGTGATTCAAATAATCCATCAAAGCTAGAATTTCTAAATCTTCTAAGCCAAGATTGTACTGTTTTCCAGTGCGATCCAGCTATTATCGATACAGTTTTCAATGACCTGCCTGATTGCAGGTGATGCATTGCTAATAAGCGTATACGATTTCTTCCGTGCGACTCGTTTTTCATTAGGCATATGAAATCATACTCATGAAAACCTTTTGGTAATATTAATGTTCTTGCCATTTTAGTACCTGCACAAACTTATACTTCCATATTATAATATACCTCCTTAACTATTTCAATTGGTATTACAATTACTTATATCACATTTTCAAGATATAAGAACCTAGCTTGTTTGACTAGCTATTCCATTAAAAAATCTAATTTAAACTTCATACTTTCTAATCACTTATCCTAAACTGGCATTATTAGGGTTAGCTATAATTATGTTATACTATATCATTGTGAATTGCGTCAAGTATAAGGTAATTGTATAAATTATTTGACTAGAGAATTGTTTGTTGCTATAAGATTCTTAGAGTGATGGGGCGTAGCCAAGTGGTAAGGCAACGGTTTTTGGTATCGTCATTCGGTGGTTCGAATCCATCCGCCCCAGCCATTCGGCACAACTTGCTACTTTTTGCATTTCTGTGAATGGAAAAGCCAGAACGTAATGCAGCTTACAGCCCTCAAGTGTTAGGTTCGAAAATATAAAATTTAATAATTCCCTTTTTTCAGCAATTGTCGAACCTTTAAAAGTTTCATAGGCGTTTTTGCTGATACTTATAAGGCCTGCAAGCTCTTTAGAAAGCTTATCATCTACTTTGTCATAACTCTTAATTAATTCAGTTAATTCATATTGTCTTTCCTTTAATTGAGTTTTCTTACGAAAAAATTCTTCTCTAGTTAAGGTGTCATCTGCTAAGAAATCCATCAATCTATCGAGTTTATTTTGAATAACGGTATGCTCTTGTTTTAATTCACCAACTTCACGGTTAAATTCATGAGCCTTGCCTTTATTGAAACTTTAAGGTGGTCCCCTTTGTCTAGGGCGTGTCATCAATTAAGTAATATTACAGAAGAAGCCAAATAAATTGCTCCCAGAAAATTCTGAGCTAGTTTATCATAACGCGTAGCAATGCCTCGAGATTGTTTAAGTTTTGCAAAGAAATTTTCAATTAAATGACGATACTTATAAAGCTCTACATCATATTCTACAGGAAATTTACGATTCTTCTTGGATGGAATTACAGGAGTGCAATTCTTATCTTTTATCTTATTCCTCATTCTTGCCTTAGCATCATAAGCCTTATCTGCAATTACGGTATCCGCTTTTGTCAAAGTTTCCATTAAAGCATCAGAACCTTGTAAATCATGCGACTGACCAGGGGTTAAATAAAAAGCTGTCGGATTTCCTAAAGCATCAACAGTTGCATGAATTTTAGTTGATAAACCACCTTTACTACGACCTATTGCTTGGTCATCTACTATGACTTTTTTTTAGCTCCGGCACTATGTTGATGTGCTCTAACAATCGTTGAATCAATCATACTATATTCATTATCTGCATCTTGTGCAAGTAGTTCAAAAACCTTCTTCCATACATCTTTTTGGCTCCAACGTGTATGTCTTGTATGAATTACTCTAAAATCTCCAAATCTTTCTGGTAAGTCTCTCCACGGTATACCAGCACGATATCTATATAATACAGCTTCTACGAATAATCTATTATCTTTGGCACTTGCTCCTACGTCTCCTTCTTTTCCAGGTAAAATATCCTTTATCCTTTCCCATTGATCATCTCTTAAAGCATATCTGCGCATTGGTCACCTTCTTATTTTTTTACCAATATCTAATTTGCCTCATCCTAATATTTATGTCAACTTAATTGATGACACGCCCTAGACAAAAATTTAGATAAATAGAGATATAATTCACAAAAATTAAATTGTTGTTTTTATACAATATTTTTTTCAAAATATACACATTCTGGAGTTTTATAATCCAAATCTTGATGCATCCTTTGTCTATTATAAAAGTCCATATATTCGTTAATTGCTGTCTTTGCCTCCTTTACTGTTGTTAAAATAATCCGATAAATTTTTTCCTGTTTTAATGATCGCCAAAAACGTTCAATAAAAATATTATCTAAGGCTCGTCCCTTACCATCCATACTAATCAATATATTATGTAGCTTTAGCATACTAATAAAATTCTCCGAGGTAAATTGTACTCCTTGAGCAGTATTAAATATTTTTGGCATACCATATTTTTCTATAGCGTCTTCAAGGGCTGTTACACAAAATTCACTTTCCAAACTAATGGAGATTCGCCAACTTAGAATATAACGACTATACCAGTCAATAATAGCTACTAAATATACGAACCCTTGGCTCAGTCTTATATACGTTATATCTGCACTCCAAACCTGGTTTGGCAATACTATTTCTAATCCTTTTAGTAAATAAGGATATATTTTATGTGCCTGATTCCTCTTGCTTAAATTTATTTTAGGATAAACAGCTTCAAGACCCATTATCTTGTAGTAACGTCTAACAGCTTTACGACCTACCGAAAAACCTTGGGTTTGTAAATATTTAGCCATCCGCCGCATACCATAATATGGATGCATAGTATAGGTCTCATCAATTATTGCCATAATCTTGATATCTTGTTCACTAATACCAGTAGGTTGATAGTAATAGGTTGACCTGCTAATATCCAATAACTTACACTGTTGTACAATTGTTAACTTATTATGATTAGGCTCTATCATATTATACCAATTCCCAAATTTAATTTAGTATAAAGATGAGAAAAATAGGTTATAATGTAAAAGATAGATAAAATTAGGAATGTAATGGGTACTCATCAAAAATTAATAACAGAAGATTTATACAAACAGGCTATAGCTCAACTTGCAAGTACGAACAAAGAGAATAGGATCGCTATTAGGTTAAGAGCTATAGTAGCTGCAAAAGAACATGGTATTGGTATGGTGTCTAAAATATTTGATATCACAACTAATACGCTAAGAAACTGGATAAAAAGCTTTGCCCAAGGCGATGATAAAAATCTTGAATATAAAAAAGGTAGGGGAAGGAAAAGCGATTTAACGGAAAGCTGCTATGAAGCAATAAACAAATGGATACAAGAAGATTGTAACATAACAATAAAAAGTATCGTCATAAAACTTAAAGAAAATTTGGGAATTAATGTAAGTAAATCGGCTGTACACAGGGCATTGCACAAGCTTAAGTTTGCGTACATTACTCCAAGACCAGTGCATTACAAACAGAATAAAGAAACTCATGAACAGTTTAAAAAAAAATTCAAGAAAAAATAACAAGCAATCCAAGAAGTTTTTTGTATTTCTTTGATGAATCGCGTTTTGGAACTCATTCTAAATTAGGTCATGGTTGGTTTCGCAAAGGTATCAGAACTCAAGTTAAAATCAAAATAGGTTTTCAGAATTTTTATGTTTACAGTGCTGTTAACCCAATAACAGGAGATGATTTTAGCTTAATGATGCCAAATGTTAATACTATGTCTTTGAACATGTTTCTTGCGGAAATGTCTAAACATATAGGCGATCAAAAAGCCATTGTTGTTATGGATTGTGCTGGATGGCATAAGGCTAAGGACTTAGTGGTTCCTGCTAATATAGAAATTCTTTATTTGCCACCATATTCTCCTGAATTAAATCCTGCGGAGCGATTATGGGAACATTTAAAGTCTGAGACTATAAAGAATAAAGTATACAATACAATTGAACAATTAGAAATAGTAGTATCTTCCTCTATTAAAAATTTAAATACCTTGCTAATTCAATCTATTTGTTGCATGAATCATTTACTAAATTAAATTCGGGAATTGGTATTACACCTAACCTTTAATTCCAAACAATGCAGATTTTTTTTTGAGCCAGTCACACTCAACGCTTAACTGACCAATTTGCTCATATAGATTCTTGATTAACCCCTGCTGATTTGGGTCAGCACTCTGTGTTTTATTCTTAAAACCTTGTACTAACAACTCAAGACCTTGTTTTTTCCAGTTACTTATCTGTGTTGCATGAACACCATACTTACTGGTTATCTGGGCTATTGTTAGCTCTCCCTTAATTGCTTCTATGACAATTTTGGCTTTCTCCTCAGCACTATATTGCCTTACTTGTTTTTTCATCTCTAGCTCTCCTTGTTTGCTAAAGAATTCTATCTCATTTTTCTTATTTTTCTGTCCAAAATATTGGAACCATTATATTGGTCACCTTCTTATTTTTTTACCAATATCTAATTTGCCTCATCCTAATATTTATGTCAACTTAATTGATGACCCGCCCTAGTTCAACTAATCCTATTTTTGGTCTTATTATTTTCTGATTTAAATTCATTTTAATCTCCATTTAATAATTTGTTTATTTTACTAACATGTAAGATTAAATCTCAACTACTTCACAAGAGTTCTGACACTACTTTTTCTACAGATGGATTTGTTGTTTTTGTTTTCTTCTTCATATTAACCTCGTGCAAGTGTTTTTTACTATTCTTATTTTTAATACTTTTTTCAACTTTGTGAGTAGATCTAACCAATCACTCGATTAGACCCCTCCTCAGAACCGTACGTGCGGAACTACCGCATACGGCTCCCGAAAAGCAAGATAGGTGTATTAACCTTATTATTCTCATAACATCTCTAAATCAATAATATGTTCAAGATTATTGAACTTTATTTGTTGATGTTGTAATGCTATCAGCTTTATACGTTCAAGTTTTATTAACCATGAGTTTCCGTCTCTGTGTACGGTCATTGTTTCCCCCTTACGTTCTTACCTTTCTGCCAGCCCTTTGCTCCACTCCCATTACGGAGTTTCATCACTACTACAGCCGACTCAGCCATCCTTACACCATCTCCAAAGCCTTATGTTTTGGCATTTGTACTTTAGATACTTACTTTCCAGTAAGAGTTATAAGGACTTCCCAAGTTGTGTCATTAATCTCTACAAACTCGCTGACGCCTGAGACCCCGGTGGTTGAAAACTGTTGGATTTGCTAGATTGACCTCCAGTTTTCTGTGGCTTACTGTCTTGTGTAGAACATCAGCTTCCACTACCAATAAAATTTCGGGGCTATCACGTTCACCATTTGGTTTCGGCTCGAATGTTTCGCTGTCTACGCTTCACCACTGTCGTTACCTTCAGTAGTGCAAGACTCGCTATATGGTGGAGCTAGCTACTCCTTCCATAACAGGACTTTCACCTGTAAGACTAATGCACCTTTTCTTGGCACACACACAATCTTTATGACAGATTCTCTAAACTTTCCTGTTCATGACTATCCTTTTTATAACCACTACTGCAGACATGTACTCGTATTATTGTGGCATCAAGCATGGTAGATTCTAAATCTTTATCAACTTGCACATATTGCATTAATTGTTCCCATATTCCTTGAACCCAACGTTTGAAACGTTGATGCACTGAACGCCAACAGCCATAAGAAGATGGTAAAAGACGCCATTGACATACACTTCTTACCATAAACCATATAACCTCTACAAACTGTCTTAAAGTTGTCTCATCTTGAGTATGTATACCTTTTATTTGTCACAAAAAATCTAAAATTTGTTCCCATGCGTTCGAATCTATGTAATACTTTATTCTGGTAGTCCTTCTGTCTTGAATAACCGAAGACTACCATTTTCTTACATAAATTTAAATTTTTTGTTCACAGAACCTAGTGAAAGCATAAAATGATTATATACTAGCATGGAGAACTTGAAACCAACAATTTTGAGTTTTCTTAAGTCCACTACAGAAGGGTAACAGATGCAACAAAACCTTGCATCCGTCCTTCTAATTAACTTAGCAAGAGGAATACCAGTATGAGCGATAACAATATTAATACTACTTATTTACGTACAAATTATGATATCCCACCTGATCCTCAAGCAAAACCTGAGGCAGGGAAATGTAATAATTATAACTTGAGAAAGAATAATGGTGCTGCTAAATGGATAGTAATGCATTATACGGAGTGTGATTTTGCTGAAACTATCGCATTATTTACCAGGAATACATCAAATGTTTCATCTCATTATGTAATAAATACTGATGGTACCATTTATCGACTTGTACCAGATCAGTATAGGGCTTGGCATGCTGGTAGAGGAAAATTAGAAGCAGATAGTGATCTTGACCCAGCTGATCCAACATTTATGAATTCAAAATTTTGTGGGGTTTATGGATCAGATGATGAATCAAATAATTTAAAAGAAAATAGTACGCTTAATCCCCATATTGTGACTTCAATACTTGATAATGATATGAACAGCTGGTCTATTGGTATTGAACACATTGCTTCTGGTAAGGAACCTTTTACTGATCAGCAAATAGATGCCAGTATTGAGTTAGTTAAAACATTAGTATCCAAATATGAAATAAATCCAAAATTAATAATAGGTCATAGTGATTGGGCTCCAGGTAGAAAAATAGATCCTGGTATATATTTCCCTTGGGATAGCTTTGCTAAAGCATCTCTCGGACTTTATTCTTTTGTTTCAAGAAAAGAGAACCCTAAAGTTATAATATCTTATAATGATAAAACAAAGCAAGATAGGAATAAGATTGAAGAAGTACAGAAATTACTTGAGAAATTTGGTTATCCAATTATAAAAGCAGATAACTCAAATCTAGGTCTATTAGATGAAGGCACCATATCAGCTATGTTGGCTTTTAATATCCATTATACGGGAGATATTTTAAATAATATTGCTCTCAGAGAACAATGGGATATATTATGGAACAATTCTAGTAATAAGGATGCCAGAGGGATATTAGCTACTTGGAGTGAAAATAGTGAGAATGTATTAAATGATCTGCTAGGTTAATAAGCTAATTTGATTAGTTATACCACCGTCATTGCGATGAGGCATAAGCCGATAAATCCATGTATGGACTTACCCGATAATGCAAGAAAAAAATAATATATAACAGCAAAAAAATCGAATGCAGTCATGTATCCGGCTTATAGTTAATCAATTACTTTAAATTTACCCTATAGCCCTGATGGAATTCTCTGGCTTACAAACTTATACTTATCATTTCTTCGACTTCTAAAGAGCCATTGGACTGTTCAGTTTTTTCGTAAGCTAAGGTTCGTCTTATTTACCATCAATATTATCATTCTTTCGCATATCCCAGATTAGAATCTATTAAATTTCTACTTACCTATAATATAATATTATCTCGTCAACTATTTGTACCAATTCTTTAGCTACAAACTTTACTCTCGGTATAATCATTGCCTGAACTGAGTACCGCAAACACCACCCTTGCTAGTTTGTTAGCTACTGCAACAGTTGTTTTATTATGCCCATTTCGTTCAGATAAATTAAACATCCACTCGGTAAACTTGCTATAATCTTTTTTAGATTTTTGCTCTTCCGTGGTAAATCTTATTTTACTATTCAGTACTGCTCTTGCTCCTTGAATCAACAAAGTGCGTAAATATATATCACCTCTTTTACTAATGCCAAGCAACTTATCTTTGCCACCACTAGAATGTTGCCTTGGCACTAATCCTAGCCATGCTGATAATTGCCTACCATTTTCAAAACAACTAGCATTACCTATTGACGCTATTAAGGCTGTAGCAGTAATTAACCCTATACCTGGTATCGTCATTAGTTGTTGGTGATTACTATACTGGCTAGCTATAATTTTTAATCTTTGTTCTAATTCTTTTATTTTTTTATCATTCTCCAGAAATTCTTCTTTTAACTCACTAAACGTTCGATAGCTTAGTTGGCTTAAAGCTCCTTCATCTAAAATCTCAGTTAGTTTTGTCATAATTTTATTAATTCCTTGCGGAATAACAAAACCAAATTCATGTAATAACCCCCTGATCTCATTAGCAAGAGCTGTACGGTTTTTTACCAATCGTTGCCTTACCCTATGAATAAATAAAATATCTTGTTGCTCTGCAGTTTTGATAGGCACAAATCTCATATTAGGTCTTGCTACTGCCTCGCATATTGCTTCGCTATCTGCTTGATCATTTTTATTAGTTTTAACATAAGGCTTAACAAATTGCGGGGCTATTAATTTTACAGTATGCCCTAGTTTTGTTAATTCTCTTGCCCAATAGCTAGAACCACCGCAAACTTCTATGCCTACTAAGCATTTTGGTAAGTTAGCCATAAAAGTTAGAACCTGCTCTCTCATTAATTTTTTCTTTAATATTGTCTTACCATTTTTATCTACACCGTGAATTTGAAAAAATTTTTTGCAATATCTATACCAATTGTGGTAACTTCCATACGGACCTCCTTATTGTTGTTTAGGATTCATTTCCTATCCTAGAAGATTAGCATTTGCTTCTCATTCTGTATATAGGGTAGGTCCATACCATTATTTCTAATTACTTCCCTGGATTGCATCAATGCTACTACAAGTAGCTCCTCGCTAATAGACGGTTGTGAGGTTAGATTGCTTCTTGGCTTACATCTTATCGTAATGACGTTTTCTACTTTAACTTTTTTCCGTGAACGTTCACAATTAAGGTTTACATAGAATTATTTTTAAAACCCAAAGAAGTAAGCATATGCATGGTTTCCAATAGTGGTAACCCCATAATATTGGAGTATGATCCGTATATGCTAGGAATAAAAGCTTCAGCATAGCCGTGAATCATGCAACCACCTGCTTTATTGATTCCTTCATCTAGGCTACAGTAAAATTCTATCTCTTGATGACTCAGTTTTTTAAACTTGACTATAGTTTGCACTATTTTTTGTCGTGTTAAGAGTTGTTCGGAAGTTTTTTTTATTATACAGACCCCTGTATAAACCCTATGACGTCTTCCAGATAAAATATTAAGACAATATCTAACATCTTCACTTGTTAACGCTTTGGGTAATATTTTTCTGCCGCGAGCTACAACAGTATCAGCTGCTATAATTATAGCTTCACCAGTTATTTTTTGGGCAACAGCTTTTGCTTTCTCCTGTGCCAATCTTATCGCTAATTGATTTGGTAATTCTCGCAAATATTCTGTTTCATTGATATTAGCAGGAATAATTTGGGTGGGAAATATTTTGATTCTTTTTAGCAATTCAAGCCTTGCCGGTGATTGTGATGCTAGAATTACATCTATATTATGTTGTTTTAAAGAAGTATCTTCTACATTTGACATAAATATGAAAAATCTTAATGACGATGGATAACACGACCTTTTGTTAAGTCGTAAGGAGTCATTTCCACTGTTATCTTATCCCCAACAAGTATCCTAATACGATTTTTACGCATCCTACCAGAAGTATGGGCGATAATAAAATGACCATTTTCTAGCTTCACTCTAAAAGTTGCGTTAGGTAAAAGCTCAAGGACAACCCCTTCAAAATTAATTAGCTCTTCTTTGGTCATTACAACTTAAATTAAATTATATTTAAAATGGCTCCCCGGGCCGGACTCGAACCAGCGACCGAACGGTTAACAGCCGTTTGCTCTACCACTGAGCTACCGAGGAACATTTACCTTACCCTTATAACAAATCTTTTGTCTAGGGTCTAGTGTTTTCTTGTTTTTTCTCTAAAAAAAAATTATATTTCCTGCATAAGTCTATTAAAAACTACTATAGTCAATTTAGGAGAATTTGGGGCTAGGAGCGATGGAGCGACGCCTATAAGTAATAGGCGAGCGACGAGTGACGACGTCCCCAATTTCTCATCAATTGACTATACTATGCTGGTGTATTTGAGCATTCATTACCAATCCAAAGCCAATAAGCATTGATACCATCATTGTACCACCATAAGATATAAATGGTAAAGGTACGCCCACTACTGGTAATAATCCCATCACCATAGCTATATTTATAAATACATGACTAAATAGGATCGATGTTATGCCTATTACCATCAATTTACTAAATGTTGTTCGACAATTAGTAGCAATCATCAATGAAATTACTATAATTGCCGAATAAAGAATTAATAGAAACAAACTACCAACAAAACCAAATTCTTCAGCAAAAGTAGCAAAGATAAAATCGGTCTGATGCTCTGGTAAAAAATTTAGATGGCTTTGACTACCTTTGGTAAGCCCTTTACCCCATAACCCACCAGAGCCAATAGCGATTTTTGATTGGATAATATTATAGCCAGCTCCAAGCGGATCTTTCTCAGGATCCAAAAAAACCATGACTCTTTTTCTTTGATAATCATGCATCACTTGCCAAATAACCGGTACGCAAGTAACAACGATAATACCAATTATCATAAAATTTCTTACTCTAAAACCAACAGCAAAGAAAATAACACTAGCAATAATGATAGTAATCACTCCAGTACCTAAATCCGGCTCTTTTATTATCAGTAAAACTGGTACTATCACAGCTATTATAGGCAATAAAATCTTATGAAATCTGGTAAAATCTTCAGTTTTTAATTGATGAAAATACCTAGCTAACATTAACACTATGGCTAGTTTTGTCGGTTCAGAAGGTTGCAAGCGGACAACTCCTAAATCTATCCAACGTTTTGCTCCCATAGCAATAGAGCCAAAAAGCTCAACACTAACTAATAAGATAATAACTGCAATATAAAATATATATGAAAACTTAAATATATATTTTATGTCAATAATCGTAATAATTATCACAATTGGTATAAACAAGAAAAAAATCATCATCTGCTTATATGCCCAAGGTTGAATATTACTATCCGAAGCGGAATATAGTACAACAAAACCAATACTACAAATTATGCTAATAAGAATAATTAAAGTAATTGGTAGTTTTTTTAGTTTTTCAAAATAATTTCCTTGAATTGACATTTTAGGTAGATATCCATAAAAATTAACTATAAAACAATAATAAATATTATATAATTACGCTCCTTAAAGTTTACACAACGATAAAGAACATGAAATTATTATTACATAACACACTAACTCGCAATAAAGAGGTTTTTGTACCGCTAGATAATAATCTAGTGAAAATGTATGTTTGCGGTCCAACTGTCTACGATCACCCCCATATTGGTAATGCTAGGTCCGTAGTAGTATACGATATTTTATATCGCTCACTAAGTAAAATATTTGGTAAAAATCATATAAAATATGTCCGTAATATTACCGACATTGATGACAAAATAATAAATAGAGCCAGAGAACTCAAAATAACTATTGCTGACTTAACAGCCAAAATTACAGAAGAATTTCATTGTAATATGCAATATCTAGGTTGCAAAACACCAAATATCGAACCAAAAGCTACTATGCATATTGATGATATGGTGATGATTATTCAAAAATTACTTGACCTAAACCATGCTTATATGGCAGATAACCATGTTTATTTTGATATTTCTACCTCTCCAGATTATACAAAATTATCAAATCGTAATCTTAATGAAATGCTAGAAGGAGTACGTATTGAAAATAATCTATCAAAAAAGCACCCCCATGATTTTGTCTTATGGAAACCAGCCAATAAAGATGAAGAAATATTGGCAAATTTTGATAGTCCTTGGGGAAGAGGTAGACCAGGATGGCATATAGAATGTTCAGCGATGAGCTATAAATATCTAGGAGAAAATTTTGATATTCACGGTGGTGGAGCAGATTTAATTTTTCCTCATCATACTAATGAAATAGCACAAAGTACATGTGCTTTCCCGAACTCTTACTTTGCTAAATATTGGGTGCATAATGGATTCTTAACCTGTAATGGTGAAAAAATGAGTAAGTCGCTCAATAATTTTATTACGGTAAAAGATTTGATAGATAAGAAAATCCCAGGTGACGTGATTAGGTTATTGCTAATGAGCAGCCATTACCGCAAACCATTAGATTACAACGATAAGGCTTTAGAAGATGCTAAAAAAACAATAAATTATTGGTATAGAGCGATAGAAAATTTAGATATTAACAAGCTTGATGTTCAGAATGTTCCAGAAGAATTTTGCTCAAGCTTATTTGATGATCTGAACACCCCTCTTGCCATAAAAATAATCAACGATTATGCCAAATTGGTTTTTGCCAGTACCACAGAAGAAGATAAATACCAATATGCGTCTTACTTACTTTCTTGCAGCAATTTTATAGGTCTAATGACCAAGCCAGCTAGCGTGTGGTTCGATTATGCAATAAATGATCAACAGGGCGATCAATTAATTATGCAGCTTATTGCCCAAAGACAACAAGCAAAATTACAAAAAGATTGGCTATTAGCCGATCAAATTCGCCAAGATTTATTGCAAGATGGCATTATTCTAGAAGATAAACCAGATGGATCAACTATTTGGAGAAAAGTTTGATTAATGAGTCTTTTGGTCAATAAGAAAAATAAAGACTATATTCCTTGCAAATATATTCATTAAATATATAATGAACCTTGCTTAAAATATGATAAGCAAAATTCACACGTAAGAGCCTAATTGTTAGTCCAGTTTTTTTGGTATCAACTCTTGCGGAGGAGTACCTGCTACTAATTATGTAGAGGTACATAACTAACATTTCAAGGAGATTAAATAATGTCTAAATTAAAAGCTGTTAATGTCAGAGAATTACTTGATGCTGGAGTGCATTTCGGTCATAAAACTTCACGTTGGAATCCCAAAATGGCACCTTACATTTATGGTATCAGGGATGATATTCATGTAATTGACTTACAACAAACTGCTGCCCTAATGCAAATGGCTCTCAATGTAATATATGAAACTGTTAAGAAAAATGGTAAAATATTATTTGTCAGTACTAAAATCCAAGCTAGTGATATAATAGCTGAATATACAGAGAAATGTGGGCAATATTACGTTAACCACAGATGGCTTGGAGGTATGTTAACCAATTGGGGAACAATTTCTGCTTCAATAAAAACGTTGGATAATCTTGAGAAAATTCTAGAAAATGAAGAAGAATATTCTGTTTATACCAAAAAAGAAATATTGGAAATGACCCGTAAAAAGGATAAATTACTTAAATCCTTAGGTGGTATTAGACATATTGGAACAAAACCAAACTTGCTGGTGGTAATTGATACTAATAAGGAACATTTGGCAATTCAAGAAGCAGTAAAGTTGGGCATTCCAATAATTGCTATTGTTGACACTAACTCTAATCCAGACAATATAGATCACCCTATTCCTGGTAATGATGATGCAATAAGATCTATTAGACTTTATTGTAGCTTGTTTGCCGATGCTGTACTTGCTGGTATAGAAGAAGCTTTAGCTGCATCTGGTGTTGATTTAGGCAGTATAGCTACTCATGAAGAAAAAAATACCAATGTCAAAGCTATTACTAAGTTAAAGCCAACCAAGAAATTTTCTAAAACTTCTGAACTAAACAACCAAAAGGCAGCTGAATCAGAGTTTGAAACAGCTTTGGAGATTACAGAAGTTGCTACAACAACAAAATAACTAGATATGTATACTCACAAATCACAAGAGTACTTAAGGGGTGGAAAGATGTCATGTCTGTTTAAAAATCATAAGAAAAACTGCTAGTGTCATTGTGAGGAGGCGTAAGTCGACAACAATCCATAAAAATAACCAGAAGTGGATTGCTTAGTTGACCTATGATCTTCCTTGCTAATAGACATTTTGGGTTTTTAGACTGTTTTTCTACAATTTTTAACTGCCCTGCTTAAGGCGGGGATGGATGCCATCGCTTTCCCAAATTCAATTAAAACAACTTATAACCTTAATAAGGAGAATAATATGATAAATGCTGGACTTGTAAAACAATTAAGAGAAAGAACTGGTGCAGGAATGATGGACTGCAAGAAGGCTTTGCTTGAAACAAAAGGAGACTTTGAACCAGCTATTGATTGGTTAAGAAAAAAAGGATTATCAGCTGCCGCAAAAAAATCAGATAGAGTTGCTGCTGAAGGGCTAACAGCCATACACATTAAAGATAATGTTGGAGTTATTATAGAAGTAAATTCAGAAACAGATTTTGTGGCAAGAAATGATAAATTTCAGCAATTGGTTAAAAATATTGCAACATTAGCTTTGCATCAAAGTAATTTACAAGCACTAAATTTACAGTCACTAAAATTAGCAAAAACATCAACAGGCAGATCAGTTGATGAAGAAATATTAGACAATATTGCTACAATTGGTGAAAATTTAAATCTACGTCGCGTGGATGTCTTACAGGTCTCAGAAGGTGTGGTGGCATCTTATGTACATAACACTGTGGTTGAGGGGCTAGGTAAGATTTCTGTCCTTGTTGGTTTACAGTCAACTAGCAAAGAAAAAGCTAAACTTCTAGAATTAGGGCAAAAAATCGCCACCCATATAGCAGCAAATAATCCTTATAGTCTAGATGTATCGAGTTTGGATCAGACTTTAGTTGAACGTGAAAAAGATATATTCTTTGAACAATCAAAAGCTTCTGGTAAGCCTGACAATATCATTGAAAAAATGGTTGAAGGTAGAATACGTAAGTTTCTAGCAGAAGTTGTTTTGCTTGAACAAAACTTTTTATTTGATGATAAATTAACAATTTCTCAAGTTATTGATAATGCGGCAAAAGAATTAGGAGCTTCGATTAAAATTACTCAGTTTATAAGATATGAACTAGGTGAAGGTATAAAGCAAGAAGATAAAAATTTTGCAGACGAAGTGGCAGCTGTTATACAAAAATAAACAGGAGAGACTGAGAAGTTTAAAAGTCGTATGTGGTCAACGCCTATTAGCTAGGAAGACCGTAGGTTGATTAAGCAATCCAGAAAAGTGATTAGAAATGGATTGCACGCCACCTATGGTGGCTCGCAATGATGGTTTTTCAATTATTGTTTTCTTAAACTGACGCTTATGCTTTGGTGTGGGGTCTAGATTCCGCACCAAAATGGGAATGACAATAGTGGGCGGGAATAACAATTTATAATTGATTCTCAACTAATTTTGAGGATAGTCTTCTTCATCCCATTGTTTTTTAACTTCAATATAGCAACAGATATAATCGATCTTTTGTTGCAAATCAGATTGTTGTGTAATTAGCATCTTCATAATATGTTAAGATTATCTAAGGTTGCTCTCTTTGTCTAGACAAAAATTTAGATAATTTAAGATATAATACCAAATATATATTAGACCTCTTGCATAACCTAAAGATAATTGAGGAATTTTTAGGAAAAACGAAGTCGAGTACCGCAGCGTACTAAGATGTACGTGAGGAACGGAAACGAGTTTTGACAACAAAATTACCAATTAGATTAGGTTATGCAAGAGGTCTATTATAGATTGGTTTTTTAATAGCAATATACCAGATAATATATAGTCAATTCAGGAGGATTTGGTGCTAGGAGCGATGGAGCGACGCCTATAAATAATCACACTACTGGACAAAAATGCTAAGTTGATTGCAAATCATATAATTTAAGCAACTTTATAATAACTGAATCAAGAGAATATTTAAAACAACTATAAGATTGTTTAATTAATTTTATTCCTAATTGAAGTACGTATTTTACCCTTGGGAAATTTATTATTGAATTTAATTATTTGCATACCATAAAACCATTGCTAGAACCCCTGGCATCTATTATAAAGACGGAGCTTTGTCATGCTTAATTTCGTGGGGATATATAAGCTCGCAATGACGTAACGTTGTAAAGTGACCTTCTCACTAATAGACATCTGTGAATTTGGTGTAATATTAGCCGGGTTAGCTATAACTAGTTTCCCCTGAATAAGATTTAACATAGCAACTAATTTTCTTAACTTGCTATAATATACACTACAACACCACTAGCACTAAGTAGCAGAATGAAAAAAAAATATAATAATTTAGAAGAAATTATTATTAATCATATTGAGTATAAAGCACTTTAATTATTTGCTATTTCGGAGAAATGATATTTTTTATCATTTCTATCCATCAATTCATACATCTCT
This sequence comes from Candidatus Tisiphia endosymbiont of Nemotelus uliginosus, assembly GCF_964264755.1. NCBI lineage: Bacteria > Pseudomonadati > Pseudomonadota > Alphaproteobacteria > Rickettsiales > Rickettsiaceae > Candidatus Tisiphia > Candidatus Tisiphia endosymbiont of Nemotelus uliginosus. Next base: position 577,244 of record NZ_OZ183481.1, on the reverse strand, counting down.
TTGGCTCCAGTATACACTTTAGACCATTCTGGGTGATTTAAATAATCTGTATCTGGCTTTTTTTCACCTATTTCAAAATCTAACAAATCAGAAAACCATTTGCAAAATCTATGAATTTGTTGTGCCTCATCTTCATCATATAGTATATCGCCAATATTACTTTCTTTATATTCATCCAAATCACACATATTATATAATGTATCTAAGACATCATATAATAAACTGTCCCAATAGGGGTGAAGATAATTTTTATCTACCCATTCTTGCATTTGGTAATCATTATCAGCTAAATATTCAAATGAACCTTTAATTTCCATACGGAGTTGTGGACGAGACAAAGATTTTACTAACATATGTTATCCTTTAATTTGGTTTATGAAAACTTTTCCATTTAACCCACATATCTGCTGGAATATGGGCATCTGGATGTTTTGTAGTTTTTTTTACTTGTGTATTTATATCAAAACCATGTTCTATACTTCTTGTTCCACTGTCAAACTTACTACGTTCTATTTTATATATTGCTCCAGTTGCTTCATCTTTAATTATATAATTCTTACCAGTATAATCAATAACCTTACCATTATAACTTACTATAACATGGTCTACCTGTTGAGTTGAGTGTTTAGCAAATAAATCAGCCTTATCTATCCTGATATTATGCATACCTTCTTTATCCTGCATTTGCCATCTTAAACCTATATCTTTTCTGTTATATATTGGTAAGCCAAATTCTTCTGGTACTTTTTTAGTTAAATCTGAAAGTTGAGTCCAATTTTCATATTGTTTAAGAGACGTTGTATATTGTTCTAGTTTAAGGTCTAAAGGTTTTTTAATGCCAGTAACTGTCTCAATATGTTTTTGTAATGATAGATCACTAGCTACATTTGATGTCCCTAATTTCACTTCTCCAACTTCAACCAATCCCAAATCACCAACTAGGGCATTTTCACCAATTCCAGCAACTTCACCAACCACTGCACCCTTGCCTAAAATAGCGGCACCCTCAGTAGCTGTTAAAGCACTACCCACACCACCAACTGCCTCAATACCTGCTGCTTTTAGCACTACTTTCTTAGCAGTATCAACCGCACCCTTAACCGCAAGACCAACTCCTACTCCTAAAGCAGCTCCTCCCGTTATACCAGTAACGTTTTGGTTCCTTCATCTGGAATATTATCAATAGCTTGCCTAATCTTCCCCTTAGGATCAAGGTAGCTTACTACTGGATTAACTACGTACCCTAATATCTCTCCTGCACAGGCAAATGGTGTTGTAAGCAGTGCTTTGGTCTTTGGCAATTGATCAGTAGCCTTTTGAATATTATCCTTTATTGTTCGTAATATTAATCCGGTAACCTCACCACCTATTCTATACTCTGCTACTTGCATTTTATATGGATCATTGCTAGGGTATGTCGTCACGAGATTGTGATTGCATAATTTTATGTGATTTGTTATTATAATTGTAGTAATAAAAATAGGCGATAAGAAGCAATGAGTTTAGCACATAGAAGACATGATATAAGCGATGAGCTTTGGAATAAGATAGAAAGTAATTTACCTGGTCAGAAAGGTTGTTGGGGAGGTATTGCAAGAGACAATAGAACTTTTATAAATGCAGTGATGTGGATATTTAGAACGGGAGCTCCATGGAGAGATTTGCCTCCTGATTATGGCAATTGGAAGAATATACACAGAAGATTCTGTAGATGGCGTGATAATGGGATATGGGAGAATTTGCTAAATATTTTTATAAATGCTCCTGATTTTGAATGGTTAATGATAGATTCTACATTTGTAAAAATTCACAAAGCAGGGCTTGGAGCGAAAGGCGGGAATCAAACGGTTAGTCGCACAAAAGGGTGCTCAATACAAAGGTACATATGGCCGTGGATGCGTATGGTATGCCGGTCAGAATTATTGTTACAGAAGGTTCCAGAAATGATTGTACTCAAGCTTGTGAGTTAATCCAGAATATGGAGGCACAACATCTTATGGCTGATAAAGCTTACGATACAAACGCCATAATAGAATCGGCTGTGAATGCAAACATAATTCCTGTAATACCATCAAAAAGAAACAGGAAGATTCAAAGAGAGATAGATAAATATCTATATAAGCTAAGGCACATTATTGAAAATACATTTCAAAAATTTAAAGAATGGCGTGGTATAGCAACAAGATATGCTAAAAATACAAAATCATACATGGCGGGTCTTTGTTTAAGGGCTTTACTAATGTGGGCTCAAATCTCGTGACGACATACCCTAAGAGAATCATGTTTATTTGCAGCTAAAAAGAGCCAAATATAGAATTATTTTAGTTATTTCCAACTGTTTCCTATGAAATGGCATATTAATGGGAAGAATAATCACCGTACTCTCCTCTGATTTCTTTCAGGCAGTTTGGACAGCATTAGCTGATGTCGCCATATTATCTGGTTAAGCTATAGCTCAATCCAACCCAGACGAAGCTGAACTTTAGAATCCATTGCCTGTCATTATTTATATTCCTAATATTATATTGTTATTGTAATAATCTCTATAAATCAAAATTTTAGCAACTAGATAATACTTCCTCTTACATTATTGTTGTAATAAGGTGTATAAATCATACATTTTAACATATTATTTACTACTATTTATTATATTATAAATATTTTATATATAAAATTTAATTTATATATAAAAAGTTGTATTCTATTATTAGATTTTTTAATCAGAGGCTTATGTTAACTTGCTCTAAATTATTAGTTATTTGGTTTAATTAGTGGATTTACCTTAATGATTCCAGGTAATACTTTAAACTATTGGCTTGCTAAGGAAAATATTGATCTGCAATCTATTGGTATGTTTACTATTATCTTAATACCTTATTCTATCAATTTTTTATGGACTCCTATTTTTGATACTATAAAATTAGGTTGGTTAAGTAAACTACTTGGACATAGATTATCTTGGATTTGTCTGATTCAAATTTTGTTGGCAGCTACTGTTTTTCTTTTAAGTACCATGAATCCTCACCATAGTTTATCCCTGTTTGCATTAGTAGGTTTAATAATATCATTTTTATGCTCTTCTAAGGATACTATTTTAGGGGCTCTTAGAACAGAAATTATTACAAAAGAATCTCAAGGAGCAGCTTCTGGGATTTATATTTTTGGTTATCGTATCGGTATATTAATTTCAAGTTCTGGTGCTATCTATCTATCACGCTACCTAAAATGGAATAGTATATATAAGATTTTTGCTCTTTTTATACTTCTTCACTCTACTATTTTAGTTATGAGTATTTTACGATTAGAATCTTATTATGATTTAGATAAAAAAAAATTATTCAAATCACAAAATAAATATTTCAAATTTTATACAAAATATATTGAAACCTGTAGGGTCTTTTTCTTTAGTATTTTTAATAATAATTTTTCTGATCTTATATAGGTTACCGGATAATTTTATTCGTACTATGATTAGCCCATTTTTAATGCATATTGGTTATGATGAATTTGAAATAGCTAGTACAGGAAAATTTCTTGGTACCATATCTTCGATAATTGGTGGACTAATAGCCAGTGCAATGATGAGAAAAATAAATATCTTGAATAGTCTATTAATATTTGGAATAATTCATTCCATAGCACATACCTTATTTATTCTGCAAGAGATTTATGGCAAGAACCTACCATTATTATTTATCACTGTAGGTTTTGAAGGTATAACTGGTGGAATGACTATGACAGCCTACATTGCTTTTATTGCTTCAATCTGCCAAGGTAAATTTCGTGCTACACAACATTCGTTTTTCTCTTCTATGATGGGATTTTCGAGATCGATTTTTCCAGCTCTTTCAGGATATATTGTCATACAATTCGGATGGCAAAACTTTTTTACATTTATTGTTATTACAACGATTCCTTCTTTACTTGTATTATTTAAAATAAATTCACTATTGACTATAAAAAAGTAGGAATCTATAAATTTTTGTACTGTACTCTTATTGCCAGTTTGATAATAATTACTAGCTGTATCGGCTAGCAATCATAAACACAAATTCCAGCAATCGAGGAATATTTTTGGCTAAGATTAATTGTGACTATAAAATAAATTAAACTAACATTAAGTAAGAATATAATTTTCCTGGCTAAGAAAAAATATCATTCACATGACTACAAATCTCATAAAAAAATCTCTGCAAACCCTATTACTTAGACGTTTCAAGCACTTTTTTATCTGGAAGATAAGTCGCGGGTACCCACTCCTAAAACTGATTCAAAGAATCTTCATCTGGCAACAGTCCCATAGTAGTAACTATAGAACCCAAACTCCATTGTGATGAATTATTATAGGTAAATACCATTATTTGTCCTTTTTGAATAGATTCTAATAGATAGTTATTAATTAGTGTTTTTTGTATGGATTTAAATACTTCTAAGTGAGAGACAATGATCAAATTATCATGTTCCTCTAGTAAAATATCTAATATAGTCGTAGCTACTCTTTTATCAAAACTTGCCTCTTCCTCTGGGGCAATCAATTTATTATTGTCTCCAAAATACATTTCATTTAGATTGCTGTTATAAAAGATAGGTAAATTATTATAGTCACTAATTATTTGAGCCGTCTCTTTTGCTCTATTTAAGTTACTAGAGATAATGGTTGCTTTTTGGGCATGTATTTTTTTTAAATATTCACTTATACTAATTGCGGCATTTCTAGCTTCTTTTATTCCAGTTAAATTTAACTGATAATCTTTAAAACCTAGATGTAATAAATCTATATTCCAATCGGTGCTACCGTGACGAACAAAAATAAATTTTTTAGTTAAAGTCATTTGTATTACCTGTCAATTCATACTCATCTATGCTATTTACACTCCACTTATGCTCTGAAAAACGAAAAGATACAATTTCACCATAATTAATATTAACATCATTAAGACCCATAAATTTCATTATTACAGATTTCACACATCCATGTGAAATAATTAAAGGTATTTCTGGTACTAAAGCATATAGACTTATATCCTTATATCCTTATAATTTAATAAGAGCTTCTCTTTATTTTCACCTAAGTGAGCTTTATTATCTATGTAATCTTTTGACATCTTCGTATCTCAAATTAATTATTGTCTACCGCATAAACTTCTTTAGCTTACAAATCTCAAATGATAAATTTAAGAGATTGCTTTGTTTATAAAAGCTTATATATTATATAATATATTTTGATATGTAAAGTATTTTATATAAAAATTAGTGAAGATATTCAATTTAGTGGTAATTATGCAATAATTTGTGAGTAGCACCAAACAAAATGTTACACATGCACGATGTGAAGTCATCCCAAAACTTACGCTATATAAGGTTCTAGATAGCGTAAAGAGGGTGAACGCAGCTGGTGTTGCATATAATATACTTCATTTGAAACTAGAGTAGAGTAGAAAGAAAATAGGATTTAACACCGTATCAAAAAATTATCTAGGGTGCGTCATCAATTAAGTATTCAAATTAACATATTTTTTTGAATATTAGGGTAATAATTTAATAAAAATATGATTTTAAAAATAATGTTTTTATAGCGTTTTTATAGCAGATTTTTAAGAATTTGCCCCAATTTTCATGATAAATTGATCATATATTAGTTGAAATTAGAGGAGAGAAGCTTATGAGTACTAAAGTTTTAATAGTACAACCCGGTAACGGGGATAGTAACGTTGCAAAAGTGCAAATTTCACTCTGTATTCCTCACAATGACGCGTAATGCTAATCGGGTTAGCTATAATCTCAAACTAAAAAATCCAGTGTAACACTCAAGCGTTTAGCTTATTAATAAAGCTAAAACTTGAATGTTACATTTAGGTTATAAACTAGTAAGTACTCAAAAGTTTTACAGACAAAAAGTACTTACTAGTGAAATTAATCCAATAGCATTGCTATTAAATTACAACCATTATCGAGGTGTAACTATGATCATACACAAATTTTCTCCACTAGTCAAACTTCATTATTTTTTTTGTAGTCTTATGGTTAACTAATATGGATAATAGAATACAGTTATTAATGATCTTAGTAGTTGGCATGCTCATTATGGAAATAATATTAATCATGATTTCTATTAAGTGGCTTTACAATATTTGGGTTAACAGTGAAAATATTGCCGAGAGTAGCAAGGACTTTCCCAGCATTTTTACCAAGGATATAGAAGAAGTAAAACTACTATACCAAGAATTAAAAAAGCTTATTCATATAAATGGTAAGAAAGAAGATAAAATATTACATGGATTATTTTTTTCAGAAGAGATAAAAATACATATCGAAATGTTACTTACTGAAATCAGGGAATTTAAGAAGCAGTGTCGGATGAGTGAAAAAGCATGCAACAATGAGGATGATCAATTGATAAGTGGAGTTAAATAGAATGATTAAAGAATATCTTGAATATAGATTTAAACAAGGCAGGCTTTATAATAGTTGGCTGATTGACGTGGATGATACGGCAAAAGCTTTAGAGAATTTACTAATATTTATAGAAACCAGTTTATTTAAAGATAAAATTCAATTAAAAAATCATCCAGATTATCGGTTAGTAGCAAGGGATAATTCTGTTACCACTAATGTCAAAGATATATCTGTTGACCAAATTAGAGATTTACAGCAATTTTTTTATAAAACATCGTCAATATCTAAATATAGAGTGGCTGTTATTTATCAAGCCGATCTAATGAATCTTAATGCAGCAAATTCTTGCCTTAAACTTTTAGAAGATACTCCAAAAGATAGTTTTATTTTCTTAATTACCTCAAGAGCCGCTGGCATAATCAGCACTATAAGATCTAGATGTGCTAAAATTAATATAAAATCACAAAATCGCTTAGTGGGGAGTGAGATATATGTTAAATTTATTACATATATTGCCAATTGTTCAGACCCTAAAGCGAGGCTAAATATTATAGCAGAGTTTACCAGTAAAAACAAAGAATTATGGGGAGATTTTGCTTATAGTATGCTATATCTAGTGAATAGAATTACTAAGAAATCTCTTAATATCAATATTGAATTCAATGAATTAGAGAATAAAATATTTAATCAATTATCCTCTAATTCACCTGATTGTTTGGTAACAAAATTTGCCAATATTAAGCGAATAATAAATAATACTATAGATTATGATCTAGACCTAAGGGCTAGTACCATAGCATTAATAGAAGAATTAACTTAAATATATCATACGCTATTAGTGAGACCATGTAGTGGTCGTGGCAATCCATATTCTAGAGTCATTGCAAGACCATGTAATGGTCGAAGCAATCCATTTTTGATCGTTTTCTGGATTGCTTCGTTGGCTTACGCCCCCTTGCAATGACGGTGTTGTAAGGGCCTTCTCGCAATGACGTCTTGTACTTTAACTTTTTTTCCGTGAACGCTCACTGTTTTTTTGGTAACTTATACAGCTACGCTGTTGCTTCACTTCCATTGCCTATCGTTGAAACTACATCTTCTGCCATATATACAGCACTCTCAACTATTGTAAATACGTTTTGTGCGAGGTCTGTCCCAGGTAGTAGGGATAACATAATCTCACCGGTATCAGACAGGATATCTTCTGATGCAACTATTGCTTTTTGCACGCCATTACAACGTTTATAATGAATATCCTTAACTTTCTTGCAAGTATAAGCAGTAGCAGCTGCTGCTACTGTAGCAATAACTGCAATCGCTCCGTATACTGCACCCATTACTTTTCCTTCTTGACCTATAGTAGTTTGTTCCTGTGGCGTTGCTGTAGGAGCGGCAATGTCCTTAAATGCAGCATTAGAAGGGTCTACGGAAGTAGTTGTTTCTTCCGTTATAATAGTAGAGTTTTCCTCAATAAAAGAGGTAGAAGAAGATGGTTCAATGGTAGTAACTACTGGTTCTAGTATTGTGTTCAGCTCATCCAACAATTTCCTGGCTGGTGCAAAATTTGGATGTGCTTCAAGAGACTTAGTGCATTCTACTAGAGCTTCCTCATGTTTACCGTTAGACTTCAAACTTTTGCATTCCTTAAAATGTTCATAATGCGATGAAGATGGTAAACCACATTTGTATTTCTCAACATAAGTGTTTCTTTGACCACTCTCATAACGTTCCTGATATGTAAAAACTATCTGTGCTGTTTGCGGTTCCGTAGAGCTTAATACGCTTAGCTCTCGTAAAGAATCTCCCCAAGTAACTTTCTCCCTTTCTTCGCTTGAAGTAAATTTCTGATCTTGGCAGGGTTCATCCACTAAACACTTGGCATATAAGTTAGTTCGCTCTGGAGAAAATAGCCAGTGCTTAGGAGTGTACACTTCTCCCTTTCCAACCATCACACAGCTACCATTTGGCAAAGTAAGGGTCTTTACTTCTACGATCTTATCCGCAGCACGCTTACTTCTATTATGAAGAGCTACATCAGAATTATCTACAGGGTCATCGTATGTAGGTTTTTCAGTAGCTTCTTTAATTATTTTTACCAATGCTGGATCATTATGATATTGATAAATAGACGGTAGGGATGATGATACATCTAGCTCAGAAGTACTATCATTATCTTTTTCTATACCCGTATTTTTTCCTGTAAAGACTACCTTAGGTAAAGTTGAACCTGTAGAAACTGCCCTAGCTAAAGTTGAGGTTGTAGTATAAAGTAGAACAAGAGATGTGGTAAGAAGATAAGAAGGCGAGAAATATTTCATAAAAATTGTTTCCGATTTAATAATATTGATTAATATTTAGTTTAACAAGATAGTTAACAGAAACCACCTGGATTGATAAAATAGGTTTTTCATATATGAAGTCAAGATTTAATTTCAAAGTTGTATAAAAAATAACATCCAATGAATAGTGGATTGCTTCGTCGGCCCACGCCTCCTTGCAATGACGTCTTATAGTAAGTAATGGTTATATCGTCACCAAAGCCTGTTACAGAGAAAAAGATTGTCCTAAATATACTTCCTTTACTTGATAGCTTGTAGCTATTTCTTGTGGGGTTCCTTCTAATAGGACTTTTCCGTTGTAAATAACGTATGCCCTATCCACTATATTGAGGGTATCTCTAACATTATGATCAGTGATTAAGATGCCGATATTACGGTTACGTAAGTGTACGATCAAATTTTTAAGATCCTCGATCGCTAGTGGATCAATACCTGCAAGTGGTTCGTCAAGCATAATAAATTTAGGGTCTAATGCTATTGCTCTTGCAATTTCTAGCCTACGTCTTTCTCCGCCGGATAATCCTGTTGCCGGCATATCTTTTAGATGGAGAATAGAAAATTCTTTAAGCAAATCTAATGTTTTTTGTTCGATAATTTCTTGATCATTTTCTAAAGCCTCTAGCATTAATCTAATATTATCCCCAACAGATAACCCACGGAAAATTGATGGCTCTTGAGGAAGATAGCTAAAACCAAACCTAGCTCGTAAATAAATTGGTAAATGAGTAATATCATGATCGTTATAAAATAATGCCCCACTATCTGGTCTGGTAAGCCCTATAATAATACTAAAACAGGTAGTTTTACCTGCACCGTTTGGACCAAAAAGACCAACTATTTCTCCTGTTTTTAATTGAAGAGATACGTCGTTTAGTATCACCCTCTTATTATAAGATTTTGAAATACTATTTACTTGTAATTTATCTATTATTAAAGGTGACATAATTCTTTGTTCCAATTAATCCTTGGATTTACTGTAATCTACATTATTAAGTTTCGTATAATATACTAGCTTGTCGGTTTTTATAATACCATTCTTATTTTGTACTATTACGTCACCAAGCAGGACTAGCTCTTTTCTTTCCACAAAATATTTGGCAGAGGTAGCAATTAATAATTCCTGACCATCATTCCTCTTAGCAGTCAAGTTTGACGGTATAGATATGTAATTAATAGTTTTTTTATTATCAACTATTTTATAAAAGATTTCTAAATTAGTCGTTTTCACCATTATATCATCAAACCATAAAATCACCTCACCCGTAAAAAAAGCTTGCTGCTTAATCTGATCAATTACTAAATTATCAGAATTAATATACAATTTATCCATACTAGAATGTTTTGAGTATGGGGGTTCTCCACAAGCTATTGCTGAGTTCATTATTAGGAAAAGCAACATATAACAAATCATGCTAAAAATCCGATACATCAATAATCGTTGATACGCTACCTTTGAAATTTATAATATTATTGTCATTTGTGGAATTAAAATTATCAGAAGTAATTTGACAATTTTTATAAGACAATATCACACCTGTTCTACTAAATGTTTCTTTATTTAGTAAATTAAGTTGGGCTTCTTGTGCTTTTAATATGCTTTCTCCTAAAAAAAACTGGACATCATCTCTTAATTCTAACATATGACTATTCTCATTCAATATACCATTTTTTGCATTGATCACTAATAGTTTATTGTCATTTATTTTATATTTAGCGTTAATTTCTTCTAATGCATATTTATTATCTAAAGTCCTAACCGCTTGTACAGCCTGAATTTGGTAAGGATTTAAGTTTTTACTTAACCCCTTAAAAGTTGAATTTGAAATTTTTATTTCATAATTTGTTTTATCACTTGGGGTAAAAGAGCTATCCCCACTATTGTTTTCAATTAATTCTAAATTATTATTAATTGGATTAAAATTGATATAAATTAAGTATAAGGTTAGTACTAGCCCTAAACAAGATAAGATTTTTGATATACTAATTGAACGTCTATAAGATGAAATGATCGAACTACTACTTTTATCGATGAAGGGAATTTTAACCATAATACTACCAACATTATCATGGACATTCATTAACTAATTCCTGCCCGAAGTAAGTCATGGATATGCACAATACCAATAACTATATTATTTTCAGTTACCGGTATGCTAGTAATTGATTTGCTATTCATGAAACCTAAGGCCTCTCCTGCTAATTTCGAGGAAGAAATTTGTTGTGGATTAGCAGTCATTACATCGCATGCATATTTCATATTTATTTTATCGTTAATATGTCTACGCAAATCTCCATCTGTTATAATACCAACCAAACTTAAATCTTTATCTACTACTATAGCACATCCAAGGCTTTTTTGATTCATAACTAATATAGTATCAGTAAATGAAGTATCGGCATATACTAAAGGCAACTGATCTTTTACCCTCATTAAACTTTCCACCTTGATAAGATTACTTCCAATCTTTCCTCCAGGATGATATAGCCGAAAATCATCTTCCGAAAAACCTCGAGCTTCATGTATAGAAGTGGTAAGTGCATCTCCAAGAGATAACATCATTATTGCGGAAGTTGTCGGAGCTGCAATATAGGATGCTTCATTAATTCTTGGTATTAATAATAAGAAATCGCTATTGATTGCTATAGTAGAGTTGGCATTCATAGTCATGGCAACTATCTTTATAGAAAATCGCTTACAATATTTCATTATATCAAATAATTCTTTGGTCTCTCCTGAATTAGATAACATGAAAATTAAGTCGCCTTCAGTTACCATCCCAAGATCACCATGGCTAGCCTCAGCTGGGTGCAGATAAAAAGCAGCCGTACCAGTAGAAGCAAAACTTGCTGCTATCTTATGGGCTATATAACCACTTTTTCCTATACCAGTTAAAATAATCCTGCCTTTACAATTAATTATATGATCTACTACATTGTCAAAGCAACTAGGAATATTATTAGATAATTCAATTAGTGCAGTAGATTCTTTTAATACAACTCTTTTGGCAACGTCACGATGATAGTGCATTTTTACTCTAACCCTAACAAATTATATATCAAGCCTTATACCAAGCGTTACATTATGACCTTTATAAGGCAATGACTTAATATAATTCTCTTTTGTGCTACCAAAATCTTTCCAACTATAAGCTATCTCAACTTTTACCACAGGAGCTAATTTGGCAGCAACTCCAAGAGTAAGATGGTAAACTAGATTATTTTTTTTGTTAGTAGAAGTTGAAGCACCAAGCTTATTATTACCGATAATTTCGTTTTTCAGCTGACCAACCCCAGCACCAAGCCCAATAAAGAATTCACAAATGCTTATATCAAAAACATCGACATAACCACTAAGCACTAAAGTAGTAATTTGGGATTTAATTTTTGAGTCTGTACCGGCAAAAAAATACTTTGATTGCTGATTAGCAAAAAAATTAAGCATAAGATCAGCTCTAACATTATCTAGAATGTAATAACCTGCACCTCCTCCGCCAACAATACCAGCCATATTATGTTTTAATTTTTTATCATTTAACTTAACATTATTCATTTTACTTGTCCCAACTTCGGCTTTCAAATAAAATTGATTTTCAATAGCCCAAGAAGAAACAGAAAATAACAGTGAAATGCTGGTGATCGTTAGTAATAATAAATTTCTCATGCTTCTATTTTTTTATTTAAAGTTTACTATAAATTATACTTATTAGCCAGCTTATTTTGTAAAATAACCAAGTACACAACAAAAAAAAGGGCTAAAAAGCCCCCTTTTTTGTAGAATAAAATAATGAATAACGACGTGGTTCAAATATATTTATTTCTCAGAAATAATATTTATTAAATAACTAGGGCGTGTCATCAATTAAGTTGACATAAATATTAGGATGAGGCAAATTAGATATTGGTAAAAAAATAAGAAGGTGACCAATGTGCAGATATGCTTTAAGAGATGATCAATGGGAAAGGATAAAGGATATTTTACCTGGAAAAGAAGGAGACGTAGGAGCAAGTGCCAAAGATAATAGATTATTCGTAGAAGCTGTATTATATAGATATCGTGCTGGTATACCGTGGAGAGACTTACCAGAAAGATTTGGAGATTTTAGAGTAATTCATACAAGACATACACGTTGGAGCCAAAAAGATGTATGGAAGAAGGTTTTTGAACTACTTGCACAAGATGCAGATAATGAATATAGTATGATTGATTCAACGATTGTTAGAGTACATCAACATAGTGCCGGAGCTAAAAAAAAGTCATAGTAGATGACCAAGCAATAGGTCGTAGTAAAGGTGGTTTATCAACTAAAATTCATGCAACTGTTGATGCTTTAGGAAATCCGACAGCTTTTTATTTAACCCCTGGTCAGTCGCATGATTTACAAGGTTCTGATGCTTTAATGGAAACTTTGACAAAAGCGGATACCGTAATTGCAGATAAGGCTTATGATGCTGAGGCAAGAATGAGGAATAAGATAAAAGATAAGAATTGCACTCCTGTAATTCCATCCAAGAAGAATCGTAAATTTCCTGTAGAATATGATGTAGAGCTTTATAAGTATCGTCATTTAATTGAAAATTTCTTTGCAAAACTTAAACAATCTCGAGGCATTGCTACGCGTTATGATAAACTAGCTCAGAATTTTCTGGGAGCAATTTATTTGGCTTCTTCTGTAATATTACTTAATTGATGACACGCCCTAGTTCTTGAGGAATAGTTTGCCCTAAATAAGAGGATAAAACCATTTTTATTAGATATCTTGTAAGATAAAAAGTTTTTTTTGCTTTTGTATTGATAAAACTTGAATAAACTATCCTTTCCTTGTTGCTTAAGAGATCATCATAGTTTGATGTATCTTCATTTTCTATATCCCAGTACCAAATATCAATTTGTTTTTTTTTAGGTTATTTAACATAACAATTTATTTTATTACTTTTAATAGCCTCCATTATGAATTTAAATATTGGAGTCTTAGCTCAACAATTTTAACATAACTTTCTAATTCTCTTGTGACCAAATAACCAAGTTTGATCTAAAATTTAATATCTATTTTACTTGCAAGAATGAAATCACTTTCGCTTAATCCATCAATCTTATGTGTCCAAATTTTAACTATACATTTTCCCCAAGAGATTATGAGATCAGGGTGATGACTTTCAGATTCAGCAATCTCTGTAATTTTATTAGCAAAATTCATGGCTTCTAAAAAATTTTTAAAATCAAATTGCTTAGAGATAAAGACATTTTCATGTAATTGCCAACCATCTTTTAATTTTTTGAGGTATGTTAAACTTTCTATAAGTTTAAGTTTTGGAATGCCACCATGACATGGAATACATTTTTTAGTAGATAAGTCAATTTCACAATTCATGTTTTACCTTTTTATTTTGTATTATTTAGCCTTGTCTTTATTTATTATTTGTAATAAAACTGCAGCTTGCTTATCACTTAACCAAATAGATTGAGATTTAAGGAAATCTTTCTGCAATCTAGATATCTCTTCTATAGATTTTTGCTCTCCAACTGTATCATAGCTATATTCTATTAGAATTATATTATCAACCTTACCTTTAAGGTATTTTTGAATAGAATCTAAATTTTTAGACATATCGTCTATTACCACTATCTTGTTATAATTAGCCTTTTGTTGATCAAGATATGCTTTAAGCACTAATCCTTTTTCATAACCTCTGGCAAAAATAATGCCTTCGATAGCTTCTGGTTGAGGTCGACTTTGTTCATCAATTTTTACCATACCTTTATATTTTTCATCAAAAATTAATCCTTTATCTTTCAGCACATCAACACGATCTTGTTCTTGAGCAAAATATGGATTATTTGGTCCCATTGATGTTAGGGCAATAATATCGGAACCATTAAATCTTAAAAACCAAAAATGTTTTACGAGACTTGGTTCAATTAACTTATACTCCATTTGCGAGATAATAAGCCCATATATTTTTTTTTCTGTGCTAGACCTTGTGATTTTTCAATATCATCAAGAAATTTATGGCGTACTTCTCGATTATTATGGCTTAAATAGCTGTCTTTAGGACAAAGAATGACTCCATCAATGTCAAATACAATTAGTGTATCTTTTTCAATTTTGATTATCTCAGTTAAGTTATCAAAAGAATGTAGCTTAATTCTTTCAACACTTGATTGTGCTTCCATTACAAAAAGTTGCAGAATTAGCATAAATAAAATTCTTTTCATAGAAATTCTATCCTTTATATATTTGATTGTTAGTTATTAGAAACTCCATACTCGTTTATTCTTTGGTAATTCTGACTTAATTGAATTTTCTGCACACCATGCAAGAAAGTGATTCACCTCAATAATTTGCTTTGTTTCTTCACTATAGTCAAGAGTTAAAATATGACCTAGCCATCAGGGCGATTTAAAAGTCGCAACTTTAAGTTGCCATAACTTTAAATAGTTTGTATCTATAATTATTAAAATTTTCTCTGGTTTCAGTAATTTTGTTTGAAAATAAAGTTATTACAGAAATAGTTATTGCCCGGAGTAATGACATTACCAAGGGAGCCTTTCCTATACTTATAGTTGACTTATCTTCCCCAAAAACTGTATCTTTGACCCAATTCAAATTATTCTCACATGACCAATGATTCTTATTGAACTTTAGCAAGCTCTTTGGATTAAACTTGCTTCCGAGACTTGTTATCATAAACACATTCTCTTGTTTACAGCTATTAGTTTTATTTTTCTTATCTCGCTCTCGGCTAATTTTACATATTTGTTTGATGTGTCGAAAGCCGTTCAGATATTCAAATGGCATATCAATTACCTCAATTTTTCTTCTCTCTATTCTCCCATGTTGTAAATCGGTATTTTCTTCAAAACTCCTGACTTCTTGCCCTTTTTCTGCTATTTCATCAAAAACTTTGCTGCTATAATAATGCAAATTAGGTTCATTACTTTTCAGAGTAAAAGCAAATTCTCCTCCTTGTTTAACAACTTCTTCACATATATCTTCATGACAAAATGATGCATCTGCTGTCACAATTTTTCCCTTAATATCGTATTTTGATAAAAACTCTAGCATAGAACCATACTCGTTTTTATTTGCTGTTTCTATAAAGCCAGTAATAGCTTTAAGCTGGCTACTAAACCCAGTCAAAATTTGCCTTTGCTCTTCTTTCCCATGGCTATTGCTACCACACAGGGTTTTTCCATCAATATGAATAACATCATAACCTATGTTCTTCACTTGGCATATATATTGGATTAGTTCTAATATCACTTCCCTTAAACTCTCTGGAGAAATTTTACGGATAATTAGTGTTAAATTACTATAGCAAGGTGCTTTATTCCTATTAAAACCTAACATTACCAATTTTTTTGGGCTAAAATTTTTAGCAAATCTAGAAATAGATTTTAAATTATTTCTACTACTTAATAAACCTACTACTATAAGTTTTATAACACTCGCTGCACTATATCTCTTACCACGTGCTTTTCTAAAATCTTTGACTTTTTCTAGAGATAAAGATATGCTCATAATGCTCCGTTATTTATAGTTGAAAAATCTTTAACTGAGTACTTATACTATTATCATCTATTATATTCTAGATTTTTCTTTACTTTCATCCCATTTTTTAAAAATTTTTAATCGTTCTACATATTAGCCAGAAATAATTAACGTTCAGGCTACAATCCTTGCAATATAATCATTACAACGGCAAAATATTATCCAAACTTTTCAAGCTTAGAGCAAATATTATTACTACAATTCTATCACTTTCCTTTCTAAACTTAAGCTAATATTAGATTATAACCCCAACAAATATTTAATCTTTAGTTGTGACTTTTAAATCGCCCTGATTCCTACCTCCTTTTTTAGCACTTGCAAGGCTAGTAATACCTTTATTGCGAGCAAAGCTATGGATACTATGTATATGGCTTATTGAGAAACATGTAATTTTAGCTATTAGATGGGCAGACATTTTATCGCTTACCCTTAGGTATAAAGCTTGGTAACGCCTGAATTCATCTTTGCTATTACTATTATTCATCAGAACTCTTACTTCTTCTGGATTTATTTCTAGTTTTTGATATCCTCTTGCTATTGTTGTACACTCTCATTTGTTAGAGTTTTTTTATATCATATATACTGCTCTATTGATAGTGATTTAGTATTAGTATAATAAAAATTTAATATTTTTCTCCTCTTATCCTATTCTATTTTTCTTATTAATTCAATCTACAACTGTAGTACTAGGTAAGTATATTGTTCAGCGTTGATTTTGATTTTCTATAGCTTTAGCTTTATTTCTTACTGTTGTTATTTTTTGCACCCTTTTATCATCAGCATCCATAATAATATGCTTTATGGTATGCTTAATTGTTATACCTTTGAAATCAATCTCTTTAAGGTCAATCTCAGGAAATAATTTTTGTTTTTGTTCTTGTTTTTTTGTTGTAATCTTAGCAATATCGCTTTTTGGAAATACTGTTTCATCAAAATTTTGGGGATCAATTTTCTTAAGAGTAGTTAATTGTTTATCTGTGATATTCTTAATATCTACAGTCTTATTATCATTAAAAACACCCAATCTATTTGCAGCTTCGTTAATGTTACCAGTTGCTAGGAGCTTTGATATTCTCTCTTTAAGAATGCTGTTAGTGACTTGATGAGCAACAAGTTTCTCATTAATCTCCATACTTCCTGTCTTTAACTCCTCTGCCGCAAATTCATTGCTTTTTCTTTCATGAGCTACCATTACTTTTACAGCAATTTTATCTAATGTTTTCTTATCAATAGTAAAAATTTTATCCTTTCCTTCATTTTTGCCACTAAATGCGATATTATCAGCTATATATTGTGTAATTTTCTGGCGATTAACATTTAAGTATTGCGGATCCAAACTTGATAACGATGAATGTAGTATAGAAAAAATTTTATCTTTTTCTTTTGGTTTTAATGATACTCTTAGTTTTCCTTCTTTCTGTGTTATACTGTTAATAACGTCTACTAATATATCTGTAGCAAAAGATTTACTATCTCTTGAGCTATTCCCCTCTTTAGTAAGCTCATCAAACCGTGCTTTACTTGTAACTTTACTCTGAGCTATTTCTGTCAATCTTTCTTTAGGAAACATAATTTCATCAAATAGTTTTGGATTAAACTTCCTGATGTCTAATATTTTTTCTGTTGTATGTTCAGATGGTTCACTGGATTTTATTTTTTTTACCAGTTCAGACTCTGGATTAAAGATTGTTGTTAAAAACTGCGATAACTTCTCTGCTATCTGCGAATCTTTCAGCTGATGATTATAAATCCCTTCATTAATCTTCTTAGCAACAAATTTATCACTTTTAGCACCGTCAAGTCTTTTTATGTCATCTGCATATTTAGTTAATATTTTATCACTAACAGTAATGTTATTACTAAATAAGCTCTTACTCGCATCTTTTTTAATATTTTTTGCAATAGTTTTGGCAATAGCTTGTTCTTCAGTTTTTAAATAGTCGACGTCAAGTTGTGATAATTTATCAGATAATTTCTCAATAATTTTGTTTCGTTGTGAATAGTCTAATTTTCGTTTTCCTCCTTCTTCAACTAGTTTAATAGCTTTATGTATTATCTGCGTACTTAATACCATCTCTTTAACATTATCTGAAACCCCTAGTCCTGTAGATTTCTCTACCTCTATACTATTATTGACCTGGACTTCTCTTGCAAGCTTAAATTCTTTTTCAAAATTCGTTGGTGCTATATCTCTAAACCATTGCCATTGTTCTCCTGTAATGTTGGCGGCTTGTTCTGCAGTTAATTGTATCTTACCATCTTGCAGCGATGGTTCTGTACCTAAAATAATTCTCATCTCATTAACTGTAACTGCATTATTTTCTATAAAGTTTGATAATGTTTCTGCTAACTCAGTATTAACATTAGTCATTTCTGGATTAATTTCTATAGGAAATTGTTCTTTACTAGCAGTTGATTTTTCTACAACAGCCTCTTCTACTACTTCAGCTACTTTTGACAATATTTCTTGTTGCTCACTAAATTGCTTATTAATATTATCAGCAGAGATGTTTGTAACTTCTTGCGGTACTTGCTCTGTTATATCTTGTCGTTGTACTCGTTGTGTTAAGTCTTGCTGTTCTTGTTGTACTATATTTTGCGATAGAATATTTTTTTCTGGCTGCTGAATATCCTCATCCATAGAAACATATCCTTCGTCTTCCAACTGTTGGCGTTGCTCCATCTCAAAACTGTGCTGTTGAACTTTTTCAGTCTCTACATTTATAGATTTAACTTCATCTGGTATTTCTTGAAACAAATTTCTATTAAATCCTACTGGGTTAACTCTTATTAATCCCTTGAGTTGCTCGACAGTAACATGTTCAACTTGTTTGTCAGTTAAGCTTAGCGATTTTGCATTACCAGTAATTTTATTCTCTTCAGATACCCCCAGTACTTTATTTACATAATCAAGAGAAATCTGGTTCTCTTGTATAAATGTTGATAATCTCAGAGCCAACTCATCTTTCTTTGCATTAAGCAAAGGATTAATTTTTTCTTCAATAAATTGGTTATTTCGTTCAGCATATTTTTCAGTTATTTTCTGAGCTATTTTTTTAACTTTATCACTAGCAATGTGAAATTCCTTTCTTAATTCAGAGATAGCCGTTTTACCTTGTGTTATCTCATGGGTAATATTTGTTATAATAGCTGTTTTATTCTTCTGCAGAAATTGTGGATCAAATTTATCTAGTACCTGAGATAAATTCTTCTTAATTTTCTTTGCAGTTGTATCAGAAATCTTTAACTTTAATTGTTTTATAGATTCATCTATTGTACTACTTACCATTTCTTTAGCTGCTTGCCAGTCTTTTGTTTTTTGCTCACCAATATCCAAAGCAACTTTTTGCGAGTTATCCTGTTGAGGCATAGATTTTTGGGAAACGAGCTGTCTACCCTTCTCCGGAGAAGTGTTCTTAGATTTTTCATTCTCAGTCTCTAATTCCTTGATAAAAGCATCAACCGATTTAATAGCTGCACTTGAAATCTCCTCTTGGTCAAGTTGAGAGAGTTTGTCATCCCTATCTATCAATTGACCATTTTTTACTTTTAAGGATGTATTTCCTTGCCGAACAAAATTTTCAAACTGCTGTAGTTTTTCAGCAGGAAAGTTTCGTTTATCCTGGTTAAGAATTTCCATAGTTCTAGCAACAACTTTATCTGCATATTCAACCTTGCTAAGCTTCTGTCCTTGCAATTTTAGCAAAGCCTCTTTAGTAGCTTCCATAGGAATTTTATATTCCTCTCTACCTAATCCAAAATTTGTTAGTTTACCAGCGAAAGCACTACGCTCTTCAAGTGGCAAAACAAAACCTTTTAAGGCACCTTCAGTCTTTGCAACTTTAAGTTTAAGTTTATCTAATTCTTGATCAGTACTTATAAATTTAGAGCATAATTCTGAATTTAAGGCAATAGTATCAACAAATTGTTGTATTTTGTCATCTGATAGACTTGTACGAAAATTTTCTGCTCCCAAACTTTCTATTACACTCATAGATGCTTCATTAAACTGTAATATCTCGTCAGCGTAAATCTTCACATTAAAAGTTTCTTTATACTTACCTAACCTACCTATCAAAGCATCTATATCTTTAATTTTTTCCGCAGCCACTCGTGATACCTTATTAGGTACAGCCATACTCTCATCATCTGAACCATAAGCTGAATCTAAGCTAACATCATCACCATCTTTTTTAGACATACTATCCTCTTAAGCATATTAAATTTTATTAGTGAGTAAACGTTAAGTATTTGCACTTACGTCCCTCATTAGATATATATGTTGTCTTCAAATTTCAAAGCCACTGTCAACCTATCAACATAATTAAAGATTAAATCACAAAAATATTATTACCTCAATAATAATCGTACTTTAGGTTCTTATATCTTGAAAATGTGATATAAGAGCCTAGGAGGTTACCTGCGATAACTAAAGTAATTCTGTGCTTGTTCGCCCCTTATTTTCAAGCCCAATTCCCCAAATCATTAGAATATAGTTTTTGTTGGAACAGTTTAGAGAAATTCAAGCTATTCTCTTAAAAATTAGCTGACATTTGAAAGTTTAAAATTCGTTAGCACTTCCTAAGTTTTTATAGTATAATGTAGTTAGATGATAGATGTATGCTCTTCTGCTTTGAAGAATTGTTTTCGTAAAACTTTGGGGCATTAGTGTTCTTACTTAGGTTTACTAAGCTGTTCTCGTTCACTCCTTGTTTTATGACATAATTTTTTAAACTATTCGAGTATATTTTTTATTTGAGGTATATCAACAAATTAAGCATTCGTAGCTCAGCTGGATAGAGCGTTGCCCTCCGAAGGCAGAGGTCGTTGGTTCGAATCCAATCGAGTGCACCATTCTTCGATTTTAGTACATTTTACGAACATATCAAATGGTGAACGTAGCTTAAAGTCTAGCTTCCCGTCTTTCAATTCCAGGTTCGCAAATACTAAATTTACCAATTTACGTTTTCCCTCAGTAGTCGAACCTTTGAAAGCTTCTGCCGCTCCGGAAGCCATTTCTACTAAGTTAATTAGGCATTCTGAATATACCGCTCTGCTAGTTGGTAAAACATGGGCGAAACCTTTTGCATCTGTAACGTTAGCAGGAGTTACAGCAACTTTATTAATCAATCCAGGTTGTTCTCTGAATAATCTAAAAATCTTAGATAACATATTTTATAATACAAACACAATAACTTTTTTAATTATATAGTCTAAATATTAAATAAATTATGATTAGCAAACTAAAAAGTAAAATAAATGAAATATTTTACTTATTATATCATTATTGGTATTAGTGTGTGCAATATTTAGTGTATTATTGAATAATTAGAATTGCTGGGTTAGAGTTTACTTTCTCTATCATTTATTCAAATATTCTATTATTGTTATTATATTAAATAGAAGAGGACGCCACAATGAAAGATATCTGTAAAAAAGTTAAATGTATAGTATACTTGCTTATATATGGGCTGGTCACTTGGATTATCGCAAAAATTATACTTATATCAACATTCCCAGATGATGGGCAATGTCACTGCTCCGAAACTCCAGCCTTACTACATTATATTTTGGCTTTGATAGTAACTACAGCCCCAGTGATAACGTATATATGTACGAAAAATTGTAAGCTGAAAACAAAATCTGATACTAAAAAATTATGATTGGTAAACTAAAAGGCACAATAGATGCATGTTTTAATGATTATGTCATTATTGATGTTAATGGTGTTGGGTATTTAGTGTATTGTAGTAGTAAAACTCTAAATAAATTAGTGGTTAATGAGTTTTGTCAATTATTTATCGAAACGCATGTAAGAGAAGATCATATTAATCTTTATGGCTTTTTATCACTCGAAGAAAAGTTTGTTTTTAATTTATTACAATCAGTAAACGGTATTGGGACAAGGATGGCTTTAGCTATTTTATCAAATTTATCACCTGAGCAAATCCAATCAGCGATAGCTAGGCGGGATAAAGAAGCTTTTAAAGCCGTTTCCGGTGTTGGACTAAAATTAGCTGAACGAATTATCATAGAGTTAAAGGATAAAGCCTTAACTAACCTTACTACCAATCTTCCCATCGATAAGAATGATAGTGATTTATCTAAGATATCATCTGATGCTACATTAGTTTTAACCTCACTTGGGGTTAATAGAACTGAAGCCCATAATTTGGTACAGGAAATTATTGCAAAGGATCCTGATCTCTCTATTAATGAGCTAATTAAACTCGCACTAAAGGCCCGTAGTTCCAATGTCTAAAAACCCAGTTTCTAAAAATGTTTTATCAGCTGATATATTGCCAAACGATCAAGAGTTCTCTCTACGACCTAGCTATTTAAAAGAATTTGTTGGGCAACAACAGATCAAAGAGAATTTATCTATTTTCATCCAAGCCGCTAAAAATAG
The DNA here is from genome assembly GCF_964264755.1 of Candidatus Tisiphia endosymbiont of Nemotelus uliginosus. Taxonomy (NCBI): domain Bacteria; kingdom Pseudomonadati; phylum Pseudomonadota; class Alphaproteobacteria; order Rickettsiales; family Rickettsiaceae; genus Candidatus Tisiphia; species Candidatus Tisiphia endosymbiont of Nemotelus uliginosus. The sequence goes on along the minus strand of NZ_OZ183481.1, from coordinate 554,550 downwards.
GTCAGAACATTTAGACCATACCTTATTTTATGGACCGCCTGGACTTGGTAAAACCACTCTTGCCCAAATTATTTCTAAGGAGATGGGAGTAAATTTTAAATCTACTTCAGGACCTGCTATATCAAAAGCGGCTGATCTAGCTGCTATACTTACCAATTTGCAAGATAATGATGTGTTATTTATTGATGAAATTCACCGTCTTAGCACCAATATTGAAGAAGTATTGTACCAAGCAATGGAAGATTTTGCTCTGGACATAGTTATTGGAGAAGGTCCCGCCGCAAGGTCAGTAAAAATCAATTTACCCAATTTTACTTTAGTTGGAGCAACTACTAGACTAGGTCTATTGAGTAACCCTTTAAGAGATAGATTTGGTATACCACTACTTTTACATTTTTATAATGTGGCTGAATTAAAACTTGTTTTGAGTAGAGCTAGTAAATTGCTGGCAATTAATGTAACCGATGAGGCGTTAGAAGAAATAGCAAAGCGTAGTAGAGGAACTCCAAGAATTGCCCTTAGGCTAATTAGACGGGTGAGAGACTTCGCTTCTGTCGATGATCAGCTAGAAATTGATAGGAATATTGCCAATCTCTCGCTGAATCGATTAGAAGTTGACAAAATAGGTTTAGACAGTAATGATTATAGATATTTAAAGTTTATCGCTGATAATTATGATGGGGGTCCGGTCGGTATAGAAACAATTGCCGCAGCTCTATCAGAACAACGCGATGCTGTTGAAGAAACTATCGAACCCTATCTAATACAAATAGGGTTATTACAACGTACCCCAAGAGGCAGAGTTATTACCAAAAATGCTTTTGACCATCTGGAAGGTTGCCTGCAATAACTGAAATATAGTTGACCCAGAGAAGTGATGATTTGGATTGCTTCGACTACTACGTAGTCTCGCAATGACCTTGGAAGCTAAAATCGTCATTGTGAAGAGGCGAAAGCCAACGAAGCAATCCACTCTTTTATGGATTGCCACGCCACCTACGGTGGCTCGCAATGACGGAATAATGTTAGGCATGGTTAGCTATAAAACCAAACTAAAAGATACTTAAAGAAGAAATATTATATGCAAAAAGCTCTAACTTTTATAATTGCTGCCGCAATTATTTACTCTATTGTACAAATGAAAATGCAATCTCCGCCTGAGGAAAATGCCCCTAAGGTTCAGACAACTGAAGCTGAAAGTAATAACAATACTAATACCCCTGAGCAAGCAAATATACCATTAACTGGTAATTTCCTTGAAAAGACTGTTTCAAAAGTTTTGATCAATGCTCTTAAAACAGAAGAAGGTCGACTATTCTTTGAAAATTTACTACAACCAACTAACAAACCTATTGCTGATGGTAAATATACTATAGAGGTTAATAGAGATTTAATTCAGCCAATGTTTAAGATTAACACCTTTGGTAATGGGACTGTCGGTCCAGCGACTTGTGGTCATGTAGTTACATTACATTACCAATTATTGGATATTAACAATAATTTACTTAGCGAAAATACTAAAACCTTTACTCTTGGTTCTAGAGTGATTATGCCAGGAATTGATTCTGTAGTAGTAGGGATGATGGTTGGACAAACCAGACAAGCTATATTTCCTACAAAATATACATCTTCTAACGAAGAAAATAAACCTTATAGGGTTAATATTGTCTTAAATTCAATATTACCTAATAATTTTGTTAATAGTAATGAAGTAAAGATATTTGATGATGAAATAGCTTATAGGATGCCATTATTATGTGGAGATAAAGTAGGAATTGACGCAAAAATTACTAAATTATCGAATGGGCAGGTACTTTATGATTCGGCACAAGAAGGGAAAAAGCTAGATATAAAAATTGGCGATATTAATTACCCATTAATTGTATCATATGCTCTACATGGTAAAGTACCAGTTGGCACTAGAACAGTAATTGCTAAAGGTAAGTTATTTAAAGCCCTTGGTTCTAATATCAATAAAATGCTTAATCAAAGTAAGATTCCTGTGGACGAATATTTAATGCTGGAATTAACAAATTTTCAAACAGATTAATTGAGGATAAAAAATGCACGATACTACTTATAATACTAAAAGAGCAACTGTACCAGCTCTCGAACAATTATTATTTGAACCGATAAAAGTACTAGATCATGGTTTCATTAGAGTTATTGATTATATGGGGGATGATAGTAGCATAGTACAAGCAGCACGAGTATCATATGGTAAAGGGACAAAACAACTAAGTCAAGATAAGGGGCTAATTAATTACCTGATGCGTCATAAACATACCACACCATTTGAAATGTGTGATATCAAATTTCATATTAAACTACCTATTTTTGTTGCAAGACAGTGGATACGTCATAGAACTGCTAGTGTTAATGAATATTCAGCTAGATATTCTATATTAGGAAATGAATTTTATTTACCAGAGAAACAGAATCTTGCTGCTCAATCTACAATAAATAAGCAAGGAAGAAGTGATGAAAAAATTCCAGAAAAAATTGCAGATAAAGTATTAGTGCTACTAGAAAAAGATGCTAAAATATGCTATCAGCATTATACTGAAATGATGAATCAGGATGAACATGGCAATATTATTGATGAAAATACCTTAGGTATTACTAGGGAACTGGCAAGAATGAATTTAACTTTGAACTATTATACAGAATGGTATTGGAAAATTAATTTGCATAATTTATTAAATTTTCTGCTACTCCGAGCCGATTCTCATGCCCAATATGAAATCAGAGTATATGCAGAAAAAATGCTAGAAATAGTACAAGCTTGGGTACCTTTTACTTATGATGCCTTTAAGGAATATAGGCTAGAGGGTAATAATATTTCTAAAAAAGGACTGGCTGTCATAAAAAGACTAATTAATAAAGAAGATGTAACGCTAGAGTCTAGTGGTATGACCAAAAGAGAATGGGATGAATTAATGCAAGTTATAAAATAAGTTAAGATATAATGGACTGAAAAAACTATAAGACTTATAATTATTTCCTTGATAAATACTGGGCTAGTTCTGGAGCAAATAGAACTGTGCATGTACCTAATGCTAATGAAATATGGAGTGGAGATATTACTGGACTGTTGAAAGAAGAGATAGGTATGGTATAATGGGATCGTTGAAAGATAAAAATTCTTCTCTTTCATATTATTTTTCTTGATGGCACATAGATGAATTCCCCTACCAGCAGCAACAACCTTTGCTGTTGCAACACAATAACCTTTATCAGCATATACCGCTCCGCTAGTTGGTAAAACATGGGCAAAACCTTTTGCATCTGTAACGTTAGCAGGAGTTACAGCAACTTTATTAATCAATCCAGATTGAATATCTACACTATATACTCTTCTGCTTTGAAGAATTGGCTCCGCAAAACTTCGGGGTATTCGCGTGCTCACGTAGATTTACTACGCTCCGCTCGCTCACCCCTTGTTTTACGTTCCAATTCTCCAAATCATTTGAGTATACCAAAATTTATTGCCACCTTTGCAGCCAATCCTATCTTGTTTATCATATGCAATTTTCGGCAGAGATTCTCATTTGTTCAATTTTTTAATCATTTTATCATGAATTTCAAGACAAACATTGATAAAAAGCAAACTAGCAATATAATAACATATCTTGGAATTATGCCAAAAATGTCATCATTTTCGATTCGAAAAAAACAAAAGGATAATTATGATAGAAAATATTGAACTATTAAAAGAGTTTGTAGTTAAATGTTTAGAAGAAAAAAAAGCAGAAGATATACTGGTAATAGATATAAAACAAAAAACCACATTAGCTGAATATATTATTTTTGCAAGCGGACGTTCCACTAAAAATGTTGGAGCAATTGCTGAATATTTATCTTTAGAGTTAAAGAATCAAGCTAATGTCAATACTAATATTGAAGGACTTGCACAGTCTGAATGGGTATTAATAGATGCTGGAAATATATTAGTTAATATTTTCTACCCAGAAACTAGAGAACATTTTAAGTTGGAAGAAATGTGGAGAAAAAAAATAAATTAAAAATATTAGATTTTTTACTAAAAACTACTTAGTGTAGTTAAAAAATAATGTATAAATATTTCTAAAGAAAAGGTGTAAATGGAAGAACATATTCTTATCAATATTATAATTTTAATAGGAACTGCTGTATTTGTTGTAGCAATACTGAAACGTCTTAATCTCAGTCCTGTTTTGGGATATTTAATTGCCGGAGCGGTAATTGGTGATAATGGATTCAGGATCGTAACCTATGATCAGACAAAATTCTTAGGAGAATTAGGAGTAGTTTTTTTGCTTTTTGCTATAGGTTTGGAATTATCTTTTGAAAGATTAAAGGTAATGAGGAGGTATGTATTTGGTCTTGGCTCACTGCAAGTATTAACAACTGCTATAATAATTGCTGCCGCTGTTGCTCTAATTAGCGGTAATAGTGGTGCTGCAATTATTATTGGGGGTGGTCTTGCTTTATCCTCGACGGCACTTGTCATGCAAGTGATTGAAGAAAGCCGTAGCCAGGCGACTCAACTCGGGCGTATATCCCTAGCCATTTTGTTATTACAAGACCTCGCAGTTGTACCACTGCTAGTTATTGTACCGCTATTTGCTAGCGATAGTAAAATTTCTTTAGTATCAGCTCTAGGGATAGCTTTGCTTAAGGCTATCATTGCTCTACTTGCTATATTTGTTGCAGGTAGGGTATTGCTAAGACCTTTATTTGGGTTCATTTCATCGGATAATGGTGATATAAATGAGCTGCCAATTTCCATGACTTTATTGGTAGTTTTGTCAGCTGCTTGGGCAACACAATATTTTGGTCTATCACTTGCTTTAGGAGCTTTTGTTGCAGGTGTTCTGGTTGCAGAAACAGAATTTCGATTGCAAGCTGAGGAGAGTATATATCCTTTCAAAAGCTTATTGTTAGGACTATTTTTTATGAGCGTTGGTATGAATATCGACGCACAAGAAATATATGCTCAAATATCAACTATCCTAACTTGTACTGTTGCCTTGATCATGGTAAAAACATTAATTATCACCGCCTTTTGTATCTTATTTGGTTTTAATCGGGGAGTGGCATTGCACGCCGGTTTATTGTTGTCACAAGGTGGGGAGTTTGCTTTTATCTTGTTTGGTCTTGGTAAAGAAACTGGGGTTATTGAAGAGAGTACGGCCAATGTGCTTTTATTAGTGGTGACATGTACTATGGCACTAACTCCACTACTGGCAATTTTAGGCAGGAAACTTGCTGAGAAACTTGATAAGCAGCTTGGAAAAACTCCAATACAAATTATAGAACTTGGGGCAAGAGATTTAACAAACCATATAATAATTGCTGGTTTTGGTAGCGTTGGTAAGATGGTAGCATCAGTGCTAGAAGCTGAAGGGATCAATTATATAGCATTAGATGTTAATGACGAAATTGTCAAAGAAGAAACAGCTAATGGATTTCCAGTTTTTAGGGGAGATGTATCACAAATTGATACGTTAAAAGCCGTAGGAGCAGAAAGGATTTTAGCTCTAGTGCTTACAATGAATAATAAGGTTACTATCAAAAAATCTCTTCGAACAATCTCAAGTAATTTTCCAGATATTGAGGTTATTGTAAGATTAAAAAATTTACAAAATGCTAGAGAATTTTATGATGCTGGAGCAACCACAATCATCCCAGAAAATTATGAGACTGGGTTACAGCTTGGTGGAACTATTCTAAAATTTATTGGTTTGAGTGAATATGAAATAAATCGTATCAAAGGGCAATTTAGGTCAGGTAATTATGTAACAGCTAAGCAAGATGATGCATTGCATGAATTAGAAGAAAATGATTCAGAGAAATACTAGGTGTGTTACTCATGGCGATCAAATTACATTTATACTCAAATGATTTGAAGAATTGGCTCCGTAAAACTTCGGGGTATTCGCGTACTCACGTAGGTTTACTACGCTCTGCTCGCTCACCCCTTGTTTTACGTTCCAATTCTTCAAATCATTTGAGTATACTATTACAACAAAAACTATATATGGGGCTATATATTTCGATTGTACTTATCTTGACCACTATACCTTTACTAACAAAAGCAGATAATCAGAGGTTGCCTATACCAAGATTTGCCTCGATAAAGGCTAACGAGGTAAATGCTAGAGTTGGTCCTACGATAAAAGCCCCTATAGAATGGGTATTTATAAAAAAAGGGGAACCGATAGAAATTATTGCAGAATATGAACAATGGAGGCAAATTCGTGATATTAAAGGAGAAGGAGGTTGGGTACATTTGAGTGTATTATCCGGTAAAAGGTCGGTGATTGTGGTAAGTCCAGAATTAGTATCTCTTACTAGAGTACCTAACGATCAAAATAAAATTGTTGCAAGAATAAGTAATTATGTCCGTTGCTTACTTAAAAAATGCAAAAAAGATTATTGCCAAGTATGTTGTAAAAATTATACTGGATGGCTACCTAAAACAGTATTGTGGGGAGTTTATAAAGATGAGTGTTAAAGAGTAAGCAATAATGTTTTAGGAGACTGCCTGCAATAACTAGGTTGTAAACAAAATTTTAAGTTTATCTTTTATGTGTTGTTATAAATTTTTATTTGTTATAATATTAAACTTATAGTAACTTAATATTATGAAATTTTCAAATTATGTTATGGAGGTTAGGATGAGTACAAATCAAATGGAACAAAATAAAGTTCTTTGTCTTTCAGGTGGTGGAGTAAAAGGAATAGCTGAGTTAGTCGTGCTACAGAAAATAGAAGAAATAACCCAGCAACCCATATCTAAATTATTTAATATTATTTCTGGCACTAGTGTTGGTGGATTAATTGCAGCATTGTTAACAATTCCTAAGGAAGAAGGATCAACAGAACCTCGTTATTCAGCCAAAGAAGCTTTAGCATTATTTGAAAACACTGCTCCTGAAATCTTTCCTAAAAATTGGTTTAATTGGGGAATAATAAAACACAAATATAGCCAAAAACCTTTGGAAGAAATGTTAGAAAAACATTTAGGGGATAACAGGTTGGATGATAGTCTGTGTCGTCTTATTATACCAGTTGCTGATTTGAATGAGGGAAGAGATAGTATAAAAATCTTTGATAGCGAAGATAAACATAGTATACATATTAGAACAAAGGATGTACTTCTTGCAACTACAGCAGCACCGACCTATTTTAAAGCGGTTGTTAATAAGGAAGCTGTAATGGATTATGATTATGCTGCCGGCAAGCCTTATGCTTTTGCGGATGGTGGTCTTGGGGCTAATCGCCCAGCTGCTATAGTACTACAGGTGCTTAAAGAAGGTCATACCTATCATGAACAAGCAGACATTATGGAGCGTACCACAGTTTGTTCTATCAATTTTGGTGTAGATAAACAAATAAAAGCCCAAATACCGTCAGCTAATTTTGATGGGGTATTAGGATGGTTGCTTAACGACTTAGTTGATATAATTATGAAAAATGATGAAGAAGGTGATGCAACTGAGGTTAGGTTAGATCTAACAGGTGAAGGACAAAATACAGAAATAGTGTTGCCTATTACCAAAGAATGTAAAAATTTAGATGATTCTAGTAAAAGTAATATAGCAAAATTAAAGATAATCGCTGAACAATATCTAGCAAATAATTCCAAGTTGGTACAGGATTTATGTGATAGATTAATGGCTAGTTACCAGGATAATCTTGAGGAATCTAAACTCTTAAACACAAACTCAAATGCAATGCTAGGTGATGAGAATAATGATGAAGGATATGAAAGTAATAACAACTTAAACTTTGATATAGAAGAGACTATTGTAGAACCTAAAGTTTCAGTAATGGTAAGTGCTAAGTTAGAACCTGGTAGTACCTTAGCTAACCGGGATACAGAGTCTACAGTTAACGCAGCAATGCTACAAAAAGCTATTCAGTGGATTAAACATAACCATGAAAATACATCAGAATATTTACAATATTTAGAGTATTTAGAGAATGTTAAGTATCCTACTGTAGAGTTAGATATTGCTGAAATTGAATCATTACCTGAAGAAGTACAAGAGATTATTCAGTGGATCGTAAGTTTAGATGCAGAGAGTCGTTCAGGTGTGTTACAAAATATTAAGTCATTAATTTCTGACTCTTATGAGGGTATCTATACTACCTCTTGTGATCAGGAAATGATGGAACTTGAAGGATTAGAGCCTCAGTACGAACAGGTCTTAGTCGACTGTGTCTCATAAAAAACTAGGTGAACATTTATCTTTAGTAGATTTACCTAGGTTCTGTTGACAAAATTTTATGTTAAGTTATCAGAGGAGAATAAAGAAGTTGCAATAGTAAGAAGAAATGGTAGTTTCTAGTTATCGAAACCAAGAAACTACCAATATGAAGTATTACATAGAAGACCAAGCATGGGAAGCAATTTTATCATTTTTTAAGAAAAAAAAAGCTATACACAACAAGAATGAGGAAAAAATAAGACAGTTTATTGAAGCAATATGATTTATTGCTAGAACAGGTTGTCAATGGCGTCTTCTGCCTGATTATTATGGTTGTGGTACAGTGTTTATCGCAGATTTAAGAGATGGGTTAACAAAGGCATATGGGAAGCTTTAATGGCTCATGTTAGAATAGATACGGATATGGAATGATGATTGATGCAACTATTGTAAGAGTACATGCTTGCTCATCTGGATATATTAAAGGTAATCAAGAGGAAGCAGCTTTAGGTAGAAGCAAAGGTGGTTTTAGTACTAAAATTCATGCTCTCGTTGATGCATTGGGTAACCCACTGAAGTTTATACTAACTGCTGGGCAAAGAAGTGATATCACTCAGGCTGAAAATCTTACTAAAGAAGATGTTCAGAATACGACAGTGATAGGAGATAAAAGATATGATAGTAGTACGTTTGTAGAAGCAAATAAGGGATGTGAGGTTGTTATACCACCAAAATCTAATCGTAAAGTACAACGTGAATATGATAGACATATTTATAAAGAACTGTACTTAATTGAATGGTTCTTTGGTAAAATCAAACATTTTAGGCGTATATTTTCTAGGTTTGATAAAGCCCCAACCACCTTTTTAGCTTTTTTAAATTTCGTTGGAGCTTTAATATGGTTGTGTTAAAAATTTTGTCAACAGAACCTAGGTGGATTTATCTTTGTTGATAAGTATACAAGTACAATGGGAAATTTTAGGAGAAATAAATGGTGGCAATATACACTAGTATTGAAAGTAATGAACCTGATTGGGCATATTTTATGACTTTATTTCAAGATAATCCTTCTATATTTTTTACTGAAGATGGTATTTTAATAAACAAAAAAATAAATACCCCAATCTCTTCTTTAAAAAAACTAGCAGAACTTAATATTACTATAATAAATGCATTTCACTTACTTGATTCAACAGTTGTACTTAATTGTGAATTGGCATCTTCCGATAAAAATTTTAATGAATTAGATTATGAAGTTTTATCAGTTAAACCTTATTTATCAACTATAAGTTCTAACCTACAAGAACTTGTTTTGAAGGGATATCATTGGTTACAGTGGGATATTAAATCAAAGTTTTGTGGTAAGTGTGGTCATCCACTCAAATCTATGATTAAAACAACTGAGAAAAAATGCACTATGTGTAAGCGTTCATTTTTTCCTAGATTTTCTCCAGCAATTATTGTGTTGGTAAAGAATAAAAATCAAATTCTCCTTGCACGCTCACCTAAATTCCCAATGGAAGTGTACAGTGCAATTGCTGGATTTGTAGATATAGGAGAAACGGCAGAAATGGCTATTAAGCGCGAGCTTAGAGAAGAAGTAGGTATTGAAGTAAAGAATATAACTTATGTTGGCAGTCAAACTTGGCCATTTCCTGATAGTTTTATGATTGCTTTCAAAGCTGATTATTTATCAGGCAACATTACATTGGATAAAAAAGAAATAGAAGATGCTCAATGGTTTAATGTAGATACACTTCCTACATTACCAGAGAGAGCAAGTATTTCAAGAAAATTAATTGATTTTGTTTTAAATGAAATGTCAATGAGATAATTACTCTTTAACGGATATTGTGCTAAGACAAAGTGAACTACCAAACGGCTAAAGACCATTTGGTTTCTTGGCTCAACGCTCCTTGTTAAAACGGGCAGCTCCTCAATTTTTAGACGGTAATTCCTACCGCCTGTAAATTGTTTATATCTTGATTTAGTATGTTTATTGATGCGTTCAAATCCCGATCTAATTGAGTCTCACAATTTGGGCAATTCCAAGTTCTATCATTTAACGTTAGTTGCTCATTAACAAAATTACAAGAACTGCACATTTTGCTAGGGTATGTCGTCACGAGATTTGAGCCCACATTAGTAAAGCCCTTAAACAAAGACCCGCCATGTATGATTTTGTATTTTTAGCATATCTTGTTGCTATACCACGCCATTCTTTAAATTTTTGAAATGTATTTTCAATAATGTGCCTTAGCTTATATAGATATTTATCTATCTCTCTTTGAATCTTCCTGTTTCTTTTTGATGGTATTACAGGAATTATGTTTGCATTCACAGCCGATTCTATTATGGCGTTTGTATCGTAAGCTTTATCAGCCATAAGATGTTGTGCCTCCATATTCTGGATTAACTCACAAGCTTGAGTACAATCATTTCTGGAACCTTCTGTAACAATAATTCTGACCGGCATACCATACGCATCCACGGCCATATGTACCTTTGTATTGAGCCCCCTTTTGTGCGACTAACCGTTTGATTCCCGCCTTTCGCTCCAAGTCCTGCTTTGTGAGTTTTTACAAATGTAGAATCTATCATTAACCATTCAAAATCAAGAGCATTTATAAAAATATTTAGCAAATTCTCCCATATCCCATTATCACGCCATCTACAGAATCTTCTGTGTACATTCTTCCAATTGCCATAATCAGGAGGCAAATCTCTCCATGGAACTCCCGTTCTAAATATCCACATCACTGCATTTATAAAAGTTCTATTGTCTCTTGCAATACCTCCCTAACAACCTTTCTGACCAGGTAAATTACTTTCTATCTTATTCCAAAGCTCATCGCTTATATCATGTCTTCTATGTGCTAAACTCATTGCTTCTTATCGCCTATTTTTATTACTACAATTATAATAACAAATCACATAAAATTATGCAATCACAATCTCGTGACGACATATCCTAGGTTCTCTGATAAATTATTTATTAATATAGCTGATCGCGAGGATGATTTTTATGAATTATTGCAGGAATACGATAAGGAAAAAAGCAAAGCACATATCATTGTTCGTGCTAAAAGTAATAGAGTTTTAGATTGCGGCGATGAGGAATCAGAAAAAAACTATGGGAAAAATTAATGGCTCAAGCAGTTGTGGGGCAAATTAAATTATATTTTAAGACGCTGAAAAGTGGTTGCAATATTGAAAAATTGCAGTTAGAAAATATAAATAGATTATAGAATTGCGTAGCAATTTATATGATTATTGCTTGGAGGGTTTTATTTTTAACATATATAGGCAGATACCATCCGTCACTTAGTTGTGAATTATTTTATGAAGAAGTTGAGTGGAAATCGGTATATATTATTGCTTACAAAAAACCGCCACCTAATAATGCCCCTTCGATTGGTAAAATAAATAAGATAATCGCCGGATTCGGTGGGTTTTTAAATAGAAAAAGTGATAAAGCTCCGGGCATTAAATCTATGTGGATAGGACTCCAAAGGCTAAGGGACTTTACTTTGCCTTTCAAAACTTTTAATTCATTAAAAACTTATGGGTAAAGATATGACGCTAGAGTACTCTGCGGTTCGAGGTGAAGCGTCTCCTTCAAATTCCTCACATAAGCGAGTTTCGAAAGAAGTCTAATAATAAATTATATTGTTATTTAATAGATAAAATTTATGAATATTTTTGTTACCAATAACTGTCCTATAATATCTGCCCAAGCCTTGGATAACAAACGGGTAGTTAAAATGGTTTTAGAGACAGCCCAATTGTTAAGTACCGCCATATTCATTAATAGTGGTGTTACTTATCAGCATATCTACAAACCAACTCACATGAAGCACCCATGTACTATCTGGGCGGCATTGAACATTGGCAATTGGGACTGGTTATTTCAGCATTTTTTAGCATTATGCGAAGAATATAGTTTTCGTTATAACAAAAAACATGCGACTACAAGGTTATTACCATATTTGTTAGAACATAGGGCTGATATTCAAGATGGCATAATAACTCCATTTGCTAATTGTACTAAATCAGAAAGTATGCAGGTGGATTTTAAGCATATTAGCGATCCTTGCGAAGCTTATAGAAAATATCTCAATGCAAAATGGCACTATGATAAATTACCACCGAAATGGATTAACAGAGAACCACCTTTATGGTATAACCCCCTATTTCTCATCAATTGACTATATACTGCAAAAATAATGAAAACAGCTATTAGTGGAGCATAAAAATCTGCTATATTTAAACAAAATTGATAATTATGGCATTGCATTACATGAACAAGATTTATAAAACCCCGATATTTACACTATATTTGATATTAATTTGTCTCTTAATATTACCTATTAGACCTCTTGCAAAACTCGCTTATGCTGAGGAATTTGAAGGAGACGCGGAACGCAGAACCGCAGCGTACTCAAGTGTACGTGAGGATTCGAGTACCGCATCATTGTCCAAATTACCAGCAGAAGTAGAGTTAGGCAAGAGGTCTATTGTTACTGTTAAGGCAGAGTCTCCTGTTAAAGCAGTGACATCTAGCACAGAGGAAAATAATAATATTACTCGCCATCCTGATACTAATGCAATAACCCTTGAAGCAAAGCAAGCAATAGTCATAGATTATGTTACAGGTAAAGTGTTGTTGGCAAAGAATGCTGATGAGCATATGTTTCCCTCATCAATGACCAAAATAATGACATCTTATCTTATTGAGGAGAAAATTCAGAAAGGCGAGGTGTCGTTTGATTCGCATTTTATTGTAAGTGAGAAAGCTTGGCGTATGGGAGGGTCAAAGTCTTTCATGCCTCTAGGTGAAATGGTACGTCTTGAAGATATTCTAAATGGTATTATTGTTCAATCAGGAAATGATGCTTGTATTGTAGCTGCTGAAGGATTGTACGGAACGGAAGAAAATTTTGTTGAGGCTATGAATTTACAAGCACAGAAAATAGGTATGAAGGATACTCATTTTGTTAATGCTAGTGGTTGGCCAGCAGAAAATCACTATAGCACTGCCTATGATCTTGCCATACTTAGTATGGCTCTTATTAAAAACCACCCGGAATTTTATCATATTTATAGTAAAAAATATTTTACTTTTGGTAAAGATCAAAAAGGTCGACCTATTACTCAAGGAAATCGTAATCTTTTATTATACAAAGATATTGGATGCGATGGTATTAAAACTGGTTTTACTGATAATGCGGGTTATGGTATGGTAGCATCATGTATAGATGATGGGCGTCGTTATATTATGGTTGTTAACGGTCTTAGTTCTATGAAAAAGCGAGCGGATGAATCTCTAATGCTATTAGATTGGATTAAGCAAAACTTTATTCACAAAAAGTTTTATGCTAAAGGTGATATAATAGAAGAAACTGATGTATGGCTTGGTGTAAAGGATAAAGTGCAACTTGTAGCAGCAGAAAAGTTATCAATGGTTGTGCCACGTTCTAACCAAGAAAAAATTGATATAAAAATATCGATACCGCCAACTGTTTCAGCTCCTTTAAAGGTTGGGGATATTGTTGGTAAAATAACTGTAACTGTTGACAATGATGTGCAAGAAATAGCTCTTCTTGCTAAAGAATCCATTGACAAAGTAGGATTTTTGAAGAGAATAGCTTGTTACTTTAATTATTTATTTTTTAACAAATAATTTGGTAATTGGCATTTTACTAAACTTATAATATTTATAATTATGACAGAGATAATCGATTCACAAGATTTAATTGACACTATCAGTAAACTTGAAAAATTAGAGGAAGAGAAAACCGAACTGACCGATCTAATAAAGGATGCTTATGAAGAAGCTAAACATAAAGGCTATGATATTAAGATAATTAAGCATGTTCTGAAACTTAAGAAAAAAGATAAAGACGCTCTTGCTGAAGAAGATAGCCTAATAGAAATATATCGTGGAGCATTGAATATTTAATAATTATTTGTAAAATATTGCTATAATTAAATGCTTATTCTTATTGAATTTAGTACTCACGATATTATATATATTATTATACAACTGAATATATGGAGTAGATATGATAAGCAATTATGTAAGTAATTATCAACTTAAGAGTGATAATGCTCAATTAAATAATACTAATAATCTATCATCAGTAAATAAGCTTAAGAAAAAGATAACCCTTGGTGCTTTGTTAATGGGTATATCTGTGACAAGTGGGGTAAGCGGGTTGTGGTATGATATTAATGCTTATGCAGCTTTGCCAAAATCACAAGATACATCTACTGCTACAGTATCAGAACAACAAAACAAAGCTGATAATTATTCAGAAATTTATGGCAATCCATTTGTACAATTATCGCAAGAAATGGATAAATTATGGAATAGATTTACTATACGCCATAATGGCTTTATTTTTGACTCACCTATTGTTATGACTAGTAGCTTAAATAGTTATTTAGATATTAACGACAAGCAATATACTTTGAATATTGAGATACCAGGTTTTGATAAAGAGCAGATAAAAATTGAATTGCAAGGAGATTATTTAGTTATTACTGCTCAAAAAATTCAGAATGATCAGGTTAAGGGTGATAATAAATATTCTGGTCAGCAAGCTCGTAATGTGTTTCATCAGAAATTATTCTTACCAAAAGACATAGACCGAAATAATATTTCATCAAATCTAAAGAATGGAGTATTAACTGTTATTTTACCAAGAACTCCTATTAAAGTAGAAGATGTAAAAACTATTCCTATTAATTAGGTTTTATTCTATGTTCTATAATGGATTGCTTCGTCGGCTTATGCCTCCTCGCAATAACGCTTGAGATGCATATACGTATACTAGCTATATTATTCATATTTAATTGCAACATGTTTTAATCGATTATTTAGCTCCATTATCACTTCTTGCGTAATATTTAAGGTATTTTTAGCAAATAAAATTTGAGTACTAGGTATAACCAAATCAAGATTATATTTTTCTGCTAAATCATTTATAATTTTTATAGTTGTTTCGTGTACCTTGCCTAAACCTTCAGAATGAGCCTGTTCAAGACGTATTTTCCTATCTTGTATTTCTTTTTGTACTATGTTTACTTTTTTGTTAAAAGCATCAACTTCTTGTTCAAAGGCTGATTCACTTAAAGAGTTACGTTTTTCCATTAATAGATTATCTATTCCTTTAAGTTCTACATCCTTCTTTGATAAATCTTGTCGAATTTTTTTACCTATCTGGTCTGCAGATTTCCTTATAGACTGGATTGCTACAGAATGTTCTAGAATAGAATGTATATCTACAATAGCAATTCTTGCAGCAAATCTGTTGTCAATATGGCTATTGCCTCTATGACTACGGATCATAAGGCTGCTATCAACATTTGCATTAGACGCATGAGTATTTGAATAGTAGTTAACTACTAAACAACTTATTATTGTTAACCAAATATAATGTTTCATATTTTTAATTGTGAGCGTTCACTGTTTTTTTGCTATTTTCTTATGACGAATAAAAAATCTGCTCGCTAATCGTCTATTAGCGAGGAGCTGCTTTGCGGTGACGCGGCAATCCATATTATATTAATTTTTATGGATTGCTTAGTCGGCTTACACCTCCTCGCAAGAGTGAAGAGTGGAGTTTAAAAAATTCTTCCCAACCCCGTATATATATTATCGTTTCAAATACTTCATAAATTCCTTAAAAAGCTTCTATATTGTTTTTATAGCGTTTTTTTTGCCAAAATTCCTCAAAATTGACCTACAAAAAGGTCTGTTTTTAACCGTTTTTCACGGAGAGGAAATATGACGGAATCATTAATTTTTTCCGACGGTTTAGTTGAAAATTCCAATACTATCTTTTATAGTCGGTAATTTTGTCCCACCTGAATGGCAAAACCTTACCAATAATTGTGGTAAACAATTAAGTAAAACTTCTTGTCAACTTCTATCTTTGGTAGTTTCTTGCATGAAAACTGATAACTACAACAATACACAAGAATTATAAGAAGGCTATCATTTTTTCTAGAAAGAGCTAGGGGTTTGTCAAAAACGGGTTGCACAATGTCTAAGAGGATTACAATTTACAATAGTTTTTTTATAAGTAATATTTAAACGTTTAAGAGTACTCCAAATCCCAGTCTTACTTACTTCCAATCTCTTTGCCCTCTCATAGTTGTAAGCATTAGGATATTCTTTAATATCTTGTTTTAATAATTCCATGTCTATTTTGCTGGCAGATTTATTACGAGTTGCCCTAGGCTCTAGTCTGTTTGTCCAACGAACTAATGTTGTCTTCCCTATACCAAAAAGTTTTGATGTTTCCGCAAAACTTAATCCTTCTTTTATCTTAAATGCTTTCTTTCGAAAATCTATTGAATATGTCATAATGACATTATTATATCCTATTTATTAGGACTTGGCTATAGTAGTGCGTTTGTAGGAAGCTTAGAAAATAAGGGGTGTGAGGTTGTTATACCACCAAAATCTAATCGTAAAGTACAACGTGAATATGATAAACATATTTATAAAGAACGGTACTTAATTGAATGCTTCTTTGGTAAAATCAAACATTTTAGGCGTATATTTTCCAGGTTTGATAAAGTCCCTACCACCTTTTTAGCTTTTTTAAATTTCGTTGGAGCTTTAATATGGTTACGTTAAAAATTTTGTCAACAGAACCTAATATTATTTAAAATTAAGTCTCGTATCGTATAAAAAAATTGAACATAGCGTATAATTACTTTGAAATTAATTAAAAAATTTTCTTTTATCCCTTGAACTGTTACAAAACCAAACATATATAGAATACACAATGTGTAAGTATTAATTTTATGGAGGTAAGAATGTCTTTTAGACCGTTGCATGATAGAATTGCGGTAAAACCAATTCAACAAGAAGAAAAAACACTCGGGGGAATTATTATCCCTGATACAGCTAAGGAAAAGCCTATGCAGGGGGAAGTAATAGCTGTAGGAAAAGGAACGAGAGGGGAGGATGGTACTATCCACCCATTAGAAGTTAAAGTAGGCGATAAAGTACTATATGGCAAATGGGCTGGTACTGAAGTTAAAGTTGATGGTTTAGATATGATAATCATGAAAGAAAGTGATGTCATGGGCATAATTAGTTAATAATTTATCTAAATTATTATAAGAATTATTTAATTTGTAAGGAGAATATAATATGGCAACAAAATTAATAAGACACGGCTCAAATGCACGTGAACAAATGCTAAGAGGTATTGATATTTTAGCTGATACCGTAAAAGTAACATTAGGTCCAAAAGGTAGAAATGTTGCAATTGAACAGTCATTTGGTGCACCAAGACTAACCAAAGACGGTGTAACAGTGGCAAAAGCCATTGAACTAAAAGACAAAGCCCAAAATTTGGGAGCTCAATTAGTAAAATCTGTGGCAAGTAAAACATCTGATGTTGCTGGTGATGGAACAACTACCGCAACTGTTCTAACTCAAGCAATAGCAAGGGAAGGTAACAGAGCGGTAGCAGCTGGCTTGAATCCTATGGATATAAAACGTGGTATAGATTCAGCAGTTAATTTAATAGTTGAAGAAATTAAGAAAGCTAGTAAGAAAATCAGCAGCCAAGAGGAGATTGCTCAAGTTGGTACTATTTCATCAAATGGTGATAAAGAAATTGGTGAAAAAATTGCCGTAGCAATGGAAAAAGTTGGTAAAGAAGGGGTAATTACCGTTGAAGAAGCTAAGAATTTTAGTTTTGAAGTAGATGTAGTTGAAGGTATGATGTTTGATAGAGGTTATCTATCACCATATTTTGTTACTAATTCCGAAAAGATGGTAGCTGAATTAGAAAATCCTTTTATCTTATTATTTGAAAAGAAATTATCAAATTTACAGCAAATGTTACCAGTGCTTGAAGCCGTAGTGCAATCAGGACGTCCTTTATTAGTAATTGCTGAAGATGTAGAAGGAGAGGCACTTGCTACCCTGGTAGTGAACAAATTACGTGGTGGGTTAAAAGTTGCTGCAGTTAAAGCTCCTGGATTTGGCGATAGAAAAAAATTCATGATGGAAGATATCTCTATTTTAACAGGTGGTAAGCTTATTAGTGAAGATCTTGGTATGAAGCTTGAAAATGTTAATATCAAAATGCTAGGTACTGCTAAAAAAGTTACTATCTCCAAAGAAAATACTGTCATAATTGATGGTGCTGGTAGTAAGGCAGATATCGCAGCTCGTTGTTCTCAAATTCGAGCGCAAATTGATGAGTCTAGTTCAGATTACGATAAAGAAAAATTACAAGAGCGTTTAGCTAAACTTGCTGGTGGCGTAGCTGTCTTAAAAGTTGGTGGTGCTACTGAAGTTGAAGTAAAAGAAAGAAAAGATCGTGTAGAAGATGCTTTGCATGCTACTAGAGCTGCCGTGGAAGAAGGCGTTGTTGCTGGTGGCGGTGTTACTCTTTTCTATGCGGCAAGAGCTTTAGAGTCACTAAAAAGTGCTAATGAAGATCAAAAGGCTGGTATTAACATCGTTAAGAAGGCTCTGCAAGCTCCAGTAAGACAAATTGCAGAGAATGCTGGTATGGATGGAGCTATTGTAGTTGGGAAACTTACTGATAGCAAAGATAAAAACTTTGGCTTCAATGCTCAAGATATGACTTATGTTGACATGATTAAAGCTGGTATTATCGATCCAACTAAGGTCGTGCGTACTGCTTTGCAAGATGCAGCATCAGTTGCTTCTTTGATTATTACTACCGAAGCATTTATTATTGATGAACCAGCTGATAAGGATGAATCTGCTATGCCACGTGGTGGTATGGGCGGTGGTATGGGTGGCATGGGCGGTATGGACTTCTAATACCACTAGGAGTCTGCCTGCGATAACTAATTAATTATATTTTGAGCTATTTTTCGGCGAGAATAAATATGATTTTTGAAGGAATAGTGTACCTATTTCAAGAAAATCATGTTTATTCGCAGCTAAAAAGAGCCAAATATAGAATTATTTTAGTTATTGCAGGCAGATTCCTATCTTTTACCTACGAATAAGCTTTATTATCCACCCCTATTGATGTATCTGGTAGAAAAAATATATTGGGATTATGTATCAGTGAAAATTAAGGAGCAAAATTTTGGTTTGGTAATTTTACTGAGATGAAGAATATAGGACTAAAAGATATACTGATGGTCTGTAGTGATAATCTGATACTAATTATCTTTGAATACAGAATTAATTAATAATCCAATTCCAACTAGTGATAGATTTAACAATTTGAGGACTTGCTTCATATTTTAATATAACATCCGACATTCTATTTAACACATCCTCCATTGAATGAAATAATTTGTTGTAGAAGAATTTTTCTTTTATTTCTCTTAACAAACTTGTGGCAAAAACTCTATTTTAGTCATCTCAAAACCCAATTTTGTAGCCTGTCTGTAAATATGTAATGATCTGTAAATTGTAATCAATTACTTTCTGGAATTGGATAATATCCTGCTAAGTTGATAGTGATTTGGTATTATTTCCTGCATATACTTGATAGTCAAATAATTTGATTAGAATTTTTAAAAAAGTGGATGACGGGTATTAGTGCAAGAAAAAATTTTGGTATAATGATATTATACAAGAATTAATGAGATTTTTATGATTACACTACTTGCTTCAATAACGGGCTTTATTAGCTCAATTATTCCAGAAATTTTAAAAATTCTAAAGGATCAAAATGATAAAAAACATGAGCTTAATCTTTTAGATCGGCAAATTGAAAGCCATAAATTAGGGAATACCAAACTGCTCTCAGAGCTTAACACTTCCAAAGACATTGCGGAGAATAATACTTTATATTCAACATATAAATCAGGCATTAATTGGGTTGATGCCTTAAATGGTTCAGTTCGTCCTGTTCTGGCATATAGTTTTTTTATTATGTATGCCTATGTCAAATATGTGCAATATAAAACTATACAAAGTACGGCAATCCTTGTGGAATATCTTGATGTTTTATGGAATATAGACGATCAGGCTATTTTTGCTGGCATTATTAGCTTCTATTTCGGACAGCGTATGTTTAATAAATTATGGAAACGTAAAATGTAATGCAACATATTATTTGTATATTGTGACATAATATGCTACAATACTGCCTAAGAATTTTATTTAATTAAAAGATTAGATATATGCTAAAAAGAATCGTTTGGAGTATTTTCTTTGTTCTAATTATATACCCAATTATACTTTCATGCTTGGTTATAAAATACTATGCTAGCTATAAGATAGGTCTATTTGAGATAAGTTTGTTCATAGCTGGCTATTACGGCTCTAATATTGCTGTTGGTGTTGGATTGCATCGTCTATGGTCGCATCATGCCTTTAAAACAAATAAGGTGGTGGAGTTTATTCTTGTTATGATGTCAGCCGCTACTTTCCAAGGACCAGTTTTATCTTGGGCATCAAATCATTATAAGCATCATACTTATACTGATAAAGATCAAGATCCGCATAGCCCATTAAAGTTTGAGAATAGAATTTTAGGGTTTTTATGGTCACATATTGGATGGATGATAATTGATGGAAGCTATAAGTCCATTGACCGAGTTACTATGGTTAAACTTGGTAAAAATAAATTGCTGAGATGGCAATTAAAGCATTATTGGCAAATTTCTCTATTTATGAACACTATAGTACCCGCATTAATAGGTTATTTGATTGGTGGTACTATCATCTCTGCTTATGCTGGGTTCTTGTTTATTGGTATGGGTAGAGCATTACAACAACATGCAACTTTTTGCGTTAATTCTCTATGTCATTTTGTTGGTAGCAAGAAATATTACAAAGGTACTGCCGGGGATATTTGGTGGATGGCATTATTCTTATTAGGTGAAAATTGGCATAATTTCCATCATGCATTCCCATCAGATTACCGTAATGGTGCTAAATGGTATCATTTTGATGTCCATAAATGGATAATATATGTGATGAGTAAATTAGGGCTGGCTTGGAATTTAGAAGTTACTCCTGAAGTTAGGATACAAGCGAAGGTGAATGAGACTAGTAAGTACCTAATAGAGGGAAGAAATCAACAATTAAGTTTACTGCAAGATAAAATTAATCAGTTGGGAGAAAGAATATATGTAAAACTTAACGAGCTTGAAAATTCTTCTATATCGATTAAAGTGCAATTACAAAAATCATTTATAGAAATTCAGGAATCACTGAAAAAGCTTGCTGAACAACTACATTCATCAATTCAGTTAACAGAAGAGTCGTCAGAGCGATTACTAAAAATTGCTAGTAAAAAAATTAAAGATCGTGAGATGGCAATTTATAGATTATATAATGAACTAGATAGGAAATATGTTAGGAACTAGATAAAATTGAAACAACAAATAATAATAGAGGGGCGATGCCAAACTTGACATCTATTGAAAATATGAGCTTTGAAGCTGCCTTAGCAGAATTAAAAGAAATTGTAAAAAAAATTGATACTGGTGAGGAAAGCTTAGATTCATCGATTAGTAGCTTTGAAAGAGGGGTGTTACTAAAAGAACACTGTGAAAAAAAGCTACAGGCGGCTAGATTGAAGATTGAAAAAATCACTAAGCAAGCAGATTCGGCTATTATTATAGAAAAGATAGAGCTATAGTTTATAGTACCTAGGGTATGTCGTCACGAGATTTGAGCCCACATTAGTAAAGCCCTTAAACAAAGACCCGCCATGTATGATTTTGTATTTTTAGCATATCTTGTTGCTATACCACGCCATTCTTTAAATTTTTGAAATGTATTTTCAATAATGTGCCTTAGCTTATATAGATATTTATCTATCTCTCTTTGAATCTTCCTGTTTCTTTTTGATGGTATTACAGGAATTATGTTTGCATTCACAGCCGATTCTATTATGGCGTTTGTATCGTAAGCTTTATCAGCCATAAGATGTTGTGCCTCCATATTCTGGATTAACTCACAAGCTTGAGTACAATCATTTCTGGAACCTTCTGTAACAATAATTCTGACCGGCATACCATACGCATCCACGGCCATATGTACCTTTGTATTGAGCCCCCTTTTGTGCGACTAACCGTTTGATTCCCGCCTTTCGCTCCAAGTCCTGCTTTGTGAGTTTTTACAAATGTAGAATCTATCATTAACCATTCAAAATCAAGAGCATTTATAAAAATATTTAGCAAATTCTCCCATATCCCATTATCACGCCATCTACAGAATCTTCTGTGTACATTCTTCCAATTGCCATAATCAGGAGGCAAATCTCTCCATGGAACTCCCGTTCTAAATATCCACATCACTGCATTTATAAAAGTTCTATTGTCTCTTGCAATACCTCCCTAACAACCTTTCTGACCAGGTAAATTACTTTCTATCTTATTCCAAAGCTCATCGCTTATATCATGTCTTCTATGTGCTAAACTCATTGCTTCTTATCGCCTATTTTTATTACTACAATTATAATAACAAATCACATAAAATTATGCAATCACAATCTCGTGACGACATACCCTAAGTATTATAAACAGCATAAAAACGTCATTGCGAGACCATATAATGGTCGAAGCAATCCATTCATGGTCATTTTTTGGATTGCCGCGTCGCCGCAAAGCAGCTCCTCGCAATGACTCTTGGTGATCAGATTTTTTCACTCATCACAAAAAAATAGCAAAAAAATCGTGAACGATCATATCTAAACTGCAATTGTAGTCCTAACTCAGAGTGATTATTGACAAAGGTTTATGATTAATCTATACAGAGGTTTCATTCCATTGATTATCATTATTTCCTATAATCTCAACAACATCTTCTTCCTGTATAAGTCCAAGCTGAGTAGTAGTAAGGTCTGTATTGTTAATAGCATGATTAATAGGGTATAATAAATTCTTTATCTGTGACAGTTCAGAACTATCTTTACACTTACTCAAGATCTCATTACGCTCAGCTATATTTGCCTCCTTAATTACCTTAAGATAAAGTACTGGTAAAGATTTTAGAGGTAATAGTTCATTACGCAGAATAGTAATAATATGTTTTATATGATCTAATTCATCTCCTATTTTTCTTAACTTCATTTCATGTAAAACACATAATATCTTTTTTACTTGATCATCATACTCTGGTGGTACAGAACCTGTTACTTTAGCTAAATGATTTGAGAATACTGAATTTTTTGATAGCTTATTAAAGAATTCTATAGTAAACGAATCAAAGAAGGAATCATAGATAAGATTGAACACTGAATTGTTTATTCGATTTTTACTCATTGGTATATCTCTATTAATTAACTCACATAAACCTCGTAGCAATTTAAAAATTGCCAAAAAGTACAAGACGTCTATTAGCGAGAAGGCATAAACCAAGAAGCAATCCATTTCTAATCACTTTCCTGGATTGCTTCGTCGGCTACGCCTTCTCGCAATGACGCATGTATCTATAACTCGTCATTGCGAGACCATATAATGGTCGAAGCAATCCATTCATGGTCATTTTTTGGATTGCTGCGTCGCCGCAAAGCGACTCCTCGCAATGATATTTCAGGTACCCAGCATACCCCAAATTTTATCAATTTTTTCAATGACTTCACTAGTCATTTCTATTTTCTTTCCCCAAGCTCTATTAGTCTCTGGGGATATTTTATTAGTTGCATCTATCCCCATTTTACTACCAAGTCCTGATACAGGGGATGCAAAATCAAGATAATCTATTGGCGAATTATCAATAAACGTGCTATCTCTAGAAGGATCGCTCCTAGTTGAGATTGCCCAAGCTACTTCCTTCCAATCTCGAATATCTATATCATCATCTACCACAATAATAAATTTGGTATACATGAATTGTCTTAAAAACGACCAAATCCCCATCATTATTCTTTTTGCATGACCTGGATAAGCCTTGCGGATAGATACAATGGCAATTCTGTAAGAACAACCTTCAGGCGGTAACCAAAAATCAACGATTTCTGGAAATTGTTGCTGAATTATCGGAGTAAATATTTCATTTAATGCCACGCCAAGTACCGATGGTTCATCTGGAGCTTTACCAGTATAAGTGCTTAAATATATAGGTTGCTTTTTCATGGTAATAGCCTTAACATTAAAGACTGGAAAATATTCAACGTCATTATAGTAACCTGTATGATCACCAAATGGTCCTTCTGGTAGATATTCATCAAAACTTACATGCCCCTCTATAACAATTTCGCTATAAGCTGGCACTTTCATATCTATACTAACACAATTTACCAATTCAATTGACTTGCCTCTTAATAATCCAGCAAAATTATACTCAGACATATTATCAGGTAGCGGCATAACAGCCGCCATAGTCACAGCAGGGCTTGCCCCAATAACCACTGCAGCAGGGAAAGGCTCTTTTTTTGCTGATGATTGCCAACGTTTATGTTGTTGTGCTCCACCTCGCATTTTAAGCCATCGCATAATAAGTTTGTTACGCCCAACTACTTGCATTCGGTATATACCGAGGTTAAAATTATCTACCTTCTCTAGACTAGGTCCTTTAGTAACAACTATTGGCCAAGTGATTAATGGCGAAATATCAAGAGGCCAACAGGTTTGTATAGGTAATATATTAACATCAGGATCATCAATTATAACTTCCTGGCAGGGAGCTTTTGATAATATTTTTGGCGACATAGCCAACATTCTTTTTGCCAATGGCAACATGGCAAAGGTTTCTTTAAAGGAAGAAGGTAGTTCGGGGGCTTTAAGAAAAGCTAGCAATTCTCCGAATTTCCTTAAATCTTCTTTACGTTTCAAACCAAGCCCCAAGGCGATTCGCTCAGTACTAGCATATAAATTAGTTAGAACTGGCATATTAGACTTAGTTCCATCATTTTTAATAACATTTTCAAACAGCAGAGCCGGACCATCTTGTATTAAAATTCTTCTACTGATTTCTGTTATTTCAAGGTTAGATGATACGGGATAGGATATACGCTTAAGGAGTCCATTTTGCTCAAGGAGTTTTATAAATTGTGGTAAATCTTGGAAACTCATATAATTTTACGAAAATATAAATATAGACTTAAAATAATAGCAATAATCATGTTAGCATAACAAGCAAAGATAAAATTTAAATCTTTTGAAGCAAGATTTTGTAATACAAAATGCAAGTATGTGATAATTACGGCAGAAACTGCCGTAATTAAAATCTGTCTTAAACTAGATTTTTTATTATAAGGCTGTCGTAAAAAAACCGATAATGTAAGAAAGACCAATACAAAATTATACATAGGCCAAATCAATCTTTGGTGTCCCTCAGCAATTAATTTAATCTTCCTTTGCTCTGATAAAATATTGTTGGGTTTTAATAATTCATCAATATAATACTCATTGATTTCCCGGCTATATTCCTCCCTCACCAATTTTTTACCATTATTACTAACTAATTCTACGATTAGAACATCAAATAATAAATTATTTAAATTACCATTATGATCATATACCTGCCTAACTCCATCTTTTAACTGAAAAGACGAGCTGTTATTATATATTTTAAACACCCCGTATCTAGAAAACAAGATTGCATGATTATCATGCTTACGATTATCAAAAATGATCAAATTTTTCATAGTGCCATCAGGTAATTTTTTATCAAAATAAACTGTTATATCTTTAGAAATTGGATTAAATGTCTTCTCATCTAGAATATTGGATGCATAATTATTCCTCATAAAAATAAGATCTGATTTAAGCTTGCTATGAGATAATGGCAATAAACTAATCGAAATATAATAAGCAAATAACGTAACTACCAGAGCTACAATCAACGCTGGACTAGCTAGTTGGATATTATTTAATCCCAAATTTTGCAAAATAATTATCTGACGTCTCTCACTCAAAGCATTATAAGTATAAATAACAGCAATAACAGTTGTAAAAGGTAATAAAATAAACAACAAAGATGGAATAACTAAAATAATTAAATTTAAGAAATCCTGAGCTTTTATTCCCTTATCAATTAAGTACAACATCTTTAATATCTGAGTAATCCATACAAGGCTAGTGACTGAGAAAATAATTATTACCAAGGATGGTACTATATTTCTTATTATATAACGTTTATATATCAACATTCTGTAATCATTTATAGTCTTTCAAATATCTATACCATGCAAAATTATCGATAACTAATGCATAAAATCAAAGTCTTTTCCTTGTTGAATATATTGCCTTATTCTTGACATTAATTCTTGGAAATACACCAAATTATGCCAAGTCATAAGTACTGCTCCTAAAATCTCTTGGCTCTTTACCAAATGATGCAAGTAAGCTTTATTATAATCCTTACATGTTGGGCATGGGCAATCATCTTCAAGCGGCTCCTGATCATCCTTATACTGACTATTGCGAATATTTACTACACCATATTTGGTGAAAGCTTGACCATTTCGACCAGAACGCGTTGGAATAACACAATCAAACATATCTATTCCCCTGGCAACTGCCCCAATAATATCATCTGGTTTACCAACCCCCATAAGGTATCTAGGCTTATATTTAGGTAATAAATCTGGAGCATAATCTAGCACTTTAAACATTATTTCTTGTCCCTCACCTACTGCCAGCCCTCCAATGGCATAACCTTCAAAATCTAATTCTACCAAATTCTTTGCTGACTCGGCACGTAATTCCTGATAGATATTTCCCTGTACAATACCAAATTGACCATAACCTTCTCTTTGAACAAATGCTTTTCTCGATCGAACTCCCCATCTAGATGTTAATTCCATCGATGATTTTGCTTGCTCAAATGTTGCCGGATATGGGGTACATTCATCAAACGCCATGGTAATGGTACTGTCTAGAAGATATTGTATCTCTGTTGCCCGCTCAGGACTTAACATATGCTTACTACCATCAATATGCGAGTTAAAAATTACTCCTTCTTCTGTAATCTTACGTAGTTTTGATAGGGACATTACCTGAAAACCACCTGAGTCGGTAAGTACAGGCTTTGACCAATTCATAAATTTACGTAAACCGCCAAACTTGGCAACTCTTTCAGCCCCTGGTTGTAACATTAAATGATAAGTATTACCAAGTATTATATCAGCTCCGGTAGATTCAACTGCTTCTGGTAACATGGCTTTTACCGTACCTTTCGTGCCGACCGGCATAAAAGCTGGAGTACGTATTTGACCATGCTTAGTAGTTATAATACCAGTTCTGGCTTTTTTATGTTGAGATTGTAAATCAAATGAAAATTTTTGCACTGCTAATTTACCTAAATCAATTTGCACATATATCTAACCCTATTGCTCTCCCCCTATACAAAGTATTACTAATTGGTATAGCAATTTTTGATTTTTTATACAAGATAAATCTAAATAGCTTGACATATGAAGGTTAATAATATATAAGTTCCTAACCTGTATATTTTGTACAAATAATCCTTAAGCAATTAAGGAAGAACTCTTGAATATTTTCAACTCATTAAAAGATCACTCTTTAAGTTGATACATGCATTGAGTTTTTTTTTTGTCTTAGGGAACCCTTACTATGACTAGTATACAGTCAAATTCATTTAGCAGCAAATTCAGAACTATCTTTTGGCCTATCCATAATCATGAACTCGGGAAATTCATACCGATGTGTGGTTTGATGTTCTGTGTCTTATTTAACCAAAATATATTAAGAATTTTAAAAGATAGTATTTTAATTTCAGAGATTAGTGCTGAAGTAGTCAGTTTCACTAAAGTTTATTGTGTAACACCTGCAGCGGCTCTATTCGTTATAATCTATGCTAAGATGCTTAATCATTATAGTTTTGAGAAGATTTATGGATATTTAATTACCTTTTTTATTAGTTTCTTTATTGTTTTTGCTTTCATCATTTATCCTAATGTCCATATTTTCCACATTAATCCAAATTCGCTGGAACAAATTATGGGGAATTATCCTCATTTAAAATGGTATATAGCTTTAATTGGTAATTGGAGTTATGTGGTTTTTTATACATTATCTGAGCTTTGGCCCAATATCTTTTATGTTTTACTGTTTTGGCAGTTTGCTAATGAGCTTACTACAACAGAAGAAGCAAAAAGGTTTTACACTCTTTTTTCATTATTTGGTAATTCTGCTTTAATATTTGTTGGCTTTTTGATGTCAAACTTATCATCTGCTAACACTATAGCTAAGTATTTTTTTACCGTACCGGACAACAAAACTATATTGGTAAAAATATCAACAAGTTTCGTGGTAGTTGCAGCTGTTATATCATATTTACTTGTAAGATTTATTAGCAAAAATGTTTTTACCAATCCAACATTTTATGCAAAGGCTAAATCTGCTAGATCGACTAAAGATGGAATGGGATTAATCGAAAGTTTTAGATATATCATAAGATCAAAATATTTATGGTTAATGCTAATTTGCTCTGCTGCTTTTGGTTTATCAATGAATTTGGTAGAAGCTGTATGGAAAGCAAAAATAAAAGAATTATACCCCACTGTTAATAGTTATGCAGAATTTAATAGCCTTTATATTCTTTGGACTGGGGTTACTATCATGATAATGACTATAATAGGCAACAATATAATGCGTAGTCATAGCTGGTTTGTTTCGGCTGTAATTTCGCCAATTATCATGATGGTTACTGGTACATTATTCTTTATTTTAATCGTGTTTGATCATCAAATATTGTCTCTGTTTGACAGTGCTATTCTTATGACACCACTGGCTCTTGCGGTATCAATTGGTGCTTTACAGAACATTCTAGTGAAAGGTACTAAATATTCAATTTGGGACACCTCTAAAGAGATGCTATATATCCCTCTAGATAAGGAGCTAAAAACCAAAGGTAAAGCAGCTGTTGACGTTATTAGCTCGAAAGTTGGTAAATCTTCGAGCGGATTAATACAGTCAGTTATTTTTACATTAGTACCAACAGCAACTTTTAGTTCTATTTCACCATTTTTAATGGGAGTATTTATCATTGTTTGCATTGCATGGATTTACTCGGTAAGAAAAATATACTTTGAATATAAGAAAATTGTCTAACCTGTAGCTAACCCGACTAATATTATACCAAATTCACCTGCCAAAAAGGTGAGCTATATCTACTGATTGATTTTCATATTAACAAGCAAATCATCAAAAATTTTTGTAAGGTCTGCCCAAATAAGCCCATCACAACTATCTTCCAAAGCCCAAACCCAGGAGAGTACAGCTTGAACAAAACACCAATTGCTAATTCGTTGAGTATCTAAACCTAAGATAGTTGCAAATTTAGTGATACGATTTGCAATAATACTTTCAACATCTTTTAAGGCAAGGATTTCAGGAAAAGGATTACGAATAAAGGCTGCTACCTCATATGCTTGTTCACCAATAACCCCTTTAGGATCAATAACTACCCAATCATCACCATTTTGCAGAATATTATCATGATGTAAGTCGCCATGCAATAAAACTAACCTTGACGATGTATTAAGTAGCTTATCTCGCAATTTTTGAGCTTTTTCTAAATAATAGGTTGGGATATCCCATTCTTTATCTAGGATATGTCGTCACGAGATTGTGATTGCATAATTTTATGTGATTTGTTATTATAATTGTAGTAATAAAAATAGGCGATAAGAAGCAATGAGTTTAGCACATAGAAGACATGATATAAGCGATGAGCTTTGGAATAAGATAGAAAGTAATTTACCTGGTCAGAAAGGTTGTTGGGGAGGTATTGCAAGAGACAATAGAACTTTTATAAATGCAGTGATGTGGATATTTAGAACGGGAGCTCCATGGAGAGATTTGCCTCCTGATTATGGCAATTGGAAGAATGTACACAGAAGATTCTGTAGATGGCGTGATAATGGGATATGGGAGAATTTGCTAAATATTTTTATAAATGCTCCTGATTTTGAATGGTTAATGATAGATTCTACATTTGTAAAAACTCACAAAGCAGGACTTGGAGCGAAAGGCGGGAATCAAACGGTTAGTCGCACAAAAGGGGGCTCAATACAAAGGTACATATGGCCGTGGATGCGTATGGTATGCCGGTCAGAATTATTGTTACAGAAGGTTCCAGAAATGATTGTACTCAAGCTTGTGAGTTAATCCAGAATATGGAGGCACAACATCTTATGGCTGATAAAGCTTACGATACAAACGCCATAATAGAATCGGCTGTGAATGCAAACATAATTCCTGTAATACCATCAAAAAGAAACAGGAAGATTCAAAGAGAGATAGATAAATATCTATATAAGCTAAGGCACATTATTGAAAATACATTTCAAAAATTTAAAGAATGGCGTGGTATAGCAACAAGATATGCTAAAAATACAAAATCATACATGGCGGGTCTTTGT
Source organism: Candidatus Tisiphia endosymbiont of Nemotelus uliginosus (assembly GCF_964264755.1). Taxonomy (NCBI): domain Bacteria; kingdom Pseudomonadati; phylum Pseudomonadota; class Alphaproteobacteria; order Rickettsiales; family Rickettsiaceae; genus Candidatus Tisiphia; species Candidatus Tisiphia endosymbiont of Nemotelus uliginosus. Next base: position 524,039 of record NZ_OZ183481.1, on the reverse strand, counting down.
TTAAGGGCTTTACTAATGTGGGCTCAAATCTCGTGACGACATACCCTAGTACTGACAACCAATCATTAATACAAGGAAAACCTTCTACAGGCAACAAATATCCTCGGTGTAATCTTGTCATTACATCACATGCTATTTGAATAGCCTCACAATCTTTAGTAGGAAAATAGGATTTTAATGATATACCAGGAATAGCCTTATCAAGTAGTAATAAACCACTGTTTTCAGCCAAAACCTTTACACTGCCAAATCCCCAGAAAACTTTTGAAGCTACTAATTCTCTCCTAAGCCCTTCAATATCTAGCCCCAACTTTAAAATGATCGGCTGATTACCTTGAAAACCTTCTAGAACATAGTGGTAGGTCAAATTTTCAACTGGCTTTAAGTCAGACAAACCATACTTTCCAGCCAATTCATCGACAATTCTTGGTAAATCATCTAACCAAACTTTACCTTGATCACCATAGATATTAATGATATTAGTTTTGAATGTTTTCATATTGATATATCTGATTCTTTCATACTAGATAAAATTAACAATATTTGCTATAATAACTTTAACTTAAAACTTACAAAATTGATATTATGGGAATGAGCTTCAGTCACTTATTAGTGATCTTATTAATTATCTTAGTATTGTTTGGTGCTGGTAAATTGCCTCAAGTAATGTCAGATATTGCTAAAGGTCTTAAAGCTTTTAAGGAAGGAATAAAAGATGATAAGAAGAAAGATGAATAACGTTAATGACATTGCCTAAAAACAGTTGATAAGATGTCCAAAGATTTAAAAAGATAATAATAGACCTCTTGCAAAACTCGCTTATGTGCAAGGATTTGAAGGAGACGCTTTACCTCGAACCGCAGCGTACTCAAATGTCATATCTTTGCCCACAAGTTGCAAGAGGGGGAAAATAGTGTAATAATATCAACTAAGGAAATCATAAAGTTGGTATTGGTATGAATAAATGGATAGAAAGTGAAGTAGAATGTGTAGATTTGTGAGATGAGAGATTAAACACACGGTTCAAGAAAATTTGATCGCAATTTTCTGATATAGTCAATTGATGAGAAGTTGGTGACGTTGTCACTCGTCGCTCGCCTGTTACTTATAGGCGTTGCTCCATCGCTCCTGCTACCCAATTCTCCTGAATTGACTATAATTCATTAAAAACTTATGGGCAAAGATATGATGCTAGAGTACGCTGCGGTTCGAGGTGAAGCGTCTCCTTCAAATTCCTCAGCATAAGTGAGTTGTGCAAGCGGGCTATTTTTACAATGGGTATACTCAAACAATTTGGGGAAAGCAAAAAACTCATAATCTAATAAATCAAATTTTAAACTTTTACAAGTGAAATTATTTAAGTCAAATGAAATTATATAGTTAACTCAATTAGCTATACTTCCGTCTATTAACAAGGAGCTATCTAAAACATTAATGGGTTAGCTAATAGTTGTAAGATGGCAAATATAGAATCTATAATTTAAAATACTATACAAACAGTATAAGAACTCTATTCCCTTTTGATCTATTATGCTCTATAATGCAAATCAAAAAATATATTAAAGGTTTTTGATGTCTGCTATTCGCAATATTGCCATTATCGCTCACGTTGATCATGGTAAAACCACTCTAGTTGATAATATGCTCAAGCAAAGTGGGACTTTCCGAGCAAACCAGGAAGTAGCAGAACGTGCTATGGATTCAAATGACTTGGAACGTGAACGTGGTATAACCATTTTAGCTAAATGCACCTCCCTGATGTGGAAAGATATCCGTATCAATATAGTTGATACTCCTGGTCACGCTGATTTTGGTGGTGAGGTAGAACGTATTCTTACTATGGTAGATGGAGTCATATTACTAGTTGATTCTTCTGAAGGCACAATGCCTCAGACAAAATTTGTGTTGTCAAAAGCTCTGAAACTTGGTTTAAAACCAATTGTTGTTATCAATAAAATTGATCGTCCTGATAGAAGAGTAAGTGAAGTAGTCGATGAAGTATTCGAATTATTTATGGCATTAGAGGCAAATGATGAACAATTAGATTTTCCTATTATCTATGCTTCAGGGCGTAGCGGTTGGGCATCGCGTCACTTAGACGATGAGCAAAAAGACCTTGCTCCACTTTTTGATTTGATAGTATCTCATGTGCCTACTCCTATCGCTGATAGCGAAGCTCCTTTTTCTATGCTTGTTACCACTAGAGAATATAACCCATATTTTGGTCGTGTACTTACTGGTCGTATCCATAGTGGGACAATTAAGACTAACCAAAATGTTAAAGTGCTTAATCGTGATAATATGGCAATTGAAAATGCTCGAATAAGTAAAATACTCTCATTTCGGGGACTAGAACGTGTAGCTGTTGATGTTGCATATGCTGGAGATATTATTGCCATTGCTGGAATTCAGGATGCTACTGTAGCGGATACGATATGTACCCCTGAAATAACTGTAGCACTGCCATCCTTACCTATAGACCCACCAACATTATCTATGACCTTTGGGGTAAATGATTCTCCTCTTGCTGGACGAGAGGGTTCAAAGCTTACAGCAAGAGTTCTGGGTGATAGATTAATGCGAGAGATTGAAAGTAACGTAGCTATACGGGTCAGCCAAACTGAAGAAAAAGATGCTTTTCAAGTTGCAGGTCGTGGTGAGCTACAATTAGGAATATTAATCGAGACTATGAGACGTGAAGGTTTTGAGCTATCAATCAGCAGACCATGCGTATTATTCAAAGAAGATGAACAGGGGAAGAGATTAGAACCAATTGAAGAAATCCAAGTTGATGTTGATGATGATTTTGTTGGAGTTGTGGTTAAATCACTTGCCATACGTAAAGCAGAAATGACTGATATGCGTCCATCTGGCGACGGTAAAACTAGAGTAACATTTTTAGGACCATCACGTGGTCTGATTGGCTATCACGGTCAATTCTTAACTGAAACTCGGGGTACCGGTGTTATGAACCGTGTTTTCCATAGCTATGCTCCCTATAAAGGAGCTATTGAAGGAAGGCGTAATGGAGTGTTAATTTCTAATGGAGATGGTGAAGCTGTTGCCTATGCTCTATGGAATCTTGAAGATCGTGGAAAAATGTTTATAAACCCTAATGAACTAGTATATCAGGGAATGATTATAGGAGAACATAATCGGGATAATGATCTAGAGGTCAACCCTCTAAAAGCCAAGCAATTGTCAAATGTTAGGGCTTCGGGTAAGGATGAAGCTATGAGGCTTATCCCACCAACCATTATGACATTAGAACAATCTATCAGCTATATCGAAAGTGATGAAAGGGTAGAAGTTACTCCTAAATCAATTAGACTTCGTAAGGCAATGTTGAATCCTAACGACCGGAAGAGATCGGAACGACGCGAGGGCTAACTTTTTGGGGTCATCTTGAAAATGGTTGGGAATGGATTGCTTCGTCGGCTTACGCTTCCTCGCAATGATAATTGTAGTACATAATACGTCATTGCGAGACCATGTAATGGTCGAAAATTCATTTCTAATTGAATTTATTTCAGGATGACTCGAATTTTGTAAGAATAGCATGTTCTTTAGTAATTACTGGAAAAAATTGTTTGTTAAAAGGAAATAACTCTAATGTTTTATTGTTAACAAACTCAATTTCAATAATATCACCTGCATTAAAATTAAAGATATTGGTAATTTTTCCGATAACGACTAAATTGCTATCTAGCACTAATAAACCTCTTAAATCTTCAATGTAAAATTCGTCTTCACTTAATGTAGGAAAATCTGACCTATGACAAAAAATCTTACATCCTTTTAATTCTTCAGCGGAGGTTCTATTATTCACTTGGTTAAATCTACATATTATATCACCTTTAGAATTTTGACTAAGTAGTTTAAGAATAATTTTTTCTCCTAATTCATCAACTAAATTCATTTTAATGATATTAGTATTTGGCATAGTAAAAGATTTTACTATAACATTGCCCTTTATTCCTTGTGCTGATAGTACTACACCAACAAAAATTAAACCTTCTTTTATAGACATTATTTGAGTACACCTAATTCATTAAGAGAAACCATTTTTTCTTTTTAGGATAATTTCCAGATGCTTTCTCTAATTTTTCAAAATGCAATATGCCAAAACTATATCCAATCATGATTGGAATTGTAATAATCAGCAATCCATAATTACTTAAATGTTTAGTTAAATAAATAACCCCAAAAGATGTGATAATATACATTACCGTACGTGATATAGCATGTATAAAAGCACAATAAGTAAAACGTTTAAAGATAGGGAAATATTTGTAAAAAATTGGTGTGGCTGGAATGGTACGAGGTTCAAAAAGCACCATAAATGATTGGAGTAAAAAAATATCAAAAGGGGTTCTAACATTATCTAATAAGTATGGATAAATCAAAATAAAAATCCAGAAAATTACTAGTTTAATTTTTAAAATCACTATAGGATATATATAATAACTTAAATATATTAATGGTAAGATTCCTAATATTTCTACCACTGAGACGAAGAAATTTTGATGAATGACTTGCTCAGTTGTATAACCAAAATTACTTCTAAGAATTTCTCCACAATGAATAAATGTTAAATAAAAATATACCGGCACAGCACATCTTATAAAAAAAAGAGATAAGGCTGTGATTTTATTAACTTTCTTTGTCCAAATAGGATCATTTTTTAGTATATCTTGTGCTTCATTAATGTCTACAAAAATTCTTTTCATTCGACGTTTTGCATCAACAAATTCTGGTGTTTCTCGTAGAGTTGTCCTAGCTACTGAACCAATTAACGCAACTGATGTACCAAACCAAAAAACATAACGCCAATTGCAATTGTAATAGATAGTAATAGATGCAATTCCCAAAGCAAATGTTCCCCCTAATACAGATAAGAAAACCAATAGTGATATAACTGAATATTGTTGTGATGATTTTATAGTTTCGGTCAAATATAGTTCTGCCCCTACTATTTCTACCATGGAAGTAATACCTTGCATAATACGACATATTGATAAAATCACAGTAGCAGTGATACCTATTTCAGCATAAGTTGGTAAATTAGCAATGATAAGACAAGAAATTGCCATCATAAAAGTGGTGATAATAACGGTTGCTTTACGTCCTATATTATCACCAATCCATCCAAAAACTAATCCTCCTATAGGTCGCAATAAATATGTGGAACAAAGAGTAAAAGCTAAAAGTAATTGTGCTGCATGTGGATCATATTTTGGAAAAAAAAGTTCATTAAGAACTACCGCCATATGTATATATACCATCAGATCAAAATATTCTAAGAATGTACCGATTGAGAGTAACAAAACGGCCTTTTTTTGTTTTTTAGTTAGATTGCTTTGAATATGCGACCCTTCTTCTTGTATCAATCTGCCCATTTTTGCTTTTATATTCTCCCTATTCACTAAGTAGCTCACCTTACGAACCCCGTGGCAATTTAAAAATTACAGAAAAGTACAAAACGTCTATTAGTAAGATCACGCAAATAGGTCGTGGTAATCCACACTCATTAGATTGCTTAGTCGTCACCAAAGTGGCTCTTTGCTAATAGATAGAAGTATAGCTAATCGGGTTAGTTATATACTCGAATGATTTGAAGAATTGGCTCCGCAAAACTTCGGGGTATTCGCATGCTCATGTACTAAATGTACACTCCGCTCGCTCACCTCTTGTTTTACGTTCCAATTCTCCAGATCATTCGAGTATACCTCCTAACTTTGAACAAGCTTTTTTTTGTTTTTTACTTTAAGATTTGTTGCAACTTTAGTTGACTTTATTTTTCTGCTATATGTTTTTGATGGTACCGTTATCTTTGCTATCAATTTATTAGCCATTGTCTTATTATTGCTCGGTTTATCAAAATGCGTATCTAATAGTTTTACCATTTGCAAATTTCTAGACTCAGCAGATCTGCCACCAGTGACAATAGCAACCAATGATTTGTTTTTTCTAGTTGCAGCAGTAATCAAGTTATAGCCAGCTGGAGTGGTATAGCCAGTTTTTAACCCTTCAACTCCTTCATAAGTTTCATTCACTTTATTATGCCCTCGTATAGTTTTACCTCTAAAAACAAAGTTATTTCTAGAAAAATAACTATAATATTTAGGAAAATCTCGCTTAATAGCTATAGATAATTTAGCAAGATCCCGAGCGGTAGTTTTTTGACAAGGATGATGCCATCCAGAAGCATTTTTAAAATAAGTATCTCTCATACCAAGCTGATGGGCCCGAATAGTCATCAACCGAGCAAATTTTTCCTCACTACCTTTAATATTTTCAGCTACGACCATAGCTGCATCGTTTGCAGATTTAACAATTAGGGCTAAAATAGCCTCTCTTACAGTAATAGATTCTTTTGCTCTAAGTCCTAGCTTACAGGGCAACATTCTCTCTGCGTTTTTTGAAACATATAATTTTTGGTTCATTGATAATCTGCCAGATTCTACTGCTTCAAATAATAAATACAAGGTCATTAGTTTTGTCAATGAAGCCGGATATATTTTAGTAGTAGAATTTTTATCATGCAAGATTCTACCAGTATTGTAATCTACAACAAGACTTGTCTGAGTTAGCAAAGATACCGGTTTTTTTGCAGCATAAGCAGAATATGAGCTTATATTGAATGTTATTATACAGGAAAAAAATAGCAATAGTTGTAATCGCATTAGCATAATTATATGGTTTAAAAATCTTCTTGTTAAGATATAGTCAATTGATTAGAAGTTGGTGACGTCGTCACTCGTCGCTTGCCTATTACTTATAGGCGTCGCTCCATCGCTCCTAGCATCAACTTCTCCTGAATTGACTATAGAATAATATTACTAGTCGGCAAGGTTAAAATTATTGTTTTGTAACTGTGGATTTTTTTTTGTTCTCTAAAGCCTTTGTTAATTCAGTTTCATCTAACGTTTTTATAGGGTCTAATATAGTACCCGATGTTTTTATTTTAAGATTTATAGGAGTATTTTGATTACTAGAGTCATTTAAATTAAGTTTTGAGTCTGCTATATAGAAAGATAATATTGAAGATAATGTCATGTCCCAATTATATACATTTACAGCTAATGATGCAGACCCGCTAGTATATTTCGTATTAAATACTACATCTTTTATTGTAGCTATGCCATTTTTTAACTGAATGTTGCCACGCAAACTATCTAATTCAGTTTGCCCTTGATACATAGCATGGGCTAAATCTTCTTTTAAATATTTAAGATTATAATCTTTATTATTAACTTTTTCTATAAATGAATCAATGGAAAAGTTACTGATTTTAGCATTTTTTACGACAAACTCTGATTGAGTGCTAAGCTCATATAACAATTTTTTTAAACTATCACCATTAGTGGCGAGTGTTCCATTGATACTCATTCCCCCGTAATTGTTTAGTAACCCTTTTGGAAAAATATTAGATAATTGAGCTAAATCAATAGAATTTAGGGCATAAACAAAGTTAAGAGTATATGGATCTAATAAAATATTACCTTCTGCTGCTAATTTACCAGAAAGTAAATTTGCTTCAAGGTTACTGATCTTAAATAGGGCATTGTTATTTGCTAAAGCAAATTTAATATTTTGTAATACTAGATCATTCTGCGTTATTTTTGATAACATGCCATCTAATTTTAACTCTATTTTTTCTAAATCAAATTCATTTAGTAATTTATTTCGTAGATTAAGTAAAGATTCAGCAGTTAAATAGTTAACATTAAGAGAACCATCATTTATTGTAACTTCTAATTGTGGTTTAATATTATTTGCTAACAAATTGGCACTAAGATTGATGTAATCACTATTGGTTCTTATATCAAGATTACTAATTTCAATATTACCTGGCGAAATATTTGCTAATATATATGCTTTCCCAAATGAACTATCTCCCATAAGTATATCATTGATCGTGATATCAAAATTACCTAAATAATTAACTGTTCTAATGGGAATATATTTAGCTAAGTATGATTCATCTTTCATATTTTCTGACAAACTTTTGACAAATTTTACCAATGGTGAAATTATTGGATAATCCTCTCTATTTAAATCTATCGAGGAGAAGTCAAGAATAGCTATAAAATGTGGCATAGAACCAATAAATCTAGCCGTAATATTACCGGTAACTTTAGTATTCTCAGTTTTTAGCATAAGATTTTGTAAATATACATCTATTAAAGTTAGTTTTAAATCTGAGGATAAAATAAAAGCTGTAGGCTTTTTACTAACTGCCTGTTCATAACCTAAAGTATTCAATACAGAATTAAGGTCATTATGTTGCAAGTAAATTGTGCCGTCAAATATACTTCTTACTGAGTTTTGAGTTACATTACCTACAAATTGAAAATTTCCTCCGGATTTTATTGTACCAGAAAAATCATTAACCACTAATACCCCTTTGTCTAAATTAAGCAAAATTTTAGTATTATTTAATACCTCATCGTTATTTAATATTATTTGATCAACTAAAATATTGGTGATAATTGATTTATTCTCAAAGAGAAACCTTAACCCAAAAATTGAATTGCTAAATTGTTTAATATTATTTGATGAGGTAATCAGTGATTTTGCATCTATCTTAGGAAAATGTAATTTTATTATACTAGTAACATCATCACTTTTATTCAAATATATTGAACCATTACCTGCTAGTGAATTAGAATCTATAATTATATTTTCTAGCTTAAGTAATTGGGGAGTAGGTAAAATATCAAATTTTATATTTATCTTTTCATTCGGATTAAATCTTCTAAACAAAGAATCTAAATCTGGTATAAGAATATGTAATATATCAGCTAAATGTTGTATTAGATATTCTGCTTTGCCATTTATCAGTTTAGAGTCTATATAGGTTTCTAACAGGTGAAAATTATAATCACTATTAGCAATAGTAAGGTCAAGATTTATTTGATTAGCATTTCTTTCAAAGAATCCGGATAATTTTCCTACATACCCCCCATTTCCCTTGAATGAAATTTTACTAGAAACAGGGTTGTTTTTAAATAGAGAGCAGTTATTTAAAGTAAGAATAGGTTGGTTATCTTTATTTAAAATAGTCAGATTTTTAACATCAAAATTTATATCTATTATACCATTTATTATCAATGAACTAACTATCCTATCATGGTTTATAATGTCAAAATCCTGCTCATCTGAATATATTGTGGCATTATTTATGGTTACAGCACTAATTTTTGGTCTAAGAATTAATAATGACCACGGAGCAAAGTAAATTTTTATATTTTCTAATTCTAGCCTGCCATCTTCTTTTATACGATCAATAGTCAAATAAGGTCTAGGAAATTTAGTTATTTTTATGTTTTTTAGATTTTGAGGAGAAATTTTTAATTCATTGACAAAACTGTTACTGACAGAATTATAGTCAACAAAGTTTACAGCAACTAATATAGAGCATATTAACAATGAAATAGCAATGATAGTAGATATAATTATTTTTCTTATCATAAAAGATTATCCAATATCCAATATTACTAGGAGGTTGTCGGAAATAGTTCAAAATATAATTAACCTGAATTAGATATAACAAGTTATTACAAATTCGGTTATATCTATAAATATAACAGATTTTTTTGATCCACTAATAGCTGTTTTCATTATTTTTGCGGTATTGCTTATTTTTTATTCATCATAAGATGATAACAAAAAAATTCGTGAACGATCACTAAATATGTTCCCAGAACTTTGGTTTGCTTTCTGATCATGATTTTTGTCTCTTGGCTATATATATTCCACTTGAGATTATTATTATTGCTCCAACAATTGAGAAAATATCTGGTATTTCTTGCCAAATAACTATACTTAAAATTAAAGAAAATAAAACACTGCTATAAGCTAAAATACTCGTTTCTGTAACTAAACCAATTTCTAATCCTTTATTTAATAATATTTGGTGTAAAAGCATCAACAGAGCATTGATTGATAACAAGACCCAGTCATTTAAAGAAACTTGTGTTATAGCAAAATTCATTAAAAAAGGTAACATACTAAGAGAAGCTATCCCAAAATAATATACTAATACTCTATCTGAATTTTCTGTTTTTAGTAAATTTTTTATTGATATGAGAGTTAGTGCCATAAATATTCCACTAAATAATCCAAAAATTGCTCCTAAATTTATAATTTCTCTTGACGGTTTTAATATTAATAAGCACCCAATAAAGCCAATTATTGCTAAGACAAATAGCTCTTTGTTGATAGATTTATCAATAAAAATGCCCGTTATTAGTAGCACCCAAAATGGAGAAAGACTTGAAAGTACACTGACATTAAAAAGAGACAAGTAATTTACTGACGAAAACATGCAATACCAATATCCTATGCCTAATAATCCCCTGCTAATTAATGCCCAATAATGTTGCGACACTATTAATCTACCATGAGACTTTATAACTTTTGGTAAAAAATAGATAGTACAAAGAAAAAATTGTGAAAATACCACTAAAGAAATAGGAACACTGTTGTTAAGGGATTTTATTATACTGGCTTTCATTGCTCCAAGTCCAAATGCACTTAAAATATATAATGTTGCTTTCATGAGTTTATACTTTGGTTAGTTTATTAAAACTTTGTTGCACATCAGTAAGTAAAAATTTATAAGGTATTATGCTATACATAAGCGTCATTGCGAGAACTGGAGAAGCACGACGAAGCAATCCAAAAACATACGCTAATAATATCTTTGTATAAATTGGGTTGCTTCATCGCCACTAAAGTGGCTCCTCGCAATGACTCTTAGAACTCAGCTTTTTCCCTCAAATTGATACGTATACAGAATTACACTTTTATGATAGAATAAAAAATGTAAGATGCTATGGTAAAAATTCCCTTTAATTGTTTACAATAGTTATTCTATATTTTTACTACCCTGATCATCAAGACCTTTGGTGCCATCCAACTTTGCATTAACTAAAGATATTTTACTAACAAAAGCTCTGATAAAATTAACATTTGTTAAATCAGTATCATTAAAGTTTGTATTATAAAGTTTAGCGGATTCTAAATTGCTACCAATAAGCGACGATTTACTGAAATCTGCATTACTTAGATTTGCCATAGTTAGATTAGTATTTTGCAATATACAATTCTGGATTATAGCATTAGATAAATCAACTCCTTTAAGAACAGAACCTGAGAAAATAGTTTGGTTAAATACCAGACCTGACAAATTTAAACCTTGTAAATTGATATTTGATAAGTCTTTCACCTGTTCTAAATCTTTTACAGAATATATAGTGTTTACTGACTTAAACTTATAAAAGTCCTGACTATTTAATACAATATTTCTATTGAAATCTGAATTAATAAAATCAGCATCTTTATATCTCACGTTACTTAATTGAGAATTTATGGTTGGTGAACTATCAAAAATGACTTCTGATAAATCTGAATTTATGATAGCTATCTGATAAAAATGGCTATCAACAAATTTTATCCCATTTAAAACAGTATTTTGTATCAGTGCTTTAGTAAAATTTACCGTATTAAATTTAGTAGCAGAGAAATTAGAGTTTATTAATTCACTATTGGTTAAATCAGAGTTAATAATAGTTGCTTGCTTGACATAGCTATTATTCAATGATACGCTGGTAAAATTGCTATTCTCAATATCAGCATTAGTGATATTAATTTTATTTAACTTGAGCAAAATGCTATGGAAGTTCTTTATTGATAGCTCCTTTATAATAGCATCATTAAAATGAGCATTATCCATCACACTATTTTGAATTTGTACTTGATTCAATTGCACATTATTCAAATTGGTATTTTTTAAATTACAATTCTCAATAATTGCATTGGCAAAATCTGCAGACTGAAAGGAAGAGAAAGAAAATAACGAGTTAGTAAGCTTTATATTTTTTAATTGAGCTTGATTAATAATAGCATGAGTAAAATCTGAATTGCTAATCACCGCTCCAGTAAAGTCCACCCCAGTTAGATCCACAGATTCACAATAACAATTAGTCATATTTAGGTAATTAGCTAATATTTGCCGTAAATCTGTACCATAAAAAATAGAATTTGAGATAACTGCTTTTTTAAAACTACCTTTTGCTAAATTACTTTTTTGAAAATTAGAATTACTGATCATAGCCTCATCAAATACAGCTCTAGTAAGATTTGCATTTTCAAAATTAATATTTTCTAAATTAGCTTTGACAAAGTCAGTGTCCTCAAGATTTGATTGAATAAGATTACTATTTCTAAAATGAGTATTCTCAAACATCGATGCTTGAAAATCTGCACCATAAGCTGATATATTTTTTAATATAGTATTAGAAAGATCACTTTCTTGAATTATAGATCTTGTTAAAATTGCATTCTCAAAATTTGTTCCTGAGAAATCTACCCGTGATATTTCACAGAAACTTAAATCAACACCAGAAAGATCCTCATTTATCAGTTTAACACCTACTAGTTTTAAGCCTCTAAGATTTGCACCAAATTTATTTTTAATATTTACTGGTACCTTATTTTTATTTTGCTCTGCTATATAATTTCTAATAATGAGACTTTGACTATTAGATAACAAACCATCTGCATCTCTTGAAGAATCTGAACATCCGGTAAGAACTAAAAGCAAAGTTACAATAAAGAATTTTACACCACCATGCGATATTACAGGTTCCTGTCTACGTGATATAGAGGTAACCGTCATTGCGAGAAGCAGCAAAACTGCGACGAAGCAATCCAGATTATTTATTGTGCTACAAGTTTTCCTAGATTGCTTTGTCGTTACTAAAGTGCCTCCTCGCAATGACCTTGTTATTTGAATCATAAAATAGTATTCTTTCTGCCTTTTACATAAGAATATGTAGAAGAAAATATTAGCATCTTTACTAAGCCACTCGGTATAAATATTATAAATCCACTATAAATAGCTTGTTTAATTCCCATAAATGTTGCTAACCAACTAACTCCCAAAAAGTAAATTATAAGATGCCCTATAAGACAAGTACAAAATATACTCAAATAACGTGAGTATGTTCCAGTAAATCTTTCAGAAAACTTACTGTTAAGTATACTCATCACAGGAGTAGCGATTAAATATCCTATCAGATAACCACCTGTTGCACCAAACAAAATATGTAAACCACTGGATAATTTTGCAAATATTGGTAGCCCTGCCACGCCAATTGTAATATAAGCTAAAACCGTAGCAAAACTAAGTCTTGGGCTATAAGTAACAGCAATAATACAAATCACCACAGTTTGCATGGATATCGGCACTGGCTGGAGAGGAATAACGATTTGTGAGCCAGCAAATAGAGCGGCTACCCCCAGCATTACTTTAGCAATTACAAGATAGTTATTAGCTATGATAGTTGGTAAAGTTGTTTTATTCATAATTGTCATAAAAATCCTCATCATTAAATTTATTACTAGGAATATGTAAATTGAGTAACTTCAATTTACGATGTAAAGCAGAACGTTCCATACCTACAAAGGCTGAGGTCTTAGAAATATTATTATTAAACCTATGCATCTGAGCAGCTAAATATTGTTTTTCAAAAACCTCCCTTGCCTCTCGGAGCGGCATGATCATTATATCAACATTATCTTCCTGCTTTGCAGGACTAGAACCATTAACTAAAATTTCTGGTGGTATCATAGTTGGTTTTATCACTTGATTATTATTTGAAGATAACGAATTCATAATTAAAGTCCACTCTATTACATTACGTAATTGCCTTATATTACCTGGCCAACTATAAACTTGAAAAGCGGCAATTGTTTCATCAGAAAACTCACGTGTTTTTAAACCAGAAAACTTAGAAAGTTGCTTAACAAAATACTTCACTAATACAGACATATCATCCTTTCTCTCATATAAAGATGGAACTTTTAGGGAAATAACGTTTAATCGATGATATAAATCCTCCAAAACTTCTCCTTTACTTATCTCTTCTTGTATAGTCTTAGAAGTTGCAGCAATAACCCTTATATCTAGTTTTATTGGTTTACCTCCTGGCTTATGAAACATTTGGTCTTGCAAAAATTTAAGTAAGTTTACTTGCACTGAAACTGGTAAACCACTAATTTCATCTATGTACAAAGTGCCACTATTTGCTACTTCTAATATCGAAGGACGTCTAATGTCCTGGTTATCTATTCCCTTAAATAATTCTTGATGAATACGGTCAGGATCCATACATACTGGACTAAAGATTACGAAAGGTCCACTAGCCCTTTTTGATTTCTTATGAATTAACCGAGCAGCTAGTTCTTTACCACTACCAATTTTGCCTTGAATAAATACTCTACTAGTAGCTAAAGCAGCTTTTTCAATATCAGACTTAAGTTTGGCGGTAATGTGAGAGTTACCTATAAGCTCAGTTTTATTAATAACCTTTGATTTTAGATCAAGATTCTCACGCTTTAACTTAGTTGCCTCACAGGCCCTTTTTAACAAGATCACTAGCTTATCATGACTAAACGGTTTTTCTAAATAATCATAGGCCCCCATTTTGATAGCATTTACTGCAGTTTCAATAGTACCATGCCCGCTGATAACTATCACAGGCATTAGCGGGTAACGTTTTTTTACTATCTCCAGAACTCCAAGTCCATCAAGCTCGCTACCCTGCAGCCAAATATCTAAAATAATTGCTGAGGGGGTTTTTTCATGAAGTATTTTTAAAGCCTGCATGCTATTAGCAGCAGTTTTGGTAGTAAAACCCTCCTCTTTTAAAATATCTGAGACTAAATCTCTAATATCTGCTTCATCATCAACCACAAGAACATCTATAGACATCAATTTTTCCTAAAACTAATTATTGAAATTATAGGTTAATAGCTAATATAAAAGAAATCAACTAATTTTTATAACATTTTTACCACATAATCAAAACTATACAATTTTCCTATTTAAGTGCATGTTTGATAAGAGAGATGGTAACAGCTTGCTTACGAACTAATGCATAGTGCATTATTACATCCAATAATTTGATTATTTGATCAAATTGTCGTGGTAAATTAATTAATAAATATTCAATTACACAGTCAGATACCTTAACCGACTGATCGGAAAAATATTTAAAGATTAATTTGCTCATCAATTCATCATCTGGCTGATTTATTTCTAACCTTAGAACAGAATTGATTCTTGATGATAAATCCTGTAATGCAAAATTATTAGCTAAACTTCCTGTAGTCATCAACAAATATTTACGACACTCACTTATTAAATTAAAACAATGGAGGATATTTCTTTCCTGCCAAAATTCTATATCTTCCATAATAAAAGCATTATACTTCATAATATGCTCTGCACTAAGTATATCTGAATCTTTTTTTATAAAAAATGCATTCGACAAATTCTGCCATATTTTACTAAGATATGTTTTACCAGAGGAAGGAGGTCCATAAAGCAAAATTGTAAACTCATAGGGTTTACTGCCCCAAATTCTCGACCAGTTTTTTATTGAATTGTATGCGATTTGATTAGAAGGTGAATTAATAAAATTATCTAAAACATATCGATCATTACCAAATAATGGTAATATATATTGCTGGGAATCTCGCATAATTAATAGATAATCTTTAACTCTTATAAAACTTACTAGATTTATAAAAATCGATAGCAGCTAAAAACAAAACTTTTATTATACTGGCAATTGGTATAGCAAATAATATACCCAAGAAACCAAATATATTACCTAATGCAAGAACTGCAAATATTATCCAAAGAGGATGTAGACCGATCTTATCACCTATAATTTTCGGTGATAAAATATATCCTTCAACTATTGTGCCAACCAAATAAATAATGATTATATAAAATAATGTACTGACCATACCAAAAGCAAAATAACTAACAATCATGGTAAGAGAAAAGGATATTAAGATGCCAACAAATGGTATAATTATTGAAAAACCAGACAAAGCCCCTAACAATAATCCTAAATCTACACCAAGAATCGACAAAGAAACTCCGTAATAGATTGATAATAATAAACAAACATTTAGCTGTCCCCTTATATAAGCAGACAAGGAAGTATTAATAGCTGATAATATTTTTAGAATTTTCTTTTTACCTTTCAAAGGTAGTAAAAGGTTTATATTTTCTGACATTGTTAACCAATCTCGTAAAAAATAAAATAATATAAGTGGTATTAATAAAACCAACACAAATAAATTGATTGTTACCATAGTAACATGCCAAATATTATTAGCAAGCCCTGTGATCAACAAAAATATACCATTAACAAAGTTACTAATAGAATTTTTTATATTATCAGCAATATCTGGATATATTGAATAAAATTTTGTCGTAATAACAGGTATTAATTCAGTTTGTAAATAATCTTTATAAGCTGGAATTTTACTAATTAGCAAAGTTGTTTGTTGATATATGATAGGCAGCAACACTACCATTACTATAGCAAAAATGCTAAAAAATAGAAAGGAAATTACTGAAACCACTATAGTTCTAGATAATTTATATCGTAACAACAGATTATCAATTATAGGCTGTAATATATATGATATTATCCCAGCTATAAAAAATGGCATCAATATATTAGAGATCAGAGTCAAAGTTACTATAATAGTGCCAACAACAATAACCCAAAAAATAGTTTTATCCAAGATGGTTCCTTTTCTTTTATCAATTACTGCAAAGTATATAGTCAATTCAGGAGAATTTGGGGCTAGGAACGATGGAGCAACGCCTATAAGTAATAGGCGAGCATTGAGCGACAACGTCTCCAACTTCTCATCAATTGACTATAACTTAACAAAAAATTTTGTCAACAGAACCTAGCAATAAACCATATTGCTTCAATAAACTGTCTTATTTTTTCCTCATTCTTGTTGTGTATAGCTTTTTTTTTCTTAAAAAATGATAAAATTGCTTCCCATGCTTGGTCTTCTATGTAATACTTCATATCGGTAGTTTCTTGGTTTCGATAACTAGAAACTACCATTTCTTCTTACTATTGCAACTTCTTTATTCTACTCTGATAACTTAACATAAAATTTTGTCAACAGAACCTAGGAGTTTGTCAAAAACGGGTTAAACAATGTCTAATAGAATTACAAACAAGTGGGTTCATTGATCACTCTTTAATTACTACGATCAAACATAACCTAAAATGCCGCAATATTCTATGTATTAGAATTCTTAAAAAATTTATAAGTTTTCGTAAAGCTAACGATAATTCTTCTCACTTTAACCACATAAATAATCGATCTAGCCATAAAAAAATTTTCACTCAACCGGAAAAAAATTACCACTCAACTGAAAAAAATTTTTCTCCACTCAATATAATAGATAATAATATATCTATATCTTTATCTAGATATAAAAAAAATGGACAAAATTGTGGACAAAGTTTGCCAGAGCTTGAATCAACTGAGGAGCAAAGCTTTAATTTGCCGCAGGAGGTAAAGGTAAAAAGAGGTGAACAAAATTTACCAGAGCTTAAGTAATACCAATTCCCAAATTTAATTTAGTATAAAGATGAGAAAAATAGGTTATAATGTAAAAGATAGATAAAATTAGGAATGTAATGGGTACTCATCAAAAATTAATAACAGAAGATTTATACAAACAGGCTATAGCTCAACTTGCAAGTACGAACAAAGAGAATAGGATCGCTATTAGGTTAAGAGCTATAGTAGCTGCAAAAGAACATGGTATTGGTATGGTGTCTAAAATATTTGATATCACAACTAATACCAATTCCCGAATTTAATTTAGTAAATGATTCATGCAACAAATAGATTGAATTAGCAAGGTATTTAAATTTTTAATAGAGGAAGATACTACTATTTCTAATTGTTCAATTGTATTGTATACTTTATTCTTTATAGTCTCAGACTTTAAATGTTCCCATAATCGCTCCGCAGGATTTAATTCAGGAGAATATGGTGGCAAATAAAGAATTTCTATATTAGCAGGAACCACTAAGTCCTTAGCCTTATGCCATCCAGCACAATCCATAACAACAATGGCTTTTTGATCGCCTATATGTTTAGACATTTCCGCAAGAAACATGTTCAAAGACATAGTATTAACATTTGGCATCATTAAGCTAAAATCATCTCCTGTTATTGGGTTAACAGCACTGTAAACATAAAAATTCTGAAAACCTATTTTGATTTTAACTTGAGTTCTGATACCTTTGCGAAACCAACCATGACCTAATTTAGAATGAGTTCCAAAACGCGATTCATCAAAGAAATACAAAAAACTTCTTGGATTGCTTGTTATTTTTTCTTGAATTTTTTTTTAAACTGTTCATGAGTTTCTTTATTCTGTTTGTAATGCACTGGTCTTGGAGTAATGTACGCAAACTTAAGCTTGTGCAATGCCCTGTGTACAGCCGATTTACTTACATTAATTCCCAAATTTTCTTTAAGTTTTATGACGATACTTTTTATTGTTATGTTACAATCTTCTTGTATCCATTTGTTTATTGCTTCATAGCAGCTTTCCGTTAAATCGCTTTTCCTTCCCCTACCTTTTTTATATTCAAGATTTTTATCATCGCCTTGGGCAAAGCTTTTTATCCAGTTTCTTAGCGTATTAGTTGTGATATCAAATATTTTAGACACCATACCAATACCATGTTCTTTTGCAGCTACTATAGCTCTTAACCTAATAGCGATCCTATTCTCTTTGTTCGTACTTGCAAGTTGAGCTATAGCCTGTTTGTATAAATCTTCTGTTATTAATTTTTGATGAGTACCCATTACATTCCTAATTTTATCTATCTTTTACATTATAACCTATTTTTCTCATCTTTATACTAAATTAAATTTGGGAATTGGTATAATACGCTAAGAAACTGGATAAAAAGCTTTGCCCAAGGCGATGATAAAAATCTTGAATATAAAAAAGGTAGGGGAAGGAAAAGCGATTTAACGGAAAGCTGCTATGAAGCAATAAACAAATGGATACAAGAAGATTGTAACATAACAATAAAAAGTATCGTCATAAAACTTAAAGAAAATTTGGGAATTAATGTAAGTAAATCGGCTGTACACAGGGCATTGCACAAGCTTAAGTTTGCGTACATTACTCCAAGAGCAGTGCATTACAAACAGAATAAAGAAACTCATGAACAGTTTAAAAAAAAATTCAAGAAAAAATAACAAGCAATCCAAGAAGTTTTTTGTATTTCTTTGATGAATCGCGTTTTGGAACTCATTCTAAATTAGGTCATGGTTGGTTTCGCAAAGGTATCAGAACTCAAGTTAAAATCAAAATAGGTTTTCAGAATTTTTATGTTTACAGTGCTGTTAACCCAATAACAGGAGATGATTTTAGCTTAATGATGCCAAATGTTAATACTATGTCTTTGAACATGTTTCTTGCGGAAATGTCTAAACATATAGGCGATCAAAAAGCCATTGTTGTTATGGATTGTGCTGGATGGCATAAGGCTAAGGACTTAGTGGTTCCTGCTAATATAGAAATTCTTTATTTGCCACCATATTCTCCTGAATTAAATCCTGCGGAGCGATTATGGGAGCATTTAAAGTCTGAGACTATAAAGAATAAAGTATACAATACAATTGAACAATTAGAAATAGTAGTATCTTCCTCTATTAAAAATTTAAATACCTTGCTAATTCAATCTATTTGTTGCATGAATCATTTACTAAATTAAATTCGGGAATTGGTATAAGGGGGTGCTAACAGTTCTCATTACAAGTGTAGTATACAAGTATTTTCATCCTTCTCAGGATGTTAGGTACCATCAATCAAATATGTTTCATTAGTAGAGGTTGATAGAGCTATTAAATACGAGCATAAAATACGTTGGAATGAAATTTTTAATGAGGTTATGGTAGGTGGGATAATTTTAGGTGAATAAATATATAATCACTCAATACCCAAAATCTTATGGACTTGTATAGAAAGGCGATAACCGTACTTAAGTGCCAAATCAATAGCCAGTTGTTCATTCTCTTTGTTTAGCAATGGGTTGTTTTGATCCATAGGCTGGATAAATACTGGTATATTATATTTACTTTGCCCAACTTCAGGTATGTTAGAATATTCTGGTATATTTTTAGCTACTAAGAATTTTATGGCATTAATGCGAGATAGTAAATCATTTCGCAATAAGGAATAACCATTTTTTGCAGTCCCATTTTTTGCAGCTTTGGGTGAGCAAACTATATGTACTTTATCTGGAATCTCACGATATAACGTGCCATTAGTTTCTATTTGCACTATATAATCCAAATTTATTAATTTATGACACAATAATTCTATAGGTTGACGAAAAGGCTCACCTCCAGTTATAACCACTAATTTGACATTAATCGTAAATCTTTGGACTTCTTCGATAATATTATTAATAGTCAATATATTAAAATCTTCAAAGTCGGTATCGCAAAAATTACAAGCTAGATTGCATCCACCAAGCCTAATAAAGACAGCAGGCATACCGACAAAAGAACCTTCTCCCTGAATAGTCTTAAAGATACTTTTAATCTCTAGGCTAGTCCCGTCATTAAATATTGCTGCCCTTTTGGGATTTTGTCCAAACATAAAATATAGTATAAAAGATTCATTGTGGAAGTAATATGCTGACAAACTTAGTTTTAGATAAGTCAACTATAGGTTTTACAAGAACATTTTCTGAATTTGCTTTGTTTACGTAACCAACTGTTATGCCATAAGGATAAATATTTCCATAACCAGAGGTTATAACTTTTTCACCTTTTTGCACCAAGTGGTTTTTTGATAAATAGAGTATTTTACTACCGTTACCATATCCACTCATAATACCTTTCTCTTTTGAAGAGGTTGTAGTGATCGGAATTCTAGAATTCACGTCATTAACTAAAATTATCTTAGAATAATTGTTGCTTACCTGTATTACTCGTCCAACTAATCCTTTACTGTTGGTAACTATTTGATCAATTGCCACACCATGTTTTGCACCAGCTGACAGTAAAGCAGTTTTGCTGAAGGGATTTAATGAGACGCTTAACAATTTAGCACTAACATAGCTATATTGCTCTTCTTCTATAACTGATAATAGTTGTTTTAGCTCTCTATTTTCAGATTGGATTAAATATATATCACTCTGCAAGCTCTTTAATCTTGCCACCTCTAATTGTAATTCAATATTTTCTCTTGCTAAGTCCCGTAAATAAATAAAATTTTGGGTTATTAGGTTAATTTGTTTAAATATATTTTCATGAATTAGCAAGCCACTAAACATAACATGTCCAACGATTTCAACAGACATAGAAGAGAGTCTTTTTGGAGTAGCAATAAATAAGTAAAGCGAAGCTATGGTAAAAAATAAAATCAAACCACGTTTTGCGGTGACAAGTATAAATTTAGCTAACCCTGCTATTCTACTAGGATTCTTTATTCTATTTGCTAGTAATGCCATTTGTTAATCTTGTTTAAATAACACATGCTTTAATTTTTGAAAATCTTCTAATACTTTTCCTGTGCCAAGAGCTACGCATGATAAAGCCTGTTCAGCAACAATTACCGGTAATTTAGTTGCTTCTTTTAGAACATGATCTAGGTTTCGAAGTAATGCTCCACCACCAGTCATAACAATCCCCTTATCTACAATATCCGATGAAAGTTCAGGGGGGGTGCATTCCAACGCTACTTTTACTGCGTCGACAATTTGGCTGACTGGTTCAATTAGACTATCAGCAATTTGTTTCTCGTTTAGTAGCATTTCTTTAGGGATGCCATGAATTAAATCCCGCCCTTTAATTTCCATTACTCTTGGTTCTAAACTATCATCTACATAAGCAGCACCAATCTGCTTTTTAATTTTTTCTGCTGTAGCTTCACCGATTAGCAAATTATAATGCCTTCTAATGTAAGAAATAATAGACTCATCCATTTTATCACCACCAACCCGCACTGATCTAGCATATACAATACCGCCTAATGATAAGACGGCTACTTCTGTTGTTCCACCGCCTACATCAACAATCATTGAACCAGTTGCTTCTGTTACTGGTAAGCCAGCACCGATTGCTGCTGCCATAGGTTCCTCTATAAGATACACATCTCTACCACCTGCACTCTCCGCTGCTTCTTGGATAGCTCTACGTTCAACGGGTGTAGAACCTGAGGGTACACAAATTATAATCATTGGACCAGTAAATGAGCGGCGACTATGTACTGTTCTGATAAAATGCTTTATCATCTCCTCAGCCCCCTTAAAATCAGCTATAACCCCATCTTTTAGTGGTCTCTTAGCTTCAATATCGGTTGGGGTGCGTCCTAACATATTTTTTGCTTCATGACCAAATGCATATGGTTTAAATGCTCCATCCACTTTAATCAATGCAACTACAGAAGGTTCGTTTAATACGATTCCTTTGCCTTTGACATACACTAAAGTATTAGCAGTACCAAGATCTATTGCCATATCACTTGCAAATCTACTGAAAAATTTTGTTAGCATTTTTATTTCTCCAAAGTCTTAAGTTCTAACCATCTTATATCAATTCTCAAGATTAAATACATTTGAATATATCAAATTTTCTTAGAATGCATAATAACAAAATTACTGAAAAATAATATACATATATTTGGTAATAAAATAGCTAAGAAAGGAGGAGTTGCATTATATGCAAGTATTTTAAACAACACCTCTAATAAAGAATAAATAATAAAACCTAAAAATAAACCAATTACTAAAATTTTTTCCTGAGAATTATCACGTTGCCTAAGGCTAAAAAAGCATGCTGCTAAAATTACGGTAGTAGCCATAATTATAGGTTTAAATAACTGTTTATAGAAATAAATCTGATAATTAGTTATGGGTAAGCCAAATTTTACTAATTGCTGAATTATATCTGGTAAATCCCAAATAGCAATCATTTCAGGGGTTATAAAACTATTTAGTAAGTTATTTATTGACAAATTTGTTGGAATGGCAAAATTCTCATATTGCTTGAAGTTATTAGCATCCGAAAGTTTTACAGAAGTTAATTCAAAATTATTATCGATTAAAATAGCATATTGAGCATCAATTCTTTTTACGAAGCTATTTTCATTATCCAAAAATAATATAATAACCTTATTTAACTTATTATTCACTATATCAATAGACCCAGCCTGAATAATTCTTTTATTGCCTTGGTAATTTTCAAGAAATAGTAAACCCGATTTTGATATGCTAAGATTAGTAGCTGGCTTTTTAAGCAATTTTGCTTGTAAAGATTCATATTTATGTAAGCCGAGTGTACCAATAGGGTTACATATAGTTATTAATATTATACCAAGAATAATCGCTGCAAAAAATGGAACAGCAATAACCCGCCAAATATGTATACCATTGCATAAAATAGTTATTAATTCGTTATGTTTAGTTAGTCTTCTTAGAAAAAATAACATTGCAATAAAGCTAAGCAGAGAAGCTACTTCATTAGCCAAGTAAGGTATTTTATATAATACTAGTTTCCAAAAAGAATGTGTGGGAATATAAATATCTTTAAATTTCTGTAAAAGATCAAAGATATTTGAAAGAATTAAAACCCCAATAAGCAGAAGCAATATACCGATAAAATAGCTACAATATAGTCTAAATAGGTAAATTGAAAGTATTCTGAAATTAATCATTTTAAAATAAAATGTTCACCTGTTAATTTTGGTGGGCCCGGCAGGACTTGAACCTGCGACAACACCGTTATGAGCGGTGGGTTCTAACCAACTGAACTACAGGCCCTTTTATAACGATTGATAAGTTTTATATAATTATTAGCTTTATAAGTCTAGTAAAATTTGTATAACACTTGAAAAAGTTTTAATTAATTAGTTACCTTCGACAGGCTCCTAGGTTCTGATCAATTTTCTGCCATATTTATTTTGTTTTACAGCTATAATAATATATTGCTTTAAAAAACATGATTCCCAATGTCCAACTTGAGATTATTAATTCTATTATTTTGTATTTTGTGGCTAGTTCTGGATTTACAACGTGCATATACCCAAAAAAATATTTGATTGAAAAGATGATGATTATCAATATAAATGGTTGCCACGAGCCTGGAATAATTATTTTATTATTATTAATTTGCATAAGTGGTTTGTCAAAAAATTGCCAATTAACAATAATAGATATAATTAGTACTATAAAAAATAACATTAAATCTTTCATACTAGAATATCCTTTTATAGAAAATAACAAGAAAACAACAGGAGAAATAAATAATTTTGGGGGTGATATAACTCTTTGCTTAGTTGCTTTAACTCCTATAAAAATTAAGTAACCAAATAATAAATATACATAAAATGGTGTAGCCTTTAAAAAATATAAGATTTGCATGTTTATTCCTTATAAATTTAAATGATTAACATATAACTAGCCCGACTACTCTTCATTGCAAGGAGTATATAAGCCTCAAACGTCATTGCTAGGAGGCGTGAG
Organism: Candidatus Tisiphia endosymbiont of Nemotelus uliginosus; assembly: GCF_964264755.1. Taxonomy (NCBI): domain Bacteria; kingdom Pseudomonadati; phylum Pseudomonadota; class Alphaproteobacteria; order Rickettsiales; family Rickettsiaceae; genus Candidatus Tisiphia; species Candidatus Tisiphia endosymbiont of Nemotelus uliginosus. The sequence continues at coordinate 499,632 of NZ_OZ183481.1, read as the reverse complement.
CCAACGAAGCAATTTCTAATCAACTTTTATGGATTGCCGCGTTGCCGCAAAGCGGCTCCTCGCAATCTGATGTATCCCCACGAAATTAAGCACGACAAAGCTCCGTCTTTATAATAGATGCCAGGGGTTCTAGCAATGGTTTTATGGCATGCAGATAATTAAATTCAATAATAAATTTCCCAAGGGTAAAATACGAATAAATCTTTTTATCTTTTACTGTGTTAGGTTGGAAAATTCTTTGCATACCTTGGCTATAGCCTACCACACCTATAACCCAATATGTTATAATAACAATGGCAGATAGTAACATTAAAACTCCCCATCTATTCACATCTAAAGTTCTAATATATCTTCCAGCAAGACCAATTTGATGATTTTTTATCACTCGAAACGTTTCCTCTATTTGCATACGTTTGCTATATAACCTCACTATTTCCGCTCCCTTATATTCATCAGAACTTAAGTTAGTTACCAATATCCAAGGTTCTTTTGCAGCTTTGTTATATGAACCATTTGCTGTTTTACTGCTAGTACGATTCCTGCTAACCTTCTGCACTCGCCCCTTAGGGACTTTGCAAGTTGTAACCATTCTGCAGGAATATTTATGAGCTTTGGTTAGCAGAATCGTACCACATTCCATCGTTTTTGAACCAATTGATAGTATGAAATTTTCAACTGATATCCAATCCTCATTCTTAGCTAATTTTAAATCTTTTCCTCGTCGTACCCGACACACCCAACTCCACACTTGTTTTTCTATTTCCTTAAACCATTCAATATGAAAGCCAGCGTCCATAATCACAACAACCCTTTTTCCATCAGGTATTATACTCTTTAATTTATTTAGAAATTCTACCGTTCTGCCCTTTAATTCACCTTCTTCAAACACATCTTGATATAAAGGTAAACTCATCCTTCTTGTACAAAATTAAGTACTTAGCATTTGTACCATGCGATCATCTTTAAGATAACATAAATCAATCACAACGCTTTCATCATTAGAATGCTTGATAAACTCAAATATGAAATATGATAAAGCACTATAGAGACTATCAACCTCGTTATATAAATGTTTGTTACCTATGCATCTATCAACTTTTTTTATTTTATGTTTTACTTTACTATCACCACTCAAGTTCCTGCCAATTGCACTCAAAGACAAATTCTGACTATATCGCAAGCCTTCTGCAACATCAAGTAACGCATTTAAACGATTATTATGTATAAAAGGACAATGTTCTTTTATTACTTCATTTAATACTGTTTTTACATCCATAACCTACTATCTCCATCATCATTAAATAATGAAGATATTCTATCAATTCTTGCTATTTTGCAACAATTTCGTGGGGATACATCAGCTCGTAATGACGTCTTGTACTTTTCTGCAATTTTTAAATTGCTATGGGGTTTATGCGTAAGGTGAGTTAGATATCAAACCTTATACCAGTCATTAAATTATGCCCTCTGTAAGCACTTTTATATAATTTGGGATCATCCTTGTCATTACCTTTAGAACTTGTTTGTCCATAATCTCTCCAACTATAGGCAAAATCTAATTTTATGCCATTAACCAAATTAAAAGAAACCCCAGCAGTCAACTGATAAGCAAAATTATTAGCATTCTTAGAGGATATAGAAAATACTATTGTTTCAGATTTACCTTTCTCATTAGTTGCAGTTGCAGTACAAACTCTTTTCTCTTGCACTTTTGCCATACCAACACCAGCTCCGACAAAGATCTTAGCAATACCACCTGCATCATACAAATCAACATAGCCACTAAGCAATAATGATTTCACCCTGCTTTTAATTTTTGTTGTTTCAGATATTTTATATTCTTTAAATTTAATATAAGAAAGATATTCATTAAATTTAGGCTTTTCAAAGATAAAAACTCCGTTAAAAGATCCTCTATGCTCTGGATTGGCAAGGATGCTAAGTGTTAGCTCTGCTCTAACATTATCCATTAGATAATAACCAACACCAGCACCAAAAATACCAGAAATAGAAGATTTCAGCTTTAAACTAACGTCAGCATACTCCCAGTTTATAGTACTCAACTTACTTGCACCACCTTCGGCTTTAAGATAAAACCTCCCTGTTTCAGCAAATGATGCAGTAGAAGTCAAAAAAGCTGTACTGGTCGCGGCAACCAACAATAATTTTTTCATATGCTTGCTCCTATATAAGTAAAAAAATTTTAATAGACTTTCAATTAAATTCTAACAAATCTTTAATTTTTTATGCAAGATTTAATTACATATTAACTATATTTTATTTTTGTCAAAGACTGAAAAAGCACAAAAAAGAAAGGGGTTAAAAAAGCCCCCTTCTTTTGTAGGAATAAAAATAATGAATCAATAAACTATTGATTATTAGATATCAAAATCTTAATCTTATATACTCAAATGATTTGAAGAATGGAGACAATAAACAAGAGGTGAAGATTTATAGTGATTCCTCGCTAATAGACGGTGGTGTGTGTTCATGCTGACCAAATGTTTGTTGGTAATAGTAAGTTTCGCAAGGGTATAGTTAATTCAGGAGAATTTGGTGCTAGGAGCGACGAGTAACGACGTCACCTCAATTGACTATAACACCTGTTACCTTTCTCGTACTACGCCTTGGGTTTTGTTGCTACTATTGCCAAGTGCTACTTTCATAGCATTACCAATCTGTACTAGTTTTGATAGCGGTTTTAAAGTAGTGTTTAATGATGTAAGATCTTGCAAAAACTGTGTAGGGATAATATTTTTTGTTTTGTCTTTAACTAAATTTGCAAAAGCTGTGATGATTTTTTCTCTGTTGGGTATTAATTTGACTGCTTCTTGTATTTGAGATGTGATAGTAAATATATATTTTGTTGCTTTATAGCAACAATCTAACTTCTCAATGATAGTTTTATTAGGATTTAAGGTAGATAGGAGATTTTCTTTTATACCATATAATTCTGGTTCGATTAAATTTTTTAGATATTTTTCTTTATTTGGCATATTTCCAAGGATTTTACTTACACCATCACGTATAGCACTAACAACCCTAATTATACCACTCTTATTATAAGGAAGTTCTTCGGATAAGTCAACAAGTTTTTTAAAATATTCTTTTTCTTTTGGCTCTTGTCTAACCGATTTATTAATTTTCTTCAAAGAGTCTACATCTAACCCTAATTCTACTACAGCTACCGGTGAAACTCCTGTTATTTCTGCTATTTCAGCAATTTGTTTAGCTTTACAGTATTTTTCTTTAAGGTCTGGATGTTTTTCTATTTTTACTAATTTTTCTTCAACTACTCCTAGTTTTGCCTTCCAATTATCTACTGTCTTTGTTAGATTTTCCGTACTGAGAAAAGATTTTACCGAATCTAACAAGCCACTTCCTTTGAGTACTAAACCGACTATCGGCATTTGTATAGATATTAAAGCAATTAATAAATTCCCGCAAAAATCAATGATCTTTTCTGACGCTCCAGGATACGAGGCATTTAGTTTGTTTTGAAACTGTAAAATACTTTCAAGAATGTTTATTATGTATTCAATGAAAGTACTTTCAAAAAACAACATTTCCTCCTTTACTCGCTCTTGTTCGTCAAGATATAGGTCTAATTCATCTAAGGAGTTGCCGACTGTTTCTTTGAAATATTCAGCTATTTCTCGATTTTGTTGTTGATCATTCGAATCTGAATCGATAAATATGTCATATATATAACCAGCTCTTTTCTTTATGTCTTTTAAGTTACTAGAAAACATTTTGAATGTGTTCGTAGAATCAAACTTTAATTGCTGTACAGTAGCAGCAATTGAAGGGTTTGATAAGATACTAGGTAAAGCACTTTTTGCAAGGAAAGAATATAAGTTAGGCATAATAAATTTAATTTAAATTTTTTAATTGATAATCTACCATCTTGTTTAAAGATAATACAAATAAAAACTATAGTTTAACACTGTTATGTTGCTCTTAAGGTTAGTTTTTGATATGTTACATATTAGCTATAATATGTTAGCTTTTGCAATAGGTCAATTTTTAGATTAATGATATCTTTAACTTATTGCAGAAGCTAGCAAATTTTTTTAACATAAACATATTTAGAAAATCAACTATGTATAAATTTACACATTTTGCCATTATCATTTTGTTCAATTGTTCAGTTTTTGCTGTCGACTTACCTGATGCTTTATCTAGTGCATATAATAATAATGGTGAATTACAAATCATTAGACAAAACTTTTTAAGTGAGATTGAACAATTTTCTGCAGCTTTCTCAGGTTTTATGCCTAATATATCTTATAATATTAACTCTAACATTAGTAAGAATAAACCGAATAGTCAATATGTTCCTAATTCTTCTAAAAAAGAGACAAAATCACAACAAAACACTTTTATATTAGAGCAGCCTATATTTAGTGGTGGTAGTAGTGTTGCAAATTTGAAAGCTGCTCAGTCAGCTTTTAGAGCATCGCGTGCTAAATATTATGCGGAAGAACAGAGGGTTCTTTTAAGCTTAATAAAAAATTATCTCGATTGTTATGATGCAAAAGAGAAATATGAGATTTCTGAAATTAGTGTAAAAACTAACAAACATCAATTAGCAACCATTGAAGAAAAACTAAAATTAGGTGAAGCAACATCAATAGATTTAGCTAGTGCCAAGGCAAGTCTTGCAGTGGCTGAGACTAATAGATTAAACCTATATGCTAATTATCAGGCAACAAAAGCAACCTTTAGTCGAGTTTTTGGTATAGAAGCGGATGATATTGCTATGCCTCCTATGCCAGACAACTTACCTAATTCATTAGATGCTTTAATAGAGAAGGCAGTAAATATTAATCCTAGCATAGACAGTACAAGACATAGTGTTAGAAGCCATAAAGCTGCCCAAATAGCAGCAATGGCTGAACTTTTGCCTAAGGTAAATTTTAGAATTGAGTCTGGTAAAAACATCTATACCCCAGAGACTCCAATGACTAATAATAGCAGAAGTACTACATCAACTTTATCAGTTAACATACCTATTTATTCTCATGGGGGTAGCGAATATTCAAAAATTAGGAAAGCTAAAAATAGTACTAGGAGTGCTGTTATTCAACTTGATGATACAATAAAACAAATACGGGCAAGTGCTATTGGTAGTTGGGAAGGATTTGAAGCAGCAAAATCTAAAATTATCGCCACATCACAAGGAGTAGAAGCGGCTCAAATAGCTTATGATGGGATAATGCAGGAGGAAATTGTTGGCTCTAAAACAGTCTTAGAAGTTTTTACTGCTGAAGAAAAATTATATAATGCTAAGATATCAAAAGTTGATGCATCCAGAGACTCTATTTTAGCGGCTTACCAAATAAAATCTTTACTAGGGGAATTAACTGCAAAAAGCTTGAAATTAAAAGTTAAATATTTTACTCCTGAAGATGAGTTTAAAGGACTCAAGAAAAAACTTATTATAGGTTTTTAATTATGAGTAAAAACCATAAGAAAAACCAAGATATGTCAATTGAAGAGATATTGAAATCAATTAAAGGGATGATTGATAATCGTAATGAACCCCAATCTAATGATGACGATATATTAGAATTGACTAATATAGCTTGGAATGAAGAAGATAAGCTAGAAGAGGATAGTACACATAGTCAATTAGCAGAAGAACTATTGGAGGAATCCTTGATATCCGATAAATCTGCAGCAGAAACTACTAAGATTTTCCAACATTTCTCGAAAACAGCTCGAGAGATTAATATAAATGCTTCGAACTCTAAGGTTAAAACGTTAGAGGATATAGTTGTTGAGATGATACGACCACAATTGAGTCAATGGTTAGATAAAAACTTGCCTTTATTAGTAAAGCAGTTAGTAGAAAAAGAGATTCAAAAGTTATTGCCAAATGATCAGAAATAACTTAGTGCAAGAAGTAAATTATGTTATAATCAGCGTAATGTGAGCTAATAATATAAAATAACGTGAGAATTCCAATGTACTTTAATAGAACTCTTGGAAATGATAGTAGGAGTTTCGTCATTCTAAAATTATTAGCTAGATTAAGTTACAGGAAATTCTTAATAACCCTTCTAATAACTATTTCTTTGTTTATAGATAGGGCTTATTCTGATCCACCTCCTCTGCCGTCTCCAACGTTGCCACAATTAGAAAATGATAAAGTGAATAAACACAAAGAAGATCCACAAGAGACAGATTCTTTAATGAAAGAAATACAACAATTTATGCACTCCAAGAAAACGGATGATCAAGCACCAGAATCAGTAAAACCAGCATCTAAACCACAAGATAACAGTAATGAAGCTAGTAAAGAAGAAGGGGAGACAGATTCTTTCATTGATTTAGGAAATAATAAATTACCAATTCTAGACAATACTCTATATGATAAAAAAATAAATAACCCAAAAAAATCGGAGCAATTAGATAAAATTCCGTCCCAGAAAATTGAGCTAGAAGAATCCAGTAAAAACAACAATAATAATATTAACAACAATTCTCCTGCCCTGCCACCAACTGAAAATCAAAATATAGAGAGTCAAGATACTGTACCGCCTGTAACTATGCCTGATAAAGAGAAAAATTCAGTAGAGTTGCCGCAAATAGGTAGTGAAGATAAAAAGGAAGTGGTTACGCCTAACTTAGATATATTACCTTCTTCACAAGAAAAAAAGCCGACTGAGGCTCAAGCAACTCCCTATATCATACCAGCAATATTACCTAAGGAAAATACTGAACCTAAAGTGACTGAACCTGCCATTGTACCGGTTATTCCTAAAGGCTCCCCAGTTTCTGTGACACCACAAGCTCAAACACCTGTACCAGTATTCGTAAAAGATAATAAGCCATCAGAGCAATCTAGTAAGGTTGTTGAAGAGAGATCAGTAAATAACAAACAGCATGATAAATCTACTCCAATTGCTAAAAGTTCAACTAGTAGCATTAAAGAAATATCACCGGAAATGGCTCTGTTCATAGAAGATGAAAAACAAATGTTATTTTTGCCAGATGATGATATAGTATTAGGAGAGCTTACAGAAGAGGCAAGATTAAATCAAATGGCGATGTATGCATTTATTCAAACGTTTAAGAGAATTTATGATAGTGAGCATAGAGAGAATCAAAGAAAGATAATAAATAGGTTTATTGATAATTATAATAGTGATGTGTATATTACTAATAATATAGTAAATGATGCAACAGATAAGGCGTTTGAGGCGGTTAGAAAAAATAATTTATTTGCTCTTAGGACTCTTTTGGATAATTATTCAATCATTCAAAAAAGGGGAGATGATAATTACACTCTTTTACATGAAGCTGCAGAAATTGGCAATTATTATATGGCAAAATTTTTGATTATGCGTGGGGTAAACATTAAGGCTACTGATTATCATTATAGAACAGCATTGGAAATCTCTGATGAGCAAAATAATAATGTTAGTTGCTTGATCAGAAAGGCAACAGCAAATTAGTCTCGAAGAAAGCTATGGCTAGGAGGTATAGTGGAGGAAGAGTTGACTATTTGCTGAATAATCCCTCCAACTGAACACCAGATTAAAGAGGGGTTGAGAGCAGATATATACTCAAATGATTTGGAGAATTGGATTTGAAAATGAGGAGAAAGCATACGCATAAGCATCAGTTTAAGGAAAACGAGATGAAAAAGCTATAGGGAGATATGACTTAAGATTGTATAATGAGGATTCACACACACAATTAATAAGGAATCCATACATGAGTATACAAAAAAATAAAAGTTTTTTTACATCATCTAAATTAAAAAAACTTGCTCAAAAATCCAGAAAAAAACAGGTCTTCAACCGTTCAGATATGCGGTTTATAGCATGTTTTCTTTTCTCCTTAGACTGACGCCTATGTACTATCACAAGCAGATGGAGCTATACCAACAATTGATGACAATTCATTGCTACTATAATTTTTATTCCCTAAGTTTAAATACTTACTTTTACCCACAATTTTGGGAGAGAAATATAGATAATATTTCGATACTTTCTGTAAGATTTTCGTAGCCCCTCCATAGTGTCATAGTTCCTGGTAATTTATCATTTTTTCTATTCATAAATCCTCCTAATTTACCAAGCCAGATAATAGCTTGTTTCATAGTTGGAGGTTCTTCAGGTATGGAAATAGTTTTATGCTCTCGAATATAAAGAGTTTGCCATTCTTGTGAAGTTAAAATCTTAGTACACACTTCTTGCGGATGAGATATTGCTACTTTTGATAAATATAAAATTTTAAATGCAATGATGCTTTTTATGGCAATTAATTTTTCTAGCCTTTCTTTTGTAGCTAAACGAGAATTTTCTATTTTACATCCAGATTTTAGAACTCTAAAATATTCTTCAATTCTCCATCTTAACTTATACCAATTTATCCTTTCAATCGCATCTTCAAAATTACTGACAGGAACATTAGTTAGCAAGAGCCAATCAATTGCTTCCACTCCTTTAGGGGGGACTTGTTCTTTAGCTCTTACAACATAGAGCACTACTTTATCACTGATTTTGTGTTCAGTATTTTTTGAACCATATAATGAAGGGGTTCTAATTGGTATTAAACCAGACATATATTTTATTTCAATATTTGCCATTCTTGCTGCTTCATTGTTCTTTTTTGGAACTTGAATTACTATTTCTTTCTTTGCTGATATCTGATTTATATGGGTTTGCAAATTTGTTTTTCCTCCCTCTGTAGAAATAAATTTTCTATTTTGTCTATTACGAACAATAAACAAACTACCCATTTCTTGACACGACCATAATAGTTCAAAGATATCTGCTTCTCTGTCACCAATAGTTATAACTTTAGTGTCTTTAGGTATAATATGCATAGTGTCCTTAAGTGCTGCTATCCACTTATAACTTTCTTTATCTTCAGTAGAAGAGATATATTTTCTTCTTGATTTTTCTTGTGCAGTTTCTTCACGTATAACACGAGTCCAACATTGTTGAGAAGATAATCCTAAAGGTAATCCTTCCATTGTAAACATCAAGGCACTATGCACAATCAGCCCCATTTTATGTTTTGTATAAGACTTTGAGACGCTACCGAGCCCTTTAGTTTTAATATGAGAATCAAAATCTAGGTATGTTGTATCCTGAACTGAAAATACAAACTCATTACCTTTAATCCTTTCTTGTGTTTCTTTATAATGTGAATAATAAATTCCCGCTGGATCAAATTTTTTATTGCTAAATAATCTATACGCTCCTTTAGCCTCTTTCCAACTTCTGCAACTTTGATTTATTGAACCAGAAGCTTTGCTTTCTATAAGTGAGCTAGTTTTAATAAGTCTTTTTATAAGCCTTTGATCTCCAAAGTTAACATGCCTAAATTCCCTTTCTAACCACTTATTACCTAAGTTGTAAGCATTAGATAACGCTTGCATATTCCTCATTCTTTCCCCTTCTTATATTTTAAGTATATAATTCAATATTAGTTTATACTTAATTTTATATTTGTGGGTAAAAGTAAGGTTTAAATATTGGAGATTTAATATGAAGAACGTTGTAGGAGAATTTAACAGACGAATATCTGTCAGTAAAGAATTGATAGAAGCTTCAGGAGGAATTCTAACGTTAGGAGTTGTCACAGCAAAGGTACAAGTAAGTCCATTAAACCAGAGCTTATGGGATTTATTACAAGATAGTGGAAAAAGTCAAAAAAAATATGATCCTAAAACAGTTAGTGATATTACCCCCATTAAAGCTTTACGCGATACTTATAAGAACTTAGGAGTAAAAGTTTCTAGTTATCAAGGGTCTAATGAAGCCTTATTAAAAAGAATTCTTTCAGATAAAGGATTATATCAAATTAATACTGTTGTAGACATAAATAATTATATTTCTATTACTTCACTACGATCTGTAGGCTCTTATGATTTATCTAAATTATCAGGAGATATTGAGTTTCGACCAGGAAAAACAGGAGAAACTTATATTGGTACTACAAAGAAAGCAATTAATCTTGAGCATTTACCTGTATTATGTGATCAGGATGGACCATTTGGAAGCCCAACATCCGATTCAAATAAAGCCCTAATTCATAACTCAACAACTGATCTTATTACAGTAATTTTTAGTTTTGATGGAGAACAGTTGTTAAAAGAACAAATGCATGAAATGACAAGGTTATTGACCCAATATGCTGGTGCTACTAATGTGCGTACTTACTCGATCAAAGATTTACCTCAAGAATTACTAGTATAAGATATCACTGATGTTGTAGAAACTGTAAAAACAGAGAAATAGTTAAAAGAAAGCACTGAGGAAGATAAAATGGTTGTAGGGACAACTAATATGATAATACAGTAGTAAGTCCAACAGATAATAGGTCTAATATCAATAACCTATTATGTTATGGTTAGCTATACGTCTGTTAGTGAGGAATTCATTAAAATTTAAGTTGAATATAAGCTATTAACAATATAATATGGGGATGTTGAAATTAGATAAGATACAATGATTACTATTACTTTTCCAGATGGAACACAAAAGCAATTTACAAAAAATATTACGGGGTTGGAGATAGCTAGTCAAATCTCTACTTCTCTAGCAAAAGATGCTTTGGTTATTGAGGTAAATAATGAGCTAAAGGACTTAAGCTTGCCGATAGAATTTGATTGTAATTTAAGAATTCTAACCTATAAAGATTCTAAATGCTTAGAGGTAATACGTCATGATGCTGCTCATATAACAGCGGAGGCAGTTAAAGAATTATTTCCCAATATCCAGGTAACTATAGGACCAGCTATTGAAAATGGCTTTTTTTATGATTTTGCTAAGGAGCAACCTTTTTCATCGGAAGATTTGCTGAAGATAGAAGCAAAAATGCATGAGATTGTTAAAAGAAATGAGAAAATCACTAGAGAAGTATGGAATCGTGATCAAGCTATAGAATTCTTTAAATCAATTGGTGAACATTATAAAGCTGAGATAATCTCGGAAATTCCGGACAATGAGGATATTACCTTATACCGGCAAGGTAATTTTATTGATCTTTGTCGTGGTCCGCATGCTCCATCAACTGGCTTCATTAAACATTTTAAATTAATGAAAGTGGCAGGAGCATATTGGCGAGGTAATAGTAAGAACCCTATGCTACAAAGAATCTACGGTACAGCTTGGGCAACAAAAGAGCAGTTGGACAATTATCTGTATATGCTTGAAGAGGCAGAGAAACGTGATCATAGAAAATTAGGGCGGGAACTTGATTTGTTCCATTTTCAGGAAGAAGCTCAAGGTATGGTATTTTGGCATGATAAGGGTTGGAACATATACCGCACTATCGAACAATATATTAGAAATAAAATTAGAAAAATGGGGTATATTGAGGTAAAAACTCCGGTACTTGTTGATAAAAGCTTGTGGGAATCTTCTGGACACTGGGAAAAATTTAGGGAAGATATGTTTGCTCTAAATCTTGCTGATGATAAAACGCTGGCTATGAAACCAATGAATTGTCCATGTCATGTACAGATTTTTAAGCAAGGTATCAAAAGTTATCGGGATTTACCATTGCGTATGTCTGAATTTGGTTTATGTCATAGAAACGAGGCATCTGGAGCACTGCATGGTTTGATGAGAGTAAAGGCTTTTAGGCAAGATGATGCCCATATTTTCTGTACCGAAGAGCAAATTAACAGTGAGACAGTAAAATTTTGTAGTCTTTTAACCGAGATTTATAAAGATTTTGGCTTTTCGGATATAAAAATTAAATTTTCAGATCGTCCTAAGGTAAGGGCTGGAAGTGATGAAGTTTGGGATAAAGCCGAAAATGCTCTAAAAAATGCCGTAAAAGAAGCCGGTTATTCTTACATATTAAACCCTGGTGATGGGGCATTTTATGGACCAAAACTAGATTTTTGTCTTAAAGATTCAATAGGTAGAGAATGGCAATGCGGTACTCTACAGGTTGATTTTGTCTTACCAGAACGTCTTGATGCCCACTATATTGCAGCAAACGGTGAGAAAAAGAGACCAGTAATGTTGCATAGGGCTGTAATTGGTTCTTTTGAACGATTCATTGGTATATTAATTGAAGAATATGCCGGACGATTCCCTCTATGGTTAGCTCCTGTACAAGTAGCTATTGCTACTATCACTAGTGATTTAAATGATTATGCACTTGAGGTGCATAAATTATTGGTTAGTGAAGGGGTAAGGTCAGATATTGATATTTCGCCTGAAAAGATTAATTATAAAATACGTTGTTTTTCTAATGATAAAGTGCCTATAATAGCTGTTGTTGGTAAACAGGAAATGGCAAATAATACTGTGACTATAAGACAACTCGGATCTGATCAACAAGAAATTATTTCTTTAGAAAATCTAGTAAAGCTTGTGAAAGATCAGAATACCCGCTATTTAACGTAAGTGGTATTTTGAATATAGCTAAATGTCATTGCGAGTCCACACTCCTTCATTGCGAGGAGCTGCAAAGTGGCAACGAAGCGATCCATAAAGGTAATTAGAAATGGATTGCTTCGTCGGCTCACGCCTTCTCGCAATGACGGTTGTGCTTGTAGTTTGTCATTGCGAGCGAACATATGTGAGCGAAGCAATCCATTCTTCATTAAGAAATAGATTACTTCAATGCTACTAAAGTAGCTTCTCGCAATGACAGTTGAGGTTTATGTACTCCTTGCAATGACGAGTTAACTAGAATGGGTTAGTTATATGCTCAAAATAATTTGAGTAATAATATAATTTTATTTAAACAATAATTATGGAGAAGTTTTATTTCTGGAGTTAAGAGCAGTAATTTTCCGAAGGCTAATAGGGAAATTAGGGCTAGTCAAGTTCGTTTAGTCGGTGAAAATGGTGAGATGCTTGGCATCGTCAGTATTAGGGAAGCTTTGGAGTATGCCGAAAAGGCTGCTTTAGATTTAGTAGAAATTTCACCAAATGCTGAACCTCCTGTCTGTAAGATATTGAATTTTGGTAAGTTTAAATATGATAGTAAAAAACGTATTCAAGATTCTAGGAAAAAACAAAGAATTATTGTCCTTAAAGAGATGAAGTTTAAGCCAAACATTAGTCAGGGTGATTTTGATGTGAAGCTTCGTAAAATCAAGGATTTTTTGAAGGAAGGTGACAAAGTAAAAATCTCCTTATGGTTCAAAGGTAGAGAGATTATCCATAACGATATTGGTATGAAGTTATTTGACCGTATATTGTTAGAACTAGAAGGTTTGGCTAAGATTGATTCTGCTCCTAAAATGGAGGGTAAACAGATAATTATGTTAGTCAGTCCTAATACCATAAAAATACCAACGAACTAATTAGAACTAATATTATGCCAATTAAGATTCTCATGCCTGCTCTATCCCCAACTATGACTGAAGGGAATGTTAGCAAATGGCTAAAAAAAGAAGGAGATAAGGTTGTTCCAGGGGATGTTATAGCAGAAATAGAGACAGATAAAGCTACTATGGAAGTGGAATCTGTAGATGAAGGGGTTCTTGCTAAAATAATTGTACCACAAGGTACAGAGAATGTAGCGGTCAACTCACTTATTGCTGTATTACTTGAAGAAGGTGAAGATATAAGCTTATTGGATAATTTTATAGCAAGTAGTGATAATGTTGCTAAATCATCTGAAAAGCCGGCAATAGTTGTAGAGGAAAGTAAATCAGTTAATTTAACTCCGGAAAACAAAACAATAAAAGATACTGCTAGAGTATATGCTTCACCTTTGGCTAGAAGATTAGCAGCTATTGATAATATTGATTTGTCAAATATTCAAGGTAGTGGACCACATGGTAGAATAATTAAAAAAGATGTATTATCCTACTTAGTGCAACCAACAAATAGTGGTAAGATTAGGGCGGTGAACAGAAATAACCAGGAGTACAGGTCTGTCCCCAATAACAATATTCGTAAAATCATCGCTAAACGTTTGCTTGAATCTAAACAAACCATTCCACATTTCTATCTCTCAATAGAATGTAATATGGATAAGTTGCTTGATATTAGAGAAGATATCAATAAATCGCTGATAGAAGAGAGTAATATTAAAATTTCTGTCAATGATTTTGTTATTTTAGCAGTAGCCAAAGCTCTAAAAATTGTACCGGAAGCAAATGCCAGTTGGGATGAATCTGATATTCGATATTATAATAACGTCGATGTATCAGTTGCTGTAGCAATCGATAACGGTCTTATAACACCTATCGTCAGAAATGCTGATCAAAAAGATTTGGTGACATTATCCCGCGAATTACAAACTCTTATAAAAAAAGCCCGGGATAATAAATTAACTCCTGAAGAATTTCAAGGGGGTGGTTTTTCCGTCTCTAACCTAGGTATGTACGGTATTAAGAGCTTTAATGCTATAATAAATCCACCACAAAGCTGTATCCTAGCAATAGGAGCAAGTTCAAAACGTCCAATAGTTGACAATGATCAGATAAAAATTGCTACTATGATGGATGTTAGCCTTTCTTCTGATCACAGAGTTGTTGATGGTGCTGTTGGAGCCAAATTTTTGACTTCATTCAAAAAATTTATAGAAAGCCCTGCATTGATGCTTATATAATTTCTGATTTGCATCTTATCTTCATCACAACTTAAAACTTAAATCATAGAATAAATTATGAGCTTTTCTGATAATCTAGTAAAAATCTTAAACAAATATGAAGAAATATCAAAAAAATTAAGCACTGGTATAGTCGGAGAAGAATTTATCAAAGCATCGAAGGAATATGCTGGACTAGAGCCAATTGTTCAAACAATTAATGAATATAATAATTCTATAGCCGAGTTACGCGATATCAAAGAAATGGCACAAGAGCCAAATTTAGACCATGATACGCAGTCGATGATATATGATGAAATACATCGTTTAGAAGCTCTGATGCCTAAACTAGAAAGGGCGGTAAAACTTTCTTTGTTACCAAAAGACGAAGCTGATACAAAAAATGCTATTATCGAGGTAAGAGCTGGTAGCGGTGGAGAAGAAGCGGCATTATTTGCAGCAACTTTATTTAATATGTATCACAGATACGCCGAATTAAAAAGCTGGCGTTTTGAAATATTATCAATCTCAGATACTGGTATTGGCGGATATAAAGAAGCATCAGCCCTGATTCAAGGACGCGATGTATTCTCTAAACTTAAATTCGAATCAGGCGTCCACCGAGTGCAAAGAGTCCCTGAGACTGAGTCAAGTGGGAGGATCCATACTTCGGCAGCTACCGTTGCTGTCTTGCCTGAAGCAGAAGATGTAGACGTTAAGATCGATGACAAAGATTTACGAATTGATACATATCGAGCATCGGGAGCAGGTGGACAACATGTCAATACCACAGAATCAGCGGTAAGAATTACCCATTTACCAACTGGTATTGTCGTTGCCTTACAAGACGAAAAATCACAGCATAAAAATAAAGCTAAGGCTATGAAAATTCTTCGTTCTAGGGTTTATGAAGCAGAGCGATATAAAAAAGATATGGAAAGAGCCGAAGTACGTAAAGGTCAAGTTGGTTCTGGTGATAGATCGGAAAGAATTCGTACCTATAACTTTCCGCAAGGCAGAGTATCTGATCATAGAATTAACCTAACTCTCTATAAAATAGAAGATGTCGTAAAAAATGGACAGTTAGACGAATTTATTGAAGCTTTAATATCAGCTGATGAGGCAAAAAAACTTTCAGAAGTTTAAATATACTCAAATGATTTGAGTATATTTAGCTTATCCGTATATTAGTGAGATCACTTAAGATATCCCAAACGTCATTGCGAGGAGTACATAAGACCCAACCATCATTGCGAGGAGGTGTAAGCCGACTAAGCAATCCATAAAAATTAATAATATGGACAATTGCTTCGTTGTCGCAAAGCTGCTCCTCACAATGACGCTTGGCGATTTTTTATTCATCATAGGAAAATAGTAAAAAAAATGTAGGGTACTATAAAGAAAAAGACCCAATCCATTAATCTACAAAACCCCTTTTGGAAAAAATATGTCCTTCTGATTGATTATAATTTACAATATATATATTGCATTTATTTGTATATTAAGTAATATATATATTGTAAATATTTATTGAATTATTTTTATGGATTGGAATATAAGGAAACTTACTTGTAAACAGTTAATGTATCAATTAACTTCTTTAAATGGCTTTATAACACCTCCAACAGGTTGGCTAAAAACGATACGTAAAGCAATTGGGATGAGTACTGCTCAATTAGCTAAAAAATGTGCTGTAAGCACACAGCGTATTTTACGCATAGAGCAGGATGAAATCCTTGGACGTACTACTTTAACCACATTAGAAAAAACAGCCGAGCAACTTGGATGTAGATTAGTATATGCTTTTGTACCAAAGAAGGATTTTTTAAAGATAATTGAAGAACAAGCTGAAAAAAAAGCTTTAGAAAAGTTAAATAGGATATCACATTCAATGGTACTTGAGGATCAGAAAGTAGTAAATAAAATGCAAAAAGACCAACTTGATTTATTAAAAGATCAGCTAATGAGAAAAAATATAAAATCTTTATGGGAATGAAATGCAGTTTGTTTATCCAATTGGGGCAACACCGCTTAATAATGATGAAATATACAATTTGATACCCAAACATTTGACTACCCAGAATGAATTAAATGAATGGGAACAATATAATATTGTAATAGGAGAAGAATGAGCATTTAAACATAAGAGAAACCAAATATTTTTAATAAAGTTTGCTCAAGATATGCATAAGAAAATGTTTAATAAAACTTGGACTTGGGCTGGCAAATTTAGACAGCATCAAACTAATATAGGAATAGAAAGCATCTATATAAGACAAGAATTAAAGATGTTATTTGATGACACAATTTATTTAATAGAAAATAAAACGTATGGAATAAGGGAAATAGCGGTTAGACTACATCATAGACTAGGCTCTGTGAACAAAATTTTAATTGTTTAGATTTTGAGTATTTTTAAGCGAAAATTAATAAGATTTTTGCCGGAATAGTTAGTTCTATTTCAAAAAAATCTTATAATTTGCAGCTAAAAAGAGTCGAAATCTAGTAATTTAAATTTTGTTCACAGAGCCTAACGGGTTAATATAATTAATCACTTGAACTCTTGAGCCTGTTAACTATAGCATATATTTCTTTCTTGCTGTAGCTTTTGCCAAAATTTTCATTAGCCGTATCTGTAATACTTTTGGCACTCCATCCTTTAGATAAGTACAAATGTATAAATTTTTCTAAGTCATCTGCTAGATTAGCTGCATTAGCATCTTCAGAAACACCGGAAATTAGCAATACTATTTCCCCTTTGATAATATTCTGTTTATAGAAATTTATAACGTTTTCTATTAATCCTGACTTTACTTCTTGGTGCAATTTAGTAAGTTCACGTGCTATACATATTTCTCTATTGCCAAAAACAGCAAGAGCAGTATGTAACGATTGCTCTATTCTGCTAGCAGTTTCAAAAAAAATCAAAGTTGCTTTTATGCTAGATAATTCTGTGAAAATCTTCTTTTTACCTTCAATGGTTTTTGGTAAGAATCCAGCAAATAAAAAACGATCTGACGGTAATCCAGAAATGGGTATAGCGGTAGTTAATGCAGAAACGCCAGGTATAACATCTATGTGATAATTAAGTTTTCTCAACTGCCTAACTAATTTATAACCAGGGTCAGAAATTAACGGTGTTCCAGCATCAGATATTAGGCTGACTATTGCTCCATTATCAATGAGCTTGCAGATAATCTCTCTTGACTGGTTATCACTATGATCATTATATACTTGTAACTTGGTCTTTATATTATGTTTTACTAGTAATTTTTTTGATATTCTGGTATCCTCGCACAGTATTACTGTAGAGTTTTTTAGTGCTTCTAAAGCCCGAAATGTTATATCATCTAAGTTACCAATAGGTGTTGAAACAATATATAGTCCTGGTTTAAAGATCATGATTTAACCCCAATTGCCAATTATCCCTAATTAAGATAAAGTAAGTATTATGAACAGTATAAAGCAAAAATTTTTAAATATCACCTTATCATTTATATGTCTTGTCTCTTTATTTTCTTGCCAATCTAATAAAGAGCCTATTGTTACTCCTACAACGAAAGAAGTTGTGCAAGAAACTCTAGAAGTGGCAATTTTAATGCCTCTAACGGGAGAAAATTCTACATTAGGTAGACAATATAACCAATTAATTAAAATGGGTCTAGAAGATGGTTTAAAAACTTATGTCCATGTCACTTCTTATGATGGCTCTAATGAGCAGCAGGTACTTGCTGCAATGGATAAAATATTAGCTCGTAAAACAAAAATTATTCTAGGGCCATTATATTCAAACCTTACTTCTCTAATTGCCAATAAAGCTAAAACGCATAACATTTTTATAATTACCATGTCTAATAATCCTGTATTGGCAGACCAGAAACTTTTGGTATTTGGGCATGCTCCATCAAAGCAGCTTACAAAAATAATTAATTACTTTGCAGATAATGATTATAAAAATTTTATTGCCCTGCTACCTTCAGGGCGTCATGCACAAACAACAAATCAACTTATTCAAAATATATTAATTCAGAAAAATTCTACCTTAGTGCGGAGTGAATTTTATGCTAATATACCAGAATCAATAGAAAAAGCGGTGTTAACTGTCTCAAATACTGTTGATAATTTAAATGAAATGGAGGATACAGAAACTAAACCTGTAATTTATCTGTCGGATGATGGTAAAAATCTAAATTTGCTTTTTGATAGTATTCATAAGCATAATTTAGATAAAAAAGCAATTATAATAGGCGATAACAGAATAAATATTGATTATTCTGAACCGGTGGATATTATCTTTACTGGTTCATTAAATATTGTAAATAGTAATATAATAGAGAGAGCTAAAAATATAGGCATTAATCATTTATCTTTCATGCACGCTGTGGCTTATGATTTAGGAAAAATAACATCAAAATATATAGATACTAACTTTACGGAAGAACGATTTTTAGCAGCGTTGAATAGTACAGCTCCATATATTGGTATATCAGGTAATATTCACTTTATCGATTCAATAGCCCAAAGAGAGTACGATATAATTAAGAAAGAAAATGGCTTGTATAGCACTATTTCAAAAAGTGCTGACGGCTTTTAATATAGTGTTGTTTATTGCTATACCGTAGGTTACTGTAAACGGCATAGATGTAAACTATAAGTGTTCATCATTCATTATTCAAATCTAATAGAATAGTATAAGAAACTAATGCAGGTGTAGAACCTAGCACCTGCATTATTTTCAGGTGCCAATATTCTTAAGTTATTTTAGTATATAACATTAAAAACCGAAGCATAACTTGTCTTGTAGAGAAATTTTTAATATACTACAAATATACTCAAATCATTTGAGTATACAAAATAAAATTACGTTTATACTATGTCTATTAGGTTAATATTAGCCCTATATTTGTTTTGCCTTTTTCCTTTATATTCATATGCTAATATGGATGCGGAAATTGCTGAATCACATAAATGTTCAAAGATGTTTCCTTACTTCGAAAAAATATACCAAATTCCTCCTGATATCCTACACTCAATAGCTTTAAAAGAATCTGGTAAAAAACATACTGTACATAAAATCATGGTGGTTTGGCCTTGGACTGTCAATGTTGAGGGGAAAGGGTATCATTTTAATACTAAAAAAGACGCGATAGCTTTTGTAAAAAATCAAATTATTCAAGGCAAAGAAAAGATGGATGTAGGATGTATGCAAATTAACCTAAGACACCATCCAGATGCTTTTAACTCCTTAAATCAAGCTTTTGATCCTGAGCAAAACGTTGCTTATGGTGCTAAATTTCTCAAAGCTAAATATGATCAGTTAGGTAGTTGGCACAAAGCCATCGCCTATTACCATTCAGCTACTCATGATCTTGGCTATAAATATAAACAAGATGTTATCAAGATTGCTAACAATATGGACTTGTATAAAAATTCTGTTAATATGTATAGTGGGAATTACCCTAATAATATCGCTACAACGACCCCAACAAATAAACGAAGACCTTCATTTGTAAGTAATATTAGGAAATATAAGAGTGGTATTATGGTAGCACTACCACGAGCTAGCTAGATTTAGGTAACAATTATATTTGATCGTGATAAGTTAAAATTTAACCGTGAAAAAGTGATTCATAATATCGCTAAATGTTGGTTTTTTCAACATGCAGCAGAAGATATTATTGAACGTTTGAGTATTATTGATAAAAAATTTCCCCATATTCTAGATTTAGGGGGGCGTACTGGTCAATTAACAAAACTATTAGTGCAGAACTATAACTATGCTATAATTGTAGTGACTAATGCATCTAATACTATGTTACAATCCTTTGAGCATAATCCAAAATTGCTGCTTGATGAAGAAAATTTACCTCTTGAAACAGCTAGTTTTGATCTAGTAACTTTTTCCTTAGGTTTACATTGGATCAATGATGTACAAAATTTTCTGTCACAAATAAAACGTATTTTAAAACCAGATGGTCTATTTATTGCTAATTTTATCGGTGGTAACAGCCTAAAGGAACTACGAATGAAATTTATCGAAGCTGAAATAGCAACAAATCGCCCTCACTTCCAACATGTTTCCCCTTTTATACATTTTGATCACGTCACACCTTTGTTACAACAAGCAGGATTTACAGAGATTATCGTTGATTATGAAAATATTCAGTTGAGCTATAACAGTCCTTTAGATTTTATTAGAGAGCTAAAGAATATTGGAGAATCTGGGGCATTACTGCAAAACCCTCATAACCTAATATCAAAGCAAATGCTTTCTATTCTAAGTAATACTACGTCGACTTTCACCGAACAAATTAATATAATTAGTTTCATTGCCTCTCCGACTAAGAATAGCATAAAAACTTGTTACCTCCTAAATTGACATTTATAGCTCAGTACACGACAAGAAGATTAAGGAGAGGATAACTGCCTAACCAATTGTCGATTTTTAGAGCAGTAACAGTTTGAAGATCGTAAGTCATTTTAGATTTTCTATTTGAGATTTACTTAACTTAGTGTATTTAATAATTTTTTCCATCAACTCATTGTTTAATAGCATTTCTTTTGCCATAGATATTCTTTCTTCCGCTCTACCTTCCTCTTTACATTCCGCTCTACCTTTATCCTCAAATTTCTTGATAGTATTAGCTTCGATACGCAGCCATTTGAGATGGCCTTCATAAGCCTCTCTTTCTTCATCAGTAAAGTTCATAACATTTAGCACTGTTAGAGCTTTTTTTAAGGCAATGTTGTCCAGTTCTTTAGGCAAATTATCTTTGTTAAGTAGGTCATGTCTTGTTAAAAAAGCTAACCACATATCTAGAGAGTCTTTTACTTTTTTCAGTATATCCGCTAATTCCTCATGAGAATTATCAGTAAACTTATTAAGCTCAATAGTATGTAATTCGAGGTCCTTGAAATATAACAAGCCACTATCTTTTTCGACTATATGGAAAACATTGTGATATTTATCTACTTTAGGAATAGAAGTAAAATTAAGTATATGAATACCAATGGCTTTGCTTAAGGTCGAATAGTCCTGAGCTACCTTTAATTGCTCAGTATATAATTTAGCCCAGTAATATAAAGCTCGCTTATCATAATCAGCTTCGTCGCTAATTTTAATCTCAATATTGAACCTTTTGCCATCAACAGATTTGGCTTTAACGTCTAATATTGACAGTTTATCATTCTTAAAATTTTTAGGGTTATATGGATTAAGCAGAGTTACATCTGACACTTGATCCTCTTGTCCAACGATAGAATTAATCAAAGATATCAGCAAATCCTTATTCTCTTCTACACCAAAGATCTTTTTGAAAGCTAAATCCACACGAGGAGTTATTTTGTCCATATATATGCTGCTATTAGTAGTTATTAGTACCTAAGAAACAGTATAGCACAAAAACTATAAAGCACTAAGTAATATAATGTGAAAAATAGACAATTGGTTAGGCGTTATCCACTCTTTTTTCCTCTCCTTAATCTTTTTGTCGGGTACTGAGCATTTATAGTCAATTCAGGGGAATTTGGGTCTAGGAACGATGGAGCGACGACGTCCCCAACTTCTCATCAATTGACTATAGCTAATTAAGATAAATATTATTGCTAATAAAGCACATATATCGCCATATTGGGAGTATAAAGTTTCATATTTCAGCTTATTTGGTAATAAACTATCTATATAACCTACTTCATTGAGAGTTCGTTGTTGAATAATTCTACCTACTGGGTCTATTACAGCCGATATACCATTATTAGCTGTTCTAAGCATAGGAAGACCGTTTTCTATACTACGCATACGACTAATTTGTAAATGTTGGTATGGACCAGAAGAGTTTCCATACCATGTATCATTAGTAACGTTAATAATCACATCTGAAAGTTTATTACTCGTTTGAACGAGATTTGGAAAGATTGCTTCATAACAAATAAGAGGTTTTATGGTTATAGCAGGTTGGTCAATACTAACCAATCGTTTGCTTCCTTCAGTATAATCTAATAACCCAGGGGTTAATTTCTTCAATGGTAATATCCATTTAAGAGGCATATACTCACCAAATGGCACTAAATGAGATTTATGATATTCAAATAATTTGTCCCCTTCTTTTGTTAAAGCGTATAAACTTGTATAAATTTCAAAATCATCTCCCTGTTTACCATTATTTGTTATACCACCAGTAATTAAAATTGCCTTTTTATTTTCTAGCATCTTTAATATTTTCCTTTTGATTGGTTTATAGTCATATGGTACTACCATAGCAGCTTCCGACCATATAATTAGGTCTACGTCACCTGGTTTTTCAGATAATGCAATATGAAGATTTAAATTTTTCCAAAATTCTTCAACGTTCCATTTAGCAATTTGTGGAATAGTTGGCTGAACTAATCGAACTTTTATATTTGAGAAATCGCTAGGATTGTTATGTAACCTTAATAAACCGTAGGAAGTTATTAGAGAAAATATTATTAATGAATTCACTAATAATATTTTTAATAGATTATATTGTTTAGTAAATAGGTGATAAAAACTAGTTGATATATATATTACAATAAAACTTAAACCATATATTCCTATAATACTAGAAGACTGGATGAGAGTATCGGAAAATGAAAAAGCGTATCCAAGTAAATTCCACGGCAATCCGGTAAATATCCATGATCTTACCCATTCAAAAAATACCCAATAAAGGCAAAATATAAACTGATATAAATTATTATTCTTCGCTAAAAATCCTAAACCGCAGGTTATAGCGATGAAACAAGCAAGAATAATTGGTAAACCAAATAACGCCAATGGTATCGCCCACCAAAATTCATCAATATAAACAGTGACCCCTATACTAATCCAGTACATATTGACTAAAAAATGCCCAAAACCAAATATAAAGCCTAATATAGAGGCTTCTTGCCAACTATTAGCAATTTGTACTTGATAACATAGTAGTGCCAAGAAAAATAACCCAGGTACGAAGAAAGTTGGAGCAAAAACTAAACCGCTAACCATACCTGAAATAAGTAGAAATATTTTGGATAAAAACATTAGTGCTATCTATTATTAGTGTTATACTTTGGTTATATTTTAAAAGTTATTTACAAAAATATACATAATGCTATTGTTTGAGCAAGGTCTAATTATAAAGTATGGAGAATATATGCAAATTGTGGGTTTACTTGATGGTAAAAAAGGACTAATTACAGGCGTCGCTAATAATTTGTCAATATCTTGGGCTATTGCTCAAATGACCAAAGAACATGGTGCTGACTTAGCCCTTACCTATCAAGGAGAAATGCTTGAAAAACGCGTTAAGCCCCTTGCTGAGGAAATTGGTTGTAATTTTGTTGCTCCATGTGATGTAACCGATGAACAGTCACTTGATAATTTGTTTAAACTTATTGAACAAAAATGGGGAAAGCTTGATTTTTTAGTTCATTCTATAGCTTTTTCTGATCGAAATGAATTAAAAGGTAGATATATAGATACCACATTACCTAATTTTCTTAATAGTATGAATATATCATGTTATTCTCTAACTGCTATGGCAAAGCGTGCAGAACCTTTGATGAAAGATGGTGGGAGTATCCTGACTCTAACTTATTATGGCTCCCAAAAGGTGGTTCGTAATTATAATGTGATGGGACTTGCTAAAGCTGCATTAGAATGCAGTGTAAGATATCTTGCAACTGATATGGGGTCAAATAACATCCGAGTGAATGCCATATCAGCTGGCCCTATTAAAACTCTAGCATCTAGTGGTATTAGTGATTTTAAAACTATGCTCACTTCCCATGAGGCTACTTCACCGTTACGCAGAAATATTTCGCCTAGTGATGTTGCAGGGTCTGCTTTATACCTGCTGAGTAGCTTATCATCAGGAGTTACCGGTGAGATACATTATGTAGATTGTGGGTTTAACACTATAATAGGAACTAATAATGGACTAATAGAATGAACCTACCCGATAATACAAGAAAAAAATAATATATAATAGCAAAAAAACTGAATACAGTCAGTCCATTATATATGGTCGGGGCAGAGAGATTTGAACTCCCGACCCTCTGGTCCCAAACCAGATGCGCTACCAGACTGCGCTATGCCCCGAATAAATGATAAAAATTAAACACTAGTACTAAGTAGATTGGTATTGTTTAATTATATAGACTATAATACAAGCCAAATCAATTTTTTTGTTTTAAAAATTCAGCATATTTATAAAATGTCTTCATTACATACCTCAATATTAACCATATTTCCAGAAATGTTTCCTGGATATTTACAATATTCCCTTGCAGGGCAAGCCTTAAAAAAAGGTATTTGGTCTTATAATGTGGTTAATATAAAAGATTTTGGGTTAACTAGACATAAAAATGTTGACGATGAAGCTTATGGCGGTGGTAGCGGACTGATAATGCGTCCGGATGTACTTGGTAGTTGTTTAGATAATGTTTTGTCTTCAAGTCCTAATACCCCAATATATTACCCATCACCAAGAGGAAAATTATTTAACCAAAATATTGCTCATCAAATTATACAAGAAAAACAAATAATAATTTTATGTGGACGATTTGAAGGGATTGACGAACGTATAATTGAAGAGTATAATGTTAGAGAAATTAGTATAGGGGATTATATTTTATCTGGTGGCGAGGTAGCAGCCCTTACTATTCTCGACTGTTTGATTAGACTACTTCCGAATGTATTAGCAAACCAAGATACATTGCAATCAGAGTCTTTTGAGAAAAATGGTGAGTTTGCTGGATTGCTTGAATGCCCTTTATATACGAGACCAGTAAAATGGAAAAACAGAGAAGTTCCAAGTGTTTTGTTGTCTGGTAATCATCAGTTAATTAGAGATTGGAAAAGTAATCAGTCTATGGAGATTACTAAAAAACGTAGACCAGATTTATTAAATTTTATAGGAGTTTAAAGCGATGAATATTATTGAGCAATTTGAACAACAGCAAATTGCAAAACTAACCGAAAATAAAGAAATCCCTGATTTTAAGGCGGGAGATACTGTAAAGGTCACTGTAAAGATAATTGACCGGACAGTCGAAAAAGATGGCAAGGAAAAATTGTTAGAAAGACTTCAAGCATATGAAGGCGTGGTAATTGCTAGAAGAAATAGTGGAGTTGCCTCTTCTTGCGTAGTTCGTAAGGTCAGTCATGGTGAAGGCGTAGAGAGACGATTTATGATTTTCTCACCGATGGTACATGCAATTGAAGTTGTAAAATATGGTGTAGTACGTCGTGCTAAACTCTATTACCTAAGAAACCTAAGTGGTAAAGCAGCTAGAATTAAAGAAAAACTTCAAGTAAACACTAAAAAAATAAATAAGAAAAAAGTTGTTGCTTAAGAAGGATACAGCTATCTCGCAAGGTGCATATACGTCTTTAGCAAGACCATGTAGTGGTTGTGGCAATCCATTTCTAATTACTTTCCTGGATTGCTTCGTCGGCTACGCCTTCTCGCAATGACTTTTAAGATATAATACATCTCATTAATTTTGTGTGCATCACTTAGGAGGCAACCTCCTAAGGCTTAAGCAACTCTTTAGCTGCTTTTAGGCTCGCATCGGTAATGGATTTTCCTGAAATCATGCGAGCAAGCTCAGCTTGTCTTTCCTGAAGATTCAGGCTTTTTACCGTAATTTTAGTAGTTTCATCCAATTGTAGTTTGTTGACAATAATATGCTGATCTGCTTTACCTGCTACTTGAGGTTGGTGAGTAATAACAATTACTTGGGCAATAGAGCTAAGCTTTTTAAGTTTTTCTCCAACTTTATCGGCCACGATACCACCAATTCCGGTATCTATCTCATCAAAAATAATAATGTCTTTCAGTGATTTATCAAAGAGACAAGTTTTTAGTGCTAACATAAACCTTGATAATTCGCCACCAGAAGCAATTTTATCAATAGGTGCAAGTTGCATACCTGGATTTGTTGAGGCAACGAAGCGTATATTATCAATACCATCAGACATCTTGCATAATAGCATCTGACTAGTTCTACCTTCCGTATTTTGCTTAGTTTCTTCTAAAAACTCCTCGCTTATGTTTAATTCTGCAAAATTTTTATTATTGGTTTGGTTAGAAGGATTATTTTTAGGTGCTATTTCTACTTTAAAAATCGCCTTTTCCATTTTAAGCTGTTCAAGCTCTTTTTGTACAGCTAATTCTAGATTTTTTGCACTAATAGAACGCTTGCATGATAAAGCTTCAGCTAGTTCAAAATATTTTTTATGTTCTGCTAGCTTATTAATATCTAGGATTTTAACATTATTGATTTTATTTTTAAGGGCATTTAATTGTTGATTAGAATTATCAAAAAATTCAGGTATTTTATCGCAAGAAATATTATATTTTCGTGCTATATCACGAATTTTAAATAGCCTTTCTTCCACTTCGTCTAAGTTAAATTCATTTCTATCAATGTTATTAATAATATTCTGTAATTTTATACGTGCTTCTTCTAAGCTATTATAGCAATCATCTAAATTTAATGAAATAGAGGCAAATTCTTCGTTTTGCTGTAAATTACGGTTTATCAAACGTTGAGCATTATTAATTGACTTATTAATTTCAGGGACTTCAAGATATGATAATATATCTTGGATCACTTGTATTTCTTTATCACGATTTTGTAAACTACGCCTTATAGTAACAAGCTTTTCTTCTTCTCCTGTTTGATAATCAAGAGCTTCTAATTCTTTGGTAACAAAGGTTAAATAATCTATTTCTTGTTCTATAGCATCTTTATCTCTGGTAACTTTATTGATTTCTTTGGTAGTTGTCTGTAAAATATCAAAATGTTTTGATAATTCAGATCTTAAATTTACAAGCCCTCCATAATCGTCCAAAATGTTAATATGGAAGGAAGGGCTAAGAAGAGAAGTATTACTATTTTGCCCATGAAGTTCAAATAAATAATCTGCTACTTGTTGCAAGGTACTTATCGTTACTACTTGATCATTAATAAGAAATTTCTTACGGTTGTTAGGTTTTTGAATACGTTTTATTAATAATTCCTGGTCATACTCAATATTAAATTGCTCCAAAAGCTTTTTTAAATCATCATTGAGAGTGAATGTTGTAGCAACCGAACAGTAATCACTCCCATGTTTTATTACATTATCAGAGAATTTGTTACCTAAAGAGAACAAAATTGCATCTAGCAAAATAGACTTACCAGCTCCGGTTTCTCCGGTAATTACACATAGCCCCTTTTCAAACTCTATCTCCAATTCGTCTATCAGAATAAAGTTCTTAACCGAAAGACTTTGTAACATTATATTTCATTCTTTTAAAGAGTTATTAATTAGTGAGTAGCAATATTTATACCAAGTACTGTCCGGATAGTTATGACCGAGTACCGCGGCATATTTCTTTGCTTCATTGCTAAGACCTAGCATTAAATAACTTTCCACTAAGCGATAAAGTGCTTCTGGTATATGTGATGTAGTTTGGTAATTATCGACAATAAGCTGGAATCTATTAATAGCAGCTATAGGGTTATTTTGTTTGAGATAATAACGACCTACGTCCATTTCTTTACCTGCTAAATGATCATTTACTAAATCAATTTTTAAAGCTGCATCAATTGAATATTTTGTTTTTGGGAAAAGTCTTATCACATCTTCAAAACTCTTTTTAGCTAAAAAGGTTCTTGATTGATCAAGTTGTACATTCGAGACTTGCATATAATAGGATAATGCCTTTAGGTAATAGGCATATGCAATATCTTCATGCATTGGATGAAGCTTAATAAAGCTATCCAGTACATCTACTACTTCTTCATACTGACCTCCGAGGAATAAAGAATATGACTGCATCAACTCAGCTTGAGGAGTCATTTTATTACCAGGATCTTGATAAAAAATCCTCGAAAATTCTTCGGCAGCTTTCAAATATTGTTGCTTTTCCAGTAAAATAAGACCATCATTGTATAATTCTGGAGCTGGAACTATTAAGTCTTCGTCCGTCTTCTTAGTTTTACAACCAGATAGGATTAAGCAGGTAGTGATTGTATAAAATAATAATTTTGCTAATTTCATCATAGAACTTGATAAGTTTTTTAAACTTAATTTATACACGAAACATCAGGAATTATACAAGATTATTTTGAAAATTATTATTTAACATAGATTTTGAGAGTTATTAAACTTATGCTAGGTAAGTCTATTTATTGGTACCTCTGGCCGGACTTGAACCAGCACGCCTTTTGAGCTGTAGATTTTGAGTCTACCGTGTCTACCATTCCACCACAGAGGCTTTGTCAACAAAATAGCTATATCTTTGTACTATGTAAATAAGTTATTGAATTAAAACTAAAATAATATTTCAGAATTTTCTTCTGTCAATAAACTTCTATAAGACATATTTAGAATTTTCTTCTTGAAAATAAAAGGTTTGCATCCTATACTATATAATATAAATAACAACATATTCATGGGGTTTCTTATGATTGATTATACAAAAACTTTTACTGCCACTCAGAAAACATATGATGCGGGGCTGAGGGAGTACATGCTGAAAGTCTATAATTATATGGCTTTGGCTTTGGTGTTAACTGGAGTAACAGCTTTTGCTACTATATCATTCGATCCATTGACCAGGCTTTTATTTCAGACTGCACCAAATGGACAATTTATAGGCAATACTGGTTTGGGAACGTTGGTAATGATTTCTCCTGTAGGAATTGCTTTGTACTTCTTTATGGGATTCGGCAAGATGAGCTTAGATACTACTAAAGTGTTATTTTGGGTTTATGCTGCTTTAATTGGTATGTCTCTAGCATCTCTTGGGTTTATCTATACAGGAGAGTCAATTGCTCGAACTTTCTTTATCTGCTCATCTGTTTTTGGAGCAATGAGTCTTTATGGATACAGTACCAATAGAGATTTAACATCAATGGGATCATTTGTTATTATGGGATTGTTTGGTCTTCTCATTGTATCATTGGTTAACATGTTCTTACAAAGCTCTGCTATATATTTCGCAACATCTCTAATTGGGGTTGCTGTATTTATGGGGCTTATTGCATGGGATACTCAAAAAATTAAGTCGATGTATTTTATGTCTGGTGGTGGAGAATTAGGACAAAAAATGTCTATAATGGCTGCTTTTAGCTTATATTTAGACTTTATCAACTTGTTCTTATATCTTCTAAGATTCTTTGGTAATAGAAGAAACTAGAACTGACGTCATTGCGAGGAAGGCGAAGCCGACGAAGCAATCCATAAAAGTAACCAAAAATGGATTGCCACGACCTACTTGCGTGGTCTTGCAATGACGTTGAAAGATATTGCAAGCCTCAAAGCCTAATAAAACTAGTTTTGATGGTATAATCTTTATTCGGTCCTAAAATCTTATAACTCAAGTCAAAAGAATCTTTATTTAAGAATATGTAACTAGCTTGATAAATATCCAAGTTACACTGATGTATAGCTTCAGCCTGGCAAGGACTACCCGAGATAAAACGCATTTGGTAAAATAAAGTATTGTTATTCTCATTAACAAAGTACTTTACAATTTTGTCTTGTTCTAGAGAGTATATATATTCCTTAAAGGCTTTTACCTTAGTGCTACTACCGTGATAGTTGACATCAAGTTCTTCTCTATATAATATAGATGGATATTTTGAATATATAGGCTTTTTATCCTCTATAAAATAAGCAATTCCTTTAGCTGTGCCATAATTATCTAAAATTCTCGTAATAGTATAGGTTCCAACTAGGTTGTAGAATATATAGTCAATTGATGGGAAGTTGGTGACGTCGTCACTCGTCGCTCGCCTATTACTTATAGGCGTCGCTCCATCGTTCCTAGCCACAAATTCCCCTGCATTGACTATATGTATCATTTCCCTCATTCCTTAGCGTCCTTATACAATAACCTATCAATAGCATTTTCTTTACCAATTATAGCGATAATTTCAAAAACACTTGGGGAAGTAGTCATACCTGTCATTAAAGCTCTAATATACTGCATGATATCTGCAAGTTTAATATTATTATCCTTGGCAATTTCTTTAAATTTTATTTGAATTGAGTCTTTATCAAAATTTGCTAAATTCTCCAATTCCTTTATAACTTGTCCCACCAAATTTTTATCACAATTATTGATCAGTTCTTTAGCTTCTTCAGAATAGATAATAGGAACATTAACTAAATAAATCCTAGCTAGTTTTGCTAATTCGACTAAATTGGTACTTCTTATTTTCAAACTTGGCATTGCTTGTCTAATATATTCCTTTTCTTTCTCAGTAACTTGATAATTTTCTTGTAAACTCTGACAAGTCATTTCTGTTAATGTTTGGTCATCAAGCTGACGTAAATAATGAGAATTTAAACTATCCATTTTGGCAAAATCAAGACGAGCTGGCGATTTACCTAGCCCATCAAGGTTAAACCATTCTATAGCTTGGGATCTTGAAATAATCTCGTCATCTTTGTGACTCCAGCCTAATCTTAGTAAATAATTGCACAAACTCTCAGGTAAATACCCCATATCTTGGTAAGCCTTTACTCCAAGAGCTCCATGTCTTTTAGATAATTTCGCTCCATCATCTCCATGTATTAACGGTATATGTACCATATGTGGTACAGACCAGCCAAAAGCTTGATAAAGTATTTTTTGACGAGCCGCATTAGTTAAATGGTCATCCCCCCTGATAATATGGCTAATCTGCATATCGTGATCATCCACCACTACCGCTAACATATAGGTAGCAGTACCGTCACTACGTAACAATACCATATCATCAAGGTGCGAATTTTCAATAGTAACATCTCCTTGTAAAGCGTCATGAATAATTGTTTGCCCAGTTTTTGGGGCTTTCAAGCGGATAACGGGGATACTTTTCTGCTCCTGCGAATTAGAAGGTGGTACATCCCGCCAAGGGCTTTCGAACAAAAAATGTTGTTTATTAGCTATGGCACTATCTCGCTGCCTATCTATTTCTTGTTGAGAAGTAAAGCAATAATAAGCTTTCCCCTCATCTACTAACTTCAGAGCAGCTTTTTTGTATAAATCATTTCTTTTAGACTGAAAAATTACTTCTCCATCCCAGTTTAAACCAAGCCATTTCAAGCCGGAAAATATAGCATCTACTGCATCTTTGGTTGATCTTGCTTGATCAGTATCCTCAATTCGCAGCAAAAACTTACCATTATGGTGTTTAGCAAATAAATAATTAAACAACGCCGTCCTTGCCCCACCAATATGCAGGAAGCCAGTAGGAGATGGAGCAAATCTAGTAATTATAGTCATATTTTCCTTTATTTAGTTAAGTAAGCAAAATAATTTACATCTATATCATCACTCAACTGCCAACGTCCATTAACGATATTATAGGTTAAGCCTTTGAGTTCTTTAAGCCCAATATTATTATCATTGAACATCGAGTAAATTTCCGATGGTTTAAGAAATTTACTATGATCATGGGTGTTTTTGGGTACCCAATTAAGTAGGTATTCTGCCATCAAAATAGCTAGCATATATGATTTCACTGTACGATTAATCGTTGAAATTATAATCATACCATTTGGTTTTACTAAGCTAGCCAGGTTTTTTATAAAATCACCAGGGTTATCTATATGCTCTATTACTTCTAAACACAGCACCACATCATACTTATACTGTTTTTTATTTAAATCATCTGAATATACTAACTCCTCAACAGTTGATTTAAGATATTGTATATTCAAATTTTGTTCCGAGGCATACTGTACTGCAATATCTATATTACTTTGTAGAGCATCTATGCCGGTAACTATGCCATTTAATTTACAGAGAGGAGAGGTAATTAATCCTCCTCCACATCCTACATCTAGAATTTTTAAATTTGAACAAGGTAATATGTCATCCTGCACGTTAAAATGCTCTTTTATCTTGTCTATTATGTAACCAATACGAATTGGATTTATTTTATGAAGAATTTTAAATTCTCCATCTTTCTGCCACCATTGGCTAGAAATCTTACTAAATTTTTCTAGCTCTATTTGATTAATAGAAGATTTTGTAGACATATTCCTTTACTGGTTATAATATTACTAATATTATAACTAACCCGAATAAGTTCTAGAATCTCAAACGTTATTGCGAGGAGACGTAAGCTGACGAAGCAATCCATTTTTGGTTACTTTTATAGATTGTCGCGTCGCTAATAGACAGAGTAATATTAATCGGGTTAGCTATACAATAATATATACCACAAAAATAATTAAGCACTAAGTGCTATTCTCAACTTATTTATTAAAAATCGTATTAAATGCCTCTAATAATATTAACTATAATTCTAATCAGTTTAATTTTTGCCCCTCTTGGTTGTCTAAGTTTATGGAAAAAATATATTTATTTTGGTGATGGTCTGTCGCATGCTAGTTTACTGGCTGGGAGTATTACTATTCTGATCCATTTGCCTGTTGTTTATTCAGGGTTAGTTGTCGCTATTATTTTTGCTATCTTAGTATTCACCCTAAAAAATAGGTCGGGTGGTAGTAGTGTAGTAATTTTGGTGTCAAATTTTATGTTATCTTTGGCTTTGGTAGTAAGTTATATGTATCCACTACAGATTAAGATTACTAGCCTATTATTTGGCGATATTTTATCTAGCTCTTTAAATGATATATTGATTTTATCAAGCATATTTGTGTCAGTTATTTTTTTCATTTGCTATTTCTACCGTCAAATTATTCTAATTGTAATTAATAGAGATATTGCTCAAATTAAAGGAATAAAAGTAAGAACCATTGAATTGGCATTTTTGTTACTTTTATCTTTATCAGTATTCTCAACTATTAAAATTGTTGGAGCACTGCTTGTCACTAGTATCTTGCTAATTCCAGCCATGACGGCTAGGATGATTTCTAGTAACCCTGCTCAAATGATTATCAATTCAGTTATCATAGCTTTAACTGTAAATTTCCTTGGTTTAACAGCATCATTATACCTTGATGTACCAATTACACCAATAATTACTGTAATAAATACCATGGTTTATTGTTTGTTCTATATAATTTCACGAGCAAACAAAGTAAGCTTTTCTAGATCATGGTAATTAGTTACAGTCAATAGTTGATATAGCACCCCTACTAATGCGAGTATAGGATAAGGAAAGTTTAGAAGTATAGGAAGGATAAGGGTTGCAAGTAAGGAAGCTTAAAGCTTTGTGAGCTAATGACTATAATATTATATTTTTATTTATCACCTTGTCGTGATTTTAAAAATTACTATCTATATCACCTATCATACAAATACAATTTATGCTCAGATTGAACTATAGTCAATTGATGAGAAGTTGGTGACGTCGTTACTCGTCGCTCGCCTATTATATATAGGCTTCGCTCCATCGCTCCTAGCACCAATTTCTCCTGAATTGACTATATACATTAAATAAGTCACAATTAATAAAAATTCATAAATTTTTTACAAACTATTTAAAACCTTCTTGACTCTATAATTATAGTACAATATCCTAAAAATTCCATATAATCCCAAATTATCCCAAATATGACCAAATCTAATTATGGAATAATTTGTACAGGGTATTGTTATATAGCTAATTTGATTTGTATTTAATCGGATAATGTCTGTCATTCCCGCGTAGGCGGGAATCTAGACCCCGCACTGAAGCAGGGATGACACTAAGGCAAGCAGGGATGACACTACCAATTATTGGAAGGTAAATAGGTAAATGAATATTTTTTTGTCAAAATATATAAATAATCTTGATAAGAAAGGTAGGGTTTCGGTACCTGCTAGCTATAGAGCAGCTTTGTCTAGCCAGTCATTTAATGGGGTTATTGTCTATCCGTCTTTTAGAAATAAGTGTATTGAAGCGTGTAGTTTAAAGAGGCTTGAGGAGTTAAGCCAAATGATTCAAACCTTAGACCCATATTCTGAGGAACGAGATGCTTTTGAAACAATCATTCTTGGCGAGGCTATCCAACTTGCGTTTGATGGTGAGGGTAGGGTGATTTTGCCTAAATCTTTAATAGAGCATTCTGACATATCAGAACAGGTTTGTTTTGTAGGAAAGGGATTAGTTTTTGAAATTTGGCAGCCGCAAAATTTTGAGACCTATCTTTCTTCAGCTCGGCAAATTGCTCAAAATAACCGTTTAACTCTTAAGAATATTAATAAGGAAATATGATACAAGAGTCCTCTCATACAGCTGTTATGTTAAATGAAGTTAAGGAAGTCTTGTGTCCTAAAGATGGTGGAATTTATCTGGATTGCACTTTTGGTTTTGGTGGTTATAGTCGAATGATACTCGATTCTTGTAATTGTCAATTAGTGGCAATTGATCGTGATCCAAATGTTATAACTTACGCCAATCAGTTGATAAAAGATTATCCTGGTAGAGTGAGATTTATTCAAACAGGGTTTGCTGAAAGCTTTTCAGAATTAGGTTCATTGAAATTTGACGGCATAGTTATGGATTTAGGTGTTTCTTCTATGCAGATTGATTCTGGCGATAGGGGATTTTCCTTTACTCATGATGGTCCACTCGATATGAGAATGAGTGGAGTAGGGCAGAGTGCTGCAGATTTTATAAATAATGCTGATGAACAAGAAATAGCTGATGTGATTTATAAATATGGCGATGAGTCTTATTCTCGAAGAATCGCTAAAAGAATTGTAGAACATAGGAGGTTAGAGCCTATTACCAATACAGCAAGGTTTGCTCATATTGTTCGTAGTAGTATAGGTTTTCGAAAAGGTAAGATAGATACTGCTACCAAGAGTTTTCAAGCAATTCGCATTTACATTAATGATGAATTGGGTCAATTAGAAAGATTTCTAAGTAATAGCAAAAATATTCTATCAGCAAATGGTCGCCTAGTAATTGTCTCATTTCACTCATTAGAAGACCGAATTGTTAAGAATTTTTTTAAAGCAAATTCTGCTAAGTTAGTTGCCAGGTCTAAATATGCGGCAAAGGTTTTTACTAAAGAAAATTCTAAGGAATGGCTTAAGATTATTACAAAGAAGCCATTATGTCCATCGTCTAGAGAAATTGCACTTAATCCAAGAGCAAGGTCTGCAAAGTTAAGGGCTGGACAGAAAATAGAGGGTGCTACATATGGCGGTTAGAATATTTAGTTATATAGCTGTCTGTACTATAATTTTTTCCATTTATGGGTTATTTAGAGTAAAAGATAAGGTTATTATCTTACATTATCAGCTTGGAGAGGTTTCAAAACAACTGATTGATGAGAGTAATAGAATTCACGTGTTAAAAGTCGAACAATCATACCTTACTTCTCCAGCTAGACTAAGAAAATTATCATCACTTTATTTACAATTAGATACTGTTAAAGTTAAGCAAATGATTAGTGATCCTTTAATGCCTGAGAGTAAGAAATATGCCAAGTCTCATGAAGTGAGTGGTTCATATTTTAATAAAACCAATGTTAAGTGGCGTTATAAAACAACTCCTAATAGTAAATATATAAAAACTGTTTCAACTAAAAAATCAGAGTATATTCGATGAAAGGTACTCTTTTTGCCTATGAATACGCCATTGTAAGGAGGCGTAAGCCGATGAGGCAATCTAATGAGTGTGGATTGCCACGACCATTTCATGGTCTCGCAATGACGGAATGACTTCTTACCCACTGGTCATTGCGAGGAGGTACTTTAGTACCGACGAAGCAATCCAGGAAAGTGATTAGGAATGGATTGCTTTGTTCGAGTTTCGTGGTTCATCGCAATGACGCGAGTAGGTTATGAGTAATAATATAGTTTTATTAGCATTGATAAAAAATACTATAACTAAAATGAAAAGAAGTTTTAGTAATATTATTTTATGGGATATTTGTGCTGACAATACCAAAATCAGATTATTCATAGTTAGCTTTTGTTTTGCTGTGTTTTTTTGTGGGTTGTCATACCGCTTAATAATCGTTGCGACTAATGGTTATGTTAAGCCAGAATATCAAGTAAAGAGTAGTAACTTTAGAAAAGAGATAGTAGACCGCAATGGTAATTTATTAGCAGTTAACTTACCCTCGTCCTCATTATTTGTTAATCCACAAAAAGTAATCAACCCAGAGCAATCTTTAGAAAGATTATCTAAAATCTTGCCTGAGATTGATAAAACGAAATTACTTGCAGAACTAAAGGGTAATAAAAGTTTTGTATGGGTAAAAAGGGATTTATTGCCAAAAGAGCAAGAGGCGGTGTTAAATTTGGCAATGCCAGGCTTTAGTTTTGAACAAGAACAAAAGAGGATATATACTTTCTCCAATTTATTATCACATGTTATAGGATATGTGGGTAGGGATTTGGCTGGTCTTGCTGGGTTGGAAAGGAGTTATGACAAATTTTTAACTAATTCGGATTTTGACTTAGCACAGCCAGAACAGCTTAAAAAACCACTTGAATTATCTATAGATGTAAGATTACAGAATATCCTAAATGAAGAAATAGATAAGACATTAAAGGAATTTAGTGCAATAGGAGCGGTAGGGATAATTGCCAATCCTAATAATGGTGAAATTCTAGCTCTGATTAGTAAACCTGATTTCAATCCACATTACCCGAGTAGTGCAAAGCCAGAAGAGTTGTTTAATATGGCAAGTCTTGGTATTTATGAGATGGGGTCGGTATTTAAAACCTTAACTATGGCTGTAGGTTTTGATACTGATGCTATAGCAATGAACGATGCTTATGATATTAGCTATATGAAGGTAGGGGCGTTTAATGTAAAAGATTATCACCCAAGGCATGGGTGGCATAGTGTTCCAGAAATTTTTCTGCATTCATCAAATATTGGGGTTAGCCAAATTATGTTAGAAGTCGGCAAAAATGATTTCAAAAAATACTTAAAAAGATTAGGGTTACTAGATCAGCTTAAAATTGAATTGCCAGAGAGAGGCACCCCTTTGTTTCCATCCGATAAGAGATGGAGTGATTTAACGAGTGTTGTAATGTCATATGGTTATGGTATTTCAATTAGTCCTTTACACTTTATACAAGCAGTATTGCCGGTAGTGAATGGTGGGACATTATATGATTTGACTCTAATCAAAAGACAAGATGAACCTCTTGTTGGCACAAAGGTTTTTAGTGAAAAAACCTCTAAGCAAATGAGTGAATTATTTCGTTTTGTGGTAAAAGAAGGCACCGGACGTAGAGCTGATGTAAAAGGATATCTTGTTGGTGGGAAGACTGGTACGGCTGAGAAATTAACGGCAGATGGGCATGGCAAAAGAAGGTATCTTAAGAATAGCAGAATGTCATCATTTTTAGGTGTATTACCAGCTTCTAATCCACAATATGTTATTTTTATAATGTTTGATGAGCCAAAAGGAACAAAGGAGTCCTTTGGTTTTGCTACTGCCGGCTGGACTGCCGCTCCTACCGTTGGGAGAGTCCTTGAGCGAATGGTGTCACTATATGGAATAGAGCCGATTGAAAAAGGCGAGGAATTGTGATTATTAACAAATAGTGAACATACGCTATGATGTCCTTGCGACTTATCTTCGAGATAGAAAAGTGCTAAGAATGTTGAGGTAAAGAGGTTTGTAGGGATTTTGTTATAGTGTAAATGATGTTTTTTGTTTGATATTATCAGATTCCAGAGATGTAATCTCTTTCATGTATATTACAATCGTTCCAAATAGAAATTCTCGCCCTGCAATATTGCTTCGCACTTCCTATCGTGAAGGTGGAAAAATATTAAATAAAACTCTAGTTAGGATAACTTATTGAATTTTCTAAACGCACTACTCTTATGTGATTCAAATAATCCATCAAAACTAGAGTTTCTAAATCTTCTAAGCCAAGATTGTATTGTTTTCCAGTGCGATCCAACTATCATAGATACAGTTGCCTGATTGCAGGTGATGCATTGCTAATAAGCGTATGCGATTTCTTCCGTGCAACTCGTTTTTCATTAGGCTTATGAAATCATGTTCATGAAAACCTTTTGGTAATATATGTTTTTGCTATTTTAGTACCTGCACAAATTTATACTTCCATATATAATACCTCCTTAACTATTTCAATTGGTATAATATGGTTACGTTAAAAATTTTGTCAACAGAACCTAAAATTGCTGCAAAAAATTTTTTATGTTGACCTATCAGTGGATGGTTATATAATCCACGGTTTCTATAAAGATAAAATTGTATAATGAATAAATTACCAAAAATATTATCTATAATTTGTATATATTTCTTGTTTTTTACCAAAGCTCAGGCAGATGAGATTGAGGCTGATCAGAGATTTTTTTATATTGGGGCGGAAGCTGGCATAGTAAAGCCGGTGGTAGAGAAATTTCGCCATGATTCGGGTACTGACTTTACTTTAAAAAGGTCTAAGATGTATAGCGGTAAGATTGGTTACAGCTTCTACCCACAAATGGCTATTGAGTTTTCAGCAACACATCATCCACAATACCGGCTAAATTATGTTTTACCCAAACAAGAGGTTGCCGGTTTAATTATACCACAAACTCCAGGTGCCACTAAGATAATTTCCAATTTATATATGCTTAATATTGTATATGATTTTGACAAAATTAAAGAAGTAACTCCTTTTATCATATTAGGGGCTGGGATTGCCCAAGTAAAAGTTAGTTCCGCTTCCTCTCGTTGGAACTTAATGGATGTAGAGTATTTTAGAATTAGAAACACTCGTAGTAATTGTTTTGCTTGGCAAGTAGGTCTTGGGATTTCTAAGGATTTATCTAGTAATTTTAGCGTTGATATAGCAGTAAAATTACAAGCTGCTCATTCCATAAAGATTAATTATGATACTTTGGATATGCAAACTCAGAAATTTATCCCAGCAATTCCTATCAAAAAAACCATAGGGGTTGGAGAGTTTGGTATAGGATTTACTTATAGATTACCAATTTAATGTAAAAAGACTATTAGTGTATTAAGTTTTTTAGTATATAATGCATTTAAATTTAGTGTGGAGAACATATGACTACTGATTTAGAGCTTACCTCAGCCTCTCATAATACATACGATGAACTACCTTATGAAAGCTATCCGTATGCTTTAACCGATCCGTACCACCTACAAACACTTGCTGTGTTATTTGGTATAAAACCACCGGCTGTTGAAACTGCTAGAGTTTTGGAGCTAGGATGTGCTGCAGGCGGTAATTTAATACCTCATGCTGTTAATTATCCTAAAGCACACTTTATTGGAGTCGATCTATCTAAAGTACAAATAGATGAAGCTAATAAACATAAAGAAGGATTAAATCTTAAAAATATAGAATTCCGACATTGTTCGATTACAGATATTGATGAATCATTTGGTAAATTTGATTATATAATTTGTCATGGGGTAATCTCTTGGGTGCCAAAATTTGTTCAGGATAAAATTTTTGAAGTAGGTAATAAAAATTTATCAGATAATGGTATTGTATATATTAGTTATAATACCTTACCCGGCTGGAATATGATTCGTACTATAAGAGATATGATGCTTTATCACTCAAATACCTTTAATAACATTAAAGATAAAATTGCTCAATCTAGATTATTACTTGAATTCATTAATGATAGCTTGGAAGCTTCCAACTCTCCTTATGCTCAAGTGTTACAAACTGAAGCTAGTTTGCTTGCCAAACAAAATGATCATTATTTGCGTCATGACCATTTAGAAGAAGATAATGTACAATATTATTTTCATGAGTTTATGGATGAGGCTAAGAAAAATAATTTGCAATATCTGTCTGATTGTAGTGTCTCTACCATGTATTTAGGAAATATGCCAGCAAAAGCAGTGGAAAAATTACAAGCAATAAATGATATTGTTAGAACAGAACAATATATGGATTTCATTACCAATCGTCGATTTAGGTCGACCTTACTTTGCCATAATAGTGTTAAATTAAATAGGTCTATCAATAACGAAGATATTACTAAATTTAATATGACATTTAATATAGTGCCAGAAAAGCCTTTTGTTGATATAGATATTAACTCACTTGAACCAGAGAAATTTTTTTATAATGGTAATAAGGATAATAGTTTATCAACATCTTCTCCTTATATGAAAGCGGTACTCTATACTTTCTCTGAGAATATCAATAATCCGATGAGTTTTGATAAAATTGCTGTTAGTAGTAATAAAAAATTGCAAGGAGCAAAACTGAATGAAATAAAGGCTGAATTTTTAGCTAATGCCATGAAGTTAGTGTTGCAAGGATATATTAATATCACCTTACAAAATACTAGGAAAGAAGTAAATCTTGATAAACCTAAAACATCAAAGCTTATTTCATATCAGGTAACTCATACATCCAATATGTGGGTAACAAACCAAAGACATGAAGTGGTAGCTATCAATCTTTTTGAGAAATTTGCTCTACGATATATGGACGGTAAGCACGACCACAAGCAAATAATTGAATCTGTCATGCAGCATGTTACTTCTGGTGAGATGACCTTAAGTCGTGATGGTAATAAAATTGAGAATATTGATGAAATCAATAAAGAATTAGCATCATTCTTGCAGCCTACATTAACTAAGTTTGTCGCTAATGCTTTGCTGATTTAAAGATAGGATATTGCTAGGTTCTGTGAATAAAATTTTAATTGTCTAGATTTCGAGTGTTTTTAAGCAAAAATTAATAAGATTTTTGCAAGGATAGTGTATCTATTTCAAAAAAATCTTATAATTTGCAGCTAAAAAGAGTCAAAATCTAGACCCAATTAAAATTTTTTTCACACCTAGTAATATTGCTTATCCAAATATAAAAAAGATAGCTTTAATTATACAGGATAATGATAGCACAAATATTAGCCCCACTAAGTATAAAATTACAAACCAAAGCCATTGTTTGCATTTCTGAGAAATAAAAATTTTTCTCAATTTACTAATACATTGGGTGATGAGTTGATTTTCCACGGAATATATAATAACAATAAATTGTGTAACCTAATATTATCGGTAAAAGTAACGCAGCTCCTACCAACATTAGAGATTGTGATTCGGCTATTGCTGCCGATTGCCATAAAGATATTTGATATGGTACGGTAAAAGGCCAAATGCTTAAAATTAGCCCTAAATAGCCCAGAGTAAAAAGTAAAACTGAGTAACAAAAAGGTTGGTATTCTTTATTTTTATAAAGAGTGGTGAATAACATAAATAATGTAAAAATAGTTAAAATAGGAATGAATGATAGATATGCAAAATTAGGCATAGTAAACCAAAATATACGAATTCTCTCGTTTAAAAATAGTACCCATAAACTTACTAGCCCCATAAATAACATAACATAAATTAATACATATGCTGCAGATTTACGAGCCCATATTTGCGTATCTTTGTCAGTTTTCATGATAAGCCAAGTACAACCAAGTAGGGCATAACCAAATACCAGAGCAATACCGGTCATCAGAGAAAAAGGGGTGAGCCAATCAAAAGCATCGCCAGCAAATACCCTGCCATCCACTTTAACGCCTTGGATAAAAGCTCCCAGCATAATTCCCTGAAATAAGGTGGCAATGATAGAACCAAAATGGAAAGAATAATCCCATATGTAGCGATCCTTTGGAGTGGCTTTAAATCTAAATTCAAAAGCTACCCCGCGAAAAACTAAGCCCAAAAGCATTGCGATAATTGGTATATAGAAGGCTGACATCAAAATTGCATAAGCCAGTGGGAACGCAACAAATAATCCACCACCACCTAAAACTAACCAAGTTTCATTACCATCCCAAAATGGTGCTATGGAATTCATCATTTTATTGCGGCAATCTTGAGTAGGAGCAAATGGAAATAATATACCAACCCCCAGATCAAAACCATCTAGTAATACATACAGAAATATTGCTATGACAATTAGTCCACCCCAAACTAAAGGTAAATCTATATAGGGGGCAAAGTTAAGCATGGTTGTTATCCTCCTCTATTGGATTTCCTAAACTGTGGAAACCATATGTCTCTTCTTTTATTATTATAGTAGGTCCTTTCTTTATTAAATCTATAATATAATAAGTGGCACTGCCAAATATAAAAACATAAACTATCACAAAGGCAATTAATGAAGTAAAGATATATTGCCCTAGTACTGGTGAAGATGCTTCAGATGTTCTGATTATATTATATACTATATAAGGTTGCCTACCAATTTCCGTAACAAACCATCCGGATAGCACGGCCACAAAGCCAGTTGGCGTCATCAACATACACCAATATTGGAACCATTTAGTATCAAACAATCTTTTACGTAAATATAAGACTACGGCAATCACCCCAGTAATTATCATCAACATACCGATTCCTACCATTATTCGGAAACATAAAAATACTATTAATACCGGGGGGCGATTTTCTTTTGACCATTCTTTTAGCCCTTGTACTTCTCCATCTAAGCTATGGGTCAGTATTAAACTAGCAATTTTTGGAATATCTATCGTATATTTTGTTGTTTCTTCTTGATCTGATGGCCAGCCAAAGACCCTAAGGGCAGCACCTTTTTCTGTATCCCAAATACCTTCCATAGCAGCAATTTTTGCAGGCTGATGTTCTAGGGTATTTAACCCGTGTTGGTCGCCAATAAAAAGCTGTATTGGAGCAACAAATACTGCCATCAACATTGCCATACCAAACATGATTTTAGCATGGGCAACAAATTTTCTCTGTACAAGATACCAAGCAGCGACGCCACCAATAACAAAGGCTGTAGTTAAGTATGATGCAACAATCATATGACAGAAACGATATGGAAATGAAGGATTAAAAATAATTTCTAACCAATTTGTCGGATATAAAATATTATCGGCTCGTACTTCATAACCAGTAGGAGTTTGCATCCAGCTATTAGCTGACA
The DNA here is from genome assembly GCF_964264755.1 of Candidatus Tisiphia endosymbiont of Nemotelus uliginosus. Classification (NCBI taxonomy): domain Bacteria; kingdom Pseudomonadati; phylum Pseudomonadota; class Alphaproteobacteria; order Rickettsiales; family Rickettsiaceae; genus Candidatus Tisiphia; species Candidatus Tisiphia endosymbiont of Nemotelus uliginosus. The sequence goes on along the minus strand of NZ_OZ183481.1, from coordinate 456,295 downwards.
GAATCCAAAAGGCAGAGATAATTGTACCAATTGCCACGATTAAAGTAGCAGCAAAATGCATTTTCTTACTAACTTTATTCCAACCAAACAACATCACTCCAAGAAAAGACGATTCCAAAAAGAAGGCAGCAAGCACTTCAAAACCGAGAAGTGGTCCAAGTACATTACCTACCTTATCAGAGAAACCTGACCAATTAGTACCAATTTGGTAAGACAGAACAACGCCGGATACTACCCCCATACCAAAGGTAATAGCAAAAATCTTAATCCAAAATTTATATATTTCTTGGTAAATATTATTGCCAGTTTTGAGCCATAACCCTTCTACTACAGCCAGCCAGCTAGCAAGACCAATTGTGAAGGACGGAAAAATTATATGGAAGCTTATAGTAAAAGCAAATTGTATACGAGATAGTAGATTAGGATCAAATTCCATATGATTATTTCAATTGATATTACAGGTGCATACGTCATTGCGAGAAGGAATAGCCGACGAAGCAATCCATTTTTGGTTATTTTTTGGATTGCATCAATGCTACTAAAGTAGCTCCTCGCTAATAGACGTCTTGTTACTTTAACTTTTTTTTCGTGAACACTCTATCCACATCTTTATAGCTTAAAAAATCTTCCCAATCGGATAATTGAAAATTAATTTCTTTAGCTAATTTCCTAATTCTTATAGCTGCCATTTGGGCACTATCAATATCTTTTACGAGACTTACTGGTACTATTTTTGCAGTTACTTTACCTCTTTTGGTAATTAATATTTCTTCACCTTTGCTTGCCCGATCTAGTATTTTAGAAAAATGAGTTTTTGCATCAAAGGCTGATATTGAGTTTTGCATATAACCTACTAGTTTCTTGTCTAGTTTATTATAATAGTTTTGATAAAAAAATCTATCTTTAATAATTATCGTAGGCAGCATCCTAGTACATAATTTTCAACTTCATCGATAATTCCTTGTATTTCTACTGTTAAACGAGATAATTTCATGGAGATAATCCTAATTTGATATTGATAATTCCGATAATACAATAAGACAAAATCTCCCGGTTGATATTTGATAAAATTTGCCGGCATGATAAATCTTAAAATTTTAGTTTCAGTAGCAGCATTTTTTAGGATTAGCTGCCCTAATCTTTCCGCTTCCAGGCAAGATAGTATAATAGGTAGCCTTAAGACTGGAATAGCTCTATGTGAAAAATTCTCACTATTTATTTGGCAAAAACCATTATTATAATTATCACATCGATCAATAAAGTTTAGCCCTAATTTACTAATAATGCTAGTTTTAGAAATTTCCATTTGTTCTAAATAACTATTGCTTGATAATTTAACCAATATTTTTGAACTAACCTTACAGAGAGGTGAATATCCACGCTTGATAAATTTAATTTGTTCCTGATAAGCTATGATATCAAAGAAATATATAATCCTTAGAGAGTTAATAATATCAATGCAAGATAACGCTTTATTTAATACCAACCCTTCTACCGCTTCATCAAGAGTAGATATGTCGATGTTCTTTAGTGGAATATTGCATCTATAAGACAATTCAAGAATTATTGCCGCTAAATTACAAGCCCCAAACTTATTATTCACCCAATGTCCTTTTGCCCATAAGTTACCATCTCGCCAAATATTATTATGGGGCCAAGCTGGATAAGGTCTGGCATCCCAAGTCCATAAAAACATTTGTTCGATATATTCTTGTGTTTGCCAATATTCAATAAATCCCCGTATAGCTTTACGCTGAATGGAAAAATCAACTTCACCAGTAGAATATTTTGGTACTCCGCCATCAATACATAAAGGATCAAAGAATATATTAGGTTGATTAGTTGCTTTATCAATAGAAGGGAAACCAAACTCTGTAAACCAAATTTTCTTCATTTTTGGTTGCCATTCTGTTGTTATCCCATCAGGATTGCGATGATAATTCTCCCACCAATATCTTAAATTCTTCCAAGCATAATCTGCTGATAATTGACGTTGACTATTATTGTCATCTACAAAGTAATCATACCCTTCGCCTGATTGCCAACCTTTAATAATTTCTTCTGACGAAATTCTGGAATTTACCGTTCTTGTTACAGGAAAATAAGCATCAATACCAACAAAATCTATATATTCTGAGGCAAATAACTTATCTAAATTATACCATCCGTCTTTGGTATGGTGATATTCTGACCAATCTGCGGCATAAGTCACAAGTACATTATCACCAACGATATTTTTAACTAATTTTGCTAGTTTTATCAGTTCCATAACAGCAGGAAAATTATTATGTTTATCTCTGATACTAGTTAAACCTATTAACTCAGACCCGATTACAAAACTATCAATATGATCCTTAACTAACTCAGCATAATGTAGAATGAAATCATTATAACCTTGATCTTTATTAAAAAAATCTACTACCGAACTTATCGAACCTGTCAAATGACCCCGCCATGGTTTTTGCCAAATATCCAAAAAAAACATTGGATAAAACATGATTTTAAAGTTTCTACGTTTTAATTCCTGTAAGTAACGTATGATACTCGCATCATTGACTGTACCACCATATTTAGGGAAATTATCTACATCTCGTGATACTAATCTTGCCGTATCACGTAAATATTTACTAACTTGCCATTGTTCTGAGTATTGGGTATGCGGATCATTAAATTCTACGGCAGGTTTGATAATACAATTTTTAATATCCAAACTATCGCCAAACCAGCATACAACTGGTGCAACCCATTTGATATTAGGACATATAATTTTCATTTGATCCAGACTATAAACACTATCAGCAATGTTATGATAATTATTGGAATTTATTGGTTTTTTACTGATGATACCCCCCAAAGAATTGGTAATGGTTTTATACTGTATTAGGCAATCATAAACAAATTCCCCTGAACCTGGGATAATGTCAATCGCCTCAACCAAATCTTCTACGCTCTTGCCTTCAATATTATCAGGAATATTAGCCTTTCTGGTTACTTCAAAGGAGAAATTTGGTATAGAATTATTAAAATCAGCTAATGGTAGCTCTTCAAATACCGCGTAGCTTAACCCACGGAAAGCTGGTACTTGCCCTTGAGGATCAGTTGCAGCAATTAAAGGATCGGCTATTTGCTCTTCTGACCCTAAATAAAGCCTGAATGTATATTGTTCAAGATTGAGCAACTGATCATTAGCCCATACTCTACTAATTTCAGCAATTTCACCTTCACATATGCCAACTGCAAAGGATAAATAATATTCGCATTCTGTTAAATTATGGATGGCGGCAGTTCCCTGAGTATCTGATACGCCTGGCTGTGCAACACTGGTAATCTGCACTTCCTTAATTTGGTTTGCCCAAATTATTTTACCATTGACCCTTGCTGTACCAAAAACTAACGCTATTGGATGTCCATAAACGGCTTTTGATAGAACAAAACTTTCCCTAATATTTTTAAAATGATAATATTCCTCGGGTTGATGATTTAAATATTCTAAATAATCACCTAATGTCTTACCTGTAAATCGTCCAATAGTTGATAATATACCTCCACCAAAAACACCACCTATGCTACTTCCTATGTTACCTAGAATCTGACTAAACATATTAATATCTTATATTTTTTAGTTAATATAAGATACTATATCACATAATATCTCTGCACTAAGTGTATCTACTCATTTAATTTATATTTTTTTGTTAAAACTAAAATTTACCTCTTAACCACCTTACATACGTCAATTGACTATAACGACTCATTAAGAGCTTGTAGATTAGCTTTACTAAACATCGCTCGATCAGCTATAAAGCATACATCCTCTATATTATCTTATTTTTATGCATTTAGGATTTGTGAGAAAATATCCATCTTTGAACCTTGCTCAACATAATTTTTTATAATAGTTTTTAGACTTTCTGGCAGAATAACTATATTATCAATTTGGTCTATGGGCTTCCAAATGAAACTATGGAATTTATGATCCATTGCTACAGGTGGATGAGATAAATCTAACCCCTTAATATCAATATTATATACAATATTTAATTCATGATAAATTGATCCTTTACGCTTCCAACTGCATTCCAATATACCGGCAAACTCTGATTCCTCTATCTCTAGATTCATTTCTTCCCATATTTCTCGTTTCAAAGCTTGTAAAGATGGTTCATTATATTCAACATCCCCACCTGGCAAGAAAAAAATATTTGGTGGAAAATTTGGATTATCAGATGTAGCAGTAGTAAGCAATATGTGATTATTATGAATAATTATTCCACGTACTATTACATTGATACCAGTATCAATGTGTTTTGTTTGTGATAATTCTAATTTTTGTACACATGCTGTATGCTTTTCACCAGTGAAGTTTTCTGTAACAAATTTTTCAATAATACCAATTCCCAAATTTAATTTAGTATAAAGATGAGAAAAATAGGTTATAATGTAAAAGATAGATAAAATTAGGAATGTAATGGGTACTCATCAAAAATTAATAACAGAAGATTTATACAAACAGGCTATAGCTCAACTTGCAAGTACGAACAAAGAGAATAGGATCGCTATTAGGTTAAGAGCTATAGTAGCTGCAAAAGAACATGGTATTGGTATGGTGTCTAAAATATTTGATATCACAACTAATACGCTAAGAAACTGGATAAAAAGCTTTGCCCAAGGCGATGATAAAAATCTTGAATATAAAAAAGGTAGGGGAAGGAAAAGCGATTTAACGGAAAGCTGCTATGAAGCAATAAACAAATGGATACAAGAAGATTGTAACATAACAATAAAAAGTATCGTCATAAAACTTAAAGAAAATTTGGGAATTAATGTAAGTAAATCGGCTGTACACAGGGCATTGCACAAGCTTAAGTTTGCGTACATTACTCCAAGACCAGTGCATTACAAACAGAATAAAGAAACTCATGAACAGTTTAAAAAAAAATTCAAGAAAAAATAACAAGCAATCCAAGAAGTTTTTTGTATTTCTTTGATGAATCGCGTTTTGGAACTCATTCTAAATTAGGTCATGGTTGGTTTCGCAAAGGTATCAGAACTCAAGTTAAAATCAAAATAGGTTTTCAGAATTTTTATGTTTACAGTGCTGTTAACCCAATAACAGGAGATGATTTTAGCTTAATGATGCCAAATGTTAATACTATGTCTTTGAACATGTTTCTTGCGGAAATGTCTAAACATATAGGCGATCAAAAAGCCATTGTTGTTATGGATTGTGCTGGATGGCATAAGGCTAAGGACTTAGTGGTTCCTGCTAATATAGAAATTCTTTATTTGCCACCATATTCTCCTGAATTAAATCCTGCGGAGCGATTATGGGAACATTTAAAGTCTGAGACTATAAAGAATAAAGTATACAATACAATTGAACAATTAGAAATAGTAGTATCTTCCTCTATTAAAAATTTAAATACCTTGCTAATTCAATCTATTTGTTGCATGAATCATTTACTAAATTAAATTCGGGAATTGGTATTATATCCTGAGATTCTTCTAAAGAGGAGTTTTGGCTACCTAAACATACAACATTTGCATTAAGCTTTTGCCTAGTTTGTATAGAGTCTTCCGTTGATCGTGATATAATTGCCCTTATATGGGTAAATCTATTGAGTGCAATAGCTACTTCTTGACCACTCTCGCATATCATCACCCCTATGTCTTCTGTATTTCGGAGCCTATCTGCTAACAATCTAGAAATATCAACATAATCTAGTGGAGAATCATCATCAATACCTAAATCCTCAGATTCAAAACCACTTAAATTATGCTGATCTATCAGAGCTTTACGCAATTCTATGCCACGATAATCGCTAGCATATACCAACTTTCTACTCATTACAAATTCTCCTAGGGTGTGTCGTCACGAGATTTGAGCCCACATTAGTAAAGCCCTTAAACAAAGACCCGCCATGTATGATTTTGTATTTTTAGCATATCTTGTTGCTATACCACGCCATTCTTTAAATTTTTGAAATGTATTTTCAATAATGTGCCTTAGCTTATATAGATATTTATCTATCTCTCTTTGAATCTTCCTGTTTCTTTTTGATGGTATTACAGGAATTATGTTTGCATTCACAGCCGATTCTATTATGGCGTTTGTATCGTAAGCTTTATCAGCCATAAGATGTTGTGCCTCCATATTCTGGATTAACTCACAAGCTTGAGTACAATCATTTCTGGAACCTTCTGTAACAATAATTCTGACCGGCATACCATACGCATCCACGGCCATATGTACCTTTGTATTGAGCCCCCTTTTGTGCGACTAACCGTTTGATTCCCGCCTTTCGCTCCAAGCCCTGCTTTGTGAGTTTTTACAAATGTAGAATCTATCATTAACCATTCAAAATCAGGAGCATTTATAAAAATATTTAGCAAATTCTCCCATATCCCATTATCACGCCATCTACAGAATCTTCTGTGTACATTCTTCCAATTGCCATAATCAGGAGGCAAATCTCTCCATGGAGCTCCCGTTCTAAATATCCACATCACTGCATTTATAAAAGTTCTATTGTCTCTTGCAATACCTCCCCAACAACCTTTCTGACCAGGTAAATTACTTTCTATCTTATTCCAAAGCTCATCGCTTATATCATGTCTTCTATGTGCTAAACTCATTGCTTCTTATCGCCTATTTTTATTACTACAATTATAATAACAAATCACATAAAATTATGCAATCACAATCTCGTGACGACATACCCTAAATATTTTTATAAATGCTCCTGATTTTGAATGGTTAATGATAGATTCTACATTTGTAAAAACTCACAAAGCAGGACTTGGAGCGAAAGGCGGGAATCAAACGGTTAGTCGCACAAAAGGGGGCTCAATACAAAGGTACATATGGCCGTGGATGCGTATGGTATGCCGGTCAGAATTATTGTTACAGAAGGTTCCAGAAATGATTGTACTCAAGCTTGTGAGTTAATCCAGAATATGGAGGCACAACATCTTATGGCTGATAAAGCTTACGATACAAACGCCATAATAGAATCGGCTGTGAATGCAAACATAATTCCTGTAATACCATCAAAAAGAAACAGGAAGATTCAAAGAGAGATAGATAAATATCTATATAAGCTAAGGCACATTATTGAAAATACATTTCAAAAATTTAAAGAATGGCGTGGTATAGCAACAAGATATGCTAAAAATACAAAATCATACATGGCGGGTCTTTGCTTAAGGGCTTTACTAATGTGGACTCAAATCTCGTGACGACACACTCTAGTAAGAGTTGTGATTTTTTTAGCATCACTAAATATACTAAAAATACGATGTAAAAATATCACAAAATATGATGCAAATTGTGATTTTTTATGGTATAATAATTCCCTCAAAATACAGATACTACAGGGGATTTATATGAGAAAGATTGCTGTCAAATTTAACAAGTTACAAGATATCGAAAACCTTAAAAAAATCATGAAAAATGTTTACGCGAGTAATAGCGATCATTTACCGGATATTGCTAAATTTCATTTGGGCGGAAAGATTTTTATACCGAGCCAAGTGGATAAAGCAGAGTTGCACATAATAACTGCCAACGGCACTGAAATTATAACATTTTCTAAAGCTGCATAATTATATCGTACTGAGTGTTAATTCAGGTTAATTCACTATAAAAAAACAAAAAATTATAAAAATTTTGCTAATTAGCTATTAGTGGAGAATAAAAAAGTAGTATAATGGATATTATAGTTGGAAGGAACACGTGAAAACAATGGTAGAAGAAATAAACAAAAATAATGTTGATGATCAACCAACCATGCTAGTTGGTACTGATGATTTTAAGAAATTATTGCTTAATAGCAACGTATTTGTTGATAAGAGTTTAATGATCAAAGAACTATTGGTTGATACTGGAGATGTCACCTTAATCACCCGCCCAAGGCGGTGGGGTAAGAGCTTGAATATGGATATGGTGCGGAGATTTTTTGAGATAGAGGTAGATCAACATGGCAATCCTATACCACAAGAACAAAGAGTGAACTATAAACTATTTGCTGGTGGAGAGGTAGATTTAGGATTTGATGAGACTAAAGAACTAAAGCCATTAAAAATTGCTAATGTAGTAAACTCTATGAAACGTCAAGGTCAATTTCCAGTTATTATTATAAGTTTCAAGGGCGTTAGGGGTAGTAGTTATGAAGAAATTGAAAGTAAAATCAGCTATCAAATAACTAGGCTATTTAGTAATTATCGTTATTTAAAACGTTATGTAAGTGAGAAAGAATATTCATTGGAAGAAGCGGAAAAAGGGCAATTAATTAGATATTTTTCTGGAAAGTTTAATAAAGTAGAGCTTGAGAATAGTTTGAAATTTTTAAGCGATTTACTTTATAAACATTTTAATCAAAAAGTTTACATACTAATTGACGAGTATGATACGCCAATTAATAGTGCCTATATGAAATTTGGCAATAATCTAGAAGAGTTTGAGGAAGTATTAGCTCTATTCCGGGCAATATTTGGTAATAGTCTTAAAACCAATGATTCATTACAAAAAGGCATCATTACCGGCATATTGCGTGTTGCTAAGGCTAATTTGTTTTCAGATTTGAATAATTTAACTGAATGTAGTTTACTAGATGAAAGATTTTCTAGCAGTTACGGGTTTACTCAAGCAGAAGTTGATGAATTATTAACTAAAGTACCAACCACTACAAAGCCAGAAGAAATTAAAAATTGGTATAATGGCTATAATTTTGGTGGAGAAGTCATTTATAATCCATGGTCAATTATGCAATGTTTGGCAAGTAAAGGCAAGCTTGATCACTATTGGATTGATAGTGGTGGGACTGATTGGATTGATCATATACTGCTCTCAGATGAGATGCAACAAAATATCCAGGCTTTAGTTGCAGGAAAAACGATTACTTCTTCTATTACTAAACATATAAATTTTGCTGATATTAACCAACCAGAAGGGTTATTTAGCTTATTATTATTTAGTGGTTACCTAAACACAACTACCAAGATGCCAGAAAGAGACATTTATGATTTATCTGCTCCTAACTACGAGGTGAAATATATTTATGAAAAGAGAATGCTGCAATGGGTTACTAAACAAATAAAAATTGATAATTCTGGCTATTATTCTTTTGTTACTCTATTACCAGATGGTAAAATAGAGGCGTTCAAAGAGCGTCTGCAAGAATTATTACTTAATTCTACTAGTTTTCATCAAACAGGAGAGAAAAAAGCCGAATTATTTTATAGTGGCTTTATGCTTGGCTTTATTAATATGTTAACTCCTAATTATATAATATCAAGTGAACAAGAATCAGGGGATGGCAGAGCTGACGTTGTGATGATTCCAAAAATTGGCAAAGGTGATAAAGCGATGATTATCGAGTATAAAATCGCTAAATCCTCAGAAGAGCTAGCAGATATAGCCAAAGCAGGCTTACAACAAATTATTAATAGAAAATATGATAGTAAAATAAAAGAGTATTCACATGTAAAACAAATATTAAAAATTTCGATGGCATTTTGTGGAAAAAATATGGAGTTGCAATATGAGGTAACGAAGCTCTAATAATAAAACGTAAGCACTTGTATAATGAGCAATTTGGTATCTGACTGGGTTCGGAAATTGTTCACTACGCCCCGCCAATTCGAAACAATTTGCTACTTTTTGCAATTCTGTGAATGGAAAAGCTAGATATTTATGTCAACTTAATTGATGACACGCCCTAAATTAAAAGGAAAAACATGCACTATACAGAAATCTCTAAGTACACAATGTCATGCCTATATGAATCTTATAAAAGTCTTGATAACTCCCCCCTTGATAAAGGGCTAAGATACTTAATTGAACTAAGGGTATCGCAAATAAATGGTTGCTTCTATTGTTGTAATTTACATCTTTCAGACGCCAGAAAGCATGATGTTCCTCAAAAGAAACTAGATTTGTTACCAATTTGGTTCTCTACTAAAGAGGTATTTAGTAAAAAGGAAATTATAGCTCTAAAGTGGTGTGAATCCATAACATGTAGCTCATTTGAAAAGATTGATGAAATTAAAGATGACATATTCAAACATTTTTCTGAGAGGGAAATTGTGGATATTACTATTTGTATTTCGATTATGAACGCTTTAAATAGAATAGCTATAAGTTTAAAAACGCTTTAATAACCCGAATTCTGGATTAAAAAACCTAGAGAAGTCTTTAAACATCAGTATTTTACTTACCTTACGCATGGTGTTTAAAAGTCATAGGGAAAATAGCCTGGAGTCATTGCTAGGAGCCACTTTAATGGCGACGGGCAATCCAAAAAATAATTAAAAATGGATTGCTTCATCGTGTTTACGCTTACGCCCTCCTCGTAATCTGATATATCCCCACGAAATTAAGCACGACAAAGCTCCGTCTTTATAATAGATGCCAGGGGTTCTAGCAATGGTTTTATGGCATGCAGATAATTAAATTCAATAATAAATTTCCCAAGGGTAAAATACGAATAAATCTTTTTATCTTTTACTGTGTTAGGTTGGAAAATTCTTTGCATACCTTGGCTATAGCCTACCACACCTATAACCCAATATGTTATAATAACAATGGCAGATAGTAACATTAAAACTCCCCATCTATTCACATCTAAAGTTCTAATATATCTTCCAGCAAGACCAATTTGATGATTTTTTATCACTCGAAACGTTTCCTCTATTTGCATACGTTTGCTATATAACCTCACTATTTCCGCTCCCTTATATTCATCAGAACTTAAGTTAGTTACCAATATCCAAGGTTCTTTTGCAGCTTTGTTATATGAACCATTTGCTGTTTTACTGCTAGTACGATTCCTGCTAACCTTCTGCACTCGCCCCTTAGGGACTTTGCAAGTTGTAACCATTCTGCAGGAATATTTATGAGCTTTGGTTAGCAGAATCGTACCACATTCCATCGTTTTTGAACCAATTGATAGTATGAAATTTTCAACTGATATCCAATCCTCATTCTTAGCTAATTTTAAATCTTTTCCTCGTCGTACCCGACACACCCAACTCCACACTTGTTTTTCTATTTCCTTAAACCATTCAATATGAAAGCCAGCGTCCATAATCACAACAACCCTTTTTCCATCAGGTATTATACTCTTTAATTTATTTAGAAATTCTACCGTTCTGCCCTTTAATTCACCTTCTTCAAACACATCTTGATATAAAGGTAAACTCATCCTTCTTGTACAAAATTAAGTACTTAGCATTTGTACCATGCGATCATCTTTAAGATAACATAAATCAATCACAACGCTTTCATCATTAGAATGCTTGATAAACTCAAATATGAAATATGATAAAGCACTATAGAGACTATCAACCTCGTTATATAAATGTTTGTTACCTATGCATCTATCAACTTTTTTTATTTTATGTTTTACTTTACTATCACCACTCAAGTTCCTGCCAATTGCACTCAAAGACAAATTCTGACTATATCGCAAGCCTTCTGCAACATCAAGTAACGCATTTAAACGATTATTATGTATAAAAGGACAATGTTCTTTTATTACTTCATTTAATACTGTTTTTACATCCATAACCTACTATCTCCATCATCATTAAATAATGAAGATATTCTATCAATTCTTGCTATTTTGCAACAATTTCGTGGGAATACATCAGCTCGCAATGACGTTGACCATATATGTCATTGCGAAACCACGCAAGTAGGTTGTGGCAATCCATCATTCATTAGATTTGAATTGCTTCGTTGATCCACGGTCTCCTTGCAATGACGATTGGAGTGCAATGACAGTAATACTAATCAAGTACAGACAAAAAATATAACCATTTACCAACAGTTATGCAAGAGGTCTATTTATTTACTACATATTTTTATATATATTTAGTATAATAGACTTTTGTATAATCTAAAGATATTCTCGTGTTTAAAAAAATCAATTTTGCTAAAATGCATGGATTAGGTAATGATTTTGTGATTATCAATCAGCGTGATTTACCTATAAATTGTGATTTACAGCAATTATCGCTAAATATCTCCAATCGTCGTACTGGTATTGGTTGTGATCAGTTTATTATTTACGATCAAAAAGCTAATTACTATGAAATGGCTGTATATAACCAGAATGGCTCAAGTGCCAAATTATGTGGGAATGCTTCAAGATGTCTTACCAAATTGTTATATCTTGATTTCGGTATAACAGAAGTTACTTTAAAAATATACGGAAAAGAATTGTCTTGTAAGATATTAAGTGACAACGAGATCGAGGTGAATACGGGGATAGTTAGTTTTGAGGAAGATTGGATGCCTTCGGCCGAAAAGATTTGGCCAATTATGGAACGTTATATGATTGATATCAAGGAAGTTATTTGTGCTGATATTGGTAATCCACATTTTATTATTTTTAGTGATTTAGCTACTAAGGATAAAGAAATAATCGGAGAAAAATTACAAGAAAAAGAGTTGTTTACTGATGGGGTTAACGTTAGTTTTGCTTCAATCAAGGATAATAAAATTTATTTATCGGTTTGGGAAAGAGGGACAGGCTTAACTCTTGCTTGTGGTAGCGGAGCATGTGCTAGTTTTGCTTCGGCGGTAAAGCTTGGCTTTGTTAGCTCTCCTTGTCAAGTGGTATTTCAATTAGGTAGTCTGCAAATGTCAAAACAAGGTGAGAATATAATAATGGTTGGTTCTGCCACTCTAGTGGTACGTGGAGAGTTTTTTTATGACTGAATCACAAGAAGTGGTAACTCAAAAGGTTGTAACTTTTGGTTGTCGATTAAATATTTATGAAAGTGAAGTGATTAGAACTAACCTAGCTCTTTCTGGTTTAGAAAATGTCATGGTGTTTAATACTTGTTCTGTCACTAAGGAAGCTGTAAAACAATCACGTCAAGCAATTCGTAAAGCTAAGAAAAATAACTCTAAGGTAAGAATTATTGTTACTGGTTGTGCTGCTCAAAATAACCCAGATATTTTTGCTAATATGGTTGAGGTCGACAAAGTACTTGGTAATGAGGAAAAATTGATTGCTAGCAATTATCAATTTACTGACGCAAAAGTAGCAGTAAATGATATAATGTCTGTTACGGAAACTGCTAATCATCTGGTAGCTAGCTTTGATGGCAAATCTCGGGCTTTTATTCAAGTACAGAATGGTTGTAATCATCGTTGTACCTTCTGCATTATACCTTATGCTAGAGGCAATAGTCGCTCAGTCCCAATGGGAGTGATAGTACAGCAGTTAAGGACATTAGTAGCTAATGGGTATAATGAAGTAGTATTTACCGGAGTTGACGTTACGGCATATGGACCAGATTTACCAGGAGCTCCAACTTTTGCCCAAATGATTAGACGGATTATAGGGTTGGTTCCGGAACTAAAAAGACTTAGATTATCTTCCATTGATGTAGCTGAAATCGATGATGATTTGTTTGATTTGATGGCTTATGCTCCACAAATTATGCCACATTTTCATATTAGTTTACAAGCTGGTGATGACATGATACTTAAGCGTATGAAACGTCGTCATAATCGTCAAAATGTTATTGATTTTTGTCATAAATTGCGTAACTTAAGAGCAAATGTATCATTTGGGGCAGACATTATAGCTGGGTTCCCGACGGAAAATGAGGTAATGTTTGAGAATACAAGAAAACTTATTTCTGAGGCAGATTTGCAATATTTACATGTTTTTCCGTATTCTGAGCGTGAGGAAACTCCAGCTGCCAGAATGCCGCAAGTAGCAAAATCTGTTAGAAAAGCTAGAGCAGAAATTTTAAGAGTAACAGGGGAGCAGCAATTACAACAATTTTTCCAAAGGAATATAGGGCATGAAGTGGAATTACTTGTAGAACAAAATAACATAGCTCATACAGAAAATTTTATTCCGGTAAAGTTGCAAGGTAATTTTGATGTTGGGCAAATTATTAAAGCTCGGTTAGTTGCTATAGAGGATAATTATATGATTCCAGAAATTTTGGTATAGACTTACCTAGCATAAGTCAAAATCTGATAGAGATATTATGTAGTTTTATCAAATTAATATTCTTTTATGACAAAAAAGTTAAAGCATGATTCATTAGTCAAAACAATAATGGCTGATCCTGTAGCAGCTCAAGAATTTTTGGAATATTATTTGCCGAATGATTTTAAGAGTTTAGTAGATTTATCAAAAATAACAGTAGAAAAAGAAAGCTACATAGAAGAATCTTTAAACAAGAAATATAGTGATATAGTATATGGAGTTGCTACCAAGAATCAGGGTAAGGCTTTTGTGTATGTGTTGATTGAGGCTCAGTCGGGCGTTGATTATTGGACAGCTCTACGATTATGGAAATACACATTGTTATTATGTGAAAGGCATAAAAAAGGAAGAAAGAAATTACCATTAGTATATAATTTAGTAATTTATAATGGTAAAGAAGTTTATACTGCCCCTAGGAATTTATGGAGCTTATTTACCGATGCAATTATAGCCAAGAAAGTGATGACAGAAGATTATCAATTGGTCGATTTACAAAGCATGTCTGATGATGAAATAATGAAGAAGAAGCATATTGGGATGTTAGAATATATGCTAAAACATATCCATCAACGAGATATGATAAAGCTTTGGGAAGAATTTCTGCAGAGATTTAAATTAGAGATATTAATTGATAAAGAGAATGGTTATATTTACTTAAGATCGTTTTTATGGTACAATGACATAAAATTACCTAAGGCAAGACAATCAGAATTAGAAGAGCTACTAGCTAAGTATTTGTCAGAAGAAGAAAAAGGGAACATTATGAGAACTGTTGCACAAAAATATATTGAGGAAGGTGAAGCTAGAGGTATCCAGCTAGGCGAAGCTAGAGGCGAAGCTAGAAGAAATTTCGAAGTGGCAAGAAATCTTCAGAAAGCTGGAATATCGATTGAGATAATATCTCAATCTACTGGGTTAACTAAAGAGCAAATTGAAGAATTAGAATAAATATAAGTATTCTTACAATTGCCACGCCACCTAACTAGGACTCGCTAATAGACGTCTTTTTAACTACTATTTCCTTAGGTTGCCGCCTATGTGCAATGACGCTAAGGCTAAATACTAATCGGATTTATAACGTTGCCAATTTAAGTTAATTCACTATATAAATAATTGCTATGAAAAAATTTAAAAGCATTGCTGTCTATGGTGGCGGTAGCTGGGGAACTGCACTAGCCTGTCAAGTGGCAAGGTGTTATGAGGATGTGTCGATATTGGTACGTGAGAATAATATTATCGAGGAAATATTAAATAATCGAACTAATAGCAAATATCTTGGTTCTGATATTACATTACCAACCAATCTAGTTCCTTGTGATAATTTGTCAGCTTTACTAGACAAAGAAGTAATAATTATTGCGGTACCATCTTTTGTTTTTCAGGAAACTTTGAAGATATTAAAAAACGCTGGGATATCTGAAAGCGTAGCGTTATTAGTTGCAACTAAAGGATTTGGCAGAGACCCTACGGAGTTATTATCTGATAAAGTAAAAGCCATATTACCAGCTAATCCTTTAGCCTTTATAGCTGGACCTAACCTCGCTAAAGAAGTTGCTCAAGATTTATTAACTTCAGTAACCATTGCTTCTTTAGATGTTAATCTTGCCAAACGACTAGCAATTAGCTTGGCATCTCAACAATTTAAGTTGACCATAACTGACTATATGGTAGTGATGCAAGTGGCATCGGCTGTTAAGAATATTATAGCAATAAAGAGTGGTTGGTATGATGCAAAAGGTTACGGACAAAATGCAAAAGCCGGGCTTATAACTCAAGCAATTCAAGAAATAAGAATTTTATCTGAGGCTATTGATGGAGAGCTTGGAGATGCTTCTATTTTATGTGCTCCAGGTATATTAGGGGATTTGGTGCTAACTTGTTATTCTAAGGAATCACGAAATACTAGATTTGGTTATGAGCTTGGTAAACATTTAGATGTTGGAAATTTTTTAAATCAAAATTTATACTTAGTGGAAGGGCTAGAATCTGCTAGACTGGTATTGGATCTCATAAGAAAGTATGACCTAGTACTGCCTATTATTGAATCAGTAATTAAAGAACTGAAAATAATATGAAATTCTTTAGCAAATTACCACAAACATTATCACAAATAGTTAGTAAAATAATATTATTAGAATGTTGTTTGTTATTAGTAATTTTTCCACTAGAAAATTTTAGAATTAACACAGAAACTGTTATTTTTCCAGCTTTTGAAGTTAGTTTACTTTACTATTTTGCTACATTTTATCATATTGGTTTTTGGCTAATATTTTTAGTAGGAATAATTTTTGACCAATTATATTCTATGCCAATTGGTACAAATTCCTTGGTTCTTGTAACTGCTCACATAATTTTACAATTTGCTGGAAAATTCTTTATAGTTAGAAGTTATTTAACAAATTTCCTGATTTTTGGGTTATATTATTTTTTTATATTACATTTTAGATATTTGCTAATTTTAACTAAAGGTCTATATTCCCAAGGGTATCTTACGATGTTAATGCACTATCTTACTACGATATTTTCCTATAATTTGCTACGAATTCCTCTTGATAAGGCATTGTTCCCCAAACGTCATTGCGAGGAGGTTTAACCCCCAAACGTCATGGCTCAGAGCTACTTTAGTAGCGACAAAGCAATTCAGAAAAGTATTAGAAATGGATTGCTTCGACCATTACATGGTCTCGCAATGACGTTTGGTATCTAGTACTACAAAAACATAATAGGAATCGCTATCAAAAAAATATGCTAAATAATAAAATATTACATAACCAGTTAATATCAAGACGGTCTTTTCTGATAGGTTCAGGAAAACTAACATTATTTTCATTATTGGCTGGAAAAATGTTTTACATGCAGTTATTTGAAAGTGATAAATATCGTACTTTATCTGATAAAAATCGTATAAGTTTTATTCTAGTTCCGCCATTCAGGGGACAAATTTATGATGTTAACGGTAATGTTCTAGCTACCAACCAAACTTGTTTTAGGTTATTACTGGATATGCATGAGGCTACTAATTACAAACAGGAATTAATTCTAGTAGCAAATATCTTGCAACTAACTGAAGAAAAACAAAATTACATTAATCAAAAAATAAAAAAAGCCAATAAACGTGTTCCTTTACTGATATTAGATAATCTTAGCTGGCAACAAATGTCACTCATTGAGGAACAAAAGTTAAATTTAACTTCTATTTTTGTAGATGTCGGTTATGTAAGATTTTACCATTTTTCAGAAGCTGCTTGTCATGTAATAGGTTACACTGGACAGATTAATGAGCAAGAGAAACAAGAGCTAGAAATCAATAATTTAGGGGATTTTAATATTGGTAAATCTGGTGTAGAAAAATATTATGAAGAAAAGTTACGTGGGAAATTTGGTTATAAGCAGATAGAAGTAAATGCTTTAGGCAAACAAGTCAGAGAAATTACCAATCTTCCAAGTCAACAAGGAGAGGACTTACATCTAAATATTGACGCAGAGTTACAACAAAGAGTGCAGCCTTATTTAACTAAACAAGGCTGTTCGGCGATAGTTATTGATACAAATAACGGTAATGTTTTAGTGCTGGCTATGTCGCCGGTATTTGAAGCCAATAATTTTGTAAAATTGTCTCAAGATTATTGGCAAAGTTTAATTAATGATCCTTATAAGCCGTTAATTAATAAAACCATACAAAGTACTTATCCACCTGGTTCTATTTTCAAAATTATTACAATTTTAGCTGGTTTAGAGAGTGGAATTAAACCGGATAAAACGGTTAATTGTACTGGGGATTCGGTATTAGGTACTAATAGCTTTCGGTGCTGGAGTCGTCATGGTCATGGCACAGTGGATATGTATAATTCCATTAAGCATTCTTGTAACTCTTATATGTATGAAATAGCTCGCTTAACAGGTCATAAAAAAATATTAGATATGGCAAGAAATTTTGGTTTCGGTACAAAAACTGGTATTGATTTGATTGGAGAAGCCTCAGGTTTCCTTCCTTCAGAAGAATGGAAAATGAAAAAATTTAACTCTAAATGGACAATTGGTGATACTCTTAACTTATCGATAGGGCAGGGATTTTTATCAGCTACTCCAATCCAGTTAGCTAGGTTTGTAACAGCAATTGCTAATAATGGGAAATTGTATAATCCTAGAATTGCTAAAGATATATCGGTATTTGATCAGGTTAACATCAATCAAAAATACTTAGATATTTTAAAAGAAGGCATGTATAAAGCAGTTAATACTGAAGGAGGAACTTCCTATTATAGTAGGATTTTAGCAGAAGGACATCAATTAGCTGGTAAAACAGGTACCGCACAAGTGCAAGCAAAAGCTAATATAGATGATGATTTAAGCAGTAAATCAGTTGTTTGGCAAAGGCGTAACCATGCTATATTTGCCGGGTTCGCTCCCTATCAACAACCTCGTTACTCTATTCTGGTCTTTGTCGATCATGGCGGAGGTGGAGGCAGGGTGGCAGCTCCTATAGCTAAAAAAATTATGACTATGGTACTTGATAAATATAGCTAACTCAATTATTAGACTTCCTGCATAAGTCTAAAAAAACCCTCAGGATTTTTAGGAGAAACGAAGCCTGCTACCTTCGCGTCTTATCTTCCAGATGGAGAGGAGAAAAAATTATGCTACGAGACGGGATTAGTATGCGGTACAATGTCTAAAAATTGAATTTTCTTTACTGACTACATGTTATCATTTGCAGCTAAAAAGAGTCAAAATCTAGACAATTAAAATTTTGTTCACAGAACCTAGTTGTACGCTCCGTTCACTCACCCCTTATTTTACGTTCCAATTCTCCAAATGAGTTCTGAAGTCTCCCTGTCAAAAAACTGCTATGAAAAGCTATATTTTCTTCAAAAAGAATAAACTTTTTATCAAGCAAATTAAGTTGTTTTTTCTTTTCCTCTTCCGTTAAGAAAGAATATTTAATACTATTATAGACGACTTGTTTTAATTGATCATAAGATGGCTTATAACGACTAATAAATAATAAATATTCTTGAGTTAAATTATTGCGTAATACTCCTGCATCATCAGTGCAGATTGCGATTTGCACCCCATAACGCATATATAGCTTGATAGGATGGTCATCACCTAACTCCTAAAATAAATTCATTACTACTTAAATTAATTTCAATAGGTATATTCTTTTCCACTAATGTTCTTATTAGTTGGTAAGGATTAGATTCATGCATAATATCTACTCCGTGACCAATGCGATTTGCCCCGGCTATAAATATTGCATCCCGAATATGATGACGTAGCCCTTCTGGAGGAACTAGCCCTAATGCTAATTCACCAGCATGCAAAGATAATTTAACATTAGGAAATTTTTGTTTAAGAAAACGAAACATTTTCATATGTAATATATAATCTTTGATCGCAACAACTGAGTTTTCTGTACCGACTATATTCACCCCAACTATTTTAGGATTATTTTGTGCTAAAGAAAAGGCTGAATACAAACCAGAAAATACCATAGATGGCTTACTTTCACGGAGTACATATGGTTGAAACCGCAGAGTAAAGTGATCATTGTCAATATCTTTCGAGGCATCTGTTACTATTGTTGAATAGCGAGTAATAGCTTGGTGTATAACTTTATCCTGCTCTAATAATAACATAGCTTTTGCTAAAACCTGATTAATAGCAGAATCATCTGTATTACTTGTTAACTTATTAATCTCATCTAAAGCAACGTTTGTACTAATAGGAGCAAAAGGAAATATAGTTTCTATATATTGCACATTTTCTGCTTCTGCCCTATTCTTCAAATCTATCAAACCATCTTTAATAATATAGTCTTCTAACCAAGCAAAATAGTTAAAACAATCAAAAAATCTAGCATCTGGTGATAATTGTTTGTGATAATGATTGTTAAAATTTTCTATTGACCAAAGTGACACGAGCTGATTATATTTGTGTATATCAGCACGTATCTCATCTACAGTCATACATTTTTTCGTAGGTTTTTTAAGAATTTCATAACTGTTAGGATCAATACAAAATCCCTCCTTCTTAACATAATCTAATAAAGTTTCAGCATAAATAGCACCGATAAAATGATGATGAATATCACCACCCTTGGGCAATATATTTACCAACATACCAAGCTCTGCTATAGGAAGAGCATTAGAGGTGATTAAACTATTGTAATAATCACGTGTAATGAGATAATGATTATTTTCATTTGTTTTTACAGTGTCTGCGTGAGTTTGCATATTAAATATACTACAAATTAATAATAGTGGAGTAATGAGTCTTAGTGAAATTATGGATTTTATGAAATTTAACATTATTTTCATATGATTGTTCCTATGTACAAATATAGCTAATCGGGTGTGAACATTCACAAAAAAAAGTTAAAGTAAAAAACGTCTATTAGCGAGAAGGATTAAGCCAAGAAGCAATCCTTTCTAATCATTTTCCTGGATTGCCGCATCGTCGCTCCCTTGCAATGACGTTTTGGGCTTTATAACAATACTATTAATTTTAATAATATATATTGTAGCATAATTACTATTCAACACAAACTATATTTTAATAAATCTGCTGTAAAACTATAAAAAAAGTAATATAGGCAACTACAAATAAAACTATATACATGGTGTAATTAAATATGTAGCCTGTTTGCGATCTACTTACCAAAATCCCAAAGTAATTTACTGTTTTGGCAAAATTACTTGGACCAAATCTATCAATGACTCTTTGGTCGATCAAATTCAATAGCTTACTTAAGTTGGCAACTAATCTTACTATCAGCAAGTCATACACTTCATCAAAATAATATTTATGTACCAACAATTTCCTCATAAATGTTATTTTCACTTTATCAATAATATTCTTATACAAATAAATACCCAAAACAATACCCATTAATCCCAAAACCATTGGCAATAATTTTATATAAATAGGTGGATGATTTGCTAATCTTTGATAAATATGAATATTGAATATACTATCAAGGAAATAACCATTTGGTTTGTCAAGAGCAAGAATATAATGACCTATCATCCCCGCAACAAAACTACCTACCACTAAAAGATTAAGTGGCAGATTCATAATATTGGGTGATTCGTGAGCGTGATTAAATTGCTCTATAGTTAATCTAGTTTTGCCATGAAATACTAATAAGATAATTTTCATAGAATAAATAGCAGTCAAAATTGCCGCCACAATTCCAAGAATAAACACTGTAGTACCTATGACCCCACCGCTACTATATGCTAGCTCTAAAATAGCATCTTTTGAATAAAATCCAGCTAAAGGATAAATACCGATCAGTGCCAGTGAGCCGATTAAGAAATTACAGTAAGTAACTGGCATTTTATCTTTCAAACCACCCATCTTAAAAATATCTTGCTGATGACAAGCGTGAATAACACTACCAGCTGATAAAAATAATAAAGCTTTAAAAAATGCATGAGTAACTAAATGAAAAATACCAGCATTATAAGCTGATACACCGCAAGCAAGAAACATATAGCCAAGCTGGCTACAAGTGGAATAGGCAATAATTTTTTTTATATCATTCTGCACTATGGCAATAGTTGCCGCAAATATACAGGTAATACCGCCAATAATAGCAATAAAGCTCAATACCCCTACACTATATTCAAATAAATAAGAACACCTAGCTACTAAAAATACTCCAGCTGTTACCATAGTTGCAGCATGAATAAGTGCTGAGACTGGCGTTGGACCTTCCATAGCATCTGGTAGCCATATATGTAAGCCAATTTGAGCCGACTTGCCCATACATCCAAGGAATAATAGCAAACAGACTATGTCAATTATCGATACTGTAAAACCCCATATACTCAATTGTATATTAGACAATAATTGGGCTTTATCAAATACACTAGCAAAATCAACTACCCCAAAATAAACAATAATGGTAATAATCCCCACTATAAAGGCAAAATCCCCTATCCTATTGACGATAAAGGCTTTAATTGCTGCTTTATTTGCCGCTTCTTTTTGATACCAAAAACCAATTAATAAGTACGAACATAAACCAACACCTTCCCAACCAAAAAATAATTGGACAAAATTATCGGCTGATACCAAAGCTAGCATAAAGAAGGTAAATAATGATAAAAATGATAGAAATTTAGGTAACCCTTGATCATCTGCCATATAGCCAAGAGAATAAATATGTACCACCGCTGAAATCCAAGTAACCACTATAAACATAATAGCGGTCAGCTGATCGACATAAATTGCCCAATCTATCTTCATCTCACCAATTACTAGCCATTTTGCTAAAATTAGATGAATAATGGCTTTGTTTATTGCCACATTATAAAATATAAAGCTAGCGAATATTGCCGCTAAACTTATTGCAATAGTGGCAATGCAAGCTGCTTGCTTCTTGCTAAAACACTGACAAAACAAACCATTAATCATACCAGATATTAATGGTAACATTACCGTGAATATTGCTAATGCATTTACCATACCAATTCCTAAAATTACCCTTTCATCTGATTCATATCACTCAGCTCTATCGAACCTTTATTTCTAAAATAAACTAATAATATTGCAAGACCTATAGAAGTCTCGGCAGCTGCTATTGTTAAGATTATTATACTAAAAATTTGACCCGATATCTCATGGGCATAAGCAGAGAATGCGACAAAATTGATGTTGACAGCTAGCAGCATCAATTCAATCGACATCAGAATTGTTATGACATTCTTACGATGCATAAACAAACCGACCATTCCTATACTAAAAATCAGTGCCGACAAAATTAAATAATGTTCCAAAGTAATAGTACTAATCATATTGAATTTCTTCCACTCCTTCACTTAAACGCGGTTTAACCATTAATATACAATTATCCTTGTTTTTAGCATGTTGCTTGGCAATATCCTGCCTCCTAACTCCACTACGATGCCTAATAGTTAGAGTAATACAAGATATCATTGCCATAAATAGAATAATACCTGAAATTTGGAAAGGTAACATATATTCAGTATATAGTACCTGCCCAATAGCATGAGTATTAGAGTCAATTGATGAGAAGTTGGAGACGTTGTCGCTCGTTACTCGCCTATTACTTGTAGGCGTCGTTCCATCGCTCTTAGCCCCAAATTCTCCTGAATTGACTATAGTATGGTTAGCTATCTCTGAAGAGTCCATATTATCTAACACTATACCTTGTACACCTAAGCAAATTATCAAAACAAGATCAGCAAACATAATGAGTGCTACAGTCATACTGATCAATAAGTTTTTTTTGAATTGTACAATAATATCCACAAAACGAATATTCAACATCATTATAACAAACAAAAACAATACTGCTACCGCTCCAACATATATTACAACCAACATCATTGCTAAAAATTCTGCTCCTAATAGAATCATTAGCCCTGAACCGTTACAGAAAGTAAAGATCAGCCATAACACAGAATAAACAGGATTTTTACTCATGACCACCAAAACACTACTTATAACCATTAGCCCGGCAAATAAATAAAAAAACATTTCCATAATTATCTACCCATAATTATTTATATTTATAATCATTATGTAGCTTAATTGCTAATTCTTGCTCCCACATATCACCATTCTTCAATAATTTTTCTTTATCATAAAGCAATTCTTGATGACTAATAGTAGCAAATTCAAAGTTAGGACCTTCCACTATCGCATCAACTGGGCATGCTTCTTGGCATAGACCACAATAAATGCACTTAGTCATATCAATATCATATCTAGTAGTACGCCTACTACCATCTGCTCTTTCTTTTGCCTCAATAATAATAGCCTGAGCTGGACAAATTGCTTCGCAAAGCTTACAGGCAATACAACGCTCTTCACCATTAGCGTAACGCCTTAATGCATGTTCACCCTTAAATCTTGGGCTTATCCGCCCCTTCTCATAGGGATAATTTATCGTTACTTTAGGTTTAAAGAAATACCTCAAAGTTAGACTAAGCCCTGATAGTATTTCAAATAACAAAAAAGACTTCAGGTAATTAATTATTTT
The DNA here is from genome assembly GCF_964264755.1 of Candidatus Tisiphia endosymbiont of Nemotelus uliginosus. NCBI lineage: Bacteria > Pseudomonadati > Pseudomonadota > Alphaproteobacteria > Rickettsiales > Rickettsiaceae > Candidatus Tisiphia > Candidatus Tisiphia endosymbiont of Nemotelus uliginosus. The sequence continues at coordinate 432,262 of NZ_OZ183481.1, read as the reverse complement.
CATTTCATTATACACCAAAAATTTGTAGCACTAAGTATGTTTTACAATTTATTTTCTTGTTAGTTTGTTAATTTATTTAATTACAAAAGATATCCAGGGTCATTTTTATTTTCCAATAATTCATTAATTCTGGTAACAGATAGACCCGTCATTTTCGCTACTTCCTCAATAGAACTGCCATTTTCTATCATCATTTTTATTAATTTAGCTTTACCTTCTTCTCTACCTCTGACTTCACCAATTTGGATACCTTCTACTCTACCTTCTTCTTTGCCTTCCCTCCGTGCTTTCTTGAGAGTGTTAGCTTCAATACGTAGCCATTTCAGGTGTTCTTCATATGAATCACGTTCTTCTTTAGTGAAATTCATCACATCCAGAACTGTCAGGGCTTTTTTTAGGCTAGCATCATTTAACTCTTTAGGTAAATTATCTTTGTTCAGCAAATCATGTCTCGTTAAAAAAGTACTCCATCTATCAAGAGAGGTTTTTACCTTTTTTACTATGTCTGTCAGCTGTTCCTTCGGATTATTAGTAAACTTATTTAGCTCAATAGTATGCAATTCTAAATCTTTGAAATATAACAAACCACTATCTTTTTCTACTATATGAAACACATTATGATATTTATTTTCATGTAAAATAGAGGTAAAGTTTAATATATGAATACCAATGGCTTTCGATAAAGTAGCATAATCCTCTGCATTCTTTAATTGCTCAGTATATAACTTTGCCCAATAATATAGAGCCCTTTTGTCATAATCATCCGCATCAGTAATTTGCATTTCGATATTAAATCTTTTGCCATCTTTTCCTTGAGCTTTAATATCTAAAATTGACAATTTATCGCTCTTGAAATTTTTTGGATTATATGGATTGAGAAGTTGTACTTCTGTTACTTGGTCTTCTCTAGATACAATCGAATTGATTAGCGAAATAAGTAAATCCTTATTCTCTTCAACTCCAAAGATTTTTTTAAAAGCAATATCAACCCTAGGACTAATATTTGACATAAATCTAACTCTATATTTATTTTAACTAGTAATCATGACTTTTATACAATCTGCTAAAGGGTATTTTTCTCTTTGCAAACGTATATTATGTTCAAAATATCTGAACATCCCACCGTAACCTTCCATGATGATTTTTCCATCCATAAAATACGAGATTAAACTGTAACATAGGCAGATATGCTCGCTAAAGCCGTTGTCACGGATTACCTCTACATATTCAATTATTTGCTCAACTAACTGAAAATTAACAAAATGTTCATCTGCGGCTAATTTTATTATTTCTTCGCCGTTCTTAGTTTTTGTTAATTTTTCAATAACCTCTTGCATATTGCTATGTTTTTTACTTGTGTACATTTGGAATTGAGCATCTAGAAAATCCACTAGGTTTCCTTCAAGAGTTTGTGGTTTAATTTCCCAGTAATATACGTCATTATCTTCACTATAATTATAATAATCAAGATTTAGTTCATCGTTTAATCGCCTGGTAATATGCTCAACTGTTATATCTGGATACTTTATGCGTCTCTTATCGACTGCAATATTTTGCACTATGCCAACGGTTAAATATGTTCCCATAAAATTCTCCTATAAAATTCATTTATAAATTAACTAATAAAGGTATTCATTACTTACTCGCCTTACGCATAAACCCCGTGGCAATTAAAAAATTGCAGAATTAAGTACAAGACGCCATTACGAGACCACGCAAGTAGGTCGTGGCAATCCACATTCATTGCTTTGTCCACCACCACCAGTGGCACCTCGCTAATAGTGTCAGGTTGTTTTCCCTATGACTTTTAAATGCCATGCGTAAGGTGAATTATTTTAGCTAGTTTGGTAAATTACCAGTAAACATTAAAACACTTGATACTAACACCACCCAAAATAAAGTAAAAGGTAAAAATACTTTCCAACCTAAACGCATTAACTGGTCGTAACGATATCTAGGTAATGTCGCTCTTATCCATAAGAAACAAAATAATAACAACCCAACTTTTACTATAAACCAAATAAATCCTGGTATAAAATTCAAGAATTTAATGCCAAAAGGCGGGAAATAACCACCTAAGAAAAATGTTGTGGTCATACCGCTAGCTAAAATCATATTAGCATATTCACCAAGAAAAAATAAGGCAAAACCCATCGAAGAATATTCAACATTATAACCAGCAACCAGCTCAGATTCAGCCTCTGATAAATCAAAAGGCAATCTATTAGTTTCTACAAGTACTGATATGAAGAATATTACTGCCATAGGTAACAACATCAAATCAACCCACCAAGGCAATAATTGTTGCCTTTCTATGATTTCTGAAAGATTAAGAGTTCCAGTCGTTAAAAGTACAGTAACAATCACCAACCCTATAGATACTTCGTATGAAATCATCTGAGCCGACGAACGAATAGCCCCAAGGAAAGCATATTTCGAATTACTTGCCCAACCAGCTATGATTATACCATAAACCCCCAATGATGAGATTGCCATAATATATAAAACACCAACATTGATGTCAGCTAATACCAGTTTTTTATCAAAAGGTATCACTGCCCAACCAATTAAACTAAGCACAAAGGTAACCATAGGAGCCAAGGTGAATAATATTTTATCAGCTTGCTTTGGTATAATTGTTTCTTTAAATAATAGTTTTACTGCATCAGCAATTGGTTGCAACAACCCAAAATATCCAACGACATTTGGACCTTTTCTTAACTGCATTAAACCTATTACTCTTCGCTCAGCATAGGTCAGATATGCTACACACAGCAAAAGAGGAATAGTGATAGATAGGACTTTCAATGCCACAATAATTAACGGCAATAGATATTGTTGAAATAACGATATCATGCAACTTTTTCCCTTTCTTGTTTTGATTCCAAACACTTTGCCATAGTAATAGATGCCCTACTAATTGAATCTGTCATGTAATAATTTATCGGTTTAGTAACTATATCATAGTTAAGTAATTTATCTGTAGAGGTAAATTTTATAAAGTCACCACTCATTATTTCAGAAATATTGTCAAATACTGGAAACTCTGCTGCCAACTTATTTCTTATTTCAACTAAATTATTCATACCAAGATTTAGCCCTAAACCACTGGCTAGGTTATTTATAATAAGCCAATCTTCTTTTGCTTGTCCTACTGGATTAGTTGCCGCCCTAGCATATTGTGGTCTTCCTTCAAAATTTAGGTAAATAGCATCTTTCTCTGTATAGCTACTAGCAGGAAAAATAACATTTGCTGCATTTGCTCCATTATCACCGTGATGCCCTTGATATACAACAAAAGATGATTTGATTTTACTCATATCAATCTCATCACTACCTAGTAAATAGACAAATTTGATATCACCTATTTCTGCCTTTTGTAAAATTTCATAAACCCCATTACCATCACCCTTAGCACTAGAATTTTTAGGGCTAAAACCTATATCTAAACTACCGACCATTGACGCATGGTTATGCAATATATTAAAACCATTCCAATCCTCTCTAACTATCTTATATTTATCCACCATCTGATGAATGAGTGCCAAAATAGCATAACCATCCTCCCGAGAATATACTCCATCACCAATGATTATTATTGGATTTTTTGCGGCTGCCAACTCCTTAGAAAATTGATGGTCTCCTGATATTATTGCTTTAATTATTTCAGGGCTAGCACCTAATTCATTGATAGAATAAGTTTGATCGCTAATATTACCAATTCGAGCTATTTTTAACCTACCCTCTCTTTGTAATATACCAATACTAGCATTAAGGACTGGAGCTATTTGCCTAATATTTGCCCCAATTAACAAAGCAAGATCAGCTTTTTTAAGTCCAGAAATCGTTGTGTTAAATAGATAGTTTCCTCTACTAGATCGGTCTATTTTATAATTAAATTGATTACTATCAAAATTATTACATCCTAGCTTCTGTAACAATGTTTTTAATAAAAACATTGATTCGGTACAGGCGAGTGTTCCAGCGATCGCCGCCATTTGATCACCGGCAAGCGATTGTAATTTTTGTGCTACTATGGCAATAGCGTCATTCCAAGAGGCTTCAACTAATTTACCATTTTGTCTGATATACGGAGAATCTAACCTTTGATATTTCAAACCATCATAAGCAAATCGTGCTTTATCGGATATCCACTCATCATTAATGTCATCATTAACCCTAGGTAATATCCTCATTACTTCCTCCCCCCTACTATCGATCCTGATATTACAACCTTGGGCATCAAATACATCTATTGATTCAGTTTTCTTTAATTCCCAACTACGAGCTTTAAAAGAATAAGGCTTTGAATTTAATGCTCCAACTGGACAAACATCGATAATATTGCCTGACAACTCTGAAGCAAGACTACGCTCAAGGTAAGAGGTAACTTCCATATGCTCTCCTCTATAAAGAGCTCCTATTTCCTCAATTCCAGCAATATCAGTGGCAAACCTTATACATCTTGTACATTGTATGCATCTAGTCATTTGGGTTTTAATCAAAGGTCCCATATATTTGTCTTTGACTGTCCTTTTATTCTCCAAAAATCTAGAACGTGCTCCACCATATTTAAATGCTTGATCCTGTAGATCACACTCACCTCCTTGGTCACAAATATGACAATCTAGAGGATGATTGATCAATAGAAACTCCATTACCCCTTCACGAGCCTTTTTAACGCCGATAGTATTAGTATGGATCACCATACCTGGGGCAACAGGCGTAGCACAAGATGCGATAGGTTTGGGAGATTTTTCCATCTCTACCAGGCACATACGACAATTACCAGCAATTTTCAAACGTTCATGAAAGCAGAAATGGGGGATTTCTATACCAAGCTTGCTGCAGGCACGAAATACGGTTGTACCCTCTTCTACTTCAATTTCAATATCATCTATAGTAAGTTTTATCATTTATGTTCATATTATAGTTTTACATTATGTCAAAATTATATATTCTTCTATAGTCAATTGATAAGAAGTTGGTGACGTCGTCGATCCTAGCCCCAAATTTTCCTGAATTGACTACAATTTTGAAGAATTGGCTTCACAAAACTTCGGGATATTCGTGTGTGAGACAAGGTTTATTCCGCTATGCGATCTCCCCTTGTTTATTACCCTTATAATTCAAACTATTTGAAGTATACCATATTATATACTAGTCACTAATCTAAATTTTTCAATTTTACAAAAATAACTTATAACTAAAAATATTTAGCAAATTTTCTACATTATCAGTATCAGCAAGTTTATTATTTTTATATTCTCGACATTTAAGGCATTTATGGGTTAAGACCAAACCTTTTTTACCATCTATTTTATAAGAAATTGGTTGCATTAGCCCATTACATTCAGACGCTCTATCGCCAGGATTAATATCTACATGCTTACTGTAGAAACATATTGAGCAATGATTAGTATAACCATTGCCTTGGATAAATTCACCACACATCTCGCAATTAAAATCTTCTTTATTTCTATAAAACTTTTTTGCTACCATTAACTTAACTTATTATTTGGATATATTTCTTAATCATCCTTTTTACTGAATCATCCAGCAGGAGTTCTTGGTGATTGCCAGCAAAATCTAGCCACCTTAAATCATGTGATTCGGCATTTTTTACAAAACAATCGTTACAAACGGTTTTTAATAAAAATCTCACATCATAATGATAATGCTCCTGCTCTTTAGCATTATAGTCAATTGATGAGAAGTTGGGGACGTCGTCGCTCATCGCTCGCCTATTACTTATAGGCGTCGCTCCATCGCTCCTAGCCCCAAATTCTCCTGAATTGACTATAGTAGGAATAAAATGAACATCTATATCGTAAATTTGTTTAGAAACTGCCTCAATATCTAAAATTCCAGACTCTTCTTGAGCCTCTTTAATTGCTACAGCTAAAAGATTCTTATTACCATCACAATGCCCTCCTGGCTGCAACCATTTACCCAATTTACGATGATGCATTAATAAGAATTTTGTCTTATTAGAATTAAGCAAAAATCCTGAGCTAGTAAAATGCCCTTCTTTTGTCTCTCTACTAAAAGGATTTTCACAATTATCTAAAAAGTCTAACATCCTTTGTTTATACTCATTTTCTTCTTGAAAATTGCTGACATAATTTTTTATATTCTCACGCAAGTTCATAATATTTCTTTTCGTCCAATTTCGGTCATTTCTATTACCAGCTGCTTTATTTTTCTGATTTCTGACTTATTTGAGATCAGTAACGCATCTTTAGTATTAATAATTATTATATTATCCATTCCTATTACCGCAGTAAGCTTATTATTAGAGCTAATATATGAATTGGTACTATCAATGTTGATCACATCACCTTCACAGTAATTATTGGTTGTATCTTTCTCTTGCATTTGCCATAAAGAATGCCAATTACCAATATCATTCCAACTAAAATTGGCTTCTATCATAATCATTTGCCTAATATTTTCTATTATAGCATAGTCTAAAGAAATTGGTGTAATATGTAGATATGGTTCTAAAGCAAGAGTTATATTACCACAATTTTTAGTTGCAGAATAATATGCTTTATATGCATGTTTAAATAGTTCCTTTTGCCATAATTTAGCCTGCTCTAAAATAAAATCTATATTAAAAATAAAAATTCCTGAATTCCAAAAATATTTGCTATTTTTATATTTGTCATTTTCTTCTAAATAATTTTGTGCCTGTTGAATAGTAGGTTTTTCTACAAATTGTTCAGTTTTATAAATTCCATCTGCTAATAACTTCTTTATTTTAATATAACCATATTCGCTATTTGCAAAACTAGGTCTAATGCCAATAGTACAAATACCAAATTTTGCCAAATAATTCAAAGATTTATTAATAGTATCTAAGTAGTTATTAACATTGTGTATATAATGGTCAGAAGGCAGCAATATAATCGTATCATAGCCATTATTCTTTGCTTGAATAGCTGATATAATCGCACATGATGCTGTATTTTTAGCCACAGGTTCTATTATTAAATCTGCTTCTATATTTAGCTCTCTAAGTTGCTCCTGTGCTATTGATTCATAATCCTTAGCAATTATTAAAGTTGGTTTGCCTAAAGTTTTATTGGTAATCAAAGTTTTTTGGATTAAACTAAAATTATCAAATATTCTGATGAATTGTTTAGGTTGCATTTGTCTCGATAATGGCCATAATCTTGTTCCTAGACCACCAGCCATAATTACTGGTTTTATTTTCATCGCTATTAATTGTATTAATTTCCAACTAATTCAATTAATAGTATAAAATATATGACAAGTCTACTAAAAATAAATATAAGAAACCTGTATGCACAAAAAAAATAAAAAAACTAATAAATTTTTCTTTAAAGTAGTTGGGATAATTATAATTATCTATGGTTTGTATCGAGGTTATGTAGAGTTTTATGATCACCAATGGAGGTATGTGACTCCTACCGACCAACAAGTACAGAAATATACAATTAGTGCAGATACAGCCCTACACTTATACCAATTAATGAAAGACACTCATGAAATATTGACTAAACATAACATAAATTATTGGATTGAGGGCGGCACGCTTCTTGGAGCAGTAAGACACCAAGGTATTATACCTTTTGATGATGACTTAGATATTGGCATAATGCATGCTGATGAAATCAGATTACAAGACATATTAACGGATTTCACAGAGTTAGGTTATAAAGTTCGCCATCAAGATTTTTACACAATATGTGATAAGAGATGTATAGATATATTTATCTTTCGCCAAAAAGGTAACAAATTTTTATATAGTAATTTTAGAACACTACATAGATTTCCCAATGATTTCTTTTATATAAATGAATTATTTCCACTGAAAAAATATCAATTTGGTGAGATTGAAATTTATGGTCCTAATGAATCTAAAGGAAATTTAGATAGAGCTTATCCGGAATGGGATAAATATGCTGTAATTCAACAACCGCATAATTTTCATGTTACCCTTTCACCTATTGAACAAAAGACTAAATTTATTTTAACTCCGAAATTATTAGAACCAGCTAAACCAACTGGCCCTTTAGAAAATCGGGTAATTCCCAAACCATTAATTAAATAGTTAGTTGAATTCAACAGAATCGAGGAATTAGAATAAACACTGTTAATATTTGATGTTATAGGATTAATATGTTAGACTATACTTACTTGTGGATTAAACATCAAAATTTGAAGGCTTAATGAAGTTTCAAAAAGAGTCGGTTATTTTAAATAACGAACAAGACTCTATATCGTTTGCACAAACTATCGCTAAAAATTTAGAGTCTAATAAAATTATAACTTTTTCAGGTGATTTAGGTTGTGGAAAAACATTTATCTGTCGAGAGATTATAAAGCATTTTTGTGAATCTGATATTAATATCAGCAGCCCTACTTTTAATTTGTTACAAATCTACAAGACTTCAAAATTTATGATTTATCATTTTGATCTCTACCGTTTAAATTATTTAGAAGAAATTTATGAACTAGGTATAGAAGAAGCCTTGCAGGGCAATATTTGTCTAATTGAATGGCCAGAAATAATTGAAGAAATATTACCGCCACCTATAACTAAAATTCATCTACAAATACTCGAAGATAATAAACGATCTTGTAGTATTTATCATTTCTCATAATCTAACCTCAATTCGGGATAAAAATAAGCAATATCACAAAAATAATGAATACAGCTATTAGTGGAGCAAAAATATCTGTTATAGTCAATTGATGAGAAGTTGGTAACGTTATAAATCTGATTAGTATTTAACCTCAGAGTCATTGCGAGGAGCTACTTTAGTAGCAACGAAGCAATCCAGAAAACGAGTAGAAATGGATTGCTTCGGAGGCTTATGCCTCCTCGCAATGACAGCATGATGGGTACTTATTCGACACTAATTCAGGTTATACGAAGTATGTTTGAGTTTCAATTCAACAAAAAATAATTAGGGCGTGTCATCAATTAAGTTGACATAAATATTAGGATGAGGCAAATTAGATATTGGTAAAAAAATAAGAAGGTGACCAATGCGCAGATATGCTTTAAGAGATGATCAATGGGAAAGGATAAAGGATATTTTACCTGGAAAAGAAGGAGACGTAGGAGCAAGTGCCAAAGATAATAGATTATTCGTAGAAGCTGTATTATATAGATATCGTGCTGGTATACCGTGGAGAGACTTACCAGAAAGATTTGGAGATTTTAGAGTAATTCATACAAGACATACACGTTGGAGCCAAAAAGATGTATGGAAGAAGGTTTTTGAACTACTTGCACAAGATGCAGATAATGAATATAGTATGATTGATTCAACGATTGTTAGAGCACATCAACATAGTGCCGGAGCTAAAAAAAAGTCATAGTAGATGACCAAGCAATAGGTCGTAGTAAAGGTGGTTTATCAACTAAAATTCATGCAACTGTTGATGCTTTAGGAAATCCGACAGCTTTTTATTTAACCCCTGGTCAGTCGCATGATTTACAAGGTTCTGATGCTTTAATGGAAACTTTGACAAAAGCGGATACCGTAATTGCAGATAAGGCTTATGATGCTAAGGCAAGAATGAGGAATAAGATAAAAGATAAGAATTGCACTCCTGTAATTCCATCCAAGAAGAATCGTAAATTTCCTGTAGAATATGATGTAGAGCTTTATAAGTATCGTCATTTAATTGAAAATTTCTTTGCAAAACTTAAACAATCTCGAGGCATTGCTACGCGTTATGATAAACTAGCTCAGAATTTTCTGGGAGCAATTTATTTGGCTTCTTCTGTAATATTACTTAATTGATGACACGCCCTAGTAATGACCATTGATAATATTATTGTATTACTATATTTGATATCGATACTTGTTATTGGTATCTACTATAGATCTAGACTTAGAGGTTTTGCCAATTATGCTACCGTTCAAGACAAGATTAAAAATAGCAGGATATTATTAGTTGCAACTATTTTTACTTCATCGGTTGGCGGAGCTACTACTTTGGGTATTGCAGAAAAAGCTTTTTCTGGTGATTTATCGTATAGTTATGGACTGATACTCTCTCTGCCAGTCGATATACTAATAGCTATTTATCTTGTGCCCCAAATAACTAAACATTATGGAGCAGAAAGTGTTGGCGATATAATGGAAAAATATTATGGAAAAACAGGACGTTTTATTGCCGGCATCACAACTATTATGGTATCTATAGGCTTTGTTGCTGCCCAAATTAGTGTTAGTGGATATATTTTTCAATATATTTTAAAAATTAACTACTTAGAAGGAACTCTATTAAGTTATGGGATTGTTATTATCTACACAACTATTGGTGGGTTACAATCAATTATGTTTACTAATTTACTACAATTCTTCGCGATGATAATTGCTTTGCCAATTATTGCAATATGTGGTCTTAACAAAATTGGTATTAGTGATTTTATCAACCAATTACCTATTGAAAAAGTATATTTTATTCATCATAATAATTTTGCCAGTGAGCTATTTATTAATACGATAACCGCTATGCTAGGATTTTATGTAATGAACTTATATCCTATTTTTATTCAAAGAGCTTTAATTAACAATAATGCCAAAAAGACTAGTAATGCTATATATATAAAATCAAGTATATATGCTATATTTTTAATATTTATAACCTTAAATGGGTTAATCGCCTATAATCTTTACCCCGACTACTCTTCTAATTTAGCATTGCCACACCTAATTGATCAAATAGTTCCTTCAGGGTTACAAGGCTTTGTGATAATTGGCTTACTTGCATCAGTAATGTCTACTGCTGATTCTGATTTAAATGTTACCTCAATAGCTCTAGTGAAAGACTTGTTGACTCCTATTTTTAAAATACAGAATCAAAAGAAATTATTGCTAATTACTAGAATTACTAATGTTGTAATCGGAAGTTTTGCCATAATCATCGCTTTAAAATTTGATAATGTAATTGATCTAGTAGTGTTTATCACCGGGTCTTGGGGACCAATAATATTAGTTCCTCTAATATTTGCCTTTTTCAACATCACTATAACACAAAGAATGATGATTCTATGCGGATTAAGTGGAGCCTCCTCTTTCTTCATTTGGACATATTTTTTTGCTAGTAATTTTCGACTAAAGGGTGTCTTTATTGGTACTATGTGTAGTTTGTTAGTTTTTTGCATAGGATTACTTAGAAAAAGGCTCGGTTATGTTACAAAATTCTAAACTTATAGGCAGTGATTTAATAAGATATCACCTCGAGAATGCACCTAGCCTGCCTGGAGTTTATAAAATGCTGAAAGCTGATCGGCAAGTTATCTATGTAGGCAAAGCTAAGAATCTAAAAAAACGTCTTACTAACTATATTAAAACTGATCTTGATAATAAAACAATATTAATGATCTCTCTAACGCATTATTTAGAGTATAATGTTACTAATTCTGAGGTTGAAGCTTTATTGCTCGAAGCCCAGTTAATTAAAAAATTTCAACCTAAGTTTAATGTATTACTTAAGGATGATAAGTCTTTTCCTTATATTAAATTACGCTTAGATGTTGATTACCCACAATTAATTAAATATAGAGGAAAGAACTTATCTGGTGGCGAGTTTTTTGGTCCATTTGTTTCCTCAGAGCAAGTCGATACTACCTTAAAAGAATTACAGAAAATTTTTAAATTACGGTCTTGTAGTGATAATTATTTTAACAATCGCAAACGCCCTTGTTTACAGTACCAAATTGGTCGATGTTCTGCCCCATGTGTTGAGAAAATTAGTAAAGAAAATTATAGTGAACTAGTATGCCAAGTAAAGAATTTCTTAAATGGTAAAACTAAAGAATTACAAAAAACTTTATCTCACAAAATGGAAGAATTAAGTATACAATTACGTTTTGAAGAAGCTGCCGAAATACGAGACCGAATAAAAGCACTAAGTTATATCCAACTAAAATCAACTTTATCTAGTAATTCTATTAAAAACGCTGATGTTATAGCTATTGTTGAAAAGAATAATTGTTATTGTATTCAGCTATTTGTATATAGATTTGGTCAGTCTTATGGGAATATAGCGTACTTTCCGTTTCATACGGATGGTAGTAATAAATCAGAAATATTGACACAATTTATAAATCAATTTTATCAAAATGCTCAAATTCCGAATGAGATAATTATAAACCATCCTATCATTGATTTAGAATTAGTAACCAAGGCTATTAGACAATTGAGTGGGAATAGTAAATTTAACATCAGACTATACTCGAATGATCTGGAGAATGGGGACAATAAACAAGGGGTGAGCGAGCGGAGCGTAGATGAAGTATGTAAGTACGCCAATCCCCCGAAGTTTTGCGGAGCCAATTCTTCAAAGCATTCGAGTATAAGATTATTAGAAAATGCTGAGTTTAATGCCCAGTTATCACTTAATCAGCATTTAAAACAATTTGCTAAAAATCAAATTATCTTTCAACAAATACAACAATTATTCGATCTGCCTACCATACCAGATAGAATTGAAGTTTATGATAATAGTCACATTATGGGAACATTTGCCGTAGGTAGCATGATTGTTGCTAACCAATCAGGTTTCGATAAAAAAGAATATAGAATTTTTAATATATCTATTCCCCAAGGGAATTCCCAAGGTGATGATTATGAGATGTTAAGAATCGTCTTAACAAGAAGATTTACTAGATTAAAAAAAGAACATCTACCAAATGAGCATGCAAGTACCAACTTCTCATCAATTGACTATAAAACTTTAATGATTATCGATGGAGGCAAGGGGCATCTATCTGTAGTACAAAAAATAATGAAAGAATTTGATCTTAAAATTCCAGTTGTTTGTATGTCAAAAGGACCTGACAGAAATGCTGGATGTGAACAATTTCATATGCCTAATAAAGAGGCTTTTACAATCGATAAGAGTCTTCCGGTCATGAAATATTTACAAATTTTGCGGGATGAAGCACATAATTTTGCTATAAAAAACCATAGGCTACGCCGTTCCAAAGCCATTAAAGTTTCTAGTCTAGATGACATAAGTTCAATTGGTGTCACCCGAAAGAAAGCCTTGTTACATTATTTTGGCTCATATAAAGCAATATGTGATGCCACTATTGATGAATTATCTAAAGTCAATGGTATAAGCCAAACCCTTGCAAAAAACATTTTTACATCGTTACATAATAAATAGGAGCTATTTTAGTAGCGACGAAGCAAGATTAATGGATTGCCACGACCACTACATGGTCTCGCAATGACGTTTGGTGAGTAGATTGCTACGTCGCCGCAAAGCGGCTCCTCGCTAATAGACACTTGGCAAGCAGATCTTTTATTCATTATAAGAAAATAGCAAAAAACCGTAAACGCTCAATAATTTTAAAATTTTTGCTTGACCAATAAAACAAAATATGTCAAAAAGATCATATATTTTATAGAATCTAAAACTATGCCGCTATAGCTCAGAGGTAGAGCACACCATTGGTAATGGTGTGGTCGAAGGTTCAATTCCTTCTAGCGGCACCATATATCTCAAACTTTGTGAGCATTCACAGAAAAAAAGTTAAAGTACAAGACGTCTATTAGCGAGAAGGCTTAAGCCAAGAAGTAATCAATTTATGGTCACTTTTTTGGATTGTTTCGTCACTATAGTTAATTCAGGAGGATTGGGTAGCAGGAGCAATGGAGCGACACCTATAAGTAATAGGTGAGCGACGAGTGACGACGTCACCAACTTCTCCTGAATTAACTATAGCCGTTCATCGCAATAACGCCTTGTATACAGGTATTATCGTCATTGCAAGACCATGTAATGGTCGAAGCAATCCACATAACAAGCTTCATGGATTGACACGACTTACTTGCGTGGTCTCGCTAATAGACGTCTTGTACTTTTCTACAATTTTTAAATTGCCACGGGATTTATGCGTAAGATGAGTTACTAATCTAAATATAAGGATGCTAATAATGTTTCATCTTAATAATTATTGGCTTAATATCTATAAACCTAAGGGCATCAGCTCAGCAAAGCTTGTTTCTATAGTTAAAAAAAACCTTTTAGGAGTTAAAGTTGGTCATTGCGGAACCTTGGATGTTGAAGCGGAAGGGGTATTACCTTTGGCAATTGGTGAAGCAACAAAATTAGTACGAATTCTGGTAGATGCAAAAAAAACCTACATTTTTACGGTGCAGTTTGGTAAACAAACTGATACAGCAGATGCCTCAGGTAAAGTAATAGCTGTTACTGATCATATTCCTAACGAAACCGATTGTCATAATATCTGTAAAAAATTCATATCTACGATTAAACAGCGTCCTCCTGCCTTTTCTGCTATAAAAGTTAACGGTGTTAGATCTTATAAATTAGCTCGAGAAAATTTGGCAGTAGAATTAACCCCTAGGAATATCCAAATATATAATTTGGAATGTCTTAATTTTGATCATCAAAATAATCAAGCTACCTATAGGGTGGAATGCTCTAAGGGAACGTATGTAAGAACTTTAGCAGAAGATATTGCTTTATCCTTGCAAAGTTTAGCATTTGTGCTAAAATTACAGCGTACTAAAGTTGGAATATTTACAGCATGTAATGCTATTAAATTAACAGAACTTGATGAACAAAATCAAGGAATAAAAGAATTTATTGAAAAAAGAAGTATAAAAATTGAAGCAGTACTGGACGACATCCTGGTACTTGATGCTACTACTGACCAAGCTAAAAAAATTATTTATGGTCAGAAATGTTATTTTGATTGTCTTGAAAAGATTGAATTAGTTTGGATTCGATATCAAGACTCTCTGTTGGCAATTGGTAGCTTGAGTGAAAATTGCTTTAATTCTTTACGAGTATTTAACCTATAAAATAAACATGGAGATTACTGATGTCGGTTACAACACAGCGTAAGCAACAATTAATTGCAGAATATGCTACTAAAGAAAATGATACTGGTTCTAGTGAAGTGCAATGTGCAATTCTAACTGAAAGAATCAGCAATTTAACAGAGCATTTTAAAACTAATCACAAAGATTTTTCCTCGAGAAGGGGATTATTAATGTTAGTTGGTCGTAGACGTCGATTATTAGATTACATCAAAAAACAAAGTTTAAACAGATATTTGTCGTTGATCAATAAACTAGGAATAAGAAAGTAAAATAAAACCCGGCTAAAGAATCAAAAATTAGCCGGGTTTTTTTGTTAATTAAATAAGGAAAAAGAATGTTTGAAGAAATAGTTAAAACAATAGAATTAGGTGGAAGAACACTTGAATTAACGACTGGTAAAATTGCTCGTCAAGCTGATGGAGCAGTTATGGTAAAAATGGGAGGAACTGTCTTATTATGTACTGCCGTAAGTGCCAAAGAGCCAAAAGAAGGAATAGGATTCTTTCCTCTTACTATCCATTATAAAGAAATGGCATTTGCTGCTGGTAAAATACCAGGGGGGTTTTTTAAAAGAGAAGGTAAAGGATCGGAAAAAGAAGTATTAGTCTCACGCTTGATTGACCGACCAATTAGACCATTATTTCACCCAGCTTTTCTTAATGAAACGCAAGTAATCTGTACTGTTCTTTCATATGACCCTGAGTGTAATAGTGATATACTAGCAATTATTGGAGCATCTGCTGCATTAGCTTTATCTGCAGCACCATATCAACATATAGTAGCAGCCAGCAGAGTCGGTTTGATAGATGGTAATTTTATCCTAAACCCTTCATTTAACCAGTTAAAGACTAGTAAACTAGACTTAGTAGTGGCAGGAACTGACACATCAGTTATGATGGTTGAGTCTGAAGCCGATCTATTGTCCGAAGAGCAAATGTTAGAAGCTATTGAGTTTGGTCACAAGGCATTACAGCCTGTAATCGAATTGATTAATGACTTAGTAAAAATTGCTGGAAAACCTAAATTACAGCCTACTAGCTTGTTCCCTGCTAGCTTAAAAGAACAAATTAGCAGCATAGTGCAAGAAGATATTAAGCGGGCTTTTGCTATTAAATTAAAACAAGAAAGACTATTAGCGGTAAAGAACATTTATGATATAATTAAGCGGCACTTTGCAGAAGATATTGCGAATAATAATCTTACTAACTCACAAATTGAATTTGCTCTTAAAGAAGTAGAATCAGAAGTACTGCGTCAGGACGTATTAAAGAAAAATACTCGTATAGATGGTAGAAAGCCTGCCGACATAAGAAACATAGCTTGTGAAATTGCGATATTGCCAAAAACACATGGTTCAAGCTTATTTACTAGAGGAGAAACACAAAGTTTAGTAGTTACTACACTTGGCACTGGTCAAGATGAACAAATTATTGATAGTTTAGACGGCGAATATAAAGAGCGTTTTATGCTCAACTATATTTTCCCTCCTTATTCAGTAGGAGAAGCAACGCCAGTAAGGGCTCCTGGTCGCAGAGAAATAGGTCATGGCAAACTAGCATGGAGAGCCATTAACCGCATGTTGCCAACTAAAGAACAATTCCCTTATACCATTAGGGTAGTGTCAGAAATTACCTCCTGTAATGGCTCATCATCCATGGCTACTATTTGCGGTGGTTCAATGGCACTTATGGATGCTGGAGTGCCGATCAAAACCCCTATAGCAGGTATTGCTATGGGCTTGATAAAAGAAGGCGATAAATTTGTAATTTTATCTGATATTATTGGGGATGAAGATAATCTTGGAGATATGGATTTTAAAGTAGCTGGTGGTACGGAAGGTATAACCGCCCTACAAATGGATATTAAGATATCTGGCGTAACATTTGAAATAATGAAGCAGGCTTTAGTTCAAGCAAAGAGTGGTCGTATTCATATTCTACAAGAAATGGATAAGGCTATTAATAAAACCAATAACCATGTTAGCCAATACGCTCCTTGTATTTATAGCTTTAAAATTGATAAAGATAAAATTAGAGATGTTATAGGACCTGGTGGTAAAGTAATACGTGAAATTTGTGATACAACGTCAGCTAAAATTGATATAAGTGACGATGGTAATGTAACCGTTTCTGCGATAGGCAAAGAAAAGCTAGATATGGCAATTGCCAAGATTAAGTTAATTGCCATTGAACCTGAAATTGGCGGCATATTCAATGGAACAGTTGTCAAAATATTAGAATCCGGAGCGTTTATCAATTATTTAGGTAATCGTGATGGATTTATCCATATTAGTGAAATCTCGAAGGAACGTATTGAGTCTGTGTCTAGTGTTTTAAAACATGGTGATGTGGTAAAAGTTAAACTTATTGGTTTTGACAATAAAGGCAAAGCCAAGTTAACCATAAAAAATATTGACGCTACCGTTACTCCAAACGTTACGACTAATCATAAATCTGAGCCTTATAAAGATAACGCTGATATTAATAACAATAAACGGGAATCTGCCAAAAAATGGCAAAATAACAAACCATCTAATGAAGATGAAACAGTAACTAAAGAACGGAAATACTTTAATTAACTCACACTACTAACCTTTCGTATCAGGAAAGGTTAGTATATTGTCGGAAATAACTTGGTAAGGATGTATCAATTATTATTTCTTTACCAAATATTTTCTCAGGTAAGATTACTTTTTTGGCATGTAGTAACATCTCCTTGGATAAAGTTATTGCTTCTAAGGTTCCATATTTTCTGTCACCTAATATGGGACAAGCTAGCATTTTCGCATGGAATCGAAGTTGGTGCATCCTGCCAGTAAGAGGAGTAAACTCAACCAGTGTCAAATCCTTATTTAACGCGAGTTGCCAATTAATTTTGGTTATAAAAAGCTTCTTTGGAAGTAAATTTTTGATAGAAGGTTTACGATCCTAGATAGATGGTGCATTTTATCAAGCAGTACCGACAATTCAGCTCCGGCTATCATAGTTTGTTTAAATAGATCAGCCGAGATTGTCCCTTTCTTATAGCTATCAGTTACAGCTCTTAAATTATAGCCTAGTGCCTCTTTAGCTTGCTCATTACTCTCACCTATTTTAGGTAGCGATAATGCGGCAATATTATCTCGTAATTTTTCAGCCTTGTCTTGAAATGGCGCTTCAACATTTTGTGGTAATCTAAAATTCATAGCTTGGTAAGCCAGCGATAATAATTGATCGGTACTAAGCTTATTGCCAGCTTGTGCCTCGTTTGCTAATTTCCCAATACCAGGGTTTTTATCTAAAGTTACTGGATTTTCACTTAGATTTTCTTTAGAAAAACTATAATTAATCGGTGTTACATAGCCAGACAAGCTTGAAGCATATATGCCTTTGGCAACAATTCCTGTATCATATAATGCTTTCTCAATATTTATTTGATCAAGCTCTTGAAACTTTGCTTCTGATAATTGGTAGACACTACTATGTTGTGGATCGATGATTAAATGATTATTTTTCTTCAATAATTCCTGCACTGCCACAATATCACTCACTTGCATTACTGGTATAGCACTAGCATTAAACACTCCAGCCTCATGCGAAGTATCAGGCGATGGTTGTTGCACTATAACCCCTACTATCTTATCATGGTTCTTATTATATTGAGTCAGAGCTTCTTCGATGGTATTACAGATTATTACTTGACTTGGATCAGTAATAACTGCCACCTTATTGATTTCTGGAGTAATTACCTGCAAACCTTGTATGGTAGTCATATTAGCTTTATTATCAGCCAAAAATTGCGGAGAAATAGCGGATGGTTCAAGCCCTTTTCTTGACCCTTCTGGAATTGCCCGAGCTTGTACTATATTAATTTGATGATCATCAGGATTATAAACAAATTCTATATCCATCCTCTTGCCATATTTCCCTACCAAATACTGGGCAAACTGATGGGCATAATAAGCCACATCACTAGCAATTGATGGTTGGTATTTTAGCTCAGCTGGATTCTCTTGCCGCTCTAAACTGATTTTCTGACTATCCTCATCTAACTTGGGCTGCAAGCGAAAATCTTTAGCAGCAATTTCACAATATACTGTCCCTTGGGTACTAATATAAAAATTATCTACCCGTCCTTTACTATTAACGACATATTCACCATGACCGGGAGCTACTTGCAACCTGCTTGCCCCGTCTTTACTATAGATCACCCCTGATACAGGTACTTTATTTTGACTATCTGCAGTTTGGCTAACACCCATTCCCTCACCAATCATTTGTTGAATTAACCCTGGCATTACTGGAAAGTCAGTAATGTGCTGATCACGAGCTATCAAACGTTGTGCCAAAGATTTAGGACCGACATATGAAGCAGCAACTCGACCAAGTGCCTGAGATATCTCGCGAATATTAGCCTTGCAAGGCAGACTCTCATTGCCACCAGGATTAGCCATATCCGCCTTATCCTCATGAACCCCTGTACTACGTACCATTAATAATTGACCAGGTTGAATCTTATTTTTTTCTAAGAACTTGTTAAATAACCCCGGTTCTAGCTCATGTTGATTAAAACAATTAATAATACACTCTTGTAATTTTTTTAAACATTCAATACTAGCTTCACTTAAAGTGTCTAGATTGGACTGAGCTTTGTAAGTATCAGCAAATTCCTGGAAGAGGTTTACCCATTCCGGAGCATGTGTATCTAAATGCTGTTTTATTATATCACCATTTATTGGCTCAAATGTTGGCACTTGAACCTTGATAATATTATCCCCTAATTGACTATCTTGGTTTGTCGCAAGTAATTCATTAAATTCCTTAACAACATCCCGCAAATTGAGTAAATTCGCTGCTTTATAACCAAATGATTTAGCATCATCCTCAATCTTCTCCGAGTAACGCGATGTTCCACCTGCAACATCTACAACCTCATTATTCTCTTCTCCTGCCACAATCCCTCAATTGCTATTTTTTAATTATTATAACATATTTTTTACCCTCACTAATATAAATTCTCAGAATATTAAAGGAAAGACAATATGAATTAATTGAATTAATTAAGAGTTATGACAAAGTAGATGATAAGCTTTCTAAAAAGCTTGCAGACCTTATATGTATCAGCACAAACGCCTATGAAACTTTTAAAGGTTCGACAATTGTTGAAAAAAGGGAATTATTAAATTTTATGTTTTCGAACCTAACACTCGAGGGCTGTAAACTGCATTACGTTCTGGATTTTCCATTCACAGAAATGCAAAAAGTAGCAAATTGTGCCGAATGGTGGAGACGAAGGGAATCGAACCCCCGACCCTCTGCGTGCAAAGCAGATGCTCTACCCCTGAGCTACATCCCCAAACCGTATTAATGAACAGGTAGTTTATATACCTTTTCATATGTAAGGTCAATAACCTTATTTCCAAATTCTATCTCAAGTTAAATTTTTGTTCTGTCCCAAGGTAATGCCTTACCATCAGAACCAACTACTAAGTCTCCTGAGACGTCATATTCTGCTGCCAAAAAAGAAAATTTACCGGATATAAGTTTTACTGGTCTAATTTTTTGTCCATTATGAAAATACTCTTTAGCTTGCTCTCTGGAAGTTGGGTTATTTTTAGACGCTGTTTTAGCTTTTGACATATTATGTAATTACCTCAAATATTTTTCTATATATTACTCTAATGTTTTAAAGAATTGGCTCCGTAAATATACTCAAAGTAATTTGGAGAATTGGATTTGAAAATGAGGGGCAAGCAAGTATAACGTACATGAGGTATGTGATGTTACTTCATCCCTAATATTAAAAACAATTCTTCAAAGCATTTGAGTATACTTTGCTCACGTATGTTTTGTACGTTTAGGAGACTGCCTACGATAACTAATTAATTATCTCCTAGCATCGCCATTATATTCCAAATTTAGTAAAATCATTCAAGTATACTAATGTAACTACAAAATATCTCACCTTTAATATTTGTCAAGGAAAAGCTGTAACATATATACTCAAATGATTTGAAAAGTACTAGCTTATAACTAACTTAATTAGTATTTATGTCTCCTAACTTTAATTGCTAATTGCCTAGCAATTAAAGTTAGGATATTATCTCTGATAATTTAAAAAACCTTGCTAGATGATAAAAACATTGTTCAATTTTCCTATTGTTAGAATTTATCTAATATTTCAGTTTATTACCCGCAGCCTATTAAGCTCATACGCTTTATGGCAACAACAAATAACCATATCTGATCTAGTGTCAATTTTTGTTATTGGCAGTCTCAATGATCTAGTATCTCTTTGTTATTTTTTACCGGTAATTTTACTGCTGATCATTGGATTCCATAAATTATTGGCTCGGTATAAATTGTTGTATTTAAGCTGTTGCCTTGTTAGTTATTTCTGTACCATTGCTCTCTTAATATTTATTACAATTGCCGAGATTACTTTTTGGGATGAGTTCAGTGTTAGATTTAATTTTATTGCGGTAGATTATTTAATTTATACCCATGAGATTATTGGTACTGTAAAGGAATCTTTGCCTTATATAAAAATATTACTAGCCATTATAGTTATTACACTATTAATTGTTTTTTTCTTTAGAAAATACATAATTAACCAAGCAAGTACTATAATAAATAGTAAGAAATATATTCTTTGCACGATAATGCTATTTTTGCTTAGCCTAGTTGCTTTTAATTTCTATAATCCTAATAAAATTGCTTTTAATTTTAATAAATATGCTATCGAACTTGCTAAAAACGGTCCATATGAGTTTTTCTCTGCCTATTTTAATAATAGCTTAGATTATAATAAATTTTATCCAGTAATTGATAAAAACCAAGCTTTAGATACTGTTCGCACTAGTTTATCAAAAAACAAAGAACTATACTCAGATGACTCTACTATAGCACGTTATATCAAAGCTAATTCTTCTAATAGTAAGAAATATAATATTATTTTCATTACCGTGGAAAGTTTAAGTGCTGAATTCATGGGCAAATTTGGCAATCAACAAAATATTACGCCAAATTTAGATAGATTAGCTGATCAAAGCATATTTTTTACCAATTTATATGCAGTAGGAACTAGAACAGTAAGAGGTTTAGAAGCTATTACTTTATCAGTACCACCAACTCCTGGTTCTTCCATTATCCGTAGACCTGAGAATCAATCGCTATTTAATATAGGTACTATTTTTAAGAATGAAGGTTATGTTATTAACTTCATAAACGCTTGTTATAGTTACATTGATAATTTGCAGAATTATTTTCATGGTAATGGTTATAATATAGTTGATCGAGGTAATCTAAAATCAAATGAAATAAGTTTTTCTAATATTTGGGGAGTAGCTGACGAGGATATATTAATAAAATCACTAGAGTTAGCTGATCAAAATTATAAGGAAGGCAAACCCTTTTTCTCATTAATTATGACTATTTCTAACCATCGTCCTTATACTTTCCCCAAAGGTAGAATTGATCTGGCATCTGGTGGTGGGCGTAATGCAGCAGTTAAATACACCGACTATGCTATTGGTAAGTTTCTTGAATTAGCTAAAACTCGCCCATGGTTTGATAATACTATCTTTGTTATCACAGCTGACCATTGTGCGTCAAGTGCTGGTAAAACTGATTTACCAATTAATAAATATCACATACCTCTATTAATATATGCTCCTAATATATTAAAACCACAGATAGTTGATAATTTAGCAAGTCAAATTGATATTGCCCCTACTATTTTGGGATTATTAAATTTTTCGTATAATAGTAAGTTTTTTGGTCAAGATATATTAAATACGCCGGCAAACAGAGCTTTTATCAGTACTTACCAATTGCTTGGGTTTATGAAGGATAATCATTTAGTTATCTTACGCCCACAGGAACAACCAAAAACTTATAAATTAGTTAATGAAGATATAGTCAATTCAGGAGAATTTGGGGCTAGGAGCGATGGAGCGACGCCTATAAGTAATAGTCGAGCGACGAGTGACACCGTCCCCAATTTCTCATCAATTGACTATAAAATAGAGATTGATAATATTCCTAGTCTAGTAGAAGAAGCTATTAGTTTTTATCAAATAGCTTATGATTTATATATTCAGGGTAAGATGAGAGAATAGATTCTGTGAGTGTTCACGGTTTTTGTACTAAATAAAAAATCTGCTCGCCAAACGTCATTGTAAGCAGCTCCATAGATGTATGTTGAGATAAATTATTGTTGCCGTACTTTCCTAGACACTGCTAACAAAGATATATGAATATAGAAGAAGATATGATATTATTTAAGATATATTAAGAAAAAAGGAATAGATATATAATGGATTCGCGATTATTTCCTGTAAAACAAGAATTTTTTGAAAACGAAATAGAAGCAATCATAGAGAAGAGTTATATTTGGAAAAGATGCCCCCAAAGATTAGCCATTATAAGGTATTTTGTGCAATAATGTATGTATTAAGAACCGGGATACCGTGGAGGAATTTACCAAAATGCTATGGATGTTGGCACACCA
This sequence comes from Candidatus Tisiphia endosymbiont of Nemotelus uliginosus, assembly GCF_964264755.1. Classification (NCBI taxonomy): domain Bacteria; kingdom Pseudomonadati; phylum Pseudomonadota; class Alphaproteobacteria; order Rickettsiales; family Rickettsiaceae; genus Candidatus Tisiphia; species Candidatus Tisiphia endosymbiont of Nemotelus uliginosus. The sequence continues at coordinate 408,920 of NZ_OZ183481.1, read as the reverse complement.
TCTACCAACGCTTTAAAAGAGGTAGCGAAAAAGGAATATGGTGGAAAATCTTAATAATCTTACAACAAAGTAAAAAATTATTAATTAACATAGTAATTACGGATAGCACAACCTTTAAACTATATCAACACAGCGGTAGGTTAAAAGGGGGATGCAAAGCAAAGGAAAAAGTAAAAGAGGAATGAGTACAAAATTACATCTTGCTATGACTACATCATAGCACATAATAGAAGGATTTTTAACTGCTGGCAATAGGAACGATATTGCTGTAGCAGAAGAGTTAACTGCAGACATCGTTGGATGTGATGTTATCCAAGATCGTGGATATGATAGTAATAAAAATAAACCTTGAGTCTCAAAATAATATTACCGTTGTCCCTGGCAGAAAAAATAGAAAAACAGAAATTAGTTTATAATAGAGAAACATACAAACTTAGAGGAGCTATTGAAAGATTCTTTGGAAAAATAAAAGAAAATCGGAGGCTTGCTGTTTGATATGAAAAAGATGATCTTTCTTTCCTCTCTTTTATCGCTCTTGCTGCTATTAAATTACACCTTTGTTAACAGCATCTAATTTATAGAGGTATAAAAAATCAAACTTATTATAAATTTCAGTAGCCATTTTTATTACTATAGTTATAGTAGGCTATATTAAAAAAGCAATGAATGAATAGCTGGAAATATTAATGGAAAATTATGATATAGCAATTATTGGCGGTGGACCTGGTGGTTATGTTGCGGCAATTAGGGCGGCACAACTAAATAAAAAAGTTGTGTTGATTGAGAAAGAACATTTAGGAGGGATTTGTTTAAATTGGGGATGCATACCAACAAAAGCCCTACTTAAATCAGCTGAATTATTTCAGAAAATTAAGCATGCTCAAGATTATGGTATTATAGTCAATGAACCAAGCTTTGACTTAAAAAAAATAGTACAGCGTTCTAGAGATATATCGACGCAGTTAACATCTGGCATTAAGTCCTTACTAAAGAAAAATAAGGTTACGGTCATTGATGGCACTGCTGTACTTGGAGTTGGTAAAGTGGTAAATATTGATAGTAACGGTCAAAAAATTTCAATTAAAGCACAAGATATAATAATTGCTACAGGTGCAAGAGCTAGGATTTTAAATGGATTTAAACCAGATGGTAAGCAAATTATTACTTCTAAGGAAGCTATGATTTTTGATAAATTACCAAAATCTATGATTATAGTTGGATCAGGAGCGATTGGTATAGAATTTGCCTCATTTTATAACTCTTTAGGAACAAACGTCACCATAATTGAAGTACAAAATAGGATTTTACAAGCTGAAGATGAAGAAATTTCTTTAATGGCACGAAAAATTTTTGAGAAAAAGGGTATAAAAATTCATACTAATAGTAAGTTGTTAAATCATAGCCAAACACAAGATCATGTTATGATTGAAGTTGAGATAGAAGGTAAGAACCACAAAATACAAGCTGAAACTTTGCTTATGGCAGTTGGTATAGTTGGCAATACGGAAAATCTTAATTTAGAAAAAACTAATATAAAAATAGATAGAGGTCATATTGTTACCAATCAGTTTATGCAAACTGATGAACAAGGAATTTATGCAATAGGTGATGTCACATCTCCCCCGTGGCTTGCACACAAGGCAAGTCATGAAGGTATTATTGCTGTAGAAACTATTGCCGGTCTTAAAGCTCATCCTCTAGAAAATCGTAATATTCCAGGGTGTACTTATTCCTCACCGCAGATTGCTAGTGTAGGGCTTACTGAAGAACAAGCGAAAAAAGCTGGTTACCAAGTGAAAATTGGCAAATTCCCATCTATCGCTAATGGGAAAGCCCTGGTTGATGGCTGTACTGAAGGAATGATTAAAACGATATTTGATACAAAAACTGGGGAATTGTTAGGAGCACACTTGATAGGCGAAGAGGTTACCGAGCTAATTCAAGGTTATGTAATTGCTAGAACTATGGAAGGTACAGAGCTTGATTTAATCAATACCATTTTCCCTCACCCAACTTTATCTGAAATGATGGGTGAGTCAGTATTGCAGGCTTACGGTAGGTCCATTCATATTTAAGCAAAATTTTTTTAAAATATACTTAGTGGTAAGGATAGATTGTGTTATAAAGTATAGCTAACATTACTTTGTCATTGCGAGGAGCTACTTTAGTACAACGAAGCAATCCAAATTTATCGATTTCCTGGATTGCTTCGTCGGCTTACGCCTCCTCGCAATGACGTGTAATATTATTTAGATATAGAGTACAGGCAATGAGTAAGATGAATGTAGAGGATTATGAAGCTTTTCCACGGAAGCGGCGAATAAATATTGTTATGCGGCATGGTGTATCATTTGGTTCGGCACTGGCTATGGCTATTTCGTTTAATATCAACCATTCTGTGTTATGGGCAATCTTACATGGCTTATTTTCCTGGCTTTACGTGGCTTATTATTGCTTGGTTTAGTTAGAATTTTTGGATATAACAACATAATGAACAACAACAAACTAGTACTAAATTATACTTCCGCGTTATTTGATAATGCACTAGCTAATGCTTTGGAAGATAAAATATTTGAGCAGGTTACGATTATCGATCAATTTATCAACGATAATCCACAAATCAAGGCTATTATATTTTCTCCTATAGTAAAGGGTATTGATAAATGTAAAATAATTGAATTAATTACCAAAAACTTTAATGTTGAATCTATAGTTAAGCGGTTTTTGTTAATATTGCTAAAGCATTCACGTATGCCTATTTTATCAAGCATAGTGGTATTATACCAACAACTACTTAATAGAAACAAAAATATTAAGATGGTAACAATAACTTCTGCTAAAATTCTGCATAGTAAAGAAAAACAATGGCTAACTAAATATTTAGAAGATGATTTCCAGCAGAAAGTTGCGATAAAATTTAGTCAAAATCAGTCAGTTATTGGTGGTATTATTATACAATATGATAGCATGGTTAGGGATTACTCTATTGCTGGAATGTTAGAGAAAATAACAAAAACCTTAAAAACTGCAAAGATTTAGGTTATATAGATAGTTAGAAATGGATTGCCACGACCACTATATGGTCTCGCAATGACGTTTGGATTAAAAATTATTAAATAAGATTTACGAGGTAAATAATTATGGGTTCTACCCAAAAATTAAAAGCTGTTGAACTTGCTGAAGTACTAAAAAAAGAAATTGCTAATATTGAACAATTTAGCGATTTACGAGAAGTAGGACAAGTTATAACAGTTGGGGATGGTATAGCTAGAGTATATGGTATCGATAATGTCGAGGCTGGCGAGGTAGTTGAATTTGCTTCAGGAGTGAAAGGTCTTGCTCTTAACCTCGAAACAGACTCTGTAAGTATCATATTGATTGGCAGTGACCGAAAAGTAAAACAAGGTGATTCGGTAAAAAGAACTGGTAAGACTATACAAGTGCCAGTGGGTAAATCATTGCTTGGTAGAGTCGTTGATGGTATGGCTAATCCTATTGATGGTAAAGGCGAAATTATAACCGATAGCTATAGAAATATCGAGGAAAACGCTCCGGGGATCATTGCTAGAAAAGGCGTTACAGAGCCGGTGCAAACAGGCATTAAAGTGATCGACTCTCTAATTCCTATTGGTCGGGGTCAGAGGGAGTTAATTATTGGTGACAGGCAAGTAGGAAAAACTGCTATTGCTATCGATACGATTATTAACCAAAGACAAGCTCATCTTGACAATGATGAAAAAAATAAGATTTATTGCATTTACGTAGCTATTGGTCAAAAAAAATCGACTATCGCTCAGGTAGTAAAAAAATTAGAAGATTCAGGAGCAATGGAATATACAGTAGTTGTAGCCGCTACCGCCTCTGATCCTGTTGCGTTACAATATGTGGCACCTTACACTGGTTGTAGTATAGGCGAGTATTTCCGTGATAATGGTATGCATGCACTAGTGATTTACGATGATTTGAGTAAACATGCTGTTGCCTATAGACAAATCTCTCTATTGCTCAGAAGACCACCAGGACGTGAAGCATATCCGGGAGATATATTTTACCTACATTCTAGGTTACTGGAACGAGCAGCAAATATGTCGGATAAAGATGGTGGTGGTTCTCTTACGGCTTTGCCGATTATTGAGACCCAGGCAGGTGATGTTTCCGCATATATTCCAACCAATGTTATATCAATTACTGATGGACAGATTTTTTTAGAAAATGAGCTATTTTATAAAGGTATTAGACCAGCGGTAAATATTGGTATCTCAGTAAGTAGGGTAGGATCAGCTGCACAAGTAAAATCTATGAAGCAAGTAGCAGGAAGTGTCAAACTTGAGTTAGCACAATTTAGAGAATTAGCCGCTTTTGCTCAGTTTAGTTCAGACTTAGATAGTTCAACTAAACAACTTATCTCACATGGGACAAAACTAAGCGAGATATTGAAGCAGGATCAATATGCCCCCTTCCCTATTGAAGAGCAAGTGGTTAGTCTTTATGCTGGGGTGAAAAATTATCTCGATAATATTCCTGTTGAGTTAGTAAAAGAATTTGAGCTTAAATTACTCCAAGAAATAAAACTTAAAGAAAACGATATTTTATTATCCATTAAAAATCAGGGACAAATCATTAAAGAAACGGAAGAAAAGTTAAAAATTTTCTTAGAAAAATTTGTACAGAACTTTCTTACTGACAATAAAGTTGGGTAGCTATGTCAGGTTTAAAACAATTAAGATCTCGTATTAAAAGTGTTAAATCAACGCAAAAAATTACTAAGGCTATGCAAATAGTCTCGGCTACCAAATTTACCAAAGCCAAAAGCCAAATTAAGGACTCAGAAGATTATATTGAGACTCTACGAGATATAATGGCTAATATGGCATCTAGAAATAATTTACAGGATATGGCTGAAGAAGAGAAAAAATTCTTCTCAGAAGAATCATGTCCAAGTGATTTGAATAGACCGCACTTATTGATAGTAGTTGCCTCGGAACGTGGTTTATGTGGATCTTTTAATTTTTCAGTATCCAAGCAAGTGAAATTTGATATTACAAATTTGGAAAATGCTGGTAAACAAGTAAGACTGATGATTATTGGTAAAAAGGGTTATGATCTATTAAAATGGCAATATTCCCATTATATTGACAATTATTTTGATTTTCCTAAATATCATAATAATAATTTGGCATTTCAGGTTAAAGATAAACTAATGGAGATGGTAGGTAGTTCTAAAATTAGCAATTGTCAAATATATTTTAATAAATGTAAAAATGCTATGACACAGATTGCCACTAAACAGCAAATATTACCAATTGAAAAACAAATATCTTCAAATAAGCAATATTCAAGCTATGAATATGAAGGTGAAGGGCTTATTTTGAATATGATTAATCTTTATGTAACCGCACAAATTAATTATGCTCTACTACAAAGTAGAGTTAGTGAAGAAGGAGCTAGAATGACAGCGATGGATAATGCCACAAAAAATGCTAATGAGCTTATTAATAAGTTAACACTAACACTTAATAGATCTAGGCAAGATTTAATTACTCGGGATTTAATTGAAATTATTGCAGGAGCAGAAGCTATATGACAAAAATTATTGGCAAGACTATCGGTAAGATTGTACAAATTATCTCAGCTGTGGTTGATGTACAATTTAATAGTGGTGGGAAATTGCCGAAGATTCTCAACGCACTTGAGTGCTATAATAATGGAGAAAAGGTGATATTAGAAGTATCGCAACATATCGGAGATGATATTGTTAGATGCATATCTATGAATCCAACAGAGGGGTTAGTAAGAGGTCAAGAGGTGGTAGATACAGGAGATACCATTAAGGTACCTGTTGGCACGGCAACACTTGGGCGTATAATGAATGTAATTGGTATGCCAATTGATGGAAGAGGTGAAATTAATTCCACTAAATGTGCTTCAATTTACCGACCAGCCCCAGACTTTGTTGACCAATCAACTGAAAAAAACATTCTGGCTACAGGAATTAAAGTCATTGATCTCCTAGCTCCTTATGCAAAAGGAGGAAAAATTGGATTATTTGGTGGTGCCGGGGTAGGAAAAACAGTATTAATTATGGAACTTATTAATAATATTGCCAAGGCTCATGGAGGATATACGGTTTTTGCCGGAGTTGGAGAAAGGACTAGAGAAGGCAATGATTTGTATCATGAAATGATTGATTCCAATGTAATTGATCTAGAAAATCCAGAAAAATCTAAAGTAGCCCTGGTTTATGGACAAATGAACGAACAGCCCGGTGCAAGAGCTAGAGTTGCTTTAACTGGACTCACTATAGCCGAAAGTTTCAGAGATTTAGATGGAGGACAGGATGTCTTGTTTTTTGTCGATAATATTTTCCGCTTCACTCAAGCTGGTTCTGAGGTATCAGCTCTTTTAGGTAGAATACCTTCGGCAGTGGGCTATCAACCAACATTAGCAACTGATATGGGTGAGTTGCAAGAACGTATTACTTCAACAAAGTTTGGATCAATTACTTCGGTACAGGCTATTTATGTGCCAGCCGATGATCTAACTGATCCTGCTCCTGCTGCCTCTTTTACTCATTTGGATGCAACGACTGTACTTAGTCGACAAATTGCTGAGCTTGGTATTTATCCGGCAGTAGATCCTCTCGATAGCAGTTCACAATTGCTAAGTCCGGCAATTGTTGGAGAAAAACATTACTCAGTTGCTCGTGAGGTGCAAAAAGTTTTACAGACATATAAGTCGCTACAAGATATCATTGCCATTCTAGGAATGGATGAGTTATCAGAAGCGGATAAATTAACTGTTACCAGGGCAAGGAAAATTCAACGCTTTTTATCTCAACCTTTCCATGTTGCTGAAGTATTTACAGGTATGCCTGGAAAGCTTGTTAGTTTAGCTGATACTATTGAGGGGTTTCATGGCTTGGTTTCTGGTAAATATGATCACTTACCAGAGGCTGCTTTTTATATGATAGGTAGTATTGACGAGGCAGTAGAGAAAGCTGAAACACTTAAAGCCAAAGTAGCATAATGAATAAAACAATTAGGGTTAAAATTGTAACACCAATAAATGTGCTGTTTGATAAGCAGGCTCAAGAAGTAATAATGCCAGGAGAGTTAGGGGAATTTGGGGTTTTACCTGGTCATGAATTATTGATTGCCAGTTTGAAAGCTGGATTGACAAAAATAACAGTAGATAATTCTGTATTCAAATATTTTGTCTGTTCAGGATTAGCTGAGGTTACGGATAGCAAGGTAAATATAATAACTGAATTCGCTGTTGATACTAGCAATTTGCAACCAAATAAAATAATTGAAAAAATAGAATTTTTAAAAAAAGAAATAAACCAAGAAAATGACGATACAAAAAATGACATTATTAAGTTGGATATAGCTAGATATGAATCTTTGCTAACTTATCTTGAGTAAATATGTCATTATATAGCTAACATTACTACATCATTGCGAAACTACGTAGTAGTCGAAGCAATCCAAAGAAATGATTAGAGATGGATTGCTTCGTTGTGTTTACACACTCCTAGCAATGACGTAGTTTACTAATTAACACAACTACTTTTACTACAGTAAAAGATAAACATTAGGAGATATATTATGTTTACAGAAAATGCCTATGCAGATGACGATACAATAGCAATCAAAGAAACTGTAGAAGTAGTTCCAACAGCACCTGAATCATCCATGCAGTCAGTATTAACAAGCATGGTGCCGATGGTATTAATTTTCATTGTATTTTATTTTTTCCTAATTAGACCGCAAGAAAAACGTCGTAAGGAGAAAGAAAGTGTGGTGAGTAGCGTAAAAAAGGGCGAAGAGGTAGTAACTAATAGCGGAATCTTTGGCATAGTCAGCAAGATTAACGATGCTGACAACACAATAGACCTTGAAATATCTGAAAATATACGAATCAAAGTTTTAAAATCTGCAATACTTGATATTACAAGTCGTAATAAAAAAGAAGCTATAGCTGTTAATAAAAGTAAAAAAGACAAAGGAAAATAACGGTGCATAATATTGCTAAATGGAAAATATTCTTGTCTATTTTATGTACAATAGGAGCTTTTATTTGTGCTTTACCTAATTTTACAACTATAGATTCAAAAATATTACCCAATTATAGGGTAAATCTTGGGCTTGATTTAAGAGGTGGTGCTCATCTATTGCTAGATGTCGATTTTGACGCCTATTTAAATGATGTAATGGAAGGTTTGGCTGACCATTTACGGAAATATTTACGGGAAGATAAGGTAGGCTATAAAAATCTTATTGCTAAAAATCACATGGTGCAGTTTGAATTAAGAAACCCAGAAGATTACAAAACAGTAAAAAAGATTTTAGGTAAAATTGACCGAGAAATTACTGTAGAAAACGATAATTTTAATATTAAGCTTAGTTATAATGATTCTAAACTTGCCGAATTAAGGCAAAAAGTAATTGCTCAATCAATTGAAATAATTAGAATGAGAGTAGATAGCACAGGTACCAAAGAGCCTAACATACAGAGGCAAGGCGATAAACATATATTGCTCCAGGTACCAGGTGAGGAAAACCCACAACAACTGAAAAATATTCTTGGTAAAACTGCAAAATTAACCTTCCATTTAGTTGACGAAAATGCCAACATACAAGAAGCAATAAATGGGCGTTTACCCTCTGGCTCAATTTTAGTTAAAGGAGAAAATTCAGATAAAAAAGAATATTATGTAGTTGTTAAGAAAAAAGTTATTGTTAGTGGTGAGCAGCTAATAACTGCTCAAGCTTCTTTTAACCAAAATACTCAACCAGCCGTTGCTTTTTCCTTTAATAATCTTGGTAGCAAATTATTTGCGGAAATAACCAAAAATAATTCTGGTAAAAGGCTTGCGATCGTGCTTGATAATAAATTATTAAGTGCTCCAGTAATTAATGAACCAATTCTTGGAGGAAGCGGTATAATTTCAGGTAATTTTACTGTTGAATCAGCCAATGAATTAGCCTTATTACTTAGAGCGGGTTCGTTACCAGCTCCTTTAAAGATAATAGAGGAACGAACCATAGGGCCAAATCTTGGGGCAGACTCAATAGAGGCAGGTAAGAAAGCAGGGATGATTGGTTTTGCCAGTGTGGTGATATTTATGATTTGGTCGTACGGAATTCTTGGAATTTTTGCCAATATAGCATTAAGTCTAGCCCTACTCTATATTCTAGCTTTATTGTCACTTTTCCAAGCGACATTAACTCTACCGGGAATTGCTGGTATAATCTTAACGATTGGCATGGCGGTTGATGCCAATGTACTCATTTATGAGAGAATAAGGGAAGAGCTTAAAAAGGGGGCATCTAACCTGTATGCTATAAGGACAGGGTTTGAATCAGCTTTTGCGACAATTCTTGACTCAAACGTGACAACTTTGATAGCGGCATTTTTACTTTTTATGTTTGGTGTTGGTGCTATAAAAGGCTTCGCGGTAACACTAACTATTGGTATAATATCATCGATGTTTTCTGCGATTATTATTACTAAATTGTTAATTGATATTTGGATTAAATACCAAAATCCAAAAAATCTGGGATTGTAGTAATAACCGTCCATACAGGACTAGTGAGTTTGTCATTCCCGCCCACTATTGTCATTCCCGCTTCGGTGCGGAATCTGGATACCTGCTTACGCAGGGGTGACATGTAGTATTAGTATGGATAAAACAATAATTAAACTACAGGATTTACAATATGTCTAAAGCTAAACTCTTACAAAAAATGATGCTACCTATTATAGTAACAGGGATGTTTACTGGGGTAACATATGAAGGTTATAAACGCTCGTCAGAACTTTCTAAATTTGAGATAGCTGCTAAGGGATTAGGTTTCACTTCCCCAACTCAGCAAGACAGTTTGTTAAAGATTCTTCATCTAGCCGGATATTTACAACCAGAAAAATTATGGCGTGATCTAGCATGTTTTGATAAAACTGGTAATTCAGAAAAAATATTTGCTTCAATTTCTAGAAGTTTAATTAAATCTCGAGCTACTCAAGATGCTCCTGATCAATTCGATGCTAAATTATTGCGTAAAAATTTATTTAAAGCTACTAATGAATTGAGTGTACGAGATGTTGAAGATTGGTTACTATATGTTGCTCAGAATGCATTTAATCGTAAAGTTGGTCAGGAACGTAATGAACTAACCAATGAAAATTGGATGATTAAATATGCCTCTCAATATATTGATGCTGCCAAACAATTAGGGCTTATTGATGAAATACCACCCCAACATCAGGAATATGCTGAAAGCTGGATTGCTGGAGCCTCTAGAATTGGCTTATTGGCACGGATAATTTACTATAATAAAATAATAGAACAAATTAAAATTAATGGATCAGTATTAGTATTAGCCGGAGCAAGACCATTATGGGCTAATATTGATGGTATTAACCCAGAGACATACGATAAATTACTAAAAATATGGCAAGATAAGGGGGATATCAATAAATTAGATGCTTCTTTATTAGTTGGAGAAGATTCAGCTCGTACAGAGGAAGGGAAGGAATATATGGGGTCACTTGCTAAAAGTTATAATATTGTTTTAGAACTAACACAACCCTTCATTCAATATACCACAAAAGAAGAATGTCCTGCAGGTTTCTTTCCTGGAAGAGTCTATCCTAATTATGCAACTACAGATGAAACAAAGCTCACAGAAAGCCTGATGAGTGAGGATTTATTAAATAACTTCCTTAATAAGGAGCAGAGAAGCTCAGCTGAAGTAATAAATACCGAACTGGGCAACAATAACGCAAGACCTAATACCGCTACTACTGCTTATGATGCTGCAGTTACTCTTGTTGATAAGATTTTGAGTGGGGGGCTTGGTGAGCAAAAAGATTATGTTATTTTATTTATCAGCAATAACCCTTACATTCAACGCCAAACAATTGCTACTCAAAGAGAAGTTGATAAAATATTACAAAAATATGGATTAGATAAAAAAGGTTATCATATTGAAGTCGAAGGAGTAGGTTTTAGTTCCAAACAGGATGTCCCAACTATTCATTCTGAACTGGCGTGCTTGATAGCAGAGCTATGGAAAAATCATAATCTACTAGTTTCTAATGAAGCGGGGCATTCTATCGAGCAATTATTGTTTCAAACTCGTCAAGACCTTGCAATAATACCGCCAATGCCAGAAGTCAAAGAAGAGAATGTAGGGATAATTGGTCAAATGGTTTTATGGACTCAGGATGTATGGGATCATTTATCGTACTAAATAACGCCAAAGTTTATCGGTACCTTTGCTAATGCCAATTCTAGGGGTAGTAATAAATTGAGGTGTATCACCTACGTCAATAACGCAAAAGGATTTATTACTAGTCATATCTTGAGCATTTTGGGTTTTATTAATTCCAAGGGTACGACATAATTTTCCAGGTCCATCAAGTAAAATTTGTGAAGGTTTATATTGATACACTCCTCTAATTAATACAGCAGCTGGAAATCCTAGTTTTTCTGTTACTATATTTAAACAATAATACATACCATAAATTAAATATACATAGGCATTACCAGCAGAACCATACATAAGCTTTGTACGAGGTGTTAACCCCTTGGCTGCATGACAAGCAGGATCATCTTCTCCAACATAAGCTTCTGTTTCAATAATTCGTGCCTCTATATTACCAAAACACAAAACCTTTCCAAGTAACTCCTGCGATACAATAAGCGTATTTCTTTCGTAAAATGTTTTTGGAAGTATTGTAGACATATGTGAATGCTCATATATATTAGACTTCCTGCATAAATCAAAAAAGCCCCCAGGATTTTTAGGAGAAACGAAGCAGAACAACCGCAGTGTACATAAACGATTGTTACGGAGCGGAGGCGAGTTTCGACGACAAAATCACCAACTAGATTGACTTATGCTAGGTAAGTCTATTTTGTCCTAGCTCATCCTATTAGTCTCAGCTTGCTTCAATAATTTATCAACTTTATCGGCATTATCAAATCCGTGATCATAATGAAAACGAATTTCCGGTGAATATTTTAAATTAATTTTAGCAGTTATAAAATTTCTTATAGCATATTTCGAATTATTTAAAGATTCAGTAAGTTGTATTTTATTAAAAACCGTATTAAACGGTAAAAAGTAACAATCTGTTACTTTTAAATCAGCCGTAACTAAGACTTTGGTAATAGTTACTGGACAATTAATCAATCGTTCATCTAACATTTTACCACGTCTTAGTACTTCCACTAATGCTGCATTTATTAATGTTGCAACTTTTTTTTGTCTTGAAGATTTTTCTCTATCTGAAACTTTTTGCATTTACAATAATTGTTTTTTTTCTTCAATAATTTCAAAAACTTCTACAATATCAAATTGTTCGATATTCTCATAATTTTCAAAAGCGATACCACATTCAAAGCCCTCATGAACTTCTTTGACATCATCTTTAAAACGTTTGAGAGTTTTAATTTTTCCCTCATGAATAACGATATTGTCTCGTAATAAGCGAGCCCTATCACCTCTTTTAATAGTACCTTTAGTAACATAACTCCCAGCAATTTTCCCAACTTTTGAGACAGTGAATATTTGTCTGATCTCGACTGTACCAATATATTGCTCACGAATAATTGGTGAAAGCATACCGCTGAGTATTGATTTAACATCGTCTAGTAAATTATAAATAAGAGAGTAATATCTAATATCCACTTTTTCTTTTTCTGCCATAGCAAAAGCATTATTATTAGTTCTAACGTTAAAGCCAATAATAATAGCATTGGATGCTTTAGCTAAGGTAACATCTGACTCCAATATTCCACCTACTGCATGGTGTAAAATTCTTACACGAACTTCATCATTTGGTAGCTTTAATAGGCTAGTAACAATTGCTTCAATCGAACCTTGTACATCACCTTTAACAATTATTGGTAATTCTTTTATCATACCAGCACTGCCAGAAGCTTTTAGGAACAATTCTTCTAGGCTTGATCTTTGAGTAACAGAAATTTTCTTTTCTTTTGCCAATCGTTCACGATATTCTATAATATCCCGAGCCTGTTTTTCATTCTGTACTACATTAAACTGATCTCCTGCCCGCGGAGCTTCATTTAAACCATAAATCTCTACTGGTAAACTTGGTTCTGCCTCGGTAATATCCACTCCCTTATCATTATTCATTCTCTTAATTTTACCATATTTCGTTCCGGCAACTACTATATCTCCATTTCTTAGAGTACCACGTTGTACCAATATAGTAGCCACAGCTCCTTTACCTTTATCAACTTTTGCTTCTATGACCACACCAGCAGTGAGTCCGCTAAAGTTAGCCTTAAGATCCTGCATTTCTGCCACCAATAATATAGCATCTTCTAACTTATCTAAATTAGTTTTCTTCAAAGCGGAAACTGGTACAATTATGGTATCACCACCTAATTCTTCACTAACTAAATCGTACATTAACAGATCATTCTTAATTCGATCAAGATTAATATCCGGCTTATCAATCTTATTTATTGCAACAATTATCGGGACATTTGCTGCCTTAGCATGATTAATTGCTTCAATCGTTTGCGGCTTGATTCCATCATCTGCTGCAACTACTATAACTACTATATCAGTTACCTTAGCACCTCTAGTCCTCATCTCTGAAAACGCTTCATGCCCTGGAGTATCAATGAAAGTAATAGCCCTACCATCAGGCAATGTTATCCGATAAGCACCTATATGTTGGGTGATGCCACCTGCCTCTTGACTTGCCAAATCAGTTGATTTTAAAGCGTCAAGTAACGAAGTTTTACCGTGATCGACATGCCCCATAATCGTTACAATAGGAGCTCTATGCTTTAAATCTTCTTCTTTATCAGCTTCACTAATCAATATATTCTCAACATCGGATTCTTGCACCCTTTTTACTGTATGCCCTAAGGTCGTAGCAATAAGTTCAGCTGTATCTGTATCGATTGTTTGGCTGGTCGTAGCCATGATGCCAAGCTTCATCAATTCTTTTATAACATCGGTTGCCCGCTCAGACATTCTATTGGCTAGATCTCCGACAGAAATGGCTTCAGGAATAATAACTTCTCTATACACTTTGTCGGGTGTTTGTTGATAAGCTTTACGTTTTTCTTTTTCCCTTGCTCTTCTTATTGAGGCAAGGCTTCTAGTCTTACCGGCATTATCACTTCCGTCTGCATCAAGCATATTGAAAATATCTGCCTTTTTTAATTTTTTAGGCTCCTCAATTTTAACCTTTGGCACTACTATTTTATTGTCACCAACCTTATCTGTTGAAGAAATATCTTCAAGTGCAACACCAAAATGGCTCTGAGAACCAATCACTGGTGATCTAACAAAGGGTTTTGATTGATTTCTATCTTGCGAAGATGGAGTTGTAGGAGGTACCTCAAAATCATTTTCAATATCTTGTGAGTTATCATCCTGGATATTTTCTGGGATACCTTCTAAACAGTCTTGTGACACAGATTGATTGATAGTTGCAAGTTTACTAAGAGTACTAATCTTATTATCAATACCCTTAGATTTTGCATCTTCTGCTGCTTTTTTTAAAATAGTTAGGCGTCTATTAAATTCTTCTCCAGCAGCAGATTCCCCGCTCTGAGCAGTAGAACCATTAGACCAAAGTTTGTTAAAAGACAAAGTACCAGTTGGAGTACTACTCTTCCTAACTTCTACAATAGTTTTTGCAGAACTAACAAAGCCTCTAGTAACATTAGTAGGTTTAGAGGGCTTGTTAAGCGAGAGTTTTGAGCCACCAAGTGTTAATTTCTTTGGTTTAGGTTCCTGGTCATACGTCATAAATATTAAACCTTTAAATAGCAATTATATATGCTAAAGTTTTGTAAATAATTCTGCTACCTAATTCAACGATTAGCAGATAGTATATCTTCTGATTTGAAGAATTATTTTGTGAGCGTTCACGGAAAAAAGTTAAAGTACAAGACGTCTATTAGCCACAAGGCATAAGCCTAGAAGAAATCCATTCCTGACCATTTTTTGGATTGCTTCGTCACCACAAAAACGGCTCCTCAATAATAGACAACAGTTGGCGAGCAGATTTTTTATTCATCATAAGAAAATAGCAAAAAAACCGTGAACGCTCACAATCTTTGTTGGTAATATTATACTAGAAAACTACCTACGATAACTAATTAAATTATATCAATAAAATTCTGAGTACTAATACTTAATGTTAAATTATTTGAAAAAATTTTTAACTTTCTAGGATTTGAAACATCCATAACCAAATATTTCTCTCCAACTCAAACAGCTTACTCATCATCACCAGTACGAGCTGTGCGAATTAGTAATTCGATATCATTATCTACCATGTTAGAATTAGGCACTAATGATTTAAACTCATTAACTGTTAGCTCTCCCAAATCTTCTATAGTCTTTATACCGTATTCAGCTAATTTTAATATGAATTCTGGTTGTAAATCCAATACATCAATTAATTCTTGTTCAACACCTAAATCCTCAAGCTTAATAATAATTTTTTCATTCTTAGCATTTACATAATTTATTGATCGTTCCATTATTTCAGTTGCTAATTCTTCTTCAAACCCTTCGATGTTCATTAAAGTTTCAATCTTACTAGAAGCCAACTGTTCTAAAGAAGTAAAACCTTCAGCAGATAACAGTTGTGCTATCACTTCTTCAACATCCAATGATTCCATAAATAACTCGGTAGCAGAACGAAACTCATCACTTCTTCGTTTAGATTCTTGATCTTCGGTCATTATATTAATATTCCAGCCAGTAAGCCTAGATGCTAAACGAACATTTTGACCTCTTCTACCGATTGCCAGACTCAAATTATCTTGAGATACGACTACATCAACTATATTTTTATCTTCATCGATGACAATTTTTGCAATTTCTGCAGGAGCCAATGCATTCATAATAAACTGGGCAATATTCTTACTCCATAATATTATATCTATCTTTTCACCATTAAGTTCATTAGTAATAGCTCTAATTCTATTACCTTTAATTCCTACGCATGAACCTATAGGATCAATGCTAGAATCAGAAGCAAATACTGCAACTTTTGCCTTTGATCCAGGATCACGGGCTATAGCTCGCAATTCAATTATATTATCATAAATCTCTGGAATCTCTAATTCAAGTAATTTTATTAGCATTTGGTCATCGCTTCTAGATAGAAAAATTTGTGGACCTTTAGACACCAATCTTACATCTTGTACATACGCTTTAATACGGTCATTAATTTTAAAGTTTTCTCCTCTAATTAGCTGTTCCTTTTTAATTATTGCCTCAGCACGACCAAGATCAACTATGATATTATTAAACTCTACTCTCTTAACAATACCGTTTAAAATCTCACCTTTCTTATCTTTAAAATCTTCATATTGTTTTTCTCTTTCCGTTTCACCAACGCGTTGTATTATTATTTGCTTAGCTGTTTGAGCTGCAACACGCCCAAGATCAATGGGTGGTAAGAGTTCATAAATTTTATCGCCAATTTTAGCGTCGGCTTTCTTCTCAGTAGCATTACTTAAAGAAATTTGAGTAAAATAATCATCTACATCATCTACTACATCAAGGACTCTAAAAAGACTAATATTACCATTTTTTCTGTTAATCTCAGCTTTTATATTATGTTCATTGCCATATTTCTTACGTCCTGCAGCCTGTACAGCCTGTTCCATTGCCGAAAGTAAGGATTCTTTAGGAAGGTTCTTTTCTCTAGCTACAGATTCTATGATCTGTAAAATTTCTATGTTACCAATATTGACCATAATGTCACTGCCTTTTAAGATTTTTTATTCATTAAATTTTTGAACATTTCATCTGTTAATACCAAAGAAGCCTTTTTTATCATATCAAATGAAAATACTATATCTTTACCATTACTATTCAGATAAACTTTGTTATTTTCAGCTTTAATTATCTTTCCCTGATATCGAGTTTGACCATTTAGTAATTCTTTTAATTTTATGGTAGCTTCTCTACCGATAAATCTAGTATAATCTTCAAATTTTATTAATGGACATTCGATACCTGCCGAACAAATTTCTAAAAAATATTTATCACTAATTATATCTTCAACATCTAAGATTGCCGAGATATTTCTACTAACATTACGACAATCTATTATATTAACCTTTTTGCCATCTAATCTATCTATTAACACTTCAAGTACTTTATGGCTTGAACCCTTTAAAGTTACTTTTACTAAATCAAACCCAAGGTCTTTTAGGTTATCCTGGATAGCATTAATAATTTGTTGCTCTATAGTTTTCATTACTATATAAATATTTTAAATACTTCAATATACTTCCTGCATAAGTCAAAAAAGCCCTCGGGATTTCTAGGAGAAACGAAGCCTGCTACCTTCGCGTACATAAACGATTGTTACGGAGCGGAGGCAAGTTTTGACAACAAAATCACCAACTAGATTGACTTATGCCGGAAATCTAATAAAAAAGGTGGGTTAAACCCACCTTTGTTCTTCACAACAATTTCAACCCACTAAATTAAAATACAATATTTCTATGATATTAGCAACAATTAAAAAATATTACTATAGTTGTAAATTTACTATTACAACTAGCCTATTTATATAGTGAACACAGCTATTTATGAGTTATTTAGTTACATTATGATTTATCTTATGCTATAGTTTTAAATAAGAAATTGGTCTGTGTTTAAGTATGGATGAATGAAGATAAGTGAATTGAAATTTAGGTATTACAATGAAAAAATTAATGATGTTACTATGTCTTTCTTGTTTTTCAAGCATAGCATTCGCTAGTGGTAGTACTACTCCAGCTGATGCTGCTTCAGATACAGAAATAAAATTAGAAGGATGTTTTGATTTCCAATCTGGTTATAGAAATCAGAAAAAATTGTCAGGGACAAGTAAAAATATTACTGATAATAAGAAAAATCTTGGATTTTATACGGAATCTGCTTTTATGGCTACTGTCAAGCAAGAATTGAATGATGTAACAGCTGGAGCTAAAATAGTTTTACTACCAACAACTAAACCAAAACTTTCTGCAGCTTATAATGGTTCTCATATTTTTTTAGCAACAGACTATGGTAAAGTAGAGTTAGGATCTCCTGGTGACGCTGCTTCTAAGATAGGTGTTGGTACTGGTTCAACTGCTGTACCACTTGGTGGTTGTGGTTGGAGTAAGTTTGCAGTGCTAGATGATGACAACATGAAATATAACGGTCTAAAGCCAGATTTTGATACATCCGGTAGCAGTACTTCTCACATGGGTTCGTTCAGCAATAGCTTTGATGACATCAGTAGTAAAACAGAGGCATCTAGAAAAGTTTCTTACTATACCCCGGAAATGCAAGGTTTTCAGTTTGGTATTTCTTATATTCCTGATTCAGCAAATACTGGTGGTAATCGTAGTCTAAAAAATTTAGACGATAATGGATTGAGTAAATTAGGGGTTGGTGTAACTAAAGTAAAAGTACCAGGTATAAATGGTGGTAAAGATAATCAGGTGATTATAAATCAGAATGTCAGAGATGCGATTTCTGCAGGAATATCCTATAAATATGAAATTATAGATGATGTATCAGTAAAAGTGGGCATTACAGGAGAGTATGGTAAACCAGCTAGTAAGATTATAGTATTAGATCCCGATGACAAGGTGTTATATAGATATAAGCTATCAAATCTAGCTGCTTACAATTTAGGAGCAATCTTTACTTACGGTAATATTTCCTGTGCAGCTTCTTATGGTAATTTAGGTAAAAGTTTAACTTCAAAAGCTTACCATAAAGTTGGTCGTAACACGCAATATTATAAGGGGGCAATTGCCTATGGGCAGGGACCTATGAAAACAAGTGTTTCCTATTTTAGATCGCTAAGGTATAAAAATACTGTTGATACAATAAGTCTTGGTACTCAGTATTTAGTAACACCAGGGTTGTTGCCTTATGCTGAAATATCTTATTTCCAAGCTAAAGGTAAACCAGTTTATTTTGTTGAAGCTCCTAAAACAAAAACTAGAGGTACTGTTGCTCTTATTGGTGCAAGGCTTAAATTCTAACTTGTGAGCATTCACAGTTTTTTTGCCGTTTTCTTATGATGAATAAAAAATCTGCTCGCCAAGCGTTTATTAGCGAGGAGACCGTAAAGTCGACGAAGCAAAATCCCAAAAATGTCCGGGAATGAGTTGCTTCGTAGGCTACGCCTTCTCGCAATAACGCTTTTATGCTGTTGTAATACTTATAGAATAAAAATTGTAGGGGACTATGCTCACACCTTCTCCCTAATAGACGTCTTATACTTTAACTTTTTTCTGTGAACGCTCACAATATCCTTCAACATTTACAAGAATGTTATTAAATATGTCACAAGGATTTAAAATGGCATTTTTAGCCCAGGTGGTAAACCAATATTACCAAAAGCATTATGCATAGAATTTTGTGAATCCTCATCAACTTTGCTTTTTGCATCACTGAAAGCTGCAACAATTAAATCTTCCAGCAACTCTTTCTCGGTCTCTTTAAGCAAAGAGGCATCAATAGAGACCTTACGAACCTCTCCTCTACCACTAACGGTAATATTTACCAACCCACCACCAGCTTTCCCAAAATATTCAGTACTTGCCATTTGCTCTTGCATTTCCTGCATTTTTTTCTGCATTGACTGAGCTTGTTTTAAAAATTGATTAAAATTTACCATGTTACATCTCTTTAATTCTTTAATAGGATATCCGAAATCGTGACATTTGGAAAGTGTTTTGTTAAAATTTCCCAATCTTTACTTAATTTTACTTTATTCATCAATTGTTCTTTAAGAGTGATTATTTGGGATTGCTTGGTAATGATAACATTCCAGTTTTTACCTGACCAAGCAAATAACAAGCTAGCAATTTGCTCTCTTATTTTATTATTCAGATCATTTCCAGCGATTTCCATAGTCTGAAGTGCAAAAGATTTTAATTCCAATTGGTTTAGCAATCTGTAATAAATTTCCATTTCATTATGCAAATGTAAAAACTCCAGAAAATCAGTCACAAGAGAAGCGGTAATTTGATGATTTTGAGTTGATTGTTGTAATATTGGTTGCTCTAATTGGTCCCCCTCATTATGTATATCCACTAATTCCTCTAATGATGGCAACATTTGTGAGTAGATGGATTTTATCACCAACATTTCAGCTTCTATTAACTGATTATGGGAAGTTTTCATTTCTATAATCCCTTTACTATATATTTGCCAGATAATAGACAATTGAGAAAGGGTAACTTTTGTTAAAATAGCTGTAACCTGATCATTAAAAGGTAAATATATAGGATTTTGATAATCAGGTAATATCTTTGCCTTATTAAGATAGGCACTAAAATCAGCAACTAAGCCTACAAAAATTTCTAAATTTGCTGAAGAGATATAAAGTTGGTTTACTAAATCAATCGACTTAGCCGCATCTTTTTGAATAATATACTCAAAGAATTTGATGATACTAGCTGTATCAACTAAACCAAGTATTTGATAAACGATTTCAGGGGTAATAACCTCCCCTGCCCCCAAACTTGTTGCTTGATCTAGTACTGAAACTGCATCTCTAGCAGACCCATCAGATCTAGATGCAATTATTTTAAGAGCCTCTATTTCAATTTTTAACTGTTCTTTTTTGGCAATTTCTTGAATTAATTGGAAAATATCATCAAATGTTAATCTTTTTAAATCATAGCGTTGACATCTAGAAATTACGGTTAATGGAATTTTTTGTGGTTCAGTAGTAGCAAATATAAATATTACATGGGCTGGTGGTTCTTCAAGAATTTTAAGTAAAGCATTAAATGCCCCTTTAGATAGCATATGAACTTCATCAATTATAAAGATACTATACCTACCAATTAGCGGCTTATAATCACTGCTTTCTATTATTTTACGAATATCATCAACACTTGTCTTACTGGCAGCATCCATTTCAATTATATCAGGATGATTATTTTTGTTAAAACTATTACAATTCTGACAATTCTCACAAGGCTCAATATACTCACCTTTAACTATTGGACTGGTACAATTAATAGTTTTAGCAACAATACGTGCTGCCGTAGTTTTACCAACTCCTCTAATACCAGTAAGAAGATAACCTTGAGATATACGATCTTTTTGAATAGTATAATTTAGAATCTTTGTTAAAACTTCTTGCCCGTATAGCTCAGAGAAATTAGTAGGACGATATTTTCTAGCGAAAGTAATATACTGATCTGTTGTTTTGGTCACGGTACCCCAAGTTTGTTTCTTACTAATTTTCTTGTCCTATTGAGTTTTATAGTCAATTGATGAGAAATTGGAGACATTGTTGCTCAATGCTCGCCTATTACTTATAGGCGTCGCTCCATCGTTCCTGCTATCTACTTCTCCTGAATTGGCTATAACATTAGTGCTGCTAAAACGAGCTAGTTTTTGAGGGTAGCGAGCTTAGCGGGCTGTAGATTTATGGGTAACTTCTAACGAAGTTCTCCACAATTCCACAGCCACAACTACAGCAATCTAAATTTTAAAAATATTTGAAACACCCAATTATTGTATTTTCAGCAATTCATTAATTTTACTAATAGACATACCTGTCATCTTAGCAATTGACCCCACGGAATTGCCATTCTTTAACAACAACTTTACCAATTCAGCTTTACCCTCAGCTTTACCCTCAACTTTACCTATATAGATACCTCTAGCTTCACCTCTAGCTTCGCCTTCTTCGATATATTTTTGTGCAATAGTTCTCATAATAACACCTTGTTCTTCTTCTGATAAATATTTGGTTAGTACTTCCTCCAATTCTGATTGCTTTGCTTCAGGAAGCTTAGCATCAGTGTACCATAAAAATGATTTTATGTAAATATAGCCTTTTTCCTTATCTACTAATATCTCTAATTTAAACCTTTGTAGAAATTCTTCCCAAAGCTTTATCATATCTCGTTGATGGATGTGTTTTAGCATATATTCTAACATCCCAACATGCTTCCTCTTCATTATTTCATCATCAGACATGCTTTGTAAATCGACCAATTGATAATCTTCTGTCATCACTTTCTTGGCTATAACTGCATCGGTAAATAAACTCCATAAATTCCTAGGAGCAGTATAAACTTCTTTACCATTATAAATTACTAAATTATATACTAATGGTAATTTCTTTCTTCCTTTTTTATGCCTTTCACACAATAATAATGTGTATTTCCATAATCGCAGAGCTGTCCAATAATCAACGCCCGACTGAGCCTCAATCAACACATAAACAAAAGCCTTACCCTGATTCTTGGTCGCAACTCCATACACTATATCACTATATTTCTTGTTTAAAGATTCTTCTATGTAGCTTTCTTTTTCTACTGTTATTTTTGATAAATCTACTAAACTCTTAAAATCATTCGGCAAATAATATTCCAAAAATTCTTGAGCTGCTACAGGATCAGCCATTATTGTTTTGACTAATGAATCATGCTTTAACTTTTTTGTCATTTGACTAACTTAACTGATTAATTTGTCATTTAGCCAAACTTGTGCCGTTCTTCCTTTAATATTTTGTATACTAAGTTATGGCAAAATCTGTTATATCTATAATATAGCAGATATTTTTGCTCCACTAATAGCTGTTTTCATTATTTTTGCGATATTGCTTATTTTATTATTCCATAACTAGTGCATTAGCAAGAACAGGTAGTGGTGTGGCAATCCACATTTATTGGTTAATTAATGATTTAAAGTGAGATAAACCATCTTCTTCGTATCTAGATAATAAATTATGTAAACCATCAGGTAAAAAGTTAAGATTTATCAGTTCATTAAATTTTACCCAATGGAATTTTAAGTGATCTTCCTTTGATTTAACTTCTCTATTTATAGATAAATCTTTTGAAATAACTTTAAAAATTATGCAATGCTCATGAACAGCTTTGCCATTATAATCCCATATATTTTCTATCATGCCAACAAAGTTGCCTAATTCAAAATTAATTAGACCAATTTCTTCTCTTAGTTCTCTTGATAATGCGGTATGAATTGGCTCTTGATACTTTATGTGACCACCAGGCAAAAATAGATTTTTTCCATTGTCAGCAACTAACACAGAATCTTCATCTCTTATATAAGCCCGTGCAATAGCATGAATTTTGTTTATTTTCATAATAGACCTCTTGCATAACCTAATCTAATTGGTAATTTTGTTGTCAAAACTCGTCTCCGTTCCTCACGTACATCTTAGTACGCTGCAGTACTCGACTTCGTTTTTCCTAAAAATTCCTCAATTATCTTTAGGTTATGCAAGAGGTCTAATATATATATGCTAGTAATGACCCACCAGAGACTATTTTGGCTGCTTCCTTTCGAACCTGACCAACTGAACATAGCCAATGCCCACTACTAGCATGTGATAAAATAGTGCTTTTTTCATCTATAGGCAAGCTATTTAACTAGCTAAATTATATTTTTTTTCTATATCGCTTTTGTTCAGTCTCTTTGGTGCTCCAAATATGTCTGGATGTTTGAGCTTGAACAAATCATCATCAAAATTCTGTACTTTTGCAATATGATTAAATTTTATGGTAATAACATTGTCATCCTCAAGTATTTTTAACATTTTCATCTGTTTAGTCTCTTTGTCAAAGGTAATTTGACTACGTCGCTCTGATAAAGTATGATAAATAGTAATTTCAAACATATTATCTCGATCTATCGTCGACTCAATTTTAAAATATTTATCAAAATCTATGCTGTCTTCTAACAAAAAATTAAATACGTTCTCCTCTGCCTTAATGCGACTTACATGTTTCATATCATAGTCATATACCGACACATAGTTAGCATTACCAATAACCACCAAAGGAAATGGTGGATAATAATTACAGCGAAATTCCGGTTTATTAATTAACAGCTTCCCTTTAGCCTGATTTCCCGCCGAATCTTCTTGGATAAAATCCACAGCAATAGATTTTATTTCCCGTAAATATATTTTGAGCTGGTCAATAGCCTGGTTGTCAACAGGTCTATTCTCTAACTGTTCAGCCTGTTTTTTAACTACAAAAAAATTTTCAGCATGAGCTGCATGGGTTATAGTTAGAAGAAAATAAACAACAATAATACCTTTACAAAACCAGTTAGTCATTTATACCTACATAAAGTTACATTTGTTTTGTATACTACATGAAGATATTATTATTTCAATTTATTTTCCGCAGCTGGTTCAACACATCTTCAGCATGTTTAGCCACTTGCACTTTTGACCAAATGTGAGCTATCGTACCTTTTTTGTCTATTAAAAAGGTAGTTCTCTCGACCCCCATATATTTTTTACCAAACATCGATTTTTCTACCCAAACTCCATATTTTTCACAAGTATCAGAGTTAGAATCTGACGCAAGATCAAAATCCAAACAATATTTTTTCTTGAATTTGTCATGAGAATCTAAACTGTCCTTTGATACACCAACAATTACGGTATTCATTTTTTTAAATTCTGGCTTTAGCCTATTAAAATCACCTGCTTCAATAGTACAGCCTGGTGTATCATCTTTCGGATAAAAATATAATACCACAAACTTACCTGATAAATCTGATAAATTGATTTTACTATTTTCGCCTATTGGCATAGTAAAATTTGGTGCAATATCGCCTACTTTTAATATCATAACCACTCCTTTTTTGTACTTTTTTGCGTCTCATAGTCCAGTTTACACTCTAATTTTTTTTAGGCAAATGATAAATTACAAAAATCACTATTAATGAAATTGCCAAAGCAAACCAAGTAATGGCATATTCTAAATGATCATTTCTGACATTCAGCAAATTTTTAATTGATAGACTTTTTAGAATATCAGAATGATTACCTTTACCTTCCATAATTAAATAAAAATTCTCTAATGTTAAACCAAGAATATCAGATGCTTGAGTTAAGTCTAAAGTAAACCAAACATTATTTTTAACATCATTATCTAAGACAAACAGCTTGGTTTTCTCCCCAGGGAGAATCACACCAGTAATTTCCGTCGAATCATCTGTTATATTATCAATATCTTTCTTATACCTCGCAGCAAACCACCCTAGGGCAACTAAGATTATCTTGTTATCATCAGTTTGAAAAGGTCTGACTAAATAATAACCATCTTTTTCCGTGGCCATTGATTTACGTCCATAAAGATGCAAATTCTTACCAACCAAAAAATGCCCCTTCATTTTTACTTTAGCATATAATTTATCTACACTAAGTGTTTTTATATCAAGAGGAGAATTATTAAGGTTATTTTTTATTGAACTTAAAAATAGTTCTTTTTCCTGTAATCTAGCAACTTGCCAAAACCCCAGTGATAAAAGGATGACAAATGCTAATATAGTAAGCAATAAAGGTAGTAACTGTACTTGACACTTACCGATTTTTAAAGTCTTGGACATCATAATTCCTATTAAACTGAGGTCGATTACTGGAAAGTTGATACTCATGTACAACCAAATAATCTCATAGTATTCCCATTCTATCAATTATATATTGTACGGAACTTTTATGTCAGAGGCATGGATAGGAAAATCTTTGGTATTTCTAGTTATTAACAAACCATTGCAATATTTAGCTGTTGCCCATATTATTGCATCAGGTAGTTTGATTTTATGCTCTTTTCTAATAGAGATGGCAATTTCAGCTATTTCTTTATTTAAGTCAATTATGGTAAAATTATCTAAGAACTCTCTGGTGGTTTCGTCGTTATCCTCTGACGCTCCAACTAATATTTCCATTTTAGTTATTATACTAATTTGACAATCTTTATATTGCTCAAGTTCTTTACTAGCCACTGTATGTCCTAACAAATAATCTATCAATATATTAGTATCAAATAATACTTTCATTCACCCCACTCACCACGTAATTTTTGTTGATATAATAAGCCATCCAATTTTTGATCTTTCCATATACCAAATGCTGATTTATAGCCTTTTTTACTTTTAGTATAATTGGTTATGTAGTCAGCCAAAGCTTGTCTTATAATTTCTGCCCTCGACACTTTTTTTTTCTTTGATAGTTGATTCAAAATTTTTACTTGCATGTCAGGTATATCAATAATAGTTCTCATACTATGCTACTATATTAGTTATCATTATCTGATATATAATAATGTACTTTATTAATTTTTTCAAGAATGATCTTACAATTGCTTCATAGGCTTACGCCTCCTCGTAATCTGATATATCCCCACGAAATTAAGCACGACAAAGCTCCGTCTTTATAATAGATGCCAGGGGTTCTAGCAATGGTTTTATGGCATGCAGATAATTAAATTCAATAATAAATTTCCCAAGGGTAAAATACGAATAAATCTTTTTATCTTTTACTGTGTTAGGTTGGAAAATTCTTTGCATACCTTGGCTATAGCCTACCACACCTATAACCCAATATGTTATAATAACAATGGCAGATAGTAACATTAAAACTCCCCATCTATTCACATCTAAAGTTCTAATATATCTTCCAGCAAGACCAATTTGATGATTTTTTATCACTCGAAACGTTTCCTCTATTTGCATACGTTTGCTATATAACCTCACTATTTCCGCTCCCTTATATTCATCAGAACTTAAGTTAGTTACCAATATCCAAGGTTCTTTTGCAGCTTTGTTATATGAACCATTTGCTGTTTTACTGCTAGTACGATTCCTGCTAACCTTCTGCACTCGCCCCTTAGGGACTTTGCAAGTTGTAACCATTCTGCAGGAATATTTATGAGCTTTGGTTAGCAGAATCGTACCACATTCCATCGTTTTTGAACCAATTGATGGCATGAAATTTTCAACTGATATCCAATCCTCATTCTTAGCTAATTTTAAATCTTTTCCTTGTCGTACCCGACACACCCAACTCCACCCTTGTTTTTCTATTTCCTTAAACCATTCAATATGAAAGCCAGCGTCCATAATCACAATTACCTTTTTACCATAAGGTATTATACTCTTTAATTTATTTAGAAATTCTACCGTTCTGCCCTTTAATTCACCTTCTTCAAACACATCTTGATACAAAGGTAAACTCATCCCTCTTGTACAAAATTAACGCATTTAAACGATTATTATGTATAAAAGGACAATGTTCTTTTATTACTTCATTTAATACTGTTTTTACATCCATAACCTACTATCTCCATCATCATTAAATAATGAAGATATTCTATCAATTCTTGCTATTTTGCAATAATTTCGTGGGGATACATCAGCTCGCAATGACGATTTTTAAATGCATTCCTATCTTAGTTTTAGCGAAGACAAACCAATTAGAGCAAATATTATAGCTATAATCCAGAAACGTATCACAACTTTTGACTCTGACCAGCCATGTTTCTCAAAATGGTGATGCAACGGAGCCATTTTGAAAAGTCTTTTACCACGAGTAGCTTTAAAATAATATACTTGAATAATTACTGATAAAGTTTCAATAACAAATAACCCACCAATAATTGCTAGAACAAATTCGTGTTTGGCAATAACGCTAACAATACCAAGAGCACCGCCGAGGCTTAGGCTACCAGTATCTCCCATAAAAATTTCTGCTGGCTGGGCATTAAACCATAAAAATCCTAGGCTAGCACCAACAATTGAAGCACAGAAGATAGTTAATTCAGAAATATTTGCTACATAAATAATTTGCAGATAATTTGCATAGAAACTATTACCCACCAAGTAAATAATTAAGGTAAAAGAACCTGCAGTAATAGCAATCGGCACGATGGCAAGACCATCAAGACCATCAGTTAGATTCACCGCATTTGATGCCCCAACTATAACAAACATACTAAAAGGAATGTAAAATAATCCCAAATCAATCAATAAATTCTTAAAAAATGGAATAGTCAGCAGGTTATTTCCTTGATTATTGGCATCCCTTAACAATAAACAAGCAATTAGACAAATAGTAAACTGAAATAATAATTTCTTCTTACCGCTAACTCCTTTATGGTGGTTTTTTGTTACTTTAGCGTAATCATCCATAAAACCAAGTATACCAAAGCTAATAAAGACAAATAACACTATCCATATATATTTATTAGTAAGGTCAGAGAATAAGAGAGTAGAAAGACAAACGCTGAGGATAATCATTATCCCGCCCATAGTTGGTGTCCCTACTTTTGCTTTGTGGGTTTCTGGTCCGTAGTCACGAATTGGTTGACCATATTTTTGTAAATCTCGTAAAATTCTAATTATTCTAGGTCCTATCAAAAAAGAAATAGTCAAACTAAATAATATGGCAAGCCCTATACGGAAAGTAATATAGTGGAATAAATTTGCGACATGCAACTTATGTATATAGGGGGCAAGAAGGTTGTATATCACTAGTGTAACTCAAAAGATTGGATGATTTTACTAAGTTGGGTACTATTTGACCCTTTTATTAAGATTAATTCATTGCCCTTAAGTAATTTACTTAAGTTTTCTATTAACAGATCAACATTATCAAAATGTATTTTTTCTATTTCGTTTGGCAAAGATTGATAGATATATTGGGTATTATTGCCTACTAAAAAAACTCTGTTGGCACCAGAATCGAGAATTGCTGGTATTAAATCTTTGTGGAATTTTATCGAATTGTCTCCCAATTCTAACATATCACCTATTATAGCAATTTTTTTCTTACCACTAAGCTGTTTTAGATATAATAAAGCAGCTTTTACTGATTCTGGATTAGCATTATAATAATCACATATAATTTGGTAGTCCTGACCATGATATTTGGCATTGATTAGCTTACCCCTACCATCCATTAATAATATTTTGCTTAATTGTCTTGCTGCTACATTAATATCTAAGTTCAATATGGCTGACATCTGAAGAGCTATAGTATAATTTCTAGCATAATGTTCTGGTACAAGGGGAATCTCGATATCTATTTTAGTATTATGAATCGAATAACGTAAACGAACTTGTTGGGTAATTTGTTGATATTCATATGATATTAAGCTACAATCTGCATATGGTGATGTGCCAAAACTATATATATTATTAATCGATAATTGCTTAAGATTTTGTAAAACTTGGTTATAATATGGGCTATCTAAATCTATAACAGCTATACCATCTTTTGACATTCCTTCAAAAATTTCACATTTAGCATCAACCAAATGCAGTTGAGACTGAAAAAATTCAAGATGAGCTTCTGATATTGTAGTAATGACTGATATATCAGGTCTAACCATTTTTGTTAGAGCTCTTATTTCTCCTGGATGATTCATACCCATTTCAAAAACAGCATATTCTATATCATCTGGTAGAGAAGCAAGATTTATAGGTACACCAAGATGGTTATTGAAATTTCCTCGACTAGCAAAAGTAGAGCCAAAGTGACTTAGTACAGTTTTGATTGCTTCCTTAGTTCCAGTTTTACCACTACTGCCAGTAACCCCAATAAACTTCGCCTGGGATTTCTGCCGTTTATACTCTGCCATCTGATGCAAGGCAGTTAAGGTATCAGGAACCATAATTACTTTTTCATTAGGCAACCCTGTTATTTCCTGACTAATAATTACCGCATTTGCCCCACGTTCTAGAGCATGTAACGCATAATTATGTCCATCATTATCTCCTTTAAGAGCAATGAACAAATCACCATATGTAACGGAATTAGAATTGAATTGAACTTGTCCACCATGAATATCAGGATGTACCTCTATATTCAATGCATTACTCAAGTCTCTTGCTGACCAAATCATTATATTATATCTTACGTAAAGTTCAAAAGTGAGAGTTTACAGAAAAAAGTTAAAGTACAAGACGTCATGTCATTGCGAGACCATTTAATGGTTGAAGCAATCCATTTTTTGTTACTTTTATGGATTGCTTCGTCGCTAGCCACTCCTCGCAATGACGCTTATACTTTAACTTTTTCCATGAACGCTCACATTCAAGACAATTCTTACCCCAATTTTGCTTTAATTGTCAATAAGTTTATTCTTATTTTGTAGAGCTTTATTGGCTATATCGAAGT
This sequence comes from Candidatus Tisiphia endosymbiont of Nemotelus uliginosus, assembly GCF_964264755.1. Lineage (NCBI taxonomy): Bacteria > Pseudomonadati > Pseudomonadota > Alphaproteobacteria > Rickettsiales > Rickettsiaceae > Candidatus Tisiphia > Candidatus Tisiphia endosymbiont of Nemotelus uliginosus. The sequence goes on along the minus strand of NZ_OZ183481.1, from coordinate 378,944 downwards.
CGTTAAAGGGTAGTTTTTTATTACCGATTATCTGATAATTTTCGTGACCTTTGCCGGCAATTAGCAAAATATCATCTTTTTGTAAATTATGTATCGTCTCAGTAATTGCTATTTTTCTATTTTTTATTTCTATAAAACTATTAGTGATCGCTATAATAGCTGGTATAATTTGCTGCCGTATTAATTTTGGATCTTCGTTTCTTGGATTGTCATCAGTAATAATAATCTCATCAGCAATTTTCGCCGCAACTTGCCCCATTAATGGTCTTTTACTGCTATCTCTATCACCACCACAGCCAAAAATTACTTTTAATAACCCCTTATCTGATTTTATTTTTCTTAACTCCAGTAAACTTTTTTCCAAAGCATCTGGGGTATGAGCATAGTCGATAAACACATTACTATTACCTACTCTCTCTAAACGCCCTTTAACTGCTTTAACTTGCGATAACTTCGATATAACTTGTTCCAAAGGAAAGCCAGTCAAATGCACCATCATAACGGCAATCAGTAAGTTACTAGCTTGAAAACTACCAACTATATCAGTAGTAAAATTATATTTTTGCCCTTTATAGTCACAAACCTTATGTCCAGGAACCTTATGTCCAGGAATTGTACTGTCGATAATTTTCAGATCGCCATTCATACCCACTGTTAAAAACTTTATATTACGTTGTTGTAAATAATGTTTAATATAATCTAATTGTGCTATTTCTGAGTTTAACACAGCCGTTCCTGTTGGCAATAAATTATCTGTAAATAATTTTAGTTTGGCTAAAAGATAATTAGCCATATTTTGGTGATAATCAAGGTGATCTTGACTAAAACTAGTAAAGCAAGCAGCATTTACTTTTACACCACATAATCTTTGTTGATCTAAACCATGGCTAGAAGCCTCAAAAGCTACATATTTTGTGTTATTCTCAGCTAGCTTATGTAAAATATGTCTAAAAGTTATAGGGTCAAGAGTAGTGAGAGCCGGGGATTTGTCTAAAATGTCTTGAACACTTAAATCCAAACCACTGGCACATTCTACGCCAATAGTCCCAATAGAACAACTTGGTACTCCTAATAATGTGTATAATTGCCTACAATATGATACTATCGAGGTTTTGCCGTTAGTACCAGTAGCAGCTACCATATATGGTGGTAATAATGGGTAGAGAATATTAGCAGCTTGACTCAGTGCCAACCGTGCATCACTCACAAGATTTATATGTACATCATTGGCGGTAATATTGGGGTTGTTTAAGCTCTCAGCATCATCTGTAATAATGAATTTCACCCCTTTATTTATTACATCATCGATAAATTTATTACCATCAGAGCTTGCTCCTTTAATCGCAAAGAATATATCGCCAGCTTTAGCTAGTCTAGAGTCACAGCACAAACTGCAAGAATTCATCTGAGAGATAATTTTATTATCAAATAGTTTTTGCAATTTAAATATAGCCTAATTAATTATTAAATAGTATATAAGTGTGTTTATCACGTATGGTAACCTATGTAAAGAGTTAGTATGATAACACTAAACCAAATTCACAGACACTTATTAGCGAGACCACGCAGCACTCCCATCATTGTGCATAGGTGTCATTGCGAGGAGCCGCTTTGCGGCGACGCGGCAATCGATAAAAGTAACCAAAAATGGATTGCTTCGTCGACCTTACGCTCTCCTCGCAATGACGGTGTGTTGCACAAAGTGCCTCCTCGCTAATAGCACCAGTTACTATGGATAACATACTAATCGGGTTAGCTATAGATAATTTTTGACAAAAATTTTACGGTCTCTCATGAAAAAGAAAGATTTATCAATTTTAATAGGTAATAGTCTAGATCATTTCGATACGAATATTTATAGCTTTCTTGCTCCAATTTTATCAATAGTCTTTTTTCCCAAAGATGAACCTATAGTTGCTTTGATCTTAACCTATGGCATGTTAGCAACTTCAATAATTACCAGACCAATTGGTTCAATAATTTTTAGTATAATTGCAAAAAAACGAGGGGCAACTTTGGCTCTATCCTATTCATTAATAGGGGTGGCTATTACCACTATGTTAATAGGAATTATACCAACTTATCAAATGATTGGCTGGTTTTCACCATTGATGCTGCTTATTATTCGAATGATGTTAGGAATTTTTGGTGAAGGAGAACATTGTATTGCCAAATTATATATTGTAGAAAATAAAACGCAGAGTCGAGGAGTGAAAGCATCTTACCTATACGAACTATCAACAATATTTGGGATTATTATTGCCTCTTCTGTCAGTGCAATTCTAATTAGTTCTAGTCACCATGAATATTGGCGTTTATGTTTTATATTAGGAGGTAGTACAGGGATTGTAGGGGTTTATCTTAGACGTTATTCCAATATGTCTCAAAGAGCAATAGAACAAAAATCTTACCCATCAAATGTGATATTGAATAATAAGTACAATATTCTGCGTATATCTATAATTAGTGGCTTTTCCTATATGACATATGTCATACCTTTTGTAGTGATGAATAGTTTTGTCCCTCTTATTACCTCTATATCTTTGGAAGCGATGATGAGTGTTAATACTCTTTTATTAATCGTAGATGCAGCAATGATTCCATTAATAGGGTATTTTGTTAAAAAATATCGTCCTGTGGATGTAATGATCGTAAGTACTAGGGTATGTCGTCACGAGATTGTGATTGCATAATTTTATGTGATTTGTTATTATAATTGTAGTAATAAAAATAGGCGATAAGAAGCAATGAGTTTAGCACATAGAAGACATGATATAAGCGATGAGCTTTGGAATAAGATAGAAAGTAATTTACCTGGTCAGAAAGGTTGTTGGGGAGGTATTGCAAGAGACAATAGAACTTTTATAAATGCAGTGATGTGGATATTTAGAACGGGAGCTCCATGGAGAGATTTGCCTCCTGATTATGGCAATTGGAAGAATGTACACAGAAGATTCTGTAGATGGCGTGATAATGGGATATGGGAGAATTTGCTAAATATTTTTATAAATGCTCCTGATTTTGAATGGTTAATGATAGATTCTACATTTGTAAAAACTCACAAAGCAGGACTTGGAGCGAAAGGCGGGAATCAAACGGTTAGTCGCACAAAAGGGGGCTCAATACAAAGGTACATATGGCCGTGGATGCGTATGGTATGCCGGTCAGAATTATTGTTACAGAAGGTTCCAGAAATGATTGTACTCAAGCTTGTGAGTTAATCCAGAATATGGAGGCACAACATCTTATGGCTGATAAAGCTTACGATACAAACGCCATAATAGAATCGGCTGTGAATGCAAACATAATTCCTGTAATACCATCAAAAAGAAACAGGAAGATTCAAAGAGAGATAGATAAATATCTATATAAGCTAAGGCACATTATTGAAAATACATTTCAAAAATTTAAAGAATGGCGTGGTATAGCAACAAGATATGCTAAAAATACAAAATCATACATGGCGGGTCTTTGTTTAAGGGCTTTACTAATGTGGGCTCAAATCTCGTGACGACATACCCTAGCATTCTATTTATTAGCATAGTACCATTATGGTTATATATGACTGATGCTTCTATATGGTATGTTAATTTTGTCCGTTTATGGATTATTGCCTTAGAGGTAACTTTCTTATGCCCACTAAATTATTGGCTTAATAGCTTATTTCATGGTTCAGATAAATATATGCTGGTTAGTATTGGTGATGCTTTAGGTACTTCAATATTTGGACGCTCTGCTCCTGCAGTGTGCATAGCTCTTTGGCACTTTACTGACTCTTCTATATCTATAGGAGTTTATATTGCAATGATTACTTTAGCTACTATATGGGCGGTGAAGAGTCGGTAGCATTACTTGCTTAATATAGCTAATCCAGAAAGTGATCAAAAATGGATCGCTTCGACCATTACATGGTCTCGCAATAACGATGGGGGTACATATATGTCATTGCGAAAAGGCGTAAGCCGACGAAACAATCCAAGAAAATAGTTAGAAATTGCTTCGTCGCTACTAAAGTAGCTCCTTGCAATAGACTTCTTTCATTAAGTATTACAGTTGCAAGCATGTGATATGAAGTCAAATGGGTTAACATGCTTGTTATTGAGGCAAATCTCAAAATGCAAATGCTCTCCTGTACTGTTACCACTATTACCTTGCACTCCAATACTCTGACCTTTAATAACCATATCTCCTTCTTTTACGTGTATTTTTTTTAAGTGAGCATATTTGGTAATGAATTTATCTGAATGTTTTATTTCTATCAAATTTCCATAAGCACTTTCTCGCCTTACGGTGGTAATTATTCCATCAGCAGAGGCATAAATGGAAGAGTTTTTGTGTCCTTTTAAGTCTGTTCCGCAATGGAATTTTTTTTGTTTTTTCCTAGGATGCTTACGCATGCCATAATGACTAGTAACCTTTACATTATATTGTGGTAACATTATAGGAATAGTAGCAGTTAGTTTATCTAATTGTCCTAGCTCCTTAATATTATCAGAACTATTTTTATTACTAGCTTTTTGAACAAGTTGTAATTCTGTTTTAGATAAGAATTTATACTTATAATTTAACTTTATCAGCAAATCTTTGATCTTAGTTGATTTAATCATTGCCTGGTTATTAATTGCTTGGCTATTAATATTCTTAGCTCCAATAGTTTTAAATTTTTGTAAAAAAGCCTTGTTATATTTTTCATTATTAATAATAAGACCAAAATTTTTTGCATAAATGCAGTTATTTTTACTTAGTGCTGCTAAATTATATTGTATAATTAAAGTGCCGTGATTTAGTTTGTAATCTTTTTGTAATTGTTGTGCCGTGACGTTTAAAAATGTCTTATTGACAGATGAGGTGCTACATCCTTGTAGGAATAATATTATAGTTAATAATAATATACAGGACTTAAGCATTTATATCCTTATAAGATTTGTTTACATAACCTAAGAAACGATTGCTTTTTATACCAAAGATAAACAGGTATTCCGCTTAATACAAATGAGATAGCTTTTATTGTAACATTTAATGGTGTTTCATAAATAATCCATAGGCAAAAGGTCATTGATCCTAGGGCAATTAACCATTGAGATGTTGAAGATTTTTCTGATTTTGTTAGCAGTAATTTTAAAAAAGCTACGCTACAGGCTAGATATACAAATAAAAAAGAGATAACGGAAAAATCAATTATTTCGGTAATTTGTTCTGATAAATCTTCATTGGTTGTACTAATCAATAATAATAATATTCCAATACAACTTATGATTAAACTCCAAATTGGAGCACCATTTTTATTTTGTTTAGCAAAAAAAGATGGCATTAAGCCGTCTTGGGCAAGTCCCAAAGCAATTTGTCCACTGATTAGTACCCAAGCATTTAACGTTCCAATACAAATAATTGAAGCAATCAAAGAAATAAGTAGATGCCACTGACCACCAAAAATTATTTGGGTAGCGTCTACATAAGGAGCTTTAGAATGTATTAAGTCTTCTGGTGGGATTAAACCAATTATTCCAACGCTATTAATGAGATATAAAATAGCAACACAAAGCGTACCTATTACTACAGCTCTTGGTATTGTTTTTGATGGGTTCATTACCGAACCAGCTTGAGCAGTTGCTGATTCTAAACCAATGAATCCCCAGAATGTTAATAATGTTACCTTACCAAGAATTTGAGAAAAAGTTAAATTAGTTATTTGCTTATCCATAACAAAATTATTACTATCAAACTGATATAATGCCGCAATTGGCACTACTATTAATGGAATGAATTTTAGAATTGCTAGTATAAACTCAGCTCGCCCTGCTACTTCCACACCTTTAAGGTTTAGCAACATAATAGCAAATAACAATAATATCTGCAAAATTAAGATCACAAAACTATTATTCACCCCAATTAAAGGTGTTAAATATGTAATAGCTGAAATAACAACTACAGCAGTACTAACCCATGAAATAACCCAATAAGTCCAGCCGGTAAAAAATGCTACATCATTACCAAATGCCTTTTTTAAATAAACATGGGGTCCACCTGTTTGTGGGAATCGGTAACAAAGTATAGCAAATAACAGTGCTAAAATTATAGCACCGCAGGAGGATAATACTCCTCCAACTAAACTAAAAATACCGTATGGTGCTAAACTTGCTGGTAATATTAAAACACTGGTGCCAATTTGGCTACCAATAACTAAAGCAAAAACTGACCAAAAACCGAGCTTTTGTGACATATAATCCTGTATTGTATGATAAACCCTGAACTTATTTCAGGCTGTAATAATTACAAACTGTACATAAAAAAATAAAAACTTGAAAATTGATAAATCAATTACTCAAGTTTTTGTAAACTATACACTAATAATATATTATTGAGTATAAACATAATTTTTTTGAAATAGGTATACTATTCCTTCAAAAATCATATTTATTCTCGTCGAAAAATAGCTCAAAATATAATTAATTAGTTATCGCAGGCATCCTCTTAGTGGATGATTTTCAAACCCAAATTGAAGTAAGAATAATCGTTACACAATGTTCTTATCGTAGGTTTGTTTAGTAATAAACATTCCGTTAGTAAAAGCAATCAACTTATTTCTATTGATCATCAGTTTGTAATTTCTCAACAAGCCATTTACTAGACTTCTGATCTACTTGTTTACCATTTTGATTAAGGATTGTAAATATATTTTTATTATTATGTTGAGAACTTTGCTGAACTTATATACTCAAATGCTTTGAAGAATTGTTTTTTGAAAATATCAGGGACTCGCATACTCACGTACCTTATGTACACTGCGTGTACTCGCCCCTCATTTTCAAACCCAATTCTCCAAATCATTTGAGTATACAAACAAAAAGGACCTCCTTTTGGAAAGGAAGCCCTTTTGTAGTAATAGATAAGTAAACTTAAATGATTAGTTTAGAAGTTTACACGAACTTTCAGAGTACCTTGGTGAGCAACATATTTATTAGCTAAATATGCATCATAACCAGCTCCATACTCCATAACTCCGGCTTTAGCAGCAATAGCTACACCAACATTATATGATGTTTTGCCACCTTTCTCAGCTCTAGTAACAAACGGATCAGTCATGCCATCTAATCTAGCATCAACTTTTCCTGACTTACCACTTAATTTGTGAGAAACAGAACCATGTAGTTCAGGAGTTATTGCAATACCATCAGTATCTATAGTAGTTGCAATTCTAGCACCGATAACAGCTTCAACTATATTGGCTTCTTTCTTAGCAAATATCTTATTTTGATGTGTTGTACCAGTTTCCTTATGCTCTGCATCATTAAACCTTGTATAACGAATTCCAGCAGTCGGGGTTAGTGATACTGAGTCAGCTAGTTTAGCATTGTAACCAAATAATACTTCTCCACCGAAAGATGTAGAATCATAACTAGCTTTAGCAGTTTCCTTACCACTAGCATGAACCTTAGTAGATACTTTTCTAACATCATTACTGTCAATTTTACTTGAACTAAAGGAAGCCACAGCTTGTACAAAGAAATCTTTATCAAGTTGTTGTGACCCATAAAGAGAGACCCCAAAAGTACCAATTTTGGTTTTTTCGTCTTTATAACCTTTAAATTTCATATCAGTATTAGCGACATTAACAGCAGCACCGATTGTTAGATTCTCATTAAATAAAGTATCGAAACCCAAGACTCCACCAAAAGATTTTGATGTATAGCCAATAGAATTATCTTTTTTATCCTGATCCTGAGTAGCTTGGCTATAATATGGCATAACCCATGCCCCCATTGATGCATTACCATCATCAGACCCAGAACTAACAGCGATTTTAGTATTTCTGTTCTGTACTATATTATCAATACTATCAGCAACACGACGAGCAGCGTCAGCACATGCTGTGGTTACATGAGCATTTTCACTATTGAAAAGTTTATCCATGACATCCTTACGTTCTTTCTTATCTAGTATAAGACTTACATCATCCGCAAATTTTGCTCCATCAGTACCACGTTTTGCAGTAAGAAGTGCCTCAACATTTTGATCATTGATAGGATCATGACCAAACTGATTCAAGTCACTTTTCATACCTTGGCGTTCATTGACCTTACGTGTAATCATTTGTTTGCCATCTCTACTTTCAATAGCCCACTCAGTATATGCACGGTTTGTGGTTGGCATTCCACCAATGAGTGTGATTTTACCATCTTTCATAACTAAGTATTTATCACCATCTATGAGGGTAAATGCAGTATCACGATAATCCTGTAAAGAAGCATCATCAATAATGTGAATACCTATAGTCTGAACATTTACTGGTAAATCACCAGCAACAGTAACAGTATTACCAAGTTTAATAGAACCAAGTTCACCATTTGCAGTTAATGTAGTTTTAATACTAACATCTTTTCCCCAAGTTCCGCCTTCTTTTAAGAATAGCTGATTAGAACCTAAATCAATATTTGCATCGATATGTGAAACAGCATCAAGTGTAACATTATCAGCAACTTTAATCTTTTCTTTACCAAAGTTAGCTGTTTTCGCACTTATAGAATCACAGCCCAAGGTTGCAGTACTGTTTTTGTCTCCATTAAATTTAATTTCCTCAAATTTATTGTCAGATTTACCAATATTACTAATAATTGTAGCATTACCTTCAAAGTTGATTTTGTTATTTGTTCCTACATTGATCAGAGTATCTTTTAAAACAACACCATCCTTAAAGCTAGCAATAGCACCACCATTAGTACTACCAATATTTAATACATCACCGGCTACTGTTCCACTAGCTGTATAAGTTATACCATCATAAATCGTAGCTTTTTTAACATGGGTACTACCACGGTTTTCGACATTTGATTTAAAATTAGCCTCTTTTAAGCGGTTATTCTCAGAACCTAAATAATCGACTAATAAATTATTACCACCAGCAACCTCAAAGTTAACAACACCTGAATTATTAGTTGTAGTGCTTACAGCAATAAAGGCATCTTGGCTTTTAACATTTAAAGCATTATCTTTAGTAAGTTGTATATCAACATAATGATCTTTTTCTCCAATATGCTGACCTGCACTAATTTCATCATCTTTTTCGTTTGTCAACTTAATTGTAGGTCTTTCGGTAGCACTACTCTTAACATTTATTCCCGCAAGTTGCATATCTTTATCTAACTCTAAGATAGCTTTATCTTTAGTGGTGAAATTAATATTCTTGAATGATATACTGTTATTAACTAATTGAACATTACCACCATTCAGTTCTAAGCTCTCGATCGCATTACCAGCATTAGTAGCACGAATTTGAGATGTTACTAATTCTACCTTATCCTTATTAACAAATCTTAGTGTTCCAACACCAGCAGCGTCAGTACTAACAACTCTTTTAACATAATAGTTACTATCTATATTTAATACAGATCTGTTTGCCAAGAGTACATCTTCTTTAAGGCGAGCTACACCAGATGTAGTTGCCTCAATACCTTCCAATACTTGGATTTCTTTAAATTTACGACTGTCTTCTCCTATATTACCTTTCAGAGTAGATTTGCCAGCAAAAATTAAAGTACCTTGATCAGCATTTTCAGTTGTTATAGAGCCAGCAACAATATCATTATTACTATATAGAGTTAAAATATTATCTCCTTTAAACTGAATTTCCTTTAATATACCTTTATCAGCAGTGCTTGTATTATATAGTGAGATATTGTTACTAATTACAACTTTAGCACTCTCTGCATTTTCCAAGGTTCCCAAGGCATACTTAACATCAGCAATATCCAACTTAACTGTCGAAGATTCTTTGCTAAAATCAATTCCACCAACATTAACAAAACCTACATTAGGGGCAACAACAAATTGAGGATTCTGTCCAGCCAATACTATTTTATCTAAAGCCTTAGAGTTGTTTTGAGAAGGATCAGTTCCTATATCACCCACAATTATTAAATCCTTGTTAGAGGCCATTGCACTTGCATTAATAGTACCACCACCAACTTCACTTATTCGAGCTGTAATGGTTACATTGTTAGATTTATTATTTAAGGCTAATGTTCCTCCACCAGTCTCAGTAAAGATATTAGCAGCTTCAATCGTATCAGTATCTAATGTTACTGTTTTATCCTTATCAGTGATATTAATCTTACCAAGGGCTCCACCCTGACAAATAGTACCCTTAATTTCAGCATCACCTAAGAAAGTTAGATTTGGAGCAAAAGCATTAGTTTTATTAATATGACCAGTCAATTCATAACCGTCAGCAAATATAAGATTTATACCATTGCCCAATGCTTTTATTTCCGTTACATCATTCCCTTTAGTTCCTGAAAATGTCAAACTACCACCAACAATTGTAATAGCATCTAACCTAACTGCCTTACCGTCAAATTTTTCATCACCAGCAAGAAAATTTATCGTTCCTTTTCTGTCATTATTATTTACTTTACCATAAAATTCTCCTGCAAGTGTTTTGTTAGCAGAAACTTCAATTGTACTGGTGGTGTTATTGAAGTCTACTACACCAAGATTGGCATTATCTTGAAGAGCCAATGCTGAGTCCACAATCATTTTTGTTTTTCCATCATCACCTACATCAACTTCACCACGTCTGAAAATGATGTTTTCACCGTTTAACTCAATTTCCTTACTATATACTTTCCCTGAAATGGTTGCAGCATTACCAACAGCAGTAACTATGAGTTTCTTAGCTCTATGCTCCTTATCTTGACCGATTACGGTTGTATTAAGAGCCTTAGAAGAAAGCTCACCAGCTACAGCTGTAGTATCAAGACTAATTACACCATAATTGTCCGTAAGAGTACCAGCATTTTTACCACCAAGCGATCCATAGTCAACTACAAAATCCCTGGAACCAGGATCTATAGAAGTAAGTAACAATTTACCTGTACCAGTAGTACCAAAGTTGATAGCACTATCACGGTCTTGCTGAAGGTGTAATATATTAAGACCAGCAGTATCAGTTTTAAATTGAGCAGTACTGCCATCGCTGATATTAATTGTGTGAGCTGAGGCAACACTGTGCTTGTTGAATTGTGTTACGAAAGCAGCACCAGTATTATTAATATTCAATGTTGCATTCTGACCATTAACTATCTCAAAATTAGCAAAATCGATGTTATCATGATGAGCAGGATCAATATTTAAGATCGAACCAGCATTGAAAGTAATTGCACCTAAACGATCATAAATGTTACGAGCAATAGCACTAGTACCCCCACCAGTACCAGTTAAAGTCACAACTTGATCTGCTAGTATCGCTATATTAAGAACATGAGCATGATTAGCATCACCACCGATAGAACCAATAGATGTAGGTCCAGTGCTAATAGTTAGCAGACCAGGAGCATTAACAGCAGCAGCACCACCAGTGCTAATTGCGTGTATGTTTTGCCCCCCAACAAGGTTAGCATCAACATTATAAGCACCACCACCACCATAGATAATATCCTGTCCTGTAATAAATGGGGTTCCACCATTTAGACCTCCACCAGCACGTAGGTCGGTTTTACCTCCTACCGTCCTAGTCACAGCAAACGCTGAACTACTTGCACCAACTATCACCGAGGCAACAGAAGCAGTAGTCAGCAAATTTTTCAAGAAATTGCTTTTTTTTCTTTTGTTATTCATAATTTTTCCTAATTTAAGTTAATTTATTTTCTAAATCAGTTTCTTGGAGTAATTAACTCTAAAACCTGTAATGTCCTTTCCGTGTTCTAATTATGTCCCTCCTACACGAAGTTCTGGTTATTTTCCCCTCATCTTATGTTATTCTTAGCAACAGCGAGAATATCAGGTTTTTTAGATTCCCATCGTTGCTAAGAATAACATCATTTTTGAGGGGACGACACCTTTTTTGCAGAGACGACAGCCTTTTTACATGGATGACACTATCTATTCTACATAAAACCCTTTTAGAATATCCACGCAAGTACTATATATGTAAAATTAATTAATTACAAGCTACTTAGAGTATTTTTTCATAAATTCCTGTTAGTTGTGTTTAGTTGTGTTATATTTGAAACAATATTGATTTGGAAGGTTAAAATTTAACGCCATTGCAAGGAGTCGTGACGGTTTTAAACTGAAGCGTCATTGCGAGGAGCCACTTTAGCGGCAACGAAGCAATCCATATAACAAGTTTCATGGATTGCCACAACCTACTTGCGTGGTCTCGCAATGACGATGTGTTGCGAACTAGCTTCTCACAATGATGGAGTAACAGGTTAGCTATAAACCTTATTCAACATCAAAATCAAAATACTGATCCTTATAAGGCTCGTCTTGTAAAGTATAGTGCCACCATTCAGGCAAATATTCTGCAAAATTATACTTTTTCATTTTTGCCCGTAAATAATTACGATTTTGTAAGTAACGTTGATCAATTAGGTCACTATCATGACAAGATACTGAATCCATAAGGTCTACAGAACTATACATGTCAACCGTATTATCATCAAAATAAGGTATGGAACGACCATCTTTTATGGTTCTTTTGATCATTTTAGGGTTGCTATGTAATTGTTTTCCAAGTTCAATAATAGTTAGATCAACCGTACTTCCGCGACTATGAGGTGATTGCTTAGCAACATAACCTAACAAAAAGATTTCAGTCTTATTAATGTATGGATAGTGAGATTCTTTCATTGTTTGATCAGCCCTATCCTCTCCCCAGGCAACAAAATGTTGTACAGCTTTCTGTGGTCTATAAGCATCATAAACTACCAAAGAATAGTTATCATTTTTTATATCTTGCTGAACATTTCTTAGGGCAATCGCGGCTTGTTTAGTTAGTATAGCTCTAGGAGCCTTATAGCCCCTGATCCTCTCTCCTATAAAATTCCTAGTACTATAATACATCATTTGTTGAATTATGGTTGGATCTATTTGATCCAAATACTCAAAACCTTTAGGCAAATTAGTTGTTTTATTCAACATAATTATCTCTCAATTAGACTAATATTCAATACTTAGTGACAAAATTATTGTTAATAAAAAATAATAATTTATTATCCATTTTTCTACAAAACAATGCAATATCTTTTACGTCATTGCGAGGAGCCGCTTTAGCGGCAACGAAGCAATCTAAATCTAATGAATTTGGATTAGCTATATCGTATGTTATTTTAAAATTTATAAAAAAATTAGTAACTAATTATGAATGAAATCCTATCAGTACCAAATGGTGAAAATAAAGTTCTACTACATTCCTGTTGTGCTCCATGTTCAGGAGAACTTATGGAGAAAATGTTGATGTCTGGTATTGACTTAACTATTTTTTTCTACAATCCCAATATTCATCCTAAAAAAGAGTATGAAATTCGTAAGAATGAAAATATTCGTTTTGCTGAAAAAATGGGTATCAATTTTATTGATGCAGATTACGACGTACAAAATTGGTTTGCGAGAAGCAAAGGTATGGAATGGGAGCCAGAAAGAGGCAAACGTTGTTCTATGTGTTTTGATATGCGTTTTGAACGTACAGCCCTTTATGCCTATGAGAATGATTTTAAAGTTATTACCAGTTCTCTTGGCATTTCCCGCTGGAAAGACATGAATCAAATTAATGAATCAGGCATTAAAGCTGCCTCTCATTACGATGGAATAACTTACTGGACTTATAACTTACTTTTACCCACAATTTTGGGAGAGAAATATAGATAATATTTCGATACTTTCTGTAAGATTTTCGTAGCCCCTCCATAGTGTCATAGTTCCTGGTAATTTATCATTTTTTCTATTCATAAATCCTCCTAATTTACCAAGCCAGATAATAGCTTGTTTCATAGTTGGAGGTTCTTCAGGTATGGAAATAGTTTTATGCTCTCGAATATAAAGAGTTTGCCATTCTTGTGAAGTTAAAATCTTAGTACACACTTCTTGCGGATGAGATATTGCTACTTTTGATAAATATAAAATTTTAAATGCAATGATGCTTTTTATGGCAATTAATTTTTCTAGCCTTTCTTTTGTAGCTAAACGAGAATTTTCTATTTTACATCCAGATTTTAGAACTCTAAAATATTCTTCAATTCTCCATCTTAACTTATACCAATTTATCCTTTCAATCGCATCTTCAAAATTACTGACAGGAACATTAGTTAGCAAGAGCCAATCAATTGCTTCCACTCCTTTAGGGGGGACTTGTTCTTTAGCTCTTACAACATAGAGCACTACTTTATCACTGATTTTGTGTTCAGTATTTTTTGAACCATATAATGAAGGGGTTCTAATTGGTATTAAACCAGACATATATTTTATTTCAATATTTGCCATTCTTGCTGCTTCATTGTTCTTTTTTGGAACTTGAATTACTATTTCTTTCTTTGCTGATATCTGATTTATATGGGTTTGCAAATTTGTTTTTCCTCCCTCTGTAGAAATAAATTTTCTATTTTGTCTATTACGAACAATAAACAAACTACCCATTTCTTGACACGACCATAATAGTTCAAAGATATCTGCTTCTCTGTCACCAATAGTTATAACTTTAGTGTCTTTAGGTATAATATGCATAGTGTCCTTAAGTGCTGCTATCCACTTATAACTTTCTTTATCTTCAGTAGAAGAGATATATTTTCTTCTTGATTTTTCTTGTGCAGTTTCTTCACGTATAACACGAGCCCAACATTGTTGAGAAGATAATCCTAAAGGTAATCCTTCCATTGTAAACATCAAGGCACTATGCACAATCAGCCCCATTTTATGTTTTGTATAAGACTTTGAGACGCTACCGAGCCCTTTAGTTTTAATATGAGAATCAAAATCTAGGTATGTTGTATCCTGAACTGAAAATACAAACTCATTACCTTTAATCCTTTCTTGTGTTTCTTTATAATGTGAATAATAAATTCCCGCTGGATCAAATTTTTTATTGCTAAATAATCTATACGCTCCTTTAGCCTCTTTCCAACTTCTGCAACTTTGATTTATTGAACCAGAAGCTTTGCTTTCTATAAGTGAGCTAGTTTTAATAAGTCTTTTTATAAGCCTTTGATCTCCAAAGTTAACATGCCTAAATTCCCTTTCTAACCACTTATTACCTAAGTTGTAAGCATTAGATAACGCTTGCATATTCCTCATTCTTTCCCCTTCTTATATTTTAAGTATATAATTCAATATTAGTTTATACTTAATTTTATATTTGTGGGTAAAAGTAAGGACTTATAATTGGCGAAAATCAGGCGGGAGTAGTAGAATGTACGAAATAGCTAAACGTGAGAATTTTTATAAGCAAGAATATTGTGGCTGTATCTACTCACTAAGGGACAGCAATAATTGGCGTAAGTCAAATAACCGGGCTGAAATTGAAATTGGAGAAGAATATTATAAGGAATAGGAATTTTTTATATATGCACTGTAACAATTATCTTGATTATCGATAGTAGTAGGGGTAGTTTATAGCTAAGTCTATCTATTAGCGAGAAGTAGTTTTGCTGCGACGAAGCAAAGCCCCTCAGACGTCATTGCGAGGAAGACCGTAGGTCAACGAAGCAATCCATTCCTGATTACTTTTTTGGATTGCTTCGTCGCTACTAAAGTAGCTCCTCGCAATGACGAAGGAATGGTACCCTAAAATATTGTCGGAAATAACTCTCTATTGATAGGGGGAGTAATTTTTTTAATTATTTATCTTAAAAAGTATTAGTGGTCAATTAGTTATAGTGTATATTATATTTATGAACAATTTTAGAGTTTTATTGGTAGTTTTTTGTCTGTTTTGTACTAATAATTGTGTCTTAGCTTCGCAAAAAACAATAAGAATTGGTTCTGGTTCGATTTTGAAAGGTTATTACTCTATCGGATTGGATTTGTGTAGAACCATGACTTTAGCTGATAAAACTGTAAATTGTGAAGTAGTACCTACCAATGGAGGTGTTGAAAATTTAAATTTGCTAAGAGAAGGTAAGATAGATTTAGCTTTGGTGCAATCCAATATAGCATTGGAAGCGTTTGAAGCTATTGGGCATTATGCCAATACAGAGAAAATGCAAGAAATGCGTCAGGTGCTTAATTTATATGACGAGCTTTTTACTGTTGTAGTAAAAAGTCAGGATAAGGATAAGATAAAAGGCTTTTCAGATATTGAAGGGAAGAGAATATCAAATGGTTTGTCATTGTCTAGTAATACCATTACTTACAATGCTATCAGGAAGTTATATAATTTTACCAAAGAGCCAATAGATTGCGATGAAATGAGTTACGAAGAGTCAATAAAACAATTTTGTAATGGTAAAATTGATGTGATGATTATGACGGTAGGTCATCCTAACGCTTTAGTAGGGTTTACTGCTAATAGCTGTGGGGTTGATTTTATACCTATGGAAAATGATAAAATTGAACAATTACTAGCCACTAATAAAGCTTTTCATAAGGGATTGCTGGATAAAAGATTATATCCTGGAATCACTGCAGATTTGAATACAGTGGCAGTAACGGCAATTTTAGTTACTAACAGTAGTATGGATGCTAAATTATTGGATAAATTTATTGGTATGTTTCATAAAAATGTAAAACATTTTAAACATTCTAATTATATGTTATATAATATTGATATTAATCATTTTGCTGATACTAATAATTTTATTTTGCCAAAACATTCAGCAGTAAGAAATAGATAATAAATATCGGAGTAGTTGTTAATTGTGTTTAAAAATATAATAATACCATTAGATTTGTCGGATAAACAATCGGTTAAGGCAATATTACCAAAGGCTTTAAGTTTTGCTACTATCTTTAATGCCAAATTACATTTTCTTTATATCATCTCGGATTTTGGTATGAAAATGGTCGAGGATTATTTGCCTAAAAGCTGGGCAAAAGACCAAAAAGAAAAATATCGGGTACAGGTAACAGAGCTAATTAGACAATATGTGCCTGAGGAGATCGAAGTTGAATTACATATTGGTCGAGGGGCGGTCTATGATGAAATAATACAATATGCTAATGAAGTGAAAGCTGATTTAATTATTATTTCAGCAGTACGACCACAGCTTAGAGATTATATGCTAGGTCCTAATGCGTCAAAAATTGTGCGGCATTCTGGGGTATCTGTTTTGGTTGTCCGAGAATAGTTGGAATATGTATATACAACTTCTTGAAAAATTGATTAGTTTTCAATCAGTAACGCCTAATAGTAGCGGTTGTATTGAATATATTAGTAATTTATTAGAAAAAAATGGTTTTAAGACTGAAACCAAAATATTTGGTGAAGATAATTATAAAGTAACCAACCTTTATGCTGTTTATGGTACTGCCCGTCCTAATATTTGTTTTGCTGGACATGTTGATGTTGTGCCAGCAGGTGATAGAGCATTATGGCTTAATGATCCTTTTATAGCAAGTAAAGTGGGTGAGAAGATTTATGGTAGGGGAACTGTCGATATGAAGGGAGCGATAGCATGTTTTCTGGCTGCTAGCTTGCAGTTCATTGAATGTGTTAAAGTTCCTAATGGTTCAATTAGTTTTTTAATTACTAGCGATGAGGAAGGAAGTGGCAAATATGGCACTGTAGAAATGCTAAAATATTTGCATCAACATGATAATAATTTGATCGATCTTGCTATTGTAGGCGAACCAACAAATGAACAGCAAGTAGGGGATACCGTAAAAATTGGTCGACGTGGAAGTATTAACTTTAACTTAGCTCTATATGGTACAGCTGGGCATGTAGCATATCCATTGCAAGCCAATAATCCGATTCATCCTTTAGTTCAAATACTTAATGAATTGGTTAATTATCGATTAGATGAAGGGAGTAAATTTTTTCAACAGTCAAATTTAGAAATTACATCTATTGATGTAGGTAATGATACCACTAATGTAATCCCTAGGAAAATTACAGCAAAGTTTAATGTTCGCTTTAATGATCTTCATTCATTATCTAGCATAACAGATTTGATAGATCAGATAATTAACAAATATTGTGCTAAATACCAATTTAAATATGAATTAAGTAGTGTATCTTCAGCTGATTGTTTTATCCAAGAACCAACAGGGTTAATTGCTGATTTTGTTCAAGTAGTATCTGATACAACTCAAATATCTACAAAATTATCTACTAGTGGTGGCACTTCTGATGCGAGGTTTATTAAAGATTATTGTCCTGTTGTGGAATTTGGCTTATTGTCTGAGACAGCTCATAAAATTAATGAATATACAAAAGTTAGCGATTTACAAAACTTGTATCATGTGTATTATGACTGTCTGACAAAATTTTTAGCTGAGACTAGTTGATAAATAGTCAAGATACACTATGCGGGTGTGACGGAATTGGCAGACGTACTAGATTTAGGTTCTAGCGCCGCAAGGCGTGGGGGTTCAAGTCCCTCCATCCGCACCACTAAATTAATAACGCAAAAATTGGAGTGATTTTGCAGCCCTTCAAGTTTTTGCATGATATTTTAATATTGCTAATGAGTTTTTTAGTATGCAAGTCACAGAACTTAAAAATGAAGATCTAAATTTTGAAGTGAAAGTAGTTCTTCCTTCTTCTAAAATTGCCAATCAAGTGCAAAAAGAATTAGATAATTTATCAAAAAAAGTTAAACTCAATGGATTCCGTGCTGGGAAAGTGCCAATCAACATTGTTAATCAAAAATATAAGCAATCTGTTAGGTCTGATGTGGTAAGCCATGAAATTAATCACGCAGTACAGCATATTATAAAAGATCATAAACTAAAAACAGTAGGTAATCCTCAATTAGGAGATTTATGTGATAAAGATAATGAAGATCTAGAATTTACTCTAAAATTTGAGCTACTACCTAACATTGAATTACCAGATTTCAAAAAAATAAAAATCACTTATCCAAAATTAGTAATTGAGGAAGAGGACATTAATAAGCAAATAGATAAACTTGCGTCTATGTCAAAAAATTATACTAAAGAAAATAAAGGGAAAGTAGAAAAATGGCAGGAAGTTACTATTGATGCGATTGGTTATGTCAATAATGAGCCTTTTGAAGGTGGTAAAGTTACAGATTACAAATTAGTAATTGGTAGTGGAGCTTTTATTGATGGGTTTGAAGATCAGCTTATTGGTAGTAAAGCTGGAGATGAGGTAGAGGTTAATGTTACATTCCCAAAAGAATATCATATGGAACAAATTGCAGGTCAGCCTGCTAAATTTATTGTTCAGGTAAAGGCGGTACATTCTGCTGATGAAATAGTCGTTGATGATGAGTTTGCTAAGAAATTTAATTGTAAGACAGTTGAAGAATTGCGTACTAATATTTCTAAAAGTATAGCAGATGAATATAGGGAGCATATACATACTTTAATGAAGATGAGATTATTTGATCAATTAGAAGAGATATTAACGTTTAATGTTCCCAAATCTTTAATAGCCCAGGAAGTAAATACTTTAAAATCTCAAACGGAGAAAAGTAACGACTCAGATTCAATATTTAAAGATAAATCAGAAGCAGAAATTAATGAGTACTATAATAAGCTAGCCTTACGTCGTGTTAGAGTAGGTTTGATGTTATCAGAATATATGCAAGTTAAGAATTTACGTATTGAACAGGATGATATTAAAAATGCTATTATAGCTCAAGCAAGGAGATTTCCGGATCAAGAAAAAGCAATATTAAAGTTCTATCAAGAAAATCCTCGATCTATTGAGCACTTAAAAGGTCCATTATTAGAAGAAAAAACAGTACAACATATTTTTGACAATGAAGTAATCTTAGAAGAAAAAGATTACACAAGAGAAAAGCTGGAGGAATTTTTAACACAAGAAGAAGATCGGGTAGTATAGCTCATAGCACCCTACAATTTTTATTTTATAAGTATTAAACAGCATAAAAACGTCATTGCGAGAAGGCGTAGCAGGCGAAGCAATCCATTCCTGGTCATTTTTTGGATTGCTTCGTCGACCTTACGATCTCCTCTCAATGACGCTTGGTGACCAGATTTTTTATTCATCATAAGAAAATAGTAAAAAATGTAGGGTACTATCCTCGAATCTTCACGTACATTAGATTACTCTGTGGTTCAAGGTGAAGCGTCTCCTTCAAATGGCTTGCAAAATCATCAATTATGTATAAAATCTCAGTGAGGTAAGACATAGATACATTCTCCAATTTTACTTTATCATTTAGAGAATATTACGTCCTTCACAGTTTATTTTCAAATACTTTCTTATCGTCTTTATGTCAAACTGCGGTTATATTATTTAGTGTTTTTCCTTACTTTCCTTGCTTCTCGTAATTCTTAGTTTTATTAATCGTATTTCTATTAATGATATGATTTTAATCTATAATTATGATTTTTTACAACATACAACAGCCTAATTTCCTAAGAATAAAACTATAAATGCACTTTTTGCTTTATTTAGCTATGACAATTATATTAATATTAGTTAATTTTTAACAAATAAATTAACTAATAGGTAATAGAATGGTTGTATTTAGCATGCCACAAAATAGTTTTGTGAATAGACATTTAGTAAAAAAGTATCTAGTTTTTGTTTTTTTATTTTTCTTATTGCAAAAATTTGACGTATCTGATGTCTTGGCAGTAGGATTTAATGAAGAAATAGGACAATTCTCTCACCCACGTCCATTTACTCATAGACATCACCTTGAAAATGAAATAGAGGCAACATGGAATGCTATTGATAAAGTCAGTGATGAATTAAAAGAATTAGAACAAGAACAGTTACAAATAAATGGAAATGAATTACAAGAAGAACTTAATGCACTAGAAGAAGAGTATTTAAAATTACTTGATCGTAAAAGAGAACATAATTTAGAGAAACAAAAGAGTGAAGAAATGCTCTCAATTTTACAGCAACAAGAGATCAAAAATTTGCCATTATATAGTAAAGAAACAGAACAAATTTCTTTTGCTGAATTTAAAGAGAACATGGAACAAATATGGTTTATTGTTAATGACACTCATGAGAAATTAAAAAAAGTAGACCCAGAAAACATAATAATAAAACCATCTGAAGATGGAAATAAATTAACGGAAATGCTTGATTTACTAGAAAAAGATTATCTAGCATTACTTAATCCTAAAGAAGACTATAATAGTCAAGAAACAGAACAAAAATTTTCTGTTAAACTTCAAGAAATACAAGAGGAGTTTTTTGATAGAGTTGTAGAAGCAGAAGAAAGTTTTTCTGATAAACTTCAAAAAGTAAACGAACAGTTGACATACTTAGGACAAAATATACGTGATATAGAAGATCAAAAACCACTACTCGAAGAACAAATCAATACATACGACCAACTGTTAGGTTCTATCCATAAGAAAAAAACTGAGATTGCTGAATTAAAAGAAACAAGACTTACCCTTGAATCTAAGTTACATGCTCTAGATGATAATATTGAATTACTAACCAATACAACTATAGTTCAGCCCAAAAGGAATATATCCGATGAATCTCAGATATCGGAAGAGAATGATGGACAAGATAACTATAAACAAATCGTTGATAGTATAAAACGTGCCAGAGAACAACGCCTACTGTGGGAAGATGAAGGGTATTTTTCTTTGGATAATTTAGCAAGAGATACTCCATCACCTACAATCACAGAATCTAATGAAACTGCTCCACAACAAATATCTAGAAAAAGAAAAAGGGTAGATTCTGAAGATGAGTCATCAGATGATATACCTCCTACAACAAGAAATTCGTTATCATTGAGAGATGAGTTGGAGACCACTAAAAAGGGTATTATTGGGCATGCAGCTATTGTTCTAATAACAGAACCATCTCCAGTAATGGAGAGAGCTACAGATATGCCCCCAGCAACAAAGACAGCTACGGCTACAGTAACAGTAACCTCTCCAGTAACACAAAAGGCTACAGTAATGCCAACTCCAGTAATACATATAGCTCCAATAATCGAGGAAGTTTCAGTAATGGAAATTGCTACAACAACAGATATGCCTCCAGCAGCAAAGACGGCTACAGCTACAGTAACAGTAACCTCTCCAATAACACAAAAGGCTACAGTAATGCCAACTCCAGTAATACATATGGCTCCAATAATCGAGGAAGTTCCAGTAATGGAAATTGCTACAACAACAGATATGCCTCCAGCAGCAAAGACGGCTACAGCTACAGTAACAGTAACCTCTCCAATAACACAAAAGGCTACAGTAATGCCAACTCCAGTAATACATATGGCTCCAATAACTGAGAAAGTTCCAGTAATAGAGATTGCTACAATAACAGATGCACCTCCAGTAACAAAGACGGCTACAGTAACAGTAACCTCTCCAGCAACAAAGACGGCTACAGCTACAGTAACAGTAACCTCTCCTGTAACAGAAAAGGCTACAGTAATGGCATATCCAGTAATATATATGGCTCCAATAATCGAGGAAGTTTCAGTAATGGAAATTGCTACAACAACAGATATGCCTCCAGTAACAAAGACGGTTACAGTAGATGCCCATCCTACCCTAGTATCTGAACACACAAATACCATAGATACAAAAACAGTAGCTACACAAACAGATATAGTAGATGAACAACAAACATCAGTAGCTATACAAACAGATGTAGCAGCTGAGAAACCTGTGCATGAAGTAATTCAACAAGCTGCAGTATCTGTAGACGATAATGCAGATGTTGATCCATATGAAATATTTGGAGACAACCTAGGGTTAGCAACATTGTTTGCAGAAGAGGAGCCAATAGCAGCTGAACCTACTGCTCCAGTAGATGACCCTCCGTCTTCAGTAGTTAAACAACCAGACCAAGCAGACGAACAACCAACTTTAGTAGCTAAACAAGCCAATTCAGAAACCGAGCAAATCAATTTAGAATCTGAACAACCAGATTCAAGCACTGAACAAACCAATTTAGAATCCGAACAACCAGATTCAAGCACTGAGCAAACCAATTTAGAATCCGAACAACCAGATTCAAGCACTGAGCAAACCAATTTAGAATCCGAACAAACCAATTTAGAATCTGAACAACCAAATTCAGTAGCAATTCCATCTTCTCAAACATTAGCTGAAGAAAATAGTTATATTTCACCTATTAACCCTGATGTTGAGCAAGATATATCGAAATATACTACATATATAGAATTTGACTATTTGGATACGATTTCTAATGCTTTAACTAACCATACATTAACAGATAATTCTACGGTAAATGTGGTAGCGTCAGGAGATAATGATTATATTAAAAAAGGAGGATGGATTCAATTTATCAGCTCTATTACCAAACAACAGCAACAAGGAAATATTTTAGCCTTTAAAAATAATCAGCAAGGTTTTATTTTAGGTTTTGATGCACGCCCCCTGGATAGTTTTATTATAGGAATCGCATATGCTCTTGCAAATTCGTATACTAGATTGCAAACCATATTTAATGATAAGCAAAATACTATTTTACATGTAGCAGCAATTTATACCCAACATACATTATCACCAAATATATATCTGAATTCTTATCTAAAATATGGTAAAGCCTTTATTAAAAACAAAGGAGAACGGAATAATATTGCAATTAATAGCAAGACTAACGGTTATGTAACACGTGCAAAACTTGAAACTTACTATAAAATGGATTTAGATAAATTTCTGTTCAAACCAATAGTAGGAATAACATTTGATCATTTTTTAATAAACAATTTTACAGAATATAGGAAAGAGTTTAACATTAATGTACCAACTAAGAAAGGCAAAAGAATATTACTTGAAACTGGAATAAGTTTAAGTAAAAATATTTTGGTAGAAAATATTTCAATTATTCCGGAAATTCACGTCAAATTAGACAATACTCTTTTACTAAATAATCCCACAGGCATAATTACTTTTACTAACACATCACATCAAGCCCCAATAGTAGTTCCCATCATAAAACCTGTAGGATCATCTGCAAAGAATGTGAAATATACTTTAGGAGGTTATGTAAACGTACAATCTGTCTTACCATTTAAACTAGGTGCTGGTTATGATTATAGTTTTAAAAAAGACCTTATTACCCACTCTTTCTATTTTAATGGACTAATTAAATTTTAATTAATATCTAGATATTAAATTATGGATTTGCAAAGAAAATTAAGGTCACTTTAATGTAAAAATTAGTAAAATATAGAACCATTAAAATAAAAAGTATAATTTTTACTATTTAATACTATTTTTGTATTAGTGTGAGTATATATTTAGGGTATTATACTATCGGAAATAAATATAAGAAAAAGTTTTTTATGACCAATGATGCTAAAATAGAACATATAGATTTTGGTAATGCATTATCAGAGCGTTATCTCTCTTATGCTCTATCAACAATTATGTCAAGATCCTTGCCTGACGTTCGTGATGGGTTGAAACCAGTCCATCGTAGATTATTATATGCTATGCTGCAATTAAGGTTAGAACCAGCCTCAGGATATAAGAAATGTGCAAGAGTTGTCGGTGATGTAATCGGTAAATACCATCCACATGGTGATGGTGCAGTCTATGATACATTGGTACGTCTTGCCCAAAGTTTTTCTCTCAGATATCCATTAATTGATGGGCAGGGAAATTTTGGTTCTATTGATGGCGATAATGCAGCAGCTATGCGTTATACGGAATCAAGAATGACAGAAATCTGTACTTTATTAATGTCAGATATAGATCAAGATACCGTCGATTTTCGTGCTACCTATGATGATTCAGATACTGAGCCAGTAATTATGCCTGCTATGTTTCCTAATTTATTGGCTAATGGCTCAGAAGGTATAGCAGTTGGTATGGCAACCAGTATCCCCCCACATAATTTACATGAATTATGTGATGCACTAATATATTTAATTGACCATCCTGAATCAAAGGTCAACGATATTTTGCAATTTGTCAAAGGTCCTGACTTTCCAACAGGTGGCATAATTGTGGATAGAATTGATTCAATCCATCAAGCCTATAGTATAGGACGTGGTAGTTTTAGAGTAAGGGCAAGATGGGTCAAAGAGGATTTAAGTTATGGTTTATATCAGATAGTAATTACTGAAATACCTTATCAAGTACAAAAATCTAAACTTATCGAACAAGTAGCTGGCTTGTTAAAAGATAAAAAAATTCCTTTGATCGGTAATATCAGAGACGAATCGACAGAAGATATAAGGTTAATTATTGAACCTAGAGATCGTAATTGTGACCCTAATGTAATTATGGAGTCATTATTCAAATTAACTGTTCTAGAAAATAGAATCCAGCTTAATATGAATGTTATAGGTTCAAATAATATTCCTAAAGTAGCTAATATACTGGAAATATTGCAGGAATTTTTATTACACCGACAAAATATTATTACTCGTAGATCCAAATTTCTTATTGGCAAAATTGAACATAGATTGGAAATTCTTAAAGGTTTAAGAATAGCTTACCTAAACTTGGATGAAATAATCAAAATTATTCGTGAAGAAGATGAACCTAAACAAATAATGATCGCTAAATTTAGTTTAACTGATCTGCAAGTTGAAGCAATTCTCAATACAAGGTTGAGGTCTTTAAGAAAATTGGAAGAACAAGAAATTATTAACGAACATACTTCGCTAGAAAAAGAACATGCAAATCTGCAGAAAATTTTACAGGATCCGAATGAATTAAAGAAAATAGTTAAGAAAGAAGTAAAAATGGTGCAAACAAAGTTTGGTTTTACTACTAAATTAGGCATGCGTCGAACTAGTTTTGAAGAGGCTAGTATTGTTGCTCAGATTGTTGATATTTCAGCTTTCATAACCAAAGAACCTATCACCATAATATGTTCCAAAATGGGGTGGATTCGTTCTTTGAAAGGTCATAATAATGATTTATCAACTGTAAAATACAAAGAAGGCGATGCAGAAAACTTTATTCTTGAGGCTTATACTACTGACAAAATCCTTATATTTAGTGCATCGGGGCGTTTTTTCACTATTCTAGGCGATAATATATTTAGAGGGAAAGGCAATGGAGAATCGATAAAGCTGATTATAGATATTGGTAATGAAGAAATAGTAAGCATGTGTGTCTATCAACCAACCCAAAAGCTTTTACTAGCCAGTAGTATTGGCAAAGGATTTATT
Source organism: Candidatus Tisiphia endosymbiont of Nemotelus uliginosus (assembly GCF_964264755.1). Classification (NCBI taxonomy): domain Bacteria; kingdom Pseudomonadati; phylum Pseudomonadota; class Alphaproteobacteria; order Rickettsiales; family Rickettsiaceae; genus Candidatus Tisiphia; species Candidatus Tisiphia endosymbiont of Nemotelus uliginosus. Next base: position 352,935 of record NZ_OZ183481.1, on the reverse strand, counting down.
ATTGATTCAGATGAAGTAGTAGCCCAAACTAAACTTGGTAAGCAAATTATGCAAGTTCCTGAAAATCATTATTGTATTACTTGCTTACCAGTAGATGGCGATTGTCTTGCTTGTATAGGTGAAAACCGGAAATTATTAGTATTTAATCTCAATGAAGTACCAATAATGAAACGAGGACAAGGCGTAACTCTGCAAAAATTTAAAGATGCCAAACTGATGGATGTTAAGATATTTGATAGTAGTTTAGGATTAAGCTGGAAAATAGGAGAAAAGACTAGGGTAGAGAAAGATCTTTTACCATTTCGTGGACGACGAGGCTCTGTTGGCAAAATCCCTCCTAGTGGATTTCCTAGAAATAATAAATTTTCTTGAGATAAAGATATATGAATAATTCCTCTAATTATATTAGACCTCTTGCAAAACTAGAGATTAATACTAGTCAAAAAAGGTCTAATAGCTCTGTTATGGACTATATTATGCTGATGAAACCTAGAGTGATGGCACTTGTGGTATTTACCAGCTTTTCTGGTCTATGGCTTGCTTCAGGCGTAATTCATCCATTTATAGCGGGCATTGCTATGCTTTGTATTACGCTTGGAGCTGGTAGTAGTGCAGCTATTAATATGTGGTATGATAGAGATATTGATGCCATAATGAAACGTACGCAAAATAGACCTCTAGTCACCGGGGTTATAGAACCACGGGACGCTTTAGCTTTTGGTGTGGTTGTTGCCTTCTTCTCAGTTTTTCTGATGGGTCTTTGTGTTAATCTGCTATCGGCTTTATTGTTATTAATAACCATATTATATTATGTTTTCATTTATACTATGTGGCTAAAACGTTCAACCATGCAAAATATAGTTATTGGTGGGGTGGCAGGTGCATTACCGCCTATGATTGGTTGGGCAACGGTGACTAATGAGATTTCTCTTGGCTCTTTTTCTTTATTTATGATTATTTTAACTTGGACACCACCGCATTCTTGGGCATTGGCAATTTTTCGTTCAGAAGACTACAAAAATTGTGATGTTCCGATGATGCCGGTAGTAAAGGGAGATTATTATACTAAGAAGCAAATTCTTGCCTATAGTATAATTATGTTTATTACTACATTTATGCCATTTTGCTTAGGAATAAGTAATCATTTATATTTGCTTACGGCATTTATATTAGGTCTAATTTTTCTATATTATGCTGTTTCTTTGTTTCGTGATAAAGATAATAAACAGGCTAAGAAATTATTTGCCTATTCAATATTTTATCTTTTCAGTATTTTTTTAACATTGGATTTCTTTCGAAATTATAGCTAATCTGACTAATTGATTGTCGGAGATAATTAATTAAGTGGTGTTTTATACTCCAATAACTAAATATTCTTTTGGCAGTTAGAAAGAATAGAAGATAAGTTAATTTAATGTCCAGTTACAACTTGTCTGGATATATTTTTGTAGGAATTCAGCGAATTAATTTAATATCTGCATTATTTAATTGTAGTTGAGTCCAAACCCTATCAGCAGTGTATATGGGTATTTGTAATTTGATACCTAAAGCAATACAAGCACGATCGCCTAAAGATAAACCTTTGTGCTGAACATGTGATTGTAGTTCGGCTACATACCCAGCTTGTTCAAGATCAAATGGAACAATTAGAGTAATAATATCGCTAATCAAAGTTAGTGATTTTTGTGGTGAAATACCGAAACGCTGTAATGCTGTTAAAGATTCGACAATATTGACAGTCGACATGACAGAAAACTTTAATAAAGGTTTTATTATCTCTGCCCCTTGTTCTTCTTGGATGAGAGCGAGTAATGCTGAAGCATCAAGTATAATATTATTATTCACGCTTTGCCTCTAAACGTCTCATGGCTATTAGCTCATCAACAAGGGAAACATTTTGATTAGTGGCATTAATATGGTTTCTCACCTTTGTTTGTAGTTTGGATAAAGCTTGATTAGGAGTAGTAATATAAATTGTCTCATCCTTCATATGTAATATAATGTCATCTCCTGCCATTAGATTAAGATTGTGACGAAAGATTGATGGAATAATGACTCTGCCACCATCCCCTAATTTTGTACGTATAACTTCCATAATATCCATGCTAGCGATTTGTACATAATATAACATTTTATGCCACATATCTTGATTGTATCTTGATCATTTATGAATGTCAAATATTAGTATTCTTGCTGTTGATAACAAGGTATAAGCATCTCTTCATTATTTTTACAAAATTTATTATTTTTTACATTCTAATACTTAGTGTTTTACAATTTATCTGCTATAGTGTAGCTAATAAAATATAGCTAATAAAAAAATTGATATAATTTGTTAAAAAATGATCTAGGTGGGATTAGTGATCAAGTATTTATTTGTTATACTATTAGTAGTTGCTAACTTTAATAGCTATGCAATAGAAACTATAGTTATAGAGCGTGGACATGTTGATCCAATGCCGATAGCCATTAATAAATTTGATGCAGATAATAGTGGTAATAGTGTAATTGGTGCTGATATAATTAGTGTAGTATCTAATGACCTAAAAAGTTCTGGTATGTTTCGTCCTATTTCTACTGCTTCTTTTATAGAACAAACTCTAGGGATAAAACATAAGCCTCTTTTTGCTGCTTGGCGACAAATTAATGCTAATCTGCTAATTAATGGTGAAGTTATCAAACTATCTTCTGGTAAGCTAAAGGTTAGTTTTATATTATGGGATGTAAGTTTAGAAAAAGATCTTATAGGTGAGGTTTTTGAAGTATCAGCAAATTTATGGCGTAGGGTGGCACATAAAATAGCTGATAAAATTTACGAGAAAATTACTGGCGATTCAGGTTATTTTGATACGAGAATAGTGTATGTGTCAGAGAGTGGACCTTATCTAAAGCGAGTAAAGAAAATAGCTATGATGGATCATGATGGTGCTAATCACAAATATCTGTCAGATGGTAAAAATCTAGTTCTTACTCCAAGATTTTCGCCGCAAGCAGATAAAATTATGTATTTATCGTATGCACGAAAGCAAAAACCACATGTTTATATTCGTGATCTTAAAACAGGTAAAGAGAGACTGGTTGGTAATTTCCCTGGTATGTCCTTTGCTCCAAGATTTTCACCCCAGGGGGACAAGGCTATAATGTCAATAGCAAGAAATGGAGCTACCCATATTTTTGAAACTGATTTGAATAGTATGGTGACTAAACAATTGACCAATGGTATTGGTATTAATACTTCTCCTAGCTATTCACCGGATGGTACTAAGATAGTTTTTAATTCTGATCGAAGTGGATCAAGGCAATTATATATTATGAATTCTGATGGTTCAAATGTTGAACGTATCAGTTTTGGTGGAGGAGTTTATGCGGCACCAAGTTGGTCGCCTAGAGGGGATTATATAGCTTTTACTAAAATTTCTAGAGAGGGTTTTACCATTGGGGTGATGAAAGCTCTTGCTAATGGTGAGGAAAATAGTGAAAGAATTATAACTAGTGGGTATCTGGTTGAAAGTCCTTGCTGGTCAACCAATGGTAGGATAATTATGTTTGCTAAAGGTTGGCCTCCTAGAAACAAAGTAGCTGGGAGAAATCGTATATATTCCATTGATTTAACCTGTTATAATGAAAGAGAAATTATCACCCCTCAAGATGCTTCTGACCCAGAATGGTCAAAAATGTTAAACTAACGCAAGTTTATAAACATCTCGCCGGTATAGCTCAGTTGGCAGAGCGACGCATTCGTAACGCGTAGGTCGGAGGTTCGATTCCCTCTATCGGCACCATGAATAATCTTATTTGTTTGTTGAGAACTTTTTATATGCCACAATTTCATGATTTTATGTTTAACTATCCTAAATTGGGTATTTTTTACCTTGGTGGTAAGATTGAAGGATGCAATATAGAAATACATGATGTGGTTTTTGTAATTGGGAAATCAAATATAGATATGTCTCAACAGATTAAAAACAAATGGATTGGTACACCTGTATCTTTACATATTGATTCTTGGTTTATAGCGGATAGTATTGATGGTTTTAATATTCATATTCACGAAACAAAACCTACGGCTAGTGAGAATTATCTGTTTTTTGTAAATCTTGGTTCATATAAAAATAATTCCTTTGGAGAGTACCATTTTATGACCTTGGTAGTTGCCCAATCAAGAAGTGAAGCAATTGAAAAAGCAAGAGAGAAGGCCCCGAAGAACGAAGAAATGCAACACAGCGATAATATCCATGATATAGATGAATGTATAAGAATTTCTGAAGTTAGCAATTATTATATTGCTCTTGAATATACTGGTATAAAAAAAGAAAGTAGCATAGTTAATGGTTATCAGAAACTAAAAAACCATTAATCATATCTCCGTAGACCTTTTGCAAAACTCTACTTCTGCTGGTATAGTCAATTGATGAGAAGCTGGGGACGTCGTCACTCGTCGCTCGCCTATTACTTATAGGCGTCGCTCCATCGCTCCTAGCCCCAAATTCTCCTGAATTGACTATAATTTGTACGTGATAGCGGTACTTTGCTCCTCACGTACACTAGAGTACGCTGCGGTTCGAGGTGAAGCGTCTCCTTCAAATTCCTCAGCATAAGCGAGTTTTACAAGAGGTCTAGTGAACGTTTACGGTTTTTTTGCTATTTTTTTATGATGATGAATAAAAATTGTAGGGTATGCCTTGTTATCGACAGCAATTTATAAGTTTATTGTGTAATTTATTTAAATGACATATTATATTAAATGTTAAACTATTTAAATAAACATTTAGGTATAGATTGTGGAAAAACTAATAACAAGTATGGATCAACATGGTAGAGTATTGATTCCGTCAGAAATAAGAGGAGTGCTTAATATACAACCTGGTGATAAAGTTAATCTAGAAATTTATAAAGATGAAGTAAAAATAATTAGTGCTAATAAAATAATAGATGAGATGCATGCAATTTTTATAAAAAATCAAACTGATAAAAAAGATTCAGTAGTAGATGATTTTATAAACAAAAAGCATGAAGAATACCAGATAGAAGAATTGAGAAATATAAAAAATGGCTAATAAGATAGTATTTGATTCTTCCGCTCTTATAATGCTATTTGCAAAAGAATCTGGGTATGAATCTGTAAGACAGAATTTGAAACATGCCATAATCTCAAGTATAAATATTGCGGAAGTTATATAAATATTGTATTGAAGTACAAAATTTAACAGAAGACGATTGTCGAAATCTGATCAAACTTTCTGGTATTAAAATTATAGATTTTTGTGAAGAACAGGCATTAATAACAGCAAAAATAATTAAAAAAACAAAACAGTATGGTTTATCCTTAGGCGATAGGGGTTGTATTGCTTTAGCAATGTTTAAAAATTATCCTATACTTACTTGTGATAAGATATGGCAAAAAGTGGATATTGATATTGAATTCATAATGGCAAGATAATAGACCTCTTTTGAAACTCTGCTTTTGCAATGACTAAAAATAAGAGCAAATACCATGTTAACTAGAGAAACTAAATTAAAGCTATACGATTTTGCTTTGAAAAGTATCAAATTATGCAATAAATATATTGCTTGCATACTACTATTATTGCCCTTAATAGCAGATGGCAAGATTGTTAAGACTAATAGTTTAGAGCAAATAAATAATGAATATCAAGAATTATGCAATAATTATCCTCCTGAGGATATCCTGTTGGTTTTAGGGAGAGACAAAGTTATATTCAAATCATTCTTTCCACCAATTAACCAACTGAATAAAAATGAATTATCTAAACTATCTGAATTATTTAAATCAGTTAAAGCATCAAAGGTAGTTTATATTGATACAATATTGTTTACAGAGTATAAAAATGAGTTATTAGATAGTAATTTACCTAAATTTATAAAAGGTATAATGGATAAAGGCAGTCCAGTAATTGTTAGTGACCGTAGTTTAACTGGTAACTTTAACAATATAAAGAAACTAGAAATATGGAAGGCTGATTATTTAAAAAAATTCAATATTGACTTATCTAATAGTTTCCCTCAACATAATTATCTTATTTTTAATAATATGGAGCCTTTTGATAATACTTATCAGACATTTTATCAAGGTATATTGAGCAGCAATAATAGTCCTTCATTTCGGTTAATATTAAACTTTTTAATAGAAGTGAAGTTCATGCCAAAAGTTCTAATAATGGTTGATGAAAATTCTAGTGAGCTAATTTCGATGGAAAGTCAACTCAAAAATTATGACGATAACGTGATGTTTATTGGTTATAATTATCGATTATCTGATACAAAAGAATCAATATTTAACTCTCGTGATTTTGTAAAATTATTTAGTGAGTTGATTAATAAGATAAATGCTACAAAAAGAAGCAATGTTAAAATTAAAAATCAGAAAAACATAAATCCATATGACAATAAAAAATAATTTTTTATTAAAATTGTTAGACCTCCTGCATAAGTCAAAATTATTATTAATTCTTGTTATGCTACCATATACGAGTTATGCAATAATCATTCCCACTTATTCCATAGATTCTGTTACAGTAAAAAATTTATTTGAAAAAATTGATGGATCTAGCTTAGTGCTAATCAATATTGATGATACAATAGTTACGCCTAAGTCTAATATGTTTCGTTATGCCAATCCTTATGGGGGGTTTACCCAGGAGCTTGCTGCTTTAAAAAAGTATCGCTCCAATATAGATGAAGTAATTGCTAAGTTGCTACTGCAAAGACAAGTTATGTTGGTAGAAGCTAATTGGTCGAAATTTATTGATAAGCTAAAGAGTTCTGGGGCTTTGGTTTTTGGCTTTACTAAAATTAACCCAGCATGTAGAAGGATTGAAAATTATGAGGAATGGCAGTATGAGCAACTAAGTAGACTTGGTATTAAATTTACTGATAAAGTTAATAATAAAGAAATATTAAAATTTGATGAGAATGATAAAAGGTCACCGATTTTTTATAAAGGCATAATATTTACTGATTTTTTAAATAAATCTCAGGCACTATATGAGTTCATGCGTATCACAAATATTTTGCCTAATAATATTATAATTTTTGAGAATAAAAAAAGTGAATTAAATGATATAGATAATTTTCTAAAGACAGTTGATCTCAATTATTATGGTATAGAATATTTAGCTGCTACAGAATTAAAGGGTATTCCACAGGATAATATAGTGAAAGTTCAACAAGAAATATTATTAAAAACAGGAAAATGGTTAGAAGATGATGAGGCTAAGCAATTTATAGAAAATAACAAATGATAGTTAATTTAATTAGATCGTTAAAAAGTTTAATTACCGATGCTGGAAGAATTGCTCTAATGACAAGAGATTTAGGGCTAATAGTTTGTTATAAAGATGATAATTCACCTGTAACAAATGCTGATAAAGAAATTAGTGATTTTATATATAATGGTTTAACAAAGTTAACACCAAATATTCCTGTAATTTGTGAAGAGAGAGAGCCAGTTGCTTTAAATAAAGAGCATTTTTGGTTGATTGATCCGATTGATGGGACAAAAAGTTATGTAAAAGGTGAGGATACATATACAGTAAATATTGCCTTGATAAAAAATGGTATGCCTGTTATTGGCTTTATCTATCAACCATCCATACAGAAATTACATTATACAGATGTTAATAATATTTTGCGAGTTGAACAAAATGATGTGGCAGTAAGTTTTGATGCCTTACCTAGAAATCATTATAGTGCTGTTGTTAGCTCACGCTGCTCCAATTCAAAGATTAAGAAATTTTTAGAAAAACATTTAATTACCGAAATAGTTAGCATACCAAGCTCAATTAAATTATGTCTAATAGCAGAAGGGAAAGCCGATATTTATCCCAAATTTGGGACAACTATGGAATGGGATATCGCAGCAGGTCATGCACTAATTAAAGCTAATGGTGGAAATGTTGTTGATCTAGATGGCAATGAATTAGTTTATCAAAAGAAGAATTTCCAGAACCCTCATTTCTATGCGTATAGTCGATATTTCCCTATTCTTACTTCATTGTAATAACAAAGAAAAATATTTATGTTTTTCTTAATGATATAACATGTTATAATATGTTATATCGTAAATAACTAAATAAATAGGAGGTTTAATATGAATTTTAATATTTATATCAACGATCATTTATATAACGAGCTAGAGCAGCAAAGACAATTATCAGGCAAAAGTAGAAATAGCATAATAAATGAAGCATTAACTGACTGGATTAATAGTCATAAACAAACAAAATGGTCAGAAGGCATTTTTAGTTTTGATAAAGACACAAGAGATTTATACCCAGATACAAAGGAATTAAGGCAAAGTATGTTAGAACCAAAAGATCACAAGTTTTAATGAAATATAGGGCAACATAAATTATGAAATACCTTCTAGATACTTGCACAATATCCTTTTTTCTCAGAGGACAGGTTAATGTTATAGAACAAATGCAACAGGTTAGTCCTAGTGACTTAAGTATATCTGTTGTAACTTTATTGGAGATAGAATATGGTTTTAATATAAAACAAAGTCAGCAGATGAATAAGCTGTATAAGAAATGGCAAAGCCTAGTAAGTCTTATTAGGGCGTGTCATCAATTAAGTAATATTACAGAAGAAGCCAAATAAATTGCTCCCAGAAAATTCTGAGCTAGTTTATCATAACGCGTAGCAATGCCTCGAGATTGTTTAAGTTTTGCAAAGAAATTTTCAATTAAATGACGATACTTATAAAGCTCTACATCATATTCTACAGGAAATTTACGATTCTTCTTGGATGGAATTACAGGAGTGCAATTCTTATCTTTTATCTTATTCCTCATTCTTGCCTTAGCATCATAAGCCTTATCTGCAATTACGGTATCCGCTTTTGTCAAAGTTTCCATTAAAGCATCAGAACCTTGTAAATCATGCGACTGACCAGGGGTTAAATAAAAAGCTGTCGGATTTCCTAAAGCATCAACAGTTGCATGAATTTTAGTTGATAAACCACCTTTACTACGACCTATTGCTTGGTCATCTACTATGACTTTTTTTTAGCTCCGGCACTATGTTGATGTGCTCTAACAATCGTTGAATCAATCATACTATATTCATTATCTGCATCTTGTGCAAGTAGTTCAAAAACCTTCTTCCATACATCTTTTTGGCTCCAACGTGTATGTCTTGTATGAATTACTCTAAAATCTCCAAATCTTTCTGGTAAGTCTCTCCACGGTATACCAGCACGATATCTATATAATACAGCTTCTACGAATAATCTATTATCTTTGGCACTTGCTCCTACGTCTCCTTCTTTTCCAGGTAAAATATCCTTTATCCTTTCCCATTGATCATCTCTTAAAGCATATCTGCGCATTGGTCACCTTCTTATTTTTTTACCAATATCTAATTTGCCTCATCCTAATATTTATGTCAACTTAATTGATGACACGCCCTAGTATCTTACCATTTAATGATGGTACTGCAATAATAGCAGCTGCAATTAGAGCATTGCTAAAGCAGCAAGGTAAGCCTATAGGAGCATATGATGTTTTAATAGCCGCCACCGCATTAGAGCATAAAATTATTTGTGTTACTAATAACTTATCAGAATTTCAACGTATTAAAGAATTAGAATTATTAGATTGGACTGTTGGCACTTAAAGAAATTAATATTAGACCAAAAAAATTATAGAAGAGCCTTTTCAAGGTATTAATGTTAATTCTTGTAATTCAAGAGAAGAGTTTTTATAGAAAAAAGTTAGATGAATTTATTAATTTAATGGAAGAAGGGCTTAATAAAGGTAATTTATGAGTAGATTAGCATTTACTAACATGGTTAAAAGGGAAATACCATTATGGATATTTGCTATGAGATATAGTTATACATTGCTATCTTGCAGTATAATGTCAATCATATTAGGATTTAAATCTTTTGAATATATAAACCAAAAATTAACCAATAGCAGCTGGACAGAACAAGCACTATATGATTATATCAAGACAGGAGATTTACAAGAACTCATTAATTTAAATTTTTTTATAGGTATAGTTTTTGCTATGATATTAGTTATTAGTTGCTTTAGCTATAGTCATATTAATTTTCTAAAACATTATTCTACTAAGAATTTTGAGATTTCTAGAAGTGGTAAAATTACTGACGATATCTGGTTTATTATTATTTACATTAATGTTGGTGGTGTGTTTAATGCAATTATACAGTATTTTATAGCTAGTGATTGGCTCTATCGTTTCATATCACTATATTTAGTACAAACAACATTGCTATATTTTATGCTAAAAATGAATTGTTGTGGTTATAAGCTAATTCCACAATTAGCCCCGCAAGTAACCCCACCTTCTCAGCCCATGACAAAAAAAGGATTAAAGAGAAGAAAAAAGAGAAAATAGACTTCTTTCAAAACTCGCTTATGCACAAAGATTTGTAGGAGACACTTCACCTCGAACCGCAGCGTACTAAAATGTACATGAGGAGTATGGTACCGGTATCACGCACAAATTACCAGCAGAAGTAAAGTTTCAAAAGAAGTCTAATTGACTGTGTAGGTATTAACTAAAAGTTTTTTGCAGAAAAAGTATGACTAAAAACCATATAGTAATCAAACATATCCAAAGTCCACCTCTAATATCATATGTACGTCTGATTAGAGTTTTTAGAGCATCCTCAGTCTTTTTAGCTTCTTTTAGACAATCTGACCTCATAGCAATTATGTAACCTGATATAGTCATAATCTTGCTATATAGCTGTTTTATATCTTTATCATTTATATTGAATTTTTTATCCTCAAGATCATTTTGCACAAAACCCCCTGATTATGATAATAGGAAAAATATTCCTATTAATTGTTGAGTAAAATAATAATTTAGGTTGCATTTTTAATAAAAAAGTTGCTAAATAAGCAATAATATATTTGATTATCAGATAAATATTGTATATATTCATAAAGCATTTCCTTTTATGATTGGGTTTTTAGGGTTAATAACATTTTTCTTATATTCAACTTATACATATTGACAAGTGGTTGAATTTATATGTAAAATGGTTACGATTCCTAAAGTTTATCTTACTGAAAGAATTTGTTAAATTTATTTGGTAAGACAAACAACTTTACTATAAGGTTTTTTTTCTGTCAAGAAAAAAAACCGTTTTTCACGGATAAATTTATAAAAGATTATGTTTAATGGGTTGGTTTGAAAATATAAAGGATTTCCTTAATAAAAAAATGAAGGAGGAAGGGCTAAAGGTAGGTCAACTAGCTGAGACTTCAGATGTTCCTGAAACTACTATGAGGAAGATGCTAGATAATCGGCGTCCTGAGATAAAAAACATACTCAAACTAGCTGATTATTTTAAATGCTCTGTCAATGAATTGTTGGGTAGAGAGGAATTTGACTCTGGAGAAAAACAACAATATGCTAAACTATCTCCTGAAGAATTAAGTGCTAATTTAAGGAGTTTTATCAATAAGGAGCTAGTCAAAAATGATTTAACTCAGTCTGAGTTAGGGAAAAAACTTGGTCTTAGTGAAGATGCATTACGTCCTTTTTTAAAAGAAGATGATACTCAAAAAATGCTATCTAGTGTTACATTGGTACTTCTTGCCGATTTTTTTAAAGTGTCTATTGATGGGATGATTGGTAGAACTCCGAATCTCGCAAGAGAACAGCAGATAGAAAAACCTTTAGATAACATAAAAAACCTAAGTCCTGAAGTTCTAAAAGCTGCTCAACTTATCGGCAAATCTATCAAAAATGATATATCTAAGGTTCCGACTGATGAAAAAGCTGCACCCCGCAATGTTAGCTCTGTAACTAAGAAACCGCATAGTGAAAGAAGCAGATAATTCTTTTGGATAAATAGGTTGTTTAATGCAAGAACGTATCCGTAATATTAGAGGGCTATTTGCTAAGTATAAAATAGATGGCTATATAGTACCATGTAACGATCAATATCTTAATGAGTATGTTCATCAAAGTGCTAAGCGACTGCAATATATAACTAACTTTAGCGGATCAAATGGTATTGCGGTGATCTGCAAAGGTAAGGCGGTATTTTTTACAGATGGTCGTTATCTAGAACAAAGTAAACATGAACTAGATCAAGAAACTTTTAAGATTTTTGATATTAAAGATTTAGCACATTTTCCTTGGGATGACTATTTAGGTAATGATGGTATATTGGGATATGATTCGAAACTCTTTACTAATGTTAAGTTACAAACATTTGCTAAAATAAGATCCCGTTTACAGAAGATATCTGATAATTTGATAGACCAAATTTGGTATGATAAACCTGATCAGCCATCATCAAAAATATATATTCATGATGATAAATTTTCTGGTCAATCATATAGTAATAAAATTGCCATATGCCGCAATCTACTAACTAAATATTCCGCCGATACGATGATTGTTACTTCAACAGATTCAATATGCTGGCTATTAAATCTCAGAGCAAGTGACACTCCATATTCACCATTGATGCTCGCTATAGTTCTAATCACTCAAGACCAACTATATTTATTTACTAACCCGAATAGAGCTAATCAAGAAATTATGATTGCTCGCCCTGACATAACTATTTTATCGGAAGAAAGATTTGCCGGTATATTGGGTCATGCTAATAAGGTTCTCGTTGATGAAAATTTTGCCTCAAGTTACATTATGGATTTGCTCAATAATAAACTAGTAGAAAAAATTAACGACCCTTGTCAACTATCGAAAGCAATTAAGAATGATATTGAGATTAAACACGCAGTTAATTTTCATATTAATGACGCGGTGGCACTATGTGAATTCTTGGCATATTTGTTTGAGCTACCAAATTTACAAGATCAAACTGAGTATGATTTAGGAGAAATATTAACCGAATTTAGATCTAAGCAAGATCAATATGTTACGAATAGTTTCCCAACTATATGTGGTTTTAAGGAAAATGGTGCGATAATTCATTACCGAGCAACAAGCCATCAAGCAAAAAAAATCTTAGGTAAAGGTATATTATTAATTGATTCTGGTGGACAATATAAAGGCTGTACTACTGATGTAACCAGAACCTTTGCTATAGGTGACCCTACCGAGGAGCAAAAATTACGTTATACTCAAGTTCTTAAGGGACATATTGCTCTATCGATGATTAAGTTTCCGGTCAATATTACTACAGGAAGCCATTTAGATGTATTAGCTCGACAATTTTTGTGGAGGGATGGACAAGATTACCCGCATGGTACAGGTCATGGGGTTGGTAGCTTTTTAAATGTCCATGAAGGACCACAAAATATTAATTTACGTAGTAACGTGATTTTACAACCAGGTATGATTGTGTCTAATGAGCCTGGTTACTATAAAATCAACGAATTTGGTATTAGAATAGAAAATTTGATGTATATCAGAAATAGCTTACAGGATGTAAATTATTTAGAGTTTGATACTCTTACCATGGTTCCTTATGCAAAGGAGTTAATAGATTATAAAATGCTAAATGAAGATGAAATAAGTTATATAAAACAATATTATCAAAAAATTAAACAACAAGTTTATCCCCTATTGTCAATTAGAGGACAGAAATGGTTAGGCAATCAATTATTCTTCCCATATAGTTCCAACTAACATTACATCAAATTCACAAACGTCATTGCGAGAAGGCGTAGCCGATGAAGCAATCCCATTCCTGGTCATTTTTTGGATTGCCGCGTCGCCGCAAAGCGGCTCCTCGCAATGACATTTTGTACTTTAACTTTTTTCCGTGAACGCTTACACCTCAATTGGTCCAGTAGTTAAACCATTAACAAATTGTTGCAAATAGGGATTATCACTATTTTTTATCTCATCTTTTGTTCCAAACCATAAAATCTTCCCTTGATAAATCATAGCAACCTCTTTAGCTATCATATAAGCACTATTCATATCATGGGTTATGGTAATGGTAGTAGCTTTTAGCTCTTCTTGAACTTTAATTATTAATTCATTAATAACATTAGCCATGATAGGATCAAGACCGGTAGTTGGTTCGTCAAGAAAAAGAATCAAAGGATTACCACAAATAGCCCTAGCTAAAGATACTCTTTTCTGCATCCCCCCAGAAAGTTCAGATGGATAAAGATTGAGTATCTTACTAGATAAACCTACCGAATTAAGTTTAGATGCCGCTAACTCTTGTTTATTTTTGGGAGATAATTTATACAAATTTTCAGCAAAAAACGTAATATTATCTTGAACAGTTAGAGAATCAAATAAAGCTCCACCCTGGAATAGAAAGCCTATAGTTTCCATCATTTTAAATCTATCTTTATTTGAGATATTGACAGTCTCTACCCCATCAACAACTATACTACCTTTATCAGGCTGTATTAACCCAACTATCGTCTTAATTAGTACTGATTTACCACTTCCCGAACCGCCAAGGATTACTATCGAACTATCCTGCTTTATGTCCAAATCTATACCATCAAGTACCTTTCGGCTACCGAAAGATTTATATAATGAACGTATTTTTATTTTTGATTGGTTATTCATAACTTTAAAAAAAACATGCTGTTATTAAGTAATTACTGATTAAAATCAGCACCGAAGAACTTACTACCGCCGAAGTTGTAGCAGTTCCGACTCCTTTTGCTCCTGTTCCAGAGCAATATCCGCTATAGCAACTTATTATTGAAATAATAAAACCAAAAGCCGCTGCTTTTACCAAACCAGAAATAACATCTATTGATTGTAAAAACTTAAAGCTATTTACCATATAACTAGAGCTATTAAAATTAAGCTTATAAACACTTACCAAATAGCCACCCATTACTCCTAATACATCACCGATTAATACTAAACATGGTAAGGTAATAACGGCAGCTAGCACCCTTGGCAAAACTAAATATTTTATTGGATCAGTTGACAAAGTATAAAGAGCATCTATTTGTTCCGTCACTCTCATTGTAGCTATTTCAGCGGCAATTGATGCACCAACCCTACCAGCCACCATGAGACCTGCAAGAACTGGTCCAAGTTCTCTAGTTATTGACAGAATTACCACCGTAGCTATTGAACTTTCAGCCGAGAAACGAGAGAAACCTGTATAACTTTGTAATGCCAGTACAGCCCCAGAAAAAAAGGTAGTCATCGCAACAACTGGTAGGGAATAAAAGCCTATAGATAACAACTGCTTGAATAGTAAGTTGCCATATAAGGGACGCCTAAAAATACTAGTAACTACCGCTATAGTAAATAGAGAAAAAGCTCCTATAGTTTTTGCGAAAGCAATAGTATGTTTGCCGAATAAATTAACTATCTTAATAATCATTTTTATATACTCTCTTATATCTGTCACCGAGCATGGTAAGAATTTCATAACCAATGGTGTTTATTACACTAGCTATTTTATCTGGGGTACAATAATCCCCTATAATCTCCACTTGTTGCCCTAAAAATATTTCATTTGGTGGTAGTTCAGTAACATCAATGGTAATTAAGTCCATCGATACTCTACCAACTACAGGAGCTAAGTAGGAACCAATACAAACCTCCCCACAATTGCTAAAAGCTCTAGAATAACCATCAGCATAACCAAGAGGCAAGGTAGCAATCAATCTATTACGCTTTGTTTTAAAAGTCATATTATAACCAATATAACTTTCTGGCGGTAATTCTTGTAATTGTATTATCGGAGCAGTCAGCCTAATTGGGTTATGCATCGGATTTTTCGAGGAAATTCCCAAAGGATTAAGCCCATATAATACCGCACCAGGACGTATTAAGTCAAAATGATATTCTTGTCCTAGAAATATACTACTAGAATTAGCTAAGCTAGCTTTAGCTGTTGGTAAATAGTTTAGATAATATCTAAATTTTGTTAATTGTTGTAAAGTATAAGGATTATCCGCTATTTCAGAGGCAGATAAATGACTTATAACATATTGTAATTCAAGACCAGATAATAGGCTAGGGTTATCTATGATACGTTGCATCTCTATGTCAGCCATTCCCAAACGATGCATACCAGTATCAACATGGATTGTACAACGTAATACTTGTTGTTTTTTAGCAGCAAACTTTTGCCATATGGCAATTTGTTGCAAACTATTAAGTACCGGAATTAAGTTGCTATTGCCAAATTCCTCAACATCATTGTAAAATACACCATGAAACACAAAAATATTAGGTTTCGCTCCTAACACTTTACGTAATTCCACCCCCTCATTAACTGAGTTTACAAAAAAATTCTGACAATTCTCCATCTGTAATGCTGGTGCGATAATATCGGCTCCAAGTCCATAGCTGTTAGCCTTTACCACAGCAGCAATTTTTGAATTTTTGCAAATTTCAGAAATAATACGATAATTAGTACGAATTTTTGCTAAATCTATTTCAAGAGTACAACGAGCATTGTGCATAATAAAATCCTAAATCCTCATAATCTTGTCATAATCTTGCATAGGTTGTAATGCTGCTACAATAATTGGAGTAACGGATATTATATGAAATTTAGAAGGTAAATCAGTAGTTTCTATAGTATCGGTTATATAGATGTTCATTATATCAGAATTCTCAATATTTTTCTTAGACAACCCAGAAAGCACAGGGTGAGTCACAAAAGCATCAACAGATAATGCTCCTACTGCCATTAATAGCTTAGCCCCCTTGCAAAGGGTTTCTCCACTATCAACAATATCATCAATTAATAAACAATGCTTGCCTGAAACGTTACCTATTATTTCTGACATTTGGCATTGATCCGTGCTATCCCTGCTTTTATTAATAACAGCCATGTTCATGTTAAAAAGCTTATTAACTGCACCTATACGTACAAAACCACCAATATCTGGAGACACAATAATAGCATTATTATAGTTCTTAATAATCGGAGCAAATAAACTGATTGGCTCAAGATTTTGTATAGCAATTTTAAAAAATCCCTCTAATTGCTGTGAATGCAAATCAACAGTTATTATGCGATCAACCCCAGCAATTTCCAACATATTTGCTACCAGACGAGCAGGGACTGGAGAAAAATTATCATATCTACGATCTTGGCGACTATAGCCCAAATAGGGTATAACCGCAGTCACTTTTGAGGCTCCTGCTCTTTTTACCGTATCCACTAATAATAAAAGCTCCATCAAGTGGTTATTAGTTGGTCTAGAAGTAGATTGCACTATAACAACATCACACCCTTGTACGTCCTCAAGGATTTGTACTTTTGTCTCACTATCGTCAAAAGTTGTAATGTAAGTTTCCACATATTGACAATTTAGCTCCTTAGCTAAATGTCTAGCTAATTTTTTGTGACTAAGACCTGCAAGAATTTTCATGCTAATTAATATAATTTATCAAGTTTCTGTAGTATATACTAATTATGAGGTACACTAAGCATTTTATAAAAAATATTTTTATTATTTTTATACTATACTCAAATGATTTGGAGAATTGGAACGTAAAACAAGGGGTGAGCGAGCGGAGCGTACATGAAGTACGTGAACACGCGAATACCCCGAAGTTTTACGGAGCCAATTCTTCAAATCATTTGAGTATACCTAAATAGCATTACTTTATATGTCATTACGAGCTGATATATCCCCACGAAATTAAGCACGACAAAGCTCAGTCTTTATAATAGATGCTAGGGGTTCTACCAATGGTTTTATGGCATGCAAATAATTAAATTCAATAATAAATTTCCCAAGGGTAAAATACGAATAAATCTTTTTATCTTTTACTGTGTTAGGTTGGAAAATTCTTTGCATACCTTGGCTATATCCTAACACACCTATAACCCAATATGTTATAATAACAATGGCAGATAGTAACATTAAAACTCCCCATCTATTATTACTTCATTTAATACTGTTTTTACATCCATAACCTACTATCTCCATCGTCATTAAATAATGAAGATATTCTATCAATTCTTGCTATTTTGCAACAATTTCGTGGGGATACATCAGCTCGCAATGACTTTTTGTACTTTCACTTTCTTTCCGTGAACACTCATCCGTTACGGTTAACTAATAGTCATGAAGCTAGCATCTTCTAGCCATAAAATTTTGCAAATAATTTCATTGTCAGGATACAGCTTCGCTACTGTATGTCGGTAAAAATTCAACTGATCAATATAAGATTCCTTAACTAATTGACAGCTTTTAGGTGGCTTGGCATCGGATTTATAATCAATAATGGTTATTTTCTTCGTATCAATGGCAAGTAGATCAATCCTTCCTATCTTAACATCATCATTTAGATTTATTCCTATAGTTACCTCAGTTTTTAGTTCTTGAGAAGTAAGTATCATAAATTCTACATTATTCAGTAACTTATCAATATTTTTGTGAATTTTCTCTTGTAAAATTGCTGGTAACTTATCAATAAATGGGTGTTTATTGATGATAGAGAAGTCATTAATCTTTATGGCATCTTCTAGAATTTTATGAAATATCCTACCATATTCCAAATGATCATTAACTATAAGAGGTGAATTAACTGAATAATTTTGCTTGGTACCTTTGGTGATTTTATTAATAACAGAAAAATTTGGTAGCCATTCTATCAACTTCTTATTAGCTATTGGGTCATTGTCAATTTCTGCAAGAGGTCTAATATCCTCCTTATTTTCACAAGGAAAATAATCTTCGTACTCTTTAGTTGTTTCATAAACTATAATCCCATTCTCATGTAGCTTACCATGCATATTCATTGCTCTAGAAACTAACTCATACCAACAATTTTGTGGCAGCTTATTACCACTTGACTGATAACCACATATCACTAAATGATCTTCTGCCCTGGTCATTGCCACATAAAGTAGTCTGATATATTCTTGTAAGTCTTTTTGTTGTTCCTGTTCCTTGAGAGCTTTAAAAAATTCTGGGCTATTAGATGATTGAGGGACAGAGAACACTTTACCATCTTGATCCCAAATAAATTTATTGCTGTTAGTTGGCACTGAGCTAGTATCACACAGGATAACAATCGGTGCTTGTAGCCCTTTAGAAGCATGGACGGTCATGACTTTTATCTTACTTGACGATTCTAAGTTTCTTTTAACATCAATTTTGTTATTTTCAAACCAATAAACAAAGCTTTGCAGCGAGCTATCTATATTATTAGCATAATTTATACTTAAATATATCAATTCATTTATTACATCATTACTATCAAATCCATTAGATTCAACTAGAATTTTTCTAATATCCCAACAATCGACAATCAATGAGAAAAAATTCCGACAATTGGCAACTTTGTATATTTGTAAAAAATAACATAACTTATTATATATATTTGTATATTCTGGTATATTTTGCAGATATTCCCATATAGAATTTTTGCCACGAGAAACTGCAAGCAACTGTAGTTCTTGTTCACTCATGCCGATTATTGGGGATTTTAATAGACCAATCAAATTCAAATCGTCTTGAGGTAGTAGCACAAATTTTGCTATGGCTATTAAGTCTAATACTGATAAACTTTTATCTAAAGTGATTCGATCAACATCTTCTACTTGTAGACCATGTTGCTTAAGACAATTAATAACTTCAAAAACCAACTCATCTCTCTTACGTACCAAAATCATAAAATCTGATTCTTTAACTTCGGAATTAGTGGCATGTAAGATTCTTTGGCTTGCTATCTGGCTTTTTATAAAATTAGCGATTTGTTCCGCAAGTACTTGCTGAGCAGATTTGGATTTATTATGCTCTTCTGGTAAGGGCCAAAATAATTTACTCTCTTTCTCTCCTCTAACTAGTGGCCAGAGTTCTACTATACCTTTATCATTTTGACGAAATGGCAAAATTTTAGGATTCTCAGAAGTAAATAATTGAGGGGTAGTGTTTTTAATTTGTTGTAAAATTAGATAGACAATATCGATAATTTTTTCAGTAGACCTATATGACCATTCAAGAGTAATATTTTTGAAATTTTTATTTGCCTCAGAGAATTTTTTGCATAAATTTGCATTAACAGAATTAAAAGAGCTAAGATTTGCTCCTTGGAAGCTAAAAATTGACTGTTTTTCATCACCCACAACAAAAATAGTACTATTTTTATGCTTAGTGGTAGAATAAAATTCTGCTATAATTGCAGTGATAATGCTCCATTGTTCAGGGCTAGTATCTTGTGCTTCATCAACAAGCAAATGCTCAATCCCACCATCAAGTTTATATGACACCCAATTTTTGGTAGTATCATCTGTTAATAATAATTGTGTCAAATAAATTAAATCATCATAATCCAGTAAGCTGTTCTCAGTTTTATAGGACTCATATTTATCAAGAAAAATTTTTGCCAAATTACACAACAAATTTGAATAATTTTCCATATCTTGCATTTTAGCCTGTTGATCTAACTGAAAAATTTTCTCTTGAATATATTCAAGTTCATTCAATAATTTTGGATAGTTTGTTGCTATAGATTTAGACAGCATATTCTTACGCTTAGTACCTTCTTTAGTGAGAAAAAATAGTTGAATTTCTTGATCTAGGTTAATAGCTATTGAGTATTTTGCCAGTAATTGCCGAGCATGGCTATAAAGTTCTGATAATTGCTCAGGAACATAAGAATTAATAGTTTGATGTTCTTTGTAATCCACTTGCTTGGCAAATAGTTTCTTAAACTTAATCTTTTGCTGGATTATTTCAGAAAAAATATCATTGATGGTTACTTCATGGAAGTTTGTCAAAAAGAAACTAATCAGCTCATTATAAGTTGGATCTAAATAGATTTGGTTTCTTATTTTGTTAATAACCCCTTGTGCTGTAATATCATCAAGAATCTGAAATTCTGGATTGATACTCGATTCCAAAGGAAATAATTTAAGCATCTTTTGACAAAAAGCATGAATAGTATAAACGTTAATTCCATCTTCAGAGTTTAGTAGCCTGTAATATAAAGTCTTGGTATATTGCACCTCACTTTCTAAAGGCTCCCTAGTAAGTAATAAACTTAACTCTTTCGTCAATTTAGCAGTTCCATCTACAGCAAATCTAGCAAGTTTACTTCTAATTCTACTCTGCATTTCAAGGGCAGCTGCATTAGTGAAAGTTAGGCATAAAATTTTGTTAAATGCCACCCCTTCAATCAGCAATCTGAGTACTCTATCTGTTAAAATTTTGGTTTTGCCTGTACCGGCTGAGGCAGAAACCCAAACAGAATATTGGGGATCTGATGCTTGTTGTTGTAATTCATTCATTTTATAAAAGGAATCCTATTATTTAAAGCAGAAAAGTATACATATCTTAATCTATTTTTCTTTTGCCCATAAATCCATATCATATTGTTTACAATACTCAAACATAGATACAGTATTAGGATGATTTATGCCAAACTCCTTGACTTGCGGTTTACCAAAAAATTTATAACTAAATAAGTTTTTTGCTTTACATGCAGCTTTAGCTCCTTGACTATATAAATAACTAACATATGCCATATTTTTACGATTATCTCTATATAAGTAATAATATATGGTATAAGCTTTATTATAGGATTCTATTGCTGATTTTATATTATCTTGGGTAAATAGAATATCACCTTGCACTACATACATAGCAGCTAAATCTGGATCTTCCAAATAATCTGCATTTTTGGGGTTTCTACGCTCATCGACTAAAAATATGGAGATAGCCTTGTTAACATGTTCTGAGGCTTGATTTAGCATGCCTAATCCTAATTCACTTCTTGCCATTACACTATAAATACAACCAAGTGCTTCAGTATCTTTGCAATGTTTACATAAATTATACAATTTCTTAGCTTGCTCATATGCTTCTTGGTATTTTCCAAGATAATTTAATATTTCTATTTTAAGTGTATAAAGAGGTATAAAAAATAGATCATCAGGACTTAGACCATTTTTAATAAAATTTTCTATAGTTTTACTATTTTGTTCTAATGACTCAGTATACTTTCCTTGTATAAATAATAACTGTGCTTTAAGTATATGTATATAGCTTAGTTCACTTTGATCCATTAAACCTTCATTAGACATTTTTTCCATAATTTGAATGTTTTTTTCGGCTTCTTGAACCTGCCCTAAAATAATATTACATATTGCTAAATTATAGAATAAAGTCCATTTGTAAGATTCATAACCTGCAACATTCTCAAATATTTCTTGGCCTCTTATAAAACATTCTCTTGCCGCCCTATAATTAGAATAACTTATATGATAAAGACCTATTGTCTGCATATACCTTATATATGCATATTTTTCATCATTATTCATTAACCATAATTTAAATTTTCCTTCCTGATCGGCTTTATTAAACCAAATAGCCTTCTTTGCTACAATAGAATAATTAAGAGAATTATGATGTTGAACCATTATTTGCAAATTAAGAGCCATAATTTTATATATATTTATATTATACTTTTCTGAATTTCTTAAAATTATTTCAAAATTTTCTTGTATAGTTTTAGCATTTCTAAAAATACGAGCTTTTACTGCATTCTTTGGTATATAATTCATTAATTTGGTAATAATATCCTCTAAATAAGATTTATTATTCCTGCTACCATTAATCTCTGCTATTTTTTGGACTATAATATCATGCGTTTCAAAGATCGGATTAGCTTCCTGTGGGTCAATATTAGATATTAAGGCAAATTTAGACAATTCATAAATATCATTATTCAATGTACGTTGATCATCAGTAATAAAACTTAGTAATTCTTTTGAAAAACCTTGATTATTTATTAAGGCGATTTTATTTAGTAAATTTCTAGCACTTGGTTTTAATTGATTGATAGTTAATATAATGTTCGATTTAATTCTATCTGTTGATTGTTGAATTTTTTTCTTATATTCGGCTTTATCTAAACCTTTTACATTATTTAATAATTGTATCCCTTGTACTGTCATGATAGGATAACCAGCAAATTCTTCGCTCAAGAATTCTACTACCTTTGGATCATTATTTTCTAAAATATTGTTAGCAAGAATACTGACGTCGTTTTTTGCAAGGGCAGTCATTTTGACTATATTCGGTAATATTTCACTATCTTGGGAACAAAATATAACATGCCCATTATTTTCCCAATCAACAAATTCCTGAAC
This sequence comes from Candidatus Tisiphia endosymbiont of Nemotelus uliginosus, assembly GCF_964264755.1. Taxonomy (NCBI): domain Bacteria; kingdom Pseudomonadati; phylum Pseudomonadota; class Alphaproteobacteria; order Rickettsiales; family Rickettsiaceae; genus Candidatus Tisiphia; species Candidatus Tisiphia endosymbiont of Nemotelus uliginosus. The sequence continues at coordinate 329,903 of NZ_OZ183481.1, read as the reverse complement.
TTTCTTATTTTCACTTACCTTCAGATTATCAAATATTATTAACCATTTATCTTGACTCGATAAATAGTTCATTATTTCTTTTCGTACTAATACAATATCTTCTGGTATTAGAGTAGATTTAGTAGAGTTATTAACTGTACTATTAATAGCTTTGGCTAGCTTTAGTAGTTCTTGATTAATATCTAAATTACAATCAATAAACCAAATAAGTTTATAGTTATTTTGATTTTCATAACAATACATTCTAGCAAGTTGGGTTTTTCCCATGCCGCTGGTGCCTATAATACTTGCTTGTCGATATTTAGTTAAGTTGTTTGTAAGCAAAGCTAGTTGTTTGACATGATCGACAAAATAAGTAACTGGTGCAACAAAATTAGATAGCTGGTTAGCTATTTGATTCTGGGCAAATGAATTAAGAGGCATTATTAATAATATTAATATTATTAAATATCTATAGTCAATTGATGAGAAATTGGGGACGTTGTCGATCAATGCTCGCCTATTAATTATAGGCGTCGCTCCATCTCTCCTAGCCCCAAATTCTCCTGAATTGACTATATATATAAAATCTAGTTTCCTTTTGCCCATAAATCCATATCATATTGTTTACAATACTCAAACATAGATACAGTATTAGGATGATTTATGCCAAACTCCTTGACTTGCGGTTTACCAAAAAATTTATAACTAAATAAATTTTTTGCTTTACATGCAGCTTTAGCTCCTTGGCTATATAAATAACTAACCTGAGCTACATTTTTACGATTATCCCTATATAAGTAATAATATATGGTATAAGCTTTATTATAGGACTCTATTGCTTCTTTTATTTTATCTTGAGCAAATAAAATATCACCTTGCACTACATAGCTTGCTGCTAGCTCTGAATCTTCCGAATAATCTGCATTTTTAGTATTCCTACGTTCATCGGCTAAAAATATGGAGATAGCCTGGTTAACATGCTCTGAAGCTTGATCTAGCATGCCTAATCCTAACTCACTTCTTGCCATTATACTATAAATACAACCAAGTGCTTCAGGAGTTTTGCAATGTTTACATAAATTAAGTAATTTTTTAGTTTGAGCATATGCTTGTTGGTATTCTTCAAAATAATTTAATATTTCTATTTTAATTAGATAATGAGGCATAAGCAATAGATCATCAGGATTTAGCCCATTTTTAATGAATGTTTCTATAGATTTATTATCTTGCTCTAATGATTCAGTATATTTCCCTTGTACAAATAATAACCTTGCCTTAGCCCCATGTATATAACCTAGGTCACTTTTATCAATCAAGCCTTCATTAAACATTTTTTCTATAATTTGAATGTTTTTTCTGCTTCTTGAACCCGTCCTAACATAATATTACATATTGCTAAATTATGAAATAAAGTCCATTTGTATGACTCATAACCTTGCAAATTATTAGATATTTCTTGTGATCTTACAAAATATTTTATTGCCATCCTATGATTAGAATTCACACTATGATACACAGCTGCTCCTTGTAGGTACTTCGCATATGCATATTTCTCATCATTATTCATCAACCATAATTTAAACTTACCAGTACCTTGTTGATCATTTTTATTAAACCAATTAACTAATCTTTCTGCATTACGGTAATCGAAATAAGTAGTATATTGCGGCATTAGTTGTATATTTAGTTGCAGAAGTTTATATATATTTGAATTATATTTTTCAGCATTTCTAGCAAGTATTTCAAGATTTTCATATATCGTTTTCGATTTTCTGAAAATCTGGGATTTTATAATGCTCTTTGGTATACAACTCATTAATTGAGTAATAATATCCTCTAAATAAATTTTATTATTCTGATTACCATTAATTTCAGTTATTTTTTGAGCAACAACATCGTGCATTTCAAAGACAGGGTTAGTTTCATGTGAGTCAATGTTAGATATTAAGGCAAATTTAGACAATTGATAAATATCATCATTTATGGTACTTTGATCATCCGTAATAAAACTGAGTAAGTCTTTTGAAAAACCTTGATTATTTATTAAAGCTATTTTATTTAATAATTTTCTAGCATTTGGTTTTAATTCATTGATAATTAACATAATGTTCAATTGAATTCTATCTGTTGATTGTTGAATTTTTTCCTTATACCCAGCTTTATCTAAACCTTTTACATTATTTAATAATTGTACCCCTTGTACTATCATGATAGGATACCCAGCAAATTCTTCGCTCAAGAATTCTACTACCTTTGGATCATTATTTTCTAAAATATTGTTAACAAGAATACTAACGTCACTTTTTGCAAAGGCAGTCATCTTGACTATATTCGGTAATATTTCACTATCTTGGGAACAAAATATAACATGTCCATTATTTTCCCACTCAACAAACTCTTGAACTTTCTTATTTTGACCTACCTTTAGATTATCAAATATTAGTAACCATTTATCTTGATTTGATAAATAATTCATTAGTTCTTTTCGGACTAATCTTATATCTTCTGATATTAGATTAGATTTAGTAGAGTTATTAGCCGTACTATTAATAGCTTTTGCTAGCTTTAGTAGTTCTTGATTAATATCTAAATTACAGTCAATAAACCAAATAAGTTTATAGTTATTTTGATTTTCATAACAATACATTCTAGCAAGTTGGGTTTTCCCCATGCCGCTGGTGCCTATAATACTTGCTTGTCGATATTTAATTAAATTATTCTTAAGCAGATTTAATTGTTTGACATGATTGACAAAATAAGTAACTGGTGCAACAAAATTAGATAGCTGGTTAGCTATTTGATTCTGGGCAAATGAATTAAGAGGCATTATTAATAATATTAATATTATTAAATATCTATATATAAAATCTAGTTTCCTTTTGCCCATAAATCCATATCATATTGTTTACAATACTCAAACATAGATGTAGTATTTGGGTGATTTATGCCAAACTCCTTGACTTGCGGTTTACCAAAAAATTTATAACTAAATAAATTTTTTGCTTTACATGCAGCTTTAGCTCCTTGGCTATATAAATAACTAACCTGAGCTACATTTTTACGATTATCCCTATATAAGTAATAATATATGGTATAAGCTTTATTATAGGACTCTATTGCTTCTTTTATTTTATCTTGAGCAAATAAAATATCACCCTGTATTACATAACTAGCAGCTAAATTTGGATCTTCTGAATAATCTGCATCTTTGGGATTCCTACGTTCATCAGCTAAAAATATAGAGATAGATTGGTTAATATGCTCTAAGGCTTGGTCTAGTTTACCCAATCCTAATTCACTTTTTGCCATTTGACTATAAATAGTACTAAATATTATTTCAAAAGACTCTGTTTTGTATGTTTTAAACAAACAATATATTTGTTTAACTTGATCATATGCTTTTTGGTATTCTTCGAGATAATTTAATATTTCTACTTTAAATAGGTAAGGTTTTACAAGCAATAGGTCATTTGGACTTAATCCATTTTTAATTAACGTTTCTACAATTGTAGTAATATGTTCTAGTGATTCAATATATTTTCCTTGTACACATAATAATTTTGCCTTAGAAGTTTGTATATAGCCTATGTCACTTTTATCTATTAAACCTTTATTAAACATCTGTTCTATAATTTTAATATTTTCTTCTGCTTCTTGAACCTGTCCTAATGCAACATTACATATTAGTAAATTATAAAATACAATCCATGTGAAAGATTCATAACCTTTCATATTATCAAGTATTTCTTTCGTTCTTATAAAATATTTTATTGCCGTACTATAATGTAAATGTGTACTGTGATACACACCTATTGCTTGTATGTACCTTGCATACATATATTTTTCATCATTATTCATCAACCATAATTTAAACTTGCCAGTACCCTGTTGATCATTTGTATTGAACCAGTTAACTAATTTTTCTGCGTTATGGTAATCGAAAGAATTAATATACTGTGCTATTAGTTGCATATTCAGATGCATAATTTTACATATATTAACGTTATACTTCTCAGCATTCCTAGCAAGGATTTCAAAATTTTCATGCATAGTTTTCGCTTTTCTAAAAATTTGGCCTTTGATAATGCTCTTTGGTACGTAATTCATTAATTTAGTAACTATATCTTCTAAATAAGCTTTATTATTAATACTTCCATTAATTTCAGTTATTTTTTGAGCAACAACATCGTGCATTTCAAAGACAGGGTTAGTTTCATGTGAGTCAATGTTAGATATTAAGGCAAATTTAGACAATTGATAAATATCATCATTTATGGTACTTTGATCATCCGTAATAAAACTGAGTAAGTCTTTTGAAAAACCTTGATTATTTATTAAAGCTATTTTATTTAATAATTTTCTAGCATTTGGTTTTAATTCATTGATAATTAACATAATGTTCAATTGAATTCTATCTGTTGATTGTTGAATTCTTTCCTTATATTTGGCTTTATCTAAACCTTTTACATTATTTAATAATTGTACCCCTTGTACTATCATGATAAGGTAACCAGCAAATTCTTTGCTCAAAAATTCTGCTGATTGGGGATCGTTATGTTCTAAAATATTGTTAACCAGAATACTAACGTCACTTTTTGCAAAGGCAGTCATCTTGACTATATTCGGTAATATTTCACTATCTTGGGAACAAAATATAACATGTCCATTATTTTCCCACTCAACAAACTCTTGAACTTTCTTATTTTGACCTACCTTTAGATTATCAAATATCAATAACCATTTATCTTGATTCGATAAATGGTTCATTAGTTCTTTTCGGATTAATCTTATATCTTCTGATATTAGATTAGATTTAGTAGAGTTATTAGCCGTACTATTAATAGCTTTTGCTAGCTTTAGTAGTTCTTGATTAATATCTAAATTACAGTCAATAAACCAAATAAGTTTATAGTTATTTTGATTTTCATAACAATACATTCTAGCAAGTTGGGTTTTTCCCATGCCGCTGGTGCCTATAATACTTGCTTGTCGATATTTAATTAAATTATTCTTAAGTAGATTTAATTGTTTAACATGATTGACAAAATAAGTAACTGGTGCAACAAAATTAGATATTTGTTGTTGAGCAAATGAATTATGCGGCAATATTAATAATATTAATATTATTAAATATTTATTCATTTTTTATTCCTAGTGAATGGTTTCAGGAAAATTACATTACTATTTGTTATCTTTGGTTTATTCATTCATATTTTTTCTCATCTCAATTTATTTAACTATATTCTTCAACTATTGTCAATTATTGATTTTATAGCAGTATATCCCAGAATAGTTTAGAAGTCGTAGGAAAAACAACCATCGTTATTGCAAGATCACGTAGTGGTCGTGGCAATCCCTTAACTATTTGCCCAAAGCTTCTTCAAGTAATTTTTCTTGCTGCTCATTATGTATGTTCAGTGCACCAACGGCAGGTGAAGCAGATTCATTTCTACCAACATATTTAAATTGATTATTAATTGACATATCTTTTAGGGTGTCATTTAAGTGGTCTTTAATGAAATTCCACGCTCCCATATTTTTAGATTCTTCTTGACACCAAATAAACTCCTTAGCCTTATTATATTTACCTAATATTTTAATGATAACATCTTTTTCAAACGGATATAATTGTTCAACTCTAATAATTACCATATCTGAAATAGTTTTTGCTTCTCTTTTTTCTAATAAATCATAGTATACCTTGCCACTACATAATATAACTCGTGTTACTTCCTTGGCATTTATCGTCTCATTAATTTCGTCTAGTACAGGGGCAAAGCTTGTATTCTCATCAATATGCGATAGAGGGGATACAGCCATTTTATGTCTTAATAAAGATTTTGGTGACATTACTATTAGTGGTTTACGAATATTACTGTATATTTGACGACGTAATAAATGAAAAAATGAGGCTGGTGTCGTAGGATAGGTAACTTGAATATTATCTTCAGCAGCAAGCTGTAAAAATCTCTCAAATCTTGCAGAACTATGCTCTGGACCTTGCCCTTCCAATCCGTGTGGTAGTAGCACTACTATACCACTCATTCTGAGCCATTTGTTTTCACTACTGGAAATGAATTGGTCAAAAATTATTTGAGCTCCATTAGCGAAATCGCCAAACTGAGCTTCCCAAATTACTAAATTTTTTGGATTAACTAATGAATAGCCATACTCAAAACCTAAAACTGCATATTCAGATAAATTACTGTTAGCAATTTCAAAGTTTGCTTGGCTTTGTGATAAATTATTTAATGGTGTATAGGTACTATTATCTACCTGACTATGCAATACTGCATGACGGTGAGAGAAAGTGCCACGCTCAGAATCCTGACCAGTAAAACGTATTCTGGTACCTGAATTTAATAGACTGGCAAATGCTAATTGCTCTGCAGTTGCCCAATCGATCGGTTTATCTTGCTTTAAAATATTTGCTCTTAATTCAAATAATTTTACAAGTTTAGGATTTAAAGGGAAATCTTTTGGTATTTGGCAAAGTTTTATACCAAGCCCTTTTAAAGTATTTTTACTAACACCAGTAGAGAGTATTTTAGCATTTGACCTAGTGTAACCAGACCATAACCCCTCTAAGTACTGAGCTTGTGTTTGATAATTTTTAGCATATTCATATTCTTGATCTAATTTTAGTTTAAATTGTTCTTTTAACGTAGGAAAATGATTTTGGTCAATTATTCCTTCTGCCATCAGTTCATTGGCAAAAACTGTTGCTGGGGATTGTTTATTTTTTATTACATTATACATAGCACCTTGAGTATACATAGGCTCATCACCTTCATTATGACCGTATTTACGATAGCATACGATCTCAATGACTATATCTCTAGCAAATTTATGTCGGTAATTCACTGCCATATTAGTAGCTTTGAGTACAGCTTGAATATTATCACCATTTACATGTAAAATTGGACTATTAATTATTTTAGCAAATTCAGTAGAATATCTACTTGGTCTGGTATCATAACTATTTGTTGTAAAGCCAAGCTGATTATTAATAACAAAGTGAATAGTTCCGCCAACATGATAAGCCTTTAAATTCGACATAAATAAACTTTCAGCTACTACACCTTGACCACAAAAAGCAGTATCACCATGCACTAAAATACCCATTACTTTTTGACGATTAACATCTTGAATGCTGTCTTGTTTTGCTCGTACTTTACCAGCTACCACTGAGTTTATCGCTTCTAAATGCGAAGGATTATCTGCCATAGAGAGGTGAACCTTAGATTGGCCTCTTATTCGATCTGACGAATAGCCAATATGATATTTTACATCACTCGAAATACCTAAATCATTTGACAAGATACTGCCAGTCATAAATCCAGATAGAATAGCTTTATAAGGTTTAGTCATTACCTTAGTTAAGGTGCTAAGTCTTCCTCGATGTGCCATACCTATTACGACATCTTCTACTCCATGAACAATAGACATATCTATAGCTTTATCTATAGCTACTACAGCTGCCTCTCCCCCCTCTACTGAGAAACGCTTTGCCCCAGGAAATTTTGTGTGTAGATATTGTTCAAATCCTTCAATTTCTACTAAATCTTGTAGTATATCCTTCTTATCTTGTTTTAGCAGAAAGTCTAATGTATTAAGAGCTTGGGCGTTACTTTCCATTTGTTCACAAAGCCAGGTTTTTTCATCTTCATTGGTCAGATGATCAAACTCTATAGCAATATCTTTAGCATAAGTTTGATCGAGCAAATTAACCAGTTCACTAACTGTGCATGATTTTATTCCAAAAAATTGATCATCAATTTCTATAATATTATTCAACTGATCTTTAGTAAAACCAAAATCTTCTATATTAAGCTTCAACTGACTTTTTGTTTTAAGAGCTTCAAGATTCAATGGATCTAGTTTTACTAAATAATGTCCATATTTGCGATAGCTGGCAATCAGCATTTTTACTCTAAGTTTGTTAGTAACAGTAGAAAAATCCGTATCAAGCCCCTCCCCTCTTTCACAAGGCGAAGTGATAATATGAGCAATGCTTTTTGTAACCTGATGGCTATTATTATTTTCAATATTTTGGAAATAATTTTGCCAGCTTTTATCAACTGCTGTATTATCTGATAAATATAGTTGATATAATTCTTCTATAAAGATAGCATTGCTACCAAATAAAAAGCTGGTTTGTTTAAAGTTTTTGTCCATAACTTCTTATTCCTGATTAGGTTATGTTTATAAACATAGCAGATTTTTTTGCTCCACTAATAGCTGTGTTCATTTTTTTTTTACAATATTGCTTATTTTTTTCATTGACCATTATTGCTAATAAAAGACTTATAGGCACATACGTCATTGCGAGCCACCGTAGGTGGCGTGGCAATCGATTTTTAATCATTTCTGGATTGCTTCGTCGACCTTACGGTCTCTTCGCAATGACGGTTTCTCAATTATTGTTTTCTTAAACTTATATCTGACGCTTATACGTCATTGCGAGCGAATGTACGTGAGCGTGGCAATCCACGAAGCTTGTTATATTGCTTCGTCGGTTCATGCCCATAGTACTCTACAATTTTTATTCTATAAGTATTAAACAGCATAAAAACGTCATTGCGAGGAGGCGTAAGCCTACGAAGCAATCCATATAGTTTTGATGTATCTATACTAATTCTCATGGATTGCTTCGTCGCTACTAAAGTAGCTCCTCGCAATGACGCTTAGCAGTAAGCTTTTTTACTCATCATAAGGAAATAAATAAAAAATTGTAGAGTACTATGGCTCATGCCTCTTTGCCACGACAGCAAATTTGCTGTACCCTTTTGCTCATAGTAGAATCACCAAACTTTAAATTGTCAATTGATGATTGTTCCAAAGCATGCACCAATAACATATTATTTGCTATGTCAAGCGTTACAGTTCCTGGCGTAAGGGTAATAGAATTAGCATATACTACAAGACTAGTATCGTTTTTTTGCTCTGAATCAATCCACTCAAAAACTGGTTGCAAGTTAAGATTCTTCCGCCATATAATCTTCATTACCCCTAAGCTAGATAGCAGTATTTCTTTAATTAGCCAAGTAAAATATAGTATAGAATGATAATTTAAATAAACCCTACGGGGCATTAAATTGAGTTTTATCGCAAAAAGATAAGTTATACTGACAATAATCGAGGAAATCAACAACGTAAAAACATCTGTAGGTAAGCCTGTTAGACCAAATAATATCAATAACAACATAATTAAAGTAAAGATTTTAGTGGGCATCATATCCTTTTCCACCTCTAACAGTTGATGTAAATGGTAGAAAGATCATTACCATAAAAAACAACGCACTTATAATACCAAATATGCTATTTATCGCAATGACAAATGCTTCCTTATTTATATTATTGGCTAATAAAAAATATGATACTTTTTCTGGCTCAACCACTTTGCCATCTAATAATTGTCCTATAAACTGTAACTTCATTAGAGCGGAAGGTGAAGTGGATGAAATATTCTCATTTAGATATTGACTAAAAATCTTAGTTTTATCTGTAAGAAGAGTGCTAATAATTGCAATACCAACGGCTCCTCCAAGATTACGAGTAAGATTATATAAACCACTAGCATTTCCTATCTTGTCTTTACTCATACTCCCTAAAGCAAGATTATTGGTAGGTAAAAAGCAAAACATCATCGCCAATCCTCTAATAAATTGCGGTAAAAAAAACTCAACAAATTTAGCATCAGCTGTTAAAAAACTATTTAAATAGCATCCTAAACTAAACATAGCAAGACCAATGGTCAGCATAATTCTTAAATCTATTCCGGAACCCAGCATCCTTCCGGCAAGTGGAGCCGATAGAAATTGCCCGATACCCGTAATCATCATAGTAAAACCAATTTGTACAGTATTAAAACCAGCTATGGTAAATAAAAATAAAGGTAATAAATATACTGCACCGTAGAGTCCTATACCTATAACAAAAGAATACACACAACCAAAAGTAAAATTCTTGTTAACAAAAACTGTTAAATCTAAGATTGGATTAAAAAATGTTAGTTCTCTAATAACTAACGTAATGAACCCAACAGCAGTCAGGATGATAAGGAATAATATTAAGCTATTCTCTGTCCAACCTTTTTTATTTCCTTCTTCTAAAACATATTGCAAAGAAGCAAGAGTAATAGTCAGCAAAATAATACCGAGAAAATCAAAATTCTTAAGCAAATCGTAATTAGGTTGGTCAAAATCAGCATATAAATATACGATCACACAAACAAAAATACCAGGTATTACATTGAGTAAAAACATAAAATGCAAAGATAAATATTCAGTAATGTAGCCTCCAAGTGTTGGGGCCATCGTTACGATTAGTACTACTATCACTGTAACTGCTGGACGTTTTTCAACAGAAAAAATTATAAATATTGTACTAAAGACTGTTGGTATCATTGCTCCACCAAAAAATCCTTGTAAAGCTCTAAAAATAATCATTGTTTCTATGTTGGTTGCCAATGAACATAGAATGCTCATAACAGTAAAACCTAAAGCAGCAATAAAATAAGAAATTCTAGTAGAAAGAAGTCTAGCGGTAAAACCAGTTATTGGGATTATAATCACTTCCGCTATAAGATATGACGTTTGAACCCAGGATAATTCATCGCTAGAAGCAGAAAGCCCCGCGGCAATAACTGATAAAGAACTGGCAACAATTTGAATATCCAATATTGCCATAAACATTCCGACTGTCATTGCAAAAAATGCAAGTAGCTGCTTGTTTGATAATGGGGGAGAAGGAATAGCTTGTTGTGTGAGCATTAGCTAGTTGATTGAAGGAATTAAACACATACCAATTATAGCATAGTATGTATATCACAAAATTAACAATTTTACAAGTATAAAGACTTAAAAAAATATATATTTTAGTGAAATTACTAGTAGGAACTAATAGAATAGATTATAATTAATACATAGTGTATAAAATAACTAATTGGTTATAATATGTCCAAGAAAAATACAAAATCTAATTCTTTGAGTAATAAAATACAAAATATTAATGAAGAATTTGAAAAAGTATCTGACGATTTAGATAGAGAATTATCTAAAGTCGAAAAAGTGGCGGACGTATTCAATGATTCATTAGATAGAATTGCTGGTTCTGTTTCTGAGCAGGAAGTAGATAAATTAATAGAGGAAATGCAGTCTGAAGTTAATTTAGATAAGAAAAGTGCGGCATTAGGGAAACAAAAAGATCAAGAATTAGAGGCTAGACTTAAAGCTATAAGAGATCCAAGACCTACAAAAGAAGCGTTAAAAAATCCTGCACCAGTACCAACTGTCGAAGAATTAGAGGCTAGGCTTAAAAAGTTAAAAGATTCAACACCAACTGTTGAAAAACCAAAAAAGAAAGTTGAGAAATTAAAAGACAATGAGACTAAACAACCTCAGCCGATAAAACCAACAACGAAAGTAGTTGATAAAGTAGCTGCCCGTCCAAAGGATAATAAGTTAGAGACTAATTCTCCTGCAACATCGCCAGAGCCATTAGTTAAAGAACCGTCTAAATCCGATAAGAGTGATAGAGATACCTTACAACCATCAATGACAAAATCTAAGCAAACAGGTTGGTTTGCAAAAATTGTAAGTGCTATTATAGATGTTATTGTTGATAATATTAAAGGACTCCTTGGTAATCCACAAATTCAAGACTCTTCTAAGCAGCAGAACCAACAAATGACATTAGAGAAAATGCAAGCAGATGTTAAGAAGCTAAATGAACCATTAGTAGCACTTAAAAAGGTACAAGCATTAAGAAAGCAAGAATTAAAGACAAAAGAAATAAGGCGGAATGTGCAAAAGGTTAGACAGAGTTTGCAAAAGGTTAGACAGAGTTTGCAAAAGGTTAGACCAGGAAAAGCACTACCTAGCACTCCAGCAAAATTACCAGCAAAACCACTAATAACTAGGCAAAAGCCTGGTAATAGTAGATAAACTCCTTTCCTGCAGTCTGCGATAACTAATTAATTCTATATTTGGCTCTTTTTGGCTGTGAATAAACGTGATTTTCTTGAAACAGGTAAACTATTCTTCAAAAATCATATTTATTCTCGCCGAAAAATATCTCAAAATATAATTAATTAGTTATTGCAGGCAGCTTCCTAGAATACTTTCTGTATGGACCTACCCGATAATGCAAGAAAAAATAATATATAACGACCACTACGTGGTCTCGCAATGACGTTTTTATGCTGTTGTAATACTTTATAGAATAAAAATTGTGGGTGCTATGAGCGGCTCCTCGCTAATAGACGCTTGGCGAATAGATTTTTTACTTATCATAAGAAAATAGTAAAAAAACCGTGAACGCTCACATTTTTTATTGCTTAAAGGTAAGTAAAACTTTATATTTATATAATATTTGTGTTTTAATTTAACTTAAAAAGTATATCCAGACTTATGCATACTATCATTATCATTCTAGTTTCATTATTGTTGATATCATGCTCAGAAGAAAGTGATACATCTAATAATAAAAACAAGTTAGCTGATAATAAGGTAGAGGTAAGTCAGGAAAAAGCACCGCCGGAAGAAAATGATGACAACCCTGCTAATGATAAATTAGATATAATAGTAGATAATCAGAAAGTAGACCAGCAAGACCCTACGACTTTAACTGACAAGGAGGAGTCTTTAGGGACAACAAATAATTCTGCAAAAGCTGAATCTGCTGATGTAAAAACTGATGTACAGGTTGCTAGCATACAACATATGCCTTATAAGCCAACGTTCAATGTTAGCCAAAATGATATAGTTCTTGGTAATGTCAAGGCAAATGTAGTAGTAGTTGAGTATTATTCTCCAACCTGTCCGCATTGTGCTTATTACCATGACACAATTTTACCGAAACTTAAAGAGAAATATATTGACCCTAATAAAATTGCTTACATAATTCGTGAATTTATTGGTAATAAACAGGATTTAGATGCAGCAATTTTACAGCGCTGTCAAAATAATACAGATAGTTTTCTTAAATTCCAAAGTGTAATACTATCGCAACAAGATAAATGGGGAAGCAGTAATAGATATCGTGAATTGCTAACAAATATAGCTCAAATTGGCGGAATGTCAGCAGAAACTTATGCTAAATGTCTTAATAATAACCAGATTGTTGAAATATTACTTGCCAATACTAACCTTGCTGCTAGTGTCCCAAATTTTGTTGGTACACCTGCATTCTTTGTTAATGGCATACAGACCAGCGGCTATGATTTACAAACTCTCTCTAAGACAATTGATAAAGCATTAGAAAACTCTACTACTCACCCTATACCTAAATGATAGAAATGTATACATGTGGAACAAAAAAAATTAGAAGAATTAAAAGATATCCAAGAAAGAGTTAAGAAACTTAAAACAAATAATCCTCGATGTCCTAAGCTTAATCCAGAAAAACAAATTGATGCGTTTGCTATTGCATTAGATCTAGTTTCTAGCGTGATGTTGGGGTTAATTGTTGGTTTTACATTAGATAAATTGTTTCATTCTAAGCCATTTTGTGTTATAATATTCTTATTGATAGGCATGCTTGCAGGTTTTAGAATAATTTGGCAAAAATTAAATATTAAGAAATAATGTCCCATAGTCCTTTAGATCAATTTGCAATAAAGAAACTAGTAGAAATCAACTTATTTGGTTTTGATATTAGTTTTACCAATTCCAGTTTGTATATGGTACTTGCTGGGGTTATAGCTCTGTTGTATTTTTATTTAGCTTTAAAATCAGAAAAAATTATTCCGTCTAGATTACAGCTTAGTGCTGAAATAATTTATGATATAATTACAGTGACGTTAAGTCAAAATGTTGGAGAGAAGGGGCGTAAGTTCATACCATTCATTTTCACCTTGTTTATGTTTATTTTATTATGTAATTTGCTCGGAATGATCCCTTATGGATTCACTGTTACTAGCCATATAGTAGTAACGTTTGCCTTAGCAATTATGATATTTTTTATGGTAACAATTATTGGTTTTATTAATCATGGTCTGCATTTTTTATCAATATTTTTACCTAAAGGTACACCCCTGTGGTTAGCTCCGCTGATGATCGTAATAGAATTATTTGCATATTTAGCAAGACCCATAAGTTTATCTTTAAGATTAGCGGCTAACATGATGGCAGGACATGTATTATTAAAGGTGATGGCAGGATTTATAGTTTCATTAATGATTTTCCTTAAATTCTTACCAATCCCCCTAATTGTTATCCTTATTGGATTTGAAATTTTTATAGCAATACTTCAAGCTTATATATTTACAATTCTTGCTTGTGTATATTTGAATGATGCTGTAAATTCACATTAGAAATTTTTATTAGGAGTTTATATAATATGGACATAACGTCTCTAAAATTTATTGGTGTAGGTCTTATGGCTATTGGTATGCTAGGTGCTGCCATTGGTGTAGGTAATATATTCAGTGCATTGCTAACTTCAATTGCTCGTAACCCTTCAGCTGCTGAACAATTACAAAAAGTAGCATTAATTGGTGCAGGACTTACCGAGGCTATGGGTTTATTCTCATTTGTAATTGCAATTTTGCTAATATTTATTTAAGAACTATGCCTCAGTTTGACGTTGTTTTTTATTGTTCGCAAATCTTTTGGTTGGTAGTTGCTTTCAGTTTCTTATATCTTCTAGTTCATAAGTTCATCGTACCGTTAACTGAAAAAATTCTTAGGAATAGGAAAGATTATATAGATACTAATGTTGCTAGTACAGAAGAACTTGCAGCAAAAGCTGATAGTCTGCATAAGCAATGTGCTAGTAAGCTGGAAGAAACATTAAATATCGTAGAAAATATTAAGAAAGAAGCTAAAGATGCGATGGAAGCTGCTTTTTTGTCAAAAAAAAAGCAGCTCCATAATGAATTGAAAGTACAAATTGAAAATAATCGTCATGACATAGAAACAATTAATAAATCGTTTTGGCTTGATGAAAATGATGCATGTGTCAATTTAGCAAAATTATTAATTCAAAAAATTACTAATCAACAGGTTGATATAGAATTACTAAAAAAGTCTTACAAAAAGATAAAATAATGGAATAAAATGATACAATTATTTGACGAAAGATTTTGGCTGGCTATTTGTTTCCTAATTTTTGTATATTTAGTCTATAGACCAATAAAAAATATAATTTTAAAATCGTTAGATGACAAAATTATTGCTATCAAAAACCAAGTCTTAGAAGCCCAAAAGCTTAATGAAGATATGAACTTATTATTTGAAGATGCTGTAAAGCAAACACAACAGATTGAGGTTCTAAGAGAAGAAATGCTCAGAGATGGCAAAGAAACTGCCAATAATCTAATTGAACAACAAAACGCAGAAATTGATAAGTTTCTAGAAAGCAAGAAACTCGAGACTATAGATTTAATGAATAGGCAAAAACTAGAAGCTTCTCAAATGCTGCAGTCTGAGTTTTGCGATAAAATGGTAGAATTGGTAGCTACATATATGCAATCTACAAAAAATAATAGTATGTCAGATAGTGAAATAGCCAAAAATCTCATGGAAAATTTACCTTCTGAGAAATTTGTAAGAGGTTGAGATTTGAACTTACAAACCAGCAATTATAAGTGATCGTTCACGGAAAAAAAGCTAAAGTGCAAGAGGTCTAATCTAATTATATGCGGATTGCCACGACCTACTTGCGTGGTCTCGAATGGCATGTATGCAGCCCAAGTGTCATTGCGAGAAGCTACTTTAGTAGCGACAAAGCAATCCATATAGTCTAGATACATCAAGACTATATGGATTGCTTCGTCGGCTCACGCCTCCTCGCAATCTGATGTATCCCCACGAAATTGTTGCAAAATAATGCGAGTTGCCAATTAATTGATTTTAGTAAACCCTAGACTTCACAAGGTTTGAAGAACATTTAATCAGGTCAAAAAATGCAATAAATTCTCAAAATTAGAAATTTTTTAAAATACATAGCGTTTTGATTATACTTTCGACGTGTCAAATAGTTCGTAAACTGCTTGACATCTAGGTTTCATGTAGCAACAATTTCGTGGGGATACATCAGCTCGCAATGACGTTTTTATGCTGTTTAATACTTATAGAATAAAAATTGTAGGGGTATTATGGACAACGTCCCCAACTTCTCATCAATTGACTATATCTATAGCAACTAATTCATTGAACTTATACTAAAGAAAATTTAGAAAAAATTATTTTCTTTTGTCTTGATTTCTTGCCCACTATACTTTAAATTATCTCTAACTAAATGGGTTTTTAATATATGAGCAATCATCATTCAGTAGAATCTTCTAATAAGAGTGTAACTAAGAAATCTTATAATCTGTATTTTGCAGGTCCATTATTTACTAATAAGGATCTTATAGGTAATTTATATTTAGCTTCTGCCATAGAGGAGGCATCTAGTGGTAAGTATAAATTTATACTACCTCAAAATTTAGAGCAAAGGGATACCCATGCTAAACACATAAAAAATAATGATTTAAAAGCTATAAAAGAAGCTGATGGAGGCATATTTAGTTTTGACGGTACAGACCCAGATTCTGGTACAATAGTAGAATTTATTCAAAGTAAATTTTTAGATAAACCTGCAGTATTATATAGAAGTGATATTAGGTTGGGGGGAGATCAGAAAAGGACTCAGGGTAATCCTTGGAATCTGATGATGTCAAATTATCCGCGTGCTAAAGTTGTTATAATTGAAGATATAGTGATAAAATATCAAGACTTCCATAAGCAGCATTCAGGTGATGTACACAGTATATCAAAAGCATTATCTCTTCTTATAGCTCAGCCTATTATTAAGGCATTAGATGAAGTATTTGCTACACTGCCGTTAGTGTTGCCTGATAACTTAGATAAGAAAATGCTAGATAAGCACTTTCATATACTTAATGATTTAGATACACACTAGGAGCCTGTCGGAGAATAGAGAATTTACCCTAAATACGGTCAATTTTTATTCTTCGACAACCTCCTAGAACAAATATTTCCCTAATACTGATATATTAATTCAGGGGAATTTGGTGCTAGGAACGATGGAGCTACGCCTATAAGTAATAGGCGAGCGACGAGTGACGACGTCACCAACTTCCCATCAATTGACTATAACACTGAAATCATTCTTCCTCTCCTTAAGTCTGAATAACATAAGTAATATAGTCAATTCAGAAGAATTTGTGACTAGGAGCGATACCTATAAGTAATAGGCGAGCATTGAGCGACGAAGTCACCAACTTCTCATCAATTGACTAATGGATAAAACAATTAAATTAAGTAAATATGACAAAAAAATATAATATCGCAGTGGTTGGGGCAACAGGTAATGTTGGGCGAGAAACTCTAGAAATTTTATTTGAGAGAAGTTTGCCAATTAATAATATCTATGCTATAGCATCGAGTGAATCTAATGGTAAAGAGGTTAGTTTTGGAGATGGTACTATAAAAATAGCTGATATAGATAGTGTAGATTTTAGTAAAATTGATATTGCTTTTTTTTCAGCCGGATCAGAAATATCAAAGAAATATATACCCATGGTTACCAAGCAAGGCTGTGTAGTTATCGATAAATCATCATTTTTCAGACTTGATCCTGATGTTCCTTTGATAGTTCCAGAAGCTAATCTGGCTAGCCTAAAAGATTATACTATTAAAAATATTATAGCTAATCCGAATTGCTGTACTGTTCCTATAGCTACCGCGTTAAAGCCTTTGGATAATGCCGTAAAGATTAAGAGACTGGTTATATCAACCTATCAGTCAGCTTCCGGAGCAGGCAAAAAAGGAATGGAAGAACTGTATGAACAAACCAAGGCAAAATATGTTTTTAAGGACATTGAACCTAAAGTTTTTCCACATCAAATAGCTTTTAATTTATTCCCGCATATAGGTAGCTTTAATAAAGATGGTTCTACTAGTGAAGAATCTAAGATCGCCCTGGAATTAGAAAAAATTATAGGAACACATGCTAAAGCTAGTGTAACTTGTGTTAGAGTACCGGTGTTTGTTGGTCATGCTATTTCAGTTAATGTTGAATTTAGTGGGGCAATAAATGCGGAAGAAGTAAAAGAGATTCTTAAAGAATCAGACTCTATTGAGGTTAATTGTCATTTATATCCAATACAATATGTCACTCCCAAAGATGTAGTAGGTACGGATATGGTCTATGTCTCACGAATTAGACAAGATCATAGTCAAAAAAACACCATTAATTTATGGATTACAGCTGATAATTTACGTAAAGGAGCAGCTTTAAATGCTGTGCATATTGCTGAAGAGCTAATCAAGTATATTTGACAAATAATCAGAATAAATTGTGGATAACTTTGTGGGTAAATAAAAAATACTTATTTTGGGTAACTATGCTAAGGTCAGTTTTATATGTTATTGATAGCCAAGATATGTTGCCATAATTGCTTAAAGTATATATTAAAGCTCGTT
Source organism: Candidatus Tisiphia endosymbiont of Nemotelus uliginosus (assembly GCF_964264755.1). NCBI lineage: Bacteria > Pseudomonadati > Pseudomonadota > Alphaproteobacteria > Rickettsiales > Rickettsiaceae > Candidatus Tisiphia > Candidatus Tisiphia endosymbiont of Nemotelus uliginosus. The sequence continues at coordinate 311,484 of NZ_OZ183481.1, read as the reverse complement.
AACATTTTAATTAAAAATATATAAAAAGTCAATATAAATTTCTAACTTTTACTTAGTGCATAACTTTTTTGGTGTATAATTAAATTAATTAATCAATAATAAAGTAATGAGACAAATACAAATAATTTCCGTTGGTAAACTTAATAATTATTATCAGCCAATTGCCAGAGATTATCAAAAATTGATAAAATATAATATAAAATCCACAGAAATTTGTTATTCAAAAAAATTACCAGCTGAACAAATCAAACAATTTGAAGGTAAATTAATTAATGAATTTTTAGAAGAAAAATCCTGTAAAATAGTACTAAACATTATTGGTAATAGTTATAATAGTCATGAATTTACAAAATTAATAACAAATAATTTGCAATCAGGTAAAAATATACAATTTATTATTGGTGGTGCATTCGGTTTAGATAAATCGATTCTTGAACAAGCAAATATCCATCTTAGCCTTTCAAAAATGACTATGCCCCATCAAATGGCAAAAATAATATTATTAGAACAAATATATCGGACTCAGACCATAATAGAAAACCATCCATATCATAAATAGGTATACTACTCTATGAAATTTAACAATTATCTTTTACATATTAGGCTCCTAACAATTCATACAATCTTCCTACCAGTTATTTTTATGTCCTTATCAGCATTTGCTAATTCAGAGTTCAACAAGAATAATGCAGAATTTATTAGTTTATTGAAAGATACAAAAATTACTGTTGTTGCTCCTGCTTCAGGAGTCAGCAATGAAATATTATCTAATTTGAGAAATATTACTTCGTTAAAACTAAATATTCCAAATGATTGCTTTAAAGGAAAAAGCCTATTCCATTCTTCCGATGATCAAACAAGATTATTATGTTTGGAAAAGGCCTTAACTGATCAATCAAATAACGTAATATGGGCTCTTCGTGGGGGATATGGTTCAGCTAAATTAATTCCTGACTTACAACGCTTAAAGAAACCGATAAAGGAAAAGTTTTTTATAGGATTCAGTGATATGACAGCTTTACATATTTTCTTTTCGCAAGAATGGGGTTGGAAGACAATTCATGGTAATGGTATCGTTGAAATACTTAAGCCAACTAAAGATCGTCAAAATTTTATAAAAATAGCAAAAATAATTTCTGGTAAAGAAACTCAAGCTAAAATTAAAGGATTATCAGCACTTAACCTTGCGGCAAAATCCAGTAAAATCGTTACAGGTAATCTTACGGGCGGTAATCTAAGCATTGTGCAAACATCTATAGGTACATCATGGCAAATAAAAACGGCAAATAAGATACTTTTCTTGGAAGATGTTGATACAAAGCCATACCAAATAGATCGTATATTATATCATTTAAAACAAGCAGGGCTGTTAGAACGAGTAAACGCTATAATATTTGGAACTTGTGGAAATGATAACGAGACCATGATTAGGACTCTTACTGATTTTGCAGCTACCTTAAAAATCCCAATATTTAAGACCAATAGATTCGGTCATGAACGAGTTAATGATCCAATTATCTACAACACTGATACAAAAATTATTGTTACTGATGGTAATCAGTTTGAATTAATAATGCAATGCTATTAAATAACCTCAACATAGTTGATCCATTTTTGGTCGTTTTTTTGGATTGCTTCGTTGCTACTAAAGTAGCTTTTCGTAATGACGCATAGGCGTTAGTTTAAGGAGAAAAGAAAACATGCTATAAACCGCATATCTGAAAGTTGAAGACCTGTTTTTTCTCCTGGATTTTTGAGCAAATTTTTGCAATTTTAGTAAAAATTTCTCAAGGCTTTTAACTAAACCTTTTATTAAATCATTATAAATTCTTCCTATTATCTCCTTACAATAGCTCATAGCCTTGTATAAGCTTATTTCATTTTTATTAGCCTTAGTAATATCACATTGTAGATTTTTACTTAATAACCTGTAGGTAGCTTATAATTTCATCTAGCACCATTTCTGCTACTCTTATAAAGCTCAGCTAGTCCTCGATTTAGCTTTATTTCACTAGGGTATGTCGTCACGAGATTGTGATTGCATAATTTTATGTGATTTGTTATTATAATTGTAGTAATAAAAATAGGCGATAAGAAGCAATGAGTTTAGCACATAGAAGACATGATATAAGCGATGAGCTTTGGAATAAGATAGAAAGTAATTTACCTGGTCAGAAAGGTTGTTGGGGAGGTATTGCAAGAGACAATAGAACTTTTATAAATGCAGTGATGTGGATATTTAGAACGGGAGCTCCATGGAGAGATTTGCCTCCTGATTATGGCAATTGGAAGAATGTACACAGAAGATTCTGTAGATGGCGTGATAATGGGATATGGGAGAATTTGCTAAATATTTTTATAAATGCTCCTGATTTTGAATGGTTAATGATAGATTCTACATTTGTAAAAACTCACAAAGCAGGACTTGGAGCGAAAGGCGGGAATCAAACGGTTAGTCGCACAAAAGGGGGCTCAATACAAAGGTACATATGGCCGTGGATGCGTATGGTATGCCGGTCAGAATTATTGTTACAGAAGGTTCCAGAAATGATTGTACTCAAGCTTGTGAGTTAATCCAGAATATGGAGGCACAACATCTTATGGCTGATAAAGCTTACGATACAAACGCCATAATAGAATCGGCTGTGAATGCAAACATAATTCCTGTAATACCATCAAAAAGAAACAGGAAGATTCAAAGAGAGATAGATAAATATCTATATAAGCTAAGGCACATTATTGAAAATACATTTCAAAAATTTAAAGAATGGCGTGGTATAGCAACAAGATATGCTAAAAATACAAAATCATACATGGCGGGTCTTTGTTTAAGGGCTTTACTAATGTGGGCTCAAATCTCGTGACGACATACCCTAGAATCCACTATTATTTGTTTTTATAAAAAAGTAAAAAAGATAATTGCTGACGCCTATGCACAATGACGGAGGAACTATCTAGATTTTGTTCACAGTCTAGAAAATAGAAAACTCTCAAGTAAAAATGATCTTTTTTCTTGGAGGTATATAAACAGTTCTATCTTGGTCATTTATAGTGTGGTCATGCTGCATCTTTTCCATGACACCAATAAAATAATTACCATAAGGTATTAACTTTACTATTGCCCAACCATCCTTAATAAATTGAGTAATTTTTTCTAAGTCAGACTTATTTTCAGAGAAAGATATAATTTTTTGAGGAGGCGTTACCCTTATCATAACATTATTTTTTATTAAATTTTCATAAAAATGCATGTTTTACCTACGACTCACATTTAACTGTAAAAAAGGTACGTAGGCGAATATCCTCGCAGGTATATTTGCGGTATCAATTCTTCAAAGCAGGAGAGTATACATATTTATTAAGTAATTGCAATTACTTAATCTTGGAATATTTATTATTATTCTTCTTCCATCTATTATGAAACCAGAACCATTGACCTGGGTTTTCTTTAACCCAATTACCTAAAATTTGGTTAATAGTAACCATTATGTTATAACAATCTGTTTGATTATTATTAGTTTTTTGTAATTTTATTGGCGGATGAATAATAATTTTAAAATAACTGTTATTACTATTAGTGCGAACCACTTGTAATGGTATAATTGGGTAGCTGAACTGTAAGGCAATTTTAGCAATTGCCTGAGCAGTCATGGCGGGCTGACCTAAAAGTGGCACTTCAATGCCATTATTCATTTTTTGATCTACCAGCATGGCAATGGAATACCCTGATTTGATGGCAGATATTAGCTCTCTTGCACCTTGTGCTCCTTTGGGAATTAGCTTTATATCATTACTTATACGCGTATCGTTAATTAGTTTGTCAACATAAGGATTATTTAATTTGCGGTAGATAATAGCAAATTTATGATAAAATTTATTGCTAATTTTAAGAGCAAAATCCCAATTAGCAAAATGTCCAGTAAAGAATAAGAATGGTTGCTGTGATTTCTGGAATTCTATTATATTCTCAAGACCACTTATCTCTATTCGTCTAGATAATTCTTCCTCTGACATCTTATTAACATATGGAAATTCTCCTATAAAACTGCCAAAATTATCCCATACTTGATTAACGATTGCTTGAGAATTTATGGATCCTTCATTTGTGTATAGATTATTGCCAAGAATATTTTGAATATTTTCTTTTGCAACTTTATTAACTGGTAACAAAGGACCTATTTTCCTTGCTAAGTATCGACAAATATTTACAGATTTGTCAATACCCAATGCCCCTAGTATTTTTAGTACTATTAAAACAAAAAAATATTCAAGTAAATATATAATATTTTTAAATAATTTTTTCATATATTAAATCTACTAATAATTGTTGATTATTTAATAATAAATGCACATCGCAACATATTACGGACAGATCAGTATCGCATATTCTTACGTAATCTTTTCTAGTGGTTATTAGCAGAGAGTTAGATTTTTTTGATTGTTCTTTTAAATATTCTAAATCTTCTGCAGAATATTGATGATGATCAGGGAAAATCTTATGACCGATTAACTGCAATCCATAATTTTCTAATGTAGAGAGAAACCTTTCAGGATTTCCTATACCACTAAAGGCAAAATAATTTTTTGTCTTGTCGATATTTATAGAGGGAACTATTTGAGCTTGTATACTCTTCTGCTTTGAGTATAGAAATGGATACTTCTTATATGAGAGAAAAGAATCAGAACCTACTGAAATAACTATATCAGCTTTGTCAATAGCTTGTTTGGGGTATTGACGCAGAGGACCAGCTGGAATTAAGAACCCATTGCCAAATAATCTATTAGCATCAACTGACAGAATAACAATATCCTTATGAAAATTAGGATTCTGCATCGAGTCATCTACTATAATCACCTTTGGCTTAATCCTTTCTATAAAAGGCTCTATATCTTGAATTTTCTTTGCGGCAATGACTTTACCATATTTTAACAGCATTACTGTTTCATCCCCGACATCTGCTACTGTATGGTGTGCTTCAACTAACAATGCTGCTTGAAGATTACTGCCATAACCTTTAGTGATAATTATAAAATCAATATTAATAGCTTTCAATAGTTGAGCAAGGAAGATTACTATTTGAGTTTTACCAGTACCCCCGATGCTTATATTACCAACGCAAATTACTTTACAAGGAAATATTATTGGCTGAGCTGTGATCCTTCGTAGATAACTAGCAAAAAGATATAACCAGCTTAATGGTAATAATAAATAGGCAATAATATTTTTACTTTGCCAAAATTTAGGGTAAATAAGCCTGATCATAGTTATTATAAGTAATATTGCTCAAAGTCATTGCAAGGAAGCCCATAGGTCAACGAAGCAATAAATTGCCATGGATTATACCTAAGGTAAATGGGTTAAGATAACTTCAAACCTATCATGGAAATTATCATAGTGCTAATAAAGAAAACTCGCATAGTAGAATATGGCTCATTAAAATACACTATTCCTACTATTACTGTTCCTACCGCTCCGATACCAGTCCATAGAAGATAAGCAGTACCAAGAGGTAGTTTATCCAGAGTTTTACTAAGACAAATAAAACTTAATATTGAAAAACCAATAAAAGCTATAATAGGTTTTATTTTGGTAAAACCATCTGACAATTTCAACGATATAGAAAAACCTATTTCAAATAATCCGGCAAATATAAGGAGAATCCAAGTTGCTAACATATTATTACCTTTGTTTAATTTGTCCTGAAGATTTGCTATTTTGTGAAGATTGTTTATTAGGCAAGTTAGGCTGTACCTGAGTTTTTATTATATTTAATTTGTTATGTTTTTGATTAGCTACAGACTTTACCTCACTACTCAATAGATGTTCCTTTGCAACATTATGCTCTACTGATTGTTGTTTGGTCAAAAATTCTTTATTATTTTTTAACAAATTAGTTTTTAGAGTAGTAATTTTTTGTTCTTCCTCACTCATCGATTTATCAGCACTAAGAATCATCCCCCCCATCTTCTCTCCTATTTTGGGAGCATATTCTATTGCTAGAATAGAAGCCGGGACTACCATAAAAGCAAATGTAGCCCCGGCTGTTGCAACACTAATCGCCCCAACTGCTAAAACACTAATAGCAGTTATAATTTTGCTGGTTGCTTGTTTAAATATTTCCATTTTCTTATTATGTTTTGTTGCAACAGTTACTATTCTATTAATTTCCAATTGAACATTATCACTTACCTCTTTGGGCTGTTGATACTTTTTTACCGCATGCATTACCGTTGTACGAAATATTTCTGGTTCAACTTGAATAAAGTTTGTTAATTCATAATTATTTTTTGCTGCCAACAAATCTTTTACCACTTGTTTGATTACTCCCCTCTCTTCAGAATTTGTATCACCAAAATTTGTATTTATTAGTGTATCAACTACTATATCTTCTGATTTGTTTAGAATATTATCTCTATCCTGATATTCTACTGCATCTGCAGAGATTGCTACCGAAAACAACATTAATACTGTTGAAAAACTATCATCAGTAATAACTTTTTGACCAAAAAAAGTTCGTAATTTACCAATGCAATTACCTATATGCACATTAATTTCAGGTATTGATTTAAGTCTAATTTCGTAATCAATAGCTATGACATTAGCAAGTGTTAAACATGCTTGTTTTGTTATATTATTAATTAGCTCTTCACATATGCTTTTTCTGCATATAGAAATATTTGTACTGTTGAAGATGTTCATAATTTTATTTATTTGTTGTTATTTCTCTTATACGCATGTTGAGTTTTGTAAAAATCACATCAGGGGTTCTTTCTGTTGATAGTTTATAAATAACCTTGGGTTCCAATACATCTTCTTTTTTGACGTCTATAGATAGTACAATAGTATTTTCCGGCATACAAGAGTATATTTCTTTTATGATTGTCGAGAATGTTATAAAATCTTTAGTAGAGAATCTTATGTAAACATCATAATTCTTTATCTTTATAGTATCTTGCTTTGTTCCCATATCTGATCTAATACCACTTAAGAATTCTTGTTTAATCGATATAGTAATCGGCTCATTTAGGTTGTATTTTTTTGACAAACTATCAATTTTCATTATTAACCTTGCTCTCTCTAAACAACTTTGTCTAGCAGAAATAGATAATAATTTCGTATATCTTGCATAGGTCTCTAGTATTTTATTTTTTGAATTTATTATAGAATATAGCTTTAACGTTTCTTGAGCTAGGGATTCTGCAATATTGTTATTCTTGATAATCGACTCCATATAATCTTTATTAAGACTTTGCAGCAACCATAAAACGCTAGAAATACACAAACAACATATAGCAAACTTAAAAAATATAACATTTTTTAGATGAATAATAAAATTTTTAAGCATCTTTTACCCTTTCTTTTTAGTAATAATAACCGATGCCGGTATTACAACTCTATTAGATAAATCTAATATTTGGTCAGTAAATATTGTAAATTTAATATCCATATTGCTAAATATTTTACTAAAATTTGCAATTTCTTGTTCTAAAAATTTAGTAGCCTCTTCGACTAATATATCATTAACTACAAGTCTCAATGATATTTCAATTTTTATATACTGATTAGAGGATGATAACGTATTATCTAGATCCAACCTTTGCCATTTAACCTCTTCTATATGAATACTAGGTGGTAAATTTGTTACAAACTTTTCTAACAAATCAAATGGTATTGGTGCTGGAATTTGTAATAATGATTCAAAGACGTATAAATCAGCTAAATTAGTAGCGTTTTGAAGATATGGATAGGTCTGCTTAACATTATAATAATCCTGCTCAGTACTAAAATAATGTGAATTTAAAATATCTAACTTTTTGTAATTTGCTACGGTTTTAACTTTGATAATAGATGCGGCAAATATCAATATTATTATTATAGTAATAAGTGGTTTAAAAACTAAAGAGCTGATAAGATTGAGTTTAGCTATCGATTCTAAATATTGATTAGAGGCTAGAAAGCTTTTTTGTTCATTAAATAATTTAACGATCATCCCATCTGAAAATTTATTATCCAATTCCCCTGAATTGACTATACATATTACTGGATGTCCAGCAAAATTGGATTGTTCTAATAGCAACTTTAAATTTTGGTCTACTATGAAAATTATACAAACTTTAAGGGCTAGATTAGCAATATAATTTTTACAAGATATCAAACAATCTTCCACTTCTTGTTCGATTATACCCTGAATATATGAATCTGACTTATCAGCTGGATAGTCCAATGTTTGTTTTGAGATTATATTACCTTGGTGTTTAACAACAAGTTTAATGCCGCTGCTATTTAAAATACATACAAAAATTTGTAAATATTCACTATATTTATTATTCTCAACATTTTTTACAATTTTATCGATAATTGTTTGCAACTCTAAAGATAAAAAATAAATCCCACCAAATTTTTGGCTATCACTTGCCAGCAAATTTTCAAGTAGTTTACTTAAAGGAGGAGTATAAGGACTAGAGACAATCAAACTATTCCACACCTCACTAGGCTTGGTATTGATGTTATAAACACTATAACCAACTATATAATCTGCAGGAAAATACTCTTCAATAAACTTCTCCACAGGATTGTTTGTTACTATTGAATGTAGTACAGGTACTAGCTCATGACGTAATTGACATTCAGAACCGCTTAATAAGAAGAAAACATAATGTTTCTTGAATTTAGCAAAAAATTCTTTATAGGAATCTAATTTATTTTGCTTTTCATCAGGGATAAATAAACTACCTACAACTTTATCGTGAAGCAAAGCACAAAGAAATGTACCTTTATCTCCTATTAGGATAATAATATTTTTTTTATACAAAAAATATGCTACAAGCTTGTGCAACATTTTTATAAAAACTTGCATTTTTAATCGATTGAGTATATTAATCATAGATTAGTACTTAACTTATAGTTAGTTAGATGAAAAATGTATTATAGCATGTGATAATCTCTCCACTAAGTATCTTTATCATTTTTTTTAAGAATAAGTTGCATTAAATTTTCTAAACAAGGTTTTACAAAAGGTACGATAGGTTGTGGGATATTATCGAAAGAGAAAAAATCAAGTTTTTCACATAAATTTGGTTCTTTATTTGAAATTATACCTATAAAGTTATTTATTCTATAGAAATAGTTTAAATATTTTTCCTTATTTTCCAAATTCCAACCATAATATGGCTTTAATATCAAATCAATATCATCTAATCTGGGTAATATGCCAATCTCTTCTTTAGCTTCTCTCTGGGCAGCAATTTTGGGAGATTCATTCCTATCTATCTTACCTCCTGGAAGAGCAAAATAACCAGCAAAGACTTTGGTATTTGTACGCTTCATTAAGAGAATTTTATTATCACAAGATATAATAACTAGATGAACTAGCTTAATTAATGCATTTCTTGTCATTGCACATACCATAACTTATAATTATAGCTAAGATGATTAGTATTTAGTATCAGCGTCATTGCGAGGCGGCATAAGCCGACGAAGCAATCCAATAAGTATGAATTGCCGAGACCACTATGTGGTCTCGCAATGACACTTGCGTTGAAAAATAGTTACGCCTTCTCACAATGATGCTAGGTTATTTTTCCTATGACCTAAATGCTATGCGTAAGGTGAACTAACTATAAAAAATCAAGTTGAACTGAAAAGTTATAGATTACTATAAAATTTCTAGTATACTCAGCTGGTTTTATAACCTTTAAATAAAATATTAATGTATGAAAATAATTTCTATATATTTATTGATTATTTTGATTGCTACGCAAGTATTAGCTGATAATCAAATTACTAGAAAAAATTTGAAATTTGATACCTCTAATGATTATACGGAAAGATTAGATGGTTTAGAAAAAGAAAATCAACATTTACTTGGCAGAATTGAAATAATTGAGCATACTATTGGTAAATTAGAGAAAATTTTAAACTCGACAAAACAAGAGGTAACAAATTCCCAAGATAGTAGCGATACATCAAAAAATTCAGTAGATGATTCTGTGGCTAATGATGTCTTTGATATACCATCTACTAAAAAAGTGGAGAAAGAAGTTGTTGCTACTGATGTTGTAAAACCTATTTCGGGAGTGGCAGCAGATAAACAACTTTATGATTTAGCACTTGCCGCTTTAAAAGATAATAAATTAACAGAGGCTGAAGAAAAATTTGCAAATTTCTTAAAAAATTACTTTAAGAGTCCTTTGTTAAGTAATGCTTATTTTTGGTATGGTGAATCTTTTTTTAGACGTAAGATGTTTGATAAAGCCGCAATAAATTATTTAAAAGGTTATAAACAATCGCCAAAAGGGATCAAAGCTTCTGACTCATTGCTAAAATTAGCATTATCTCTTGGAGAGCTTAAAAAAGGACAAGAGGCATGTTCTATTCTTGATAAACTTGAAGCAGAGTTTCCAAATAGACCAGCTACCTCAATAAAAAGAGCTAAGGAGGCAAGAATTAAATTTGCTTGTAAACATTAGGATATATGAATAATAATTGGTAAATAATCATGACTGACATTTTGCAAGAAGTTTTAAGTGATAAAAATGAAGAAAAAAAACTTTATTACTTTAAAAAAATTCTTCCTATCACTATAATCCTTACACTTATAGTAATATTATTTATGTTAATAAATAATTGGCTTGATAGAAAGGCAATAGAGAATAACCAAAAGACAGGTGATATTTTAGCTAAATCTATAGCCCTTATTAATGATAACAAAGAGCTTGCTATAAAGTCTTTGGATAATTTAATGACAACAAGTACTAATAAAGTAAGTGGTTTAGCTGCTATCGAGCAAGCTAGTATCAAAATACACCAAGGAGATTTTATTGAAGCAAGAACTTTATTAAAAAAAGTTATCGATAACAACAATTATGATGAATTAACAAATGCCTATGCCCATCTAGTTTGGTTGAGTTTAATGATAGATGAACCAAATTTATCTGATGTAAACACTAATGAAATCGAGAAATATTTAAATTATTTTGATGATGAAAATAAACCATTTTTTGGGACAGCAAATATTATCAAAGCAATTTGGTATATTAATAACAACTCAAAAGATTTAGCCGAAGATACTTTAAAAAAGTTGATATCACTAGAAAGTACAACTCAAACAGTTAAAGAGCAGGCTAAAGCTTTACTTGCAAATTTACAATAATAAAGGTCTAGATTATGGCAAAACAACTTGTGACAAAACAACGATTAATTATTTTTTTACTACCTTTAATGTTAACTTCTTGTGATCTAATAAGTAAAAAAACAAAAAATATTGTAGAATTAACTCCTAGATTATCTGTAGAAACTAATGAAGCAATTCAAGTGGATTCTGCTAAAACCGATATATTTAGCCCTGAGATGCTTCAGAATAATGAATATACTGTTACAAAATACAAAATAATAGCCGAGCCAATTTTTAAGAAAGCTGTTGTCTATACCATAGATAATAAAGGTAATGTTTCCGCCTTTTCTATGAAAGACAAAGCTATTATGTGGTCATATAATATAAGTACTAACAAAAGTGACTATTATTCTGGTGGTGGAATATTACACCATAATGATAAACTATACGTTACCTATGGTTCAAGATTTTTGGTAGTTTTAGATAGTAAATCAGGGCATGAAATAATCAGAAAAGAATTACCTGATATTACTAGAATAAAACCAGTATTAATTAATAATCATACTATTATAGTTCAAACAATAACTAATCAAATATTAGCGATTAATATTGAGAAATTAAATTTTGTTTGGCAACATGAAGGTATAATTGAAACTTTGTCATCAAGTTATCATGTTGCTCCAATAGTACAGAATGGTTATGTGATAGTAAACTATAATTCAGGGCAAATTATTGCTCTAGAAGCTAATAGCGGCAAAGTTTTGTGGACTAACGATTTATCTAGCCAGCGAGAAATAGGTTTACCAAATTTTGAGGCAGCTTTTATATTATGCAAACCTGTTATCAATAACTCTCATATATATATAGCTAATAGTGCTGGCAAGCTAATAAAGCTAGACATTATGACTGGTAATATCCTTTGGCAAACTAAAGCTTATGATGTGCAATCAATGTCTTTAGCTGGTAATAGTTTATTTGTAACAAATAACGCTGGACAAGTAGCTGCTATAAGCACTGAATTTGGTAAAGTTAAGTTTGTAGCAGATTTAAACGATGGAAAAGATATCAAAAAAGTTAAAGCTTCATCATTTTTAGCCCCGATAATTGCTAAAACAACTGGGGAAAAAGATTGGAATTTAAATATTATCTCTACTAAAGGTGAATTATATAGTTTCCAATCAGATGTTAATGGTAATTTAAGCACCACTCCGGTAATTAGTAAAATTATTAAAAATATTGAATATCAAGGCAAAACCTGTTGTGGTGCTATGTATATTATTACTGATAAAAAAATTATGTTGGTAGATTAGTCAAGAGACTATATTATGGTATATATTTAATATACTGTACATTTATCTTGACAAAACACTAGTTATAATGCTATTTAATATAGCTCAGATTGGGGAATGGCAACAGCAATTTTTGTACCATTTCCAAGTATAATTCTAATTAATAAAGATATATAACGTGAAAACTTATTCTGCAAAACCATCGCAAATTCAAAAGAAGTGGTGGGTTATAGATGCTAAAGACCTTGTATTAGGTAGGCTTGCTAGTGAGGTGGCTAAAATCTTACGCGGTAAGCATAAGCCTTCCTTCACTCCTCATTTAGATTGTGGTGACTATGTAGTAATAATTAATGCCAAACATATTTGCTTGACAGGTAAAAAATCAGCTCTTAAAGATGGTAAAATTTATTATCGTCATACTGGTTTCCCGGGTGGAATAAAAGATACAACTGCTGGAAAAATCCTGGCTGGTAAGCACCCTGAGCGAGTTGTTAAACTCTCTGTAAAAAGAATGATCACAAGAAATGTTCTGGGATCAAAGCAAATGAGTAATCTATATGTTTATGCAGAGAATGAACACCCACATAAAGCTCAACAACCAGAATTTTATGATTTTGCAAGCAAAAATACCAAGAATAAAAAATAGTGAATTATGACAACATTGAAGCTTCAAAGTGAAAACACTAAGAATAGTCCAGTTCAGAGTAAGTTAGTTAAGCAAAAACCATCTGCAGAAAACAGTGATAACAAGGTTTACGGTACAGGCAGAAGGAAAAATGCGATTGCTAGAGTTTGGTTAAAAAGTGGTAGTGGTAAAGTAATTGTTAACAAAAAAAATGTTGAACAATATTTTACTCGTGAATCTCATACCAAATCTCTCTTACAACCATTTGTTGTAACCAAAACTTCTGGACAATATGATATAATATGTACTGTCAAAGGTGGCGGAAAATCAGGACAAATGGGGGCTGTATTACATGGCGTTGCTAGAGCTCTTGATAAAATGGCCCCAGAATTTCACAGTATTCTACGCAAATCTGGCTTCTTAACAAGAGATTCAAGAGTTGTAGAGCGGAAAAAATATGGTAAGCATAAAGCTAGAAAAAGTACTCAGTTCTCTAAACGTTAAAGATATAGTCAATTCAGGAGGAGTTGGGGCTAGGAGCGATGGAGCGACGCCTATAAGTAATAGGCGAGCATTGAGCCACTACGTCACCAACTTCTCATCAATTGACTATACTAGGCATACATTTTAAAAATCGTATGTGGTTAGCGTTATTGCGAGGAAGACAGGGGCTTACTTTTTTTGTATTGAAGCTCTTTCCATCATGGCGGGGTAGCTCAGTTGGTTAGAGCAGCGGAATCATAATCCGCGTGTCGGGGGTTCAAGTCCCTCCCTCGCTACCACCTAACTTTAAGGATTACAAGCTGTAGTCCAAAACTCTCTGTCCAATCAATATATTAGAGGTGAGCGTTCACGGTTTTTTTGCTATTTTCTTATGATGAATAAAAAATCTGATCACCAAGCGTCTATTAGGGGACTGTTGAGAGAAGAGATAGGGGATTAGCCATATCTTATACTTTTTTTCGAAAATCTATTGAATGTGTCATAATGACATTATTATATCCTATTTATTAGGACTTGGCTATACTATTATTACTATTTACAATTAGGTTAGTGTTATATATTATTAACCTAGCTTCAAACCATACTTAGCTAGTAAAGAGGAAAGTTCAGATTTTATAATATTCATTCCTTCCAAACTATCTGATTCATATCTAGCAATAATTTTGGCTTCAGTGTTAGAGGCTCGGAGTAACCACCATGCATTAGAGGCAATTGGTAAGTCAATCCTTATACCATCAATGTCATTGAAAGCGATATTTTGGCTGATTAAATCCTCTTTTATTTGCTGAATAATATCAAATTTGAGATCATCTGGTACCGGGATGCTAATTTCAGGAGTGCTGTAACATTTAGGTAGCTCATCTATCATATCGTCCAAGGTTTTTTCTGATCTTGATAATAAATCAAGAAACCGTAGAGCAGCATAAATTGCATCGTCATATCCATAATATTTATCAGCAAAAAATATGTGACCGCTAGTTTCGCCGCCCAGTAATGCCTTAGTTGTTTGCATCTTGTCTTTAATAAAGGAATGACCTGTTTTCCACATTATCGGTCTTCCGCCATATGACTTAATCTGATTAAATATGGCACTACTTGATTTAATATCCATGATAATAGTTGCTTGTGGATTTTGGTCAATTATATCTTTTGCTAATATACAAAGAATCTGGTCGCCTAAAATTATTCGTCCTTTCTTACTTATAATGGCTATACGATCGGCATCTCCATCAAATGCAATACCAATATCGCAATCTTGGGTTTTCACTACTTCTATTAGTTGTTCTAGATTTTTAGCAATAGTGGGATCTGGGTGGTGATTAGGAAAATTACCATCAATTTCCGAATTGATGACAATATTTTTGTTGGGTAACCTTAATGCTAATAGATCAGTAATATTTCCAGCCGCACCGTTAGCTGGATCCCATGCTACTTTTATTTTAGGTTCTATAGTTATTTCTTGTAAAATCCGATCTATGTATTGAGCTGTGATATCCAGCTCTTTCGCTATAGATGATGCTATAAACTTATCAGGCATATTAGACCAATCAGTATTTAGAATGCTATTTAGTAAATGTTGTATTTGTTGGTCGAAAAAAGACTTTCCTTGTGATAACATTTTAAAGCCATTATCATCTTTGGGATTATGTGAGCCTGTGATCATTATACTAGCTTGTGGCTTAAATATTTTATCAGCAAAATATAGCATAGGAGAGGGGGCGACTCCTATTGAGATAGCCTGTCCACCAGCTGAGATAATGCCATTAACCAAAGCATGGTAAAGGGCAGGGGAGCTTAATCTACCATCTCGCCCTATCAATATTTTGTTCCCTTGTTTAGATATACTCAGTTTAGTAAAACAAAATCCAATTTTATAAGCAATAGTTGTATTAATATCTAGCAGACTGCTTCCACGAATATCGTACAATCTAAAAATTGTGCTATTTATTTCCATTGTCATTACTATTTTAGTATACTTGAAATGATTTAAAGAGTTGATAGTATAAATGAAAATTTTAGCATTGGATACGGTAAATAATAGTGCATCTGTTGCGATTTCTGAAGATAAAGTTATTTTAGCCTATATCGAGGATTTAAGACCCTCTATGCAGGCTGAAACAATAGTGCCAATGATTGAAGAAGCTCTGAGAATAGCAAATCTTTCTTACCATGACTTAAATTACCTAGCCGTTACAAATGGTCCAGGTAGTTTTACCGGTATTAGGGTAGGGTTGTCAGTAGCAAAAGGCATTTTGCTAAGTACCAATATCATAGGTACTACTATATCTAATTTTGAGTATTCCTGGCGGAGAGCCACTAGGCAAGTAAATAACCATAATAAAAAGGTTACTTCTAAGTTTTTTATTTTTCTTAATGCATATAGAGAGCAATTATATAGCCAGGTTTTTGATCAAGATGGACAGTCATCTATTCCTTTATTGGTAAATTATGACCAAGTTAGGCAGTTATTAAATACAGAAGATAATATTATTAAAGTCTGTGCTGGTAGTGGGTTAGAGATGATATACGACAAGATTAAGGATTTAGAAAATGTAATAATCTTACCGCGTTTCACTAAAATTAAGGCATGGCATATATGTCAATATATAGCTGATAAAATAGCTAAAAAATGTAATTTTTCTAACTCTATCGAGCCATTATATATTATACTAGCTGATGTAAAAATTAAACAAAATTAGCTAGCCTTGCTTGATGGAGTAAAATATTATGGTTTCTGCTGGAATAAAATATCAAGGAAAACAAAGAAATCTAACTAGGGAGCAAGCAGAAGCTGTTGGTTTGCTGTCAATTGGTACATTTTTAGAGTATTTTGACTTGATGCTTTATATACATATGGCAGTATTATTGAACGAGTTATTTTTTCCTAAATATGACCCACATATGAATTCTCTTCTTACGGCTGCTGCTTTTTGTTCTACATATTTGTTAAGACCATTTGGTGCCATAATTTTTGGTTGGATAGGCGATAAAGTAGGTCGTAAAGCTACGGTAATTATCACAACTTTCATGATGGCATGTTCTTGTTTGGTGATGTTTATTTTGCCTACTTATGCGAAAATTGGTATTACTGCTTCGGTATTAATTACTATTTGTCGGATAGTACAAGGTTTGTCATCCTTAGGAGAAGTAATAGGGGCTGGATTATATTTAACTGAAATTACCAAGCCTCCTATACAATATCCTGTTGTTGGTGCTATTACAATATTCGCTGAGCTGGGTGGTGTGTTCGCTTTAGGGGTCGCGACGCTTGTTACTTCATATGGTTTTAATTGGCGATATGCTTTTTTATTTGGTACAGTGATTGCCCTGGTTGGAGCTATAGCAAGGACACGTCTTAGAGAAACTACAGAATTTGCTGATGCATCCAAAAGATTGGTAAAAAAACTTAACACTTTCGGTTTAGAGAAAAAGGATGTTACTAATCAAGAAATGTTAAATGAAAGAATTAATATAAAAACTATATTGGCTTATTTATCAATTGGAGCCACTGGTCCAATTTATTTTTATTTCCTATATATGCATTGTGGCACCATACTTAAAACCAGCTTCAATTATACTTCTCAACAAATTATTAGCCACAACTTGATTATTGCAATAGTGGAGCTACTTATTGTCATTCTATACACTTATTTGAGTTATAAGATATCTCCACTAAAAATTTTAAAAACAAGATTAGTAATTTTTGCTAGTACTATTATATTTTTGCCATATTTATTGAATAATATATCATCTTCTTTCTATTTATTATTATTGCAGTTCTTTATAGTGATATTTAAGACAGGAACATTTCCAGCAGTGCCGATATTTTATAAACATTTTCCTATATTTAAACGTTTTAGATGTATCAGTATCTCATTTGCTGTAGTGCGAGCAACAATGTATGTTGTTACTTCTTTTGGATTAGTTTATTTAATAGAGCGTTTTGGTAATTGGGGATTACTAATATTATTTATACCATTCATTGTATTATATGGATTTGGTTTGCGTCATTTTGAAATGTTGGAGAAGTTACGCAATGTTTAATAATTTAATAAGTAATTTCTAGCTCATTTGTGTTATATCCTACAGATGTAGAATTACAACATAATTTGAACAAATACTCTTCCAATTTTATATAACCAAAATAAATACATACTGCTAGAAAACTCTGTACTGTTTCATCAACTATCTTCTTAATCTTTTCTGGGGATTTATATCCAATAGTTTGCATATTATGAAGCCGGTCAAATAACTTAATCAATAAAACGTCATCTTTCTTTTGACTATATAATAAATTTAATGTTTCTGCTGAGCTGATCTTCCCATAAGATTTAATCCTAGTTAAATCTGCTACTTGGCTGGCAATCTGCGTACCAAAAACCTTAGCAATAATATTTTCAGTAAGTATTGTATCTTCAATAGTATCATGCAGTAAGCTGGTAATAATCATATCAGTTCTAAACAATTCAGGCATTTCTTGTGCTGTATATTCAGCCACCATATATGCTACTTCTATTGGATGAGAATAATATGGGGTACCGGATTGTCGCATTTGGCTACCATGATATTTTTTTGCGTAACAGATACCTTTTTTAATCTCCTCAATATCTATTGGTGAAATTACTTGTTGGTTCAGTTGAGATAGTTTTTTGAGTAGCCTATCAGCATATTGACAGTTTTCATACTTTAGCTGTTGATCGAGAAATTCCATAAAAATTACCATATTACTTTATATAATATAAATTATAACTCAAAATTAAGTTGCCACTAAGTATTTATTATATTTTTTTTATAAAAAGATGAATATTTTTATTTTTGTAGATAAGTTGCATCAGTTATTTTTTATTCTATCCAAAATCTCAAATCTTATCTATAAAATAGTCAATTATTTTGAAAAAGAGATTGTCATGAGCAAGGGATAGCACAACTTCTATAGTAATCAATATTATAATGATCCATTCAAGTCTAGTAGAGTGTTTACAGTTTAAGTCATTTGACAAAATATTGTAAAGTTCATGAATCATATTTAGTCGATTATTAAGAATATTCTGACGAATTTGAATATCTTGGAACTCTGCAGTCATTAAGTATAAAGGTTCGTAACTAGGACGACGCCAAAAGAATTCAGGAGTATCCAGTATATCGCTGTGTAAATTAATTGAATATCGTTCGTTAAATAATATCCCAATTTGTTGAGATATTTCTTTTTTGGAAAGTGATACACTACCTGTACTGGCTAGTTCTTGTTGAATTGGGGTGGTTTTTACAATTAGATTACTTACCGATTTTTCTAGTACACTAAGCTTAACTGACTGAGCTAAAGCATGCGAGATAGATAATTTTATAAAAGTTGATTTATCGGCAAGAATGATTTGGTTTTTTTCTTCATCGATAAATGTTTTACCAGTAGCTTCATCATAATCAAAATAAATAAAGTCGGAAACTAGCTCGTCATTTTGATTAGTTTTAAGAGCTGCTATTTCTGCAAGGAGCATTTTTTCTTGGCTTTCTTCAGCTCCCCATATAGTAACGCAACCGAAAGGGAAAAAGAAAACATCGATAGGATTTAAATTTTCCCCTTGTTCTTTTTGAATATATAGTACATCATCGAAATATTTAGGTTCAAGACCGATTTTATTGAGGTTTATTACTAAATCGTTCATTTTGTATTCAGAAGTAGTACAGTAGGAAGTGCATCTCATATAATAAATAATTTATGGCAAACAATTGTTGCTTCATTATTCTATAGTAGTTATAAAAGTTACAAAGTCAATTAAAATGTAATAGTTGGTAGTTATGTATGAAATATTAACAAATAGATCAATAATTGAAGTTTCTGGTGATGATGCGATGAATTTTTTGCATAATTTGATCACTAATGATATAAAAAATAACGATTATTGTTATAGCTATGCTCTAACTAACCAAGGGAGATATTTGTTTGATTTTTTTGTATTGAAACTATCTGCAACAAGGTTTTTTATTGATATAAATATTAATCAGTCTGATTTATTTAAAAATCACTTAGTGCAGTACAAGTTACGTGCTAAAATTGAAGTGAATGACTTAACTAACGCCTATCAGGTTATTTACTCAAATCAGCAATTGCCACTTAATAGCTACCAAGACCCTCGTTATAACCAACTTGGTTTTCGTTCAATTATTAATAAAGATGATTTTTTAACAACCACCAGAATAGAAGGCTTATATCAGCAGGATAAATATAATTTTGCCATAGTTGATGGCTATGATGATTTAATTGCTAATAGGTCTATTCCCATCGAATATGGGGCTGAGGAGTTAAATGCTATAAGTTACAGTAAGGGTTGTTATATTGGGCAGGAAGTTGTTTCCAGAACAAAATACCAAGGAGTTGTAAGAAAAAAAATATTTAAATTATCCATTAACATAGATTCCGGTAATGTTGGTAGTTTAGATATCGCGAAAGACGATGAAATTATCGCCAATAATATAAAAATTGGCGTAGTATGTTCAGCTTATCAGAACATGGCAATAGCTTTAATTAGGGTGGATGATTATTATTCATTAGCAGATACAGTTATTACTGTAAGAAACTTACCAGTTTCTTTGGCTGTTCCACCTTGGCTTTATAGCTAAGCCGATTAGCTATATATTCAAATGATTTGAGTATAATTGTGTCTATACTGGGGTTAAGCCTAATTTTGCATAACCACCACATATTTTTACAATGTTCTCTAACTCTTCTAATGCTGTACTACTTGCATCTGCTATTTTCTCTTTTTGATACGCTAATGCATATGTAGCATAATGTAGTGCTACTAATTCAGCTGCTAAAGTAGCATTTTTCTCGGCAAGTTCGTGTAATAATTCTCTTTCTTTAGCTAGCAAGTTAGTTAATGATTGCAATTTAGCAGTTGTCTGCTCAAGAGCCTTAATATCCTTGGACAATTCATCTTCAAGCTCTTCAATGGTTGGTAAGGATGTTTTAATATTTTCTGGCAAGCTTTCAGCCAACTTATATTCAGCAAGCCCAATCGGCTTAGTCATGTCTCGCAGTGCATATTCAGCCTTGATTTGTTCTCCTTTATCTTTACAAAGAATTAAGCCTATAGATGGATTATCTCCCGGCTGCTTTAATAAATCGTCAACAGCTGATAAATAGAAATTCAATTGTCCTACATCACGAGGAGAAAATTTACCTGTCTTGAGTTCAATAATAATAAAGGCTCTGAGTTGCAAATGATAGAACAACAGATCAACATAATAGTCTTCATTTCCTATTGACAATTTATATTGTCGTCCTACAAAGGAAAAGCCTGCTCCAAGTTCAAGAAGAAATTTCTCCATGTGAGAAACTAATGCCCTTTCAACTTCTCTCTCATGAGCTTCATCGCCTATGCTGAGGAAGTCAAAAATATATGGATCTTTTAGAGTATAATGGGCTAAATCTGACTGCGGGGATGGTAGTTTATCTTTAAAATTTGTTATAGCTTGATTTTGACGTTTATGTAGAGCTAATTCAATTTGCATAACCATTACATTTCTTGACCAACCATATGCAATGGCGTGTTTAATATAAAACAAACGAGTTTCTTTATCTGCAATCTTATCCAAAAGAGTTAGATTATGATACCATGTTAATTGTGCAAGCACCTCTTGCACAAATGCAGGATCAGGATATTCCTTAGCAAATTGTTGCATATATTTCAGATTTCGAGTGCTAAATCCTTTCATTTCAGGAAAAGCAGATACTAAATCACGGCTAAGTTTGTCAATAATCTTAGCACCCCAACCATGTTGCTCTTGACGAGTTAAAATTTCGCTACCAATATAGTGGTATAAAATTATCAGCTCTTTATTAGACCTCTTGCATAACCTAATCTAATTGGTAATTTTGTTGTCAAAACTCGTCTCCGTTCCTCACGTACATCTTAGTACGCTGCGGTACTCGACTTCGTTTTTCCTAAAAATTCCTCAATTATCTTTAGGTTATGCAAGAGGTCTATTAACAGATCGGGCTGCTTGATAACGACTTATAGATACACGGGCTTTTAACTGTTCTAAAAACTCTTTATATTCTGTAGTGATAATATTTCTATCCATGGTGCTTCTATTAATTTATTGATATCCTAACTTATTGCTATAGCTAATTTTATTGTATTCCTCTAATCATTTATAAAAATTTGCTCTAGACAAATTGGGAGAGTTATAGTAGCAATACAAAATATCAGGAAGGTACAAGATGAGTAAGATTATATTTTTAAATGGATGTGGTTCTGCCGGTAAAACATCTATCGCAAGATCAATACAACATTTAAGTAAGGATTCTTGGCTTACTTTTGGTGTAGATAGTTTTATCAATATGATGCCATGCTCATATAATGATAAAGTGTCTACTGAATATTTTACCTTTGTGTCAGGAACAAATGATCGGGGGGCAACTATGCGGGTTGAGAGTGGAGAAAAAGGTGAGCAACTTTTTGGTGTAATGCCAGATTTTGCCAATCTGCTTGCAAGCCGAGGAAATAATATTATTATTGATGAAGTATTACTTGATGACTCCGGTCTCAAATCTTACATAAAAACCTTGAGTAGCTATATTGTCTATTTTGTTGGAGTTTTCTGTGATCTTTCAGTGATGCAGGAGCGAGAAATTCTACGCTGTGATCGTGCGATAGGTTTATCGAATGATCAAATAGATAGAGTTCACGCAAGTAGCTTGCGTGAATATGATTTAACAGTTGATACTACCTCAAAAACAGCCTTTGCAAATGCCAAACAAATACTGGAATTTGTCGATAACAATCCTGCTCCTCAAGGTTTTATTACTATGCGTAAAATGGTATATAGCACAACTATCGAAAATTAGAAAAGGATACGGGTTTTATCTCATATAATCTCGATAAGCTAAATTTACTCATAATCAAACTAGTACTACAGTTGTAGTTTAGATGTGAGCATTCACGATTTTTTTTGTGATGAATAAAAAAACCTGATCACCAAGCGTCATTGCGAGGAGACCGTAAGGTCAACGAAGCAATCCATTTCTAGTCACTTTCCTGGATTGCTTCGTCGGTCTGGCAACCTCCTCGCAATGACATCTTATACTTTAACCTTTTTTCCGTGAACACTCACATTCAATCTGCAACTGTAGTACTAGGAGGCTGCTTGCGATAACTCTTTCAAATTGTCCTAGCCCCCTCTTTTTTATTATGTGGAGGTGGTGATATTGATATTTTAGATGACATATGTGATTTTGCTGCCTGTCCTACAATTTTTGCTTTATCATGCAATTGTTCAAGTGCCGCTATCTTGCTTTTATCGTAATAATATCCGTGCCATTTATTTTTTAAATACTGACAAATTTTTTCAACAAAATTTTTCCTTGGAACTATCACACCCGATGAAGTAGCTCGCTCTTTTACTAAATCTTTAGAAAATTTATTCATTGTATATTTGTCTGGCTGATCAATAAACTTACTTAACTGTCTAGCAGTTTCTTTAGCAATATCGTTAATTGACTCTGCACTTAATTTATCGGTTTTTTTATCTTTTTGAGCTTCGATTGCTTGGTCAATTTGTTTTACTAACAAATCAGCTAAAGCCTCTTTAACACCATCTAGTTTTTTTAATGTTGTTATTGCTTTAGCCTCATCTTGTTCAGAATGTAAAATTTCTGAAATTTTTTCTGTTACAGCTTCTTTATATTGTTCACCAGTAAGAGCATCAGCTACTAATTCCTTCGATAAAGCACCATTACTCTTAATAATTGATAAAGGATCTTTGGCAGGACAGGATGCTTTGATTGTTTCTAACTTGCCAATAAATTGATTAGCAACCTCTCCAGTACCAGCTACATCAATTATTACTTGCTGTTTCGGTTCG
This sequence comes from Candidatus Tisiphia endosymbiont of Nemotelus uliginosus, assembly GCF_964264755.1. NCBI lineage: Bacteria > Pseudomonadati > Pseudomonadota > Alphaproteobacteria > Rickettsiales > Rickettsiaceae > Candidatus Tisiphia > Candidatus Tisiphia endosymbiont of Nemotelus uliginosus. The sequence goes on along the minus strand of NZ_OZ183481.1, from coordinate 288,085 downwards.
GCTTCTCCTAATTTTCCTAGTGTAGCTGTAATATTTATTGCCATAAAATCTTGGCTATTAAATTTTGTACCTACCATATCTCTAAGGTCTGAAAATGGAGCTAAAACGCACTTACTACAATCAAATATGGTTTTCTGTTCTCCAACATATGATAGATTATTATCTTTATCTATAATAATCTTCGACACAACACCATCTCTTAGCCACTCATTCATCATAACATCCGTACCATCCTTATAGTAGCAATTATTGTATGTTTTTGTTTTCAACTTGTTAAATCCAGCCATACCACCAGCTATACCAGCTTGATAATTTGCTGCTAAAATATATTCTGTTTGTTGTGTTGACAATTTATAATCATTGGTTAATGCCTTATGCATGTCTTGATAGGTTACTTTATACTCATCATCTTTACCTACCTTACACTGAGCTACTAGGTCTACTAGCCCCCCATTTGGAGTCTCAATATAAAAGACCGCTTTTCGTTCTATATCCTTATTAAATCTACGTTGTACTTCAATCTCATCTTTATAATCTTTGTCATATTTAGGATCAAAGCATTCTGCTATAAATTGTAAATTTTCATCCGAACTTTGTATAGCATCATCAGATGTAAAACTATGTGATTTCATAATATCTCCTTAAATACATTTTTAGTTTTTAATTACAATAGTAGATAATATGGTGGTGTTATATAATTCTCCAGTGTGGCAGCAACGTCGATAACTTATATATCTCTCAGGTCTACTATAGGTATCCTCTACTATAATGGTCATGTCTTTAATACCAGCTTTTTCTAATTGAAAATCTACATAATCTGGTAAATCAAACATATAATGTCCTTTTTTCGAAGATCTAATGAAAAATCTTGAATAATTAGGCTGCTGATTTATAAAATTATCATAATATTCCTGATCAACCTCATAAGAATATTGTTGAATAGTAGGACCAATAAGAGCTTTAATATTTGTTGCTCCTTTCTTTTGCATTAATTCTACCACATTATTAATGACACCAGCTTTAGCCCCAAGCCAACCACAATGAGCAGCCCCTATAACCGTGCCATCCTTACTACTAAACAAAACAGGAGCACAATCAGCTGTCTGTATTGCTAGTACTAGATTTTTTTTGGTAGTAACAACCCCGTCAGCTTCCGGATCAATGTCATTATCAGTAATTAAATCAGCATCAACAACTTGGGTGCCATGCACTTGCTGCAAAATAACAATATCTTCTGCACCATAATGTTTAACTACTGCTAGCCTATTATTTTCAACTGTTTCTAAGTGATTAGGCACAGCAAACTTATTTTTTTTACTATAAACATGACTAGATTGCTTGAAGCTTTTATCAAAAATTTTATAATAAACTTTATTTTTTATAAATTCATCCACATGTCAACCCCACAAAAATTCATATATAAATTATCAGATCATTTGCAAAAAAGCAATGCATTGCAAAAAATCATCAATAAATTTCAAACAGATTACTCGTTAATACCTTGCATTGGAGTGGAAATAGAATTTTATTTAAGTAAAAATATTGATCCACTCGAATTACAAACTCTGCTTGGCATAACAGTTAAGAAAGAAAAAGGCGATAATCAATTTGAGATAGATTTACCACCTTCTACTAACATAATTGAGTATATAGGAAAAATTAGTAGCACTAAGTCTAAAATACAAATTATTACAAAAAAATTGCAGGGCAAGGTAAATTTTTCTGCCAAACCATTTCTGAGTGATTATGGTAGTAGTATGCATTTTCATGTAAATTTTGTAGACTCTTCAACGTTATTGCAAGAAGCTACTTTAGTAGCAGCGAAGCAAACTCTCCCAAACGTCGTTGCAAGATCATGTAGTGATCGTGGCAATCCATATTCATTAGATATAATAGGGCAGAGCATCTGTCATTATATGCTCGATAGTTTTTTGGTATTTATGCCGAATGAAAATGATTATCTTCGTTTAGATGAAAATTTTATGGCACCAACTAATGTGTCTTTTGGTAATAACAATAGAACTGTTGCTGTACGTATTCCTGACTCGTTTCCTAGAAGACTAGAACATCGAATAGCAAGCCCACTAACCGATCCTTATTTGGCAATTTTCACTATTTTAAATTCTATATTATTAGGTCTAGAATTTCCTGACAAAATTAATAATATCAGCAAAATATATGGTAATGCTTTTGATCAACAATATAATTTAGTGCCATTACCAAAATCATTAGCAGAAGCATTAGAATTATTTAATTTACAGTTTTTTTTATAAATAGAGAGAATATAACGAATTAGGGTTAAAATTGCTTTGTCTATTAGCCATACCACGTAGTGGTCAAGAGATAATCCACTGCTCTTATGGGTTACTCATCGTGCTTCGCTACTTCCTAGCTAATAGACGTAAAAACTATCTAGAACCTTAACGTGTTAGCTATATTCTCTTCGATACTTGCACTGTAGCAGGTCTAAGTAACCTATCTTTTATCTTATACCCTGATTGCATAACTGCTATGACGCTATCTTGATCATATTCATCTGATAGTATTTGTGAAATTGCATGATGTATATTGTAATCAAACTTTTCCCCTAATAATGGTTCTATTGACTCTAAACCATGTTTTTGTAGTATGCTAGTCAACTCACCTTTAGTCATCTCTACTCCAGTAATAATATTAGCTATATCCCCTTCCATATTTTGTGGCTTATGCTCCAAAGCTCTAGAAAGATTATCATTAACACTGAGCAAATCTTTAGCAAAAGAAAAAATTGCATAGTCTCTTGCCTCTTCAATTGATTTTTCTAGGCGTTTCCTAGTATTATCAGATTCGGCTATTGTCCTTAGCAACTTATCCTGCAAAATCTCAATTTGATTTTTCAAACTAACAATTTCTTGTAAGCTATCTTGTAACATTAGAGTATCAGAAGGTTGGTTTTCTACTTCATTTAGTAATTGTTCCTTAGCATCAGTATCAATTTCTTGATTATTACTATTGTTCTTTTGTTGTTTTTCCATACTTACAGCCTTTTTTCTTGCAAAAATCTACTTTCTTAACATATAGTGTAAAGCTTTGTATTTTCAAGTCAATTTTAATTAAGTAATAAACTATGAGAGCTTTTGATAGAAAAAATAATCAATTACGTAACATTTCAATTGAACCTTCAGTTCTGCTTAATGCTGATGGTTCGTGTCTTGTTAAGTTTGGCAATACCCATGTAATATGTAGTGCAACCTATGAAACAAATGTCCCGCCATTTCTACGAGGGCAAAATCAAGGTTGGATAAGTGCTGAATATGGTATGTTACCACGTTCAACTCACCAGTGTATGAAGCGTGAGTCAACGCAAGGAAAGCAGTCAGGTAGGACTCAGGAGATTCAAAGGCTAATTGGCAGATCGATGCGTACGGCAATTAATCTAAAAGCCTTGGGGGAAAAACAAATCATCCTTGATTGTGATGTAATTAATGCTGATGGCGGAACTAGAACAGCAGCAATTACTGGTAGCTATATTGCACTTCATTTAGCAATTAGAGCATTAATTGCTAGGAAGGTTATTAAAACTAACCCTTTAATTAGACAAGTAGCAGCCATTTCATGTGGTATATATAAAGGGCAACCAATAGTTGATCTTGATTATCTAGAAGATAGTAATGCTGAGGTAGATGCCAATTTTGTTTTTGCCGACAATGGAAATATAATAGAAATTCAAAGTACAGCTGAAAAAACCCCCTTTTCTGAAGAACAATTTTATGCTATGCTACAATTGGCAAGAAGTGCAACCTCTGATCTATTCAAGTTGCAAAATCAAATATTATTAAGTGGTAAGAATTAATATTTTACCTTTTAAGGTTCAAAAACTAGTCTGACTATAAAAACAATTAATTATTAGTTGTTTACTTTTTAATAAATATACCTTAATATTTAGAAATATTAATTTTTATAGACAAAGCTTTATTTATGGTAAACTTACAAATCAAACTTAACTCATTAATGATTCAAAAAAATATCAATGCGGTAGAGATAGAGAAGAAAACTGGAATAAGTAGAAATACTGTTTATAGTATTTTGTACGGTAGTTCAAAAAACCCTAGTGCTACTAATTTACAATTAATTGCTAAGGCATTAGATGTTAATTTGGAAGCTCTTGTTGTTGATAACGAAGTAAACCTTGAGGTAATGACTGTTGATCAGATGAAAATCTTTAGCAAATCCACTAGTGTAACTATTAATATGTTAACTGAGAAAAATTTAAACTTTTCATTTGCCAATCTTACAGCTCTAATAAAAGAAGTATATGAATATTATCTAAAAAAGCAGTCTGTTGATAATACATTTATAAATTGGATGATTGATAAATATCACAAGCCTTAATATATCTAACCCGAATAAGTTCTAGAGTCCCAAACGTCATTGCGAGCTGATATATCCCCACGAAATTAAGCACGACAAAGCTCCGTCTTTATAATAGATGCCAGGGGTTCTAGCAATGGTTTTATGGTATGCAAATAATTAAATTCAATAATAAATTTCCCAAGGGTAAAATACGAATAAATCTTTTTATCTTTTACTGTCAAGCCTTCTGCAACATCAAGTAACGCATTTAAACGATTATTATGTATAAAAGGACAATGTTCTTTTATTACTTCATTTAATACTGTTTTTACATCCATAACCCTACTATCTCCATCATCATTAAATAATGATGATATTCTATCAATTCTTGCTATTTTGCAACAATTTCGTGGGGATATATAAGATTGCGAGGGGGCGTAAGCAGACGAAGCAATTTTCCAGTCATTTTTTGGATTGCCGCGTCGCTACAAAGCGGCTCCTCGCAATGAAATTGGTGAACACTCACAATTTGACACATCAATGGTTGGTAATTATACAAGCTTGATGATTGTCAGAAAGTTTCTTACATATAGCTTTAGCTTGGTTTATATTTTGGTAGTTACCTACTAAGACTAAATAGAAAAAACTCCCTTTATCAGATTGTATCTTTTTGATATTTATCACCGTATTATTATTAAGGATTTTCGCATATTTTTTTTTGATTCTCTCCCCTTCTTGGTTGGCTTCTGATTCAGATTTTACCGAAGCTATCTGGATTTTATACCCCCCTTGATTTGACTTATTTAATAACTGCGTATCATCGATTTTACGACGTTGTTCAGTAACTTTTATTATATTTAGACCTGCCTTATTTGAATTAGGCTGTTGTTCTATTAAACTCTCTGTTTGTACCGGTTCGTTTTTTATTATATTAGGTAAAATTACTTCCGTCCCATCTTCATTTTTACTTAGTTTGAGTTTCTTATGCTTAACCTGATCAGTTTCTATTATATCAAATAAGATTGTATCTATAGAGTCAATATCTTCATCACCTTGTACTGATTTTTGTTTAGTAATATTTAATGGCTTTTCCGGTTCAGGTTGCAACGTTATAGGCTTACTAATCTTTTTTTGTTGTAAATTCTCATAAATTATATTATTGGCATTTGGTATTACTATCCCCCCGCTATCTTGTGGCTTAACTTTTGTCGGCGATTGATCATGGTAAATCGTCACTACCTGACCACCACTATCTTGATTATAATTAGTATACACTAAATATGTAATAGCACTAAGTATTGAGAGAAAAATAATAATTAGAAAAATACGATTAACCATATTTTTTATAAATAACTTTTTTGTGTCATCCCTGCTTCGGTGCAGGATAATTGCTTTGTCGCTCTAAAGTAGCTCTTCTGTATATTGACTGTAATGCTAATTAGGTTAGCTATAATAGTTACATTTTATTCATAGGCGTTACCCCTATAACATCAAAACCAACTTTTATAATCTTTTGAATAGATTTTGCTAAAGCAAGGCGAGCAACAGTTAGCTCTATATTATCTTCAATTAAAAACCGATAATCATTATTCTCTTTGCCAAAATTCCATAAAGCATGAAATTTTGAAGCTAAATTAATCAAATAAAAAGCTATTCTGTGAGGTTCAAAATATTTTGCTGAAGTCTCTAAGATTTTTGACCATAAAGCAAGCAGTTTAATTATTTCTATTTCTTCTTCAGTAGAAAGTAAAGACAAATCATACTCTTTTTCTAAGAATTTATTATATGTTTCTGGCATAGATTCTTTAGCTTTTTCCAATATAGACATAGTTCTAACATGAGCATATTGTACGTAAAACACTGGATTATCTTTTGATTGTTCTTTTACTTTTGCTAGGTCAAAGTCAAGAGTAACATCATTTTTACGAGTTAGCATTATAAATCTTATTATGTCTTTACCTACCTCATTTGTTACATCTTGCACGCTAGTAAAATTACCGCTACGTTTTGACATTTTTACAGCGATACCATTGTCAACAAAATTTACTAATTGACAAATTTTAACATCAACTTTAACTTTTTCTCTACCAAGAGCCTTAACTATTGCCTCAATTCTTTTTACGTAACCACAATGATCTGCCCCTAGAACATAAACTAGATGATCAAATCCACGATCTATTTTATCCTTAGCATAAGCTAAATCAGAGGCAAAATATGACCAACTACCATCAGATTTCTCTATTGGTCTATCTTGATTATCGCCAAAAGCAGTAGATTTAAACAATTTTTGAGTTCTTGAATCCCAAGGTTCATCTGCATTGCCTTTAGGTGGGGGTAACTGCCCTTCATATATTAGCCCCATTGCGTTCAGCAACTGAACAACTTCCTCAATCTTGCCACTATCATGCAGTGATTTTTCTGAAAAAAATACCTCGTGTTCAATATCTAGCTCCTTTAAATCATGCTTAATTATCACTAACATTTCTTCTATTGCAAACCTCTTAACGAGTTCATGACGTTCGCTATCCGGCACTGTTAATAATTTATCTCCAAATCTTTCTACCAATTTTTGCCCAATATCTGCCAAATATTCTCCAGGATAAAGCCCTGCTGGTATCACGATATCTTCTTTTGTTAATGCTTGCTTATAGCGTAACATAACTGAGTTAGCTAAGTCATCCACTTGGGAGCCGGCATCATTAAGGTAATATTCTTTGGTAACAATATAGCCGGTACTATCTAGAACCTTGGCTAAAGCATCGCCATACACAGCTCCTCTAGCATGACCAATATGCATAGGACCAGTTGGATTTGCAGAGACGTATTCAATATTGACTTTTTGATTATTACCAAAATTAACCTTAAAAAACTCCTCTTTATCTAGTAATATGTCATTAATAGAGTTATGCCACATATCGGCTTTAATAGTAAAGTTAATAAATCCTGGACCGGCAACTTCTATAGAGGCAATATATGGTAGAGGCGTTAATATCTCCTTAAATTTAATAGCTAGTTCCTTAGGGTTGATATTTTGTTTTGCTGCAATAATCATAGCTATATTGCTTGAAAGATCCCCATTGAACTTATCTTTAGGAATTTCAACAGCTGCCAATTGTAACACATCATCATTATCGCATATTTTTCTGCCTGCACTAATGATATCGTTACGTAATTTATTAAATATATTCATAAATTAAATATTATTAGAATTGAAGGAATAAATATCTTGATGCTCTTGAATAGCAAACCGGTCAGTCATGCCGGCTATATAATCTGCTATTATACCAGCTTTAGATTTTGTATTCCCTGGTATAATTAATTCTTTCCAACTAAATGGTAGTAAATCAATATTATCCATATATATCTTAAATAAATCTTGTACGATTCTTTGACACTTTAAAAGCATCGAGGTCAATTTATTATGCTTATATACTTTATCATACAAGAATTGTTTAATTTTTACTATACGCTCTTTTGCTTCATCAGTAAAATCAACAAGCTGATAATCAAGATGGCGTATATCATCGGTTGTAATTATTTTCTGTTTCTGTAGATTATTATTTGTTTGTAGTAGTAAATCAGCAATTAAATCGGTGATTAATTTACGTACTACTTCATATATAAGCTGAGTTGTTGTTATATTCTCAAATTGAGACTTAATTTCAAAAGCATATTGATCAATAAATTTAATTTCCGTTAGATGATTAAAGTCAATAATCTTACCACCAACACTATCTTCTAAATCATGGGAAATATAACTAATATCATCAGCTAACGAAGCAATTTGGGCTTCAGCTGAGGAGTAATGAGTTAAGTCAAGGTTATGTTGTGAATCATACTCTACTATATATTCAGGTATATTATTTATTAAAGGACCATTATGTTTGACAATTCCTTCTAGCACTTCCCATGTCAAATTTAATCCATCATAAGCTGCATATCTTTTCTCTACTTTAGTAAGAATCTTTAATGAATGAGCATTATGGGAGAATCCACCATAGTCTTGCATACACTTATTTAGAGCTACCTCTCCTGCATGACCGAAAGGAGTATGTCCAAGATCATGGGCAAGACCTATAGTTTCTGCCAAATCACTTGACAAATTAAGGGTTTTAGCAATAGAACGGGCAACCGTAGAAACTTCAATTGAGTGAGTAAGACGATTTCGATAATGATCGCCTTCATGATTAATGAAAACCTGGGTTTTATATTGCAAACGCCTGAAAGCCTTTGAATGAATTATACGATCATGATCTCGTTCAAATTCATTTCTGTAAGCTGTAGGATATTCGTTAAACAATCTTCCCCTACTATTGCTGGGGTCTACTGCATATGAAGCAAGCATATATTAACTCCTAATATTATGTTCTAGATAACCTCTCTGTCATTGCGAGGAGCTACTTTAGTAGCAACGAAGCAATCCAAAAAGCAACAAGAGATTGCTTCGTCGCCTTCGGCTCCTCGCAATGACGTTTTTACCCTGTCATTCCCGCTTCGGTGCGGAATCTAATATCCCTGCTTTCGTAGGGATGACAGAAGACAGGATCGCTTTGTCGTGCGATGCTACTTCTTGCTAATATTAATGGCATAATGTTAACCGGATTAGCTATATAGTCAATTGATGAGAAGTTGGTGACGTCGTCACTCGTCGTTCCTAGTCCCCAATTCTCCTGAATTGACTATAGTATAGAATCACCTACTAAGCTTTTCAAGGTTTTTAAATGAAGCTGTTGCAAAATTAGCTTTTTAGGATTATTTTAAGGGTCTTTAATAATATAATCATGTCATGTCAATAGAAATTACCGATAATGCTTTTAAAAGAGTGGGCGAGTTAATCAAATTGGAAGATAATCCCAATTTGGTTCTTAGAATAATTGTTGATGGTGGTGGGTGTTCTGGGTTTGTTTATAATTACGCCCTCGTGCCAAGTAATGACATAACAAAAGATGATTGTGTTATAGAGAAAGATAATACTAAAGTGGTTATTGATGCAATATCACAGCCATTCATGGCTGATTGTATAATAGATTTTATCGAAGAGTTAGGTAGTTCCTATTTTGAAATTAGAAATCCCAATGCAAAAACTAAGTGTGGGTGTGGCAACTCTTTCTCTGTGTGATAATTAGGCTGTGAACACTCATAGCTAGTGTTGTATAAAAAATTAACTTGCAATAACTCATTAAAAACATTATACTAGATTTGTAGCAATATGGCTTTGGTATGCCTAATTTTTGCTATACAGTCTTAAAATACCAAATATAAGGAATTAATAATGCCTAAGTTAAAAACAAAATCAGCTGTAAAAAAACGCTTTAAACTTACCGCTACTGGTAAAGTTTGTGCTACTCAAGCTGGTAAAAAACACTTCATGAGACGTCGGACAAAAGCTCAACTTCGTAACCTTAGAGGAACAACGATTCTCTGTACTCAAGATGCAAAGAATTTAAAAAAATTCTTCCTTCCATATGGAATTTAACAATTTAACTAAGGAAATAGGTGAGATATGTCACGCGTAAAATCAGGAAAAATTTCAAAAAATCGCCATAAAAAAATTCTCAAACTTGCTAAAGGTTATAGAGGGCGGTCTAATAATTGCTTTAAGGTAGCAATTGAGAAAGTTGAAAAAGCTCTACAATATGCTTATAGGGATCGTAGAAATCGTAAACGTGATTTTAGAGGGCTTTGGATACAAAGAATTAATGCAGCAGTGCGTGAGCATGATTTAGTATATTCCCAATTTATGGGTGGGCTTAAAAAAGCTGCAATAGATATTGATCGTAAGGTGCTAGCTGAATTGGCAGTTAACAACCCGCAAGGTTTTGCAGATATAGTGGCTCAAGCTAAGGCTCAGTTGCAATAATATATTTTTTGTTGCTTATGTCATCCTACTTAGGTGATGCACACAAAATTAGTGAGTATTAGCGATTTTTAAAATCTCTCTAATTTTTTGCTATAATTAAATAATTATTTTAAAAAATCATATTATGAAAAGATTAGTTCTAATACTCCTCATTTTTCCTTTATTATTTAGCGGGTGTTCTTCTACCGTGAACCAAAAACAACTGGATGCAGTTGAGCGTGGTGAAATGGCTCTTATAGTAAGTAGTTGTATGGCATCAACCCCTCCGGTTGGGTTGATAATTAAAGATTATGATCCTGAGCCTTGTCAGACTGGTTGGAGTATAACTGAAGGACGAGGTATAATTGGACGATCGGATATAGAACACCCAACTGAAATGATGGAATCATCAAAATTTCAGCAAATATGCATCCATGCTGTCCTACCTGGCAAATATTTCCTTACATATTTTACGGCATATAAGAGTGATTCATGGGCAGGGTATATAAACACATATACTGCCGATAATATTCACAATATTGCTACATTCGATGCTCAAGGTGGAGATGTGCTGTATATTGGTGATATGGATTTTAATCTCAGAAGTTCTGCTATAATTGCGAAAGCAATTTCGGTACATAATAATACAGACGTAGCAAAAAAAGCTTTAGAGAAACGCTATCCTAAGTTTTCAGATAAATTACGTACACAATTGATTCAGCTATCACCGTATGTTGCTGAAGTTAAGAACTCGGATAATGTTATTAATACAGAATTTGTTAAGAAGTAATTGAATTAAGTTTAAATTTGATAACCAAGGAACGATGTGATGAAGCAATCTATATTCATGTTATATATTTTGATTATGTTGCTGACTGGGTGTGCAAGCATTTCGACAAAGCAATTGATATCTATTGCAGAAAATAAACAGGCTGTGGTATTAGGTTCATGTTATCTGGCACGAAGTTTTACCCTATGCGATGCTACGTGGCGTAACGAGCAAAATCAAACTCAAGTTACTTTTGGTATTAAAAGTCAAGTTCAAGTTCTTGAACCGGGCACATACTCTCTCAGCGGATTTATTTCTGATAAAGGTTGGTTTCCTACAGTCGTTCGTTCTATTGCAAATCTTCGTAACATAGCAAGTTTTTCTATTAAAGGAGGCGATGTCTTATATATTGGTAATTTAGAATTTGATATAAGCAAATCTTTCTCAATTCATCACGCAATAAACGTAATTGATAATAAAAATAGTGCAGAGCAATACCTATCTAAATATCAACCAAAATTATTACCTAGGTTACAGACAAGATTAATACAGTTATCACCAGAAGTTCTTGCGATTAAAAAGAGTGTGGAATAACGTCGTGTTGGCTATGTTTAAATAAAAAATTTTTTATGATAATATCTTTTTTATGAAAGTTAGAAATGAATTAATACAATAGTTATACTTTCATTTGTTTAAAATTTTAGAATGAGAAGTGCATGTTGCATTTAGGGGGAGTTTTGTCATCAAAATATCTAGGTTGTTGTGAGCATTATGCACATTAAAGAAAAATGTTTACAAAACCTAAGGCGTTGAGAAAGATAATGAAGATAAGGATACAAAAATATAAATATGCATTAGCTCTTCTAATAATATCATTATGTATATTAGGAGGTTATTCTTATGACAAAAGAAAAATAAAAATAAAAAAATTTTCAAATGACTTAGTGTCACTGCAAAATAATGATAATATTCAAAATGGGAAAATATCAGTTGTCGAAAGAGTAAGTGATTATGCTTACTCTCGTATTTACTCAAATTTAAGAAAAAATCGTTTTGAATTTGATATGGTGGTTAATGATCTAAACAATAGTTTTTTAACTGATGAAAGAAAAAACTACATTGAAAAGGTTTGTCTTTTCCAAATTGAAGAAGCGGTAGATAGGGTATCAATTGCCAAAGGTTACGATTGTTTATCACGTTTACAACTTTTAAAAAAGGAAAAAGCTGAATTATATAGGGGCATAAAAAACAGCAGCTATTCTTTAGATTTATTATATAAATCAGAATATGCCCTTAATTTAGCTCATATTATTATTAAAGATCATAAAGAACAAATTTTTTCTTTTATTAAAGACCTAAAAGAAGAAGATTTACTAAAATATTTTAGTGGTTATATGCAAGATGAAGTAGCTTTTCTTAATAAGCTGATAGCATTAAATATTCCTGAATTATCAGCTAAAGCTTTTTATAGGCTTAGCATGATTAATATATTAGGTCGATCTTCTGTTTTAGAGAAAGCGAACATAGACCTTAAGACAGCCGTTGCTAACTATCAACGAGCCTTGAATTTAAGCGGAATAGAGGCTAATAATGTTACTAATATTGCTCTTGTTATAAATGATAAGTATGCAGTACATGCTGCAACTACCATTGCATCAGCTTTGTTAAATTCAGACTTAGATAGCTTCTATGATTTTTATTTTATTATGGATCAGGAAGACCCTATATCTATAGAATCGCAAAAAAAACTGTCATCTATGCAGGATATAAAGCCTTACAAAATAAATTTTATAAATGTTGATAATAATTTACTGCCGATAGAATTAATAAAAAGTAAATTTAAAAATTGTGACTGGCCTCTTTTAATAAGCTATAGACCATTTTTTAGTAAAATTTTGCCGAATTTAACCTTGGTATTATCGCTGGATGCTGATTTAATAGTTTTAAAAGATTTAAGCTATTTTAAAACTATTGATATGACAGATTATTTTGTGGCAGGTAGCTATGATGCCGGTAATCCTGGTCATAACGAACTTGGGTGTAATCATGCTTTACCGTATTTTTATATAAATGCCGGTGTTATGTGGTTTAATTTAGAAAATATGAGAAATAATAAAGCGGAAGATTGTTTAATAAATTCATTAAATAATACTGTATGTTCTCTTTCAATGTTTGAACAAGATATAATAAATATAGCTTTTAACGATAGAATTAACCATATTTCACATAAATGGAATCATACACCTAGTTATAGATCAAGCACAACCAATACAAATTATTATACAAAATTTATTTTACATTATTCAGGAACAAAACCTTGGGCTGGGGGTGTGGAAAAAGCACAGATAGAACAATTAGACGATATTTACAAAGAATATTGGCGTTATAGAGAATTAACGCCTTGGGGGACGCCATACTCCCCTAAATAGTTTTTCTGTAGAGTGTATATACTCAAATGATTTGAGTACAATAAGTAATTATAATAGCCTAGGCAAATTAGAAAGATATTCTCCCTTCCAAAGCTCCTGATAAATAATAGGATCAATGTTCCCACCTGATATAAGTACTAAAACTTTCTTAGGTTTCGACTGTTTCTTTAACCAATTTACTACTCCAACCATATTTAAAGCACATGATGGTTCACAGGCAATTCGTAGCAAATGAACCAACCAAGCGGTCCAATAATATATAGAATGTTCATCAGCAAGAAAGAAATCATCGAGTTTATTTAGATAATTAAATGTACGTGATGAAACTGCTAAAGTACGCAAACCATCTGCTACAGTACTTGGTGAATCAGTAAACCTATATATCGAACCTTGCTTAATCGATAAGAAAGCATCGTTAGCATTAAGCGGCTCTGAACCTATCAGCAAGCTGGATGGAGATAGTAATTCTTTCGCTAAATATGATCCTGAAAGCAACCCCCCACCTCCACAAGAAGCAAAAATGGCATCTGGACTGAATCCTAGTTGTTGCAATGCTTCATAACACATCGTACCAGCCCCAGCTATACTAGAATCACTATCGGAAGGATGCAAATAGTAAAAATCATTTTCTATGTCACTCTTTGCTTTATCTTCTGCCATTTGTCTAGTTTTAGTTAGTATAACCTCTGCTCCATAATATTTTGCTGTTTGTTGTTTAATTGGAGAGGTATTTTCTGGTAAATAAATTCTTGCATTAAGGTTAAGGGTTTTTGCTACCCAAGCAAGACCAATTCCATGATTACCTGTACTATATGCAACAACTTTATTTGGTAAACAATTTTGTTCTTGCAACTCTAATAAGTGGTTTAATACCCCTCTAACCTTGAATGCTCCGGTTTTTTGTAACGAGTCTATTTTAAAGAAAATTTCATGACCGAGCATTTTATCTAAAATTTCAGATTGAACTATTGGGGTCAAATGAAGATATTGTTTTACCCTATTGCTTGCTATTGATATGATATTGGAAGATTGAGGTGATGAAGGCATATATAAAACTAAATGTAGCTTGAAATCATAGTAAGGCGATATTATATAGTTACTATCCTCTTTAGTATATAAATTTCTTAAGGTTTTTTAATATGACAAATAAAGAAAAATTGCCCCTAATCGCATTAAAAGACATGGTGATCTTTCCCGGTATGGTTGCTCCTGTATTTGTCGGTAGGACTAAGTCTCTAAAAGCCTTATTTGACACTAAAATTATAGATAATAATAGATATATATTACTGGTATTACAAAAACAACAAGATCAAGATACTCCAGATATTCAAGATCTCCATTCTACAGGAGTAATTGCTAAAATTATACAAACAGTAAGGTTACAGAATAATGCCAAAATTCTAGTTGAAGCAATCGATAAGGTTACCCTACATAACATCACTAATAAAGAGATATTTGAAGCTGAATATAGCATACTACATGATGAAGAGGTAATTGATGTAGAATCTTTAAAAGTTTCCACAGCAAATGTTATCGAGTTATTTACAAAATATACTAAGACTCATAAAAAAATTAATCCAGAAATAATAGAAACGATAACTGGTGAAATAGCAAAAAATCCAACAGATTTTAGTTATGTCACTAATGTACTAGCTTCTTATTTGACTGTACCATTAATAATAAAACAAACTTTGTTAGAGGAGACCAAACCTCAATCACGAATTAAAACTATAATAGATACATTAACATCTAGTATGGCTCAAATAGATGCAGAGCAAGCTTTACAATTGCGAGTAAAAAAACAAATTGAGAAAACTCAGCGTGATTATTACTTGCACGAACAAATGAAAGCTATACAAAAAGAACTCGAACATGATAAATCTGATTTCTCTGATATAGAAAAAAAGATTAAAACCTTAAAACTTTCAAAAGAAGCAAAAGAAAAAGCTGAAGCAGAACTGAAAAAGCTAAAGCTTATGAATCAAATGTCAGGTGAATCATCAGTTGTTCGTAATTACCTTGATACATTATTAGCCATGCCATGGGGGAAATTTGATAATAATAAAACTGATATAAATAAAACTAGAGAAATTTTGGATCGTGATCACTTTGGTCTTGAGAAAGTCAAAGAGCGTGTTATTGAATATTTAGCAGTGTTACAACGTTCTAAAAAAATTAAAGGACCTATATTATGCTTAATCGGTCCACCAGGAGTTGGAAAAACCTCATTGGTCAAATCCATTGCTGAAGCGATGGGTAGGAAATATACTAAATTTGCTCTTGGCGGTATTAGAGATGAATCGGAGATTAGGGGACATCGAAAAACATATCTTGGTTCTATGCCAGGAAAAATTATAAATTTAATAAAAAAAGTTAAAACTAATAACCCCGTTATGTTATTAGATGAAATTGATAAAATGGGTTCTGATTTTCGAGGTGATCCGGCTTCTGCATTACTTGAAGTCTTAGACCCTGAACAAAACAGTCATTTCGTTGATCATTATTTAGAAGTAGAATATGATTTATCAGAGGTAATGTTTATTGCAACAGCTAATTCTTATAATCTGCCCAGAGCTCTAATTGATCGTATGGAGATCATTAACATTTCTGGTTATGTTGAAGAAGAAAAATTACAAATTGCCAAAAACTACTTAATACCAAAGCAATTGAAAATGCATGAAATGAAGAAAAATGAACTCACTATTGATGATGGAGCAATTTTAGAATTAATCAGATATTATACCAAAGAATCAGGAGTAAGATCGCTTGAGAGAGAAATTGGCTCTGTTACAAGAAAAGTATTGCAAAGAATTTTGAGTAACAAAAAAATAAAAAACATATCAATATCATCTGCTAATCTTGAAGAATATTTAGGAGTTAGGAAATATAATTTTGGTCTAGCTGAAAAAGAAGATCAAATAGGTAGTACTACGGGACTTGCTTATACAGAAGTTGGCGGAGAATTACTTACCATTGAAGCCTTGTCATTTCATGGCAAAGGAGACATTAAAACTACTGGTAAACTTGGGGATGTAATGAAAGAATCTGCTCAAGCAGCCTATAGCTGTTTTCGTTCTAGAGCTAGTAGTTTTGGATTAAAATACGAAGATTATAAAGATCTTGATATTCATTTGCACGTACCGGCTGGAGCGATTCCAAAAGATGGCCCATCTGCTGGATGCGCAATATTTACCACTATTGTTTCACTTATGACCAAAATACCGGTAAACAGAACTGTAGCAATGACTGGAGAAATCACCCTAAGGGGGACAGTATTACCAATTGGGGGACTAAAAGAAAAATTATTAGCTGCCAGCCGAGGTGGTATACAAACGGTGATAATACCTCAAGATAACGTTAAAGACTTAGAAGATATTCCACCGAATATAAAAAAGAGTTTAGAAATTTTATCAGTATCAACTGTAGATGAAGTGCTAAAATTAGCTTTGGTCAATAATAATTTTACAGTTACTAACTAGGCTCTGTGAACAAAATTTTAATTGTCTAGATTTTGACTCTTTTTAGTTGCAAATTATAAGATTTTTTTGAAATAGGTACACTATTCCTGCAAAAATCTTATTAATTTTCGCTTAAAAACACTTAAAATCTAGACAATTAAAATTTTGTTCATAGAACCTAAAAATCGATCTGATGCCAGTGGAAACTTTTGCCATATATTACAGTAGTGGAGAGATATTATCATAAGAAAATAGCAAAAAAACTGTGAACGCTTACCTTTTTTTATAGTTTTATCCATTTTTTTCATGATGGTTCCTAACATTTTGCCAAATTCTATTTTTAGAAATATAAAAGAAAATTGTAAAAATTACTAAAAATATCATTACCTTCAAACCCATAGATTTACGGTTTTCCATTTCAGGTTCAGCAGCCCATTGTAAAAATACGGTAACATCCATAGCCATTTGTTCTACCGATGAATTTGTTCCGTCTATATATTGTACTTGTCCATCTGTTAGTGGAGCTGGCATGGCAATTTGACTATGCGGAAAGTATGGATTGTAACTTAATCCTGGCATTAATTTAAAATTCTCAGGAGGATTAGTATAACCAGTAAGTATAGAATATACATAATTTGCCCCATCAGGTCTTGCTTTAATGATCAATGATAAATCAGGTGGGTCTGCCCCATTATTGGCTGCTCTTGCTGCTTGTTCGTTAGGATAGGGGCGAACAAATGGATCAGATGGTAGAGCGGGTCTTTCAAACATTTCTCCTGCATCATTGGGCCCATCTTGCACCGTATAATTTTTGGCTATTTCTTTAATTTCTTCATCTGAAAATCCTATATCTTTAAGATTACGATAATATAAATTATAAAGACCATGACACACACTACATACTTCTTTATAGACTTGAAAGCCACGTTGGGCAGCTTTTCTATCAACGCTAGCAAAAATTCCGTCAAATGACCAAGCAATCTTTTTTGTAGGTAATGCTTCGTTGGCAGTGATAGTATTGGATACTAACAAAATTAACAAACACAGGTAAAATTTGATATAAGAGGTAATTTTATTATCTTTCATATAGAATCCGGTAATGGCAAAGTTTTCTCATACTTGCTAATTAGTGGTACTGCAACGAAAAAATGAAAGAAATAGTAAGTAGCAGCAAATCTACTTAAGGTAATATAAGGGTCTTCGGCTGGTTTTCCTCCAAGATATCCAAGTACCAAACAATCAGCTATGAACAGCCAAAAAGCTATACGGAACATTGGTCGATAATTGGCACTTCTAACTTTTGAGCTGTCAAGCCAAGGTAAAATAAATAATAACAAAATACTAGAAAACATTAATATTACCCCACCTAGCTTTGACGGTACTGCCCGTAAAATAGCATAAAATGGCAAAAAATACCATTCTGGAACTATATGAGTTGGAGTAACCAAAGGATTAGCTGGTACGTAATTGTCAGGATGTCCTAAATAATTTGGTTTGAAAAAGACAAAAAAAGCAAATATTAGAAAATAAACACCAAATCCAACAAAATCTTTTACAGTATAATATGGATGGAAAGGAATAGTATCTTTAGGGGATTTAACATCGATACCCTTGGGGTTATTTGAACCATGAACATGTAGGGCTACTAAATGAAGTAAGACTAAAGCTACTATAATAAAAGGCAATAAATAATGTAAAGCAAAGAATCTGTTAAGTGTAGGGTTATCAACTGAAAAACCTCCCCAAAGCCAGGTAACTATCGATTTGCCAATGATAGGTATAGCTGAAAATAAATTGGTGATTACAGTTGCTCCCCAGTAGCTCATTTGTCCCCAAGGCAGCACATATCCCATAAAGGCAGTAGCCATCATGATAAGAAAAATTATTATGCCTATATGCCATAATAACTCTCTAGGTTTTTTGTACGAGCCATAATATAACCCTCTACAGATATGTAGATAAACGACAACAAAAAACATTGATGCCCCAACTGAGTGTATATAACGTATTAGCCAGCCATAATTGACGTTACGCATAATTTTTTCAACACTCTCGAAGGCGTAATCGACGTGAGGGGTATAATGCATAGCCAAAATAATGCCAGTGATTATCTGAATTACTAAGGCAATACCAGCTATTGACCCTAAGTTCCATAGGTAACTCAAATTTTTGGGTGTTCGGTATTCGCCTAGATGTTTAAAGAACGAGAAAATAGGGAGTCGGTAGTCGATCCATTCTATGATCGGATTGGATTTGTTTGGATTGGATTCTTCAGGATAATTACTTTCATTCATAAATAATTATCCGATTTTAATTTTTGTATCGGAAATAAATTCATATGGTGGAACAGCCAAATTTAAAGGAGCTGGTCCTTTGCGTACTCGACCAGATGAATCATACTGAGAGCCATGGCATGGGCAAAACCAACCGTCATAATCGCCTTGGTTTGCAAGCGGTACGCAACCCAAATGGGTGCAAATGCCTATAGTCACCAACCACTTATCATGCCCAGATTTAACTCTATCTTGGTCAAGCTCAGGATCCATTAGCTCGGCGAGATTTACATTTCTTGCTTCAGCGATTTTTTCTGGAGTTCTATTAGTAATAAAAACTGGCTTGCCTTGCCATTTAACAGTAACAGTTTGTCCTGGTTGGATATGAGATAAATCCACTTCTATTGAAGATAGGGCAAGAACATCTGCTGAAGGGTTAAATGAACTAACAAGAGGATAGGTAGCACACGCTGCTCCAACCACAACCATACTGCTAGCAGTTAAGGTTATAAAATCTCTACGAGTTGCCTTATCATAACAATTAGTATTTGACATAAACTGATCAGTATAATTTATAGATATCTGTGTAATATGTTACTATAAAAGTAATAAAAAATCAAGTATAGCTTAAGGTTAAAGCAGTATATATAGCCCCGAATAAGTTTTAGATACCTTAAGCAATATTTTCATATGAATTGGATGTAACTATGTTACAATATCACCAAACTCATCCCTTAAAAAAGATAGTTTGTCCAAAGCTTGCCATTTTTGAGTAAATGTATCTTTAATCTTATTTGAAATCTCTAAAGTTTTATTTCTATCTAATGGAATAGGTATTAAAAGTTCCTTCCATCTATCTCCTATATTTGGTAGAGTTGTGTCTATGAATATTTTGTTATATAGCTGTTTTTGTGTAATTGAATGAGACATAGCAAATAGAAAATAATACGATGTAATATTGTAAATGTTATGTTGATTAATAATTCTAAAAGTTGTAATTTCATTAGTCAATAAAACATTCGTATCAAATTTTGAAATCATTGCAACAGACCCTATCCTATAACTTCCTCTACGAACAAAGACTACATCCTCTTGTTGTAAAGACAAACCATTCTTACCTTTGATTTTATGATATATATGTTCTGGTACTAATGCAGTTGGGTTCTTGTAAATTTCCCAATTAATTATATCAGCCACTCTAACATAAGGGACTGTTCCAGTCCCTTTATACTCGCTTGGCGGTGAACCGTGTCCGTTAAATGCTTGTAAAATATTTTGCTTTAATAATTCGTTAATTGTAATAAGTTTAAATTTTTGATTATTAGCTATCTCTTTTATTTCTTCTTCTTTTTTTTTCCAGTAATAGCGTGGTACATAAACGTTATTGGTGATATCAGAACTTGAAGTTATAAAGGTATTTTTATTGAATTTTTTAGATAACAACTCATTTCTTATGGTTTCTGTATCGTCCCAAATTTCTTTTGTAAATACCTCATTTGTACTATCGTACCTATAAAATAATCTTCCAGTATGATCATGCCCCATTTCTTCTGCAACAGCCATGATAATATCACTATTTTGTCTTTTGCCTTTTTCTAATACTAATAAACAAGTTTTCGCATTACAATAAGGTCTAAAAGTATTATGAGGTAGATCTATAACTGCAATAATATTATTTTCTTTAACTAAAAAATCTAGAACGTGTTTTTTAGAAGGGGCATGAAGGTAAGTCTCTGGTAAGACTATTGCAAGTTTACCTCCATCTTTTAATAATTGCAAACATCTTTCTATAAATAACTCTTGAGGTTCAGTTTCTTTTACTTTATTAGTTCTTATAAAAGAATTACCTTCTTTTTTATATTGATGCCCTAGTTCAAAATATTTACAGTCTTCTTTTAGAACCTTGATTTTGCTACCAAATGGAGGATTTGTAACAACAAAATCAAAAGTGTTTAGTTCAATTTCACCGTCTTTTTGAGTTGTAATTAATTCTTTTGTTTTTACCTGGAATTCATGAATTGGATGCAATGTATTTTCTTGAACAATTTTACTCTTACCATCACCTATAATTGTCATATATGCTTTGCATATCTTAACTAAATCTATTTCTTTCTCTAATCCATAAAAACACTTTTCGGCTATTTGCTTTTTTAACCTATTTATATCTGTTGAATTTTTATATGTTCGATCATGATCCATTTTTTTCCAAACATGTTCAAGTGCATATATTAAAAAACCACCACTACCACAAGCAGGGTCTATAATGGTCTGATTTGGGGATGGATCCAAAATTTGCACTGCAAGCTTTACAATTTCTCTAGGTGTAAAAAATTCACCTTTTTCACCAACTAATTTACTTTCTGCAAAAGTTTCAAAAGCCTCCCCTACTATATCTTTTTCAGTTTTTAGTAATGCGATTTGCTCTAGTTCTCCAACTACATAAACAATTGATTTTGCATCAAGTGTTATTTCTTCATTTGTAATAAAAATTCCATCATCTTCTAATTCTTCTTTTACTTTTATAAACAATTTTTGTATTCGTTTTTTAACTTTACCATATTGTGCTATCTTAATTTCTTCATTTTCACTTTTATCATTATTTATTGTCTCCATTTCTTCTGTTGTTATTCTAAAATTTGGCAAACTATCAAGTTCATATTTCTCATCAATAATCTTACAAAAGATTAGTTTAATCATTTCGCTTCCAAGCTTTTCTTTCCTACTAATATTTGTATTAGAATATAAAGTATTTAGTATACGCCTAAAAACAGGTTTTAGATTTTTAACAGGTTTTAATTTATCTTTTGTTATATTACCTATTGCTTCTATCGTTTCTCCTTTTTTCGGTATGTTAAATAGACAATCTTTCTTTACTTCTCCTTTAGAATTTTTATATAAATATTCAATTTCTTCTCCATTAGTCCAAACTCCGAACAAAGCAGAAGTAGCTTGCATATAACTCGTCAGTTGTTCTAAACCGTCTTTTCTACTTTTCTTTTTAACCTCAACAATACCAAGTATATCGCTATATTGATTTCTATTTTTTGATTTATTTTTATATATTACAATATCTGCTTTTTTTACAGCACTACCCATTTGTATTGAAACTTCAATATCTAATTGCTCTTTGTCATAAAAATAGTCGTCATACAATATCTTTTCATATTCTTGTCGTACTTTTTCTTCAGGCTTTTTTAAATCTACAGCTTTGTTTGTTGCAAAGTCATTAATGTATCCATCCTTTAACATACTAATTTTTATTGATTACCCTAACTTATACTTATATTATTCTCATTTGCCATCAGTTGATTTACCATCACTATCGTTAGAATTGTCAGGAGAGTCATAAGGATTGCGATAAGGGAGCATTTCCGGTACAGTTCCATCTTTAGGCAATAACTTCTTTAATCCGTCTTCTAAAGCTTTCTCACCGGTTTCTTCTCTAACCTCATATTTTGGTGGATCTCCTAAACATTTCCAAAAATTGGTTAAATTTTCAAAGTTGGGACCTAATTTTGGAGTACAATGTTGAGCAATTGATTTTGACGTATCAAGAATTTCAGTGGTAGCAGTTGTTATATAGCTGATAAGTCCAATTTGTTCGAGTCCTTTAGCTACCCAAAATAATATTACCAGAGAAGCAACAGCTATCATAACGTACCATTTGGCTATGATAGTCCATAAAAACATTCCCATAGGGTTAGCTGCTATTAGTCTTCTTAAAGCTTGCCACATATATATAATTACCGAAAAATAGTTAAAAAATCTACGAGTAGAAATTACATGAATTGTAAAAAAATAACAATTTTTTTATTAGTGCAAGGGTCAGTATAGTGTATAATTAAAATTAAATGTTGTAAATATTCTTAATTAGATAGGATGAGAGATAAAATATTATTGGTACAAGGACCATATTGATACCAATCATAACAAAAATTAGATTGATATTATCAAAATTTTGTAAAACAAGACCGCTAAGTATGATGTTGGGTATTAGTAGCGGCATGATTAATATTGCTAATAGATTAGTATTTGACCTAAAATAGCTTTGAACAGCTCCAATTAAAACTAATAGGCTACTGGACAAAATTAATAATAGAATTAGATTGATCAAAAGATAGCTTACTGTTAGCATGTCAAGATCGAAGATAATATAAATTATTGGCATATTTAATAAAGCACTGGTGAGGGAACTAACAATTATGGTAATTAATTTAGCGGCAATAATTTCACTCTCATTGAAGCTAGATAATAGTAACTCTAAACTTCCGTCCTCAACATCTTGCTGAAATATTAGACTAGAAAAGCCAATTAGAGCTATCGGTAAAACAATTACTGAAAAAATAATTCCAAATTTTTTAATATCTGTTTGGTCATTAATTAAAGCAGTACTGAAAATACAAAATAAAAAGAATATAAATAGATATTTACTAAGATTATTAATACGATTTTGAATTAAATATTCCCATTTGATCAGCTGTATTAGTTTATGCATATAACTATAGTAGAATTGATTGAATTAAGAGTGGTCTTGGCTCTGTCTACATATGTTTTCTAATGGAGCTATTACTTTGGTTAATTATAACAAACATAATAATGACTGCAACTTAAGACTTTGGAAAAATTTTTAAATATATAGTAAATTGATGAAAAGTTGGGGACATTGTCACTCGTCACTCCTACTACCCAATTCTTCTGAAATGAAATGACTATAACAAATAATGGAGATATAACTATGCTCAATAATACAGGTGATGGTTTGTCAAAGGATAATAGTTTCTTGAATAGTAAATGGGGCTATTTTACTAAAGGACTTGGGAGCGTCGTGGTAGTAGCAACTGGATTACTTGTTTGTTTAGGCATACATAAGGTGCTAAAATGTATGATGCCGAATCGTTATTTTAATACTGAAGCAGGGCTGGATCAGTTAGCAGAAGTTCCCTTACAACCTATAAATGGCGGTGTAATAAATGGTGATATACCAACTAATCAAAATAATGATATAAATGTTCTATTAATGGCCGAAAATGCACTATAAAGAATTCTGTTCACTATCTTATTATGTTTCAACAGTAATAATAGAATATATCAAACACATAACCGATGCAACACAAAGTCCAACACCAATCTCAATGGTAAAAATACCAATATGTTGAGCCAGTTAGCTATATTTTTGTAAGTGACTATAAATGATGCGGCTGACTCTCAACTTTTAACTGGAGTCCTAAAGCAGTTAATAAGGAGCCAATATTATCAAAACTAGGATTTCCTTTACTAGATAATATCTTATATATATGTTGTCTATTTATATGAGTATCTTTAGACATTTTCGTTATCCCCCCACTTGCAATAATAGCTTCTTTTAAAGTAGACAAAAATAATTCCTTATTACGATCTAGAAAATATTGTTCTAAAGCAGCATTCACATACTCCGTAACTTCTGCCTTATTTTCTAATTGTTCTCTTAAGTAATTGGTAAATTTTTCCATATAATCATTCTCTAATTAAGTATATCTATTATTTCTTGCGCTTTTTTGACGTCCCTACTTTGCGTGCCTTTATCGCCTGCATTTAATAAAAGAATTATTTTATTATCCTTTTCAAGAAAATATATTCTATATCCTTTTCCGAAGAAGAACCTTAATTCATATAGATTGTCCTTAATATGCTTATAGTCTCCATATACACCGTATTCCAATCTAACTAGCCTATTATTGATTCGTCCTCGTATTTGAATATCTAGTTTCTGTAACCATTCTTTAATATAGCATTTTCCATTCTTTGTTACAAAAAATGTATGTCTTTAATTTTTAGCATTAGATTAATTACTTCCGTTATCGTAGGCAACCTCCTAGTATACACAACTTTATTGTCGCACAGAGAAGGCTTCTTGTCTAATGATTTTTAATCTGCTCACTTTTAATAATATTACTTGCAGTAATAATAGAATATATCAAACACATAACCGATGCAACACAAAGTCCAACACCAATCTCAATGGTAAAAATACCAATATGTTGAGCTAGCAATTTATCATCTGCCAAAGAATAATAATTTAAATAATTATCGTCAAATAATATTGATACCATACCGGTTAGGGCATAGATCAATACTCCGATAGTAGCCATACCAACTAGTAAATCAGTAGAGAAATATTGCCGTAATTTAAATTGACCATGAACTAAATCAAAACCAATTATCGTAGAAGCAAATATAGTACCAGCCTGGAATCCGCCCCCTGGTGATGCATCACCATTAATTTGAATATATAGACCGTATAAAAATATATAGGGTAAGATAAAAAGAGTAGAATGTTTTATAATAATAAAATTTCTCAGTATTATTTTAAGCATCTTTAGTAATTTTTTGTGAGAATAGTAATAATACCGATATTCCAGCAATTAAAATGACGGCAGTTTCTCCAAGAGTATCATACCCTCTATAGCTAGCTAATAGGGCTGCAACAAAAGATGGAATGCCAATGTCACTTTTAGTATGTTCAATATAATATTTGGTTAGATGGTTTTGCAATGGAGAATCTATCGCTCCATATTCTAATAAATCAATCCCTGCGAAGGTTAATACTACTATAAAAATTATGCATATAATTGCTGAACTTATTACTCGTGTTGGTTTAAGATTAGACCTCTTGCAAAACTCTACTTCTGCTAGTAATTTGTACGTCGATGCGGTACTCGAATCCTCACATACACTTAAGTACGCTGCGGTTCTGCGTTCCGCGTCTCCTTCAAATTCCTCAGCATAAGCGAGTTTTGCAGGAGGTCTATTACTTTTCTGTACGGCTGACAGTTTGCTTAGAAACCCTAAAAATACACAGCTAGATAAACAGGCTCCTAGAGCTACTTCAGTCATTGCCACGTCGGGAGCATCCATCAGTAGATAAGATAAACCAATAAGTAAGCTAAACATAGAGTTTATTATCACTGTTTCTAATAAAGAGTTACAAAATATCAGCTTAATTGATACGACAACAAGTAATATCAAGATTCCCACAAGCAACCAGCTAGCTAGTTGGAAATTTATTATGTCTGGTATAACAAATAAGCGATCAATCATTTTAATCCTTTTTGGTTATTTGGGCTTAATAGGGAAGCCTTACCAATTGCATGAGTAGATACCGGATTTAATATTAAAATCAATATAGCCGCAAAAAGCAATTTAAAAGAGCTAGTAAAATCATGTTGTAAAAAAGCAAGCCCAACAAGTGATAAAGGTACTCCACAACATTCAATTACACTGGCAGCATGAATTTTTGTATAAAAGTCAGGAAATCGAAAAAGCCCAACAATGCCAGAAAATATTGCTATAATTCCAAGTAGGGTTAATCCATAACCAATAATAAATATCATAACTATCCTCAAAAATTAAATTTATAACTAACCAGGGTGCTATGGTTAGCTATTCTCCTTGAGCAAGTGAATATCCTGCTTTCCCATCAAATTCAAAAAGATTCTCAATTTTAATAAAATCTATTTCTGCCTGGCTAAGTAGTTCAAGTAAATGGGCTATAGATGAATGAGTTATTCTTTCCCCATTCTTCTTTGCCATAAAGCGACAACACCAATGATCAGATAATAATTCAAATCGTTCATCTCTGGGCCATAATTTAAGTCCCATAGAAGATACGGTTTTTAATTCTAAGTCACCTAAACTGATAGTTTGAATTTTTTCTGCTACCTCATGGGCGGTCAAAGCTGTCATCTGGATAAATACATCACTACCTACCAATTCTTTAACTTCTTTACTATTAATCGAATATATATATTCAATAGTTTGTTGTTGAGCAACTACTGAGGAATATGCAGCTGCTTTGAGGGTAGAAGGTTCAGTACCTAGTCTTTTCACTACTTCATCGGCAAATTCCGTAGTACCAACTTTTTTGCTAGATATTTTGTCATTGTAGATATCTCCAGTATGAACCCCATCCTCAATGGTTTTTTTCCAGGCATTCTCTACTAATGCAGCAATATCATGTTGCCCAATGTGAACTAGCATCATAATTGCGGCGTTAAGCAAACCAGAAGGATTAGCTAGATTACGACCGGCAATATCCGGGGCAGAGCCATGTACAGCTTCAAATAAAGCATAATTCTGCCCTATATTAGCAGAACCAGCGAGTCCTACTGAACCAGAAATTTCTGCAGATACGTCAGATATAATATCACCATACAGATTTGAAGTTACAATGACATCAAATAATTCTGGCTGGGCTGCTAGCCTGGCAGTGCCGATATCTATAAGATAATAGTCACCTTGAATCTGCTTATATTCATTAGCAATTTCCTCAAAAACCTTATGAAAAATCCCGTCAGACATTTTCATAATATTATCTTTACTGAAACATGTGACCTTTTTACGATTATTTTTTATTGCATACTCAAAGGCATATCTAATAATTCTTTCGCTACCAACTCGGCTGATTAGCTTAAGAGACTCATAAACATTGTGAGTTTGGCGATATTCAATTCCTGCATATAAATCTTCAACATTTTCCCGTACTATCACTACGTTTAGATGTGGATGTAGTGTTTTAACAAAAGGAGCATAAGAAATAGCAGGGCGAACATTAGCATAAAGAGATAGGGCTTTTCTAAGAGTTACATTTAAACTTTTATACCCACCACCTAGAGGGGTGGTAATAGGTGCCTTTAGAAGTATCTTAGTTCTTGCCAATGATTTCCAAGTATCTTGTGCTATCCCTGAAGTATAATGCTTCTGGTATAATTTTTCTCCTACTTCCACTACTTCTATACGTATTCTAGCAGAAGCTTCCTTTAAAATATATAATACCGCTTGCATGATTTCTGGACCTATACCATCACCATAAGCCACTGTAATAGGCGTGAATTCTTTCATTATAACCTCATCAAATTAGATTAACATTCATTCGTATCAAACCAAAGTCATTGCGAGGAGTAGCTTTGCTGCGACGAAACAATCCAAATCTAATCACTTTCTTAGATTGCTTCGTCGGCTTACGCCTTCTCGCAATGACGTAATGTTGTAAAGTAACCTTCTCGCTAATAGACATCTGTGAATTTGGCGTAATATTAGCCGGGTTAACTATAACTAGCCTTCCCTGAATGAGATTTAACATAGCAACTAATTTTCTTAACTTCGCTATAATATACACCACAAAATCACTAGCACTAAGTAGCAGAATGAAAAAAATATAATAATTTAGAAGAAATTATTATTAATCATCGAGAAGCTGATCTTCAGCACGGATTTTTTCTTCTTCATCTAAAAGATACTCATAAAAATCTACAAAACTCGGGAAAATTGTTGGGTTATATTGCATAGGATGCCCCTCACATAATTTAAAAAAATCTTGATAATCACACCAAATAACTTCAGACTTATCAGTTGAGATTATTTTCAATAATACAAAAGAAACATCATCAGAAAATAATACTAAATAATTACTAGGTAAATTGTGCTTTTCTCTATAATACTTAGTTTCCTCAATTACTCCTTCTTCACGTCTAAAATTATAAAAATCAAATAAGCGAAAAAAGTCATATCCATAAAAGTTACATAATATCTTAAAATCTTCTGGAAAGAATATATTAAGTTTTATTTCTACGTTTTTTACCATTTCTTCTGATAATTCAGGTTTACTATCCTGTTTTAATAAAGATACTCTTTTTATACAACTATTAACTATATCTTTATTTACTCTCCATTTCCAATAATTTCTTACATCAGATTGCCATTTACTACCATGATCCACTGGAAATTCTGGATTCTATTTGTCCCCAGATTGGTTATAGTACCATCTTGGTAACGCCTTATCTCGTTGCCTTGCTCATCTATATCATAATCATATAAACCTTCTAAAAATTCAGTAAAACTATCAGAAATTAGATAAATATTTTCCCACCAAGGGGCTTGTTTTGGAACCATTACTTTATTGTAAAAACTATCCATCTTTACTCATGCTTTTGTAATGGCTCTATTGTCACAGTACCATCTTGGTAACATCTGATGATATTATTATTCTGAATCGTTTTTTCATATAATCCATTAATAAAATCAGTAAAGCTATTACTCACAAAATAAAGATAATTTAAATCATCCTCATTCCAAAAACTCCAATTAGTAACCCAATAATATAACTTACCATAATCTTCACCTTCTACTCCTAGGCATAATTTTCCAGCACCTTGATCTGCAATCGGCAAAAATTGACCAAGTATTTCGTTATATGATTGCTGAAAATGGGTAGTAATATTTGATACATCACCATCATATAAAGCATAAAACCAATCAACACTAATTTCATCATTCTTTGCATTAATTGGTTCATTTAATTTATAGGTAGCGGTCAATGGATGTCCGCCATTGTGTTTTAATAAAAACTGTTTATAATCACCAGGAAGTTTAGCTTGTATTAAATGCTCAAATTTTTCTATTTCTTCCAAATTTGTTGGTTTGTGAGATTTTACTACTTTAATATTATTTATCATTTTTTTCTCTCTGCTTTTTTTACTGCTGCTCCCCCGTGTGTTCAACTCCTTTATGTAAAGCATATGGTATTAATTGCATAGTTTTTCCATCTTCCACATGATGCCAAGTCCAATCGTCTGGAGTTTCTTGTAACCCAGACACCTTATTTGCCATCCTTACATCCTTCTCACGAGTACAGGTTAATTTTTTTATTTCAATTGATATTTTTGCATGAGGAATACAGTCTGGATGACCATTTATTTTTACAGTACCATCTTGAAAACGTCTTATTTCATTACCTTGGTCATCTTCATCAAACTTACATAAACCGTTGATAAAACCAGTAAAATTGTTAGCTATTAGGTAAATATTATCCACCAAGGCTCTTGTCCTCTAGGAGATTCTTCCTCATGATCCCAAAAAAATATCTTTCCATATTTTTCTCCTTTAACACAAAGACATATTTCATTACCTAATGAATCGGTAGCAATAGTTAATAGCTCGTCTGGTATTCTATTTTGATGTACTCTCATCATTTCAAAAATATCGTAGTTCTTGGTTACTGCGTTACTGTCTAAGCAAATACTATAAAAAAAACGAACAGAATCAAAATCTGATCTACCATCTAAAAAATAATTTGCCATTTCAAAACAGTTCCAATATGGTTTACCACCATTATATGCTAGTAAAAACTCTCTATATTCTTTAGGTAACTCACAAATTTTTTTAGTTTCGATATTTTGCAACTCTTGATTTGTTACTTTATATTCACTTATTTTTGTTATTACTTTTTAATAACGATACTCCCCCGGTGTGCCAAACTTCTGTATGCAATTTTTTGGGTATTAACTGCATCGTTGTACCGTCTTCCACATGATGCCATGTATAGTCATCTGGCTTGCTGATTAGACCGGATTCTGCAGTTGCACGCCGTCCATCGCTTTTTCTCTTACCTGTTAAACCTTCTAACACCACTTCTTTAATTGCATAAGGAGTAAAATCTGGACAACCACTTTCTTTAAACCGAACTCCTTCAGGAAATAAGGTTTCTAATTCAACGCGAGTTGCCAATTAATGTAAGTGTAGAAGGTAGACTTTAAGAAGAGTATAGGTTATTTTATGATTTCCAATAACAAAAAATAACCTATGAAAAAAGATTTTACTGCAATTTATTGTTTTGTCGATGATTTTATAAAAAGTTTGTCAAATAATTTCCCTGCAATTAATAGTAGCATAGCTAGACCAGGTATAAGTAATTATTTATCCACAAGTGAAGTGCTAACAATATTACTTGGTTACTATGATTCTTGCTACGACTGTTTTAAACATTATTACAAGAGGCAATTATGCACGACCATCAAGAAGATTTTAAGCTTGTTAGTTACCAACATTTTACCAAATTAATAGGTAGAAATATGCCATATTTAGTGATATTATTGCATCATTTACTTAAGGAATGCACGAGTCTTTCTTTTGTTGATGCTACTAGTATAGCGGTATGCCAAAACTATCGCATCTATTCACATAAAGTTTTCCAAGGAATAGCAGCACGTGGCAAAACTACCAAAGGATGGTTCTTTGGCTTTAAATTACATTTAATTATTGATACAGATGGTAATTTGGTCAAGCTATCTTTTAGCAGTGGCAATAAAGATGATCGGAAAGGGCTAGAATCAATGATTAGTGGAATTTTTGGTAAAGTTTTTGGAGATCGTGGGTATATATCCCAAGAATTATTTACTGACCTATATTCGCAAGGTATTCAGCTAATAACGCGAGTAAAAAAGAATATGAAAAACATGTTAATGCCTATCATGGATAAGATTATACTGCTGAAGAGAGCTTTAATAGAAAGCGTAATAGGCAAACTTAAATTTCTTGATAAACTAGAGCATTCTAGGCATAGATCGGTTACTAATGCATTTAGCCATATGATATCTTGTTTAATCAATTATCAGCTGCAGGATCGTAAACCTTCTATCAAAAAATTACTTCCTATAGAAGCTTTTTATAACCAAAATTAATTGGCAACTCGCGTTATAAAAAAACAAAGAATTATAAAAATTTTGCTAATTAGCTATTAGTGGACAATAAAAAAGTAGTATAATGGATATTATAGTTGGAAGGAAAAGGTGAAAACAATGATAGAAGAAAAAAATAATATTAATTACCAACCAAGAATGTTTGTTGGTACCGATGACTTCTACGATTTGTTGATTAATAGCGACATATTTGTTGATAAGAGTCTAATGATCAAAGAATTATTAGAAGATAGTGGTAAAGTCACCTTAATCACCCGCCCAAGACGGTGGGGGAAGAGCTTGAATATGGATATGGTGCGAAGATTTTTTGAGATAGAGGTGGATGAGCAAGGGCGGATTCTGCCACAAGAACAAAAGATGAATTATAAACTATTTACTGGTGGAGAGGTAGACTTAGGTTTTGATGAAACTAAAGAACTAAAGCCATTAAAAATTGCTAATGTAGCAAACTCTATGAAACGTCAAGGTCAATTCCCAGTTATTATTATAAGTTTCAAAGGCGTTAGGGGCAGTAATTATGAAGAAATTGAAGTGGGGATCAAAAGTCAAATAATTAATTTATTTGCCAGGCATCGTTATTTAGAGCGTTATATAAAACAAGATGAAAAATTATTGATTGATGCACAAAAGGAAATATTACAAAGATATTTCACAGGCAAATTAATAGAAGATGACATTAAAAATAGTTTAAAATTTCTAAGTGATTTACTTTATAAACATTTTAATCAAAAAGTTTACATACTAATTGACGAGTATGATACGCCAATTAATAGTGCCTATATGAAATTTGGCAATAATTCAGAAGAGTTTGAGGAAGTATTAGCTCTATTCCGGGCAATATTTGGTAATAGTCTTAAAACCAATGATTCATTACAAAAAGGCATCATTACAGGCATATTGCGTGTTGCTAAGGCTAATTTGTTTTCAGATTTGAATAATTTAACTGAATGTAGTCTACTAGATGAGAATTTTAAAGACATCTATGGCTTTACTCAAGCAGAAGTTGATGAATTATTAACCAAAGTACCTCTTGAAACCAATCCAGAACAAATTAAAAATTGGTATAATGGCTATAATTTTGGTGGAGAAGTCATTTATAATCCTTGGTCAATTATGAGATGTTTAGCTCAGAAGGGCAAGCTGGATCATTATTGGATTGATAGTGGTGGAACTGGTTGGATTGATCATGTATTGCTCTCAGATGAGATGCAAACAGATATTCAGGCTTTAGTTGCAGGTAAAACTATTACTTCTTCTATTACTAAACATATAAATTTTGCTGATATCAACCAACCAGAAGGGTTATTTAGCTTATTATTATTTAGTGGTTACCTAAATACAACTACCAAGATGCCAGAAAGAGATATTTATGATTTATCTGCTCCTAACTACGAGGTGAAATATATTTATGAAAAGAGAATGCTACAATGGGTTACTAAACAAATAAAAATTGATAATTCTGGCTATTATTCTTTTGTTACTCTATTACCAGATGGTAAAATAGAGGCGTTTAAAGAGCGTCTGCAGGAATTGTTACTTAATTCTACTAGTTTTCATCAAATAGGAGAGAAAAAAGCCGAATTATTTTATAGTGGCTTTATGCTTGGCTTTATTAATATGTTAACTCCTAATTATATAATATCAAGTGAACAAGAATCAGGGGATGGCAGAGCTGACGTTGTGATGATTCCAAAAATTGGCAAAGGTGATAAAGCGATGATTATCGAGTATAAAATCGCTAAATCCTCAGAAGATTTGGCTCAAATAGCCAAAACTGGCTTACAACAAATTATAGATAAGAAATATGATACTAGGATAAAAGAATATCAGCATGTAAAACAAATACTCAAAATTTCGATGGCATTTTGTGGAAAAAATATGGAGTTAGAATATGAAGTAACGAAGCTCTAATAATAGAGCGTAAGCACTTGTATAATATGTATACATGGGTAACTACTAAAGATATGCTTCCCTGCTTTGCAATTTTTAGCAGTATAAATCACATTTTAAAACTATGTCGCCAAGTAAATTTTTGGTAAATGCTTCATCTACCATGTCACAATTGTCAAATTTCTGCTCCTCTGCTTTGGTAATAAAATTTTGCTCTTGAGTAGCAGCATTAACCATAATGTTAGCAATTTTCTTGTAAGCTGCAACCTTAAAATTTTCATCCTGATTTAGGCTGAATGTGTGGTGATAACATCTTTTGGCTTGTCCAAATAAACCTATAGATTCAAAATATCATATTGGAAAGTGTTACCTGAGATTTTAGAACAAGAAGAAAAGTTAGCGAATTTAGTCTCTATGGCATTAATAATAAAAAGTACCTTAGTAATATTCAATTTAATAAAGCGGTGACCAGAATATAAAAAATAGAACTTATACAAAAAATTATTGACTCAATATATTCTCTATATTATTATAATAAGGTACTTAATGCCTATTTTTAGGTAAGTCTTTTTTATAAACTTATATAAGAGGTAAATTTTCAATAAGAATTTTTTAAAGCTTATAATCTCAGATTTACGGATATGGATTCATCTTGGATGTAGTGATCAAGAAAAATTTCATTCGCAATTAGTTAGTTTTAATATTGAGTTAGAATTTACAGCCCCACCAAAAGGTACAACTACCGACAAACTTGAAGATACAATTTGTTATCTTGAGCTTGTTCAAAGTATTAAATTTCTTTGCCAAACTAAACAGTTTAATCTGATAGAACATTTAACGATAGAAGTTTATCATGCTATTGATAAATCTTTATTGAGATATCGTGATATTGTTCAATCGGTCAGTGTAACAACACGTAAAATGTCACCACCCATCCAAGATGTTCATGGAGATATTGCTTTTACTTACTGCTCTGCTTTATGTAGTAAAGGAGGGGACAATGATTTATATTAGCATTGGATCTAATTTAGGAAATCGTATTAATAACTTAAATATGGCTGTGAATTTATTAACACAAAGCTGTTTACGAAATTCTAAATCTTCAATTATACTTGAAACCGAAGCGATTTTGCCAGATAATACCCCTCCATCTTGGAATAAACCATTCTTAAACATGATCGTTGCGGGAGAGACGGATTTATCACCCGATGCACTACTTATAACCATGAAATCGATAGAATCTGATATGGGGCGATTGGCTATTTATGAAAAATGGGCACCTCGTATTATTGATCTAGATATTTTACTTTGGGATGAACTTGAGATCAATACTCCTCAGCTTACAATACCGCATCCAGAATTAAGTACTCGACCATTCTTACAACATCTTTTAGCCCTCATGGAAGTACAGCCCTGGACAAAGATGCCTTTAACAAATTCTTTTTCTAAAAGCTTTGTTCTAAATCCTGCAATTGTGGGGGTTGTTAACGTTACAAATGATTCCTTTTCAGATGGAGGACAATTTAACAATCCAGATAAAGCAATTGAGCAAATTCAAGAATTAGCTAGTGATGGTGCTAGTATTATTGAAATTGGGACTCAATCTACAAGACCAGGTGCTGTAATTCATACACCAGAGGAGGAATATAATAAATTAAAGCCTGTTCTAGATGGGATTACAACATTAATAAATAAAGGAATGCTTAAAGTTAGCATAGATAGTTTTTGGTCATCTACTGTTAAACGACTTCTTGAAAATTATCAGATTAGTTGGATTAATGATGTCAAAGGTGATTTTGATAATAGAACTCTGAAGAGCATTGCTGAGAAAGGTTGTAAACTATGTTTCATGCATTCATTGAGTATTCCACCTAATCAAGAATTAATTCTATCTTTAGAACATAGACCTATTAGTTTGATAAAAGAATGGGGAAAGCAATCCATTGAGCGTCTCTTAAATATCGGCTTTTCTCAAGAAAATATTATCCTTGATCCAGGTATCGGCTTTGGAAAATCGTCATATCAAAACATAGAGATTTTACGATATGTTCAAGAACTCAGGAGCTTAGATGTTCAAATTATGGTTGGACACTCCAGAAAATCCTATATTCAGGCATTTTCTACAGTTGATGCTAAAAATCGGGACATTGAAACTATTGCTACTTCCCTTGCATTAAAAGATAAGGTAGATTTTTTGCGTGTTCATAATGTAAGGAACCATATGCGATTTTTTACAACCTATCAAAGCTTTCATCAATAGGGTAATCATATGAAGATAATAGGTATCATGGCAGCAACGCAACAAGGAGTTATTGGTGATAGAAACTCTTTACCTTGGAGTTATCCTGAAGAACTTGAGCATTTTAGAGCTACAACTAGTGGACATATTATGATTATGGGACGAAAGACTTATAACATAATACCAAAAACTTCTCTAACTATAGTCAATTCAGGAGAATTTGGGGCTAGGAGCGATGGAGCGACGCCTATAAGTAATAGGCGAGCATTGAGCGACGACGTCACCAACTTCTCATCAATTGATTATAATAGAGATATTATTGTTTTTTCTCGTAATCATCATTGTATTTCCAACGATGTAAAGATAGTAAGTTCATTGAATGAGTTTCTAAAATATATTCAATCTTTAAACTTAGTAAAGAAACTTTTTATGATTGGAGGAGCTGAGATTGCTCATTTATTTTTAGAACATAATCTGATTTCTCATTTTATACTAACAAAAATACACCACTTATATTCTGGTGATACATCCATTGATTTAAGATATTTTAAAGGATGGGATGAAAAAATTTTAAAAGAACACCCTAATTATACTATTTGTAAGCTTACAAATATAAAGGAGATATCATGATATTTTGCACAAACCTTAATACATCTCTTGAGGTATTTCATTTACTTAAACATCCGTTTTATAAGTTATGGAATGAAGGATTGTTGAAACATGAAATATTACAAATCTATGTAAAAGAATACTATCATCATGTTTCTGCTTTTCCTAGATATATAAGCCAAATCCATACTCTTTGTGATAAGATTCAAGCAAGACAAATTTTGCTAAAGAATTTGATTGATGAGGAGAAAGGTGATGATAATCATCCTGAATTATGGTTACGCTTTGCTGAAGGGATAGGTGTATCAAGGGAATCAATCCCAAATTTTCCAGAATTAGTTTCAACTTGCAAACTAGTTGAAGGATATTTGGAGCTAGTGAGAACAGATTATCCGACGGGATTAGGGGCTTTATATGCCTATGAAAGGCAAACACCAGAAGTTGCTGCTTCTAAGATTGATGGTTTAAAAAAGCATTATGGAATTCAAGATAATAAAACATTGCAATTTTTTTCTGTTCATCAAGAAGCTGATAAATGGCATACAGAACAATTAGTTAGTCTGATAAAGTCTCTTAACAAAAACGATCAGCAGAAAGTTTTTTATGGAGCAAAAGAAGGAGCTAAATTACTATGGTTCTTTCTTGATGGGATGATGAAAATGGTAGAATGTCATGCTTGTTAAAGGTATAAAAACTCACAGGATTGAGGTTAATGATTGTTTGGAACAAATTTTAGATCAATATATCCAAGAGCTTGTAGATGAAGATATTGTTGCTATAACATCCAAGATAATTAGCATCATACAAGGACGTTTAGTTTCAAAGGATAGTATATGTAAGAATTTATTGATTAAGCAAGAAGCGGATTTAGTGTTGGAAACAGACCGTAATCCTTATGATCTTTATTTGACTATCAAGAATGGTATACTTATACCTTCTGCAGGTATAGATGAATCAAACGTACATGGAGTATATGTTTTGTATCCTGAGAATATTCAAAAAACAGTTATTTGGATATGGGAATATTTAAAAAAGAGACATAATCTTAAAAAGATTGGTGTTGTGATTACGGACAGCCATACAACAATCATGAGACGAGGTGTAACCGGTATCACTCTTGGTTGGTGTGGTTTTATACCCATTTATTCATATATTGATAAACCTGATCTTTATAATAGTCCATTAAGGGTTACACAAGTGAATATTTTAGATGCTTTGGCGACTTCAGCAGTTTTTGTTATGGGTGAAGGTAATGAACAAACTCCTATTGCTATCATTAAAGATGCACCTAAAATTTACTTTCTTGATAGACCTCCCACAATAGAAGAAGAGAAAAATATCTTGATTCCTATGGATGAAGATTTATATTCTCCGCTACTACGTGCTGCCAAATGGTGTCCAAAGTAAAGCAATGCTACTTGCTCAACAACAAATATCTACTTTCTTTCATTAGGTAGTTCAGCTAATTTCAAAAAGTCTGTTGTATATGAGTGCAAGAAGTGCGATAATATAGTAATAATTAAAATAGTTTTTAATTTTATGAAATTAATAAAGCTTTTCTTCCTTATTATATGTTCTTTTTTGATAGTTGGTTGTGATAACAAGCCTCAGGAAAAGAACTTAATAGTTGCGACTTCCGCAGATAATCCCCCTTACGAATTTATTCAAAATGGGCAAATAGTGGGACTTGACATTGATATTATTAATGCTATAGGAGAAAAATTAGAGAAGAAAGTTATAATTAAAAATTTTGATTTTAATGGCTTACTTGCATCCTTAGCTAGTGAAAATGTTGATATAGTAATTGCTGGATTAACAGTGACTGAAGAACGTAAGAAACACATTAGCTTTTCAGCCCCTTATGTAACAACTAACGTATCAGTATTATATAGAACAGCAGATGATTTGAAAAATGTTGGAGATTTGGATAATAAAATTGTTGGTGTGCAACTTGGTACAACATGGGCAGTGATAGTTCAGGATTTAGCCAAGCAGTTTAATATTAGAACAAATTATTTGTCAAATAATTTAATGCTAGTCGAAGAATTAAAATCGAAAGTTGTAGATGTGGTAGTATTAGAGGAATCGCAATCTAAGAAATTTATTGAGAATAATCCTGATCTTGCTAGTTTTAGTTTAACAGAATTCTCATCTGAGCTTGCTATCGCTATGCCAAAAGATTCTAAACTTGTTGAAAATATTGATAAAGCTATTAGTGAATTAAAAAAAGATGGTACAATTAGTCGCATTACTAAAAAATGGCTGCAATAGTGGATTCTGAACAATTTAAACAAGCTCTTAGCACTTTGCCTACGGGTGTTACTATTATTACTACTTTATACAATAACAAGCTATTTGGTTTTACGGCAGATTCTTTTACCTCGGTTTCCTTGTTACCGCCATTGGTATTGTTTTGTATTAATAAAAAATCCTTTAGTATGAGTGCTTTTACTGGTAGTGAGTATTTTGCTGTTAGTGTTCTAGCTGAAAATCAAGAGGATATTTCTAGACATTTTTCTAAGTTTAATACTGATAAATTTGCTGGTATTTCATATAATTTAGGACAAATTACTAATTGCCCTTTGATTGAAGGAGCAGTTTGCCATATTGAGTGCAACAAATTTAGTCAATATGAAGTGGGGGATCATGTTATATTGGTTGGTAAAGTGATAAGTACTATGGTAAAAAGTAATTTAAAACCATTGGTGCATTGTTTAAGGCAATATAGAGAGTTAAAATGATTTCTATAGGTATTTGTGGTGCTACCGGTAAAATGGGGCAGATGATAATTCAAAAAATGCATGGATTAAATAGCTGTACGCTTTCTGCTACATTTTCTAGAAAAAATAGCATAAGGGATTTTGCTGAATTTTGTCAAAATTCTGAGGTGATTATTGACTTTTCTAGTAGCGAGATATTGGACAAACTGCTTGATTATGCCATTATGTACAACAACAAATTAGTTATTGGTACTACTGGTCTGACTAACTATCAACTTGATCGTTTACATGAAGTTTCCAAAAGTCTAGCAATATTTTATTCAGCTAATATGAGTTTAGGGGCAAATTTACTAGCGATGCTAGCAAAAAAGGCGGCAGAAATTCTAGATAATACTTACGATATAGAGATTTTAGATTGTCACCATCGTATGAAAAAAGACGCTCCGTCTGGTACGGCTATAATGTTAGGTAAGGCTGTGGCAAAAGTTAGAAATTTAGATTTTAATCAATGTGCGATCTTTGATCGTACTGTAAAAGGACAAAGACAGGCTGGTGAAATTGGCATTACTTCTATTAGAGGTGGGCGTTTGCATGGAGAACACGAAGTATTATTTTTAGGAGATAACCAAACCATTACTCTGAAACATCATGGGTCAAGAGAGTCCTTTGCTGATGGGGCAATTCAGGCGGCAATCTGGATATCTGATAAACCACCGGCTCTTTATTCAATGAGCGATATGTTACCATATCTTCAAAAGTTTTAACAATTAACAAATATTTGTATTATTTACAGCTGTACATATTGACATAAAGCCATAATAGTAGTATAATTACGTGATATTGATGAATAATTATAGGAGTCACGATGTCTCGTAGATGTGAGCTTAGTGGAGTTGGTGTTTTACACGGTAATAAAGTGTCGCACTCGCAAAGAAAAACTAGAAGACGCTTTGAGCCAAATCTTAGAGTGGTAAGGTTTGCAAGTGAGCTTACTGGGCAGGAATACAAGCTTTCGGTAAATGCTAAATGTCTACGTTCTGTCGAGAAGGTAGGTGGTTTTGATGAATATATGCTTAAAATATCAAGTGATATACTTTCCGACAAAGCACAAGTGATTAAAAAAAAGATAGCTGAGAAAAAAGTTGGTGCTGTATTATGAAAGCTGGAATACATCCGAAATATAAAAAGTTCAAAATTATTATTAGTGATGATGTTTTTGAGACAAATTCTGGTGGTTATGCAGAAGAAATTTTGATGGATGTTGATTATAGGAAGCATCCAGCATGGACTAAAGAATCTGGAAATGTTGTTAACCAATCTAACAAAAATGTCAGTGACTTTAACAAAAAATTTGCTGGGCTTAGTTTCGGTAAAAAAGCCTAAGCAAGTTCTGCTTGTTCCTGAAGTTAGTTATATCTTTAATAATATCTATTATCGTGGGGTGGAGCAGTCTGGTAGCTCGTCAGGCTCATAACCTGAAGGTCGTTGGTTCAAATCCAACCCCCGCAACCAACTACAACGGTATTAGACCTCCTGCAGAACTCGCTTAGTGTAAGGATTTGAAGGGACGCTTCATCTCGAACCACAGCGTACTCTAATGTATGTGAGGATTTGAGCATGTACCCTACAATTTTTATTCTATAATTATAACAGCATAAAAACGTCATTGCGAGAATGTCACAACTGTCGAAAGTTAGAAAAGGAAGGGGTTTTAGACAGGATGGTTTAAAAGTTGTATGTGGTTAACGTCTATTAGCGAGGAAGACCCTAGGTCGACGAAGCAATCCATAAAAGTAACCAAAAGATGACCTATAACACCGATTCCTCTTCTAATTTTCGACAGCTGTGCGTCTCACGCCTCGTCGCAATGATGTCTTGGATATCTAAAACTTATTTGGGTTAGCTATAGAAGATGGGTATAAGAAAATTATGACGGAAAGATATTGTTTCAAAACTAATAAACTCATTCGTGATTTAGTACCAGGAATTATGCGTTCGCGTGGGATTTCGGTATTTGAACGCAGTATGAAAGAAGATGAACATATTCAGCGTCTTAAAGATAAATTGTTGGAAGAAACACAGGAAGTGATTGAGGCAAAAACACTAGATGAGGTTTCTGAAGAACTAGCTGATTTGCTTGAAGTGATTTATGCGTTAGGCAAAGAATACAACTTATCGATGGAACAAATTGAAACAAAGCGGCTTGTTAAGAAGCAGCAAAATGGTGGTTTTGATAATCGTATTTATAGCTCTCATATAGAAATGTCCTCTGACAACAAAGATATTAGTTATTTTTTAGCTAGACCAGAAAAATATCCTGAAATAAAACCATCTGATACGAAATAATTGTGAGCGGTCACGGTTTTTAGGTCATACGTCATTGCGAGGAGCCGCTTTGCGGCAACGCGGCAATCCAAAAATGGTTAGGAATGGATTGCTTCTTGGCTTACGCCTTCTCGCTAATAGACGTCTTGTACTTTAACTTTTTTTCCTTGAACGCTCACGGTTAAGCTATAGGTCTATCGAACTTTCTTAATAGAATCTAAAGTAGTCTCTAAAATCATACTTGCTGCAATTGAATCGTCTTTTTGGTTACGTTCTCGTCTCTTTACCCCTAACGATTTTAATAAGCTATTGGCAGCAAGGGAAGTAAGTCTTTCATCTTGTAGATATATAGGAAGATTTGTCGCAAAGCTTAGTTTTGTGCTGAATTTTAAAACAATTGTAGTTTGCTCACTAGAGTGACCATTCATACTAATAGGCAAACCTATGACTATACCACAGATGGAATAAGTTGCGATTAAATCTAATATTGACTTAATCTTATTTTCTTCTCTCGTTTCATAAATAGTTTTTATCGGCATAGCAATACTCTGTTCTTGATTTGAAATAGCGATGCCTGTTTTCCGTATTCCATAATCTATGGCAATAATTGGTTTATTAGCGTGTAGAAGCTGAAAAAATTCTTGCAATGTTGCTATTATCATGATACCTAAGTTACAATTTATACAAAGTACGTGTTTATTTATGTCAGAGCTAATTCAAAAACACCTAGATAGTAAATTAATAAAACTATCTTTAGTTTTTGCCCTTATTTATTTCATATTTTTTAATTCAGTAGTTTCTTGTTACAAATTCAGTTACTACAAGGTAACTTTTGTAAAAGCGATATTGGAGTTAGGTAAAGACTTTCTGTATATTTACTTTACTTGTTTTATCATTTTTTTTGGTTTAACTATCCATCGGCTTGTTTTTATAATTGGAACAATATTTTTATTTATAACAGGGGCAATTGCCAGCTATTACCTATATTTTTTTAGAATTTCTCCTACAAAAGAAATGATGGGTAGTTTTTTCTCCACCGATTTTAATGAAGTATACGAAATAGTCAGCATTAAGCTAGTTGTTTGGTTAGTTTTCAGTTTATTTAGCTGTGTTTATACAATGAAACACTTCTCCATTTTAGATAGTAAACTATTTGTTACAAAATTACTATCAGCAATTTGCCTTTTAATTACCGTTAATAATATTATCACACCACAGTTTAAATTGCTAGACAGTTATTTTCCTATTCAATATCTACATAATACATATTTATGTTTTTCTAATAGTAAACACACCATGCGTGAGGATATAAACAAGAAATTTTCTTTTGCCGATCAATCTGATCAAAATATTATAGCGGTACTTGTTATAGGAGAATCAGCCAGGTTTGATCATTTTGCTATTAACGGTTATACCAGGGATACTACACCATATTTAAGTACTGTTGAAAATCTTTTTTCATTTAAAGCACAGTCTTCGTCTAATCATACATATATTTCAGTTCCATCTCTT
Organism: Candidatus Tisiphia endosymbiont of Nemotelus uliginosus; assembly: GCF_964264755.1. NCBI lineage: Bacteria > Pseudomonadati > Pseudomonadota > Alphaproteobacteria > Rickettsiales > Rickettsiaceae > Candidatus Tisiphia > Candidatus Tisiphia endosymbiont of Nemotelus uliginosus. The sequence goes on along the minus strand of NZ_OZ183481.1, from coordinate 245,178 downwards.
ATGTCTCGCCATCCTGCTAGAGATTTAGAGAAAAGCATGGAAGACACGAGCTTCTTATCAGTTTTTACCACACTTGGTTTTAATACTAATTGGATTGGAACTCAAAGGTTGTTACAATGTTTAGATAGTAAAAAAAAATCTGCCATTTATGATGAGGTTAAGTTTACCATAGTACCAGGCGGCTCTGCTTTATTAAGAATGAATGAGTATGATGAAAAAATGTTACCTTATGTTAAAAGTATTGTAAATAATTCTACTACTAAAGAGGTTTTAGTTATTCATACAAGTGGTAGCCATTGGAAATATTCTGCTAGATATCCTAAAGAATTCCAAAAATTTATTCCTAAGTGTGATTCTTATGCTATGGTAGATCAAAGTGTTTGTAAGCCTGAAGAGTTAATTAATGATTACGATAACACTATTGCGTATACTGATTTTTTTTTATATAACGTAATAGATTTATTAAAAAATAATAATGCCATTTTAATGTATGTTTCTGATCACGGTGAATCTTTAGGAGAGCATGGTTATTACGGTCACGGTGGAACAATGACTCCAGAACAAACCACAGTACCTTTCTTAGTTTGGGTATCGGATGAATTTAAAAAGAAACATCCTGATTTGGTGAGTTCTATAGCTAATCATTTAGGTACTGAAATTAGTCATGACTATGTATTTCATTCGATTCTTAATTGTGTTGGTATCCGTTCGACAGTGATTGAAAAAAGTTTAAGCCTATGTGGTAAGAAGTAAAATGGCTAAAATTTACCTAATTGCTGGTGAAATATCAGGGGATTTTATAGGGAGCCGTTTGATACGAAGTCTAAAAGAACTCTATAAACTGGAGGAAATGAAGTTAGAGTTTGTTGGTGTTGGAGGACCCCAAATGGAAGAAGCGGGGTTAGAGCGTAGCCTTTTTCCGATTAGTCAAATAAATCTCATGGGCTTCGTCGAAATTATACCACATATTTTTAGGCTCACTAATTTAATTCAACAAACTATTGACGATATTATTCAACATAATCCAGATTTATTAATTACCATAGACTCACCAGGCTTTACTTATAGGGTGGCAAAGAAGGTTCGAGAAATTAGACCTAACTTAAAGATCATGCATATTGTTGCCCCATCAGTCTGGGCATACAAACCTTCTCGAGCTATGAAATACGCTAAAATTTACGATTGTTTGTTAGCTTTGCTGCCATTTGAGCCGCCATATTTCCAAAAAGTTGGGCTAGATTGTCGGTATATTGGTCATCCAATATTAGAACAGTATTTTTATGATGATCACGATAAACAACAATTAAAGCAAGAATTACAAATACCTATTCATTCAAAATTATTATGTGTTACTTGCGGTAGTCGTAAAGGTGAGATAATAAGGCATGCCCCTATCTTTATAGAAGCAATTAATTTATTAGCAAAGCAGTTCTCTAATCTTCAAGTGATATTTGTCCTGGCCGATCCTAGTCATCAGTCTTTAATTAAAGCATTTTTATCAGATGCAACATTCAATTACCAGTTCTCAAGTGATCGGCTTAAGATTTTTGCTGCCTCTGACCTTGCTTTAGCAAAATCTGGTACTAATACTTTAGAAATTGCTGCTTGTAATACGCCAATGATTGTTGCTTATAAATTAAATATCATAAGTTTTTTTCTAATAAAATTATTGATAAAAATACCTTACGTCTCTTTGATTAATATTATTGCTAATAAGGAAATATTACCAGAATTCATTCAATTTAACTGTACTAAATCAAATATAGTAGCAAGGCTTACATCACTGTTAGTTGATAAAGAAAAAGCTGCTGAACAAGTAAGAGAAAGCCAAAAAATCTTAATAGAATTAGGTTTAAAAGGGCATAATTCTCCATCAACTGTTGCAGCCCATATCATAAAGTCAGAATGTTTAAGCTGAAAAAATAAAAATATTCAATTTTATTGCAATAAGCTCTTAATAGTTTTTTCTTTACTGTTAATATTGTTTATCTCACTCTTAAGATGTAATTTCTCTGCTTGTTGTTTAGCTTTATCGCAATATTCTAAAGCTTTGTTGAAATCTCCCTTGCTAAAATAAGCATCTGAATAAGTTATATAAAAAAACATTTTTATTAGATTATCAGCCGTTTTCTCAATTAAATCATTATGCTTATTAAACTCTACTATTGCTTTATCAACTTGATTGGTCAAAATAAGGAGTTTTCCATATAATTCTATTGATTGTAAAAAGTCTCTAGTGTTATGAACTTCCTTAAATAGAGCTATTGCTTCTTGAATTGATTTAATAGACGTTTCTATTTCTAGTTTATTTCTATCAATTTTATTTGCTTTTTTATTTTTGGCTAAGACAAGATTAGCTTTATGGTAAAATAATTTCGCCTTTAAACCTCTCACATCATTATTCTTTATTGATTTACCTACTTTTATATTATTATATCTTTTAATTGCTGTATTTATTTTTTGTTCTGCCTTTTGATAATTACCAATTTTACAAAAATATGCCGAATATACATATAGAATTTTACATTTTAATATTTCTAAGCCTTCAGTTTTCTGCAAATATTTATTAACCTTATCAACTATCTTTAGAAAATTTTCATATTTTTCTTGGTGAAAATAGACCGAAGAAATCATCAAGTCCATTGCCGCAAGATCTTCATTATATTTATTCTTAAATTTAGTTTTAAATTGCCGACTAGTTTCAAGAAGTTGTTGAAAAGAATTAGTTAGCTTAAACTCATGCTCATTATCTATAAAAAACCGCAATAATGACTCAAACCATCTTAAATTTAAGGTAGAACAAATATTATCCTTACTGTCTAACGATTGACTAAGTTGATGACGTAATACTGCCTGTACTAGGCGATGAATAGCGATATTATCATTGTCATCATAATTGATCATTGAATATTGCCACAATAGAGCAATATGTTTGTTTAACGTTAATTGTGGAGATGGTAAATGAGGATAAGCTGTTTGTAACCATTTGAGTAATAGTTTACGAGAGATTTTATTTGGTGCTAGGTAAGCACATACTGTTAAAAGCTCAATAGCTATAGGTGGTCTATTATTAATTTTAGTATCTCTAACAATTGCCTCTAAACTAATATTCCAGGTTATTGCTACTGGGTAATTATAGGTATTTGTTTCATCTAAAAAAGTGTTGTCCGATAATAATTCTGTTTCATACTTTTTATAAAGATCCAAATATTCTGGAATAGTGATATGTTTTTGTTTAATGTAAGCACCAGCTTGCACCAGTGCTAAGGGTAAATATCCTAAAACTCCAACTAATTCTTTTATAGTATTTTGTTCTTCTGCTATATTTCGCTGTATTAAGGTCTTTATTGTTTTGATAGCCTCCTCTTCTGTCATGATATCAATAGGCAACACTGAAAACTTTGTTGGCCAATAACGCTGACGAGTTGTTAAAATCACATATCCGCCAGATTCTGGTAAAAATGGTTCGATTTCACGATAATTGTTTACGTTGTCATAAACTAAAAGCCACCCTGGATTTTTAGCTAGCCATTGTTTAACATAAGCGATAATGCTTTCTCTTGTATAGATGACTTCTGCATGTCCTAATAACTTAGCAAATTCAACATATTTATTATATAAATGATCAATATTTTCTGCAAGAAACCAAACTTTAAGTGTATAAGGATGTTTTGTATGATTCATATATTGCAAGGCTAATTGTGTTTTGCCTATTCCGCCAAGTCCAGCACATGCAGTAATTGCTAAATTACTTGTTACATCAGATGTATGATTGTAATGTAATTTATTATACAAATCCCTCAATAGTTTTTCTCTACCAATAAAAACATGATCTTGTCTAGGTATATTCCAGCTAGTTAGATTTTTAGGAAATATTATTGGATATTGTAGTTTAGACCATTGCACTTCTGCTTCTTGATTCTTAACTGTTTTTTCAATAGTTGGGCTAAATATTAAAAGATAAATACTACAAATAATCAAAACCAATACACCAATTATTGGTAGGTAAATATTCTTAGCCTTACCTTGAATATTTTTATCTGTTAAATGAGATTGAGGAGAAACTGAATCGGAATTATTTGATATAATATTATTATATCTTTCACTAAACTTAAGAATAGTGTTGTCTACATTCACATTAGAAAAAATTCTTGCGATAATTTCTAAGAAAATAAAATAATATTGCTTGGATGGGGATATGTCAATATATTCAAAGTTAGCTTGTTTAGGTAAAAATTTTATATATTGTTCTTCTTGCGGTGTAAGGAAAAATACTTTAGAGATATCCTGATCATTAGACATAATAATAGAACTATCACCTTCCTGTTGTTTATCTATATTATCTTCATTTACCGCTAAAACATAGATGGTACATTGCCTTAATTGCTTTTTGCCTCTGTGCTTGTGCTTGCCTAAAACTATAGGCGTATTCTTAAGGTATTCTAGCAGTTCTACAAAAACGGCTATTCCTATAAGTTGTAAATCACTACGTATCTTATTGATCAACAAGTTTAAATCATTGTTTCCTGAACCATTATTTTTTATGTCTTGCAAAACAATAAAAAATGATATGTTATCAGATTTTGTTAATATTAATATTTCCTTCAAGACTTTTCTGAATTTTTGTTGAATTAATAAACTGAAATAATAACTCTGTATTAGTTTGTATTTATCAGATTTTTCTATAAAGTTTATAATCCCCTCTCGGGCATTTGTTGATATTTTTCGTTTGATATTAGAAATATGACTTTCAATAGTTCTAATTTCAAGCTGTTTATCCTCATTTGATAGAAAATTAGCTATTCCTTTTGTATTTTTCCCATGCATAATGCATGCTATTACATCTATTTCTCTTGATGTAAATCTAATATTGTTAATTGTTAACAAATATTTTTTACAAATCTCTTGTGGACACAAGTTTTCTTTATTTTCCATAATATATATATTATTTAAACTACTATTCATACTCTTGAGGATTGTATTTAAAATATAAGATATAGTCTGCTTAATTCTCTGAATTATGTCTATGTATTTTTTACTTACGTATAATACTTAATGCTTTTTAATAATTGAAATAATGTATAATACTTAATATTTTTTAATTAATTAAATTTTTAAGGTTTTAATAAATATCTTCCAGGCTAGAATTACTTTAGTTATTTTAGACAGCCTCCTAGGAAGTTAAACTATAATTTAAATTATTTGTAAAATATAAAATATTTTAAACAGGCTCACTGCAACTATAGTAGATATTAATTATGCAAGATACAAATACTAACGATTTACGTAATATTATAAGTTCTATTAGTAGTAAATTGGACAAAAATGATATAGCAGCTGAAATACATTATAGGTTAAAAGATCCTTGTTCTGTTTTAAAGAAGATATTAAGAAAAACTATCACTTTGAAAGAATTAACTGATCTAATTGCTTTTAGAGTTATAGTTGATAAAAAAGAAGACTGTTATAAAGTATTGGCTATTATTTACAGTCTCTACTCTATTAATATCAAGAAGTCTAAAAACTATATTGCTAATCCTAAGGATAATGGATACCGTTCCTTACACGTCATAGTTGTAGTTGGTATCTATGAACGTAATATAGAAATACAAATACGGAGCAGGAGGATGCATAATATCGCAGAATCTGGCACAGCAAACCATGATAAATATAAAAAAAAGCAGGAAGTAAAGCTAAGAAAGTTACTTTCTAAACAGAAGATTAATACAACTGCTATTAATACTGAGATCAATAACGCATATAATATTTTTAGGCAATTTAATTGGACTATAGCAGAACTCGTTGCTTATGAGCAGGCAGTTGAAAATCTTTGTTATAATTTGTACGATGACAATTGAATAAAGTTATTGAGTAACTTTTCTGCCTGTCCAAAAGCTAAAAAAAATTAAAAATAAATTAAAATCTAAAACCTTATACTAATTTGCATTAGAAAATAAAGAAAAAATAAGAGAAGAAAAAGACCATTAGAAGAGAATGAAATGGCAGATAATATACAGTTTATAGGATGATCTAGACACTGTTAACAAAGGTATAATTTAATAGCAGCAAGAGCGATAAAAGAGAGGAAAGAAAGATCATCTTTTTCATATCGGACAGCAAGCCTCCGATTTTCTTTTATACCATGAATTGCAACAACAAAATTGAATTTTCCTATATCAATACCAATAAAATTATTATATAATAGCATACATACCTCGAGATATTTAATGTTTACGATTGTAAGCGGACGTGCAAAAGCATCCCCATTAACTATTTAAACGTCTCGGGGATTTGGGCTAGAGTACCAGGAACCGTTCGATATTAAAACTAATTGCTACACGGTCGCTCACACCCACACAACAATAGTCATTATTATGGCTATTGCTTAATACCCCTTAAAGTCAATATAAACCACTATTTACATTAGCTTCAATATCTATATACCATACTTTTAACTTACAATTGCTTCGTCGCTACTAAAGTATCTCCTCACTAATAGACATCTATGAATTTTGCTTAATGTTAGTCGGGTTAGCAATCCGAAACAACAATAATAATTTATTTAATCTAGACATCTGATGAAACTTAGTCTAATCTCCTTTAATTTACTTGATATTATTACTTAAATTAACTTAATTATGGATAATCTAAACCAAATATTAGAATCTGCTCAAAGCAGTATCGAGGCAACTCAAACTTTATCAGGATTACAACAAATTAGGGTAGAGTTTCTTGGCAAAAAAAGTTTACTCACTCAAGAAATGAAAAAACTGGGCGATCTTGAACCAAATGATCGCAAAAAGTTAGGTGAGATAGTTAATCTGCTTAAAGAGCAGATTAGTAATTTGCTACAAGCAAAACAAACTATTTTGGAGGAATTTGAATTAAATAAGCAATTTGCTGAAGAAAAGACAGATTTAACCATTCCAGCTAGACAGCACAAGAAGGGGAGCATTCACCCAATTACCCAAGCTACCGAAGAATTAATTCAAATATTTGCAAAATTTGGGCTAACCATTAAGGATGGTCCAAATATCGAAAATGACTGGTATAATTTCACTGCCCTCAATTTTTATGAAGACCACCCTGCCAGGCAGATGCATGACACTTTTTACCTAAAAGCAAAAGAAGGAGCCGATCCTCTGTTACTACGTACTCACACTTCAACAATACAAATTAGAACCATGCAAAATGATAAACCGCCTTTTAGGTTTATTGCTCCTGGTAGAACTTATAGATCAGATTCCGATATGACGCATACACCAATGTTCCATCAGATTGACGGTCTAGTACTCGATGAAAATATTAATATGGGGCATTTAAAATACCTTATCACGGAATTTATCAAAGACTTTTTTGAACAAACAAATATTGAAATACGTTTTAGACCAAGTTTCTTCCCATTTACTGAGCCATCTGCCGAAGTGGATATTAAGATGCCCGATAGCAATAAATGGCTTGAGGTACTTGGTTGCGGTATGGTTCATCCAAACGTTCTGAAAAATGTTAATGTAGATAGTGATCATTATCAAGGGTTTGCTTTTGGGCTAGGTGTTGAACGTTTTGCTATGTTAAAATACGGGATCAAAGATCTTAGGCAATTTTTTGAAGGAGATATAAGATGGTTAAAACACTATAATTTCTCTGCTTTTGATATACCAACTCTAGCTGGGGGGTTAACAAGATGAAATTTACTCTATCATGGTTAAAAAAATTCTTAGATACAGATGTTTCTGTTACAGATATTGCTGAACGCTTGACTATGCTCGGTCTAGAAGTAGAAGAAATCGTAGATAGAAGGGCGGAGCTAAAAGATTTTGAAGTAGCTCACATACTAGCTACTAAACCCCATCCTTCGGCAGATAAACTTAAGATATGTCAAGTCCAAACTAATGAAGGAATTTTACAGATAGTTTGCGGAGCAAGCAATGCTAGGGAGAATATTAAAGTAGTATTGGCAAAAATTGGTTGTGAAATTCCAAATGGTAAATTTAAAATTAAAGAATCAGTAATTCGTGGAGAAAAAAGTTGTGGTATGCTATGTTCGGAAGAGGAATTATTACTTGGTACTAATTCAGAAGGTATCATAGAACTACCGCAAGAGGCTAAAGTAGGCGAGTCACTTATACAATATTATGGGTATAACGATCCTGTCTTTGATATTAATGTTACCCCCAATCGTGGCGATGCTCTTGGCGTCTATGGTATAGCTAGAGATCTTGCTGCTAGTGGTATTGGTACACTTAAAGAACTAGAGACAGCGGAAATTGCCGGAGAATTTAAATCTAGCTTGAGTTTACAAGTAGAAAATAAAGAGGCGTGTCCTTTATTCGGATTTCGAGAAATAAGAAATTTACAAAATAGGCTAAGCCCTGATTGGTTAAAACAATTATTGCAAAATATTGGCGTAAAACCAGTTTCGGCTATAGTAGACGTTACTAACTACATATCATATAGCTTCGGACAACCAATGCATGCCTATGATAGAAGTAAATTATTAGATAATATCCAAGTTGCAACTCTTAAAGAAAAAACTAAATTTGCAGCTTTAAATGGCAAAGAATATGATTTAGATGCAGGAGATTTGGTAGTTCAAGATGACGGACAAGTACTTGCTCTTGCTGGTATTATAGGAGGAGATAGTAGTAGCTGTGGGCTTGAAACACAAAATATTCTGCTAGAAGCGGCATGTTTTTCTGCTAAATATATTACTAAAACTGGTAGGCGTCTGCAGATTGATACTGATTCGCGTTATCGTTTTGAACGTAATATTGATCAAAAATTTACCTTAAAAGCCTTAAATATTGCAAGTAAAATGATTTTAGCTATTTGTGGAGGTGAAATTTCTGATATAGTGTATAATGGGGAACTCACCCTTGAGCAAAAATCCCTGGTCTTCCCTATCAATTGCCTAGCTAAAATAACCGGTCTAAACCTAAGCAAAACCGAGATTTGTGATATTCTAAAGAAGCTTGGTTTTATTATAGATATAGTCAATTCAGGAGAATTTGGGGCTAGGAACGATGGAGCGACGCCTATAAGTAATAGGCGAGCATTGAGCGACGACGTCACCAACTTCTCATCAATTGACTATATAGGTGATAGCCTCAAACTTACCATACCCTCCTGGCGACATGACATCACAATTAAAGAAGATATTGTTGAAGAGATTGTTCGTATTTACGGTTATGACAAGTTACAGCCGGTTAAATTACCAGAGATACAACTAGCAAGGATTGTACCTAAAGAACAACGAAGAGTTTCTGATATTAAAAGAATTTTAGCCAGTTGCGGGTATGATGAGGTAGTAACAAACTCATTCATGGATAGTGAAATAGCAAAATTATTTGCTCCAATGAAAGAGGATCTATTTTTGCTAAATCCTATTAATGTTGATAATAATTATATGCGACCTAGCATCATTGCCAAATTACTTAAATTAGTGCAAAAGAATCTAACAAGATCCATCAAAGATATTGCTTTGATGGAATTGGGACCAATTTTTAACTCTTGCACATCCGATGGCGAATTGATTTTTGCTTCGGCGATAAGATGTGGGCTATATAACGAAAAAGATTGCCATTCTACAGCCCGCCCCGTAGATGTTTTTGACATTAAATCTGACTTAGAAAATGTTTTAAATTATACAGGTTTACCTATTGATAAGTGCCAATTTGCTCCTGTTGATTTACCTTATTACCATCCGACAAACTCAAACATTATAAAACTTGGTAAGAATGTCATAGCATATTTTGGACAAATTCATCCCTCTATATTAAAATATTTTGATATTGACTGCCAGATATTTGCCTTTGAGATAAATATTGCCAATATACCATTTGCTAAAGCAAAATTTGCTAAAAGAGACGAGTTTATTGTTTCCGACTTCCAACCAACCTTTAGAGACTATGCTTTTGTAGTTGATCTAGAACAACCGGTTGGCAAGATAATTGCTTATATCAAAAATTCTAATAAAAAACTGATAAAATCAGTTGATCTATTTGATGTTTATTCAGGAGATAAACTGCCTTCCGGTAAAAAATCGGTGGCAATTAAAGTGCAATTTCAAGCAGATGATCGGACGTTAAATGAAGCAGACTTAAATTTATTAAACCAGGAAGTTATTGCAACTGCTTACGAGAAATTCCAAGGTAAATTAAGAGAATAAATGTGAACGCTCAGCGTTTGATTATAGCTGACTTAAGCGGATGACGATCTAAGGCAAGTTTTAGATGCTTTGTTTGGATATGGGTGTATATTTGGGTAGTACTAATATCAGCATGCCCAAGTAGTTCTTGAATTACTCTAAGGTCTGCACCACCTTCTAGCAAATGGCTAGCAAAACTGTGACGTAAAGTGTGTGGGGAGATATTATCTGGATTTAACCCAGCCTTAATAGCTGCTTGTTTTAAAAGAATTGCAAAATTCTGTCTAGTCATATGACCACTAGCGGCAGAAGAACAAAATAAGTAAATTTGACTTTTTAAATGTTTTCTGCTGATAAAGTTACTGCGAATAGTTAAATAATCTAGCAAACTAAGGGCAGCCTGTTCATTGATGATCACCATTCTTTCTTTATTGCCCTTACCGGTTATAGAAAATATTCTTTTAATATTTTGGGATATTTGATTTACTAAAATATCAGTTAGTCTAATACTAACAAGCTCAGAAACACGTAACCCACTTGCATATAATAAATAAATCATTGCTTTTAGGCGTACGGAATCAGGGCTTTTATCTTGATTACAATATAAAAGTAAAGTTTTGATTTGATCGATCGATAATGTAGCAGGAAGTTTAGTTTGATATTTTGGTAGATCTACCATCAAAGTAGGATTATAATTTGTATGTTTTTCGCTAATTAAAAATTCATAATAGTTTTTTATAGTTGATATCTTCCGGTTAATTGATCTTGCTTGCAAGCCATTTTCTGCTAAATATTCGACCCAATCTCTAATATTTTCAGCTTTAATATTTAGCTCTAATAATTTATTTTGCAATAAAAATTTCTGAAAATCTAATAGATCGCATTTATAACTAACTATGGAATTATTAGCTACTCCACGCTCAGCTATCATCATTTCTAGGAATTGCTCAATAAACCCCATCATATTAGTATATTTTTTGTGGAGGCCAGGGCCGGAATCGAACCGGCGCATTGAGGATTTGCAGTCCACGGCATTACCACTTTGCTACCTAGCCCAAAGACGTTGAATCCTAACCAATATTAGAGGAAAAGGCAACTTATTTGTGAACCTTCATGGAAAAAAGTTTAAAGTGCAAGACGTCTATTAGCGAGGAACCGCTTTACAGCGACGCGGGAATCCAAAAATACTCAGAAAGGATTACCACGCTCACGTACGTTCGCAATGACCTTGTGCTTTAACTTTTTTCCATGAACGCTCACGAGGTAATGACTGCAAACGCTACAGAAGTTGGGTAATCGTCTGAAATAGATAAGTGAATTTTAATTTGTCCAAAATTCTGTTCAAATTTGTTTGGATTCTCAGGATGGCAAATCCAAACAAACGGTTTTCCTAAATCATCATTTAATACAGAGATGTCTTTAAATCGTAAATTTCTGCCAATTCCAACACCAAGGGCTTTACTAACTGCTTCTTTCGCAGCAAATCTTTTTGCCAAAAAACAACCATATCGGTCTTTACTTAGAGAGGTTAGCTTTTGCACTTCTTCTTTAGAAAGAATTCTGTCTATAAAACGTTGACCATATAGGTTTAATATCCTCTCTATTCTTGGAACTTGTACTATATCTGTACCAATGCCAATAATCATTTTTGTTCGTTATCACTGATATTATCATCAAACATTTGATCATCTAAATCAGAATAATCCTCAGTAACACTGATATCTGAGCCACTTGGTAAATAATCAAAGTCTTCTGTAACCTCATCAAGAGAAGAATCAGTGTTTTCTTCATCGATAGGATCGATTCTATTTTTTGTTCGAAGGCGTTTTAGCAATTGGGCTTTTAGGGTAGAAACTGTTACATGACCAGCTGCTATTTCACGTAATGCCAGCACAGTTGCCTTATCACCTTTAACGTTACTAATGGTCATTTTGCTACCAGAATTTATATCATTTGCTCTTTGAGCCGACAGAGCTACCAGCTCAAACCTATCATGAATTTTTCCAATACAATCTTCAATCGTTATTCTAGCCATAACATTCTCTTTTTATTTTACAGAATTCAACTAAGTATACTTAGTAACTAAGTATATTTCAAGGATAGAATTTTTACTTCCTATTATTAGACCTCTTGCAAAACTCGCTTATGCTGAGGAATTTGTAGGAGACACGGAACGCAGAACCGCAGCGTACTCTAATGTACGTGAGGATTCGAGTACCGGATCGACGCACAAATTACCAGCAGAAGTAGAGTTTTACAAGAAGTCTATTCTTGGCAAGTAGCACAATAGAAACTAGCCCTACCGGATTGCTTTATTTTCCTTATTATTCCCTGGCAGTTCAAACAGTTTTGATTTTCTCGTGCATAGACCTGTAATTCTTGTTGGAAATAACCAGGTTTACTATCGCCGCTAACAAAATCCTTGAGAGTAGTTCCGCCTGCTGATATGGCTTTTGTTAAGACATGTTTGACAGCTAACAACAAATTACTTATTTCATTGTTTGACAAACTACTACCCAATCTGCCTGGATGTATTTTAGCCATAAAAAGGCTCTCAGAGGCATATATATTACCAACACCAACAATAATCCGATTATCCATTAGCAAGTTTTTTATCGGAACAGAGCGATTCAGCAATTTTATTTTTAGATATTCATAAGACATATCCTCTGACAGAGGTTCTACGCCTAAATTCGCTAAAAATGTTTCTTCAAGGAGCTTTGTTTGCCCGGTATAAATCATACCGAAACGTCGTGAATCGTTAAAAACTAATTTCTCACAAGTCCCCAAAGAAAAAATCACATGATCATGCTTTTGTAGCTGATAATCGCTAGGTTGTAGTGTTAGTCTACCCGTCATACCAAGATGGACAATAATCGAATAATAATTATCTAGATCAATTAGCAAATATTTTGCTCGACGTTTTAGAGCGATAATTTTTGCTGATTTTACATCTGATTCTAAATGATCGCTCAGTCTATAGCGTATATTATCCCGTCTTTTATCAAGCTTATTTATGGTAGCCCCTACTATTCGCTGTTCTAGGCAGCGTTTTAATGTTTCAACCTCAGGAAGTTCTGGCATTTTTACATTTTACTACTATTGTTAATTTATTATATACCATGTATATCACATAAACAACTTAGCACTAATAGTCATCTCAGAGAAATATTTTTCATAAAATACTTAGTGCATATCATAATTAGTATATACTAAAATAATTCTTCAGAATAGAAGAGTATAATAGACCTCTTGCATAACCTAAAGATAATTGAGGAATTTTTAGGAAAAATGAAGTCGAGTACCGCAGCGTACTAAGATGTACGTGAGGAACGGAGACGAGTTTTGACAACAAAATTACCAATTAGATTAGGTTATGCAAGAGGTATAATGATTTGCAATATAAACTCGTAGAAATATATGGATAATAATAACGACTTCCCTAGTCAAGTAAATTTCGGTTTTTCCAAAGTGTCCTTTGAGCAGAAAAGAGATATGGTTAGAGATATTTTTTCTAGCGTTGCTAATGAATATGATGTAATGAATGACTTGATGAGTTTAGGGATACATCGTTTATGGAAAGATCAATTTGTTAGACAAATTCCTAATTTAGCATCAAATATATTGGACGTTGCAAGTGGCACCGGTGATATAGCTTTTAGGATAATAAAGCGAGCTAAGGAACAAAATATATTACCCCAAGTCACTTTGTGTGATATAAATTTAGACATGCTGACGATAGCTCGTAATAAAGCTGTTGATAGTAACATATTACATGGATTAGAGTATGTCGTAGCTGATGCGGAAAAATTACCTTTTCCTGATAATAGTTTCGATTGCTATACTATAGCATTTGGTATTAGAAATGTGTCAAAAATTGACAATGCCCTAAAAGAAGCTTATAGCGTACTAAAGCCTAAGGGCAAATTTCTATGTTTAGAATTCTCTAAAATGCAATATGAGGGTCTGAAGCAATTATACCAGTTTTATTCGTTTAATATTATTCCTAAGATTGGTAAAATTGTAGCAAACAACGAAGCAGCTTATCAATATTTAGTAGAAAGTATTAGTTTATTCCCAGATCAGGAGAATTTTGCAATTATGTTAAAGGATGCTGGATTTAGCGATGTTAGTTATAAGAATCTTCACTTAGGAATCGCTGCTATTCATAGTGGTTATAAATGATTAGCTTATTATTGAATTTTTGGCATATATTAAGAGTGGTAAGCAAGCAGCAAATTCTGACTTATCCAGGTACCATAAAATTACCATCTAGGTTAAGAATTCTTGGTTGGATGATAACCATAATAGTTTATCCGATTGGTTTATTTAAACTACCAAAAGACGATTTTGGTATGAGGTTAACTGATTGTTTTAAAAAATTAGGACCTGTTTATATAAAATTTGGGCAAACTCTTTCCACCAGACCAGATTTAATAGGAGTTAAGATTACCAATTATTTGCAATCTCTACAAGATAAGTTGCCGCCTTTTAGTAGCGATATCGCACGACAGATTATTGAGGAGTCTTTTGGACAAAGTGCCGATGAGTTATTTTCCGCCTTTGAGGATATACCAGTTGCGGCGGCTTCGATTTCTCAAGTACACAAAGCTAGGCTGAAATCAGGTGAGTTGGTTGCGGTAAAAATATTACGCCCTGAAATTCATCACACATATAATAAGGATATTAAACTTTTATATATTCTGGCTAGGCTAGTAGCAAGAATATCGACAAAATTAAAAAGATTACGATTAGTGGCAGTAATGGATGTATTTAATGCTACTATGAAGTTTGAGCTTGATCTACGTTTAGAGGCAGCTGCCGCCTCAGAATTGTTTGACAATTTCCAAAATGATGTTGATATATATATTCCTAAAATTTATTGGCAACTGACGCATGAATATATAATAACCACAGAATGGGTAGATGGAACATCAATTTATGCTCGAGATAAGCTGATAGAACAGGGCTTAGATCCAGCTAAAATAGCTCAAAAATTTGCTATAATGTTTTTTAATCAAGTATATAGAGATGGTTTCTTTCATGCAGATTTGCACCCTGGCAATATTCTAGTTAGGTCAGATGGTAGCATAGTGTTACTAGATTTTGGTATTATGGGTAGATTACCTGATAAAGATAGAATGGCAATTGCTGAGAGCCTATTTGGTTTTTTAAGTAAAAACTATAAGCTAGTAGCACTTGTCCATCTTCGAGTTGGTTATATAGATAAAAATACCGATCTTGATCTTTTTGCTCAAGCCTGTAGAGCAGTGAGCGAACCGATTATAGGATATGCTGTCAAAAATATTTCTATAGGTAAGTTACTTGCCCAATTATTTAAAATTACTGAAGATTTTGGTATGGAGGTGCAACCACAATTGCTATTATTACAGAAAACTATAGTAGTAGTTGAAGGGGTGGGACAACAGCTCGATCCAGAAATTAATATGTGGCAGCTTATAGAACCATGGATCAAGAAATGGGCAGCTAAAAATCTTAGCCCAGAGGCAAAGGTGATTAGGCTTTTAAAGCATTTAATAATAGAAATATCAGGAAAGATTTAATAAATAGACCTCTTGTATAACCTAAAGATAATTGAGGAATTTTTAGGAAAAACGAAGTCGAGTACCGTAGCGTACTTAGACGTACGTGAGGAACGGAGACGAGTTTTGACAACAAAATTACCAATTAGATTAGGTTAGGCAAGAGGTATAATGAAAATAGTAACTTGGAATATTAACTCTCTACGTTTGCGACTTGATTTGCTTAAGAAGCTAATTGATCAACATCAGCCTGATATTATATCTCTCCAAGAGACCAAAACAGTTAATGAGTTATTTCCTCATCAAGCTATTAATGATATGGGTTATAATCATATATATTATTCAGGGCAAAAATCTTATAATGGAGTAGCAATTTTATCGAAAATTCCTATTACTAATAGATTCTCTCTTGAATTATATAATAGTGATAAAAGGCATGTAGCAGTTGAAGTTCTGGGTATAGAAATCCATAATTTTTATGTACCAGCTGGTGGAGATATAGCTGATGTAAAGATCAATGAGAAATTTAAACATAAATTGGCATATTTAGAATTAGTACAACAATGGTTGACTAATAATCGTAGTAAAAATAGTAAGATGATCATAACCGGAGACTTAAATATCGCACCATATGAGCATGACGTATGGTCGAGTCGTCAATTGCGGAATGTTGTTAGCCACACAGATATAGAGCGTTCAACCTTGTTGGAGTTACAATCTTCCCTAGGTTTTATCGATAGTAGCCGTCATTTCGTGCCGTATGATCAAAAATTTTATACTTGGTGGAGTTATAGAAACATAGACTGGCAAAAATCTAACCGGGGACGTAGACTAGATCATATTTGGACTAGTTGTAACTTACAAGATAAGATGTTATCGGTCAGCTCCTTATCAGAAGCTAGGGGATGGCTTCAACCTTCTGATCATGTGCCTTATTTTTTAACATTAGACGCCTATGTTTAAAAATTGTCGCACCTTCTCGCAATTACACCTACCAATTACACCTGCGTTTAAATTTATTGAGGCAATGTTATTGACATGACCTAGTGTATATGATAGCATATTGTACAATTAAAGAATGTTGTACTAAATTTGGTGTATCTGTATCGTATAAGAGTGTTACTTAAGACGATTTTTAAACGCATACGTCATTGCGAGGAGTGCGGAAACCGCACAACGAAGCAATCCATTTCTAAACATTTTATGGATTGCCACGACCACTAACGTGGTCTCGCAATGACAATTTTTAATAGGAATATGGTAAAAATATATGGCTAAAAAACAAAAATTATTAAAAAATTTGCTGACCAGCGTGTCAGTTGCCTCCATTGTCGCAAGCATAGGCGGAAGCAGCGGGGCTTTTGCTCTTAATATTGGTGCTGGTCCTAATGTTTATCTTGATGCTGTTGCTGGATTTGCTGCTGGTGGTCCTGGTGATCGTGAGCTAAATTTTGATTATGCTGGTGTTACCCTTACAGTTAATGTAGCTCAGGATATAGCTGATATAATTACAACAGAAGCTGGTAATATCATAATAGCAGAGAGTATGGCTATAACAGGCAGAGTAGTTGGTCCAAATAGTGCGACTGCTACCATTAATAACAATAAGACATTAACAATATCTGCTAGAGACCATGAGGGGTTAGGGGCTGTAACGCTTAATGGTGCGGATGCTACACTTACCCTAGTGGATGCTGCCACCGTCCATAATACCATAAAAGGTGCTGCTGATGGTCAGGGGATATTAAACCTAGGAATTGGTAGTACGGTAAATGCAGAAATTGGTGGTGTTGGTAATAGTTTAGCGACAGTAGCTATAGGTGCTGGAGACGTTAATGTAAACCATAATGTTTTTGCTGCTAATACTAATCTTATCGCAGGGTCTGTACTTAAGTTGGCAGCTGGTAAGACAATCACTGGTGACATCACTGCTACTGCTGGTAATGGCACATTAACCTTCCTAGGAGCTGCTGGTGGTGGGGTAACTGGCAATATAGGTACTAATGTTGCTTCTTTATTAGCGGTAAATATAGGAGGTGGAGAAGTTACTTTAGGTGGTAATGTTTTTGCTACTAATACTAATCTTATCGCAGGGTCTGTACTTAAGTTGGCAGCTGGTAAAACAATCACTGGTGACATCACTGCTACTGCTGGTAATGGCACATTAACCTTCCTAGGAGCTGCTGGTGGTGGGGTAACTGGCAATATAGGTACTAATGCTGCTTCTTTATTAGCGGTAAATATAGGAGGTGGAGAAGTTACTTTAGGTGGTAATGTTTTTGCTGCTAATACTAATCTTATCGCAGGGTCTGTACTTAAGTTGGCAGCTGGTAAAACAATCACTGGTGACATCACTGCTACTGCTGGTAATGGCACATTAACCTTCCTAGGAGCTGCTGGTGGTGGGGTAACTGGCAATATAGGTACTAATGCTGCTTCTTTATTAGCGGTAAATATAGGAGGTGGAGAAGTTACTTTAGGTGGTAATGTTTTTGCTGCTAATACTAATCTTATCGCAGGGTCTGTACTTAAGTTGGCAGTTGGTAAAACAATCACTGGTGACATCACTGCTACTGCTGGTAATGGCACATTAACCTTCCTAGGAGCTGCTGGTGGTGGGGTAACTGGCAATATAGGTACTAATGCTGCTTCTTTATTAGCGGTAAATATAGGAGGTGGAGAAGTTACTTTAGGTGGTAATGTTTTTGCTGCTAATACTAATCTTATCGCAGGGTCTGTACTTAAGTTGGCAGTTGGTAAAACAATCACTGGTAACATCACTACTGGTGATGATGGTGAGGGAACATTAACCTTCCTAGGAGCTGGTACAGTAACTGGCAATATTGGTGCGGATGTGTTGGCTTTAGCCGAGATTAATATAACTGACCCCGCTAATGCTGGTCCTGCAGTGGTTCAATTAAAGGGAGATGTTTATACTAAAAAACTTAACTTTGTTACTAATAATCAGGTAGAAATTGCTGGTAATTTTGGAGGTGGTGCTAAAGTTGGTGGAGCTGCTGGAGCTGCAGGTGAAGTTGATTTCGATGCAGCAGGAGGAACGCTAACATTTAATGGTGGACGAGGAGTGGGTGACCTTAAGACATTTAATGCAACAATAGCTCATGGTGCTAATGGTACTTTAAATGTTCAGGGTAGACTCAAAGCTACCCATGCAGATATTGGTAATATTAAAACCATAAATATTGGTACTGCTACTCCTGCTGCTGGTTACCTGACAATAGACGCTTCCGCTGGTAATGTTGCTCTTCTTAATGATGATGTTGCAGCTGCAGGACCAGGGGTAGCAATTAATTTCTTAGATGCAGCTTCGGAGTTGCGACTACTTAATACAGATGCTGCGGGTAAAACCATAACCTTTTATGATAACTTAGTAGGATTTGTTGGTGGTGGCGGGGTTCTGTCGTTGGAGGGTACAGGCGGACTTTTAACTGTAGATTCTAATGGTGCAAAAACTCTTGGAGTAGCTGGTCGTACACTGACTAGATTGGATGTACGTGGTCAGGTGACTATCGCAGGTCGTGCTGCTAATGGGCTTGATCTACAGCATGTTCCTGAATTAAACGTTATTAAGGGAGCGGTATTTACCGATAATGGTGCTACCTCAGCTGCGATTCCTATAATTAATATTGGCTTCGGAGATGCTACTGCTGCCACTGCTGACCTTCAAGCTCCCGGTAAAGCAACTTACGTACTAGATGCAATACATGGTGATTTTAATTTAGCTGGTAATAACATTAATTTCTCGGATCCAAATGCTAGATTAATCTTACGGAATAGTGATAATACTGGTGTTCTCAAGACTATAAATTTAGCAAATACTCTAGATCCAGGTCTAGTAGCAAATGGTAATGGTATAGTTGAATTAAACTCTGTCGCTGGTGGTCTATTAAAGATTACCAAAGCGGGAGTTCAGTCATTAGGTACCAACCTTAATAAGTTAAAAGAAGTAGAGTTTTCTGGTGCTGGGGATATTACTATCGAACCCATCATATATGCTCATACTATAACATCAAATGCAACTGGTACGGTAACAACAAACGATCTTTGTGGTAATGTAACTCTCAATGCTAATGGTCAGTTAACTGGTAACGTTATTGGTAATGTGCTTTTTAATGTTGGGGGTGCTAAGTTAGATGGTAACGTTAATGGTCTTGTGGTTTTCTATATTGATGGTGGTCAGTTAAAAGGTGACGTTACTGGTGGTGTGGCTTTTGCTGCTGCTGGTCAGTTAACTGGTAATGTTAATGGTCATGTGGGTTTTGATGCTAATGGTATTGTGAGTGGTAACGTTACAGGAATTGTAACTGTTAATGGGGGCAATAGTACCGTTGGTGGTTCGATTGGTAGCGTAGCTTTTACTGGTAATGGTCAATTAACTGCCAATAAGGGTGTCGCAGGTGAGGTAGATTTTAATAATCAGACAGGTACCGTTACGGTGGCACATCAGAAGACAATCGGTGGTACTATCAAAAATGGTGAGAAGGCAACTGTAGAGTTTGCAAGGGATGGAGCAGTAACCAATGTAATTGAGAAATTAAAACTATTAAAAGCTGGTAATGGTAATGTGACATTAGGTGCTGGTAAGCATACCATTGAAGAAATCCAAGGGAATGGAACGCAGACCTTAACTTTTGCTGATAAGTTTAATTCAACAGGAGCTATTAACAAAACTGGCGGAGCGGCAGTTAATTTAATATTCGAGGGAAGTAGCATAATTGGTGGTGTTGTTGGGTCAGACAAGTATCCTGTCGGTAATATCCAAATTAAAGCTGGTACTGTCGCATTTGGCGATTCAATCAATTCTAAAGAAAGGATCGAGATAGCAAAAGGTGCAACTACTGTGATTTCTAAAAATTTCACTGTCAAATCTATTAAAGGAGAAGGTACGGTTAGATTTAATAACCTACAAGAGCTGATCCTTAATACTCCAATAGAGATCGGTACTATAGAAATCGCCGGAGATAATATACAAGCTACTAAGAAGATTTCAACGGGTAATGTTTTATTCTCTAATTCTAAAGAGGCAATTTTAACCTTAAAAGAGGAAAGCATTATAAGTAATATTGAAACAACTGGCAATGGCATACATAGTCTAGCATTAAATGCCAATCTTACCATTAAAGCCGGTAATGTTGGATCAGAGAGTAACAGATTAAAAGAGATTAAATTACTAGGTAATCATACAATCAGCATTATTGGTAATAGTTTATATTCCAATATATCTACCGCAAATAAGGATAGCGGTATAGTAATGTTTAACTCGGATGATAGTGTTGCTCATGGCAATCTCGGAACAAATGAGTTTAGATTGTCTGATGTAACTTTTGATAGTGATTCTACGGCGGGAGGTGATGTTTACTCCAAGAAAATAACCATTAAAGATAAGAAAACAGCAACTTTTGCTGGTACTGAGAAAAGAACTATAGATGTGCCAGGAGTACCAAGGTTATTGAAAGATTTTGCCTATAGCACGAAAATTGGTTCGGAAGAAATAAATGCTGAAGGCTCATCCAAGATACAGTTTAAAAGTGGAGCCTTGGTTGAGGCTCCAATTAATGGTGGAGAGGTAATATTAGCAGATAATGTCTGGTTTAAAGAAAAAGTAACGTCAGCAGCTCCTGTAACCTTTGCTGCAGATAAGTATGCAATATTGGAAAAAGACGTTAAGTTTGCTAGCATTGCAGCCAATCAAGCCAAGATAATTATGTTAGGTGAAAAACAAACTATTACTGGTGATTTAACCGCTAAAGATTTAACCATGGACCTTGGAACTAGCCAAGTTGAATATGGTAATACTGCCAAATTGACAGGAGAGCTAAAATTACGCAGTTTCTATGACTCATCAAAATTAGCTGGTGGTAATATAAAAATTCAGAGTAATGGTAAATTAGATCTATCACAACTAGACAAATTGGTTGTAACAATAGCGGGACAGACGGATATTAGTGAAATACCTGATGAGACTGAATATGTTCTGATTTCGTCAGTTGATGCTAATGGTATTAGTTTGGATCCAAGTAAAGTTGACTTGGAAATCAATGAACAAAGCAGCTTTGTCAGCTGGACTATTGATCCTAGCAATCTAACCCTGCATGCAAAGGACATTCATAAGCAAGTTATAGAAAAAGACGTAATAGAATTAGATAAAGAATCAGCAAAAACACAAGACCCTGATGCTGCTAGCCGTTTATCTGACAGAGCGGCTCTTCTTAAGCAGTTGAATAATGTAACTGATAAAGATAGTGATGCTTTTAAGTACTTGGGCGAAATTGGTCTAATGGATAAAGATAATCGTGCTTTGGCAATGGATAAACTATTACCTGGTAATACAAATCCAATTTCAATGGAATTAGCATTTATGGTAAGTGAAGCAATTTCTCAAGTTGCTTCCCAAATTGCTTCAAGGTCTGTGAATATTATGCCTGTAGCATCGGGTGATGATGATAAGGTAACGTATGGAGTATGGGGTAGTCCATTTTATGCCGTTGGTCACCAAGAAATGCGAAAAGGAATTAGTGGTTATAGATCAAAATCGGTTGGTGGTATATTTGGCTTTGATGGTTTAATAAATGATGACTTGCTAGTTGGTGTAGCTTATAGCAAAATTGATACAAAAATGTCTCATAAAGATATGAAATTTGGCGATAAAACTAACGGTATTACTCATCTCTTCTCTTTATATGGTTCATATAAATTCCCAAGCAATTTCTTTGCTGAAGCGGTAGCATCATATGGCATAACCGATATTAAAAACGCAGAAGGACGTTTAGTTCTTGATGATAATAAGAAAGTTACTACAGGCACAGCTGTTGCTAAATATAAATCTACTTCTTATAGTGGGCAACTACTTACCGGGTATAATTACCAACCTTCTGAAAAGTTAACTATTACGCCAACCATTGGGCTAAGATACTCACAATTTATGGATGACGGTCATGTGCAAAGTGGTACAGCATGGCAAAACTTAACTGTTAAGAAGACGTCGTACAATAAATTTGAAGGTATTTTGGGTCTAAGGACTGCAGCAAACATCCAACTTGACCAATTACTGCTAATACCAGAATTGCATGGTTACGTTAATTATGATTTCAAAGGAAAATCACCAAAAATTGATGCAAGGTTAGGTGGGGTGAATGAACCATTACCTACAAAATCAGTTAAACCTGCTAAGGTTTCCTTTACTGTTGGTACTGGTCTAACTGTGAAATCCAATATGATGGAATATGGTGTTACCTATAATGCCCACATTGCTGATAAATATATTGGTCATCAAGGTAGTTTGAAGGTTAAAGTGAACTTCTAGAGAGTAAAAATTGGATTGCCAAGCGTCGGCGTATATGTGTCTTAAACGTCATTGCGAGAAGGCATAGCAGACGAAGCAATCCATTTTTAATCACTTTCCTGGATTGCTTCGTCGGTCTGGCAACCTCCTCGCAATGACATCTTATACTTTAACCTTTTTTCCGTGAACACTCACATTCAATCTACAACTGTAGTACTAGATATCCACAACAAAAAATTGGGCAAATTGTCTATGGTTTAACACTAATCTCTAATAAATACAAAAACCTAAATAATAACAATCAGTTTAATATTTCTTTAGGTTTTTGTAATATATAGAAATTTTATTAAATCCCTGAGTCTTCTGGTAAATGGGCAATATCTCCAGTTAATAACTTCTCGAAGTCTTTATACAAATTATCGGAATTAAAGTTACTGGCGTCAGATAAGAACAGCTTAAATTTATGGTAACTTGTTTCTGTTCCTAAGCTATGTTTTGTTGGTATTTCTTGAATTGAGTACTGTTCCTTAAGCAGTTTTATTTTCTCTATAGCCTCATCTAATTTTTGCATTTTCTGTAATTTTAGTACCATAACAAGCTCTAGTGTCTCACACTTTGATTGTTGTATTATTTCGAGGTTTTTTTGTTTCTCTTCTGCTTTTATATTATCTTCAGAAACCAATTTTTCTTGTACAGAATCTACTCCTTGCTCGATCTTCTTAGATAATTCTTCTGCTTGTAATTTGTTTCTCTCTAATAGTTTATTTATATCCTCTAATAACTCATCGCTTACCCGGTTCCACCTCAAATCTAGCTTTTTCAAAGTTTTATTATTTTGTAAGGCTTGGACTAATGCCTTCGCCCCCTTATCGCCTATATTGTTTCCCCACAAATCTAGCGTTTCCAAAGTTTTATTATTTTGTTGTAAGGCTTGTGCTAGTGCTATCGCCCCCTCATCGCCTACCTGGCAGCATCGTAACGCTAGTATCGTCACAGTGCTATTGTTTTGTAAGGCTTGTGCTATCGTCTTCGCCCCCGCATCGCCTATCTGATTTTCCAAATATATTGTCGTCACAGTTTTATTGTTATCTAAGACTTTGGCTATTGCATTTGCTTCCTTATATCCTATCTGATTCTTGTTGTGCTTAAATTCTATGCTTGTCACTGAAGGGTTAAGATTACTTGTATTTTTGTTTACACCTATAATATCATATATTTGGTTAACTAAATTATCGCTTATATTGTTGTTATTTAAACTTAGTTGCATTACAGTATCATTTTTCTCTAAGGCGAGGACTAGTGCCTTCGCGCCCTCATCGTCTATCTGGTTGGCACCCAACCTTATTGTTGTCACAGTTTTATTATGATTTAAGGCTTGTGCTAGTTCTTTCGCCCCCTCATTGCCTATCTGGTTGTTATCCAAATTTATTGTCGTCACAGTGTTATTATTTTGTAAGGCTTGTGCTAGTGCCTTCCCCCCCTCATCACCTATCTGGTTGGCACCCAAATCTATTGTTGTCACAGTTTTATTATTTTGTAAGGCTTGGGCTAATGCCTTCGCCTCCTCATCTCCTATCTGGCTGAATCTCAAATCTATTTCTTTAAGATCATCGCCTACTTGCAGGGCTTTGATAATTTCTTTAAGTGTAGCCATAATCATTTACCTCAATAATTTAATTAATATTAAATTATTCTAAATAATTTCTAGTAGTTTAATCCAATTTTCTTACTCTGGATATAATTGCTAACTGCATAGCGATATTTTATAAACTTGTAAAGTAAAAACCTATAATCTTTATAAATAAACCTTATATGTAAGGCTAAAGATATAGGAAACAGACCAAAATATTAAATCAATAAATGACAAACCATTTTGACAGCTATTTTTAATACGATGAATGAAAGTTATAACTTGTGCAAATAAAAAAGTTAAGAAAATTGTTAATTTTTTAATAAAATAACAAAATAATCACAACAATTTTAGTACAATAAAGTATAACTTATTTCCTCAGATTTTTGTAATATATAGGAATTTTGCTTAGAAAACCTTATTGACTCCTCCTGGAAGATTTAATATCACCATATATATTACAAAAACCTAAAGAAATATTAAGTTAATTGTTATTATTTAGGATTCTTGTATTTATATATTAAATAGTTTAAAGATTCACCACATCAATCTGATATTCTAGTGCCACTTCCTTGCCGCAAAAAGCCATAGCAATTTTGATAATTTTCTGAACATGAGAGTGTTCTTTTATTTTAGCCTCATATTTTTTTTTCACGATTTGATCTAACCCTTCTTTGGCAACAGATTCTAGAGTATCAGGAGATTTACATATTTTATATTCAATAATAATAGCATTGTCACTTTTACCTATCTTGGGTAGTAGCACAATATCCGCCCTACCGCTACCGGTTTCTCTTTCACTGTCTATTATGTAGTCGGAAGCTAAGGTATTAATCAAACCTAGCATAAAGCCACTATAAAATAGCTCGGCTTTTTTCTCGCCTGTTTGATAAAAACTAGTAGCATTGAGCAATAATTCTTGCAACCTTTCTTTAAACTGTTCTATTTTATCTGCCGGCAACAAAGTAGCAAAAGAATAATATCGAAAATGATCAATTTGTAACTGATCAGTTACCCATTGGAGCATTCTGGCATTATATATATATCGTACCTCTTTATTTGGTACCGACAATTCGTAAATATCTTCTTCTGGTTTTTTAGCAACAGGGTTTAAATAACCGCTAAATAACAACAAGCTAAATAATCCTACTGGCTTGTTGATATCAGCAAAACTAATTTGTTTGACAATCGGTGAGATAATAGCCTTTCCGGCAGCTAAGCTCTGTAAATCTTCCTGCATTCCATCTGACAATAATGCTTTATCAACAAGACCAGTTCCCCCACTATCAAGCCAATAATGGTCAAGCTTGCCTTTATGAGCTAAACATTGCATAATCGACCATGGATTATAGATGATTTCTCCGCCAAAATTATAACCATTATACCAAGCTTTAATTTGTTCAGGATTAGTTGCTGTTGGTACTTTGGTTAATAACTCATCAACTTCTGCTTGAGTAAAACCATAGAACTTAGAATATTTTTCATCAAGCAAGCTATATTCACTAACATTATTCAAATCCGAAAATAAATTAGCTTTAGCAACCCTTAATATGCCGGTTATTACCCCTTTTTCTAAATAAGGATTAGTTTTTAAACTACTGCCAAACATCCCGCGAAACATTTCAAGTACCTGTTCAAATTCTTCTGGCTTGTTACCAAACTTAATGTATGAACTATTGATCGGCGTGTCGTATTCATCGATTAATATGTAAACTTTTTGACCAAAATGTTTGTACAGTACTTCACTCAAAACCCGTAAACTATCTTTTAAGTCATTTCTCTCAAGTTTCCCATCAAAATATCTCCTTAGTTTTTCTTTTTGGGCATTATTTAATAGTCCTGTATCTTCTGTTACATGATGATTTAAGTAATGATGACTTGCAAATAATTCTATAATTTGATCCTTTATACCTAGTTCTATTTCTTGATAACTACTACCTTTTACATCTTTAAGATTGAGCAAAATCACCGGAAATTGACCTTGGTACTCAGATATTACATCTGGGTACTGAGCTATTTTCAACTTCTTAAGTAACTTTTTTCTACCTGTTGCTAGTCCTAAATCTACTTCACCCCCGATAAATAGCTTGTTATTTACTCTATCTTCTGTAGGGAAAGGAACACCATTTTGATCCACCTCTATCTCAAAAAATTTCTGGAGCATGTTCATATTCAAGCTCTTACCCCAACGTCTTGGTCTGGTGATTAGGATAACCTTACCATTGTCCTCTAGTAATTCTTGAATCATTAGACTTTTATCAACAAATACATCACTATTAACAACCAAGTCATAGAACTCATCCGTACCTACTAGCATTCTTGGCGGCTTATTTTTACCTTGAATGGTACTAATATCTTTAACTGTTGTATTAAGATCAGAAAGTTTAAAGGTCATATTATTATATTATATTTGAGAATTACTATAAATATTTGCTTTAAGAAAGTGTAGCATAAATAAGCTAACAGCACCAGCAATTATCTTTTTGACAAATATCTTAAGTATCTATTGTTGATGGGTTTTGTTTTGGATATAATTAAAGGAACAATAACGCGGCTTTTAAATTGTTATTGAATAATTGGGTGATTTAATTATGAGCGAAGAACTTCTGCAACGAGATTTAATCAAGAATCCTGAAAAAATAGGGACTTGGAATTTTTATAATATTGGTTCAACAACTATTAGTGCTTTAAAAAAATCTGATATAATAAGAAGTATAGATTATGGGAATGTATCAAACAAGAGAGTTGATGCCATTATCACCAAACAAAAAGAAGTTATTGCTATTGTGGAATTTAAATCACCTGAACATTTTAATACCAAGGATAAAAAAAATAATGCCATTCTGCAAGAAATTGAGGTTGCCAAAAAACTAAAAACAAAATTAATTATTGCAACTGATACCAAAGAGACGGTATGGTTTAATGTTGCTACTGGTAATACCGTGAAAACCGAAGAAGGTAATGATTTTAAATATCCTTTTGATTCTAAAGATATAAACTTACCAAAAGTTATCAATGAAATAATACAATCAATAAATGAGAAAAATGATAGAATTTTACCAAAAGAACTAGTCAATCCAACAGATTTAGCAAAACAAATATGGCAAGATGTTTGGAGTGTTAGCGGTGCAACCCCTGATAATTGCTTATACACATTTGTTGAATTATTTATATTCAAATATTTAAGTGATTTAAAAATATTGCAAGGTACTTATAATTTTTACACTTTACTTGGGATGTATGAAGAAGGCAATGAAACTAATACAGTTTTACAACATTATGCAAATATTATCAGACCACAAATAAAAGAGCTGTTTCCTGAAAATGCTCTAGACAAGACCACCATAATAAATGGTAGCATATTTATCAGCAAAGAACAAAAAGCTGTTGATGGTTACGGAATAGTCTTTAAAAAAGTTCTACAAAAATTTAAAAATTATGGAAAACTTGAACATATTGACCATGATTTTAAAAGTAAGTTATTCGAGAGTTTTTTAAAAGAAAGTATCAGTAAAAAGAATTGGGGGCAGTTCTTTACTCCGATTAAAGTTGTCCGTGCTATCAATGAAATGGCAGAAGGTGAGCTAAAAGAAGGAATGACTATTTGTGATCCAGCCTGTGGAGTGGGGAAATTTCCATTAGAATTTATAAAGAACGATCTTGATAAGCTCTTTAAAGTTGAAAACAATAAAATAATACAAAAAGTTAAAATAGTTGGTTTTGATAAGGGTTTTGATAAAGATGAGCAAAAAACCATCATTTTAGCAAAAGCCAATATGCTTATTTATTTTTGTGAACTGATAAAAGATAATATTGGATTAACTAAGGAATTTGCCAAAATATTTAATGAGAGTTTTATTTTAAAAACAAACTCGATACTTGGTACGCTTTCAGAAGCAGAAGAAGAGAAATATGACTTAATTTTAACAAACCCACCTTATGTAACAAGTGGTAGTAGTAATTTAAAAGAAGAGATAGCTAAAAATACTACGTTAAAAAATTATTATAAGATAAATGCCATGGGTATTGAGGGGCTTTTCATGGAATGGATTATAAAAGCTCTAAAAAAAGGTGGTAAGGCTTTTATAGTTATTCCTGATGGAATTTTTAATAGACAGAACGATAAAAATTTGAGGCAATATATTTTAGATAGTTGCTATATTGATGCAATTATTTCTTTGCCATTAAAGACATTTTTTACAACGACCAAAAAGACTTATATTTTAGCGATTACAAAAAAATTCGATATTTCTGATATTCAGACTGATCCAGTATTCACCTATTTAGTTAGTGAAATTGGTGAAAGCAGAGATGTAAATAGATTTGATATTGAGCAAGATGACTTAAAAGAAGCTGTTAATTTGTATAACGCTTTTAAGGGTAATAATACCAATTCCCGAATTTAATTTAGTAAATGATTCATGCAACAAATAGATTGAATTAGCAAGGTATTTAAATTTTTAATAGAGGAAGATACTACTATTTCTAATTGTTCAATTGTATTGTATACTTTATTCTTTATAGTCTCAGACTTTAAATGTTCCCATAATCGCTCCGCAGGATTTAATTCAGGAGAATATGGTGGCAAATAAAGAATTTCTATATTAGCAGGAACCACTAAGTCCTTAGCCTTATGCCATCCAGCACAATCCATAACAACAATGGCTTTTTGATCGCCTATATGTTTAGACATTTCCGCAAGAAACATGTTCAAAGACATAGTATTAACATTTGGCATCATTAAGCTAAAATCATCTCCTGTTATTGGGTTAACAGCACTGTAAACATAAAAATTCTGAAAACCTATTTTGATTTTAACTTGAGTTCTGATACCTTTGCGAAACCAACCATGACCTAATTTAGAATGAGTTCCAAAACGCGATTCATCAAAGAAATACAAAAAACTTCTTGGATTGCTTGTTATTTTTTCTTGAATTTTTTTTTAAACTGTTCATGAGTTTCTTTATTCTGTTTGTAATGCACTGCTCTTGGAGTAATGTACGCAAACTTAAGCTTGTGCAATGCCCTGTGTACAGCCGATTTACTTACATTAATTCCCAAATTTTCTTTAAGTTTTATGACGATACTTTTTATTGTTATGTTACAATCTTCTTGTATCCATTTGTTTATTGCTTCATAGCAGCTTTCCGTTAAATCGCTTTTCCTTCCCCTACCTTTTTTATATTCAAGATTTTTATCATCGCCTTGGGCAAAGCTTTTTATCCAGTTTCTTAGCGTATTAGTTGTGATATCAAATATTTTAGACACCATACCAATACCATGTTCTTTTGCAGCTACTATAGCTCTTAACCTAATAGCGATCCTATTCTCTTTGTTCGTACTTGCAAGTTGAGCTATAGCCTGTTTGTATAAATCTTCTGTTATTAATTTTTGATGAGTACCCATTACATTCCTAATTTTATCTATCTTTTACATTATAACCTATTTTTCTCATCTTTATACTAAATTAAATTTGGGAATTGGTATAAGAAGTATTTTGCAAATCTTAATCATGATAAGAGATGTAAGATAGTTTTGATAAATGAATTTGACAGTGGTAAAAATTGGTCTGTAGAAAGATGGTAGAGTAAAGAAGAAAAAATTGAGTTAGCTATTGGAGAAACAGACCAAATGGTTTCAATTAGTGAATTTAGCGATATAATTAGGGATTTAGGAATGATCTGTAATGAATTTAGTAAATCATTGCAAGATAGCGTTCTTT
The DNA here is from genome assembly GCF_964264755.1 of Candidatus Tisiphia endosymbiont of Nemotelus uliginosus. Taxonomy (NCBI): domain Bacteria; kingdom Pseudomonadati; phylum Pseudomonadota; class Alphaproteobacteria; order Rickettsiales; family Rickettsiaceae; genus Candidatus Tisiphia; species Candidatus Tisiphia endosymbiont of Nemotelus uliginosus. The sequence goes on along the minus strand of NZ_OZ183481.1, from coordinate 214,833 downwards.
ATAAATTTGATAATGAAATCGGACGTTGCCAAAGTATCAAAATAGAGGATATTTTTAATATAAAAAAGGGAATAGCAAAATACACTAAGACTTATATTAAAGAACATGAAGGTTCGTATCCTGTCTACTCAGCAAACACCAAACAAGATGGTGTTTTAGGTTATATAAATCATTTTGATCATGAGGTGGAATCTATCCAGATTACTACTAATGGATATGCTGGCACAGTTTTTTATAGGTCAAAACATAAATTTAGCATAAATGGGTTAAATTACAGAAACGGGGCAAAAGCGAACTAGTAGCATGAAATTTGCCCGAAATAACTTCTTTTTATAAAAATATCATATCATAAACCATAACAAGTCATCTGTACATTCCTTAAGAGATATTATACCTTAGCAGCAAATAAGGCTAAGAAATCTAATCGTATAATAAGCATTATACGTTGCAAACAACCTTAAGTCATCGTATAATAGCATTATTTGTAATAGGTTATCCTATCAAAATCTAATCGCATAATTATTTATGACTAAAATTACTCAAATTAAGCAATATATTGCTTATCAAAAATCGACAGATAAATCACCTGCAACATTGGTAAGTTATCATAGCGATCTGATTCAGTTTGCTGCTTGGTTTGAAAAGGCTAATAATACGGATATGGATTTGCTTCATATTACTCCAACTGATGTTCGTCAGTATAAACAATATTTGATTGATTCCAATTTTAGACCGCAAACGATAAATCGTCGATTATTGTCATTAAAATATTTTTTAGAATGGGGGTGGGATAGTAAAAAGATCAAATATCGTTTTCCATTACCACCGACTGTTAAGCAATCACAGCCGATACCCAAGTGGTTGAGTAGAATTGAGCAAAATCAGCTATTACGTTGTGTAGAGCGTTGCGGTAAAGTTAGGGATATTGCTATCGTGAGGGTTTTAATGAACACAGGATTGCGAGTTAGTGAATTATGTAATCTCAAATGGATACATGTTGTAATGAGTGATCGTAAGGGCAAGTTATTGGTAAATGCCGGAAAAGGTTCTAAATATCGTGAAGTCCCATTAAATAAAGATGCAAGGCAGTCTTTTTTTGATCTGGGATATAAAGATTATGCTGGTAATGATTCTTTCATATTTATTGGTCAACGTGGAACTTTGTCTCCTCGCGGCATTCAGCTTATGTTAAAAAGCTTGAATCTTCCAGGTGAACTTGCGATAATATCACCGCATCAACTCAGACACACTTTTTGTAAGAATTTGGTGGATGCAGGAGTTAATTTGGAAAAGGTTGCAGTACTTGCAGGACACGAACGATTAGATAGCACCAAGTTATATTGTCATCCATCTTTTACGGATCTTAGTGATGCTGTGGAACGAATAGGGGAATTTGACTGATGCGTTTGATAGAGATACTGCCGTCTTACGAGATTAGATTATTTGATAATCCACCAATATTATCAATAGACGATCAGAAATACTATTTCAAAGTAGATGAGACGGTAATGAGCTTGTTAAAAGGCATTAAGGAAAATCATAACAAAGTTGGCTTGTTATTGCAGTATGGATATTTTAAAGCTAGCGGTAAATTTTACACGCAAAGCCTATTTAAATCCGGTGATATTAAATTTGTTGAGAAAGTTATCGGTGTTAGTGTCACCAAAGATTTTAGTAAACGATACATCGATAGAACACGTCAAAAACACAGATTATTAATTCTTGAAACTTGTGGTTATATAGAATTTACCGGTGCTGAAACGTTATTTTCACAAAGGGTAGAAAATTTAGTTGCACAACAAATGCATCCACGCAAATTATTCTACTTGCTGATAGAAGAATTGCGTAACAAACGAATTGAAATACCAAGTTACGATAAGGTTACCAGAATTGTCACAGAAAAATTTGGTGTTTTTGAAAAATCAGTTTTGCAAGCAATAATAGATATAATCACACCAACACAGCGTGAAGCACTTGTTCAACTTGTTTGTACTACAGGAGAATATTATCAACGACCATTACTTACTCGACTCAAAAGCATTAATCAGTCATTAAGACCTGGGCAAATTAGACATGGGATACACAATTTTCTTATAATTAAGAAATTATTTCAGGAATTGCAGTCAGTGATAAAAAAACTAGATTTATCAGTAGATGCGACCAAATATTATGCTGGGTGGATAGTTAAAGCAAAAGTAACACAAATCACCGATATTGTAGAGCCAAATAAGAGGTATTTGTATCTTGTTGCATTTATTGACCATTATTACAAAATTTGGCAAGATACGCTTGTTGATATGTTACTAAGAAATGTGCAACAGCAGTTAAATAATGCCGACAGGAAACTAAACAATGTAGTAAAAGAAAAAATTCCCGATAAAAATAAATTGACCTACTCTGTTTTGTTAGGCTTTGATAATACCAAATCAACGGTTGATTTGGTAAGAAAAATACTACACGATAATGCTCTTACTAATGATCAAAAAGTCGAGAAACTATGTCAAGTTGTGCCTTTGGAGAATACTAATACAGACTTAAAACATGCTATATCAGATGCTAAGAAACTAGAGGACCAGCTTAATAATGAGAAGGCACAAAGTGATAAATTGGATATTTTGTCTACTCTTTCTAGAAAGTTACAAAATCGTGTTGCTGATATTATAAAACATCTGCAGTTTGAAGTTTGTAAGGATAATAATGTGCTTTATTCAGCCTTAATTTATTATCAGTCGGAGAAGAATATTACCACCGCTGCTCCTGATAAATTCCTAGAAGATCATGAGTATAAAGCAGTTTACAGAAATGGTGAATTTAATGTGTCGCTATATAAAGCTATTCTTTTTTGTAAGGTAGCCAACGCAATCAAGGCAGGTCAAATTAGTCTTTTGTACTCTTATCGCTATTTATCAATCGATGAATATTTAATTGATGAAAATTATTGGACAAAAAATAAACATACTATTATACCAAATCTTGATTTACCCGAGAATATTGATCGTTTACTAACAACACTTCGTGGCTCTTTAGATAAACAATATATCGATGTTAATCAACGAATTATCAATAAAGAAAATAAACATGTCTCTGTTAAAAAGGACGGAACATACTCTATACACACACCGGCTATCGACAAACTGGACTATGACTCCATTTCAACGATTATCGGTAAAGAAAAATATATACCCATTTTACAAATGATGGCTGAAATGAATGACTTGTCTAATTTTACCGCCAATTTTAAACACCATAAAATAAAGGGGGCAAAAGCAAAACCAAACAATGAAATATTTTTTGCCGGAATATTTGCTTTAGGTAGTAACATAGGCTTACATAAGCTTGCAAGCACTGCAATAGGAGTTAATTACAACACTTTGTCCAATGCCGTTAATTGGTATTTCTCATTGGAAAATTTATATATGGTAAACCAAACCTTAATAGACATAATGACAAAATTGTGGTTACCAAGCAAATTTAAACGTGAGAAAAGTCTATTACATACATCAAGCGACGGTCAAAAACAATGCGTATCAGTAGAATCATTGAATGCCAATTACTCATATAAATATCACGGTAATAGCAAAGGTGTTAATGTCTATCGATTTATTGATGAACGGGGAATCCTGTTTTACACCGATGTATTTAGCAGTTCTGAAAGAGATGCGGCTTATGTGATTGACGGTTTGCTGCACAATGAAATCATTAAGAGTGACCTACACTCGACAGATACTCACGGCTATACCGAGATGATTTTTGCCGTATCACATCTAATCAGTGTAACATTTGCACCTCGCATAAAAGATGTTACTTCACTAAATTTAGTAAGTTTTGATAAGATTAAATCTAAATTGGCTAATGACAATTATCCTGTTAGACCTGCATATTATGTCAAGGAAGATAAAATAATAAGAAACTGGGACGATATATTACGACTGGTTGCAACCATTATGCTTAGAAAACACCGAGCGTCAGTAATATTAAAAAGATTAAGTAACTATGCTAACCAACATCCTCTCCAAGAAGCACTAAAAGAATTTGGTAGAATTATTAAATCTATCTTTGTACTAAAATATATCGATGATATTACTTGGCGACAAACCATTGAGAAACAACTAAACAAAGGCGAGTTAGCTAACAAATTTGCTACTGCTGTTTCATTTGCAGGCGAAGAAATCACTGCAGCCTATCGAGAAGATCAGGAAATATCGGCTATGTGTAAAACTATTATTCAGAATATAATTATTTTATGGAATTATATAGCGCTTACAAAAATAATTATGCGATCAGATAGCACCACTAGACAAATCTTATTAGAGAATATTCCCAATGCTTCAATATTAAGCTGGAGACACGTCAACCTGCATGGAATTTACGATTTTAGCAATTTATTAGCAACAAATGATCAAGATTATTCTTTTAATGAGGTGGTTAATTTTAAAGCGGCATAATGCTTATTATACGATCAGATTTCTTAGCCTTATTTGCTGCTAAGGTATAATATCTCTTAGGGAATGCACAGATGACTTGTTATGGTTTATGATGCGATATTTTTATAGAAAGAAGATGTTTTGAGCAAAATTTATGCTTTCAGTTCGCTTTTGCCCCGTTTCTGTAATTTAACCCATAAATGGAGATGCAAGATTGTATATTCCAAAATGTGATAATCTTGATTGTTTATATCTATCGTTTGAATTACAAAAAGCATTAGATAAAAATAACTTTAATTGGGAATATAAGCCAACCATAGAAAGAACAAGAAATATTGAAGTCAAAATTCCAATTACTACGACAGGTGAATTTGATTTACCAAAACAACAGGAGATAGCAAAAAAATATCGTAAAATCGAAGAAATAAAGACTAATATAAAAAGAGAACTTGAAAAAATAGAAACTATAAAAGTTGATATTGGTTTATAATCTTAATCTCCGCCCTTATCAATTCGTTAAGGCTAGGAGACTGTCGGGGATAAGCCTCCACAACTGTTGAAAGTTAGAAAAGGAAAAGGTTTTAAAGGTCATCATGGCAGTTTAAAAGTTGCAAAAAATAACCGGTGTCATTGTGAGGAGACGTGAGTCGACGAAGAGATTTTTGGTTACTTTTGTGGATTACCTAGTCTACCTACGGTCTTACTCGCAATGATGTTGACCATATACCATAGTCAATTCAGGGGAATTTGGCACTAAGAACGATGGAGCGACGCCTATAAGTAATAGGCGAGCGACGAGTGACGACGTCACCAACTTTTCATCAATTGACTATACTTTTAAAGTGTCTTACCTAGAACCTAAATCCTCTTCTAACTTTCGACAGTTGCGGGGTAAAATTATTAGCACATTTGTCAGACAAAACTACTGTAAAAATGTCAGTTGACTATAACAGAAAAGCAATCTAAAACTGCTTAGACACTCTTATGCTTATCGTATTTGAATCTAATTCAATATCGGTCATATAGTCTGGCGTAAAATTGCTAGCAAATTCACTTAAGGTTTGTTCGAGAATGAATTTACTATGTTGCTGGACTATTAGCATAAAATCTGGCTTACCAATAATCTCTAGGAAAATTCTGTCATTTATAGCAAAATTGGCATCTTTTCTCGCTTGTTGAATAAAGCGTATTAAATCTCTCGCTATACCTTCTTCGTATAATTCCTGTGTTATTTCCAAATCTAGCAATATTAGCCCCTGATTATTAGCTAAAGATTTTGTACCTTTAGCATTTTTAGGTTGTAAGGCTAGAGAGAATTCATCATTATTCAGCTTCTCTCCGGCTATTATTAGATGCTCAGGAGTAAGTTGCCACTGATTCTTTTTAGAAGCTACTATGATATCTTTGACCTTATGAGGTAGACGCTTACCTAAATTAGGAAAGTTAATCGATAATTTATGATCGGCATAATTTTCTACATCATCTTTATAAATTACCTTTTTAACATTGATTTCATCTTTAATCAATTCTTCAAATTTTATTAATAGCTCATTATTGCTGCTAATGATTGTTAAGCTGCTCAATGGTTGTCTAGTCCGAATATTCTCACTACTTCTAATGAATAAAGCATTACTACAAATATCTAATATTTGATCCATGGTGCTAACCAAATCATCATCCACTTCTATCTTATCTAGTGTAGGAAAATCTGTCAAATGAACACTAGACTTCCCATAAAACTCTTTTGCAGGAAGTCTACTCTCACCTTTCGGTTCTATCCCGGTGAGTCCCAAATAAATCTCCTCAGAAATTAATGGCAATAAACTAGATTGAGCAGACGACATTATTTTAATACAACTATATAAGGTATTATAAGCATTTTTCTTATCTTGATCTTTCTCACTTTTCCAAAAACGATTTCTACTTCTTCTAATATACCAATTATTTAATACTTCAAAAAAATCGGCAATGTTACTATAGGCTATTTGACTGTCAAAATTATCTAACCCATGCTGAATTTTTTGTACTGATATTTTTAGTTTTGATAAAATATAACGATCTAGCACATTTTGAGAATTAAAGTCTAGTTCAGCTTTGATTTGGTCAGCATTAGCATACATAGTAAAGAAATGGTAGGCATTCCAAATAGGCTTAATAAATAAACGTAAGCTCTCAAAAACCATTTTTCCGTCTTTATCGATCAATAATTCCTGACCTTTAACTATGTTTGTAGAAAGCATAGTGACTCTTAGAGCATCAGAACCATATTTATCAAATAATTCTAATGGATCAGCATAATTATTAAGACGCTTTGATAATTTTTGTCCGGTACTATCTAATATAACTCCATGGCAAATACAATTTAAAAAAGGTGGTTGGTCAAATAAGGCAGTTGACAATACCATTAAAGTATAGAACCAACCACGTGTTTGTGCTGAATATTCCACTATAAAATCAGCAGGAAAATGCTTTTCAAACCAATCTTTATTTTCAAATGGATAATGTACTTGTCCATAAGGCATAGAGCCGCTTTCAAACCAACAATCAAATACATCTTCTATTCGACGCATCATTGACTTACCGGTTGGATCGTCTGGATTTTTTCTAGTTAGCTGATCAATAAAAGGTCGATGCAAATCAACGATTGTTACCCCAAAATCTTTCTCTAGCTCTTCTATTGAACCATACACATCAATTCTAGGATAAGCCGGATCATCCGACTTCCAGACTGGGAGAGGCGTCCCCCAAAATCTATTACGGCTAATTGACCAATCTCTAGAATTTTCTAACCATTTTCCAAATAGATTATCCCTAATATGCAAGGGTATCCAGTTAATTTGCTGATTTAATTCAACCATTCTGTCTTTAAATTCGGTAACTTTCACATACCAAGAAGGAACTGCTTTGTATATAAGAGGGGTATCAGTACGCCAGCAATGCGGATAATTATGAATATATTGCTCAGTTTTAAACCAATTTCCCTGATTTTTTAGTTTAATAATAATTTGATCATTAGCATCAAATATTTGCAAACCGACAAAATCATAAATTTCTTTGGTAAATTTCCCAGCATTATCTACAGGACAAACGAGTTCTATTCCTTGCGATTGACAAAGAATTTGATCTTCCTCACCAAAACCGGGAGCCATATGTACGATACCGGTACCGTCTCCTTCGACGACAAAATCTCCAGAAAGTACTTTGAAACTACCTGGATGATTGGAAAAATAATCGAATAATGGTTGGTAAGTAAGATTCATGTTTAATAAGCACTTACCTTCAATTATATCATAATTTGTGTCAGCACTAAGCCCTAATTCTTTGTAATATTTTTCTAAAGCAAATTTTGCCAAAATATAACAAACCTGACCATTTGGCACTAAAGCATATTCAATATTTGCTCCAATGGCTAATGCCAAATTAGCCGGCAAAGTCCATGGCGTCGTAGTCCATGCCAGCATTCTATACTCATTATACTGCACAGAACCTGGCAATTTCTCATTAAGTACAAAACTTACCGTAACCGCCTTATCAGTTCTCTCTCTATATGAGTTGTCTAGCCTAGTTTCAAAATTGGATAAAGGCGTTTCACATGCCCAAGAATAAGGCATTACCCTCATTGATTCATAAAGAAGCCCTTTATTATATAACTCTTTAAAAGCCCACAAAACAGATTCCATAAAGGCTTTATCCATAGTTTTATAGGAATTGTCAAAATCCACCCATCTTGCTTGCCTATTAACATATTTCTGCCACTGATCAGCATATTTCATCACCGATGATTGACAATGCTCGTTAAATTTATCAATACCAAAATTGATAATGGCAGTTCTACCAGAAATACCCAACTCCTTTTCTGCTTGCATCTCGGCAGGTAGTCCATGACAATCCCAACCAAAGCGTCGCTCAACTCTTTTGCCTCTACTGGTTTGATAACGTGCATAAACATCCTTGATGAACCCAGTTAGCAAATGTCCATAATGTGGGAGTCCATTGGCAAAAGGGGGACCATCATAAAATATAAATTCGTTATTCTTATCATTTTTTACTGATGGTCTAGCATCTATAGTTTTTTGAAAAATATTATGCTTTTGCCAATAAGCTAAAATCTTTCTCTCAATTGTTGGAAAATCAACATTAGATTGAATATCTGGGTAGTGTTTTTTAGTCATTATAGTCTCGATTACAGAAAGTATATTATAAAAATAGTCGAATAATTGGTATATCGACAGGGTTTGGTAACTTTAACATATTCTTACATTTAGAGGATATAGTTATGATATTGGATAAAGATTTAGTAATATATTTATCAGTATCTATATTATCTTCTGACTCATCTTGAATGTAATAGAGTATTGAAGTTATATAAACACTGAGTAACAGACCTCTCTTAGTATAATAATTATAATCTATAGACTTATCGCCTGCATAACGCCAAATTAAGTCACAAGTACGAAAGGCTGTTTTTGTTGCAAATATGCTGTTTGATGGTACGGCAAAATAACTACGATTCCTCAAATGTACAAGTTTAGCTATACCATCTTTTATTCTGATTTTTAAGGCTAAATCAATTCTATCCCTTATTTTAATCGGAGTTTCCTGCTGAGATAATAACTCCAGCATTTTCTGGTCTTGCCAGCTTTCAAAAAAATCAACTATTTCCCTTATCCCCTCAGGAAAAATTATATGGCAATATCCTTTAACAAAACCACATTCTGTTTCCGTATCTGCTAATAATTTATCATTCCACTCGTTAAAAACTAGCAGTTTTGCTAAAGTCTGTACAAATTGTACTTTTAAACTATGATATTTCTCTTCAATAGTCATAAATGCATCTTTTAATATTGACATATATCTTGACATATACATTTAGTATATAGATAATGTTCATATCATTCAACAATCTAATTTGCACGAAAAGGGGGTAATTAAAAGTGATACTAGTAAATGTTCATGCTGGGAATGGTGAGCAAGCAATTAAAAATTTGAAAAGAAAAATGCAAAGAGAGCTTGTTTTTCGTTCAATGAAAATGTCTCGTTTCTATGAACCTCCTTCAGTAAAGCGTGTCCGTAAGGATCAAGAAACAGAAAGAAGGAAGAGAAAAGTTGCTCGTAAACAAATGATGGAAGGTTAAGCGAGCTTAATGTTCTTGGGTTGCTTCGTTAGCTACGCCTCCTCGCAATGACTGTTTTTATCTCTCAACGTCACGTCATTGCAAGACCACAAAGTGGTCGTGGCAATCCAAACATTAGATAAATCTGGATTGCTTCGTCGACCTAAGGTCTGGTCTCCTTGCAATGAAGCTTATATGCTTCAGTGTGGAATCTATATCCCGTACTGAAGCATGAATGACATTTTTCTTTCTTATAAGCAAATCTAAGGTTAATATTTGAGATATTATGATTATTAGAACATATTCTTGCTACATTTTTTTTATAGGTTTAATAATATCATCTTTTATGCTCCACACCCACGCAGCTGAAACAAAGAAAGCTAATTTGTATATCATAAGTGATAAAGCTTTTGTTGGGGATCGTAGTCAATTACTAGGAGTAGCAAGAGAAAGTGAGAAGTACTTTAAAAGTAGGTCTATTACCCTAAATGTTGAGGAGTACGATAAATCGCAATTAGAAACCGTTAAGGATCAAATTAGCAATAACAAAAATCTTACCATTATAGTTTCAGTTGGTTATTACGGCATAGAATTAATAACTAAATTAAAGTCATATCCTGAACTGGCAAAGAAGATTATCGCAGTACATCTTTCTCACCAACTATTAGATAATGGTACTTTATCACACAAGCAACTTGTCCAAGAAAAACGTGATGATTTCTTTGGTGCAGACATAATAGCCTTACCTAGCCATGCATTAGACAAGCAAAATACTAAGCTTACTGGTGTGAACACTATACTTCTTACTACTAATGGGGTAGCACACAATATGCAACTATCTGATATTGAATCAGAATATGCTGCATTTAAATCTATGTTCTCTTCCTTCGATAAGCCCTCTGATAAATTTTTAGCAGTGATTTTAGCAGGGGATGTACCGGAAAATGGTACATATCATTGCTATACAGGTAAAGAAGCAAAGAAGTTAGCTGAATATGTTAGTAATCTTGCACTAAAAAACAATTATTTTGTATTAGTATCTAATGGACCACGTACAGGAAAATATGATTGTCAACATAATAAAGAACTTAGTGTACATGAAAAAGATAGTATAATGGATGTGGTAACGTCAAGTTTCCAAGAAATTCTACAGAAAAATCGTGTGCCATTTAAATTATTTGACTTCAAGAAAGGGCAACCAAGTATGTATAAGGCTATTCTTGGAGCTGTTTTATACAACAAGCATAGCTTGTCTACTTCTATGGTCTCAGAAACCGTAGATATGTTACCTGCTAAAACTGTTACAGTGTATTATAACTCTACAATGAATGAAACCCATAAAAGACACATAAAAAACGAGTTTAATGAAGGAAGAGTATCAATTATTGATGAGAATATGCATCTTCATTTACCTAATAATACACGAGCTAAGTATTATTCTGCTAGCGAGAATATAGCTAAGGGTATATATACTTTATGGCATACTCGTACAGTTGCTATCCCAAAGGTTATTAAATAGACCTGTCTGCTCAAATGATTTAAAGAATGGGATTTGAAAATGATGAATAAGAATCTGTTCGCCAAGCGTCTATTAGCGAGGAGTCGCTTTGCAGTGATGCGGCAATCTAAGTCTATACTAACTTGTCGATTGATTCGTTGACTACACCTTATTGCAATGACGTTGATCACATACGACTTTAAACTATCCGGTCTAAAACCGCTTCCTCTTCTAACTTGCAACAGTTGTGGGGTGACACTGTCCCCTTTGTCATTCCCGCGTAGGCGGGAATCTGGATACCTGCTTACGCAGGGGTAACACAAAGTTGGGCAGGGGTGACATAAAAAGTAAATTGTTTTGGTATTTATGAACAAATGGATATATTATTTTGGTACTAAAGGTGGGGATGGTAATGCCCAAATGAAAGACGTACTTGGCAGTAAAGGAGCTGGTCTTGCCGAGATGTCTAACTTAAGTTTACCTATTCCTGATGGTTTTACTATTACTACAGAACTCTGTAATTATTTCTATAAAAATAATTACAGTTTGCCTGAGAATTTTAATAATGATTTAGTGATAGCTATTAAAAATTTAGAAAACTCTACTGGCAAGGTTTTTGGTGATCATAATAATCCATTATTATTATCCGTTCGCTCAGGTTCAAGAGCTTCGATGCCTGGTATGATGGATACTATACTTAATCTTGGGTATAATGATCAAGTTTGCGATGCACTATCAAATATTACTGGAAATGAGATTTTTGCTCTTGATAGCTATCGACGATTCTTAGAAATGTATGGATCAATGGTGCTATCAATTTCAAATGGTTTATTTAAAAATGCATTTGAGATTCATAAGGTTAAATGTAATATCTATCAAGATAAAGAAATTACAGGAGATTTTTTAAGAATAATAGTTGAAGAGTTTAAAAAAATAATTTTTAATCATGGGGAAGAATATCATGGTAAAGAATCACTTTTTGACCCATATAAACAATTAGAACAATCAATAAAAGCCGTATTAAAATCCTGGGCAGGGGATAGGGCGGTAACTTATAGAAAGTTACATAATATACCCAATAACTGGGGTACGGCGATTAATGTCCAGTCAATGGTTTTTGGTAATCAAGGAAGTAATTCTGCTACAGGCGTAGTATTCTCGCGTTGTCCTGCAACCGGTGAAAATAAGCTTTTTGGTGAATATTTAATAAATGCTCAAGGTGAGGATGTGGTATCAGGGACAAGAACCCCAAGCCCTATTACCAACGAGCATGATGTAGATTGTTCAATGCAAATAGTTATGCCACAAATATTTGAACAATTACAAGAGATTTGTAAGAAGTTAGAGTTACGTTACTTGGACGTACAAGATATTGAATTCACCGTACAAAACGGAGTTTTGTATATTTTGCAAACACGTACTGCCAAAAGAACAGCTTTAGCCAGCATTAAAATTGCTACGGATATGGTGCAAGAAGGGCTGATTTCTAAACAACAAGCAATAATGCGTATAGAGTCGGAATCGTTAACGCAGCTTTTACATACGGCTATTGATTATAGCAATACTCTAGACCATATCTCTAAAGGGCTACCAGCTTCTCCAGGGGCTGCTACTGGTATAGTAGTTTTTTCTCCTTATGATGCTGAGAAAATGTCGCATCACCATAAAGTGATTTTGGTACGTCATGATACTAGCCCTGAAGATATAAACGGTATGTATGTTTCAGCCGGTATTCTAACAGCCAGAGGTGGGATGACCTCTCATGCTGCGGTAGTTGCTAGAGGGTTAGGAAAACCATGTGTTTGCGGGGCAAATGATTTGGTAATAGATGAGAAAAAACAGATATTTAAAATAGGTAATACTATCATCAACTATGGTGACTTAATAACTATAGATGGCGGAACTGGGAAAATTTTCTTAGGGGAGGTGCCATTGACTCAGCCTACTTTTACTAAGGAATTTCAAACAATTCTAGATTGGGCAGATGAATTTGCTACTTTAAAAGTTAGAGCCAATGCCGAAACTATTTTAGATGCAGGGGTTTCCCTAAAATTTGGGGCAAGCGGAATTGGCTTATGCAGAACAGAACATATGTTTTTTGACCATGATAAAATACCATTAGTACGAGAAATGATCATTGCTCCTGATCTAGAGAGAAGGAAACATGCGATTAGTAAATTATTGCCCTTACAAATTCAAGATTTTAAGGCATTATTTAAAATTATACAGGGTAAACCGATAAATATCAGATTGCTTGACCCGCCTCTACATGAATTTTTACCAACAACAGAGGATGATAAAAGAAACTTAGCAAAGGTGATGAATCTACCGTTAGCTGTTGTGGAGCAACGTTTGCATGCATTATATGAAGTAAACCCTATGCTTGGACATAGAGGATGTCGCCTCGGTATTTCTTATCCTGAGATTTATCAAATGCAAATAAGGGCAATTTTTACTGCTATCAGAGAGTTACAAGTTGAAGAAAATATCAATACTATTCTGGAGTTAATGATTCCTTTAATTAGTGATGTTAATGAACTGAAAATCTTAAAAATACACATACAAGATGTTATTACTAACATGGAAGATATTAACAAATGCAAGTTTGATTTTACTCTTGGTACGATGATTGAGCTACCAAGAGCAGCTTTAAAAGCTGGAGAGATTGCTGAAGAGCTAGATTATTTTAGTTTTGGTACTAATGATTTGACCCAAACAACTTACGGTATTTCTCGAGATGATGTAGCCTCATTTTTCCCAGATTATTTGGAGAAAAAAATCTTTGCATTTGATCCTTTTAGTAAATTAGATGAGGAAGGGGTAGGGGAGTTAATAAAAATTGCTATAAAACGTGGTTTAAAGAGCAACCCTACATTAAAACTTGGCGTATGCGGAGAGCATGCTGGTAATCCTCATTCTATAGAGTTCTTTCATAGAGTTGGTTTGCATTATGTATCATGTTCACCATACCGCATCCCTATAGCAAGGATTGCCGCAGCTCAGGCAACAATAAAAGCTGATGGTTATCAATCATGAATATATAGCTAATATGCAAACTATTGGTATAAAATCGCCTGAGAAGATTAAGAAAATTGTAGAAGAGACTTGTAAAAATTTTATAAGCATTAGTATGTATTGTGGAACAAAACAGCTAGAAAATACATTAACTAATTTATGTTACAAACATTTGTTAGGTACTGAATCTCCGTTAGAACCTACAACAATTATTCAACATAAATACCAGCTTCCTTCTCTAATTTTTGAAAATGACGTAAACCAAAAGCAAATCCTACACTTATTGGAATCATAATAATTAACAACCCCCAATGACCAAAATATTTTGTTAAAAATAAAATTCCAAAAGAAGTAATAACATACATCAAAGCCCGTGATACAGCATATATCATACTATTATAAGTATAACGTTTAAAAACTGGGAAATATTTGAAAAATATTGGAACAGCTGGTACGCGACCAAAATCAAATAGCACAAGAAAGGCTTGAAGTAAGAATAGAAAAAATGGTTCAGTTATGTTATTTAAAATATAAGGAGAACATACAATAAAAATAGAGAATATCACTAACTTCACTTTTAAAATTTTCAGTGGATATATCCTGTAACTTAAATAGCTTATAAATGACATACCAACTAACTGTATTATTGAGACAATAAAATTTTGATGTATTACTTGTTCTGCACTATAACCAAAAGAACTTTTTAGAAGACTACCACAATGTACATAAGCGAAATAAAAACATACTGGCCAAACGCAATTTACTATAAATAAGTATAACACTAATTTTTTATTAACTTTTTTATTAACAATGGGAGCATTAGCAAGTTCCTTGATATCAATATTAGCTTTCTCACATTTCTTTTTTAGTCTAAGTTTTGCATCAACAAAATCAGGTGTTTCTCTGAGAGTCGTTCTGGAAACCCCACCAACTAAAGCAATTATTGCTCCTATCCAAAAAGCAAGACGCCAATTCAAGCCATATGATGTAACGAGAGAAGCGATTCCGAGTGCAGCTGTTGTTCCGATAACAGAAGCAACGGCAACAAAAGCTACTGTTGGATATTGTATAGGAGGTTTTATAGTTTCTGTTAAATAAAGTTCTGCTCCTACTATTTCGCCTACTGATGACATACCTTGTAGTATACGACAGACCGTAATTATTATAGAAGCGGTAATACCAATTTGAGCATAAGTTGGAACATTTGCCATTATGACACATGAAATTGCCATCATAATGGTAGTAATAATAACCGTTGCTTTCCTCCCTGCTCTATCTCCAATATAGCCAAAAATTAATGCACCAATTGGACGAAAAATAAAAGTAGAACAAAATACAAAAGCCGTTAACATAGATGCGGCAAAAGGCTCATATTTAGGGAAAAACAACTCGTTTAATAATACTGCTAAATGCACATAAAGCATCAAATCAAAATATTCTAAAAATGTTCCTATTGAAAGCAGCCCCACAACTTCTTTTTGTTCTCTGGTAAGGCTAGTCTGCCGATCAGGAATAATCCTGGTATTTTCTTGAACAAGTTCACTCATAACTGACTTAATGTTATTGTTGACTTCCTATAGTGTATATTTCCCATGTTACTTTTATTTGCTGTTTAATATACTTATTATATAATAGTTGATGATTTGACTAATGATAGCAATGAAAAATAGTATAGAAAAGTTAAAATAATAAATTTTTGGTTGTAACAATATCACGGTCTTAATATAGCATGAGAGTTTTATACTCAAATGATTTGGAGAATTGGATTTGAAAATGAGGGGCGAACCTACGGCAGTGTACATGAGCTATGCGAGTACATGAAGACCCCGCAAGTATTTGCAGGAACCAATTCTCCAAACCATTCGAGTATACTTATAGAATAAAAATTGTAGGACACTATAATTACAGCTCTTCGGCTTAAGGTTTAAAAACACACAAAGTACTAATTATTGTTTTTCGATTAGGAGAGTCTAGTTTTCCCTGTCATACAAAAATCTCTAACCTCTCCTATAAAAGATTCAAATCCCTTATTCTCTTTAACTAATCTATTAGCCATATCCCAATCAATTTCTAACCTTTCTTTTGCAGGGATTAGTATTCGACCTTTCTCAACTTGATCTTTTATATTTAATAAAATAAATCCTATACCATGTCTAGCAGCAAGAATTTCTAGCTCCCGTAAAGTACTTCCGCCCTTGCCTTCTACTAAAGAAGAAGCTACTAAATATCCATAATTAGCCCATGAGGAATTTGATAGGGCTTGAAAAAAAGATTGTCGCACATTAGCACTATCAATTACGACCTTTACCTCAAAAGACCAAAGCTTAGCTTTTTTATCGGCAAATTGTTGCACACAATCCTTGATTGCTAATGCCCAATCTTTAGTAAGATCCTCCATTCCTACTAGATCAGGATGTAACCATTTATTACCGTTAGTACCTTTATAGTTTGAAGAACATTTGTCATTAATAATTTTGCTATGAACACCCAACTCTTGTAAAAGAAAGTCTGAAAGCTTTGGGTATATCTCTTTTTCTTTTATGTTTGGTTCTTTTTCAGTATATTCTCTCTCTACCTGCTCAGTTTCTTTAGTGTAATAATATCTAAGTGGATAGTCTTCTTTTTTAATATTAGGTTCCTGATTCTGTATGCTTTTAAACCAATTTTTATGCATTTCTCCACTAAGAATTCCTAACATCATTTTGTCCTTTCCCGATGAATCAGTTATATTATTCAGTGTTTCGTTTTTACTTCTTTCTGCTTTCTTTTTGACTTCCTCAGGATAAGTTTTTACTAGCCATTCAGCTATTTGAATAGGAGTAAATTTTTGTTCCTCATTGGCTCTAAGAAAACCAATAATTGCTTTGTTACGATTAAATTCCATAAATAATTCCACTAATTTTATAAGTCATTAATAAAATAATAATCAAAATAGCAAAAAGTTTAAATATAATTAGCAGATATAATTACAAGTTATTAGCTTTAAATTTAAATGTAATGACAATGTTGCAACTTATGCATTTTTAACAAATATCCAATCGTTATTGGAAGACTCGGTTTCGCTATATTGATAATTTTGTTTAGAAAAGTGTTTTAATTTTTCCGGTAGGTCTATAAGATTTTCTGCAATAAAATTAAACATGCTGCCCCTAGCCTTTTTGGAATTTATTGCTATTATTTGCAATTTATTATTTCTTCTTTCTTTAAAATATATATTAATTATTGGGTATTTAAGATCATTCTGATTAATGACGCAGGAATATTCATTGGATGCTAGGTTGATGAGATATTTATTTTGGTGAGTTGCTAATATTTGATTTATATAATTGGTAATATCGTCTTGCCAGAAATTTGATAATTTTTCAAAATTTGGCAATTTTGTTGACATTTCTAGTCGATAAGGTTTTATTTTTTCAAAAACTCTTAGTGCACCGTATAAACCTGATATAATTAACGTGTGTCCTTGCAAGAAATCCCACTGCTCCGCGGTAAAATTCTTCCTATCAATGTTATTGTAAACATCCCCATCATAGGCAAATATCGCTTGCTTCTGAGGTTGGTTATCGAAATCTTGAAATCTATGATAATTAAGCTCAGCCAGTTTATCACTAACCCCCATTAACTGCTTAATCTGATTTTGTGACAAATTTTTACATATTTGTAAAAGAGCTTGTGTTTTAGTAAAAAAATGGGGTTGCATCGATGGCAACCCCACTATTTGAGAAGTAAAATCTTGAGTTTTAGCTGGTGAGATTATACTGAGCATACTATTTTACTGACTCAAGCAACTTTCTAACTCCATCTACTGATTTGTTAAATAAATCTTGCTCTTCATCGTTTAATTTTATTTCTACTATTTTTTCCACACCATTTTTACCAATAATAACCGGTACACCGACATACATATTGTTTACTCCATATTCCCCTTGAAGATAAGCAGCACAAGTTAATATTTTGCGCTTATCTTTTAGATAACTCTCTAACATTTCGATAGCAGATGTTGCCGGGGCGTAATAGGCAGAACCCGTTTTAAGTAGCGAAACAATTTCTCCGCCACCATTTTTGGTACGATCTATTATCTCATTAATACGTTCCTTCGTTGACCATCCCATTTCGACTAAATCTAACACTGGTATCCCATTAATTGTCGAATATCTAATCAAAGGAACCATTGAATCACCATGCCCCCCAAGGACAAAACTACTAACATTTTCTACAGAAACATTAAATTCATGGGCTAAGAAAAGGTTAAATCTGGCTGAGTCAAGTACCCCGGCCATACCGACTACCCTATTGCTAGGTAATCCACTTTCCTTTAACATTACATAAACCATAGCATCAAGTGGATTGGTTACAACAATAACAAAAGCGTTCGGTGCATATTGTTTTATATTTTCTGCAACAGTTTTGATAACAGCGCTATTAACATTAATTAAATCATCACGACTCATTCCGGGTAAACGTGGTGCTCCAGCTGTAACAATTATTGCATCTGCACCTGCTATGTCTTTATAATCATTAGTACCTGTACTAATTACATCTGAACCTGTAATAGCTCCAGCTTGTGCTATATCTAAAGTCTTACCCTGCGAAAAGCCTTGAGATATATCAAACATAACTACGTCACCAAGTTCTCTTAGACTTATCAAATGGGCAAGTGTTCCACCGATATTGCCACTACCAATTAAAGCAATTTTTGTTTTTTTACTCATACTTCCTCCTGAAAAGTATTTTATGAATTCATTGAATCAAAGAATTCTGTATTAGTTTTAGTATTTTTAAGTTTATCAATTAAAAACTCTGCTGCATCTATAGTCCCCATTGGATTAATGATTCTACGAAGAACCCACATTTTGGTTAGAATGGCTTTATCAACCAATAACTCCTCTTTACGTGTGCCAGATTTAGTAATATCAATCGCAGGATAAATACGTTTATCAGCTATTTTGCGATCGAGAACTATTTCAGAATTACCAGTACCTTTAAATTCTTCAAAGATCACCTCATCCATACGCGAACCAGTATCAATTAAAGCAGTTCCTATTATAGTTAATGAACCACCATTCTCAATATTTCTTGCTGCTCCAAAGAATCTTTTTGGTCGTTGTAATGCATTTGCATCAACCCCCCCTGTGAGAACTTTACCAGAAGATGGGACAACAGTGTTATAAGCTCTGGCAAGTCTTGTTATTGCGTCAACCAATATTACCACATCTCTTTTATGCTCTACCAATCTCTTAGCTTTTTCAATAACCATTTCTGCAAGCTGAACGTGCCTAATAGCCGGTTCGTCAAAAGTTGAACTAACGACTTCCCCACGCACTGAACGCTGCATATCAGTAACTTCTTCTGGGCGTTCGTCGATTAACAGAACGATTAAAAATACTTCTGGATTATTGGTGGTAATAGCATGGGCGATATTTTGCAATAGAACAGTTTTACCAGTTCTTGGTGGAGCAACAATCAATGCACGTTGTCCTTTACCCATAGGAGCCACCAATTCAATTATTCTGGTACTAAAATCCTTACTATTATCTTCTAGTTCTAATGATAATTTTTTTTCAGGATAAAGTGGAGTCAAATTATCAAAATGTACTCTATGATATGCCTTAGAAGGCTCTTCAAAGTTAACTTTATTTACTTTCAGTAATGCAAAATAACGTTCTCCTGGTTTTGGAGCCCTAATTTGCCCTTCTACCGTGTCCCCTGTACGTAGTCCAAAGCGACGAATCTGACTTGGAGAAATGTAAATATCATCAGGACCGGCGGAGTAATTTACCTCTGGGGATCTAAGAAATCCAAACCCATCAGGTAGAATTTCCAGTACACCTTCTCCTGAAATCAAATCACCCTGTTCAACAGATTTCTTGAGTATAGCAAAGACTAGCTCTTGCTTTAGCAAAGCACTAGAGTTCTCAATGTTAAGATTTTCTGCTTGTACTTGCAACTCTTCAGGTGATTTACGTTTTAATTGTTTGAGATTGATGGTAACAATACCATCTTTATTAGGACTATCATACTTGATACTATTATTGTAATGATTATCATATGGTTCTTTACTATCAGTCACTGTATTTCTTGTCATATTTTATTTTCTTTAGATTAGTTAAGATTAGACTGTGCTAGAAGGCTACCTGCAATAACTAAAGTAATTCTATATTTGGCTCTTTTTGGCTGCAAATAAGCATGATTTTCTTGAAATAGGTACACTATTCCTCCAAAAATCATATTTATTATCGCCGAAAAATAGCTCAAAATATAATTAATTAGTTATAGCAGACAGCCTCCTAGAAATTATTATTTCAGGTCATTTTGTTGTCAAAATCAATCGAGGGAATCATTGTGTACATTTATTAAGTACTAGTTACGATTTTTCGATTAATTTTTTATTAAAAATTCCTCTCTCATGGCTATTTTGAAAAGAGGTTTATTGCTTAAAAACCGGGAAAATCATGAAACCTACGAAAGATTAAGGTTTAGACTGCTACTCTAATAATTTGAGGAATTAGTATCACAAAATTCCAACAACCCAGCTAGGAGGCGGTCGGAAATAACTAATTAGTTATCGCAGGCAACCTTCTAGGCTTAAGTAGAACATAGAGAGCATTTATATTTTCGGGTAACTAACTTAATTTTGGGAATTGATACTAGTATTAAGTATTTATCAAATTATTTTACATTTGTCAAACATATTTACATAAACAACCATCCAAAAATAATTAAAAAGTTACAATCAATAGCTGAACATACTCAAATCACTTGAGTATAACAGTACCCTACAATTTTTATTCTATAAGTATTAAACAGCATAAAAACGTCATTACGAGAAGGCGTGGGTCAAGAAGCAATCCATTCCTGGTCATTTTTGGATTGCTTCGTCGACCTTACGGTCTCCTCGCAATGACGCTTGGTGAGCAGATTTTTTATTCATCATAAGAAAATAGTAAAAAAATGTAGGGTACTATCATACCACTATACCATTATAATTTATTTTGGCTTTTTATATCGGCAATTATTCTTTGCAATTGTTCCATATCCATCATTCCTGCAATTAATTTACCATTAATAATATAGGCAGGAACTCCCTGTATTTTTAAACCTTTTGCTAATTTAACATTTTTCTCGAGAAGCTTGTGTATCTCCCCCTTATTAATTTCTTCTGTGATTACTTCAATATTTAAATCATTTGCGAGAAGCAATTTTTCTACAGATTCTTTGGTGATAGGTTTTAGCTCCATTAAACCGTTATGAATATCCTGAAACTTATCAGGAGTGGTCTTATAAACAGCTAAAGCAATAGCTGCTGCATAATTAGACGCCTCACCAAGAAGTGGATATAGTTGCAAAACGACTTTAACGCTCGTATCTGATTTAATCAACTGATTAATAAAATAACTACCTTTTTTACAATAACCACAATTATAATCATAAAAAGCAGCAATGATTATATCCCCATTGGAATTACCAAGTACTGGAGATGTAGGAGAATTTTCTATTTCAGATTTATTATCTCTGATATATTCACCAGTTTTTATTTCCATTTCCTGCATTTTACGTCGTTGAAGACCTTCTATTGACTGAATTATTATTTCAGGATTATTTAGTAAATATTCTTTTACAATTTTTTCAGTTTTCTCTATGTTTTCTTTTTTATCTAATGAGTACTGATCTGCAGCATTAATCGAAACCGTAGCAGAAACAGCATTAGGAGTTTTCATAGTTTTATAAGCAAATAATGCTATTAGGACAACGACGATAATCAATAATATTTTACTAATAACATTATGCATAATTCTTTTCTATTAAATATAGGTTCCTTACCTCATTCCAGCATTCTAGTTGCTTTTCCATAATTTTCAAGCATTTTAGTTATTTGCCAATAATTTACTTTACCTATTGGTAGAATCGGTATTTCTTTAACATGGATAATCTCTGGCAAATATTTTGTTAATTCAGTATTTTGTCTCGAATATAGCGAATTTTTAGCCATCATTTCTATAAAATTTTCCCTATTAATAATCTGACTGGTGGTAAAGAGAAAAATTTGTCTGTCTTTATTATAGTCAATTGATGAGAAGTTGGTGACGTCGTCACTCGTCGCTCGCCTATTACTTATAGGCGTCGCTCCATCGCTCCTGCTACCCAATTCCCCTGAATTGACTATACCATCATCAGAACAAATAGCTACATTTTTACTATCAACATCAATCATATTAGCCAATTCCTCTATTAATACCAACGAGACTACTTCTTCTATTGCAACAAATTGTTGAACACGACCTAATAAGGTAAGATAACCATCTTTATCAATTTTTGCAACATCCCCAGTATCATACCAGCCCAGACCCAAATTTTCTGATGATGTTGGATGAATAACTCCAGGATTATTAGAGTGCATATAGCCAAGCATGATATTTGGTCCCTTAATAAATAATTGCCCCCCCTCTTCTATTCCGTTAATTGGTTTAATATAATATTCTATTTTGGGCATCAAACGACCTACACTTCCACCACGATAATGCATGGGAGTATTACACGATATTATTGGAGCTGTTTCAGATGCCCCATATCCTTCAAAAATTCTTATACCAAATTTATCAAGCCATAATTGCGTTGTTTCTTTCTTAAGTTTCTCACTACTGGCAAACACGTATCTTATAGAATAAAAATCATAAGGATGAGCACAGGTGGCGTAATTGTATAAAAATACATCTGTACCAAATATAATTGTTGCTCCGATGTCATATATTACCTCAGGAACACTCCGATAATGCAAAGGAGAAGGATAAAGAAAGGCTGGTATACCGTTAAGCGTCATCATTATTGTGCCAGATAAACCAAAACAGTGAAATAATGGTAAAGCCATAAAGGCAAAATCATCTAGACTAAAATGTAACTTAGCTAGAACCTGGCATCTATTAGCTTGTAGGTTTCTATGCGACAATACTACAGCCTTAGGGGAAGCTGAAGTGCCTGAAGTAAATACTACAACCGACGGATCATTGTCATCATAACTAGCACACATATTACTATAATAACTCTGTGGGAAAAAGCTAGCTATCATAGCCTTAATTCTTAAATACAAAGTAATTCTTGTTGTTAAATCTTCAAGATAAATGACTTTTATATTAACTTCTAAGATCTTTGCCAACATTTCTTGCAACCCAGCTTTTTCAACAAATTGTTTTGAAGTATAGACGGTTTTTACTGACGTTGTTTTGCACGAGGTCACTACATTGCTAACATCACTCATATAATCAATCATGACCGGTCGACGGGAACAGGCTTGCATAGCATAAAAAGTAACAATCGTTTCAACCATGTTAGGTAGCATAATACCTATATATTCAGCTACTTCTGTATCCTGTTTTATTAAATTTGCTAAAGTAAAAGATTGTAATATTAATTGACGATAGGTAACAGACTTATCATCAATATCTTGTATTATTGTTTTGTTAAAACCATAAGCTTTTGCTGTTTCAAGGAGAGACTGAAATATAGTATTCTGGTAATCAGAGCTTTCAAATATCATGTCAGTCATAATATCATAAAGAGCCTGACCTATATATTTACGCTTTTCCCTATTATCCATATTCTGATTAGCAGGAGACTTTACTGGTGGTAAAATAGTGATAGTAACCTTAGGAAATATCCGTGTTTTTAGTATATTTTTAAGTTTGGAAAAATTAGTAAATTGTGTACCATCTATTCTTACAGGTAAAATTGTTGCATCAGCTTTTT
Source organism: Candidatus Tisiphia endosymbiont of Nemotelus uliginosus (assembly GCF_964264755.1). Classification (NCBI taxonomy): domain Bacteria; kingdom Pseudomonadati; phylum Pseudomonadota; class Alphaproteobacteria; order Rickettsiales; family Rickettsiaceae; genus Candidatus Tisiphia; species Candidatus Tisiphia endosymbiont of Nemotelus uliginosus. The sequence goes on along the minus strand of NZ_OZ183481.1, from coordinate 191,041 downwards.
CAGCGATCATGCCAGGTCCTTCATATATCTTCATTAAGGAACCAGTAATACTTATTCTTCCTTCGGGAAAGATAGCAACTTTTTTATCTTTTTGCACTTCCCTAATCAAACTCTTTATAGCCATTGCATTAGCGGGGTCAACTGGTAGAGTTTTTGCCATCGTTAAAAATGGTTTTACCCACCACACTTTAGCCATATTTGTATTAATGGCAAAAGTCATTTCTTCAGGTAAATAAGTTGCCAGTAATGCAGGATCAAGATATGAAATATGATTGGCGATAACTACTGATCTTTTGCCAGCTTTATAAAAATTTTCAATACCTTTTACTTCCACTCTGTACATGCAATCAAAAATAAATTTTAAAATAGCTCGGTTAACAGCAAAAGGTACTATTTTTACTTCAGGAATTAATTGATAAATATAATAAGCTACCACTATGTTAAGTATGCTAATAAATAATATAACCGATGGTATCGAATATTCCCAATAGAATAACAACGAAAGTATTGCAGTAGACCCAGCCATAAACACAGCATTAGCAAAATTATTTATAGCAATTATTCTACTACGATGAGCTGAGGAGCTAAGATATTGTAATACTGCAAAAAGCGGAACAATATATAACCCCGCAATAGCAGCTATAAAAAATAAATCTATAATAATCCGCCAATTATGCTTTTTAGATAAAAAGACAAATATACTCTTTAATTGCTCCGGTTCATAATGAACTGCACTAATTCGACTGGCAAAAAATAAATCAATACCAAATATACTGACACCAATCGCTGAAACAAAAACATATTTCGTGGTAATTTCATTCCCCAAAATCTTACTACACCAAAAAGAACAAACCCCTACTCCAATTGAAAATGTCGCAAGAAACAAATTAGCAACATTTTCATCTGCTCCAAAAGTATTTTTAGCAAGAGCTGGAATTTGGGCAAGTATTGCCGCACTGATAAACCAAAACCAAGATATGCCAAGAATTGCTAAATATACTTGCTTTTTAGATTTGGCATATTTAATCATTTCTATATTTTCGCGAAATAAATTTAATTTTATTTTAATTTCACAATTAGAATTATTTGATTTTGGCATAAAATAACTAGCAATAACGCCAATTACCGCAATCATTATCAGAATAGTGATTATTAAATTGCCACTTATAGTGTAGTATCCTCCAATAATAGTACCAACTAAAATGGAAATAAATGTTCCCGCCTCAACGAATCCATTAGCTCCCAACAACTCATTTCGGTATAAATGATCTGGCAAAACACTATATTTGATTGGTCCAAAAAATGTCGAGTGTATACCCATAAACAATATAGATAAAAACAGTATTACTAAACTATTATCAAAAAATCCATAAGTAGCAAAAAGCACTATGATTAGTTCAAATAACTTAATGATTTTAACTAAAGTTGATCGCTCATATCTATCAGCTACTTGCCCTGCAATACTTGCAAATATTACAAAAGGTAATACAAAGATAGTATTAGCAGCGAGTACAAGTAATTGGGCTGATTCCACCAATTGACTAGATAGTTTATAGGTAATTAATATAATTAACGCATTCTTTAGTATATTATCATTCATACAACCACAAAATTGTACTATGAAGATAGGCAAAAAACGCGTATCTCGAAATAAATATAACCGATTTGATGACATGCTTTCTCCAAAGACATTATAATGGCGGTATAGTATGCAATTCCTTGCTTTATGTCAAATAATCTAATTCAAACCACCTATTAGAGTATATGATGCCTTTTCCCCATGGTAACTAAAGGATGAATAGAGGCAAGATGGTTAAATATTTTTTCCTTAGTAACTGCCTCATCATATCTTGACTGTATCCTAATCCAAAAACTATCTGATAAGCTGAAATACTTTGCCAATAACAGAGCAGTTTCAGTACTAATATTTCTTTGTTTGTTTACAATCTCTGTTATTCTATTAATTGGGACTTCAATATCTTTAGCTAATCTATAAGCCGAAATACCAAAAGGTTCCAGGAATTCAGTCTTAAGTATTTCGCCAGGGTGTACCGGATTAATTTTATACATATAAGTTACCTTTTATTTATGATAATCGTGAATACTCACCAAGTTATGTCAAATTCTCGGCTATATCTATAAATATAACAGATTTTTTTGCTCCACTAATAGCTGTTTTCATTATTTTTATAATATTGCTTATTTTTTCATCCCCTAACTCATCAAATTATAGAGAGGTACTTTAAACTAACTCACCTTACGCATGACATTTAAAAGTCATATAGAAAATAGCTTGGCGTCATTGCGAGAAGCTACTTTAGTAGCGACGAAGCAATCTAATGAATGTGGATTGCCACGACCACGTAGTGGTCTCGCAATGACAGAAAACCTATCTAAAACCCTCTTTACCTTCTAACTTTCAACAGTTGTGGGGTTTATGCATAAGGTGAGTAAACTAAGTTAGCTCTAAAGCGGCTTCTTCTAGCGTATTAATTTGATCTCGTATTTTTGCTGCCTGTTCAAATTCCAAATTACTAGCTTTTGAGTACATTTCTTTTTTTAATTTATTGATATGAGCTTTTAATTTTACTGGATTATCCAATAATATATGAGCTTGTTTTTTATTACCTAACTTACTATCCAGTTTTTCTAATTTAATTAGTGCATGGATATGATTATTAATTGTTTGGGGTATTATAGAATGCTGTCTATTATATTCTTCTTGAATTTTTCTTCTCCTATATGTCTCGCTTACTGCCTTGTCAATAGAGTTGGTAATACGATCTGCATAGAGTATTACCCTTCCTTGACTATTCCTTGCAGCTCTACCAATAGTTTGAATTAACGAAACTTCCGAGCGTAAAAAGCCTTCTTTATCAGCATCGAGTATGGCAACAAGTCCACATTCCGGAATATCTAAACCTTCTCGTAATAGATTAACACCAACAATAATATCTATAGTACCTTGGCGTAAATCTTTGATGATTTCAATACGCTCAAGAGTATGAATATTAGAGTGCAAATATGATACTTTATACCCTAGTTCTTGGAGATAATTTGTTAAATCTTCTGACATTTTTTTAGTTAATGTTATCGCTAAGATACGAAATCCTTTATTTATTGTCGATTGAATTTCGCTTAGCAAATCTTCAACTTGGTTAGTTGCTGGTTTTATAATACATTCTGGGTCAAGTAACCCTGTGGGTCTGATGATTTGCTCAACCATAACCCCTGCTGTTTCGTCCAATTCAAAAGATCCCGGTGTAGCTGAAACAAAAACCGTTTGAGGTCTAAAATCTTGCCATTCCTCAAATTTTAATGGTCTATTATCTAAGGCTGACGGAAGACGAAACCCATGTTCCACTAGTACGGTTTTTCTAGCCCTATCACCATTATACATTGCTCTAATTTGTGGAACAGATACGTGACTTTCATCAACAAATAATAAGGCATCTTTAGGTAAATATTCAAATAGGGTTGGTGGTGGCTGTCCATTTGCTTTACCAGTTAGAAACCGAGAATAATTTTCAATACCTTTACAACTGCCAGTCTCCATCATCATTTCCATATCATATTGGGTACGTTGATTTAACCTTTGAGCTTCTACTAACTTACCATGTGTATTAAGAAATTCTAAACGTCGTTGTAACTCCTCTTCAATTTGTGATATGGCGTTTTGTACTACTTCTTTAGGTGTTACAAAGTGCGATTTAGCATAAATCACAGCTTGCTCCAATTTAGCTAATTTTTCACCTGTAAGCGGATCAAATTCGCTGATATATTCCAGTTTATTATCAAAAAATGACAATCGCCAAGCTTTATCGTTATAATGTACTGGGAATATATCAATATTATCACCTTTTACCCTAAACGTACCACGCTCAAATCCCACATCATTACGCTTATATTGTAAGCTTACTAGGTCACTGAGCAATTTATCTCTAGCATAAATTTCCCCAGACTTAAGGCTTATAGTCATCTGATAATAAAGACCCGGTGAACCAAGACCATAAATACAAGAAACAGAAGATACAACAATTACATCCCTACGTTCTAAAAGAGACCTAGTAGCAGAATGTCTTAATAAATCTATCTGTTCATTTATCGAAGAATCTTTTTCTATATAAGTATCGGTTTTTGCAATATATGCTTCGGGTTGGAAATAATCATAATATGATACAAAATATTCAACGGCATTATTTGGAAAAATCGCCTTCATTTCTGAATAAATTTGGGCAGCTAACGTTTTATTATGAGCCATAATAAGTGACGGTCGACCGGTTCTCTCAATAATATTTGCCATAGTAAAGGTTTTACCGGAACCAGTAATGCCAAAAAGTATTTGTGAAGGCAATCTCGATTCAAGCCCCTTAATGATTTCATTAATTGCTTTTGGCTGATCGCCAGCTGGACTATATTTAGATACTATCGAAAAATTATTTATCATTAATTTGTAACTTGCTAGTTTGTTATTATATGTAGATAATAGTTTTACAATCAATTAAATAGGATAACTTTTATGAAAAACATATTTGTCACGGTCATTATTTATACATTAACACATTGCCCCTATTGCACTAAGGCCAAAAAGCTACTTAATCAAAAAAATATATCTTACGAAGAAATAATCGTAGATAATTATAATGAGAGGCAAAGATTAGAACTACAGCATAAAGCTAGTGGACAACGTACATTACCACAAATATTCATTAATAGTAAGCATATTGGTGGGTGCGACGCTCTTTATGAACTTGAAAAAGCAGGTAAACTAGATGAATTAGTGAAGTAATACCAGTAAATAAATTTTTTGATGATAATAAAATGTATCATGTTGATTTGCAGTTAGAGTTAGATGAGATCAAGGAAATTTATGAACAAGAAAAGACTGAGATAGAAGGGATTACTGTTTAGTGATAATTATACGAAACAGTTGAGATTTAATCCTACATATTTCAAGAAAATTATATTTATTAGTAGCAAAATAGCTAGAATTAGGTTACTTTAGAAACCTTGAAATAATCTAAACCATTGTAAATAATACTTAATAGAAGGTATAAAATGCTAGAAAATAATTCAGAACAAGAAGATGTATGGCGTAATGAATTAGGGGAAACATATGAAGAACAGGAGAGTCGTTTAGATCGTGAAGAATCTGTTAGAAAACGCAATGCCATTATATTTGTTTTTATTCCTATGTTAATTGGATTTCTAACATTTACTTATTTTTTCCTTAATTCAATAGAAGAAAAGAACAAATTGATGAAGCAACAGCAATCAACAACTATCAATAATACTCAAGATACAAAGAAAGAAAATAATTGAATTATATATTTAGACTTACCTAGGTTCTGTGAGTACCACTCAACCGTGAGTGTTCACGGTTTTTTTACTGTTTTTTCTTAACAAACTTGTGGCGAAGACTCTATTTTGGTCACCTAAAAATCCAATTTTGTAGCCCGTCTTTAAAGGTTTTTCACCATCGTTTCCTGGTATAGTCAATTCAAGAGAATTTGGGGCTAGGAACGATGGAGCGACGCCTATAAGTAATAGGCGAGCATTGAACGACAACGTTCCCAACTTCTCATCAATTGACTATAATAACCTCTGGGCTGTATATACGTCTATTAGTGAGACCACGCAAGTAGGTCGTGGTAATCCACATTTATTAATTATTTGCGAATTTCCATTGACTAAAATAGATTGTGGTAATATAATGCCGACTTAGTTTTGTTAAATTTTAGTTTAGGATATTTTTCATGTTCGCAATCGTCAAAGCAGGCGGAAAGCAGTATAAAGTCGGCAAAAACAGTGTAATCAAAATAGAAAAAATTGACGGCGAGAGAGGTGCAAAAATTCAACTTGATCAGGTGTTGATGATTGGTGAAGATTTCAAGCCATCTTTTATAGGTACGCCAATGGTTCAAGGAGCTCTTGTTACTGCTGAAATTACTAACCAATTTAAAGATAATAAGGTTATTGTTTTTAAGAAAAAACGTCGCCAGAATTATCGTCGTAAGAATGGTCATAGGCAGGAATTAACTGAACTGAAAATATTAGACATTACTAAATTATAACGGGATTTATTAAGGGTATTATAGATGGCAACCAAAAAAGCTGGTGGTAGTTCTAGAAATGGTAGAGACTCAGCCGGTCGTAGATTAGGTGTTAAAAAATATGATGGGCAATATGTCATATCAGGTAATATAATTGTTAGGCAACGTGGTACTAAATTTTATCCAGGCAAAAATGTTGGGCTTGGAAGAGATCATACGTTATTTGCCTTGGTTGCAGGTAAAGTAGAATTCTCTACTAGGAGAACCCATAAAATAGTTAATGTGGTATGATATAGATTCCTACTTTCGCGGGAATGACACTAATCAGATTTTATGTCAATAATAGTTCAGAAATTCGGCGGAACTTCCGTTGCTAATATTGCAAGGATAAAAGAAATCATTCCAATTATTAAGTGGGAAAAGCAGCATGGCAATCAACTAGTAATCGTAGTTTCGGCTATGGCTGGTGTTACCAATCAGCTAGTTACTTTATGCAATGAGGTTTCTAGTCTTAAGACTAGTTCACAACTGGCAGAATATGATGCTGCCCTTTGTAGTGGAGAGATGGTAACAGCCTCCTTACTTGCCCTTGAGCTACAACAACAAGGCATAGATGCAAGGTCTGTGCTAGCATGGCAATTACCAATCTTAACCAATGATAATTATAGCAAAGCTTTGGTTGAGCAAATCTCTACTAGTTTATTAACAGAATGTATTAAACAAGATATAATCCCGGTAGTTGCTGGATTTCAGGGTATCAGTAATAATAATAGGTTGGCAACACTTGGTCGAGGAGGATCAGATACTACCGCCTCGTTAATTGCAGCTGCTATGCAAGCTGATAGATGTGATATATACACTGATGTAGAAGGGGTTTTTACTGCTGATCCACGAATTGTTCCTGGAGCAAAGAAATTATCACAGATTAGTTTTGAGGAAATGCTGGAATTTGCATCTTGTGGAGCGAAAGTGTTGCATCCACGCTCCTTAGAAGCGGCTATTAGATATAACGTACCCATACGCGTTTTATCGTCGTTCTCACTACCATTATACCATGAAGATAGTGGTACACTAATAGCATCTAGAGAAAAAATTATGGAAAATAAAAAAATTACCGGCATTACTTCCAACAAAAATTTATTAAAATTAGTAGTAAATTCCACTCAATTAAATTTTTCTAAGATATGCAACCTGATCACTAACCATAATATTCACCTAGAATTAATGGAAAATATTGAGGAATATCGACAATATAGCTTTATTATCCAATTATCCGATAAAAATAAATTACAGCATTTGCTAGATGATCTAAAGAATGCTAATCAGATAAATAATTTTATTATCGATAGCCAAATTTCTATAGTATCGATTATTGGTCACGGCATTAAAAATGACCACAATTTTCTTGATATGGTATTAACTGAACTGGAAAAACAAAATATATCAGTGAAAATGATACAAATTTCAGAAATTAAAATTTCTCTGCTAATAAAAGACCTTGATACTGAAAAAACTATACGTTGCTTGCATCAACTATTTGAGCTAGATAAATTAAATTAAGCAGGGTTATTATGTTTAATAGATACAAATTTGCAGAATTTATTGTAACTTTTTTCTATATAGGTAAAATAAAATATTGTCCTGGTACATTTGGCTCTCTGGCTGCTTTCCCTTTGTGCTACTGGATATTATATCTTTCTATGCAAGTAGAACTTATTAGTATCTTTATTATCGCTTTTTTGATTTGCCTGTTACTATTTATATTAGGCACATATTTTTCCTCAATATACATACACTATAGTAAGCGAGAGGATCCAAGAGAAGTGGTGATTGATGAGGTAGTGGGTCAAATGCTAACATTAATATTAAGCTTTCCTTCCGTTTTTTTTATGAATTATTCAGGAATTACAAAATATTTAAGTTTGCCTGTACTAAATTTTATCTTTTTATTGGCTTTACCTTTTGCTCTGTTCAGGTTCTTTGATATTATCAAACCATGGCCAATAAATTGGCTTGATGCCAATATTAAAGGTGGTATTGGCGTTATGGTAGATGATATTGCTGCAGCAGTTTTTGCTTCAGTTATGCATTATGCTATCACTTTTAGTCTAATAGATTGGTTTGGTTAAAGCATAAGAGTATACTCCACTGAATCGATTAATGGAGTGACCAATAACTTATAGCCATACTCTGTAATTAAGTAGTAAGTGTAATATTCGTGAACATTTTCTATAGTTATACTGGAATGATCTGAAGAGTTGGCTCCTGTTCCAAGCAAAATATCTGTTTTATTCTGATCAAATTTGAGATTTGTGGCTATTACTACAATTTTCATACCAATAAATTTATCATGTTGTATCTCCAGCTCAACTTTAATAATAGCATTTTTGGATAGATTATTAGATGCTACAACAATTAAACAGATGATAATCTGGGCTATATGGTCATTGATATCTATGCTATATAACCTTGTAAATATTAGTTCAATATTATGATTTTTTGATTTTAAAAAATCAGTAGCTAATCTATTAACTTCTACAATAGAAGTCTTGCTATCCTCAGAAGCTAGGGAATATAAATAACGATAAAACTGTAAATAGCGTATCAGCCTATTAGTACTATCCTGAATCAGTTTAATAGCTTTTTCTTGATATTCTATAGTTTTTATTAAGTCAATACTATTATCTATAACCCCTATTGTCCCTGCAAAATCGTGACATATTTTTTCATTTAAAGCTTGGCTCAGCCTTATTAAACTTGGGCTTATTGAATTTAACATAAACTGTATTTTTAATAAACTCGTTTAGCTGGCGGAATTGCCGCTACTTCATCTGTTAAAGTTGTAAGAGTTACCGGTTTATAATCTAGTTTGACATTACCTTGTTCGTCAATCCAAGCCAGTGTATGTTTCATCCACTCCTCGTCGTTACGTTCTAAATAATCTTCTCTAGAATGTGCTCCTCTGCTTTCCTTTCTATTGGCAGTAGAATGCATAGTAATTACTGCTTGGTCTAATAAATTAGCTAATTCTAGTGCTTCCACTAAATCACTATTCCATATTAACGATTTATCATTGATCTGAATATCAGCATATTCCTTTCGTGCCTGATCAATCAGCTCTATCCCTTGATCTAGAACTTCTTGAGTTCTGAATACTGCTGCGTGATTTTGCATAATTTTTTGCATTTTGAGTCTTAGATCAGCTACTGGTATTTCTCCTTTAGCATGACGTATACCGTCAAATCTGCTAATTATTTTATCCAATATTGATTGAGGTAGAACCTTATGTGGTTGACTCACTTTAACAATTTCAGCAGCTTTTTTTGCTGCCGCCCTACCAAATACCACTAAATCAAGCAAAGAGTTCGATCCTAATCGATTAGCTCCATGTACTGAAACGCAGGCAGCCTCACCAATCGACATTAATCCAGGAATAATTTTATGATGATTATCCTGATCTTTATCAATAACTTGCCCATGGTAATTTGTTGGTATTCCCCCCATATTATAATGTACTGTTGGTAATACCGGTATTGGCTGGGTGTTAACATTAACCCCAGCAAAAATCTTTGCCGTTTCGGAAATACCCGGTAAACGTTCGTGAAGAATTTCCGGCGACAAATGATCTAAATGTAGGAATACATGATCTTTATGCTCACCTACGCCTCTATTTTCTCTGATTTCCATGGTAATAGCTCTTGAAACCACATCTCTTGAAGCAAGGTCTTTAGCGGCTGGAGCATATCGTTCCATAAATCTTTCACCATTGGCATTTACTAAATAACCACCTTCTCCCCTAGCACCTTCTGTAATTAAGCAGCCAGACCCATATATACCAGTTGGATGGAATTGAACGAATTCCATATCCTGCAAGGCAATGGAGCTTCTTGCCACCATTCCCCCTCCATCACCGGTACAAGTATGAGCACTTGTGGCAGAAAAATAAGCCCTACCATATCCGCCAGTAGCTAATACTACTAAGTGAGAATGAAAACAATGTATTGTCCCGTCATCAAGATTCCAAGCAACTACCCCTACACATTCTCCATTATTCATTAACAAATCAATGGCAAAATATTCAATAAAAAATTGAGCTTTATTTTTTAAAGCCTGTTGGTATAAAGTATGTAATATGGCATGACCCGTACGATCTGCTGCAGCACAAGTTCTTTGGGCAGCTTGCCCCTTGCCATAATTTGTCGTCATACCACCAAAAGGACGCTGATAAATTTTACCTTCTTCTGTTCGTGAAAAAGGTACCCCATAATGTTCAAGCTCTAGTACCGCGGCAGCTGCATGTTTACACATATACTCAATCGCGTCTTGATCACCTAACCAATCAGAACCCTTTACGGTATCATACATATGCCAACGCCAATCATCTTGCCCCATATTACCAAGAGAGGCACTGATACCACCTTGTGCCGCTACAGTATGGCTTCTAGTGGGAAAAACCTTGCTAATACAAGCAGTACTCAACCCCTCTTTTGCCATACCAAAAGTTGCCCTAAGACCAGCTCCTCCAGCTCCAACTACCACTACATCAAATTGATGGTGGACAATATTATAAGATTTAGTAGACATTCATAAATTCCTTTTATTCCAAATAATACTCAAATAATTTTAACCTATAGCTAATCCGGCTAATATTATTCAGTCTATTAGCAAGGAGTAGCGAAACACGATTAAGCAATTACTTTCATGGATTGCCGCGTCGCCACTAAAGTGGCTCCTCGCAATGACGATTTATAAACCCAAGCGTCATTGCGAGGAGGCAAAAGCCGACGAAGCAATCCATTTAGCTATAGTATAGCATAAAATAATGCTACCACTAAGAATGCAATCGTTATAATACAAAATATTTGCAAAAATATAATTAACCCAATACGAAGCTTGATACAACTAATATAATCCTCAATTACCACTCGCATACCAAGCATGGCATGATAGAAGGTGGTAATAATCAATATGCCCAAAGGCACAATATTGTAAGGTTTCTGTAAAGTACCAACAAAATGAGTTAAGTCCTTGCCAATATTACATTTAATAAAAACTATTAGCCAAATAGAGCAAATTGCCAAAATAATAGCAGTGATTCTTTGATGTAACCAGTGACTAGAGCCACTTTTTGCCGAACCAACTCCTTTAGCTTTTGCTAAATCTGTCCTTAAATTAGTATTCATATAGAGACCATAAATTAAATTGACTATAACAACCAAAAAGCTAACGTCATAACTATTGAGGCTATTACAACAAACCAGCCTGTGAAGTTAATAGCTCTTATTGAAAAGCAACGCCCACTATCCCAAATTAAGTGACGCACCCCATTACATAAATGGTAAAACCAGGCAAAACTTATAAATATTGGAGGGATTTTAAATACTCTACATTTAAAGAACTGTAAATATTCAGGATTAAATTTGCTAAAAGATAATAAAATAAAACACCATATCAATAATGATAATGCAAAAAATAATCCTATCCCCGTCATACGATGCAAAATAGACAAAACAGAGCTTATCTGTTTTTTATATATCGTTAAATGAGGAGAAGTTGGTCTGCTATTATAAATTTCCTGCTTTGTTTTTGTCATATATTTTGTCATAAATTACATTCTATAAGTAAAACTTAATTGTCTATGGTACAAAAATGTCATCTCAATTTCAACTGTGATGCCATGCATGGATATATCCTATATATAGAATGAACAATAATAGGGAAACCCAAAATGAAATATAACATAATAGGAATAGATTTAGCAAAAAATATTTTTCATCTCCATGAAGCAATGATAATTTTTAGAGCATTAACCACTTCTGCAACTCTTTAGGTTAATTGAGTATATTTATATTCTAAAACATAACCACCTCATGAAAACTTTTGTTGACAAAATTGAGGAAGGTAGTACTATTGCTGTTTTTAATTTAAGATAGCAAAATTTTAAAAGTTGATTTATCACTTTTAAAGTTTTTTTTAAAGTTTTTGTTAAATAATATCAAAGGATAAATTTTATATGAAAGTTGTAAGTTCGTTAAAATCTCTAAAGAAAAGAGATAAAGATTGCCAGGTTGTAAAAAGAAAAGGTAAAATTCTTGTAATAAACAAGAAAATTAAAAGGTTTAAAGCTAAGCAAGGTTAGATAATTTAGAAATTTCATACGTTGTTGATTAAATTTCTAAGATTTAATTTTAGATGGAGGATCTTATGCAAAATACTAATTTGATAATCATTGCAGTAGGTCTACTTGTAGTATTTATTATATTCTTTGTTTATAAGAAGAGCAAAAATGCGTCTGCTAGTATGCTTATCAAGGATACTAATAATGCACAAGAGCTTAATGCACCATTTAATAAAGCAGATAATACCAAAAAGCTAACTCTAAAAGAAAAGGTTGAGCTATCGTGGAAGTTCTTATATGAAATTACAGAATCAATTGTTAATAAATTTTCTAAAGAGGATGTAGAATTAGTAAATCATCTTGGTCACACATTGTTAAATAACGGAATGAAGTATGAGCATGTAGTAGACCTTGGTATTAAGCAACAAGTTACATCAAGAGCTGCAAATATTGAACAACAAGCCCATTCTCAGTCCCAGAAATCTTTGGGTAAATAAGCATCGGTAATTTTGACAGCAAGATTAATTGTGAGCGTTCAGAGAAAAAAGTTAAAGTACAAGATTCCTATTAGTTATCGCAGGCAACCTCCTAGAAGCAATTTAACCTCACAACCGTCATTGCTTCGTCGACCTTACGGTCTCCTCGCAATGACGGTTTCTCAATTATTGTTTTCTTAAACTGATGCTTATGCACAATGACGCTTGGCTATCAGATTTTTTATTCATCATAAGAAAAAAAACCGTAAACACTCACATAGCTAAGTCTAAAGAACCTAAGAGCAAAATCAAACCGACATAATTGTTATTTTTAAATCTAGTAAGACAGTTTTGTGGGTCTGAAATTTCTAATGTTATTACCTGCCAAATCAGCATCATATAAGCACAAAGGATAGCTATATAGTTAAGGTGATGAGCTGCTATAATTTTAGCAATTATGAATAATATTATGAAAATGGTATAATAAACATATAGATGCAGTTTATAGTTTTTCTTTTCTAAAAATAATGGCATTGATTTGAGATTAATCTTTTTATCGTACTCTATGTCCATAAAGCCATAAATAATGTCATAACCAATAGTCCAAAAACAGCAGGCAATATACATAATAACAGCTTCTAGTGATATTTTATCGATTACTGCACTATTACCAATCAAGACTCCATTAAATGTTAGCCCTAGAAATATTTGTGGGAAAAAAGTAATTCTCTTCATTAGTGGATATAAAATGATCATGATGCAGGAGAAAAACCCTAAGTAAATGGCTGTTTTATTTAATGATAATAAAATGGTTAAGGAAATAATTGATAATATAATTAACAAAATCATCGCGTCACTTACTTTCAATGAGCCATTAGCCAAAGGTCTATTTTTTGTTCGTAACACATATTTATCAAAATCTTTGTCAAAAATATCGTTAAGAACGCTACCAGCTCCTCTGGTAACGACACTTCCGATAAAGAATAATAGTAATAATTTTACTAAATTATATATTGTAATATTGGTAAGAAGTACCCCAAAGCATGCTGAGAAGAATACTAACAGATATCCAGTAGGATTTTGCAGCCTCATTAAACTGAGACTTAGGAAAAATTTATTTGGCATTACTATTAATTATGATATATCTTGGTTTAATTTAATTATAATAGTCTTATTATGACGGAATTTCCAAAAGATTATAGCTTTAGTGAAAGCGAAAGAAAATGGCAAAAATTTTGGCAAGAACAAAAAATTTATCTTTGGGATAAAAATGAAACAAGGGAAAATAGTTTTGTAGTAGATACTCCACCACCAACAGTCTCAGGGCAACTGCATATAGGACATGTTTATAGTTATACCCAGGCTGATTTCATGGTTCGTTTCAAACGGATGCTAGGTAAAAATATTTTTTATCCAATCGGTTTTGATGATAATGGTTTACCTACCGAACGTTTAGTTGAAAAGCAAAAGCAGATAAAAGCAACAAATATGGCAAGAGAGCAATTTGTTGAAATATGTAAAGAAGTTGTTATTTCTGAAGAAGAAAAATTTCGTTCATTATTTAATCAAATGGCTTTATCGGTTGATTGGACTTTGGAGTATCAGACAATTAATCCATTATCACAAAAAATATCACAAATGTCATTTTTAGACTTAGTAAATAAAGGAGAAGTTTACCGCAATAATCAACCAATATTGTGGGATCCAGTTGATCAAACGGCTTTAGCACAAGCTGATATCGAAGACCAAGAAAAAACTTCAATGATGAATGATGTAATTTTTCAGACCAGTAAGGGCGAGAGGATTATTATTGCTACTACTAGACCAGAATTGTTACCAGCTTGCGTTGCGGTATTTTATAACCCAAATGATGATAGATACAAACATTTGCAAGGTCAATTTGCCATAACACCGCTATTTGATGTTAAAGTACCTATTTTAGCAGATGATTTAGTTCAAATAGATAAAGGAACCGGGCTTGTTATGTGTTGTACTTTTGGTGACGTAACCGACATAACTTGGTGGAGAGTTCATAATTTACCTATAAAAATTATTATAGATAAAAAAGGTATCATAGATTTATCAGACGAATTATCAAATTCCTCTTCTTATAATCAGATAAATGGCTTAAAAATAAAAGATGCTAGAAGTAAAATTATAGAAATCTTAAAAGAGAAAAATTTATTAGTTAAACAAGTAGAAATCACTCAAACAGTAAAATGTGCTGAACGTTCAGGAGCTCCACTAGAGATACTTACCATACCGCAATGGTTTGTTCACACGATAAAACATAAAGATGTTTTAATGCAACGAGCGAATGAAATTAATTGGCACCCCAAAAATATGAAAATTAGGCTTGAGAACTGGATAAATGGTTTATCATGGGATTGGTGTATAAGTCGTCAACGCTATTTTGGCGTGCCATTCCCTGTTTGGTATTCTAAACGAGTTGGAGAAGTAGGCAAAGCTATATTTCCAGATATAACACAACTGCCAGTAGACCCAACCAAAGATTTACCAATTAGCTATTCGCGAGAAGAGGTAGAGCCAGATTATGATGTTATGGATACTTGGGCTACTAGTGCAATCTCACCGCAATTAAGTAGTCACGGTATATCTGAAAAGTTTAACGTAGATGCTGAGCGTCACCACAAATTATTTCCAGCTGATTTGCGTCCACAAGCTCATGAAATTATTAGAACATGGGCTTTTTACACAGTACTTAAAACCCAATTGCATGAAAATACCCTACCTTGGAAAAACATTATGATTAGTGGGTGGTGCCTGGCATTCGATCGTAGCAAAATGTCAAAATCTAAAGGGAATATTATTGTACCACAAAAATTACTTGAGCAATATGGGGCTGATGTAATGCGTTATTGGACTTCTAAATCTAGGCTTGGAGCTGATACTGTTTACTCTGAAGAGGTAATGAAAAATGGGAAGAGACTTGTTAATAAATTATGGAATGCTTGCAAATTTGCGGCTATTCATTTTGACAAATTAGATCCATTAGATAAAAATGTCCAGATTCCTGATATAGAAAGCAAAATTTGTCACAAGTTTGACCAATGGTTAATAGTAAAACTAGTTGAGTTAGTAGATAAAGTTGAATCAGATATGCACAATTATGAATATACCGATGCTATGGAGTCAATAGAAAAGTTTTTTTGGTCAGTATTTTGTGATAATTATCTTGAAATCACTAAGACCCGAGCTTATAACATGGATGGCTCAGACAATAGAGGGCAGTATAGTGCTATAATCACTTTATATTATTCGATAAAAATTTTACTCAAATTATTAGCTCCTTTCTTACCGCATATAACAGAAGAAATTTGGCAAATATTATATAGTACAAAATCTATCCATAGTCGAGGTAATTGGTCTCAAATCAAAAATTTTTCTTTCCCGGTAGATCAAATTCAGCCTGATAGGCTTATTAAAATACTAGATTTGGTTAGAAAAGCTAAAGCAGAAAAGAATTTGTCAGTTAAAGCTAATATTAAGGTACTAGAAATTATAGGAGAAAAACTTCCTAATGACTTAACGATAGACCTTAAAAATGTTACATCTTCTCATAAAATAGAATTTGTTGAGGAATTTTCATCAACAAATCAAGTTTTAAAGAATGATGAAGTTGTAGTTAATATAATATACTGACAATAAATCATCGATGAAGAAGGTAATAAAAATAGGTACAAGAAGAAGTACTCTGGCTTTGATTCAGACAGGTTTAGTAATTGACCAAATTAAAATTCATTATCCACAGATAAATTATGAAATAGTCCCAATAGTTACCTCTGGCGATTTGATTAAGGATAAAAATCTGTATGATATAGGTGGGAAGGCTTTATTCTTAAAAGAAATAGAAGCTGCTCTTATAAATGAAGAAATTGATTTAGCTGTACATTCCTTTAAAGATGTACCTTGTAAATTACCGTCAGAATTGATGATATGTGCTGTACTTGAGAGAGAAGATGCACGAGACGTATTTGTCTGCTTGAACTATAAATCAATAGAAGAATTGCCTTTTGCCAGTATAGTTGGTACATCCTCAGTACGTAGAAAAATCCTAATACAAAGAAAAAGACCTGATTTACAAATTGTTACTTTTAGAGGAAATGTTGATTCAAGAATAAAAAAATTAATGCAAGGTGATGTTGATGCGACCATTCTCGCTTATAGTGGTTTGAAAAGATTGGGGCTATTTGATGAAAAATATTGCCACTTAATAGATATAAAAGAGATGTTGCCATCTGTAGGGCAGGGAGTTATAGCGGTAGAGATAAGGAAAAATGATAACAAAATGCAGGAGATATGTAATAAAATTAACCATCTTGAAACATGGGAACTAATGAAGGCGGGAAGAGCATTTTTAGAATATCTAGATGCAGATTGTAAAACCCCTATAGCTGCTTATTCAACATACGTATACTCAAATGATTTGAGTATACGTGATAAGGTTATTCATACGGAGTTTATGCTTGCCAATTTTGATGGCAGTAAAATAGTTTTTCATAGCGAAACTTCCGATTCAAAAGATGCTAAAAATTCTGGCATAAAAGCTTCCAAGAATATGATATCTTGAGTCTAAGACACTGTTTTGCTTTTAAGAATTGAATAGACCTCTTGCACAATTTTACTTCTGCATTATTATTTCATTTTTTTCTATTTTACTTCTTAGTGGTAGCCTATTTGTGTATTATAATATTCCTTAAATATAAAATATCTTACTAATTATGGTACAATTTGTTACCTTATCAGGTCTTTCAGAATATGAAGATACGGTAAAATTAATGGAAGATAAGGTTACTAGTTTAATTAATAAATCCTCGAAAGAGGTTGTTTATTTAGTTGAGTATAAGGATATCTATACCGCAGGTACTAGTTTTAAGGCAAATGAATTGCTAGACCCTGGAGATATACCAGTAATTTATACTAATAGGGGAGGAAAATTTACCTACCATGGTAGCGGACAAAGAGTTATATATCCTATTCTTGATTTAGCATCAGAATGGAGACAAAAAGATTTAAAGCTATATATTAAATTATTGGAAGAATGGATTATAAATAGCCTGTTATATTTTGGAATCAAAGCTTTTACTATTAATGGTATGGTAGGAATATGGGTAAAAGAAAACGATGTACCGGCAAAGATTGCCTCAATAGGCGTTAGGATTAGGAAATGGATTGCATATCATGGTATTGCTGTAAATATTTCAACAAATCTTGATATGTTCTCCGGAATTATTGCTTGTGGGTTAAGGGATGTACCGGTAACCTCGTTAAAGAAACTTGGTGTTGATATAACATTAGAGCAATTTGATGAAGTTATTAAGGATAAATTTTTTGAGATTCTAGATAGAAAATGAAAATATTAAGTGTACTATTATGAGTTCAATTTATCACATACTCGATAAGGTTCCTGCTATCTATCCTGAAGATATGAAGATAGAATATGAACAATTAGCTCAGCAATTAATCAAATCGGGTAAACTTAGAATAGATACCGATAATAGTTGTAATTTTGCAAGATTTTCTGATCCCAAATTCAATATTAGTTTGATGGTAAGTAAAGAGGAAATAACAGAACCAAATTTAATTGAACAAACTAATCAGTTATTTAGGGTATGTCGTCACGAGATTGTGATTGCATAATTTTATGTGATTTGTTATTATAATTGTAGTAATAAAAATAGGCGATAAGAAGCAATGAGTTTAGCACATAGAAGACATGATATAAGCGATGAGCTTTGGAATAAGATAGAAAGTAATTTACCTGGTCAGAAAGGTTGTTGGGGAGGTATTGCAAGAGACAATAGAACTTTTATAAATGCAGTGATGTGGATATTTAGAACGGGAGCTCCATGGAGAGATTTGCCTCCTGATTATGGCAATTGGAAGAATGTACACAGAAGATTCTGTAGATGGCGTGATAATGGGATATGGGAGAATTTGCTAAATATTTTTATAAATGCTCCTGATTTTGAATGGTTAATGATAGATTCTACATTTGTAAAAACTCACAAAGCAGGACTTGGAGCGAAAGGCGGGAATCAAACGGTTAGTCGCACAAAAGGGGGCTCAATACAAAGGTACATATGGCCGTGGATGCGTATGGTATGCCGGTCAGAATTATTGTTACAGAAGGTTCCAGAAATGATTGTACTCAAGCTTGTGAGTTAATCCAGAATATGGAGGCACAACATCTTATGGCTGATAAAGCTTACGATACAAACGCCATAATAGAATCGGCTGTGAATGCAAACATAATTCCTGTAATACCATCAAAAAGAAACAGGAAGATTCAAAGAGAGATAGATAAATATCTATATAAGCTAAGGCACATTATTGAAAATACATTTCAAAAATTTAAAGAATGGCGTGGTATAGCAACAAGATATGCTAAAAATACAAAATCATACATGGCGGGTCTTTGTTTAAGGGCTTTACTAATGTGGGCTCAAATCTCGTGACGACATACCCTAGGTCTTTATATAAATCTTCTCTATCTGATAAGAAACTGGCATCGATTTATACAGATTTGAAAAAACAAATCCAAAAGTTACAGCCAGTTAACCCATTAGTTACTGAAAGATTAACAAGGATTTTTGTTCAGTCAGCCCATCCTATAGTTATTAGGTGGTTATTGCATGATAAGGTTCAAGTATTTATTACTTACTCCCATAATATTGGCGATATGATGGATATAGTTGATTGGCAACGTTCTGGCTCCAATAGTGGTATGCAAAGTACTGACGGCAAGAATGTTGCAGTCTTTGTGTCCTGTGGTGGTAATCCATTTGCTGAAAATGACAAAACTCATCCAACTTATGGTGATGGATGGGCAGCAGTTGCTAGGTTACAAATTATAGCTGGGCAAGAACTCGGGCATTTTGCTGATATTAAAAGAGATGCGAGTGGTCGTCAAATAAGTCGTCATTCAGCAAATTTCTCTGGAACAAAAGCAACGCCTCACGTAAAACAGGCGAGGCAGGATGATATTATTAATTGTAATAAATTATTAGCCAATCTTCTTTCTATGGGAATGAGGCAAATGATTACTTATGAAGAAAAGGTAGAATTTTATAATAAGAATAAGGTACATGGCATAAGGGTTTATTGGGCAAGATTACTTGGATTGATTTATAAACAGAAATTTTTATTTTCTGTTCATAGGAGAAAATTACTTTTTATTAAGAGGTTCGCAAAAGAACAATATATGGGACTGATGATTAGAGCTATGATCGAAGATATGAAGTTTAATTTGGCACCAGTCGCAGATGTTTATAAGAGTAGCGACCCTGAAGTCGAAGAAACAATTGCTTGTATAGAAGCTCTAGCCAGAGTACCACAACAGGTGATGAAATGGGGATATTTAACAACTATGGAAACAATGAAAGGATTATATAAAGTATATTACTCTGAAGTTATACCCTCTTTAATTTCTAATTATGGATCAATGACTAAGCAAAGCTACAAACGCGATATGTCAAAGCCACGATCTATAGCGAATTTTTTTCATAAAATAAACATATTTAGAGAAAAAAAGTTAGTATTTAAACAAGTCAGGGAAATATAATGGTGAGCTTTCACAAAAAAAAGTTAAAGTACAAAACGTCATTGCGAGAAGCTACTTTAGTAGCGACGAAGCAATCTATTTTTGGTTAGTTTTTTGGATTGCCGCGTCGCTGCAAAGCAGCTTCTCGCTAATAGACGTTTGGCGAGCAGATTTTTTATTCATCATAAGAAAATAGCAAAAAAACCGTGAACACTCACTAACTTTCTGGCAATAATATTTCTCTTTTACCAGTGTGGTTAGGAGGGGATATTACCCCATTTTGTTCCATTTTCTCCACAAGAGTAGCAGCTCGATTATAACCAATTCGTAAACATCTTTGTATATAGCTAATTGATACTTTTCGTTCTAATTGTACTATTTGTACCGCTCTTTTATATAGAGTCTCGTCACTAGTTGAATCATCTCCAGAACTTTCAACATTTACTTCATCATCATCTAGTTGTTGGGTCACTGCTGAAAGATACTCAGGAGTTCCTGTTGCTCTTAAATATTCGGTTACTTTCTCTACCTCTTTATCATCAACAAATGGACCATGAACCCTGGTAATCTTTGACGAATTACCCATATAAAGCATGTCTCCCATACCGAGTAACTGTTCAGAGCCTTGTTCACCAAGAATAGTTCTACTATCAATCTTAGAAGTTACTTTAAAACTGATACGACTTGGAAAATTAGCTTTAATTACCCCAGTAATAACATCAACAGAAGGTCTTTGGGTTGCCATGATAATATGAATACCTGCAGCTCTTGCCATTTGAGCAAGACGTTGTATCGATAATTCGATATCCTTGCCAGCTACCAGCATCAAATCAGCCATTTCATCAACAATTACTACAATGAACGGTAATTTCTCCATATTCATTTCAATTGTTTCATAAATAGGCTTGCCGGTTTCTGAATCAAATCCTGTTTGGATAGAACGCTCTAATATTTTACCGCTTGACGCAGCTTCCAAAATTTTAGCATTATAACCAGCTATATTTCTTACCCCAATATTTGACATTGCTCTATAACGATTTTCCATCTCTTTTACTGCCCATTTAAGGGCTACTACCGCTTTGTTTGGTTCGGTAACCACTGGGGTTAGAAGATGTGGTATGCCATCATAGGTTGATAATTCAAGCATTTTAGGATCGATCATTATTAACCGACATTCTTCTGGGGTATAACGGTAAAGTAGGGAAATTATCATCGCATTAATTGCCACTGATTTACCTGAACCAGTCGTACCTGCAACTAATAAATGGGGCATTTTTGCTAAGTCTGCAACAAAAGGCTTGCCAGCTAAATCCTTACCTAAAATCAATGGTAGCATAATGCTATTATCTTGATATTCTGGTGTTTCAATTAATTCTCTTAGACAAAAGAAAGCTCGTTGTTTATTTGGTAATTCAATACCTAAGACGTTTCTACCCGGTATTACAGCTATTCTAGTTGATATTGCAGATAATGATCTGGCAATATCGTCTGATAAACCTATAATCCTAGAAGATTTAGTACCGGCAGCTGGTTCAAATTCATATAAGGTGACAACCGGACCTTGATTAATATTAATGACCTGACCTTTAACACCAAAATCATTAAGAACAGTCAACAATATTTGGGCATTATGTTGTAATTCTGATGAAGTTTCCACTTTTATATTTTGGCTATCAGCTTGTTTTAATAATTCGATAGGTGGTAAGTCTGGTAATTGGTTATTTTCTTTTCTTGATGCAGATTGTTTCTTTAAATAATGAGATTGTGGATCATTATTTTTCCCCAAAGATACATCCATTTTGTCAGCATATGAAGCTTCTTCTTGATTAACAAAAGGAGCCCTTTTTATCAAAACTGGTTTAGTTGAGTTGCTATTTGTTGATGTTGTAGGTAAGGATATAATTTTTTTATAAGGTATTAGTTTGAGTGATTTAATTATAGCATTCCAAAAAGCTGAAAATTTTATTTCTGCCAGTAAAAATAATAAAATAAACGTGACAATAATTAAAGCATAATCGGCTCTAGCATCTAATTGTTTGACTAGTGGGTAAATAATAGTACCGACTGTTCCGCCGGCACCAGCCGGTAAATAATCAATTTTTATCTTAGTGCAGACTATCGATAATGATATAATTGAAAGCAGCATCACCATTATCCGGATGGTAACCCATTTTTTCTCTAAACGCCACACACTCAAAGACCAAAAAAAGCAACAAATGGGTAAAATAAACGACGCTATACCAAAAAATTGGTAAAAAATATCTGCCAAATAACAACCAAAATAACCTAATAAATTACTTGGATATTTGGCTGTCACAGAATTAAAGGAAGGATCGTCTGGATTATAAGTTACTAGTAATAAAGTAGTAAAGCAGCCTACCAACATTAATAGAGCAGACCGCACTCTATTATTAGTAAGAATCCTGTTGATGTAGTATAACACAAAAATTGCCTAAAAAAATGAACCACTTTGGTCGTTGCCTAAGATCCTCAAAGAACCTAGTATATATAAATGGAATCCATATATCTGCATAATAGACTCAGACAGGAATGTTTCCTAATAGTAAAAATTATAGTCCCAGGGCAATACGTTAAGCTCACGAACCAAGTAGCTCGTCTATTACACTCTTCTGTTTTAAAAAGTGTTTTTTAAGTAAATATTCCAAGTATTTTACGATAATATCACTTTCCAATCTTTCGTGCAAGTTCTTCTAAATATCCTGCTATAGTACTTAATGTTTCTGCAAATTTTTCTTCTTCACAAGGTATTTTATCACCATCGATTTTAGCAATTTTATTAGTCAAATTTTGTACTTGTTCCTGTAAACTTAAGGCGGACATAACTAATAATAGTTCAAATGATGCTGATGGGCTAGCCTTTTTTATCTGGGTAATATTTTCATTTAACTTGGCTGCAAGATTGCACAATTCTTCTTCCGATCCGTCACTACATGCCAGTTGGAAAGTTTTGCTACCTAGTATTATTGTTACTATAGACATCTATATTATGTGTTTTTATGTTTTATTTCTTCCAGTTCAGCAATATATACAGCTATTTGCTCAAGTATTTTTGTATAATTATCCTTGAGATATTTATTTTCATCTTTCAGTCTATTAATTTCTTGATGCTGTTCTGCAATATCCGACAAAAGACCTTCAATCCCTTGATCCACTTCTTGCATTAATTTAAGTAACAAATCAGTATTTATTGTCATTCATATGGTAATATTAAGTGAAAAATTATTGGAATTATTATTAATGTTAAAATAGAAATTATAATGAGCTGTTTTTTCCATTTATAATCAGATACCATTGAACCAGCCCTATTTTTGAAATCAATATCTTTAGGGGGTTCCTGCTCATCTTCCTCACCTGTATCCAAAACTATCCCTAAATAATTTGAATATAACTTAAGATAACCTTTCACATAAACTTCCGCTGGCATTGAATTTAGGTCTCCTTCTTCAAGAGCTTCTAAATATTGCTTTCTAATTTTCAAATAATCAGATATCTCTTCAAGAGTTTTGCCAGACTCTATTCTTGCTTGTTTTAGGGATGACGACATAACACGCTACTCAAGTTTACGCAAGAAGGTTTCAAACTTCTTATTTGCTAAAATTAAAATATTTAAGTCAATATTTTCCTGCAATCTAATTGCTTTGACAAAATCTAGGAAAATAGACGCAGAATCTATATTATTATCAATCCATAAATCTAAATCAATATTTACTTTGGATTTGTTAATTATTTTAGTTAATAATTGTCTTTGTTTATCATACAAGTCATCTTTTAATGATTGCGTTGATAATCTATTCCAATAAGAATCATTTAGCTGTTTATCACAAGATTTACGAAGCCAATCAATACTAAATTTGCTACCAGTAGCAAAATATAAACTAGCAACATCATTATTTGTAGCCTGGGTTCTTTTGGCAATATAGATTATGTCAAAAACTGACACTAAGCTATCGAGAGTTGCGACCCTTTGAGCTATCTCGTCTTTCACTCCCAACAAAACATATTGCTTAACTTTATCATCGAATTTATTTTTAGCTTCTCCTAAGAGAAATTTACTCACCACTTTGCTAAGCATTCTAGATGGTTGATAAAATTCATCAATGGTATCGCTAATATTGATAGGATGTTTTATATGCTTTAAAAACCAGGAGATGCCTCTACGCATAATTTTAGCAAGTTCAGTAAACATGTCAATTTTAACTTTATATTCTATAGCATTTAGAGATTCCACTATAGTCCATAAATTATCTAAATCAAAAATTTCACAAATAATGGTATATGAACGAACTATATCACAAAGAGCAGCACCAGTGTCACGTTTTATAAGATTAAGTGATGGACCACCTAACTGATTAATAATTTTATTTGTTACAACGGTTCGAATAATTTCATGCTTAAGTGGATGAGATAAAATTTCTTCACGAAATTTCTCTTGCATTAATGCTGGAAAGTAATTAATCAGATAAGACTCAAAATATTTATCTTTTGAGAATGTTGCTGTTATTAAATCATGATAGGCTGAGCGTTTACTATAAGAAAGTAATACACAAAGCTCAGGACGAGTTATACTTTCATTATTAAGAGCCCTTCTATTTAACTCTTCCCTAGTTGGTAGGAACTCAACAGTTCGATCAATTAATTTTTCTTCTTCTAAAGTATCAATAAATTGGCTAAATATTTCGATAGTCGAAATACGAGATAATTGCATGATATTAATCGCTTGATTCTGCTTATAATTATCAACTAATACCAACTCTTCAACTTGTTTGGTCATAGCAAACAGTAGTTTATTACGTTCTTCTAAACTGATTTTTTTAGAAACCATAGCTTGATTAAGAGCGATTTTTATATTTACTTCATGATCTGAACAATCAACACCAGCTGAATTATCAATAAAATCAGTATTTATCTGTCCACCGAGCTTGCTATATTCTATTCTACCTTGTTGCGATACGCCAATATTTCCACCTTCCCCTATTACTTTAGCTCTAATATCTTTACCATTGACTCTCAGATTATCATTTGCCTTATCACCTATATCTAGGTGACTTTCTGTCGAAGCTTTTATATAGGTTCCTATACCACCATTCCATATCAAATCAACTTCTGCTTGTAAAATAGCTCTAATCAGCTGTTCTGGGGTTAGTTGGTCAACATCTATCTTTAGCAATGATTTAGCTTCTGCCGATAACAAAATAGATTTACTACTTCGTTCAAAAACCCCGCCACCTTTTGAAATTAACTGTTGATTATAGTCAGACCAATTTGATGCAGGTAACTCAAACAATCTCATACGTTCATTAAAACTAATAATCGGATCGGGTTGTGGATCAATAAATATATGTTTATGATTAAATGCCGCAACAAGTTTTATTGCATTAGACCTAAGCATAGCATTACCAAAGACGTCTCCAGACATATCACCAATACCAACAACAGTAATAGGATCCTTTTGTATATCAAGACCCATAGCATAGAAATGACTTGCTACAGAAATCCACGCTCCTTTTGAAGTAATAGCCATTTTCTTATGGTCATAACCGGCTGATCCCCCGGAAGCAAAAGCATCACCTAACCAAAAATTATATTCAGCAGATATACTATTCGCATGATCTGAGAACGTTGCTGTACCTTTATCTGCTGCAACTACTAAATATGGATCTTCCTGATCATAGATAATAGTGTTTTGTGGTTGGACAATTTTGCCATTAACTATATTATCAGTGATATCAAGTAAACCACGGAGAAAATTCTTATAACATTCTATAACTCTTGCCATATATTCTTGACGAGTCATATTATCATCAGTGAAATTAACGAAAAACCCACCTTTTGAGCCGTCAAAAGGCACAATGACCGAATTTTTGGTACTTTGTGCTTTCATTAGCCCTAATACTTCTATTCTATAATCCTCTCCTCTATCAGACCATCTAATACCACCACGAGATACTTTGCCACCTCGTAAATGAATAGCTTCAAAATCATTAGCATAAACAAATATTTCAGCAAATGGCACTGGCAAAGGTAAATTAGGAACTTTTTTTGAATCAAATTTAAAAGAAAAATAATTTTTACAGACTATATTATGTTTGTTATCTCCATTCTGTAAATTATAGTCAATTGATGAGAAGTTGGGGACGTTGTCGCTCGTCGCTCGCCTATTACTTATAGGCGTCGCTCCATCGCTCCTAGCCCCAAATTCTCCTGAATTGACTATAGAACTAGATTGATAGCAATTAGTTCTAACAATAGCTTCAATAGTACCAAACATATGCCTTAAAACCTTATCCTCACTGCTACTAGTGATTTTATTAAGATAGCTAAGGATACTGTCTTTTATAGTTTTTGTACGTTCATCTGAAAAGTTTGCCGGATTAAATTTAGCATCAAACAAATCAACTAGCATTTTAGTATATAGAAAATGCTTTATTAAGGTCAGTTGAACATAACCCTTACCATAGATAAAGCCTGTTTGATGTAAATATCTAGTTAATGCTTTGACTAACTTAACTTGCCACCAATTAAATCCTGATAACACTATTAATTTACTTAAAGAATCATTATCTAAAAGTCCGAGAGATATTTTATCTAAAGCCTCTTCTACATTGGCTTTAAGCAAATCAATATTGCCTTCAATAGTTATTAATGGTTCGAGAGTGAACTCATATATCCAACTCTCTTTAATAGACTTCCCGCAAAACTCTACTTCTGCTGGTGATTTGTACGTCGAGTCGGTACTCGAATCCTCACGTACCTTTAAGTACGCTGCGGTTCTGCGTGCCAAGTCTCCTTCAAATCCCTCAGCATAAGCGACTTTTGCAGGAAGTCTAATATCTTCTGTTCCTTTTATAGCAAAGCTTTGTTCATCTATAGCCTTGAATCCCAAATTTTCTATAGATGGTAGTAGGTCGGAAAGAGCTAATTTGGGAGCAGGACTGTAAATTTTTAGCCGGAATTCACTATTATTTATAGTAATTAAATTAAATATAGGCTTGTGATAAATACTTGCCTCTTTTAGATACTCAATATCTATTAAAGTTGTTTGCCCATTAAATTTCTCTCTATAATCAATAGGAAAAATTGGATCAAAAAGTTTAAAATTTACTCCTCCCTGATATTCACCAAAATTTTTACATAATTTATGATAAAAATCTTCACTCCAACGAGTGGAAAGTTTATCTAATTCTTGCTCTATTATTTCAACTTCAAAATTAAGGCTATTTTTATTCTGCACCTCTAACGTAACAAATAAATATGAAAAATTTTCTGCCACTTCTGCCATATAATCTGATAATATTATCCCATTAAGTGTATCGGATAAATAACAATTTATGGCACTATGTACTTCTGGTGTTAAACGATCTCTTGATAAGAATATTATGATATTAATAAAAGAACCAGACCAATCTTGTTGAATAAATAATTTGAGTTTTCTACTCATCATACCTGAAAGTACATGTAAGCACATACAGTATAGATCACCTTCATCAATCTGTATCAAAGCTTCTTTCGGTAGAGATTGAACTATACTTTTAAGCTTTTTGGTATTATATCCATCAGTCGGAAAGGCAGATTTATCTAGAACGAATTGTAGCTTTTGTCTTAATATAGGAATATCAGTAATTAGCTGGTAATATATTGCAGAACTATATAAACCAAAAATTATGCTACCTGAAAGATACTTTTTATCCTGATCGATCTTCTTGATTAAAATATAATCTACTAAGTTATTTCTATGTACACTTGATAGGGTATTAATTTTACCTAAAATGACTAATTTATTGTTATGTAATGGGCTTGCTGAGCGTTCAATAATATCAATAACTTCATTTTTAGTATCTTGTCCTTGCCATATTTTCTGGACACCTTCCTCTGAGGAAAAATCTTTGGAAATTAGATCAAAGTTAATCATACCTAAAAAAGTAAAATTATCATCTTTTAGCCAATTTAAGAAATCTATAGACTCATTATAATCTAAATAGTTATTGTGTAATTGTTGATTATTTTGAATCTCATTTGAAATCGTTGTTACTCTGTTCAATAATTTAGACCACACATTATGAATAGTATCGACCTGATCTAAAGTTTTATTCAGAGAATTTTCTAAAGAATTGATATCGCTCTGATCAAAATTCCCTAAAATAGTTATATGTACTAAAGATTCGTCACTATCTTGCTTTACATCCAATATTTCTTGTAAATGACCATCATTGTTTCTTACGCAAGCTATAACAGGATGAAGTAAAAATTTAGCTTTCAAGTTGAGAGTTGTTAACAAACAAATAATCGAATCAACTATGAATGATTTATTTTCGTTCAATAACAAAATATTAATAGCAGGATTATTTTCAATTACCGTACTGACAATCTGCAATTTCCTTTTACTAGGTTGCTTTTCTTTAAAGAACTGAAAAGCACTATAAGCAAACTCGCCAAATAATTCTTGTCTATCTCTAAACCTATAATCTACAGGAATATAAACTAAAAATTTTTGTATAAATTTATTAAAAAGTGGCTCTCCATTTTTTACCTTACTTAATGATAAAATTTCTGATTTATAATTAGGCACTTGACAAGTAAGTCTACTTAAAGATAAAGACACTCTCTCTGCAGCCTTATTTATTGTAACTTTTTCTATTGTCATATTGTTACCAAACTTTATTATTGTTTCAAAGATTAAGCATTATATAGCTAACCCCATTAATATTACTCCGCCTATTAGCGAGACCACTGTGTGGTCGCATAGGCGTTAGTTTAAGAAAATAAAGTAGAAAAGTCGTCTATTAGCGAGCCACCGTAGGTGGCGTGGCAATCCATCTCTATCGCTTTTCTGGATTGCTTCGTCGACCTACGGTCTCCTCGCAATGACGTTTTTACCTTGTCATTCCCGCGTAGGCGGGAATCTAGACCCCTGCTTACGCAGGGATAACTTCCTACACTGGAATGACAATTTATAGATCGCCTCGTTCTCTTCACAATAACACCTGTATTCTCAAAAACTTATTTAGATTAGCATAATTCTTATCCCAGACTAAGCTATTTAATGTATTATAATTAAAATAAATTACTTAGCAAGAGGCTCGCACCATCATGGAAACTATTTTTGCTCAAAGCTCTAAACCAGGAAAAGCTGGTGTTGCAGTCTTTCGTATTTCTGGATCTAACAGCTTGGTTGCATTAAAACACCTAATTAAAAATGATAATGCCACGTTTATTCCTAGAGTCATGTACTGTAAAAAACTTATCAACCCTAAGAATCAAGAATTAATTGATGAAGCAGTTGTAGCATACTTCCAAGCTCCAGCTAGCTTTACTGGAGAAGATGTAGTAGAAATATATACTCATGGCAGTATAGCAATTGCTGCTATGCTAACTGAAACATTGTTAACCATCGAAGGTTTAAGAATGGCAGAGCCTGGGGAATTTACCCGTAGGGCTTTTTTAAATGGTAAATTTGATTTAACTGCGGCAGAAGGTATTGCCGATTTAATTGAAGCTGAAACTGTTTGGCAACATAGGCAGGCGGTTAAGCAAGTTGGAGGAGAACTCGAAACACTTTATAATGGGTGGAGACAAACTTTACTGACTATTATTGGTTTACTGGAAGCTTATATTGATTTCCCCGATGAAGATATTCCGCAAGAAATATTAAATAGGGTTATGACTCTTAGTGGTGAACTTAAATATGCTATAATAAAACATCTTGACGATAATAGACGGGGGGAATTACTTCGAACAGGCATTAAATTAACCATTTTAGGAGCTCCTAATGTTGGTAAATCTAGCTTACTTAATTTTTTGATGCAAAGAGATGTTGCCATTGTTTCAAATATTGAGGGAACAACTCGTGACATAATTGAGGGACATCTAGATATTGGAGGATATCCAATTATATTACAAGATACAGCTGGCATAAGGGATAGTAATGATTTAATAGAATTAGAAGGCATCAAACGGGCAATTGAATCAGCAAGAATGGCTGATATCAAAATAGTTATGCTTGATGCGGTAAAATTAAGCAACTCACCCTCATTGGATAATTTAATTGATGACAATACAATAATATTGATCAATAAAATTGATCTGCTAGATGATAAGTGTCAAATAGATATGTGTATCAATAAATTAAAGAAAAATTATTTAAAGATTTCTATAAAAGATAATATTGGGATGGATAGTCTGTTAAAGGAAATTGAAAATATTGCTCATAATATAGCTGGTTTAACCGAAACCCCGCATATTACTAGACAACGTCAACGAGCATTTATAGAAAAAGCCTTAGAATATTTAAAAAAATTCAATAATGAGAATTTTAATGGCGAAAATGACTTAGTGTTAGCTACAGAAGATGTTAGAATGGCTATTAGAAGTTTGAGTAATGTTACTGGTAAGATTAGCGTTGAAGAAGTGTTAGGAGAAATATTTAGTAATTTTTGTATAGGTAAATAATCGATGATTCAAAAAAAACAACAAGAAATATTAGAGTTGATAGATAAATGGCAAAAATATCTGAAATTACAAAGAAATTGTTCGGAACATACGATAATTTCTTATAAAAATGATTTAGAAAATTTTCTAAATTTCCTAAATCATTATAACTCGGAAATCATAACCATTAATTCTCTAAGGCAAGTTGATATAAGGCTAGTACGGAGCTGGCTTTCTAAAAGGCAGCAAGATAATTACCTAGCAGCTTCTAATTCTAGAGGCTTGTCGGCGATCAAGAATTTTTATAAATATCTAGAAAAGACCACTAATATTACTTGCCATGCCATTTTTTCCATCAAAAGTCCTAAGAAAGCTAAAATATTACCTAAATCTTTATCGCAGGATGACGCTCAATTATCTATTGAACATATTGATAATTTTACTGATTTAGAATGGGTAGAATGGAGAAATAAAGCCCTATTGGTGCTTATTTATGCTGCTGGGCTTAGAATATCTGAGGCATTATCGATAACTAAATCTCATCTACAAGACTTAGAGTTTATAAAAATAACAGGAAAGGGTAAAAAGGAGAGGATAATACCATGGACGCCAATAGCTAAAGATTTTATAGAACAATATTTAAATAAATTACCTTATAGTATCGGTGAAAAAGATCCAATATTTCTAGGTAAGTTGGGTAAAAAATTACAAGCTCCAGTGTTTAATCGTGAATTAATACGATTACGTCGCTTCTATGGTTTACCGGAACATTTATCAGCTCATTCCTTTAGGCATAGTTTTGCGACACACTTACTTGAAAATGGAGCAGAATTAAGGTCTATTCAGGAATTACTTGGGCATAAAAGCTTATCAACTACCCAGCGTTATACTAAGGTTAGTCTAAAACATTTGGAGAATATTTATAATAATGCCCACCCAATATCAAAATCTGATAGCAAAATATTATAATCTTCTTGCCATAATTTTTAGTTATACGTTATATTATCCATACTTTTAATATTGAGAAACCTATATGTCTAGAATTACCTTACTGGAAGGATATAAGCCTTCTAACGACGAAGAATATATGAACCCTAAACAGTTAGAATATTTTAGACAAAAACTTCTTGAGTGGAAACGTTCTTTGTTGGAAGAATCGCGAGAAACCTTAAACCATCTCAAGGAAGAAAATTGGAATGAACCAGATTTTAATGATCGGGCATCAATTGAAACGGATACGGCACTAGAGTTACGAACAAGAGACAGGTATCGTAAGCTTATTGATAAAATAGAAGAGGCTTTGGTAAGGATAGAAAAAAATGAATATGGCTATTGCGAAGAAACTGGAGAACCAATTGGTTTAAAACGTTTAGAAGCAAGACCCGTTGCAACTTTGTGTATTGAATCGCAAGAGCGACATGAAAGCTATGAAAAACAGCATATAGATTTATAGTGATTTTCTCTCCCATTATATGTTACTTTATTATTACATTGTCAGATAAATTTATAAGTTAAAGTACAAGACGTCTATTAGTAAGAAAACTTAAGCCAAGAAGCATTCATTCATGGTCATTTTTTGGATCGCCGCAAAGCGGCTCCTCGCAATGACAACAAGGATTAGCTATAAGAAGAAAATATAAAGAAATAAGGAATGGTTATATTTCTATTTTTAGTTGTGGTTTGTAAATCGTCGTGATATTATTTTACTGGATTTCTCTCGTATGTTACTTTATAAATTTAACTTGATTTTATTTAGCAGATTCTAAAAATGAATGTTATAGACAAAGAAAAAGCACTACTTGCTGCACTTAGCCAAATTGAAAAAAGTTATGGCAAAGGTTCGGTTATGAAACTTGGGCAACGTCGAGCTGTAGACGTTGAGGCAATACCAACAGGATCGCTAGGACTTGACCTAGCACTTGGTATAGGCGGTCTCCCTAAGGGAAGGATTATTGAAATTTTTGGACCAGAGAGTTCGGGAAAAACTACCTTAACTTTACATGTAATTGCTGAAGCACAGAAGAAAGGTGGCACTTGTGCTTTTATTGACGCAGAACATGCTTTAGACCCAGCATATGCCAAAAAATTAGGAGTAAATATTGACGAGCTTATTATTTCTCAACCAGATACTGGTGAACAGGCTCTTGAAATAACTGATACTCTAGTACGCTCTGGAGCTATTGATATGGTCGTTGTTGATAGTGTTGCTGCCCTTGTGCCTAAAGCAGAAATTGAAGGAGAAATGGGTGACTCCCATATGGGGTTACAAGCTAGATTAATGAGCCAAGCACTTAGGAAACTCACCGCATCAATTTCCAGAACTAATTGTGTAATTATTTTCATTAATCAAATTAGAATGAAAATAGGCGTCATGTTTGGCAGTCCAGAAACTACCACAGGTGGCAATGCTTTAAAATTTTATGCCTCAGTAAGGCTAGATATCAGAAGAATCTCATCAATCAAGGATAAAGATGAAGTAGTAGGTAGTCAAACTAAGGTCAAGGTTGTTAAGAATAAAGTCTCACCACCATTCAAAACTGCAGAATTTGATATAATGTATGGTAGTGGTATTTCTAAAGAAAGCGAGATAATAGACCTTGGTGTTAAATTGGAAATAATAGAAAAGTCTGGTTCTTGGTTTTCCTATAAAGACATTCGTATAGGACAAGGTAGAGAAAATGTTAAACATTACCTGAAAGAACACCTTGCTATCTGCTGTGAAATAGAACAGCTAATTCGTCAAAAATCTTCTCATAATATTAGCTTTGATAGTGAAACAGTAATTATGGAAGAGGATGAATAACAAATATCTGCTAAGTGCTATTCTGGTTAACTAATATACTTAAATAACTACAAATTGGAGCTAAAATGATAAACTTAACTGATAAAAAATCTCTAATTACTGGAGCATCTGGAGCAATTGGTGGTAGCATTGCTAAGCTATTACACTCTCTTGGTAGCCATGTAATAATTAGTGGTAGTAACCAAGAAAAACTACAAGAATTGGGTAATAACTTAAAAAATAATTATACGATAGCACCATGCAATTTAGCCAATAGCGAGGAATGTAATAACTTGGTAGCTAATCTTGAACAAATAGATATTTTAGTTTGTAATGCTGGAATCACTAACGATATGCTAGCAATAAGAATGTCCGATGAGATATTTGAGCAAGTTATAAATATAAACTTAAAAGCTAGTTTTATTCTAAATCGTGAAGCGATAAAAAAAATGATGAAAACTCGTTATGGGAGAATAATTAATATAGCCTCTGTGGTTGCAGTTTCTGGTAATCCAGGGCAAGCAAATTATTGTGCTTCCAAAGCTGGGATGATAGGTATGACAAAGTCTCTAGCCCTTGAGGTGGCAAGTAGAGGGATCACAGTTAATGCAGTTGCTCCTGGTTTTATTAAATCAAATATGACCGATAAATTAAATGAAACTCAAAAAGAAGCGATAATGCAAAAAATTCCTCTAAAAACTTTGGGAAACCCTGAAGATGTTGCAAATGTAGTAGCTTTTTTAGCAAGTGACAAAGCTTCTTATATCACTGGTCAAACTATCCATGTTAATGGTGGATTGGTGCTGGTATAGTCAATTAACCTGAATTAGTGCCGAAAAACATCCATCGTGCTGTCTATTAGTGAGGAGGCTTAAGCACTGACGTATCAATCCATTTTAATCGTTTTTTTGGATTGCATCAATGCCACCAAAAATGGTTCCTCGCTAATAGAGGGTCTAGGTTTTTGTGTACTCTTTACTAAAAACGTCTACGAATTTGGCGTATGTTATGTAGAGTTAGCTATAGATGAGCGATAGAGTCCTAATTTATTCATAGAGATTAAAACTAGCCAATTCTGCCCCTAATATTGCAGCTTGCTCATTATGCACTCCTCTAATAGTTTTACACCTGTCTCATCATACCACTCCTTATACTCATCTAATAATTTGCTACAGTTATTTAGGTCTTCATTATCACCATGCTGGGTTATTATTAACTGTAACAAACCTTTAGCAGTAAAACCTTGCATAGTCAAAGTTGGATCATAAGGAGGTTTGTTGTTGTGATTTAACAAAAGTTCTAATGTTGGTAATTTTGCTTTAGCAGAATTAATCTTACTTGCATTGAAAAACAAAGCATGTGCTGCAGTTTCACCATTAAGAGCTTGTGTATTTACATTTGCTTTATTAAGCTCTAACAGTTTTTTTACTATTGAAAGAACGTTATAATCAGAATACCAATTTAGCGTAGAACGTCCGCTAACATCACCCTGATTTATATCAGCCCCAAGGTTTTGTAACTTTTGTAAAAGAGCAGGACCTTTCTCACCTAACTCACATAGCCAGTGTACAGCTGTAAAGCCAGTATCAGCATCTTTAGCAGTATGATCAAACTTTTCGCTGTGTATTATTTTGTCTATTAGATTTTCTACTATAGGGATACAGCCTTTAATGTCTGCCCCATATTTTAGCTGTTCCTTAGTATCAGTAGACTTTATATAGATTTTTAATCGCCATATATACTCACATAGCATTGATAGCAAATATTTTCCATGGTATGGTATATTAGGACTAGCACCATCCTCTAACAACTCATGAGTTAGAGGTATATTTGCTAGCTTTAGATACACCTGCGGGTTATTACCTCGTGCCGATAAATCGTCTACTGATGTAGCGTAAAATAAAGCAGTCCTTTCTTGACAATCCGGTAAGTCTACTGTTACCCCTACATCGTTAATTAAATATTTAATAATTTCTTTTTCTACCTTATTTTGCACAGCCATATGTAGAGCTGTACGACCACTTTTATCCTGCTGATTAACGTTGTAATTAGCACATTGCTTTATAAGCTCGTAAGATTTTTTAATCAAATCAAGGTTTCCTGTCGACACAGCCCACATAAATTCTGTGCAACCCTGTGAATCTACAGGGTTGGTATATTTATTTGACTTTGAGAAAATATTAAACATTTGATCAAACGCATCTAATATTTCTCTATGCTTACCTGGACAGTATTTATACAATACACATAGTGCAGAGAAAGGCGTAAGATGTGTATAGTCCATTTTTTCTATTCCAGGAATATTCAACTCAGTAGTAGTTTGTACTGTTAAATCAATGTCATTGTTAGACAATAAATGTTTTATCGCTGGTAGATTAACTGATTGTATCGCAGCAAATATTGCTTTTTGGGTAACTGAGTTGTAAGTGCTTTTTGACATATTTGATATTCTTTAGTTAATAATTGTGGTTTTGTTGAAGAATAAAAATTATTTTGAAAATTAATCTAGGACGTGTCATCAATTAAGTAATATTACAGAAGAAGCCAAATAAATTGCTCCCAGAAAATTCTGAGCTAGTTTATCATAACGCGTAGCAATGCCTCGAGATTGTTTAAGTTTTGCAAAGAAATTTTCAATTAAATGACGATACTTATAAAGCTCTACATCATATTCTACAGGAAATTTACGATTCTTCTTGGATGGAATTACAGGAGTGCAATTCTTATCTTTTATCTTATTCCTCATTCTTGCCTTAGCATCATAAGCCTTATCTGCAATTACGGTATCCGCTTTTGTCAAAGTTTCCATTAAAGCATCAGAACCTTGTAAATCATGCGACTGACCAGGGGTTAAATAAAAAGCTGTCGGATTTCCTAAAGCATCAACAGTTGCATGAATTTTAGTTGATAAACCACCTTTACTACGACCTATTGCTTGGTCATCTACTATGACTTTTTTTTAGCTCCGGCACTATGTTGATGTACTCTAACAATCGTTGAATCAATCATACTATATTCATTATCTGCATCTTGTGCAAGTAGTTCAAAAACCTTCTTCCATACATCTTTTTGGCTCCAACGTGTATGTCTTGTATGAATTACTCTAAAATCTCCAAATCTTTCTGGTAAGTCTCTCCACGGTATACCAGCACGATATCTATATAATACAGCTTCTACGAATAATCTATTATCTTTGGCACTTGCTCCTACGTCTCCTTCTTTTCCAGGTAAAATATCCTTTATCCTTTCCCATTGATCATCTCTTAAAGCATATCTGCGCATTGGTCACCTTCTTATTTTTTTACCAATATCTAATTTGCCTCATCCTAATATTTATGTCAACTTAATTGATGACACGCCCTAATTAAAGTATACTCTATTTTTTGAAAAAAAGCTATGGTAAAAATTTTGTACATTCTTCTTCCGATAGTACCATACAATTTTTATTCTATAAGTATTACAACAGCAATAAAAACGTCATTGCGAGAAGGCGTAAGCCAAGAAGCAATATTGCAGGGCGAGAATTTCTGTTTGGAACGATTGTAATATACATGAAAGAGATTATATCTCTGGAATCTGATAATATCAAACAAAAAATATCATTTACATGACTACAAATCCTATAACAAAATCCCTACAAACCTCTTTACATTAACATTCTTAGCACTTTTCTATCTCGAAGATAAGACGCGAAAATAACAATAGTTTACGTATAGCTAAGGGATATAACGGGAGAATAGCAATAGGATAAGAACCTACAGAAATGATACTGCTTTTTTGCAGTACTCCAAAGAGAGAGCTGGTATAGAAAATATCCTATACCAGCCTGTAGAATAAAGAAATTATTTCTTTTCTTCTTTCTTGTCGTCTTTCTTCTTCATGTTTGGATCTTGTGCATCCGTAGTTTCTTCTTGATGATCCGTAGTAGTTGAATCTTTTTTCTCAGAAGTTGCTCCAGCAAAAGCAGAAATAGAGAAAGCTAAAGTTAGAATAATAGTTAATAAATTTTTCATAATAAACCTCATTTTTTGTATTGGTGATTCTAGCTTAAACTGTGTAATATTCAAGTCAAATAATTGATAAAATTACCTTCCAATATAAAAATAAATTATTAATATGATAACTATGTGTCATTTTAGTTAAAATATCTATTATTATAATGATTCTTTACAAATTTATTGATTGTTCTTGGCAGATTATTTTATAGATTTCACTTTTTTCTAACAATTTAACATGAGTATCCCGAGCAATTAACGTTCCATGATCAATTAGCAAAATTTCATCAGCCTGTTCTATACTTGAAATACGATGAGCAATCGATAATATAGTTTTGCCTTTCATTATTTGTTGCAATTTACTCAGTAATTTTTGTTCATTCTCGCTATCTAAGGCACTCATTGCTTCATCTAAAAGTAAAATTTCTGGGTTATATAGAATTGCCCTACTGATAGCTATTCGTTGTTTTTGTCCTCCAGATAATCTAATACCCTTCTCACCAATTTCAGTATCTAATCCTTCTTTAAGATTCTGGACAAAATCCATTATACCGGTGTTATTAGCTGCTTCTATTATTTCTTCCATACTTGCATCAGGTTTAGCAAAAGCAATATTTGACCTAATTGTACCAGAAAAAATACTTGAGTCTTGTGGAACATAGGCAATCTTGCGTCTTATCTGATGATCTTGAGTTTTGGATATATCTTGACCAGCAATTCTAATTGTTCCTTTCTCAGGAAAATAAAATTTTAACATTAATTGCATAATAGTACTTTTACCAGCACCCGATCTGCCAACTATACCAATAAACTTACCTTTATCTATCTTAAATGACAGATCATCTATAACTAAATTGTCTAATCTTGATGGATAGACAAAACTTACATTGTCAAACTCTATACTCAAAGAAGATTTATTATCTTGATAATCACCCATTGGAACATTAGTTAGTTGATTTTTGCAAGTATAATCTATAAGAACAAAAACTCTTTCCGAGGCTACAAGAGATGAGTGGACTTCAGTTAAAAGCTCAAAAATACCCCCACTACTTACACCAGCGATGATAGCGTAATAAATAAATGATATCATCTGACCTGATGATAAATGACCCTGTACTATATCTCTGCTACCTACCCATATAACTATAGTGATGGAGAATAGTATAACTGAAATAGCCAAAGCAAAAAATACTGAACGGACTTTTAAACGACTTGCCGCATGTTGTAAATAATCAGAAATTTGCTTATTGAAAGCCGCTACTTTATTTTCCTGCTGATTAAAAGCTTGTATTGCACAAATATTTGATACGCTCTCTTCTAAATTAGCGGTAATATTGGCTTGTGATTGGAGAACATTTTTTGATAAATTTCGTACATATTTGCCAAATTTTATTAGTGGTAGCAATAATAATGGTATAATAATAATGACAATCGCAGCGAGTTTAGGACTCTGGCAGAACATTAAGATAATTCCACCAATTAGCATTATTGAGTTACGAACAAAAAAAGAGAGAAAATTGACAATCAACTTATAAATAAGTTCTATATCCACACTCAGGCGGGAAATGATATCACCAATTTTGAGATCCTCAAAACAAACAATATCGAAATTAATTATGTTACTGTAAGCCTCTTGCCTAATTTGACTAACGATTTTTTCAGCAATATTATTAATGAAATAAGAACGGAAAAAACTACCCGTACTAAAAATTAATATTAAAATACTAATATATAATATTGATTGGTTGATTGATTGTAGATAATTTCCTTTCAAACCGCTATCGATTAACTGCCTAAAAGCTCCACCTATTGCTAGCAAAGAAATTGACACACATAATAATGCCAACATGACAATTGCAAGATCTAATTTATAGAACTTTAAATAGTTGATAAATCTACAAGGAATTGTCTTATGCATTACAAAAATAATTTTGTTACTTGCTGTGGTGCCGGATGTCGGATTTGAACTGACGACCTACCGCTTACAAGGCGGTTGCTCTACCACTGAGCTAATCCGGCAGATAAGAAAAAGCTCGTGTGACCTTTAATGTCATTGCGAGGAGATACTTTGCAACACATCGCCATTGCGAGGAGGTGTAAACCTCAATCCATTTCTAATCACTTTTATAGATTGCCACGTCGCCGCTTTGCAGCTCTTCGCAATGACGTTTTTTAGACTTATAATTAATTCTTCAGCTTACGCCATGTTATTTAAGCTTTTTTGGACTCTTTCTTAGGAGGTTTTATTTTACGATTCTTAATTTTTATTTCCATTTTCTTTTTGATCGATGCTGGAAGTGCTATACCAGCTTCTTCAATAAACTTTGCCACACGCTCTGTAGGTTGAGCACCAGTACTTAACCAATATTCTATACGATCAGATTTTAGAATTACACGATTTGCATCACCCTTGACAAGCATAGGATTATAAGTACCTACCTTCTCCAAAAAATCACCATCTCTAGGAGCTGTTGCATTTGCTACAACCACTCTATAATGGGGACGTTTTTTTGCCCCACCTCTTGCCAAACGAATTTTTGTTGCCATATATTCCTACTATTTCACTACTTAATCTTTTCTTCTTTAAAAGGAACGTGTTTCCTAACTACCGGATCATATTTTTTAAATGCTAACTTCTCAGTTTGGGTTTTAGGATTGCGCTTCTTTACCAAAAAATACCCTGTACCAGCTGTACTAACAAGTCTTACCAAAACATTTTTATTTTTTTTAGCCACAACTATCAAACCTTTTTGTATTATCTTTTTGTAGTTTTTACAAAATTTTCTGTAGTTTTTACAAATTTTTTGTAGTATTCACAAATATTTCTGTAGTATTTATAGATATTTCTGTAGTTTTTACAAATATTTTTGTAGTTTTTACAAATTTTCAGTCATAATAAAAGTAAGCTAACAAATAGTCAAGAGTAAAATACGACTTTTAAACTCACCTTACACATACCATTTAAAAATCATAGGGAAAATATAACCTAGCGTCGTTGTGAGGAACTACTTTGCAACACATAGTCATTGCGAGAAGCTACTTTAGTAGCGACGAAGCAATCTAATGAATGTGGATTGCTTCGTCCACGTAGTGGTCTCGCTAATAGCGTTTTGTACTTTTCCAGAATTTTTAAATTGTCATGTGGTTTATGCGTAAGGTGAGGTCTTAACCGTCTATTGGCAAGGAGGCATAAGCCGACGAAGCAATTTTTAATCATTTTTTGGATTGCTTCGTCGTGTTTACCCACTCCTCGCAATAACGTTGGGACTAAATACTAATCGGATTTATAACGTTGCCAATTCAAGTTAATTCACTATAATGTACTAAGTTAGGGATAAAAAAATAAGCAATATCGCAAAAATAATGAAAACAGCTATTAGTGGATCAAAAAAATCTGTTATATTTAAGATATATCTAAAACATATTCGGGTTAGCTATACAACTAACAACTAATTTTTTATAGGATTATATAATGAGTTATTTAAAATCTTTTCTGCACCTAATATTATTAGTATTTGTAATAAACCCTACCGCTCAAGCTAGGTGGAGTAGCTATGAAGATGCCCCTGTTGAGATTAAACTTTATAGCCACAATATTAATGTCAATCAAGATGGCACTTTTGAATCAATAACAGAAATGCATGCAAAAATACTAAAAGAATCAGGGCGTGATGCTTTTTCCCAACATCGTTTAACTTATAATGAAAATAGTTCTGCAATTTCTATATTAGAAGCTAAAACTATTTATAATGGACAAGAATATATAGTCACTAAAGATATGATTGAGGATAAACCACTAGCCTTTTTTGGTAAAGGTTTTGATCAATTAAGACAAATAACCATATCATTTCCTAAAGCAGAACTTGGAGCAGAAATATATTTAAAATATAAGCATGTTGAAACAAAAGTTCCTGTAGATAATTTTTATAGTACTAATTTATTTTACGGTGGGGACTGTTATTGGCAGGCAAGTCATACTAAGATTAATTCTAAATTACCTTTGAATATTAAAGTAAATGATCCAAAAGGCGTATTAAAAATTATTAAAGATGCTGAAAGTGATTTTCATTCGGCAGAAATTATCTTAGAAAAGCCTGTTTACGATTTTATAACAAATGAACC
Source organism: Candidatus Tisiphia endosymbiont of Nemotelus uliginosus (assembly GCF_964264755.1). Classification (NCBI taxonomy): domain Bacteria; kingdom Pseudomonadati; phylum Pseudomonadota; class Alphaproteobacteria; order Rickettsiales; family Rickettsiaceae; genus Candidatus Tisiphia; species Candidatus Tisiphia endosymbiont of Nemotelus uliginosus. Next base: position 149,485 of record NZ_OZ183481.1, on the reverse strand, counting down.
AAGTCATGCTATATTAAATATTAAGCATACTACTTGGGTATCCTTGTCAAGTTTAACCAAATGGCAAGACTTGGCTAAACAACTTGCTCCTGGGTATTCTAGTGTAATTAACCAACCACTTCCTGCAATTTTCATGAATATAGCCGAATCTGCTGCAGACAAGAATACCGACGAAGAAAAAATTAATTTTGTCACTTCTGCATTAAATGAAAAAATCCAATATATGGGTGATTGGCGAACAGTATCAGGTCGTTACTTTCCTAGAGATTTAGAAAAAGTAGCCAGTTCGCAAATTGGTGATTGTAAAGATTTTTCTGCAAGTACTGCTGCTATCTTGCAAAAACTTGATTATAAAGTTCAACCTATTTTTGTAATGCGAGGTATTACTAATTTTTCTAATCCAGATGCCTTACCTAACATGGGAAATTTTAATCATGCGATGCTTAAAGTAACTAATAAAAATGGCAAAGTATATTGGATTGATCCAACAAATCTTGTTAGTATGGCACAAGGAATTTTTCCAGATATTGCTGATAAGATAGCATTGACCTTGGATGTTCAAGAAGCTGGTTATACCAAAATTGCCAATATACAGCCTGAAACTTCACAAACTATATCACGCGAGGAATTAGTTATAAAAAATAATATTGTAGAACTGTCTGGTCAGTTTGATATGAAGGGAGAAGTGGCATCAAGCATGAGTGGTTGGGGATTATATTATTCAACTGAACAGTTAAAGGATTTTACTTTCCGTAGGTTGAGTGGAGAATATCTTAATGAAGAAGACAAAAAATTCTTAGAATTACCTGATCTTACTTCTCGTATTGTTAAAGATATTACAATCAAATATGCATTACAGCAAAGAAATAGAATTTCTAAAACAAATATGGGGGTTGCTTTAACTTTAAAGTCTAATAGATCAGATGATATCACCCATACAGCTTCTGACCAGATATCAGACATCTTTATAGGTATGCCTGAAACTAACAAGAAATATATGATTATCAAAAATATTATAGTTAAAGATTGTAAAAAATTAAACTTTGAGATTGATACTCCCTGGATATATGTGAATAGATCATGTAAATATCAGGATAAAGATACTGTATTCACAGATATAATAACCATAAAAAAGAGCTTGATTACCCAGGAAGAATTAAAAACTTCTCAGTATAAAAATCTTAAAACTAAGTTAGAAAATGAATTTGCTCGAGTTGCGATAATATTATGTGAGTAACTAGGCTCTGTGAACAAAATTTAAAGTACAAAACGTCATTGCGAGCTGATGTATATCCCCACGAAATTGTTGCAAAATAGCAAGAATTGATAGAATATCATCATTATTTAATGATGATGGAAATAGTAGGTTATGGATGTAAAAACAGTATTAAATGAAGTAATAATAGATGGGGAGTTTTAATGTTACTATCTGCCATTGTTATTATAACATATTGGGTTATAGGTGTGGTAGGCTATAGCCAAGGTATGCAAAGAATTTTCCAACCTAACACAGTAAAAGACAAAAAGATTTATTTGTATTTTACCCTTGGGAAATTTATTATTGAATTTAATTATTTGCATGCCATAAAACCATTGGTAGAACCCCTAGCATCTATTATAAAGACGGAGCTTTGTCGTGCTTAATTTCGTGGGGATATATCAGATTGCGAGGAGACCGTAAGGTCGACAAAGTATTCCATTTTTGGTTACTTCATGGATACTATACTTTTAACTTACAATTGCTTCGTCGGCTTACACCTCCGCAATGACGGTTGTATTCCTATTCTTATGGATTATTATCCATTTTTCTATAGTTTAGTGCTTCGGCAATATGTATCTTATAGACATTGCGAGAACCTTCTAGGTCAGCTATAGTTCTTGCAACTCGTAAGATTCTATTATATGCCCGCATTGATATACGAAATTTTGTAGCGGCTTCGTTAAGTAAATCTTTTCCATCATCAACTGGTAGTGCATATTCAATAAGCAGTTGCCCATCCAAACGATTATTTGTTTTGATATTATATCCTTCATATCTAGTTTGTTGAATATTGCGAGCTATTTCGACCCTATTGGCTATTTGTTCAGACCCTTCTTCTGTATCATCTCCTATTAAATTATAATTATATGAATCGATAGAGCCTACATTTATATGTAGATCAAATCGATCCATGATTGGACCGGAAATACGCATCTGATAATCACTACCACATTTTGGAGCTCTTGAACATGCTTTATGCGGATCGCTTAAATAACCGCATTTACAAGGATTCATTGCGGCTATTAGCTGAAAGTTAGCTGGATATTTAATATGCGAATTTGATCTAGCAATTAGTATTTCCCCAGTTTCAATTGGTTGCCTTAGAGATTCGATAACATTAGGTGGAAACTCTGGTAATTCGTCTAAAAATAATACCCCATTATGGGCTAATGAAATCTCACCTGGCTTTACTCTTTTACCCACACCACCACCGACCATTGCTGCTATCGAGCAGGAATGGTGAGGAGCACGAAAGGGTCTAACCCTTGATAGTTTGCCATTTGCTAACTTGCCTGCAACGCTTGCTATAGTACTGCACTCTAATATTTCTTCGGGTCGCATTTTGGGTAATATGCCAGGTATACATTGTGCCAGCATCGATTTCCCAGTACCAGGTGGACCAAACATTAATAAATTATGGCTACCTGAAGCTGCTATTTCTAAAGCTCGCTTGGCTGTTTTCTGCCCTTTGATCTCTTTAAAGTCAGGGTAATTTATGATGCTAGTGTCAATTTCCAATTCTGGTGATGATAATATTTGCAGACCTTTAAAATGATTAACTAACTCTATTAAATTACTTGCTACCAAAATATTATTATTGCCAGACCAGGCAGCTTCCTGACCATTCTGTTTTGAACAAATTAGCCCTTTATTTCTAGCTGCAGCACCAATAGCAGCAGGCAAAGCTCCACTGACAGGTAATATAGAACCATCTAGAGATAATTCCCCTATTACTAAATATTCTTGCATTTCTCCAGCTGGTAAAATTTTCATACTGCTAAGTATGGCACAAGCAATAGCAAGGTCAAAATGACTACCCTCTTTAACCAAATCGGCTGGAGCTAAATTTATAAGTATTTTCTTGGCAGGTAGGGCAAGACCTATGGAAGACAGAGCTGCCCTAACCCTTTCTTTAGACTCACCAATGGTTTTATCCGCTAGCCCTACTATAGTAAAATTAGGTATACCTGGCGATATCTGTACTTGCACATCGACATCAATAATGTCTATACCACTAAAGGTTAAACTGCCAAGATGAACTATCATTTACAAAATAAATTTTACTAAATCCAGATTTTTGATAATTTTTGATAATTGCTGGTCGACAAAATGATCCTCCATAACTACCTTTTTTTCTTTCATGTCACTTGCATTAAAACTTATATCCTCCAATAAATTTTCTAAAATAGTATGCAATCTTCTTGCTCCAATATCTTCAATTTCTAAGTTAACTTTTGCTGCATAAGTAGCAATCTTATCTATTGCCTTATCAGTAAATTGTAATTCTACCCCTTCGGTGCCAATTAAGGCTGAATATTGTTTTATTAAACTTGATTCTGGTTCAACCAAGATTTTCACCATATCTTCCTTAGTAAGTGAGTTTAACTCTACTCTAATAGGTAGCCTTCCTTGCAACTCGGGCAATAAATCAGATGGTTTTGATAAATGAAAAGCCCCTGATGCTATAAATAATATATGAGCAGTTTCTACAGGACCATACTTAGTATTAACTGTTGTACCCTCAATAATAGGTAATAAATCCCTCTGTACTCCCTCTCTACTAATCTCTGAGCTTTTTCCCTCAGGTCTTGAAGTGATTTTATCAATCTCATCCAAAAATACTATACCATCATTTTGTACTAGCACTAATGCATCTTGAGTAATTTTTTCTTGATCAATCAATTTATCTGACTCTTCAGCCAAGATAGTTAACATAGTATCTTTAACTAGCATTTTTTTGTTTTTTGTTTTACTAGTACCGATGACTTTGCTGATCATATCAGAAACATTTAACACCCCCATAGCCTCTCCTGGCATACCAGGAATTTCAAAATTACCACCAAATATGCTACCTGAATCTGCTATATTGATCTCAATTTCATTATCATCGAGTTCACCTTTTTCAAGCTTAAGACGAAATTTCTCTCTAGTCTCAACTGATGCCGATTTGCCTACTAAAGCGTCCAATACTCTTTCTACAGTTTTTAAAGTTGCATTAGCAATAACTTCTTTTTTAGCATTAGCTTTTTGGGTATTAACAGCTATCTCCACTAAATCTCGTATTATTGACTCAACGTCTCGTCCAACATATCCTACTTCAGTAAATTTAGTGGCTTCTATTTTAAGAAAAGGTGAGCCGCTAAGCTTAGCAAGCCTTCTAGCGATTTCAGTCTTACCTACGCCAGTTGGTCCAATCATTAAAATATTTTTTGGAACGATTTCTTGACGAAGTGGCTCGGCTACATTTCTACGCCTACAGCGATTGCGTAAAGCGATCGCCACAGCTTTTTTGGCCTTATATTGTCCAACAATGAATCTATCAAGCTCAGCTACGATTTTAGAAGGAGTTAATCCCATAGATTTAGCAGGAATTTCCACTGATTTAGGTGGAGTTCTTACAGGTTTAACCGAAGTTTTTACAGATTTAGCAGGAGTTCCCGCGGATTTTTTCTTAATACTAGTACTCATATAACTTTTTCTAAAATAATGTTATGATTAGAGAAAACACAAATGTCAGCTGCAATATGCATTGATTTTAAAGCAATCTCTTCTGCAGTTAGGTTATTATCAAAAGACATTAATCCCCTAGCACTTGCCAGGGCATATAATCCACCAGAACCAATGGCAGCAGCATCCCCGTCAGGTTCAACTACATCACCATTACCAGTTAGAATTAATATATTTTTTTTATCTGCAACAATCATCATTGCTTCAAGTTTACGTAAATATTTATCGCTACGCCACTCTTTTGCCAATTCTACTGCACTTCTCAGTAACTGGTATGAATGTTTTTCTAGCTTTAATTCTAGTTTTTCAAATAAAGTTAAAGCATCGGCAGTAGAGCCAGCAAAGCCTGCAATAATACTATTATTGAACATAGTTCTTAATTTTTTGGCTGTCGATTTTAAAATTGTATTACCAAGGGAAACCTGACCATCAGCGGTAATCACGACTTCTCCGCCTTTTCTTAAGCACAGTATAGTAGTCCCGTGTAATGAGTTGTCTGACATAAATAATCTTCTAAATATTGATGTTTAGCTATTGATGTTTAGTTGTTTGTTTATTATTATGATGTTTAAGTAATCATTCAGTATCATAATTACAAGACTCTCCTATGAATATTTATTCAATATATGTTAATCCTCAAAAAAAAGATAATGATTTTATCATTATCAAGCAGGGTTTTTCATTATTTGCTGCATTTTTTAATATGTTTTGGGCATTATATCATAGAATGTGGATAGCACTAATCATTACTTTAATAATAAGTGTAGCTATATCAAGCTTAGGTTTTACTTATCTTACCTTTGCCAGTCGAATAGCTATTATGTTAATATTTGGTTTTTTTAGTAGCGATATGAGAGAATATGATCTGCAACGAAAGAAATACCAACTTGAAGAGGTAATATTAGCAAAATCTGAGATAGAAGCTGAATTAAAATTTTTAAAACACTTAAGTAGGTAATAAGAATTAGAGTATAATGAATATGTATGATAAGAACAACGTTTTTGCGAAAATTATTGGCAAGGATCTACCAGCAGAGATAATATATGAAGATGAGAATCTAATAGCATTTAACGATATAAATCCTGTAGCTCCGGTACATGTAATAGTTATACCAAAAAAGGAATATGTTGATTATAGTGATTTTATCCTTAAAGCTTCCAGCGATGAAATTAAAAATTATTTCACCAGACTATCTTATATTGCGTCTCTAGTGGGTTTAGAGCAAGATGGCTACCGTTTAATTACCAATAAAGGTGCAATATCCGGACAGAGTGTGTTTCATTTTCATTTCCATATTATTGGTGGAAGAACTATCTCTAAGTTGGTATAGGTTCTAGAAAAATAGTGGATTGCCACGACCTACTTTCGTGGTCTCGCAATGACGCTTGGCAAGCAGATTTTTTATTTATCATAAGAAAATAGCAAAAAACCGTGAACGCTCAAGTCAATATAAAGCTTCCTAAAAATTAATAGCCCTCCTATCTACAGCTAAAGCTGCTTCCTTTATGGCTTCACTTAAGGTAGGATGGGCATGACAAGTTCTTGCTATATCTTCTGAAGAAGCACCAAATTCCATAAATGCTACAAGCTCTGCAATCATAGTACCAGCTGAAGGGCCTATAATATGTGCTCCAAGTACTTTATCCGTTACGCTATCAGCCAATATTTTTACCATCCCATCAGTACAACCTGTGCTTCTCGCTCGACTATTTGCCAAAAATGGAAATTTGCCGACCTTGTACTCAATCTTAGCTTCTTTTAATTGCTCCTCTGTTAAGCCAACACTTGCCACTTCTGGATAAGTGTAGATGACACTTGGGATAAGGTTGTAATTAACATGACCTGCTAAACCTGCCATAATTTCAACGGCAGCAACAGCTTCCTCTTCTGCTTTATGAGCGAGCATAGGTCCAGCAATTACATCACCGACAGCATAAATATTAGGAATTATTGTTTGGAACTGATCATTAACCGTAATTCTATTGTGTTTGTCCGTTTGAATTGCTAATTTATCTAGACCTAAATTTGTTGTATGGGCTTTTCTACCAACGGCTACTAGCACTATATCTGCTATTACCTGTTGTGCTGAATTGTCAGTTGCTTGTTGTATATCTAAAACAACTTTTCCTGCTTTTTTCTCAGCAGATATCACCTTAGTGTTTAATCGTAATTCAATAGATTGTTTTTGTAGGATTTTGGTAAATTGACTGATAATCTCTTTATCTAAAGCTGGCACAATACTTCCAGCATATTCAATAACCGTTACTTTGGAACCAAGCCTGTTCCATACCGAACCAAGCTCTAAACCGATATAACCCCCACCAATTACTACCATAGTTTCCGGAACTTTAGCAAGACTCAAGGCTCCTGTTGATGACACTATATATTCCTCATCAACAGTAATATTGGGCATTTCAATAATATCAGAGCCAGTAGCAATTAAAATATTCTTAGCCGATATTTGTTCAACTGATGCATCGTTAGTAATTTCTACAAGATTGGCTGAAATAAACTTGGCACTTCCCGTAAATTTAGTGATTTTATTTTTTACAAACAAACCTTCTATGCCTTTGCATAAGTCTGATACTACCTGACTTTTTCTAGTCATCATTTTCTGTAAATCAAGTTTGGCTGAGGTTATAATGCCAATATCGGCACAATGGTTCAATACTTCATGATATTTCTCCGAAAAATTTAGTAATACTTTGGAAGGAATACAGCCAACATTTAGGCAAGTACCACCAAGCGTCACCCTTTTCTCTATACAGGCAACCTTCATACCCAACTGGGCTGCTCTTATTGCTCCTGTATAACCAGCCGGACCACCACCAATCACTATTAAATCAAATTCTTTCATATATTTTCCTCCATAATAATAGCATTATAAACCATAAACATACCAACACTAATAGTTTCTAAAAAAATAATTGCTTTTTAATTCTTCAAAATCATTAAATAATGTGGTACATCCTTAAAATAGCCTGTAGATGGAGCAAAACTATCAACTATTTTGAAACCAGCTTTTTTATAGGCACTAATTGCTTTATGGTTTGATTCACTAGGATCAATTATCCAAGTGCTAACTTGTTTTGTTGTATTTATAAATCTTGCTAAGGTCATTGAGCTTAAACCCAATCCTAGAAAATTTTCTTGTCCTATCATAAAATCTATAGTCCAAGTGATTTCCTTAGGTTTAACCCAAGATAGTAGATGTTCTGGTGTAGAGTCGTTTGCATCTGATGTCATTATTAACGCATAGGGTTGCATATCATAAAAGCCTAGCCAATAATCAAAAATATCTTTCGTACCTTGCAAGTAATTCTGTAGGTTTTCCAGTAGATCGCTACTATTGTCCCAATAATTTTTAATGTGTGGTTTATCAAGCCAAGATTTTATTAAACCTTCATCCCGTGATTGAGCTAGGCAAAAACTTATCTTAGCATCATTTAGTTCTGTATATTTACTCATATCAAACTATGTCTTTTTGTAAATAGTTGGTTGCAGCCTTTATAGCCTTTTCTTTTTCTTCCTTAATGGTTTCGACTGTACGCCATTCATTATTTTCAAAAGAGCTTAATAATAATTTTTCCTCTTCATCAAGCAGTATTTTTGAAGAATTATGGTTTTTATTTCTCATTGTTTTTCGTCTCCTTTAAATATTTTTGAGTAGCTTTACGGCGACGCGGCAACCTACTCGCCAAGCGTCATTGCGAGCTACCGTAGGTGGCGTGGCAATCCTTTCTAACCACTTTTCTGGATTGCTTCGTCGACCTACGGTCTTCTCGCAATGACGTTGTGAGGTTAGATTGCTTCTTGGCTTAAGTCTTTTCGCTAATAGATGTCTTGTACTTTAACTTTTTTCCGTGAACACTCACGACTATAGATTACTTCCCCGCCTTATTTGCCAATACCCAATTACTATCTAAGTAATCATTGCTATATTTAGCTAAATATTCCTGATATTTACCTTTAAAATCAGTAATAGTTTGGCGGGATAGTGCAATAATCCTTGTGGCTATACTGCTAGCAAAATCTCTATCATGAGTTACCAATATTAGAGTACCTGGGTAGTTAATTAGTGAATTTTTTAGCATATGCTTAGATTCAATATCTAAGTGATTGGTTGGTTCATCTAATACCAATATGTTACTTTCTTCTAAGATAATTTTGGCTAATAATAAACGAGCTCCTTCCCCACCACTCAAATTTAAAATATTCTTAGTTACTTCATCTTTACGGAATAATAATTGACCTAATATACTACGCAACGTATTGTCATTCTCAGTAGGTATTTGGTTGGATAACCAATCAATAACGTTGATATTTTCATTGAGTAATTCATGATGATCCTGAGCAAAATAAGAAATTTGAGTTTCGTATCCCCATTCATAACTTCCCAAATCTGAGAATATTTTACCAAGAAGGATTTTTAGTAAAGTAGATTTACCAATACCATTTGGACCAATAATAACAATTTTTTCTCCTCTTGTTACAGTAAAACTTACATTATTTAATATTTTTTTATTCTCATAATTTTTAGAAATACCCTTAACTTGTAGCACTAATTTTCCAGATGGTCTTTTTTGCTTAAAATTAAAATACGGGCTAATACGTGAACTTTTTTGTATATCAGGTAATTCCATTTTCTCTATTTGCTTTTCTCGTGAGCTACTTTGCTTAGCTCTGTTAGCGGAAGCCCGGAATTTATCGACAAAAACCTGCATAGTAGCAATTTTTTTCTCTATATTAGTGAGATCCTTAAGCTTTTGATCGGCAATTAGCTGTTTATCACGAATAAAAATATCATAATTACCAGTATAAGTTTTGATGGTACCGTAATCTATATCCAAAACATGGGTAGAAATATTATTAAGAAAAGCCAAATCGTGCGAAATAAATACTAAAGCACCTTTGAATTTTTGTTTTAGATAATTTTCTAGCCAATAAATCGATACTATATCAAGATGGTTGGTCGGCTCATCAAGTAATAATATATCAGGATTGTTGAATAAACTTTGGGCTAGTAATACTCTAAGTTTGTAGCCACCGGATAAAACGGATAACGGTTGATGATGATATTTTTCTTGTATCCCTAAACCTAGAAGTAACTCAATGGCAAAAATTTCTGAGATATATCCATCATTATCAGCAATAATTTGTTCCAATTCACCTAACCGATAACCGCTTTCCTCATCACATTTCTCATTCCCTAATATTTTTTCCTTTTCTTGTAGAGCCTGCCATAATTCGCTTCTACCAGCAATAACAGTATTAATAATTGAAGTATTTTCATAAATAAATTGATCTTGTTTTAAGCAACCAATACGAGCCTTCTTAACTATATTGACTTCACCAATGCTTGCTTCCTCTTCTTTAATTAGAACTTTAAAAAAAGTAGATTTACCAGCACCATTCGCTCCAACAAGCCCATATCTATTACCATTTTTGATATGAACATTTACATCGGTAAATAATATTTTTGCACCATAACTCATGGCTAAATTAGTTGCGATAATCATAAGGTATAATTAGGTAATAATGCACCATTTTTTAATTTTAATTTAACCTGCTTAAGTGATCTCGGATCTGCCTCGATTACTTCAAGTTCAACCTGTTCCTCAATATCAATTTTAATACCAACCGAAGGCACATTACCTACTTTTGCTAAAACTAAACCACCAATTGTATCGAATTCATCATTTTCTGTTTTTAACTTCACTCCAAGAGCCAATTCAAGCTCCTCAACCTTCACTCGAGCATTTGATAAAATGGTATTACTATTGATAATTTTAAAATTATCAATATCCGATTTTTTATCATGTTCATCATCTATTCTACCAACTATCTCTTCCATAATATCTTCAATGGTTACAATGCCATCAGTTCCACCATATTCGTCAACAACTATAGATATCTGTACACGATCTCTTCGCATTTTTGCTAGTAAATCTATCAATTTCATTGAAGGAGCAGAGATGATAGGCTTACGAATTATTCTTTTTAACGGCAAATTCTGCTTAGTAACAAGGAGTTTAAACAAATCTTTTATATGAATAAAACCAACTATATTATCCAAAGTTTCATCATAAACTAACGTTCTAGTATGAGGTATTTTGCTATTAAGTATTTGACCTAATTCCTCTATGCTAGTGGTTAATTTTACTGCCTTAATATCAGATCTAGGGATCATTACATCTTCTACAGTTTTATGACCAAATTTCAAAAGATTCATGAAAATCTTTTGTTCTTCTAACGTCATTTTCTTACTGTTAGATTTTAGCTTTTTAATAGTATAATAAAAATTATCCTCTATCTTTTCTTTAAAAAACAGACGAAAAAACCAAGACTTAAGAATATCAAATTTTGAAGGATTTGTAAGCATAGCCTTTTTAGAGTTAATAGAGGAAATATCTTCTTTTTTCACATAACCTAGCATAATTGTTAATATGGAGAAACAATAGCAAAATCCTTTAATATTTCTACTTCTAAATTTTCCATAATAGTTGCTTCTTCGTCATTTTGGTGATCGAAGCCAAGTAAATGCAAAATACTATGTACCAAAAGATGTATAAAATGATCCCTAAAGCTTTTATTTTGACTTATCGCTTCACTCTGAATTATTTCATACCCAAAAGCTATGTCTCCCAAATACATATAACCTACATTAGGAGTAAATTCAAGTAAATGCCGAAAGTCTAATTCTATATCAGGAAATGATAGCACATTTGTAGGTTTCTCCTTACCACAAAATTGGCTATTCAAATTTAACATTTCATTATTATCAGTTAGTAATATCGCTAGCTCAAACCTTGCAACTCCTTTAAAATTCTTATATCTACTTAGTATAGCACACGCAACCTTCTTCACTAATAGTTTATTGATAAATTTATGATTTTCCCAATCTTGATAAGTGCGAATAATTTCCACATTGATTTTCATAATATAATTTGTTGTTGAATATGGCTGAGCAAATATAGCTTCTACAATTGATTTAAATAGCCTTAATTATATAGCTTTATAATTAATTTACACCAAATTTATTTAAATTTTTATTGCGAAACATAGTTGCTCCATATTATAGTCAATTCAGGGGAATTTGGGGCTAGGAACGATGGAGCAACGCCTATAAGTAATAGGCGAGCATTGAGCGACAACGTCACCAACTTCTCATCAATTGACTATACGAGCTTTATGGATTGCCACGCTCACATACATTCGCTCTCAATGACGCTTATCGATCAGCTTTTTTCATACAAAATCTTTAAAAACGTATAAGATATTGCGTAAAAAATTAAACTATATATAATGCACAAAATAATTTTTAAATAGGAGAAATATTATGACCGCCCCTAATATACCAAATACACCAAGAATATTGAGAACAGAAGAAAGAATAGAAGCAGCAGAACCTGCTGTAGTTGTTAGAGATTCGACTTTTGGAGAATCATTAACTGTAAGGGCAGGAGGGCGTACTGTCACTCTTACAGGACATGATTTCCATCTCCTCTTTTTATCTCTTACCCCTGATGGTCATCTAGAATTTAACTATGGTGACGAGGATTATAGCATAGACGTTATAGGAGATATGCATATTACTTTATCATAATATCACCTAATTCAATAGGTTTTGCTATAGATAAATCTAAGCATTGAAACATAGGCAACGAAGTAATTCAAAAAGTAACTAGAATTGCTTCGTTGTAGCAAAAATACTCCTAGCAATGACGAAATATATATGGTCTGTAAATGCCATACGTAAGATGAGTCATTAAAATCAATAAACTTCATAATTTTCTAGCAAAATTATTTCTTATTCAGCTATAATCCTGATTTAAGCAATTAAAATAAGTTGATGATAAAAATAGGCAATATTCAGCTACCTCATTCGGTGATATTAGCCCCAATGTCGGGGGTTACTGATTTACCATTTAGAAAATTAGTACGAAAATTTGGTGCAGGTCTGGTAATCTCTGAAATGGTTGCTAGTAGGGCAATGATTATTGAAACAAGGCAATCTTTACAAAGATGTGCGATCATTCAAGATGATGCTACTGGTTCATGCGTACAGATTGCTGGATGCGAACCCGATATAATAGCAGAATCAGCTAAAATGAATGAGGATATGGGAGCCAAGATTATTGATTTAAACTTTGGTTGTCCAGCTAAAAAAGTAGTTGGCGGCTATTCTGGTTCTGCTTTAATGCGAGATGAGAAATTAGCGGCAAAAATCTTAGAAACTACAGTAAAAGCGGTAAAAATCCCAGTAACTTTAAAAATGCGTACTGGCTGGGATGAACAAACTAAGAATGCCCCAAATTTAGCAAAAATAGCCTATGATGCTGGTATACAAATGATCACCATTCATGGTAGGACAAGATGCCAGTTTTATTCTGGTCAAGCAGATTGGGAGTTTATACGACAGGTTAAGGATGCGGTAAAGATTCCCGTTATCGCTAATGGAGATATTACTTCCTTGTCTAAAGCTAAGGAATGCTTACAAAAATCGGGGGCTGATGGTATAATGGTTGGTCGGGGAGTATATGGTAGACCGTGGTTTATTTCTCAAATAGCCCATTATCTTGCAACAGGAGAAGAACTACCCTCCCCTTCAATGGCAGAGCAGTTAGAAGTGATATTAAGTCATTATGATGCCATGCTAGAATATTACGGGAACGATACCGGCGTTCAGCTAGCGAGAAAGCATATAGGTTGGTATAGTAGTGGTTTAGCAAACTCAGCGGAATTTAGAGGAGGAGTTAACATAATGCTTGATCCAGTTAAGGTTAAAGACAAGATAACTGAATTTTATGAAAAATGTTTTTAACCTTGTAACCCCTCATCTCTTAAGCAATACTACTCCCTCTAAAGCGATTATTGCTCCTAATAGCAGAAGATGTAACAGAACGAGGTAGAGATGTAGAGGAAGTTATGGTTTTTCTTATATCATGAGCTTTTTTCTTGATTTTTTCGATGTTCATTGTTTCTGCTTGCCCCTCACGTAATTTTGCTCCCATATCTTGAGATTGTTCAGTAGTAAGAATCTTCTCGCCTTTTGCCATTTTAATTAAATTATCTACAATGAAAGGTCCACAATCTTTATCGTTTTGTTGTTGTTTAGTCTTTAAATCAACGATTTTAGCATTATCAGGGCAAACTTCTTTAATCATCTCTACCAACTTTGATCTTTGCTCTATCTCCGTTCCCATAGGATCATTATAGGTAAATACTATCTTATTATCCCTATCCTTAGTGATTGCTAAACTAACCCAGTGTTCATGTCCCGTATTAATTGGCATAACAGCATAGTCTTTTCCACTATTTACCGATGCGATAGCTTCAAGCATAACATGTCGTAACATTTCATTGTTATACTGCTCAGAAGCTAGTGATACAGCTGGTTGGATAGAAACATTTTCGTTTAATGAGGCTTTTAGTAAATTGGATATATCCAAATCATTATACCAATAATTCTCTTTTGTTAGATTATTTTCCTGAGAGGATTCTACCTTGTTTTGTTTTGTTAGTATCGGTATCGATTTTCCCTCTTCATTTGCCATTTGTTTAAAAGCATTGATAACTCTCTTAAGGACACTCTCTGGTTTATAGTCGTTTAGATTCTCTTGCATATCAAAAATAGTTCCGCTATTAATGCTAGGAATAGCTTCCCTTTGTTTAATTTCACCCACAATATAAGAGCTTTTTCCTTGACCTTGAGCTAATGGGATACAGCCATTGTTAAAATTTTCGATAGTGTATCCCTGTTGAGTTACGGTATATTTAGCTTGTTTGGCAAGATTCTGAAGTTTTTGAGGATCAGATAGGTCAAAATATATATCAATAGGATTTATTTCTGTTCTACCAATATCTTTTTGGAATTGTTGAGATAATTGTGATATATAATTTTCCAGTTTTTTAGCACCACCAACTTTATCTTGTAAAATTTCTTCAACTTCTAACTTAATACCTAATTGTTGATCTTTGTTAATGATATCAAATTTGTTTGCAATAATATTAGCTACATCATCAATAGATGAAGGATTGCTGGCTACAATTACCCTAGTATTACCTAAGTCTTTTGCTGCTTTTACTACCTCAATTAATCTCTCTTTATTAGGTAATCCCCCTGACAATAATATATTAGGAGGTCTGTTTAGAATCTCTGACTCTATTAAATTGCTAACTGGCATAGATTGGATGTGCGAAGTTTTTTCTTTTGCTACATGTTTTTCAGCCACAGCCCTAATTTGGTCATTAGCATTAGCAAAAAACACATGGTTGACCCCGGTAAGAAGAGGTTGCCAACTAGATTGTAGATTTTGAGCTTGTGAGTTATAATTGCTAAAGGTTAAACAAACCTTGACCCCTAAGTTTTTTAAATCCGTTAAATCATCTTCATCAAATAACGGTTTTTCCATATTTGAATTAAATTGTATATTAAGTATGGGTGTTTTTCCTAGATTCTCAGCTTTATCAAATATTTCACTTACTATATTTTCCTTATCTAGTTTACCATCTTGTATGTGGGGTTTAAGCTCAATAGTTGATATTGCTGAGCTAAATTTAGACATATTGGTGCTATGCTGAGTTTCTTGGCTTTCATGACTACCACCAATATTAAATAACAATACATTATTTTTTCCTTCATCTAATGGCATATGCACCTCTAACTAACTATAATATTGAACGACTATCAGTTTAAACTAAAAAACAAGCAAGGTCAATTCTTCAAAGCAAAACAGCATATTAGTTGTATAATAATCTCACCCCCTTTAATAATATACTATTATAAACATGCACTAATATATTATTTATTGGTAGAGTTGATTAAATGGTAATAGTAATTGGCTATAAAAATAATATAGGGGAAAATAATGCATTGGAATGATGTTGACGAAATTGCTATGAGCTTAGAAGAAAACTATCCAGATGAAGATATATCTGAATTAACACTAAAAGATCTTGAGGACTTAATAAAATCATTGAGTGATTTTGATGACCACGAAATTGAAACAAATAAAGAGGTGTTAAAAGAAATTCTTGAAGCTTGGAAAGAAATGAAAGATAGTAATTTTGAGGGTTAATAGTAAATTTTTTAAATTGTAAGATTAAATGGAGATTTATGGTAATATAATGGTCCCCAAAATTTAGACAAAAAATAAGAGGAAATGAGATAGAATTCTTTAGCAAAAGAATAAGGAGCTAGAGATGAAAAAACAAGCTAAGCAGTATAGTGCGGAAGAAAAAACTAAAATTGTCATAGAGGCGATAAAGGGGGAATTAACTATAGCCCAGATAACTAGCAAGTATGGGGTTCATGCTACACAGATAAGTAACTGGAAAAAACAAGGTCTTGAACTGTTAGTACAAGGTTTTAAGAGTAAGGCACAGAGCAGTGATCTCCGCTATTTCCTGAAGCCCCGCCTGTTGAATCAGAATCTGGGTCTGACTCGTCATCAGTTAAAGCTACATCGCTGGAATTGCAGTCTGTGGAATTGTAGGGTGACGCTTCACTTACTGAGCTTACCGTTACCTCAGACGGCAAATTAAAACTTTGTTCTTCAGTTGATTCAGCTTTTGGCAAACTTTGTCCACAATTTTGTCCACAATTTTTTCCATTTTTTTTATATCTAGATAAAGATATAGATATATTATTATCTATTATATTGAGTGGAGAAAAATTTTTTTCAGTTGAGTGGTAATTTTTTTCCGGTTGAGTGAAAATTTTTTTATGGCTAGATCGATTATTTATGTGATTAAAGTGAGAAGAATTATCGTTAGCTTTACGAAAATTTATAAATTTCTTAAGGAGTTTGATACATAAAATATTGCGGCATTTTAGATTATGTTTAATCGTAGTAATTAAAGTGAAATTAATGAACCCACTTGTTTGTAATTCTCTTAGACATTGTGCAATCCGTTTTTGGCAAACTCCTAGTTCTTTTTCGAAGAAATGATAGCCTTCTTGTAATTCTTCTACTTGCTTATCCTTATTATAAAACTGTAGACGGGAAACTATCAACGACAGGAGCTGACGAGAAGTTTTACTTAATTGCTTACCACAATTATTAGTAAGGTTTCGCCATTCAGGTGGGACGAAATTACCGACTATATTATAGAAAATAGTATCTGGATTTTTAACTAAGCTATCGGAAAAAGTTAACGATTCTGTCATACTTCCTCCCCGTGAAAAACGGTTAAAAATAGACTGTTTTGTAGGTCAATTTTGGGGAGTTTTGCTGGAAAACCAAAATAAAACCAAAATAAAAATGTTTGAGTGAAGTTGTAGAACCTCGAGAAGGTGGGGCGAAAGACGGGACTTGAACCCGCGACCCTCAGATCCACAATCTGATGCTCTAACCAACTGAGCTACATCCGCCATATAACCTGCATTAAAGTAAATTATTATTACCTGTAAGTCAAGTATATTTGTATCTCACCTTAAGCATGGTATTTAAAAGTAATAGAAAAAATAGCATAGCGTCATTGCGAGGAAGCGTAGTCGACGAAGCAATCCAATCTAGAAAAGCGATTAGAAATGGATTGCTTCGTTGGTCTAGGGTATGTCGTCACGAGATTGTGATTGCATAATTTTATGTGATTTGTTATTATAATTGTAGTAATAAAAATAGGCGATAAGAAGCAATGAGTTTAGCACATAGAAGACATGATATAAGCGATGAGCTTTGGAATAAGATAGAAAGTAATTTACCTGGTCAGAAAGGTTGTTGGGGAGGTATTGCAAGAGACAATAGAACTTTTATAAATGCAGTGATGTGGATATTTAGAACGGGAGCTCCATGGAGAGATTTGCCTCCTGATTATGGCAATTGGAAGAATGTACACAGAAGATTCTGTAGATGGCGTGATAATGGGATATGGGAGAATTTGCTAAATATTTTTATAAATGCTCCTGATTTTGAATGGTTAATGATAGATTCTACATTTGTAAAAACTCACAAAGCAGGACTTGGAGCGAAAGGCGGGAATCAAACGGTTAGTCGCACAAAAGGGGACTCAATACAAAGGTACATATGGCCGTGGATGCGTATGGTATGCCGGTCAGAATTATTGTTACAGAAGGTTCCAGAAATGATTGTACTCAAGCTTGTGAGTTAATCCAGAATATGGAGGCACAACATCTTATGGCTGATAAAGCTTACGATACAAACGCCATAATAGAATCGGCTGTGAATGCAAACATAATTCCTGTAATACCATCAAAAAGAAACAGGAAGATTCAAAGAGAGATAGATAAATATCTATATAAGCTAAGGCACATTATTGAAAATACATTTCAAAAATTTAAAGAATGGCGTGGTATAGCAACAAGATATGCTAAAAATACAAAATCATACATGGCGGGTCTTTGTTTAAGGGCTTTACTAATGTGGGCTCAAATCTCGTGACGACACACCCTAGCGACCTCCTCGCAATCTGATGTATCCCCACGAAATTCTTGCTACATGAAACCTAGATGTCAAGCAGTTTACGAACTATTTGACACGTGGAAAGTATAATCAAAACGCTATGTATTTTAAAAAATTTCTAATTTTGAGAATTTATTGCATTTTTTGACCTGATTAAATGTTCTTCAAACCTTGTGAAGTCTAGGGTTTACTAAAATCAATTAATTGGCAACTCGCATTATTTTGCAACAATTTCGTGGGGATACATCAGCTCGCAATGACGGGTTTGTATGGTAATTACCCTGAGTTTATATTTACACACAACCTTTAGTTATAATTTAGCTCTCTTTTCAACTTTCAACAGTTATGGTCACCAACCTTCCCTGAATTGACTTATATCTGTTTCTTATTAATGGCAATATAAAACACTAACATCATGCTAATTGCAATGCTCAGTATAAATAATGGTAATTGTATCAATGTTCCGTCATGCATATATCCCATTAGCATTGTGAAACCTGCGATAATTACATAATACATAAAACCAAAAAGTGAGGCAGCAGTACCAACAAATTGACCATAATTTTCCAAAGCTTGACTGATGCAATTGGGAATTACCATCATAGCACCAGTGTTAATCATGCCCATCCATAATAAAGTTTGGAATACAGAGCAGATTACATCATCTTTATTAATTAGATTAAAATAGTTAGATAAAAAGAATAGCAGAGATCCTAAACACATAAGCTTAACACCTGCAAAAATAATATTGTCAGATGTTATTTGCAATTTGTGCATCTTTTTAGATATCAGCCCACCTAAAATTGAGGGAATACACATAAAGAATGCTATCATACCAAATGATGAAGCTGCCATATTTAGTCCTGAGATAAAATAAAAAGGCGCTTCAGCAAAATAGCCAAATCCAATACCATTTACTGCTCCAATTAAAAATACGAAACCGAGCAATCTTATATCTCTGATCATTTTATTAAAACATTCTTGATACAATATAATAATCGAGCGTTTAGCCTCTAGATTTTGGTTAGTTTCTGGAAGTTTAGCTGATATTAACAACATAATTAATATTGCCATTACGATTAATACAAGAAATACAGCTGACCAATGATAAAATTTTATTACCAAACTACCGATAATTGGTCCTATAGCAGGAGCAAGAGCCATAGCAATACTTATAGTTGAGAATATCCTACCACGATCTTGCGGGTTTATTGTATCTCTAGCTATGGCCATCCCTAATACTGAGCCAACACTAGCACCAAAAGCTTGCATAAATCTTGCAGCTAGTAACATATTTATATTATCTGCTAGATAACAAATGTAGCATGATAAAGCATAAATTAAAAATCCTATAAGTAGACAAGGCTTACGTCCATAAGAATCAGATAAGTTACCCCATAGTAAAACCCCAACAGCAAAACCAAACAAATAAATAGTAAGGGTATATTCAGCTAAATTAGCACTAATTGCTAAATCCTTGGCTAAGCTAGGAAGTGAGGGAGTATAAATAGTTTCGCTTAGTATCGGTATTGCAATAATTAATATAATAATGTATAATGGTATAATGAAGGTATTTTTAATTTTATCTGATTTCATAACAACTAAGCTATTGGTTTGTACTTATATATATTAGACCTCTTGTATAACCTAAAGATAATTGAGGAATTTTTAGGAAAAACGAAGTCGAGTACCGCAGCGTACTAAGATGTAAGTGAGGAACGGAGACGAGTTTTGACAATAAAATTACCAATTAGATTAGGTTATGCAAGAGGTCTATTAAAGTATTCAGAATATTACACCAATTTTTTAAATTGCAAGTTGTATATCTTTTACAAGAATTATATGAGAAATTTCTGATAATTTCTTACTTTAATCCTGAATATCTGGTAAATCAAGGCAATACCCTATGGAACGAACAGTTTTTATAAATACTTCAGAGTCTTTGTTATTTAGAGATGCTCTTATTCTATTTATATGTACATCAATAGTACGTAGATCAATAACCGCATCCTTTCCCCACACTTTATTTACAATATCTTGGCGAGAAAATATTACTTTAGGGGATTTTATGAAAAGTTGTAAAATCTTAAATTCTGTTGGTCCTAAACGAATTACCCTACCGTTATTAGTTACTTTATAAGTGGTAAGATCCATACTTACTTCTTTATACTTTATAACTTTATCTTGTAGAATTAAATTAGAGCGTCTTAATAAAGATCTTATTAAGAGCATTAATTGATCTGATGTGAATGGTTTAATGAGACAAGCAACAAAGTTGCTATCTTCTAAAGTATAGTTAGACGGAAACTCTCCAGGGTGTAACAAAAAAATTATTGGTACTTTCGCTAAGCCGTCAATTTCTCTTATTGTAATTGCTATATCTGTAGCAACTTTATCTTGTACTATCGAATCAATAATAATGACATCAGGATGATTCACAGTAGAAAAAGATATAGCTTTTTCTACTGTATTAGCCCTAATAAGATTAAACCACGCTCTCTCTATAACATTAGATAAAGAAGCGTTAATGCTTTTAGTTGATTCTATAATAAGAATTCTAGGTGGTAATTTATCAAACATTTTAAATACTAATTAAATGAAGATTTTAGGCATAACTAAATTCTTCTCTTGTATATCCAAATGATTTAAAAAATTGTAGCATAAACAAAAGGTGGAGTTAAGACAACGTATACAGCTATTAAGCATAAGTACATCAATATCCAAAGTTTTGCGAAACCAATTCTAAAGCAAAAGAGTATAGCAAGAGTCTAATATTACATTATTGTAAATTATTGTAATGATATTAAACTTAACTTTTTAAAGTGCAATATTATCGAATTAATTAATAAATTTCTACTAAATTTATTAACATAAGTCTACTAATTTAATTATTTGTTTACAGTCCGTGCAAAACAGTTGCAATTATGCAATCAAAAGATTATTTAGTAGATTCATTAATTATGCCTTATAGTAAAGATAACACTTGAATTAAATATTTTTTATTGTTATAAATAACTTTATTTTGTAGCTGGAGATTCTTATATATGGCTTTTTACGAATCAGTTTTTATCATACGGCAAGATATTTCGTCTGCTGATGTAGATAAAATTACCGATGATTTTACTAAAATTGTTGAAGATAGTAATGGTGAGGTTGTTAAAACTGAATATTGGGGTTTAAGAAGTTTAGCCTATAAAATTGGTAATAACAAAAAAGGGCATTATATTTTTATGGGACTTAAAACTGACTTTTCAGTGATAACTGAAATGGAAAGGAAAATGAAGTTAAGTGAAAATATTATTAGGTTTATTAACATAAATGTTGATTCAATAAGTATTGAACCTTCGCCGATTTTAAGAAGTAAAAGTTTAGACCATGAAGAAATAGTGGATGTAACAATTAATAAAGACTCAATATAATAAAATTGGAAAAGATTAAAATGTTTGAAAATGATGCTACTGACTCCAAGTCAATGACTAGAATGGCTGATAGAACCAATAAAAGGGTGTTTTTTAGAAAACGTAAAGGTTGCCCTCTCTCTATTGCAAATGCTCCAATAATTGATTACAAGAATCCTGACTTGTTAATAAAATTTGTATCGGAGGGTGGCAGAATGCTACCTAGCAGGATCACCAATGTATGTGCAAAAAAACAAAGAAAACTGAAAAACGCTATAAAAATTGCTAGAATTCTAGCATTGTTACCTTTTGTGTTTCAAGTTTGAGCAGAGGAATAAAATGGAAGTTATTTTGATTAAACCCGTAAGAAAGCTCGGGAAAATTGCAGAAATTCTTAAGGTAAAAAAAGGATTTGCTCGTAATTATCTTATCCCTAGGAAATTAGCAATTAGGGCAACAGAGATTAATAAACAGTTCATAGAAACTCAAAAACATGATCTTGAGGAAAAAGACCTAAAAATAAGATCTGAGGCAGAAGCTATTAATAATATCATAAGTAGTAAAGAACTGGTCTTTATTAGACAGTCTTCTGATGATGGTCGGTTGTTTGGTTCAGTGAATAATAAAGAAATTGCCGAAAGTTTATCTAAGGCTTCTTCACAGTTAATATCACATTTAAATATCATTCTTAACAAGCCAATAAAATCAACAGGTGTATTTGTGGTAGAGGTCAGGTTGCACGCTGATCTTAGCACAAACATAACAGTAATTGTGGCACGATCAGAATCTGAAGCACAAGATTATGCAAGGAGCAACAAGCAAGATGCTATTAGTCCTCTTGAGAGTTTTGATCAACAAGAAAATTTTACTCCTAACGATGGAGCAATATAAGATTAGAGACTCATTTTGAAAAGAGGCTTCTTGTATAAGTCGATCTAGTTGGTGATTATTTTTTGTTGAAATTTTCTTCCACTCTTCATAGCTTGTCCAAAAGCTAAGTAATAGAAGTAAGTATCCTACCAAGAAGTAATCAACTCATAGCAAAAAAAATCATGTTTTCATTCCAATTAATTTTAGTTTGCGGACAAACTCTATATACCATAAGGAAAAATTAACTATAATTTTTCCTGCAGAGAATTTTGTTCTAAACGACTCTTAAGCCCTATGAAATCGACTATTTTTGCATCTTGCTCCTGGCAGGCACAAGTAAAAATATATCTATTTTTGTCTGTAATTTTTTGAATACATTGCCCACAAATGCCTTTCATCATACACTGCATAGGAGAATTAATGCTTACTATTAGTTGGGGTTTTTTACCAAAAAAATCATCTTTTTTATCTCTTATAGCTTGCATCATTTCTGAAACACCGGCGGCTATTATCCTATCTATAGCCAAATTCTCCCAGAGAGAACAATACCCCATTATAGCATACAGCAAAT
This sequence comes from Candidatus Tisiphia endosymbiont of Nemotelus uliginosus, assembly GCF_964264755.1. NCBI lineage: Bacteria > Pseudomonadati > Pseudomonadota > Alphaproteobacteria > Rickettsiales > Rickettsiaceae > Candidatus Tisiphia > Candidatus Tisiphia endosymbiont of Nemotelus uliginosus. The sequence goes on along the minus strand of NZ_OZ183481.1, from coordinate 126,450 downwards.
TACCCTTAACACTAATATCTTTCGACCGATTTTTTGATAAAATCCCCTCTTCACAACACCAAACTACTATATCAGCTGATTCTTCAATTTTTTCTTGATAAAATCTATCTTGTAAATTTTTATAACCAGCAAAATATATAATTTTACAATTATTATTTTTAAGAGCCTTGGCTATTGAGCATAAAACAGCATTTCCAACCCCTCCTCCAATAAGAACTATATTACTATCTTTCAATATCTCAGTTGGCTTACCATTAGGCCCCATTAGTACTACCTGCTCATTTTTCGATAAATATCTACATAAATTACTTGATTTACCACTTTGCCAAACTATCAAATGAATTAACCCATTTTTTGAATCAACATAAGCTCCAGCAATAGCCAAAGGTTCAATAATTTTTGCAATATCACTAGAATAATTTTGCAAACGGAAAAATTGCCCTGGTTGAAAATTCTTAGCAGCAAGAGGAGAATGTATTACAAGCTCTACTATCTTATCAGATAGAATATTAACCTCTTCAATACGACTCGTTAATAGATAATCTAGTTTAGCAAAGAAATCTATATAACTACCAGGAAAAATTGGACTATTTTTGGTAAGTTTTTCTCCGATATTTTTATATCCCTCTTTACTACTTGCTATGGCTTTAACCACACTTCCATAGTATAAAGGATTACAATCACCAAAATATGTTATATTATCTTCTAAATGATTATTTACTACCTCTTTATCGATACCTATTGCCATCAGTACAGTTCGTGCCTTAAATTTTTTTCTTACACCTAAATTATCAAATTCTATCGATTGGGTATAGTTGTACTGATCAACATCAATACCTAAAGGTATCATATCCTCAACAAATTTTACACCATCCCCCATAGCATACATCACTTCCTCAGGGTTTAACTTATAGGCAGGAGAATCTTTTAATTTACCCCTATAACAAATTGTTACTCCGCCTAATTCGTCTAGGATTTGCTTGATAGATGGTCTAGTTTGTGCTTGCTTAAATAATTTTGCATGCAAAATAAATTCTTCAGCTATTAATCTATCCTCATTTGTCCAATGTTGCTCTGTGTGCTTTTTACCATTCTTTACAACTGATAACTGATAGTTCTTTAGAAACTTTTCTACTTGTAATTTATAATAATTTAAGCTTTCAGTTGCTGCATCAATAGCGGTCAATCCACCACCAATAATGATAATAGGCATCCTGATAAGTAAATTAGTAATAGATTGCTCTAAAAAAGCTCCTCCTGATTGCAAGGTCATTAGAAAGTCGGAAGCTGTTCTAACACCTTTTGCAAGAAAATTTCTCATCTCAACGATTTTGGGTTTAGCAGCCCCAGTACACAAGGCAACATGATCAAATCCCAAATGGTATACCTGCTCCATAGTTATATTGCTATCCAGGCTTACACTACCAAAAATCTTAAACCGACTATTTCTTTGTAACATCAGACGTAATATCGTCAAATTATTTTTATCCCATCTTGGAGTGATACCATATTCAGCCACTCCACCAAAACCTCCTGGTATTCTCTCTGATAAGTTTTTTTTATAATCAGACCAATATTTAATAGGTTGGTTAACATCAAAAGGCAATGGGGTGCTTTTTAAACCATCTATGGCTACTACATCATGCCCATCCCGTAATAAATAATGACTTAAACTAAAGCCAGCTGGTCCTTGACCAACTACTAAAACCTTATAATTAGTTGGAAGATTTGGTAAAGGAGCAAAAATGTTAAGCGGATTCCAATTGGTAAGTAATAAATATATTTCTACCCCATAAGGCAGAAGCAGAGTAGTCCCTAAGATATTAGATTCAACAAGAGGAATATCCACAGCTTGTTGCTTTTGATAGATGCAAGCATTGGAACAATCATTACAAATTCTGTGACCAGTAGCAGCTACCATTGGATTATCAATAATAATAATAGCAAGGGCAGCTAGATTAAATCCCTTTGATTTTACATAATTCATCTCAGAGATTTTTTGCTTCAGCGGACATCCTGACTTTGACAGCATACTCTTCTGATTTGAGTATATTGCTGATAATAACCCTTTAGAACATGAGTCTTTTTCTTGTTTATGACAATAGATACAATAATGAGTATTATTTAAAACCACATCTAGATTGGATGTAGAATCTAAATAATCAAATCCTATTCTTGCATTGTTTCTATACTTAGCGACTTTTTCATGGTCTATTAGATTATCTTTATCTATTTTTTGGGGTAGAGAAAATAATTGGCTTTCAACATTATTGTAAACCATAAAAGCCGCATATTTTGCTGCTATATCTAACTCAGAAGCATATTTTTCAGCATCTAATTGCCATTCCATTACTTGACGAGCAAACTTATTTGTAAAATCACTTTTGTCATTCTCGCATAGGTGGAAATCTAGTTCCCGTACCAAAGCAGGATGACACATACCACAAGGGTGACATCCTACTTTCAAAAGTTTTTCTAGAGAATTTGATACACTAGCAAAATCAATCTCTTGTAATTTCTCATAAGGATATTTTTTTACTGCAACACGCTGAACAAATTTTCTCTTACATTCGTAAATTATATCAAACTCTTGATGGCTAAGTCTTATATTTGCTATTTCTTGCTCGATATCAAATAATTCAGCTAGAAAATCATCAAAAATAGGTGAAATTTCTAATAAAAAATCTGAGTAATATTTCTGATCAACTTGCTCAGGATTAGTTCTTAATGATAAAATAGTTTGATAGAGAGAATAACTATGACTACACAGGAAATTTAAAAAAATTTCATCTAATTTTTTTAGACCTTGTAAATTGTTTAAATCAACAAAGTCTAAACCGGAATTTAAACCAAGAACAAGTGTCATACCGTAATTCTAATTATGGTTTTGTAGGCTACAAGCTAACCCGAATAGCATTACGTCGTCATTGCGACAATAGCTTTGCTGAAATGAAGTAAACCCACTCGTTTTCTTAAATTGCTTCGTCACTACTAAAGTAACGCTTTGCTAAACTGAAAAGATAAGTGTTTACGAAATACTATACACATAGCTTCTTCTTCAGAAATTAATACTGTAGAAGATGGTTCTTTGAAACCCATACAACTATCTTGTAATGTAGTTCGTTTCTTCCACTTAGCAACTGTTTTAGGATTAATAGAATATTTTCTTGCTAAACCTCTTTAAGCTCTCTTGACTACTTTGGATTGCAAAACGTATTACCTCTGTCATTTTGGCACAGCCGTGTAATATTTGTCCCATAATTCCTCTCTTGATGGTAATTCTTTATAATATACTCCATTACACCCTGGGACTAAACACCTAGTAGCCTTATGCAAAAAGTCTGTTATTAATACACCCTTATTGTTTTTTACTATCATCTTTACTATCGTCAAGAGCTGCTCCAAGTATGTCTCCTAGACTAGCACCACTATCAGCAGAACCATATTCTTTGATAGCTTTTTCTCTCCTGTCTATTTCAAGGGCTTTTATTGATAAAGTAACTTTACGAGATGCTTTATCAATGGTGATGATTTTTGCATCAATTCTGTCATTAGGGGCAAATCTTTCAGTTTTTTGTTCGGTTTTTTCACTAGAAAGATCAGCCTTCTTGATGAAGCCCGATACTTTATCGTCTAAAGCCACTTCTATTCTATCATCTTGAACTGCAGTGACTAAGCAAGTAACGATCATATTTTTTTTATACAGCTCAAATTCATCTTGCTGCGTCTCTTCACTTAACTGTTTAATACCTAAACTTATACGTTCCTTTTCAATATCAATTGATAAAACCTTACATTCTATTTGGTCATTCTTTTTATATGTCTTTAACAATTCAATACCATTACCGTCCCAGCTTATATCCGTTTCATGAATCATGCCGTCAATATTGTCATCAAGTGCTACAAACATACCAAAGTCAGTAATATTTCGTATTGGAGCTTTAATTATACTACCTATTGGATTACGCTTAGCAAACTCAATAAGGGGGTTATCTTGACATTGTTTAATACTTAAAGATATTCTATGTTTATCAGTATCAACTTCTAAAATGGTGAATTGCACTTCTTGACCGATAGTAAGCATTTTTTTAGGATGCTGATTTAATTTCACCCAACTAATTTCACTTGAATGTACAAGACCCTCAATACCATCTTTTAGCTCAATAAATACTCCATAATCAGCAATATTTGTTACTTTACCGGTCATTATCGTACCAACCGGAAATTCTTCTTTTATACTTTGCCATGGATTATGATCAAGTTGCTTCATACCAAGTGAAATTCTCTTAGTTTCTTCATTAAATTTTATAACTATAACCTTAACTTTTTGATCTAGAGATAAAACTTCTGAAGGGTGATTTATTCTGCTCCATGAAATATCAGTAACATGCAATAGACCGTCTACATTACCTGAACTACCTAAAGCAATAAATGCACCGTAATCAGTGATATTTTTTACTGTGCCATCTAATATTATCCCTTCCTTAATTTTCGATAACATTTCATCTCTAGCCTCGGATCTTGATTCCTCAAGTATGACTCTTCTAGAAACTACAATATTACCAAGTTTCTTATCCATTTTTAAAATTTGGAATGGCTGCTTGATACCCATTAACGAAGAAATATCTTTTATTGGTCTAACATCTACCTGACTTCCAGGCAAGAAAGCAACAACCCCTGACACATCAACGGTAAACCCACCTTTAACACGCCCAAATATTACACCATCCACAAACTGCTTTTGAGCACATGCAATTTCTAAATGTCCCCATGATTCTTCTCTAATAGCTTTTTCACGGCTTAATATAGTTCTACCGTTGCAACCTTCAATTTTCTCAATATAGACATCAACTATATCACCAACTTCTGGTAAAGGTTGATTACTAGCCAAGGCAAATTCTTCTACCGGAACTCTACCTTCATTCTTTAGGCCAACGTCAACTATGATAATTCCTTTGGCGATACCTACTACTTGACCTTTGACAACAGTACCTTCTTTTATATGGCTAGTACTTATGCTTTCAAGCATTTGTGCAAAATCTTCATGAGATTGAAGGCTAATTTCTGCAAGTTGGGAAACAAATTTTTTCTTAATTTTTTGCATATTATTCTCTAATACTAGTTGTGCCACCTAGTATAATAAATATAGTTAATTGATTTGAATTTGCTCGAGTGAGTTGCTTAGATGTTGACCTAAATTTAGGTTTCACTTCTATCTCACTGATCAGCAAATCCAACTAAATTAACTATGAATGGTTAATAAATGTAGATAAAACAACCTATTGCACATAAAATATGTTGATATTACCTAACTAAAATAAACTCCATAATCTTATCAATCACTTTTTCTGGTGATAGATAAGAAGTATCAATTTCTAAAGTTCCTGGAGAGACAGTTAACGGAGCGATATCACGCTCTATATCTCTTTTATCTCTCGTTTCCAGTTGCTTTAGAACTACATCAAAAAGACATTCTCCATCTTTCTTTTGCAGCTCTTTATACCTTCTTTTTGCTCTAATAACAATATCTGCTTTAATAAAAATCTTTAAATCAGCCTTCGGTGCCACTACTGTTCCAATATCTCTACCTTCCATTACAATTCTAGGAATTGTTTTTATTAATTTTACCAAATATATTCCCAGATTATTTCTTACTTCCGGTATAACGGCAAGCTGTGAGGCTATATTACCTACAACCTCACTATCAAGTTCTGAATTTTTTATATATTCCGTGGATTTAGATAATTCAATTATTCTATTTATATCAGTAAGATCAATTTTTTGCTTTATACAAGAAAGAGCAAGGCTTCTATATACAATACCTGATTGAAAATAGGTGAGCTCAAGTTTTTGTGCTAACATTCGTCCAATTGTACTTTTACCTGATGCCGCTGGACCATCCAGTGCCACTACAAAATTATTGCAGATATCCAAAGCTTGAGATTTTAAGGTCATTTATTAATAATTTTATGCTAGGAGGCTGCCTATAATAACTGAACTAATTAATTATATTTTGAGCTATTTTTCGACAAGAATAGATATGATTTTTACAGGATAGTGTATCTATTTCAAAAAAATCATGTTTATTCGCAGCCAAAAAGAACCCGATATAGAATTACTTTCGTTATCGCAGACACTCTCGTAGATTTTAGCTGAATATTTAAAATAATGCAAATAAAACTTGAAATTAGGGCTATTATAGATTAGACATGTTACTTGAATATTTTGTTGCTTTAAGTATAAAATTAAAGCAGGAAAAAATAAGGGCGGTTAGCTCAGTTGGTTAGAGCATTACGTTGACATCGTAAAGGTCGGTGGTTCGAATCCACTACCGCCCACCAGTATTTATCAGCCATTCAGGGTTTTTTATAATCTTAATAACCATTTCATATGTAACTCATATGTCACTTCTCAGACAAAAATCCTGAAATTTGACCTACAAAAAAATCTATTTTTAACCATGTTAAAAAGTATCATACATAATATATGACATTTTTAGCAAAAAACCTATAACTAATATAACTAAAGAAGGTAACAATAACAGCTACAATAATAGACTTGATAATCATGAATGCATCTGGCAGTATTCCTTCTGTTACTAGGAATTGAACTGGTCTTATAACAAGAAAAATAGGATTAATTTCAAAGAGTATCCTTTTTGATTCTGGTACCATAGAATATGGATACACTATTGGTATACTCCAATATACAACACTAAAAATTAGATTTAAAATTTGAGGAACATCTCGTATATATGGGGTTAAAAATGCAAAGGCAATAGAGCTACTACATACAGAAATAATTAACGGTAAGACAAGAATTGGCACAAAAAATATATTTACACTAAGTCTTTCAGGATATAAGATGATAAAAGCTATATACATAGCTGCAAATGAATAAACTAGAGTATAAACTTGTGCCAAACTATCCGATATAGGAAAGATAGTTCTAGAAATTATGATCTTTTTTATAATTCCACTACGACTAATTAATGAATTTGATGATATATTTAAGCTAGTAGTAATAAAAGTCCATAATGGTATAGCTCCAACTAAATTCATAATCATTGTTTCTCTTGGTTGTTTAAGTAAAAATCCAACAAAATATGAAATAGTTATTATATAGACAAAAGGCTGAACTAAACCCCATAATGAACCCAAGAAAGAATCTTTATTTTGACGAGATATAGAAGCTTGGGTTAATAATATTACTGCCAACCAGTATTTTTTGGAAAAAAAATACTTTAACATTAGTAATTCCCACTATTATAAATTTCTAATATTTCACTTGGATTGCCATCCGCGATAATACTACCTTCCTTTAATAATATACATCTATTACAATTATCCCTAATAATATTTTCCTGATGACTTACTAATATTAGAATTGGTATATTTTGTAACTTATTCTTCATAAAATTAGTAGATTTTTCAACAAAATAACTATCACCAGTAGCAAAAATTTCATCTAGCAAAAGAATATCTGCATCTTGAAAAACCGATACAGAGAAAGATAATCTTGATAACATACCAGAACTATAATTTTTTACTGGTAAATCTATCTTACTACCTAGTTCAGAAAAAATTATAATCTCTTGTTCTAATTCTTTACTGTATCTACTTAACATATTATTATAAAGCATAAGCATTTTAATGTTTTCTCTGCCAGTTTGTTCTAACTCAAATCCTATACCAGTCTCAATTATAGCGGCAAAATCACCATGAACTTTAACTGTTCCAAATTTTAATGGATAAATTCCAGCAATTACCTTAAGCAAAGAACTTTTTCCAGAACCATTACTACCAATAAAGGCAATTCTTTCACCTGTTTTACAGGAAAAATTTATATTATTTAAGATAGGAATTGACGAAGGAAAAATACTACCACCTTTAATAAGAAAACGCCTTAAGCTTTCTACTCTTTGTTGATTGTTGATTCCTTCAACAAAACCATCAACTATTTCTATAGATACTAGTTTAGACGTCATATACTAAAAACATGATTTACATTTTTATTGAAGAATCAATCCATTCTTCAATAGAATTTTTAGGAAATAATCCAGTCTTAGTAGCTAATTGTTTGCCATCTTTGAATAGAATCATCGTAGGTATAGCACGGATACCTAAACTTGAAGGTATATTAGGATTTTGCTCTATATCCATTTTAACAATTTTTACCTTTCCTACCAATTCCTTACTCAATTCTTCAAGAATAGGGGTCAACATTTTGCATGGTCCACACCATTCAGCCCAAAAATCAACTAATACAGGATCAGTAGATTGTAAAACTTCTTTATCAAAAGAATCATCTGTTATATTACTTGTCATAGTCCCTTAATTTTTAATTATCATATATTAGCTATAGAACTTATTCAAATTCAAAATTTATTTTAACAAATTATATGGATTAAAACTCCCATTGTAAATGACTGCTTTAAATTTGCTTAAAAATATTATAATCTATTTTTTAAAAACAGACTTATTACGATCATAATAAAGTTTCATAATCACAGAAGCAGTTTCTTCTACAGATCTTCTTGAAACATCAATTACCGACCATCCTTGTTGTTCACAAATTTGTTTTACTTGCATACATTCTTCCTGGACTACTTTAAAATTAGTATAGCTAGTATTATCACTTATCTGTAAAGAATGCATTCTAGTTTCTCTTATTTCAATCAATCTAGCTGGATCAATAACTAAACCAATTATAAGTTGTTTTGTTACATTTCCTAAAATATCTAAAAATGGATAACCATGTATATAAGGTATATTTGCCGTTTTAAATCCATTATATGCTAAATATACAGAAGTAGGTGTTTTTGACGTTCTAGAAGGACCAACCAGAATAATATCAGCTTCGTCTAATTCACCAGTCATCTGACCATCATCATGTCTAAATGTATAATCAATAGCATGAATTTTATCAAAATAACTTTCATCAAATTCATAATCATAAACTAAACTTCCTTCTGTTTCTACACCTAAAAAAGCTGAAATTTCTTTTACAATTCTACCTACGACAGAAATACAAGGAATTTTCAAATCATAACAAAATTTAGTTAAATTTCTTCTTAGTTCATAATCTAAAATAGTGTATAATACCAAGCCTGGCTTCATTTTAATTTTTCTCAAAACCTCATTCAACAATTCTACATTTCTTAACATTGGCCAATGATATAATTTTGACTCAATTTTACTAAATTGTGACAAAGCAGTATGAGCTGCATGCTTAACTGCTTGTACTGAAGAGTCTGAAACCAAGTGAATAACTAGCTTGTTCATAACTTATTAGTATTTGTGGATAATTTTTTATTCATACTTTAATATCTATATTAAAATTAACCAGTAATTAGGTATATATATCATGTATCAAGAGGTTAATAACCTATAAAATACAAAGAATAACTTTGTGGATAATTTTGTGTGTAAAATGCTAGATATCCAATATCCATCACGTTTCCTAACTTTAAACACATAAATTACTATAATTATCCACTTAAAAAATAATTATATAAATAATGTGAGTAATAATTACAATCAATATATTATACTAAGTAATTTAACAATAAAAAATGTGTATAACTACGTGTATATATAATATATCTACATATAAACAATCTCTACAACAACTAAAAAAATACTATATAACTATATAGATTAATATGGACTATATTTATGAACCAGATATTACAAACTTTTAAGAAAAATAATAATTATACTCCAATTTGGCTAATGCGTCAGGCTGGTAGATATTTACCTGAATACCAAAAAATAAGAAAAACTGTTAGTGGTTTCCTAAATTTATGTTATGATGTTAATAAGGCTGTAGAAGTTACCTTACAACCCATAAGAAGATATAATTTTGATGCAGCTATAGTTTTTTCTGATATTCTTGTTTTACCTGATGCACTAGGCTGGGATGTTAAATTTGAAGAAAATATAGGACCAATATTACGTAAATTTCAATCAAAAGAAGATTTTAAATATCTTAAAGAAAATTCTAGTGAAAAATTAAATGTAGTTTATGAGATAATAAATAAAATTAAAGCAAATTTGCCAACTGATACTGCACTAATAGGCTTTGCCGGTAGTCCATGGACGGTAATGACTTATATGCTTGAAGGAAGAGGTAAACAAAATTTTGAGACAAGTAAAAGATTTATTTATGAAAATAATAATTTAGCACAAGAACTTCTAGACTTTATCACTGAGAAGACTATTATCCACTTAATAGGACAAGTAAGAGCTGGAGCGGACTTAGTACAATTATTCGATTCATGGGCAGGGATATTAGAAGAGAAAGAATATGACCAGTTTGTTATACAACCAACAAAAAAAATAGTAATAGCTTTAAAAGAACAATTTCCTTACTTACCGATTATAGGTTTTCCAAGAGGTTCTGGGCTTTTATATGAAAAATATATTAATAATACTGGTGTAGATGTTATTGGGGTGGATCAATTTGTACCGGTTAGTTCTATGAAATTATGGAGCGAAAAAATTATTGTACAAGGTAATCTAGATCCTTTTATATTACTTACTAATCAAGAGATTATTGAGGAAAAAGTTAGTAAAATAATTTTAAATTTTAAAAAAAAGAACTTTATATTTAATCTTGGACATGGTATATTACCAAATACACCAGTTGAAAATGTTGAGTTTTTAGTTAATTATGTCAGAAAATTTAGATATTAAAATCTCTCAAAAAAAAGTAGCTATTGTACTTTTTAATCTTGGTGGACCAGAGAGTTTAAGCTCAGTTAAGCAGTTCTTATTTAATTTATTTTATGACAGAGCGATTATTAATCTACCAAATCCTCTAAGATTTATTATTGCTAAAATAATATCAATTACCAGAAATAAAAAATCTCAAAAAATATACTCTCTAATAGGTAATAAGTCACCTATTTTACAGGAAACAGAATCTCAGAAAGATGCCATTATAGAAAAGTTAAAAAATACTATAAATGATGATTTTAGAGTTTTTATAGCAATGCGTCATTTTTTCCCTAATTCTGAAGAATCTGTAAGAAGAATAAATGAATATAATCCTTCAGAAATAATATTATTACCATTATATCCACATTTTTCTAGCACTACTACTGGGTCTTCGATTAAAGATTTTGTATCTTCTTTCCAAAAAAATATACATTCAAATTTAGATATACCAATTAAAACTATTTGTTGTTATCCCATTGATGATCAATTTATTAAATCTCACTTACTGTTAATAAAAAAATCATTAAAAAAGTTAAAAAACAAAGATATTTTTCGCATATTATTTTCAGCTCATGGATTGCCTACAAAAATAATAAAAGCAGGTGATCCTTATCAATGGCAAATTGAAAAAACCGTAGAAAATATAGTGTCTAATCTTAACATAGATAATTTAGATTATAAAATAACTTATCAAAGCCGTGTTGGTCCGGTGGAATGGTTAAAACCTAACACAGAGGATGAAATTGAAATAGCTGGTAAAGAAAATAAACCTCTTATAATAGTTCCAATAGCATTTGTATCAGAGCATGTTGAAACATTAGTAGAATTAGATATTGAATATAGAAAAATAGCTGACAAATATGGGATAGAATATATTAGAACTCCCACTGTGGGGGTAAATGAATTATTTATTAATAGTCTAACTAAGATGATATCAAATTTAATTGATTGTGGAGAAGAAACGAAAAACTTGATATGTAGTTCAATTAACAAGAAAATATGTCCTGGTAATTTTACTATGTGTCCTTGTATATTCAATTCAGGAATTTAAAAAATTAAGTAACAGGAGGTAATATTAATGGCTAGTTATTATTTATGGTTTAAAGCATTCCATCTTATATCGGCAATTTCTTGGATGGTGGGTTTATTATACTTGCCAAGATTATATGTATATCATTCTAGAGTTGCGGTAGGGAGTGAATCTGATAAAACATTTCAGTTAATGGAAAGTAGGTTACTCAGAATAATCATGAATCCTGCTATGATAAGTACCTATACTTTAGGTATAATCAATAGTTATATATATGGGTTAGTAGCTTTAGGAACATGGTTTTATATAAAAATGACAGCAGTTTTAGGCATAACTATTTTTCACGGTTTATTATCTAGATGGCGAAAGAATTTTGTTGATGGAAAAAATAATCATTCTGAGAAATTTTATCGTATGGTCAATGAAGTGCCGGCATTATTGATGATCATAGCGGTTATTATGGTTATTGTTAAACCATTTGATTAATTTTATGCAATTACCTATTAGTGTATTGAAAAAATAATGTATAGTCAATTAATGGGAAGTTAGGGACGTTGCCACTCGTCGCTTGTCTATTACTTATAGGTATTGTTCCTAGCCCCAATGACTATATAGCTTAATATGATAAAATAGTATAAAAATGAATTTTAATGCAAATTGCTAAAATATTATTGCCATTAGCTAATCTTTTTCCATTAGATTATTCAATTCCAAATGAATTAGAATTAGCTATAGGGGATTTAGTAATAGTTCCTTTTAGAAATAAGGAATTAACTGGTATAGTCTGGCAGTTAGATATTGAAGTTTCAGAGAAATATAACAAAATCAAATCTATTAAACAGAAAGTACCACTTGAATTTAAACTTAATCAAGAGATATTATCGCTAATTAAGTGGGCTGATAATTATTACATGGTAGAGCTTGGTTCAATTGCAAAGTTGGTTTTACCAATTGATATTGCTGAGCAACCTATAAAAGTAAAACACCAAGAATTAAATAAAGATTTTACTTTACCACCCCTCTCAATAGATCAACAAAAGGCACTTTCTCTATTAAGTCAATCAGATAAACCATCAATTATTAAGGGAGTAACCGGATCAGGTAAAACAGAAGTTTATTTTCATTTATTAGCTAAATATTTGAGGCAAGGTAAGCAAATATTGATAATGTTACCAGAAATTGCTTTAAGTCAACAAATTATAAATCGTTTTATAGAAAGATTTGGCTTTAATCCAATAATATGGAATTCAGCAGTTACTAAAGCTCAGAAAAAGATGATTTTAAGAGGTTTGCTGAACAATGAAATTAAAGTCATAATTGGTGCTAGAAGTAGTTTATTCTTACCGTACCCTAGTCTTGGATTAATTATTATTGATGAAGAGCATGATAGTTCTTATAAGCAAGATGATGGTATATTATATAATGCTCGTGACGTAGCAATATTGCGGGGAAGCCTATCTGCAACAAAAGTAGTATTATGCTCAGCTACTCCATCTATTGAAACAATTTATAATGTAAATACAGATAAATATCAATTAATTGAATTGTCAAGTCGTTACCAAGATGCAACTTTACCAGAAATTCAAATAATAGATATGAAGAAGGAGAATTTACCAAAAAATTCTTATTTATCTACAAAGTTAATAGAGTTAATTCGTGAAAAGCTGGCAAGCAAAGAGCAAGTATTATTGTTTCTAAATCGTAGAGGTTATGCTCCGTTAATGTTGTGTAAACTTTGCGGTTATCGTTTTACTTGTAATTATTGTTCTGCTTGGTTAGTGGTACATAAATCTAGTAAAAAACTTGAATGTCACCATTGTGGTTATCAGAGTAGGATTCATATTTTTTGTCCAGATTGTTTAGAAAAAGATTCTTTAACTATCTGTGGTCCTGGAATTGAGAGAATTGAAGAAGAAACTAGGAGTATTTTTCCTGATAGTAAAATTGCTGTAATTAGTAAAGATTATTCTCAAAAATCTAAAGACATACAAGAATTACTATATAAAATGGAGCATTTGGAAATTGATATTTTAATTGGTACTCAGATGATTACTAAAGGTTATCATTTTCCCAATCTTACCTTAGTGGGTGTTATTGATGCTGATCTTGGAACAGTTAATAGTGGAGATTTACGATCAAGTGAACGTAATTATCAATTACTTCATCAAGTTGGAGGTAGGGCAGGAAGAGAAGATAAAAAAGGTGTAGTATTAATGCAAAGTTATTATCCAGATAATGCTATATTTAGCTATATAAAAAATGGAGGAGATCAATTTTTGCAATATGAGCTTAAAACAAGACAAGCAGAAAATATGCCACCTTTTACCAAAATGGCATCGATAATTTTATCTGGAAAAAGTGAGCATAAAGTGTTTGAAATATCCAAAAATTTAGTTGCCATTGCTCCAAAAAGTTCAGCACGAATACTTGGACCATCTAGTGCATTAATGTCTAAATTAGCAGGAAAATTTCGTTATCGTATCTTAATCATAGTAGATAGGAAATTTAATCTACAGAAATTCTTGCAAATATGGTTAAGTTTAATCAAAATCCCTTCTTTTTGTCACTTGAAAATAGACATTGATCCTAAGAGTTTTCATTAATTGACTATGTCCAAAAAAATCTCTACTCCATTTATCTGACAAGCATTTATTAAATCATTGTCTTTAGTAGCAATACCTAATCCTTCGTGCATAGCCAATAATAAGTAATTTGCGTCATATGAGGTCAGTTTATGACTACGAGCGGTATTTATAATCTCAGACATAGAAAATGACAAATCAGAAATGTATATTGCTAAAGAACCTAACAAATCTATAAACCTAGTTGAGTCAGCATTTTTTAGTCTACCGCGTTTTTCAGCCATAAGCAAAACGTTGATTACTTCAAGGCTCCAAAGTGGTGGTACCAAAGCTTTGGATTGAGTAAGAGAGTTAAGAACTATTTCGGAATAACTATCAAATTCATCTTCAAAGCACCATGACATAGTAACGGAGCAATCCAATATAAAAGACTTAGTCATTATTTTCTTCCTGCTGTTATTAACTCTTTGAGAGATAAACCAACGAGTTTTTTTCCTTGACGAAATTCACCAAGATTTTTTATTATTTCTTCAATATTGAACCTTTGTTGGGAAGGAATGGGCATAAGAATTGCAATTGGTGCATTATGTTTTAAAATAGTGAATTTCTCCCCATCTTTTACTCTTTTAATAAGATTAGAAAAATGTGTTTTTGCTTCAAATGCACTAATTTGGTTAGAAAGCTTTTCTTTCATAATATTTGCTGATTAAATTAAATATAAACTAGTATTAAACTAGTTTATATTTATATCTGATAATGTCAATATTATTTCTGGTGTAAGTTTGATAATACTAGGATATGTCGTCACGAGATTGTGATTGCATAATTTTATGTGATTTGTTATTATAATTGTAGTAATAAAAATAGGCGATAAGAAGCAATGAGTTTAGCACATAGAAGACATGATATAAGCGATGAGCTTTGGAATAAGATAGAAAGTAATTTACCTGGTCAGAAAGGTTGTTGGGGAGGTATTGCAAGAGACAATAGAACTTTTATAAATGCAGTGATGTGGATATTTAGAACGGGAGCTCCATGGAGAGATTTGCCTCCTGATTATGGCAATTGGAAGAATGTACACAGAAGATTCTGTAGATGGCGTGATAATGGGATATGGGAGAATTTGCTAAATATTTTTATAAATGCTCCTGATTTTGAATGGTTAATGATAGATTCTACATTTGTAAAAACTCACAAAGCAGGACTTGGAGCGAAAGGCGGGAATCAAACGGTTAGTCGCACAAAAGGGGGCTCAATACAAAGGTACATATGGCCGTGGATGCGTATGGTATGCCGGTCAGAATTATTGTTACAGAAGGTTCCAGAAATGATTGTACTCAAGCTTGTGAGTTAATCCAGAATATGGAGGCACAACATCTTATGGCTGATAAAGCTTACGATACAAACGCCATAATAGAATCGGCTGTGAATGCAAACATAATTCCTGTAATACCATCAAAAAGAAACAGGAAGATTCAAAGAGAGATAGATAAATATCTATATAAGCTAAGGCACATTATTGAAAATACATTTCAAAAATTTAAAGAATGGCGTGGTATAGCAACAAGATATGCTAAAAATACAAAATCATACATGGTGGGTCTTTGTTTAAGGGCTTTACTAATGTGGGCTCAAATCTCGTGACGACATACCCTAGGAGGCTACCTGCGATAACTAATTAATCATATTTTGAGCTATAGTCAATTGATGAGAAGTTGGTGACGTTGTCGCTCCATCACTCCTAGCCCCAAATTCTCCTGAATTAACTATATCTTAATTTTAGTTTGCGGACAAGCTCTCAAGTGAAGATTTATTAATGTTTGGTGATATTGTTCACTAAATTTTATTATTTTACTTTTAATATTATTTTTTTCTTGCTATCATCAATAGCCAAGCTATTGATGGTAAAAAAAATGATAGGGTACCCTCAAGAACAAAGAAGTTTAAAAAAACAACAAAAAGAAACTATGTGGTTATTGTCAATAGGAACATTCCTTGAATATTTTGATTTGATGATATATGTTCACATGGCGATATTTCTTAATGAATTATTTTTTCCCAAAACCGACCCACACACTACTTCTTTGTATTATGCAGCTACTTTTTGCTCAACTTACTTACTTAGACCATTAGGTGCTTTAATATTTGGATGGATAGGTGATAATATAGGGCGTAAGCAAACAGTTATCATCACAACTATTACAATGGCTGTATCATGTGTTGTTATGGCTAATCTGCCTACTTATGCACAAATAGGGAGCTTAGCGGCTTGGATAGCGATCATCTGCCGAGCTGTTCAAGGTATATCTTCTATGGGTGAAATAGTAGGGGCAGAACTTTATTTAACTGAAATGCTTCATCCACCTATACAATATGCAAGTGTTGGATTGATAGGGGTTTGTGCTATCCTAGGAACGTTAGCTGCTTTAGGAGTTGCCTCACTTGTTGCTTCTCATATCTTTAACTGGCGTATGGCATTTTGGATAGGTGCAATAGTTGCATTAATTGGTTCAGTAGCTCGTACAAAATTAAGAGAGACACCAGAATTTGCTGATGCAAAGCATCGAATAAAAAAAGTTTTAAAAAAAACTAATACAGATATAAATATTTTACAAGACTATCCTCTTTTACAAGAAAAAGTTAATAAAAAAACAGCAATGGCTTTCTTTTTATTACAATGTGCCTTACCGGTATGTGTTTATTTTATTTATATATATTGTGGTAATATTTTAAAAACTAGCTTTGGTTACACATTGTCCGAAGTTATTTATCATAATTTTATTGTTTGTCTAATGGAGGTGTTAATCACATTAATATTATGTTATTTAAGTTTAGAAGTGTATCCATTAGTAACCATGAAAATTATACTGCTAATATTTTCTATTTTTATGATATTTTGTCCTTATTTATTAAATAATATTAATTCTCCTTGTCAGTTATTTTTCATTCAATTCTTTATAGTTTTATTTGGGAAATGCCTAAGTCCTGCTATTCCCATTTGTTTAAAAAGATTTCCTATATTAAAACGTTTTACCTGTGCTAGCATTACATTTTCTGGATATCGTGCTTTAATGTATGTTATTAGCTCTTTTGGTTTTGTCTACCTTATTGAGTATTTTGGCAATTGGGGAATATGGTTTATTATGATTCCGACAATTATCGGTTTTGTCTATGGGTTATCTCATTTTGAAAATCTGGAAAAATCAGCTGAAATCATCTACTCAAAGAAATGTGTAGTCTAGGTTCCGTGAAAAAAATTTTAATTGTCTAGATTTTGAGTGTTTTTAAGCGAAAGTTGATAAGATTTTTGCAGGAATAGTGTACCTATTTCAAAAAAATATTATACTTGCAGCTAAAAAGAGTCAAAATCTAGACAATTAAAATTTTTTTCACAGAACCTAGATCAAGTGGGTCATGGGTAATAGGTAAGTTTTGGTAACAGAGATCTGTTAATTGTTGCTCGGCTGTTGGTATTTCCAAGTAGAAACAAAGAGTTACAAAATAGGCTATAGTTTCCTTAACTATCTTCAGTGCCTTTTCCGGTGATTTAACCCCTAGTGTTTGTAGGTTATGAATACGGTCAAATAATTTAATTAATGCCACGTCAAATCTATTTTGTTGAGATAATAAATTCAAAATCTCTTTGGAGCTAATCTTGCCGTAAGGTTTGATCCTTGTTAGAGATTCCACTTGGCTAGCAACGTTACTCCCAAAAATTCGAGCAATCATCTCTTTGGTAAGGGCTGTATCTTCGATCGTGTCATGCAGTAAACTAGTAACGATCATGTCAGTTCTAAACAATTGGCGAATTTCTTGGGCTGTGTATTCGGCAACCATGTAAGCTACTTCTATTGGATGAGAGTAATAAGGTTCACCCGATTGCCTCATTTGACTATCATGATATTTCTTAGCGTAATAGATAGCTTTGATAATTTCTCTGATATCTACTGGTTGAGTTACTTCTTCATTTAGTAAAATCAATTTATTAAGTAACTTAGCAGAATATTCGCAAGGCTTAAACTTTGTCTGCCAATTTTTAAGATCTTCCATAAAATACCTCTCCATTATTTTAATTGTACATTAAATTAAAATAATATTACCAATGATTTTATGATATATTTTAAAATTCTTTTGGAATTTATGACAAATGTTTTCAATTACCTGCTCATAAGCAATGAGATCGAGTATAGTCTAATTAATAGTTATCGTAGGCAACCTCCTAAACTTTTGACGGAGCGACTAAATAGTCCAATTAAGAATCCTCCGGCTATAAGTATAATAGATAGCCAGATAAGACTCATCATTGGTTTGTAATATATTTTTGCATGAATTACATCATCATCAATTTTACTTAACACCGCGTAAAGATCATAAGTTAAATAAGAATATATATTACTTTCTTGGGATAGTTGTTTTTCTATTATATAAAATCTATTTTCAGGCTTTAATATAGTGATATTATTTTGTTGATCCTGAATCCAAAATTCAGCAATTTGCCGATAATAATTTTGCGATGATGATACTCTAATATCTTTTAAGGTAACTTCAAATCCACCTGCTGTTACCTTGTCTCCAACTTTGCCTATAAAATCTACTTCGCTTTGTAATAATGAATTAGCAGTAATAGTTAAAACAAGTAAGCCAAAGCCTAAATGTCCTAATATCATGGCAATATTGGCTTGTAGTTTAGTTCTAAAAAAATTGCTATTTGTTAATACATAATAACAATTTTGTATTATTAGAAAAAGAGAAAATGTTACAGCCCATGCTGAAATGAAGCCATACTGAATTTGGTATGAGCTGATAAACGTTATTGCAAAAGAACAAACTAAAATGAGTAGGTTTTTTTTTCTTATATGATTTCTTTGAGCGATACCAGCTAGTAGAACCGTTGGGATGATAAAAATTATAAAATTATTGATAAAAAATCTTTCACTAATGGTAACAGATTCTTGATATAATAAAGAATAAACTACGGGGTAAATGGTGGAACATAGTAATACTAATAGAGCCGTTAAGAAAAATATACTTCCCCAAACAATAAGCTTGTGCTTGAATTGGTATTTGTCTAATCCTATCGAATCAGGTTGAGTGATATTTTGCCCTTTTACTAGTAGTAGAACTAAGCTTGATATGGCAATAATAGCAAATATTGCCAGCATATAGATTGCCCGCTCAGCTGATGAGGCAAAAGAGTGAATTGAGGTGATTAGCCCTGAGCGTACCAAGAACGTACTCAAAACTACCAGTAAGAAAGTGATGATGGATAAGGTTATTGTCCAATTTTTCATTCGTCCAGATTTGATTGTTACCAAGATTGAGTGATGTAGAGAGATAGCCGACAACCATGGTAGTAGGGAAATATTTTCTACTGGATCAAAAAACCAAAAGCCACCCCAGCCGAGTTCTCTATAAGCCCACCATGATCCTAGGGCTATTCCTAAGGTTAAAAAAATTATTCCTAAATTGCTAAATATTTTAATAGTTCTAAGATTAGCCGAGTCTAAGTTAGAGGTAAGCAACATAACGCAAGCCGATGTAAAAGGGGCGACATAA
This sequence comes from Candidatus Tisiphia endosymbiont of Nemotelus uliginosus, assembly GCF_964264755.1. Classification (NCBI taxonomy): domain Bacteria; kingdom Pseudomonadati; phylum Pseudomonadota; class Alphaproteobacteria; order Rickettsiales; family Rickettsiaceae; genus Candidatus Tisiphia; species Candidatus Tisiphia endosymbiont of Nemotelus uliginosus. Next base: position 106,561 of record NZ_OZ183481.1, on the reverse strand, counting down.
CAGACCGAACCTAGATATAATATAGGTGGATGTATTATTAGGGCAATATCTTGAAGCATAGGGTTTAAGCCGAGACCCTGAGTGGGATGGAATGATAGGCTGTCAAATGGGTTGGAGGTAAAATAAATGAAGCTACTGAACAATAATTGTATTAGTGCTAGTACAATTATGTGGTAGACTCGAGTTGGACGGCTATTAAATAGTGCAATATAAATAACGCCTATAGTTTGTAATAAACACAGCCACAACAGAATAGACCCCTCATGACTCGCCCAGCTGGCAGCAATTTTAAATCCTAGCGGCTTTAATGTACTAGAATTTAGAAAAACATTCTGTATAGAAAAATCCGATATAATAAATCCACATACTAATAGCAAAAAAGATAGTAATGTTGACAGCCAGCTACAGTAAAAAAATAAAGTACCTGCACGATATGAAGCAGTAATAACTGCTAGTACACTGAACAGCATTGCCAATATTTGTAGATAATTGCCAAGACTACTAATCACTTTCAAGTTCTTCATTTGGTAAAACAGTGACTTTTATGCTATCAAGTCTGTTGCCTATTTTTTTGTTAATAGTAATATTTAAATTAAATATCTTGACAGATTCTCCTTGATTGGGAATACGCTCAACTTCATGGATAATCAAGCCAGCTATGGTATTTGCATTATAATCAGGTAGATTCCAATTTAGTTCTCTATTTACATCTCTTATAGTTACAGATCCGTCAATAATAAACTCCACTTCAGATTTTTTTACAATTGTGTTAATAGGATAATCATGTTCATCAATAATAGGACCAACAATCTCTTCTAAGATATCTTCTAAAGTAATAATACCTTGTAAATCACCATATTCGTCAACAACACAAGCAAAATGGGTTTTTCTCTCTCTAAAAGCATGAAGTTGATGAGTGACCAAAGCATTATCAGGTATAAACCAAGGCTGAATTACTAATTCCTCGATATTAATTTTTTTTACATCGTTATTTTTTTCATAGAGAGCTCGGAGTAGATCTCGTATGTGAAGTACACCAATTATGTTGTCCTGAGTATCTTTCCATAATGGTATTCTGGTGTGAGGGCTGGATAATAATGCTTTCCTTACTATCTCCTCCTTAGGCAAATCTATATTAATGGCTATTACGTTGCTTCTGTGTATCATAATTTCAGATACTGTCATTTTCCTAATATCTAATATACCGCCTAACATATCACGGTCAGATTTATAAACATTACCTTCTTGATGATAATGTTCAATAACTCCCCTAACTTCCTCTGCTCCTGAGATATTTTGTTGTAGATTAATACGAAAAATAAAACAAAACCCTTTAACTATCAATTCAAAGATATAGTTAATTGGTCTCAAAATGTTTAAAAGATATATAATAGCTGGAGAAGTGAATAATGCTAACTGTTCTGCTTTTGCCACAGCAATAGCTTTCGGTATTATTTCACCAAAAACAATTATTAAGAAAGCCATAATTGCTGATGCCGCAATAGTCCCATTATCACCTAGCCAGTCGATAAATATACTTGTAGCAATCGTAGTACAAACAGTATTAAATAAGGTATTACCAATTAGTAATGTGCCAATTACCTTTTCTTTTTTCTTTAGAACCTGTAATACAATCGTGGCACGTTTGATGCCTTCTGCCTTAAATTTTTGTATTTTCCCAGGAGAAGAGGCGGTTATAGCCGTTTCAGTAGCTGAGAGTAGTGCGGAACATCCTATCATTAGAACAATAATGATTATCAAGAAAATAGTCATTGATCCTTTGTATAAATTATTTAGTATAAAGCTGATTATATTGCTAACTGAACAATTCCCCTAATACTTTTTTGCTGAAAAAATGGCGAAGGCAATCTCTTTCCTGAGTAGGCAAAAATTTATAAAAGTTTAAGCCTTATAATAAACTAATACCAATTCCCGAATTTAATTTAGTAAATGATTCATGCAACAAATAGATTGAATTAGCAAGGTATTTAAATTTTTAATAGAGGAAGATACTACTATTTCTAATTGTTCAATTGTATTGTATACTTTATTCTTTATAGTCTCAGACTTTAAATGCTCCCATAATCGCTCCGCAGGATTTAATTCAGGAGAATATGGTGGCAAATAAAGAATTTCTATATTAGCAGGAACCACTAAGTCCTTAGCCTTATGCCATCCAGCACAATCCATAACAACAATGGCTTTTTGAACGCCTATATGTTTAGACATTTCCGCAAGAAACATGTTCAAAGACATAGTATTAACATTTGGCATCATTAAGCTAAAATCATCTCCTGTTATTGGGTTAACAGCACTGTAAACATAAAAATTCTGAAAACCTATTTTGATTTTAACTTGAGTTCTGATACCTTTGCGAAACCAACCATGACCTAATTTAGAATGAGTTCCAAAACGCGATTCATCAAAGAAATACAAAAAACTTCTTGGATTGCTTGTTATTTTTTCTTGAATTTTTTTTTAAACTGTTCATGAGTTTCTTTATTCTGTTTGTAATGCACTGGTCTTGGAGTAATGTACGCAAACTTAAGATTGTGCAATGCCCTGTGTACAGCCGATTTACTTACATTAATTCCCAAATTTTCTTTAAGTTTTATGACGATACTTTTTATTGTTATGTTACAATCTTCTTGTATCCATTTGTTTATTGCTTCATAGCAGCTTTCCGTTAAATCGCTTTTCCTTCCCCTACCTTTTTTATATTCAAGATTTTTATCATCGCCTTGGGCAAAGCTTTTTATCCAGTTTCTTAGCGTATTAGTTGTGATATCAAATATTTTAGACACCATACCAATACCATGTTCTTTTGCAGCTACTATAGCTCTTAACCTAATAGCGATCCTATTCTCTTTGTTCGTACTTGCAAGTTGAGCTATAGCCTGTTTGTATAAATCTTCTGTTATTAATTTTTGATGAGTACCCATTACATTCCTAATTTTATCTATCTTTTACATTATAACCTATTTTTCTCATCTTTATACTAAATTAAATTTGGGAATTGGTATAATACCTTACTTCTGCACAAAGATCAATACTTTAAACAATAGTCCCATTTTATTGGGAGCAATTAGTCTATCAACTTGTTTTGCTATGATATTTGCCTCTATAATAGGTAATTTACTTTGTAAAATTTGACTTCGTAATAATATACCATTGCTAATTAAGAAATCACGTTGAGTTATTGATCCATACACATTTATTCCTATATTTCTACCTACTGTCTTTAAGGCATAAAAGTCAACATGGGCTGACAAATCGGCTTCTCCTAAAGTTTCAAGTAGTGGGTAATATTTATGATTTTTTATCGCTTGTAAAGTAGGGTTGTATTGGTTACGTGTTCTTTTTATTGGTTCTATATCATAACCGTAATCGATAACTAAGCTCGCCCCACCAAATTTCATTATATGCTTGCTAATAAATTTTATGATTTCTAATGATTTAGGTGATTCTTCTATTACTGCTCCATCATGTGCGTTTGAGTACTCTTGCAGTAGATAATGTTGCAAGTTCTTATTAACTTCTATCTTATCGAATTTAATTTTACCATCAGCTGGGTCAATAATAAGTGTTAGCTCATACCAAAGATTTTTGCTTTTAATATATTGCTTAATTGGCATAGCATCAAAAAATTCATTAGCTATTATAATAGAAGGAATTTTAGATATATATTGTATGGTTGTATAGTGTTTGATAGGCAGACCTGTTAACTTTAGGTTTGTTTTTTGTTTTTTGATAAAATGAGGATTAATATCAATTAATTCTATAGAGAGAGATTGGTAAAATTCTGGAACTAATTTAGCAACATTTAGCAAATCTCGCATTAACACTCCCTGCCCAGGACCCAATTCGACTAAATTAGTTTTTTTTGGGCAACCCATTTTATACCATTGGTCAATAGTCCATAAAGCTATCATTTCACCAAAAAGCTGAGAAATTTCTGGAGCTGTTGTAAAATCTCCTAAGCAACCTAGTTTATCTTGTTTTTGGTAATAGGAAGAAGGGGCTACAGACGTTACTTGGAGCATCATTTCATCAAGCTTAATACTACCATTTTGCTCAATAAGTTTTCTTATTTTGGAATCGATTGGCATTTAATTCGTATTATTAAATAAATTCCTAGTATTATCATAGGTAATGATAAAATTTGCCCCATAGTTAAATTATTAAAAATAAAACCTATGTGAAAATCTGGCTCACGAAACATTTCTATAATAATTCGAAATACCGAATAGAATATTAAAAATATAGCAAAATTCAAACCATGGATATTTATAGTTTTATATTTGAAAGTGGCGTAAGCTAGAATTAGGAATAATACAGCTCCTTCAAAAAATGCCTCATAGAGTTGGCTAGGATGTCTTAGTTGTAGGTCACTATTTGGAAAAATCATGCCCCAAGGCATTGTGGTCACTCTGCCATATAATTCACCATTAATAAAATTGGCCATTCTACCTAAACATAAACCAATAGGACAAATCGTAGCTAATATATCACACATAAGCAAGAAGTTAACTTTATGCTTATAGCAGAAAAAATAACTAGACATAATTAAACCAATCACCCCACCATGAAATGACATACCACCTTCATAAGTCTTCAAAATGAGAAGAGGAGCAGAAAAATATTGAATCGGATTATATAGTAACGCATAGCCTAATCTTCCACCTATTACGATACCAAGAATAGCCCAAGTAACAAAATTTTCTAAATGTGTTGCAGTAACCCCAACTTCGAATTTTTTTATAATTTTATAAGCATAGAACCACCCAACTATTATACCCAAAACGTAAGCCACAGAGTACCAATAAACAGTAAATGATCCGATAGAAAAAATAACAGGATTGATATTTGGAAAGAGCATACGTTTATTATATACACAGACTTTATCGATTGCAAGCAGTAGTATGAAAAAATGTTAGGTGTCATTAGACCCATAGCAATCCTACAATTTTTATTATATAAGTATTACAACAGCATAAAAACGTCATTACGAGAAGTGTGTGAATATTTTTTATAAAATATTCATAATAACACTTAGTGCCCATTATAATTGTTGTATACTATATGAATTGGGTAGAAAAATAATTATTCTTATCCCAAATTAATGTTATTTATCGTTAACGTAATAGCCATCAGAAAGGTTAGTTTATATGCTAGTACAATATTTATTGGATCTTTATCATAAAGGCAATCAAGAAATTTTAATGTTAATAATTATGATAGTTTCAATCATTCCATTGATTATTTTTATTAAGACAATAATATTTTCAATGCTCAAAAACTATATTAATCAGTGGCATCCTGATTATCAGAAAATATTTAAAAAATATTCTATATACACATATTTATTACATACATTACTAGCTTTATACCTTATATTTTGGGATAATATCTTACAGACATTTCCTACTTTATCTTGGATGATTAGCATCAAGAATGTTGCGATAATACTCTATACAGGTAGCTTTGTTACAATGCTAATCCTATCTCTTATCGATGCTTTTGCGGATATTTATCGAAGCAGACTGACAATTTCCATCCAATCATATTTAAGTTTATACACTCAAATATTAAAGATACTTATTATCTCGGTTGCTACCATTATCATTATTTCCAGCATTTTGAATGTTTCTCTTAGTGCATTTTTTACTAGCTTGGGAGCAGCAGCAGCGTTGTTAACCTTTCTATTTAAGGATACGGTTGTGGCTTTGCTAGCAAGCTTACAACTAATTTCGCAAGATATAATACGAATTGGTGATTTTGTTAGTATTAGTCAGTATAATGTTGAAGGTACCGTAGAGAAAATTACTATTACATTAGTTAAAATTAGGAATAATGATCAGACTATTTCAACAATACCGACATCTAGTCTTTTAACGACTAATGTAGTGAACTCACGTGGTATAACTGACTCAATGGCAAAAAGGATTCAGGGAGCAATCTGTATTGACATAAACAGTATTTTGTCGGTTTCGACTATAGCATTTATACAAGAGTTAAAAAAATCACCATATTTGCTAAAGGAAGTAATGGATAAAGTGGATTTGAAACAGCTAGATGATTATGTAACAAATATCAAGATATTTAGGCTATATATAAAAGAATATTTGAAAAATCACCCGATGATCTATCAGCAAAATTTCACCTTTCTGGTGCGTCAGTTGACTCCAACCCCTAATGGTCTGCCAATAGAGTTATGTGTCTTTACCCATGAAACGAGGAAGGGGCTATTTGAAGATATCCAATCAGATATTTTTGATCATTTGATGGCGGTGCTACCTGAACTCAAATTAAAAATATTTCAAAATAGTAGTAATTAAAACTGGATATAATAATGACTTTAGAGACCAAATTTAATTTAGCTTCTGCCTACCAAATTCTTGCAATTTTGGGCTTAGATGATCATACATATACACATCTATCTGCAAGACCTAAAGGGGCTGACTATTACTATATTTATCCTTTTGGGTTAAGGTTTGAGGAAGTAACTAGCGATAATTTACTGCAAGTTAGTTTAGATGGAGCAATTATAAAGGGCAATGAATATAATTATAGTAAAACCGGCTACGTTACTCACGGTAATATATACAAAGAAAGGTCGGATATTTTATCTATCTTTCATCTGCATACTCCAGCAATTGTTGCTGTATCATCTATGCGAGTAGGATTGATGCCAATAAGTCAGTGGGCACTACATTTTTATGAAAAACTATCTTATCATGAGTATAACTCTCTTATACTGACCTCCAATCAAACTAGTAAAATACTAGACGATCTTGGGCAGAATTATGTTATGTTTCTACGTAATCACGGAATATTAGCCTGTGGCAGGACAATACATGAAGCGATGTTTTATACTTATCATTTAGAGCAAGCATGTAAAACCCAATGTTTAGCATGTTCAACAAATCAGGAGTTAATCATACCATCTCCAGAAACTTGCAAGAAATCAGTGCAAGATTTATTGTCATTTGAGGAAGATTTAGGCAAACGTGACTGGATAGCTTGGCTTAATTTGCTCAAGACGGCTAGGAAAAATTTTTAACAGGTTTATGGTATAGAATATTTAATATTGGTCAAAAATGATTCAAGAAATTAAGAATATCAACAATCTTAACTTAACATCAGAGTTAAAAGAATTTCCAAATCAAGGTGTACTTTGGGAAATTATAGAGAAAAACCAATCTGGAAAAATATTTGAGTTATCAGGTGGAGCTATATTAATTATGGAAAATTGCCCCGATCCATTTGTCTTTATTGTAGGGTTATTAACAGATGAGGCGATTAAGGATACGATTTCCCTTGTTGGTAATTTAAAGTTTCCAATGGTTTACTGCCACCCCAAATATCATCCTTTGTTTTTACGGCTTGGGTGGAATTTTCACTTACGCACTGAACTTTCACTCAAAAATCTAAAAGATACTGGAGTGCCAAAACAACATGTAGATATTGAACCAATTAAGACGTTGGATATCTTTAAAAAATGCTTTCGGTACAAAGAGCAATCTCAGCTATATGGTTCAGATAAAAATTTTTTAATGCATGGTACTGGATATGCGTTATGTCTTGGTTTGCAAGTTGTGAGTGAAGTTTACGCTAGTATTGGTGGCGATTACGCTGAAATAGGTGTTATCACCCATCCTGATTATCGCGGTAAAGGATACGGTAGACAAATTGTATCTCATTTAATTACACAGTGTTTCAATACCAAAATAACTCCTAAATGGAGTTGCAACGTTGATAATAGAAGCTCATTACATACAGCTATGAAACTGGGCTTTGAGATAAACCGTTATTATACATTACTTGTCCCTGATCGCGGCAACGTTCTTTGCTCTAATTTGGCAAATTGGCTGAAAAATAATTCTTACCCGTGAGAGTAAACTTATGTAATGCGATTGTTTCGTTGCTGTATCGCCGCTCTTTGCTAATAGATGTTTGGCAACTCAGATTTTTTATTCATCATAAGAAAATAGCAAAAAAACCGTGAACGCTTACAATATTTACTGTTTTTATATGAGGTAGCCCTGTGTTAAAATTAGCCTTTACATCTCATTATGATTGATGTAATATAAAATTGCTATTTTTGTAGCTATAGTAATAAACATAATTTAGAATAGAGGTTGCGGACCCGGGGGCGGTACCCGGCGCTTCCACCAAATAAGTTGTAGTATATTTTGTAAGCGAAACTTTATGGGGGCGAAATAGGATCGACGTGCTTAATAAAAAAATTATCTTTACTCGGTATAATTCCGCCGGACCTTGTGTCTTTGGGTTAAAAAAAAGAAACGCAAATGATAATGAACGTTTCGTAGGAAATCAAGCACTAGCTGCTTAATCCTACGCGGTTGGGGGCTTAACCGGGCAACAGAAAAAGCCCCACTAATAGTAATTATGTTGGATTGACCGTTAGTTTATAAGTGCAGAACAGAAGATTATAGAATTAATTAGTTATTGCAGGTAGCCTCCAAAGTGTTATTTTCTTTATTTATTTTATAACTATGAACAACTCATATCAACAATTTCTTAATGAATGTATGTTGGAATTTGTAAAAAAGATTCTTACAAGAGTTCGTGCGGATAAGTTGCAGATGGATCAAATCTTGTATATTTCTTATAGAACTGACAATCCTGCCGTGGTCTTATCTTCTAGGATAAAAGCACGCTATCCAAAAGAAATAACTATAGTAATGCAATATCAATTTGAAGATTTAACTGTAGGAATCAATGGCTTTTCCATAACAGTTAGTTTTGATGGTATCAAAGAAACGATTAATGTACCATTTGATTCTCTGATCAGTTTTGTTGATCCTAATAGTGGTTATAGCCTAAAATTTAAGCCAGAAGCAATCAAATCTAATCAATTATCGGACGAAAAACAAAGAGAAACAATCAAGGGGAGTGTTGATTCTAGCAGTAAATCTAATTCAGCAGATAATATAATAGTTTTGGATAAGTTTCGGAAACCCCGTAAACCATTATAGATATACTCAAATGATTTGAAGAATTGGAGCTTAAAATAAGAGGTGATCACATGAGTACCACGTCGTTTTATGGAACAGATTCACAGAATCATTTGAGTTTACCTAAAGTTATCATATATACTGATGGAGCTTGCTCAGGTAATCCTGGACCAGGCGGCTGGGGGGCGTTGTTACAATTTAATGGAGTTTGTAAGGAGATATTTGGTCATGAGCTACACACTACTAATAATCGCATGGAAATGACAGCAGCAATTGAAGTGTTAAAAGTTCTTAAAAAATCATGCTGTGTAGAACTTTATACAGATAGTAAGTATTTACAGCTTGGAATAACTCAGTGGATTAACAGCTGGATAAAAAATAACTGGCATAAAAACAACAATGATCCTATCAAGAATGTTGATTTATGGAAAAAATTGTACGACGAACTAGGTAAACACTCTATTATCTGGAATTGGGTTAAAGGTCATGGTAATAATAAGGGAAATCAGATAGCCGATAGTCTGGCTGTTAAGGGAAAAGAAACTGCTATAAAAATGCTCAAATGTCATTCATAGATAATTTTTTTATATCTATTTTCTCTAAGGAAATTGGGAAAGATCAATTTGGTAACAAATATTATGAAAGTAAAAAGCTTGATTATTTAGGTCAAGCTAGAAGACAGGTGGTTTATAAAGGTAAAGTAGAAGCATCAAAAGTTCCCCCTATGTGGCATGCTTGGCTGCACTATATGATCAATGAAGTGCCAATCAATAATGATAAATTCGACTGGCAACAAGATTATCTTCCTAATATCACTGGTACTAGCTTGTCTCATAAGATAGTAAAAAATAAGACAACCAAAGCCGAATATAGTAGGTGGCAACCTTTAGGTGAATCAAAATAATGAAACAGAATGTTATAGAGACTTTAGTTGGCTTTATAGTAATATTAGTTGCTATAGGTTTTTTTATTTTTGCTTATAAAATTGGCAACTCATCAAGAGTTGAATCTGGGTATATGCTTAAAGCAAATTTTCAAAATGCTGAAGGGATAGTCAGGGGAAGTGATGTGATGTTAGCTGGTGTAAAAATCGGATCAGTAATTGATATAACTTTAGATAAGACTAGTTTTTTTGCCTTATTAACTATTTGCATCAATAACGATATAAAGTTACCTAAAGACACTAGTATAGCAATAGTTACAGGTGGAATACTTGGTAGTAGATATATATCCGTAACTCCAGGTTCATCTGAAGAGAATTTGGCGATAGGTGAGCAGATAAAATACACTCAGTCGGCGGTTAATATTGAATCCTTGATAGGTAAATTAATTTATTCCTTTGGTAAAAAATAAATAATATTAAAAATCCTATTAGTGTACATTGCAAATTAGTGTATAATTGTAGTGACAAGGATTATTATATTAACTAGTTAGGGAATAAAAAATAAGTAATATCGCAAAAATAATGAAAACAGCTATTAGTGGAGCAAAAAAATCTGTTATATTTATAGATATAACAGATTTTGCCATAACTTGTTATATCGAATTCAGGCTATATTACAAAATGAAATAAGTTATAATCACAATGTTTAAATTAGCGAATGTATTAAATATACTAAAATCACCTACTAATCCCACGATAGAACCCAAAAATGTTCAGTCTGGTAACTCTGTTAAAATTACTAGGAATTGGTACGAAGAAAGATCTGATAAAATCATTGTACAGCGTAATATCTTGTTGGTAATATCTATATTACTGATACTTTTAGTAATGGCATCTATAGCAGCGGTAACTATAGTAATAAATTCAAGAGAATTTAGCCCTTTTGTTATCCAAATTGATAATAGTACAGGTATGGCAACGATTGTTAATCCAATATCTTCGGAGATATTAAGTGGCAATGATGCTCTTTCAAGATATTTTATTAAAAAATACCTAATAGCTAGAGAAACCTATAATCCTGTTGATTTTGATACTGAAGCCCGGAAAAGCATTAGATTATTATCTTCGAGTTCAGTATATTATAACTATCTCGGCTACATAAAAAATAAAGATATAGATCCAGTTTTAATGTATGGTCAAAACAATACAACTTTTCTATTAATTAAATCTTGGTCAAAATTACAAGAAAATTTACAAGAAAATAAAAATAAATATATGGTTAGGTTCTCTATTAATGAAACAGCAGGTAGTAAAAAGGTTTCTAATAAAATAGCTGTAGTAAGTTTCGCCTATATTCCAATGGAATTAACAGATGCAGACCGAGATATTAATCCAGTAGGATTTCAAATTAATGAGTACAGGGTAGATGATGATAATAGCTAGACTTCTTTTTTCAATAATAATATTATTGCATTCGGTTATTGTCAATGCTTATACAGGTAATATGCATATAGATAATGATTTAGATGATCTAGCCATAACTACTGATAACAGAATTAAAACTTATATACATAATCCTAATGAGGTTTATTTATTAGTTCTACATTTTGGGTTTCAGTCAAGTATAGAATTTGCCAAAAATGAGGAAATACAAAATATTGTTCTAGGAGAGTCATATGCTTGGAAAATGACTCCGTTGGCAAACAGATTGTTCATTAAGCCGTTGGAAAAAAACATTAGAACAAATATGACTATAATAACGAATAAAAGAACTTACCAATTCGATGTTGTATCTAAAGAATTGGAAGAAGGACGTGAAAAGGATTTGGTGTATGTAGTTAGGTTTTATTATCCTAAGAAAACCTTTAGTACTACACAATAAATTTATTGTTAGCTCTAATCTACATTTTAGACGATTTTTTTATAAATTGATATTAATTTAACATGGCAGAACAAGATAATACTACTTTTCAATCTGGTACAGAGGAACAAGACATACCAGAAGTTCAAAATGAACTGTCAAAAGTTGCAACTAATCCTAAGCAAAGTATTGTGATTTTGCTTGCCATTTCTGCTGTTTTTATATTTATTTTTTTTAAACTTTTTCTTAGTGATAATAAACAATCTGAGGTGGTAGTAGCTCCGTCAGCACCTACTGATATTACTAAACCGACACAAGATAACTCTAAAAATATACCAGAAATTCCAAAATTACCAGAAGCCCCTAAGCTTGAAGCCCCTGCGGAGCGTCCACCACCACCACCACCACCACCTCCTCCTCCACAACCTATTCTCCCTCAAGTTGCTTTACCTACTGGAGAGAATAATAGTGCTGACAAAGCTACTCTTCCTTCCGTTACGCCAACAGCTCTTCCTGGGAAATTAACTGAAAGTGAGGAGGAAAAGAACCGTCGTGAAGCAAAGAGAAAATCTGCTATAGTATTAATTGCAGGAGTTCCAGAGAAAAAAACACCGGATCAAATTGCCGAAGAAGCAAATTTCCAAGATCGTGGGGATATGGCATTTGTTCTGGCTCGTGGTAAGATAATGGAAGCGGTATTAGAGAGTGCTATTAATACTGATTTTGGTGGAGAGATAAGAGCAATAATTAGCAGAGATGTATTCTCTGAAAAGGAGAAGATTATTTTAATTCCTAAAGGGTCAAAGATTTTTGGTGTTTATGCAACTGGTACTGATGGAGCGTATGGTCGAATTTCCATAATATGGAATCGTATTGATCTATCAAGCGGTTATACCATTAATTTAGATGCTTTGGCTGTTGATAATCTTGGAAGACCAGGCGAACAAGGAAGAGTAGATAATAAATTTAAAGAGCGGTTAACCAATGCTGTATTATCATCAGCATTTAATATTGTACTTGCCAATGCTCTTGACAAGGTGGTAGCTCCGCCAGTTAATGCACAAGCTACTGCTGCTAATACTGCTATCGCTGTTAATATACAGAATTTGGCACAAAGTATTAATAATAGTTCTGGTACTGAGGATGTTAAAATTGCACAGATATGTACTAATGTGATGAGTGCCATTACTGATAAAAGCTCAACGGCATATATTTCAATGATGCAGGCTTGTAATACTGCTCGTAATCCAACTGGTTCGCAACCTGGTCAAAGACTTATAGCATTAATGAGTGCAGTAACTAGTGCAGCAGCTAGTTTGTTATCTAGTACAACAAATGCTAGCACTCCAACTCAGGCACAAGCAGCTTCAAAACAAGCATTTACTGATGTTAGCAATACTGTGAAAGATATGATGAAGCAACAGGCATTTAAACCAACTATTACCATAGATCAAGGTACGTTAATAAAAATTTATGTTAATAAAGATTATAAATTTCCTCAAGCTGTACTAAGAAAATCAAGATTAATAAAATGAGTGATAATTTTGCGGCATTAGAGACTTTTCTATTACCATTTAAAGAATTATTCGCAGAAGATGGTATTAATGAGATCATGGTAAACAAACCAGGAGAAGTATGGATTGAAAAGAAAGGAGATCAATTTTGTAAATTGGTACCTGAGCTTGATTTTGAACATCTTATATCACTTGGTAGGTTGGTAGCTCAGTCAACTGATCAGATAATTTCCGAAGAAAGACCTTTACTTTCCGCCTCATTACCCAATGGTTACCGTATCCAAGTAGTATTTCCTCCTGCTTGTGAACCGGGTTATGTTGGCTATGCTATCAGGAAAGGTAGTGCAATGAGTCTTACGCTAGATCAATATGACAAGATGGGAGCTTTTGATTCAACATCTACAGGGGAATTGATTGACGAGAATGAAGAAGTATTAAACAACTATCTGAAAGAAAATAAAATTAAAGAATTTATTCGGCATGCGGTAATTTCTAAGAAAAATATTATTATTAGTGGTGGAACATCAACTGGTAAAACAACCTTTACTAACGCTGCCTTAGCAGAAATTCCAAGTAGTGAGCGATTAATTACTGTGGAAGATGCACGAGAGGTAATTCTAACAAGCCATCCTAATAAATTACATCTCCTAGCTTCAAAAGGGGGGCAAGGTCGTGCAAAAGTTACTACTCAGGATTTGATTGAGGCGTGTTTACGTCTAAGACCTGATAGAATTATTGTTGGTGAACTTAGGGGAGCTGAGGCATTTAGTTTTTTACGAGCCATTAATACAGGGCATCCTGGTTCTATATCTACTTTACATGCTGATACACCAGCCATGGCTATAGAACAACTTAAGTTAATGGTTATGCAAGCTAGTTTAGGTATGCCACCGGATGAGGTAAAAAAATATATATTAGCGGTCGTCGATATTGTGGTACAATTAAAGCGAGGTAGTGGCGGTAAAAGATATGTCTCAGAAATATACTATAGTAAGAATAGGCAAGGCTAACGATGGAATGGCATAAAATACAAAAACTTACTCGTAACATTTTAGGGCATGCTATAATACACCCATTGGTAATATTTTGTACGATATGGGTAAGTGGAGCGATAGTTGCATTTATTACTAACGAAACTAGAGCCCTAAATATTGACTTAGTAGCCATAGACATAGCTTATAAGTGGTCTTATTGGCTAGTTAGTGTGTGGTCACAATTAACTCTCCAAGCATATAATTACTTAAAAATTAAGTTAATATTAGCTCTGACTATGCCAACAATTATAGTTATCATATTCTATTGGAAAAATTTTAAAAGAATAAAAAGTTTACAATTTTTTACTCAGCCAGAGAAAGTTTATGGTGATGCTAGTTGGGCTACTGAAGATGATATAAGTAGAGCTAATTTACGTGCAAAACATGGTATGTTACTTGGTACTAATAGTGGTGGGTATTTTGTTGCTGATGGGTTTCAACATGCTTTACTTTTCGCCCCAACCGGTTCAGGTAAAGGTGTAGGATTTGTAATTCCCAATTTATTATTTTGGGAACATTCTATGATAGTGCATGATATTAAGCTAGAGAATCATGGTATTACAAGTGGGTGGCGGCAAAAACAAGGGCAACGTGTATTTGTTTGGGAACCATCAAATCCTGATGGGATAACTCATTGCTACAATCCGATAGATTGGGTAAGTACCAAACCAGGTCAAATGGTGGATGACGTCCAAAAAATCTCAAATCTGATTATGCCTGAAAAAGATTTTTGGAATAATGAAGCACGCAGTTTATTTCTTGGTGTGGTACTATACTTAATTGCTGATCCGACAAAAACTAAATCTTTTGGCGAAGTGGTGAGAACAATGCGTAGCGATGACGTAGTGTATAATTTGGCAGTAGTTCTAGATACTTTAGGCAAGGTAATACATCCTGTTGCCTATATGAATATAGCAGCATTTCTACAAAAAGCAGATAAAGAACGTTCGGGTGTTATTTCAACAATGAACTCCTCTTTAGAATTATGGGCAAATCCCCTTATTGATGCTGCTACCGCCTCATCTGACTTTAATATACTTGAGTTTAAGAAGATTAAGACAACAGTGTATGTTGGTTTAACCCCTGATAACATACAACGTTTACAAAAACTGATGCAGGTTTTTTACCAGCAAGCTACAGAATTTTTAAGTCGTAAAATGCCTGATCTAAAAGAAGATCCTTATGGGGTGATGTTCTTACTTGATGAATTCCCTACTTTAGGAAAAATGGAAACATTTAAGGCTGGTATCGCATTCTTCAGGGGATATAGAGTTCGCCTATTCTTGATTATCCAAGATACTCAACAGCTCAAAGGAACTTATGAGGATGCTGGCATGAATTCATTTCTGTCAAATTCTACATATCGTATTACTTTTGCAGCTAATAACTATGAAACAGCTAACTTAATATCTCAGCTAGTTGGTAATAAAACAGTTGAACAACGATCTTATAGTAAACCAATATTTTTTGATCTTAATATTTCAACAAGAACGCAGAATGTATCACAAGTTTCAAGAGCTCTGCTTTTACCTCAAGAAGTAATTCAACTGCCAAAAGATGAACAAATCGTTTTAATTGAATCTTTCCCGCCTATAAAATCTTTAAAAATTAAGTATTATGAAGATAAGTTCTTTACAAATAGATTATTACCCCCTACATTTGTTCCAACTCAAAAACCTTATGATCCAAATAAAAATAATGTAGATGAGGATCAAGAAAATACAGATTCTACCACTAAAGAAGATTAATTTTGTAAGTAAGAAGTAAGATAAATCTCTATGCGTTCAGCTATTATTGATATTGGTTATAATGCCGTGAGAGCTGTAGTTTATGAATGTGATAGGCTTGGAGCTCCAGAAATTTTTAATGATAAATTTAAAAGTGATATTATTAATTTACTTAATCTAGATAACATAGACATAAAGCATCAAGCATATTTGTCGTTACAATATTTGGTACATATTTTTGATAGGTTATCAGTAACAGATGTTAAATGCGTTGCTACTGCTGTACTTAGAGGACATCCAAGAGCGGAAGAGTTTAGGGAGATAGTTAAGGGAAAATTTAATATTGATATTGAAATTATTTCTGGTGACCGCGAGGCTTATCTTACAGCTACCGGATTAATTTCTGGTATTAATGATGCCTGTGGTATAGTAGCAGACTTAGGTGGTGGTAGTCTTGAGCTTGTTCAAATTAAAGACAGAAAGGTTGGTATCTTAAAGTCTTTACCTTTAGGTACTGGTATAATCGCTAATAATCACTTTGATGATATTGATATAATTAGTCAAATGATCAAGAAAGAATTTGAAGAATTACATTGCCAAAACTTATACTTAATAGGAGGAGCTTTAAGATTAATG
Source organism: Candidatus Tisiphia endosymbiont of Nemotelus uliginosus (assembly GCF_964264755.1). Lineage (NCBI taxonomy): Bacteria > Pseudomonadati > Pseudomonadota > Alphaproteobacteria > Rickettsiales > Rickettsiaceae > Candidatus Tisiphia > Candidatus Tisiphia endosymbiont of Nemotelus uliginosus. The sequence goes on along the minus strand of NZ_OZ183481.1, from coordinate 89,925 downwards.
GGGCGTTCTTATATGGAGTTTGCTCATTACCCTCTTAAAAACTTACATAACCTTGAAATAAACAGTAAGGAATTTGAGCTGTATCTTGAAAGATTGGCTAATTCTATCAGTGAGAAAAAGCAATACAAGTCAAAAATTCATGGTAATGCAATTTTAGTGGCACAATCTATGTTAAATGTCTTTTCACCAGAAAAGGTAATAATTTCAAATTATGGTTTAAAAGAAGGTGTTAGATTTGATTGCCTTCCTGAAGAAGAACAGCAAAAAGATATTATTTATGAACGAATCAAGACATTAGTAAATTTTGACGAGGCTACTTGCAATATCAAAAATTATACAGAAGTTATTAAACCTATCTTAATTCAACCAGATACCACAACAATTAGTATAATTGCTTTGGTCGTAATGCTTGCACAATATAATAAGAATATTGATAGAACACTGCGTTCTAATTTTATTGTTGAATTTATTCTAGCTTCAGATATTCCTTTTAGTCATCGTCAACGGTTAATGCTGAGTAACGCTCTTGCACTTAGCTATGCATCCAAAAGTGATACATATATTAATAGGCTGGCAAAAAGAATGATTTCTCAGTATGATTATTGTAACAGTTATATAATAGGTAATTTTATAAAAATTGCTAGAGAGGTTGATGGACCAAGATTTCAGTCACCATCTTTTTCTTTTGAATTAAAAGATGATAAATATATTGAAATTTCTACACTAAATATTTTACCAAAACAAGTTTTTGCAAAACTGTGTGAACGTTTGAAAGCTATAGGTTTAGCACGAAAGAATATTTGTTGAATTTCTAAGTAACTTATCTAATACTAAATATAACTTATAAAAAACTTTAACTTTCTAGAATATGGCACAAGAAGCAATTAGAGTACCTGAAATACAGGAAAAGAATTATAGTTTTAGTGAATTTGTGAATAAATTGCCTTGTCAAAAACAAGAACATAATATCTTAAAAAATAGTTTTGATTTAAATAATCAAGCAATTCTATTTGAAGGTGATTGTATGAAATTATTAAAACAGATTTCAGATAACAGTATAAATTTAATAATAACATCACCGCCATATAACATAGGTAAGGAATACGAAAAAAAATTAGATATTAATAAATATTATAATTGGCAAAAAGAAGTCATCAATGAGTGTTATAGAGTGCTAAAAGATGATGGACATATTTGTTGGCAGGTCGGTAATTATGTAGAAAATGGAGAGGTAATACCTTTAGATATTTTATTATATCCTATATTTTCAGAATTAAAAATGAAAATGAGAAATAGGGTTATTTGGCATTTTGGACATGGATTACATGCTTCAAAAAGATTCTCTGGAAGACACGAAACTATTATGTGGTTTAGTAAAACTGACAATTATTACTTTGACTTAGATGCTGTTAGGATACCTCAAAAATATCCTAATAAAAAATATTTTAAGGGCAACAAAAAAGGGGAATTGTCTTGCAATCCAAAAGGCAAAAACCCATCAGATGTTTGGGATATTCCAAATGTAAAAAGTAATCATATAGAAAAAACGGAACACCCGTGTCAATTTCCTGTCGGTTTAGTTGAAAGGTTGATTTTATCAATGACCAAAAAAAATGATATTGTTTTAGATCCTTTTGTTGGTTCTGGTAGTTCTTTTGTTGCAAGTCTAAAAAATTCCAGAAAATGTATAGGTGCAGAAATAGATAAAAAATATGTAAATATTTCAAGAAAAAGAATTAAAGAAACATTAAACGGAATTATTAGGGTTAGAGAAATGAATAAACCCGTCTATGAACCTGAAACAGTATAATATGAAAATAGTTTATGAATATTCTCATCTTGGGGGAAGATAAATTTTACAAGTTGATTATCCTAAAATTTTTCAAGAAGTTCATGAATCAATAAAAGCGATAAATGACATAAAGAAAAATAAGGTCAGCCAAGAGAAAACAAGCAAAGGAAAAATGCTTTATTCGCCAAAAGAATTAAATAATGCTTTTTCTCATATTTTTTTAATGAAGATAAGGCTGATGTAGGGCTAGAAATAGTACCATGTCATAGTTTACAACAACAAATGTCAATAGGTGTCTCTTATGGAGAACAATTTGTTTACGATATTGAGCAATTAAAAAGACATTTTCCTTCTGTGCCTGTCTATGTAATTCTGGTTGATATAGGGGAAGTAAATATATAATCACCAAAATTACTATAAATTTGGATTGCTTCGTCGCCACTAAAGTGGTTTCCCACAATGACGTTTACACCATTGCTGACAAAATATTTTTGGGTAATATAAGATACTGAACAAGAAATTATGATAAAATGTACGCGCAAAATTGAATTTGATGCAGGTCATAGGGTGATCGGGCATAAGAATAAATGTCAATTTTTACACGGTCATCGTTATGTCCTTGAAGTTACCGCTGGATCTGATGTTACCAATAATCTTGGTATGGTGGTAGATTTTAGTTACCTAAAATCAGTAATAAAAAACTGGATAGATGATAATTTTGATCATAATATTATATTACATCAAAATGATAAAGAGATAGGAGATAAAATATGTGATTGGACTGGTCAGAAAATATATTATATGCAACAAAATCCAACAGCAGAGAATATAGCGTTGCACTTAAAGTTGGATATTTTGCCACTATTATTTACTAATAGTTCCTTTTTTATTACAAAAGTCAAATTATTTGAAACACCTAATTGCTTTGTTGAGGTATAAGTGGTACAAAGATGTTGTGTAATTTTAACTACGACCGATGACCAGCAAGTAGTAGACAAACTAACCATTAGTTTGTTGGAAGCAAATCTAGCTGCTTGCATACAAGTAGACAATATAGTCAGCTATTTTAAATGGGAAGGTAAGATATCTTCTGTACCAGAATTTCGTATTGTAGTAAAAGCCAAGTCTGATAACTACAATGCAATAGAAAAGATGATTATTGATATACACAATTATGATCTTCCTCAAATAATAAAGCTCGACATTCAAGATGGGCTACCGGCGTACTTAAACTGGGTAACTCAAAGTATCTAATTTTAAGAGAGTGTTTATTAGAATTAAGATTTACTCAATTATGGTAAAAAGAGTTGTAATTAGTTAGTACAGCTAGTTTTTATTATAGACATTCACCTGAAATCAGCAAAATAAGTTTAAAACACTCTTTAATTTAATTAAGTATAATAATGAAATTATGGAAAAAAGTTACATTGGGGTTAATCTTAGGTATAGTGTTTGGTATATATTTTCCTGAATATGTATCTTACATAAAACCGCTAGGAGATATTTTCCTGCGTTTGATAAAAATGATTATTGCTCCTTTAATATTTTTTAGTTTAGTAGCGGGTATAACTAGTATGAATGACCCTGCTTCTCTTGGTAGAGTAGGGTTAAAGGCGGTTGCAGCTTTCTTAGGCACGACCTTCTTTGCCGTAGTTTTTGGTATTACAGTTGCTCTTATATTAAAGCCAGGGCATGGTGTACATATTAACTTTGATGTTGCACAAACTATACCGCAAGAAAAATCCTTTAACATACTTAACTTTTTTGTAAGTATTGTGCCTGAGAATGTAGTAGGTTCATTTGCCAATTCTAATGTTTTACAAATTGTATTCTTTGCAATATTTTTTGGACTTGTGATAAATAAAATGGGTATTAGTGCTGAACCAATTAAGAATTTATTTCATATATTATCAAAAGTGGTGTTAAAAATGATCTCAATGATCATTCAGCTTTCTCCATATGGTGCATTTGCTTTAACGGCTTGGATAGTTGGTACTCAGGGCTTTGATGTAATGATTAGTTTGTCCAAATTAGTTGTTGCGGTAGTTATTGCTATGATATGTCAATATGGTATTTTTGGCATGTTAATTTATCTATTCTGTCGAATATCACCATTACCTTTTTATAGAAAAAGTCTAGAATATCAAGTGCTTGCCTTTTCTACTTCTAGTAGTAAAGCAACGCTTGCTACTACTATGCAAGTTTGTCGTGAACGACTAGGTATATCTGAATCTAGCACTTCTTTTGTATTACCACTTGGTGCATCGATAAACATGGATGGGTTTGCAATAAATTTAGCTCTTACCACTATATTCTTTGCCCAAATGATGGGTGTAGATTTAGCATTGCATGATTATTTAGTAATCATTATTACCTCAACTCTCGGGTCTATAGGTGGAGCTGGCATTCCTGGAGCTTCTTTAATAATGCTACCTATGGTACTGTCTTCGATCAATTTACCGATTGAAGGGGTTGCTATAATCGCTGGAATTGATAGGATATTAGATATGTTACGTACGACCATTAATATTACAGGGGATGCAACAATTACCTTGATTATCGATAATAGTGAAGGTACTCTGGATAAAGATACATATAACTCAATATAATTAGAATTTTGGTATTAGTGGACAATAAAAATATGATATAGTAACATGATGGTTAACCCGAGAAGGTGTTAGCAATAGTAAATTGGCATCATTATGAAAAAATGAAGGATATATGAAAGTAGAAAATGTTGAACTAAAAATAGGAGATAAAACCTTTAATTTACCAATCAAAAGAGCCTCAATCGGTCAAGATGTTATTGATGTTAGCAGTATATATTCATTAACAGGCTATTTCACTTACGACCCTGGATTTATGTCTACAGCAGCTTGTAAATCAGCTATGACATATATAGATGGTGATCAGGGGATATTGAGATATCGGGGATATGATATTAAAACATTAGCAGAAAGAAGTAATTTCTTAGAGGTATCCTATTTGCTATTAAATGGTGAATTGCCGACTATTGATCAATATAAATCTTTCTCTCAGAAAATTACCTATCATTCTTTGATTAATGAGCAGCTTAGAAATTTATTTATGGCGTTTTGTCCATCAGATCATCCTATGGCAATTATGTTGGCTGTGGTTGGTTCTTTATCTGCATTCTATCCAGATTTTCTAAATGTAGAAGAAAATGAACGTGAATTGATTTCTATTAGAATGATCGCCAAAATGCCAACTATTGCGGCAATGGCATATAAATATTCAATAGGACAGCCTTTTATCTATCCTGATAATAGTCTAGATTTTACTGAAAATTTTCTCTATATGATGTTTTCAACCCCTTGTGAAAAATATAAGGTGAATCAGGTAGTAAAGAATGCCTTAGATAAAATATTCATCCTTCATGCTGATCACGAGCAGAATGCCTCCACTTCAACAGTACGTTTAGCCGGGTCGTCCGGAGCCAATCCATTTGCTTGTATCAGTACTGGCATAGCTTCTTTATGGGGACCAGCCCATGGTGGAGCTAATGAGGCAGTAATTAACATGTTGAAAGAGATTGGCACCATAAACCGTATTCCGGAATATATCGCACGGGCAAAAGATAAAAATGATCCATTTCGATTAATGGGTTTTGGTCACCGAGTTTATAAAAGTTATGATCCAAGAGCAATTGTACTTAGAGAAACTTGCAAAGAAGTATTAGATGAGTTAGGGAACCGTAAGAACCCCTTATTACAAATTGCTACTGAGCTTGAAAAAATTGCTCTCAATGACCAATATTTTATCGATCGCAAGCTTTATCCGAATGTTGATTTTTATTCTGGTATTATTTATCAGGCTATGGGTATACCATCACAGATGTTTACAGTATTGTTTGCTATGGCAAGAACTGTCGGCTGGATGGGGCAATGGAAAGAGATGCATGAAGATCCAGAACAAAAAATTAGCAGACCTCGGCAATTATATACTGGGTATGTACAAAGAGAATTTATGCCTTTTGATAAAAGATAGCTAAAAAATAAGGTAGCTTTATTTATATGAAAAAACAATATCTACAAAACATAAATACCCTGCAAAACAGAAGCATTCTGCAGAAACGTCTACAAATACTAGCTTATCAGCTAGCAGCTCAGCAGGTAATATTAGTATAAAACAAAAACACTTTGAGCAATTAGAAAAAATTTTACTTATACCTTTAAAGGATTTTATATCTTTACAGTTTATACATGGTCATGGTGAATCTACTATGGGAGATTTTATAGTCGAACATATTTTACGTTCCCTCGGGGCAGCTGATATAACTAATGAAAAAAAAATAAAATATGTAAATATTATCGAGCAATTCTTATTAAGTTCTGTTCAAAAAATAGATGAGACTGCAAAAATCTTTCAACTATGTGGGACGATATTATATAAGCTTATATCCACTCGTGAGCATTTAAAGATAAAGAAAGACGAGAACAGTGTTATCAAATATTTAGTGAATAGTGAAGCTCTTGGTAAGAATTTATTTAATCCTAACAGATTAACCAATGATGAACTAACATTACTGGATTTGGTTGAATCTTTACATGGTCAATTAAACATTAACTCAGATATAAAGAAAAACAAAGAATTAATTCAATTTTTGAAAGACAAAGGTGCTAAGAGTTCTTTAGAAATAACACAAAACCCTAATAAAGCAGATTACGATAAAAATGTAGAGAAATTTAAAAAAATTAGAAGAAGATTCGTCTACATCCATGAGAAAATCAGAAGGATATTTATGTATAGCCAAGAAAGTGAGTGTGTTAGCAGAAGATTTAGGGACGTCAGCAGAACTTTTAGACTGTTTGGATGCTATCTTAAATTACAAAACAGATGATATTCCTCGATGTATGAGATTATTTTCTCCCAAGACTAATGATGAATGTTATGAGTTTCATGTTGTAAATGCATTTCTAAGGGAATGTTATAAAGATACAGATATTGATAATTACATAAAAATAATACGTTCTATTGTCAAAGATATACCATCAGATTTCTTGAAGCGGGTTTACTATGAAGAGTTAGGTGAAGAGTTAATAAAGCGATATAATAAAAATGGGATATTAACAAAAACAGATGAAGATTCATTAGATAATTATACTAGAGAAATAGTTGCATTACATACTAAGGATAATAGTAGTCTAATAATTGACAATAGTATGAAACACCATGCTTATAGTCTACGACTTAATTACTGTAAGCATAAGAACGACTTAAAAGAAACAATTGAAGTATCATTAGAATTAATGAAATATGCTAATAGTACTCAGATAGAGGAGGATTTGTATGGTTTATTAATAGCTCTATATAATATGAAAAGTGGTTCATTTAAAAATCGTACCCTTGATTATTTAGTTAAAGAATTTAAATTATCTGGTGAAGCTCTAGAAATATTTATAGAACTGTTTTCATATCATCCTTCTGAACAATTTGTTAAAAAGATACAGGAAAATCTAAAAATAATTGATCAAGCTTTTTCAGAACAAAGCCCAAGAATTCATACAACTATTACAAAATTCTTAAATGCATTCATTATGCAAACAGGAAAGTGTAGTGTTAACGCTATGCAGGAGATAATTAATGACCCGAATTTTGAGAGTACCACGTCTGAGAGTTCCTTAAGGATTTTAGGTTGTTTAAAAAATTGGTCTAAAAATGAGATAGAACAAATAAATTATCAAAAAGTTTTAGATAAGCTCCGAAACAATGATCATCTAGAGAAAGATCCTATAACTAACATAAAAGTGGCAGAATTATATTTAGCTATTGAAAACTTAGATCAAACTAAAAATCATTTAGATACCGCAACAAAATTGTTAAAACCCTATAAATTCAAACAGTTTGAATATGAAATAGAACCTGAAGTTTACCTTTATGAGGTTAAATTAGGTTTGATGTTAAAGGCATTTGCAGATAAGAATAAAGATTTTCTAAAAGTGAACTGGGGTTATATTAAAGAAACATACAATGCGTGTAATGCCATAAAGGGAAAATTTTTCAGTTACTATAAAAACATACTTGATATATGTCAGTATTATCTATTATCAAGAGATACTACAATAGATCCAAAATTAGGAGAAAAACTTAAAAACATTATTCGTAACATTACTGAAGATGATGAAGTTACTTTTGCTTTAGAAATTATCAATCAAACTATTAGTGAAGAACAACGTATTAAAGAACAACATATTAGTGAAGAACAACAGGTTGTAATTCCGGCTAGTGAGCATATTGAGGCATCTAATTATGCTTCAAAAGAATACAGCTCTGAAGAAAAGTCTGAAACTAAAGCAAATAATACTGCTACTACTCAAGAAGATTCCTTATACAAAGAAAGTTTTGTTACAAAATGTTTAAACCACTGGACAATTATACATAAATATTATCAAAACCTTAAAAAGAGTACTCAACCCTTTCATGATAAGATTTCTGATCTTCATCAAGAAAATTATCAAATTTGGTACATTCCCGACAAGGTATCATATACAACAAAGAATAAAGATATTGTTAGTATTAGTAAGAAACACAATAATATTTATGCTATGATTGCCCCTAATCTGCTAGATTCATTAGAGGACTCTACACGGACAGCATTTATCAATGCTTTAACTAAAGGTATAGTAAAAAATTATACTAATAGTGGGATTAAAATATTAGAAAAATATTTTCCAGAACTTAAAATAAATGAAGATACTAGGTTATGGGCAAGCAAAATTTATGAGAACAATAATGGTGCTGTTTTAATAGAATTTGATTACAAAACTAACCATGCTGGTATAAGAAAGGCATTTAAGTCTAATGCTATTAATGTTATAAAAGTTTCTGGTGCAGATTATCATACACAGGAAGAAGAGTCTACTTTAAAGTACAATGTTCCTCAAGAAAGTTATCCTAACATTGAAGATTATCCTAGCCCATATGATGAAGTAAGCTGTATTGGAGAAGAATCATAAGAGTTAGCTAAAAGTTGTATAGCACCTAGGCTCTTATATCCTAAAATATTCTATATCAAATCCCAAAAATTAATTTGAGGAATTGCTATTACTCGGATTAAAAAGAAAATTAAATTCTTTCCAGCTATCGTAACGCTGAGGGTCTAGATTATTAATAGGGCTTGCTTGCCATACGGCTCTCATTGCACTGTCAGATAGAGCGTCACAAGCTGTTTTCGTTATATTTGGGCATATTGTTTCTTTTACTTTTACTTCTTTAACACTACCATCTTTATTTAAAGCAATATACAAAATTACCCTTAACTGCTCAAGATTTTGTATCCCAATAGGCTTACTCCATAATCTCTCTATTTGTTGCTTAATTAAAGATATTTCACTGATAGAAAGAGCTAACGTGTCATCGTATGAACCTTTCGATTCCTGAGTTTCTTTATTTTCTTTGGCTCTTGCTTGTTTATTTGACTTTGCATTAGAGCCTTCAGATGATTGTTCTAAATTTTTAAGCAAAGAATCTAAGTCACTTTTATTAGGAATTTTCTTTTTTTTCTCAATTGGCTTCTTTACTTCTGTAGGCTTTTTCACTTCTGTAGGTTTCTTCTCTTCTATAGCCTTCTTTTTCTCGATAATAGGTTTTTCTTCTAGAGGCTTTTCTTCTTCAATAATAGGCTTTTCTATAGGCTTTTTTTCCTCAATAATAGGCTTCTCTTCAATGGACTTCTTCTCTTCTACCGGTTTGTCTTCTACCAATTTCTTTTCTTCAACAGCCTTCTCTACAGGTTTTTTCTCTTCTACATAGTCAGGTTTACTTTGCTCTACCTTTTTTGCATCTTGATTCTCTATAGCTTTTTCAGGCTGTTTAGTTTTATTGGGTACATTAGATTGATTACTAATCGGTAACATTTCAAAAACTATTACTTGCTCTTCAGGAAGCTTTTTAAACAATGATGGTAGACCAAATAAAAAGAAATAAATTATTAGTAAATGAAGTACTACCGAGCAAATAAAAGAGACAGAAACAATATTATTATTTTTCATTATATTTAATATTTGAAACTAGTGCTACTTTAGAAAAGCCAGCTGCATGGATTTCAGCTACAACACTAACTACCTCACCATAGGATACATTTTTATCTCCTCTTACAAAAATTCTAGTATCTTTTTTTTCTTTTGTAATATTAGTTAGCTTGCTAGCCAAATTTTGTCTTTCTATTTTAGATTCTAATAAATATAATTCTCCTTTATTGTTAATACTAATCACTAAAGGCTCATCTTGTCCTGACAGTGGGCTAGAAGTTGTTTCTGGTAAATCAACATTAATACCTGATACTAGCATTGGAGAGGTTATCATAAAGATAATTAACAATACTAGCATAACGTCAACGAGTGGTGTAATGTTAATCTCGCTGACTAAATTACTTCTTGCTCTTTGATTACCTAAGTTGCGTAATTGTATTGCCATTACATTTTTCCTTCATCTATAGCTCTTGATAATATAGAACTAAGCTCATTAATAAAATCATCGATTTTGTTGTTAATCTTAATTATTTGCGAGGAAAGGTAATTATAAAAAATCACTGCCGGAATTGCCGCAAATAAGCCAATTGCCGTTGCTAATAGAGCTTCTGCAATACCAGGCGCAACAACAGCAAGTGAGGTGTTTTTTGATGCTGCAATAGACTGAAAACTATGCATAATTCCCCAGACAGTACCCAACAATCCTATGAATGGTGTACTAGAAGCAACAGTTGCCAAAAAACCTAAATTTTGTTCTAATCTTTCAATTTCACGATTTCTGATCAAATACATAGATTGTATTATTCGCTCTTTATGACTAATTTTAAGTGCATCAGTGAGGTTTTTGGAACTTTGACGGTTACATTCATTCATCGCGGCTACAAAAACTGCAGCAAGAGGATTATTGATTGTTCTTTTGGTAGTTTCATATAATTGGTCTAAAACTGTTCCAGACCAAAAAGTAACTTCAAAAACTGCAATCTTCCTTCTTACCTGAATTAAATGGAGTATCTTATCTATAATAATAGTCCATGCCCAGATTGAGGCAATTACCAAAATTATCATAACAAATTTTCCGATGATATCAGATGACGATATCAGAGAAAAAATTGATGAACCACTTTGTGCTGTAATTTCTACAACATCATTAATATTGTTATTTGTGCTCATTGTTGCCATTATATATTATTTAAAATGTTATTTTGAATAACTATATACAAAATCCCTGATAGGTACAATAAACTGTTTAACTTTATATAATTAAGTGCTAATAATATAGCAAATATTGCTAATATTCAAATGATTTGATATTAGTGTTAACGCGTTATTATGATAAAATGAAGTGACATGACTAAAAAAATTGTGGCAATTATTGGCAGACCCAATGTCGGAAAATCTACGCTCTTTAATCGTTTAGCTATCAGGAAAAAGGCAATCGTCCATGATCTCCCTGGGGTAACACGCGACCGAAAATACGCTGATGCACAAATTGGTCCATTCGATTTTACGGTAATTGATACTCCTGGTTTAGAAGAAGCAGAAGATGAAAAATTAGAATATAGAATGATGCAACAAACTATGGAAGCGATTATAGAGGCAGATTTGCTATGTCTTGTGGTAGATGGCAAGGAGGGGGTGTTACCTGAAGATCAGTTTTTTGCTAATTTTATCAGAAGATATAATAAGAAATCTGTGTTAATCGTTAATAAATGTGAAGGAAGATTTGACTTTGCTAAAGAATATTACAAGCTTGGTTTTGATAATGTAGTACCAATTTCTGCTGAGCATGGTGTTGGTATGGCAGATTTATACGATGCAATAACTGAAGAATTAGAAAATGAAGATGGAGAGGAAGAATTAACTGACCAATTAACCGATCCAATAAAAGCTAACTATATACAAATAGTGGTGAGTGGTCGACCAAACGCAGGAAAATCTACTTTTATTAATAGCATTATTAACAATGAAAGATTATTAACAGGACCTGAAGCCGGTATAACAAGAGAATCTATAGAAATTGATTGGCTATATAATGATAATAAATTTAAATTAATTGATACGGCTGGCTTAAGAAAAAAAGGAACGGTTACTAAATCCTTAGAAAAATTATCATCTTCTGACGCTATTAATAGCATCAAGTTTGCTAATACAGTTATTCTGATGGTTGATGCACGAACTCCTCTAGAACAACAAGATCTAAATATTGCCAATTATGTTATAGATCAAGGCAGAAGTTTGCTTATAGTAGTTAATAAGTGGGATTTGATTGAGAGAAGAGATCAGGATAAATTTAAAGAGGAATTTGCTTATAAGATAGAAACCAATCTACCACAAGTTAGAGGATTGCCAATAATATTCATATCAGCCTTAAAAAAACATAATATTAATATGGTGCTAGATGAATCTATCAGAATTTATAATTTATGGAATAAAAAAATTACAACAAGTAAACTGAATGATTGGTTAGGTTTTGCCCTTGAACAGCATCCGTTACCCTTACAAAAAGGCGGAAGACGTGTTAGAATTAAATATATGACTCAAACAAAAATTCGTCCACCGACCTTTAAGCTATTTTCCAATAATCCTGAAAAAATCACTGATAGTTATACTAGGTACCTTATAAACAACTTGCGGGCAGCTTTTAATTTACCAGGTGTTCCAATAAGATTTATTTATACTAAAACTGAAAATCCATATGTAAAATCATAGAATGTTAGCGTTCACGAAAAAAAGTTAAAGTATAAGGTCATTGCGAGAAGGCGTAGCCCTATGGTACTTATGTCATGGCAATTGTCATAACATAAACACATTCAGCTCCAGAATCTTTTAAGATTTTAGCACATTTGTTAACTGTAGTTCCAGTGGTCAATACATCATCTACTAATAATATTTTTTGACCTATAATCTGATATTTTTTATTGAGTATAAGGCTATTTGATAAGTTTTTTTCTCGTTCTTTTTTAGATAAAAATGTTTGAGATTTAGTCCATTTTGACTTAATTAATACATCCGGACTAAACGACTTTCTTGCTAATTTCTAAGGCTAGAATCAAAGCAGGATTATACATTCTAAACAACCTCTTGAACCTATTCATGGGAACTGGAATAATTAAGTCAATGTCTTGAATTTCACTATTATAGTGTGTATAAAATAATTTACTAAAAGTTTTAGCAAGAATAGTTTTATCCTGGTATTTAAAGGCATGAATTATTTTTTTGCTATGCTCATTAAATTTAATTAGACTACGAGATTTATCATAACAAGGTTTATGTTGAAAGCATTTTGCACAACACATATTATCTAAAATTGATATATCTAATCTACTACCACAAATAATACAGTAGGGTTTTGTAATAAAATCAAGTTTTTTCCAACAATTTTGACAAAAATCCTCTTTAGTTTCAGTCATTTCGATACAAGACAAGCATCTTGCTGGTAAGATGTAATCTATAAGATAATCATAAAGTCTACTGATTTTGTGTACGTAATGAAGCAAATCTTTAAGCGATGTCAATGGTTAAATTTACTGGTCTACGAACACATGGGTTTCTAATACCAGACGGATCTGTTGATTTAATAGATACACAAGGACTTTTAATCTCATAAGGAGGACTAGAGGTACATGATAATAATTGTAATAACACAACAAAAGGCAGAAGAAATCTTAATAATTTTGTCATAATTGTCATTTAAAATAATTTTAGAGTTTATAGGTAAGTTATCCTAGTTTGCAATATATCTCAAGTATATTTGATGAAAAATAAGTTTTAGATATAAAAAACATAATAGCTTGTGGTATTTTTCTTGACAAGGATATATAATGCAAAATTGATAAATCAAGGCAGTGATGGCAAATATACCCTTTAAAGAAAGACCCCCTTATGCAAAAAAGTATAATAGTTGGCGTATTAGAATTTTATATTCGATAATTGTTGGTTACTCGACATTCATACTTTGTCGTCAGAATTTTAATATTGTAATGCCTGCTTTAATGGAGCATTTTGATGTAACCAAAACTCAACTTGGTTGGATTTTAACAACTGCCTCTATATTTTATGGTATAGGAAAGTTATGTAATGGATTCTTAAGTGATAGATCAAATGCTCGTATATTTATGGTAATTGGTCTTATATGTGTAGGTGTTGTAACATTGTTATCAGGTTTTGCTTCAAGCATAACATCTCTTGGTATTTTATGGATTATGAATAATTGGTTTCAATCTATGGGTTGGCCACCTGCAACACGTATGTTAACTTATTGGTACGCTTCTAAGGAATTAGGAATGAAATGGTCTCTAGGAGCCACTTCTAATCAAATTGGCGGAGCAATCACTATGATAGTATGTGGTTATTTAATAGATGCTTACGGTTGGAAAGCAGCGTTTATAATTCCTGGAATAATTGCATTATTAGTATCATTATTTCTATTCAATAGATTACGTAATTCTCCCAGTGAGGTTAATTTACCTATAGTGGAAGAGTACAAAGAATGTGATATATCTCTTGATAGTGATAATTTATTAACAACTCAATTAATAAAAATTGTATTTTGTAATAGATTAATGTGGTATGTGTGTTTTGCCAACATGTTTATTTATATTGTGCGTTCAGGTATAATTTTTTGGGCTCCTGTGTTTTTGTGCGAGCTAAAAAACATTACTATTGCTCAAGCTGGTTGGCAAGTTGCTTCTTATGACATTTTAGGTTTAACTGGTGGTATTGTTGCTGGATGGATGTCAGATAAAATATTTCAGGGACGACGTGGACCAGTTGGTTCAGTATTTATGTTTGCTTTAGCTTTTACTATTATTTTATTTTGGCAAATGCCAAATGAGTATGAAATATTTAGTATTATTACTCTTGCTTTGGTTGGTTTTTTTGTATCTGGACCACAAGTATTAATAGGTGTTGCTACAGCAGATTTTACTAATAAACAAGCCGTTGGTACAGCTAATGGTCTTTCAGGTTTATTTGGTTATCTTGGTGCTGCACTGGCTGGCGTATGTGTTGGTTGGATTTCTGATAACTTAGGTTGGAATGGTGTTTTTTTATTTTTTAGCCTGTCCGCTTTCTTGGGAGCAATAATTCTTTCCTTAACTTGGAATTATAGCTCTAGAAGAACTGCATAACATGTTACCTAACTGTACTATCAGAATTTACTTGCCAAAAATATATAAATTTATATAAATGTTAATAATAAATTAATAAAGGTTTACTGTGACTCAAGAATATACGTTTTCAATGATTAAGCCAGATGCTACGAAAAGAAATCTAATTGGTAAAATTAATTCTTACTTAGAAAATAATGGGCTAAAAATAGTAGCTCAAAAAATGACTATTTTAACTAGAGATCAAGCAGAAATTTTTTATGCAGAACATAAATCAAGAGCATTTTTTAATAGTTTAATAGAGTCTATTACTTCCGGTCCGGTTGTTTTGCAGGTTCTTAAAGGAGAAAATGCTGTTTTACAAAATCGTAAAATAATGGGAGCTACTAATCCAAATGATGCTGAATTAGGTACTATTAGAAAAGATTTTGCAAAAAATATTGAGGAAAATAGTATACATGGTTCTGATACTTTAGAAAGTGCTGAAAGAGAAGTGAGATTTTTCTTTGCTGAAAAAGAAATTGTAGAATAACACAATGATTATGAAGTATAGCGTTGTAGTTATTGGCGGTGGTCATGCTGGTTGTGAGGCAGCTTCGGCTGCTGCACGTCTTGGCATAGATACTCTTTTAATTACTTTAAAACTAGATAATCTTGGTGAAATGTCTTGCAATCCTGCAATAGGTGGGGTAGCAAAAGGTACTTTAGTAAAAGAGATAGACGCTCTTGATGGACTCATGGGTAAAATTATAGATCAAGCTGGTATCCATTATAAGATGCTTAATGAAAGCAAAGGTCCAGCAGTTTGGGGACCAAGAGCTCAAGCTGATAGAAAGCTTTATAAAAAAGCTATGTATAATGCCTTGATAAATCATCCAAATTTGACAATTTTATGTGCATCTGTAGAAAATATTGAGATACACAACTCTGAAGTAAAAGCATTAACCTTAGATGATGGTACTAGAATTGAATGTCAAAAAGTTATATTAACTACCGGTACATTTTTATCCGGACTCATTCACATAGGAGATAAAAAAATTCCATCGGGTAGAATAGGTGAAAAGCCGTCATACGGTTTATCTAACGCACTAAAATCTTTCGGCTTTGCTCTTGGTAGGTTAAAAACTGGTACTCCTCCAAGAATAGATGGAAGAACAATTGATTATAACGAAATAGAGGTGCAGGCTGGAGATGCTGTGCCACGCCCTTTTTCCGAACTCACAACTTCTGTTAAGATAAAGCAAATAAATTGTTTCGTTACTAGAACAACTGAACAAACTCATGAAATTATTAGGAATAACTTAGATAAGTCAGCTATGTATTCTGGACAAATCAAGAGTATAGGACCAAGATATTGTCCATCCATTGAAGATAAGGTTACTAGATTCTCTAAAGCAAGTCATCAAATATTTTTAGAACCTGAAGGCTTGGACGACCATACTATATACCCAAATGGCATATCTACATCATTACCTGAAGATATACAATTAGCATTGCTAAAAACAATTCCTGGTCTTAAAAATGCCACTATGTTAAAACCAGGATATGCAATAGAATATGATTATGTTGATCCTAGAGAGTTAAAAATAACGTTAGAAACGAAAAAAATTAAGGGATTGTATTTTGCTGGTCAAATTAATGGCACCACTGGCTATGAAGAAGCCGCGGGGCAAGGAATTATGGCTGGCATTAATGCAGCCTTATCACTAAAAAATCAATCAAATTTTATTTTGACTAGAGCAGATGCCTATATTGGTGTTATGATTGATGATTTAATCACTCTTGGTACAATAGAGCCTTATAGAATGTTTACTTCTAGATCTGAATATAGACTTTCGGTTAGGGCAGATAATGCAGATTTAAGACTAACTCAAATGGCTATAGATATTGGTATTATATCTAATTTACGTAAAGAAGTTTTTAGTAAGAAATGTGACGATATTCATAAGGTAGAAAACATTGTAAAAACTATCTCTTTAACAACTACTAAATTAGCCAACCTGGGCGTCTCTATCGCACAAGATGGTTCATATAAAACAGCCTTTGATTTACTAGGATTACCAAATTTTGGTGTTGATAAAACGATAGAAATCTTTCCAGAGCTTATTTCATTAAATAAAAAAATTCTTCATTATCTTTGTATTGAATCAAGATATTCTTCTTATTTGACTAGACAAAATGCAGATATTCAATTATTTAAAGAAGAAGAGCTAGAATTATTAGATGATGATATTGATTACTTCAAAATACCCAGCTTGTCTACAGAAGTAAGGGAAAAACTCCAGTATCACAAACCAGCTACTATTGGTGCAGCTAGAAGAATATCTGGGGTTACTCCAGCTGCTTTAATAGCAATTATAATTTATATAAAAACAAAATATAGACATTAATGTATAATTATAGTAGTGTTTCACGTGAAGTATTAGAAGCTCTTGAGAAGTATCAATCATTAACGTTGAAATGGAATAAAGCTATTAATCTCGTTTCTTGTAATACCAAGAATGATTTTTGGGTGAGACATATCTTAGATTCTTTACAACTAATGAAGTACATAAATGACCAAAATATTCATTTAATAGATGTTGGCTCAGGTGGTGGATTTCCAGGAATAGTTTTGTCTATTGCCGGGATAAAGAATGTTACTTTAGTAGAGTCTGATGTAAGAAAATCTGTTTTTTTATTGCAAGCTTCCAAAATTTCTAGTAATAAAATTAATGTGGTTAATCAACGAATAGAAAGTGTTAAATTAGATTGTGATATATTAACTTCTAGAGCTTGTACTCAGTTAGATAAAATATTGGCTTATACTAAACATATTAATGTAAGAAATAAGTATTTATTATTTAAAGGTGAGAAGTATCAACAAGAAATTGAGATTGCTAAAAAGAGATGGTCTTTTTGTCATTCTATATATGATAGTGAGACTTCTAATAATAGTAAGATTTTAGAAATTAGTAACATATATGACAAAAATAGTTGCGGTAGTTAACCAAAAAGGTGGAGTTGCAAAAAGCACAACTACTGTAAATTTGTCAACAGCTTTATCTGTGATGGGTAAAAAGATTTTGGTAATAGATTTAGATCCTCAGGGAAATAGTAGCACTGGTTTTGGTATAAGCCAACAGGATAGAAAAGTTACTATTTATCAGGTACTAATTGGTTCAAAAACGATTGAAGAAGCCATAATACAAACGAATATTCCAAATTTACAAATAATTACAGCTAACACTAATTTATCAGGTGCTGAGATAGATTTATTAAGTATACAAAAGCGTGAATATTTATTATCAAATTTGTTAAATAAATTAGTCAATAAATATGACTACATTATTATAGATTGCCCTCCTTCTCTTAACTTATTGACAGTTAATGCATTAGTGGCTTGTGACTATGTATTAATCCCTATGCAATGTGATTTTTATTCATTAGAAGGATTAAGTCATTTGCTAAAAACAATTGAAATTGTAAAAAAGAATTTAAACCCCAAAATAAAAATTGCCGGCATTTTATTTACTATGTATGATAAACGCAATCGATTAACTGAGCAAGTAGAGAATGATGTTAGAAAATGCTTAGGAGGATTGGTATTTAAGACAGTTATTCCACGGAATGTAAAACTATCTGAAGCACCATCTCACGGTCAACCAGCAATTATCTACGATCATAAATGTACTGGCTCTATTGCTTATATAGAACTTACAAAAGAGATTTTAGGTAGAAATATATGAAAAATAAAAATTTAGGCAAAGGATTATCAGCTTTGCTTGGAGAAGAAGTTTTTACTGTAGAGAAGGATGAGTTAGTAAAAATTATAGATATTGATAAAATTGAAGCTAGGAATAATCAACCAAGAAAAAAGTTTGAATATGATAAAATAAAAGAATTAGCCGATTCCATAAGTAATAATGGTTTGTTACAACCAATTATTGTTAGCTCAGTCAGTGATGGGAAATATAAAATTATAGCTGGTGAGAGACGTTGGCGTGCTTGTAAGGTGGCTAAGCTTACTGATATTCCTGCTATTATAAAAGATATAGGAGATAAAGAAATTATAGAAATAGCTCTAATTGAAAATATTCAAAGAGAGGAATTATCTGTTATAGAAGAATCGGAAGGATTTGAGAGATTAATAAAAGAGTTTGGTTATACACAAGAGCAATTAGCAGAAAAAGTTAGCAAGAGCCGTAGTCATATAGCTAATTTATTAAGACTAAATCAGTTACCACAATCTATCAAAGATAAAATAAATGAGGGGCTTTTAACTATGGGACATGCAAGATGTCTAATTAATCACCAGCAAGCTGAGGTAATAGCTAATCATATTATTGAGAATGATTTAAGTGTTCGTCAAACTGAAGATATAGTAAGAAATTGGTCTAAAAATGAATATACAAAAACCCCAGAACATGATAAACGTATAGGGAGAGGTCTTCTAAAAGAGAGTAGTAAAGAGAATGATCTACAATTATTAGCTAAATCATTGTCAGAAAGATTTAATATAAAAGTAACCATTGAAGATTACCCAATTGGTGGGAAATTGATATTTCACTATAGTAATTTAGAAGAACTTGATTCAATTTTATCGAGGTTAAATTAAATGCAAATTTTTCTAGATAGTGCTGATATTAAAGAAATTGATGAGATTAACCAATTAGGTATAATTGATGGCATAACTACTAATCATTCCTTGATGTCTAAGACAAAATACGACTTTGTATCAACTATTGCAGAAATATGTAAGATAATAACTTCTGATGTTAGTGTTGAAGTAGTTGCTAATGATGTTGATACTATGATTAGTCAAGGTAATAAGATCCTAGGAATATCCAACAATATTGTGATTAAATTACCTATGACATGGAACGGTATTAAAGCGTGCCAATATTTTGCAGATAAAGGAAAAAAAGTGAATATGACCTTATGCTTTTCTGTTAATCAAGCACTTATCGCTGCAAAAGCTGGAGCATCTTATATATCACCTTTTATCGGTAGACTTGATGATATAGGTCAAAATGGTATTAGTTTAATAAGTGATATAAGACAAGTATACGATAATTATCAGTATCAAACAAAAATCCTTGCTGCATCTATAAGAAGCCCTAACCATATTTATCAAGCTGCTATGTATAAGGCTGATGTTGCTACAATGTCTGGTAAAATTATTAAGCAATTATTAAATCATCCACTAACAGATTCAGGTTTAGAGATTTTTAATAAGGATTGGAATAAATCGGGGTTAAAAATTTAAGAAAATTATATACTTGTATAACCTAAACATTTATGCAAATATGTTTTTGCAAAAGTTACGAATTGCCAAGTGAACGAGCTTACAGTTTGGTTATGGTAGAAAGAAGTGGTAATGTCAAAGCACAGGTTATTGAAAAGGTTAAGATAAAAACCATAGAAAAAACAACGATGAATAATATAACTATTGGTTCGACAATTTTATCTAGAGTATTACAAAACTTCTATAATGTGCTGTTTAAGCATGGAGTATTTGGTGTTTATCATTCTATAAGTGAAAAACACACTGAAAGATATTTGAATGAATTTATCTTTAAATAGGCAATATGTTTAATAACATTCTTTTAAATGTCAAAAAATATTTGGTAAATTCTTATGAAAATTGAATCATTAAACAATTTAGAAATATCGTTTAATGAAGCTTTATCAAGGATAGGAAAAGCTGTAGTAAAAAATGATGACATGATAATTGAAAACGACGATAAGGCAAAACCATTTGTAAAATGGGTAGGTGGAAAAAGAAGTTTAATAAAAGAATTATCCTCAAGAACGCCACAAACTTATAAAAGCTATTATGAACCATTTGTAGGGGGAGGAGCACTTTTGTTTGCTCTTGCTCCAGCTAGTGCAACTATATCAGACATAAACCTAGATTTAGTTATTACATATGCTGTGATTAAAAATAAACCTCAAGAATTAATAAAGCTACTGGCAAAACATAAAGTAAATCATTGTGAAGAGTATTATTACAAAATCCGAAAACAATTTATTAATGATAATGATATAGAAGTTGCTGGACGTTTTATATATCTTAATAAAACCTGTTATAATGGGCTTTATAGAGTCAATAAAAAAGGTGAATTTAATGTGCCTATGGGGAGATACAAAAATCCAGCAATAGTTGATGAGACAACTATAATAGCTTGTAGTAAATTACTACAAAATGTTGACATAAAATATCAAGATTTCAGCAAAGTCTCTCCAAATAAGGGTGATTTTGTTTATATTGATCCTCCTTATCATCCTATAACTAATGCATCTTTTACTAAATATACCAAACTTGATTTTATAGAAACAGATCAGATAAAACTTTATCAAAAATGTAAAGAGTTAAACGATAAGGGTGTATATTTTATGCTTTCAAATTCTAATATTCAGTTTATAAAGCAGATGTATAAAGATTTTTATATAGAGATTATCGAAGCACCACGCACTATTAATTGTAAAGCTAATGAAAGGAAAAATGCAGAAGAGGTTTTGATTAGAAATTATGAATAAAACACAAGGTGGATCAATTGCAAATAAAACAGGTAATGAACTTGAGGTATTTATAAATAATCGTCTTGTTAGGGAAGGTTACGTTTTTGTTCCTAAGATTAGATTTATTGCTTCACAAACATTAGCACAACCAATTTATACTAGGCAATTTAATTTAGGAAAAACTATTTATAATACTGTTTGGCAATGTGATTTTATTCTATATCATCCTATAAAACATTCTAATTGTCTTGTTATTGAATCTAAGTGGCAACAATCAAGCGGTTCTGCAGATGAAAAATACCCTTATACAATATTAAATATTAAAAAACAAAGTGTTTATGATGCTATTATCATTATAGATGGAGATGGTTACAAAAAAGGTGCTTTACAATGGTTAAAAGATCAAGTTCATGGAAACTTAAAAGGTGTTTTTAGTATGTCTGAATTTACAACTTGGACAAACAAACAAAATATTTAGGCTATATATGTATATAATTTACAAATTTAATGATTAAAAAATTCATGTAAGATTAATCTGTTTCACTAACTATTTAAAAACTACAAATAAACTACAAAAAATAAAGGAATTAATGATTATGTCGTATCAATATGTTTATGTTATGAATGGTTTAAGTAAGACCATCAACGGTAAACAAATTTTAAAGGAAACTTATTTGTCCTTCTTACCAGGGGCAAAAATTGGTATTATTGGTCCAAATGGAGCAGGTAAATCTACTCTTCTAAAAATCATGGCAGCTATTGATAAAGAATATGATGGTGAGGCTTTTGTGGCTAATGGGGTTAAAGTTGGTTATTTAGCTCAAGAGCCATATCTTGATCCTACTCTAAATGTTTTCGATAATGTTATGGAAAGTTTAAATGATAAAAAAGCCTTAATTGACGAATTTAATGAAATAAGCAATAAATTTGCTGAAGAAATGTCCGATGATGAAATGAATGAACTTCTAGCAAAACAGGCTGATCTACAGGAAAAAATAGATAGTTGTGATGCTTGGAGCTTAGAGCGAGAAATAGAGATTGCTATGTTTGCATTAAGGTGTCCAGATAAAGATGCTGATGTTACAAAAATCTCAGGTGGAGAGAAAAGGCGAGTGGCATTATGTAAACTTTTGCTAGAAAAGCCTGATATGTTATTACTTGATGAGCCAACAAACCACTTAGATGCTGAATCGGTCTCTTGGCTAGAAAATTACTTAAAAAATTATAAAGGCACAGTAGTAGTTATTACCCATGATCGATATTTTCTTGATAATGTAACGGATTGGATATTAGAAGTGGATCGAGGTAGATGTGTTCCATGGCATTCTAACTACAGTGCTTGGCTTGAACAAAAGCAAGCAAAATTAGAAAATGAAGATAAAGAAGATGATGATAGGAATAAACAATTAAAACGAGAACTTGAATGGATACGCCAATCACCAAAGGCAAGGCAATCAAAAAGCAAGGCTAGAATTACTGCCTATCAAGATCTGTTACTCAAACAAAAAGAACAAAAATCAAGCGTGGCACAAATTATTATACCTAATGGTCCACGTCTAGGCGATTTAGTCATAGAGGCAGAACATATAGCAAAGAGATATGATGATAAGGTACTGTTATCAGATTTTAGTTTTAAGGTGGTTCCAGGGGCTATTGTTGGTATTATAGGTCCAAATGGAGCCGGCAAATCTACCTTATTTAATATTATCACTGGTAAAACCAACCCAGATCACGGTTCTATTAAATTAGGACAAACTGTTAAGCTTGGTTATGTTGATCAATCAAGGGATAGTTTAGATGATAACAATACTGTGTGGCATGAAATTTCTTCAGGTCTTGAGGAGCTACAACTTGGTTCTAGATCAATGAAAAGTCGTGCTTATTGTGCAGCCTTTAATTTTAGAGGGGGCGATCAACAAAAGAAAGTAGGGCAACTTTCTGGAGGTGAACGTAATAGGGTACACATAGCCAAATTATTAAAAGAAGGAGCTAATGTTATCTTACTTGATGAACCATCGAATGATCTGGATGTTGACACATTACGAGCCTTAGAAGATGCTATTTTAGATTTTGCTGGATGTGTATTAGTGATAAGCCATGATCGTTGGTTTTTAGATAGAATAGCAACCCATATTATTGCTTTTGATAAAGATGGAAATGCTACATGGTTTGAAGGAAATTACCAAGATTATCATGATTATATGATTAATTTAACAGGTGAAAATGTTATTAATCCTAAATATCGTCATAAAAAATTAGTATAAAATATGTCTATAGGAGAAATATTAGTGGTTATGTTAGTAGCAATGATAGTAACAAAGCCAGAAGATATTCCTATGATTATAAAAAAAATCCAAGAATTTAAATTATACTGCTCAGCAGTCAAAAATCAGGCATTAACATATATTACAAAAGATTTAAAAATTGATAATGATATTGTAGAAAATGATGTTGAGCAGTTGAACTTTTATTTAGAAAGAATTATTAATATCCAAGGATATTATGATGGTAATTATTCCCTAAATGAACTTAAAGTAAAATATGATAAGCTTATAAAAATAAAAAGTACAGAATATGGGAATATAGTGGAAAATCATAAAAAATAATAAATTTTTTCATATGCTATTAGTGCTAGCTTATTTTGTGCTATAGTCAATTGATGAGAAATTGGGAACGTTATCGTAGGCAGCCTCCTAGCTCCAAATTTTCCTGAATTGACTATATAATTATATGAATCTGTTTAACTCTTATTAGGTGTATCTTGTTTAAGAAAATACTAAAAATAAAATTTATTTGTGTAACTATTACATTGATTCTACTAGTCAGTGGAATCAATTTTTGTATATTTTACTTATTTGCCCCTGGGGAACTTGTAGAAAACAAGACGGTAATAATCAAACCTAGATTGTCAACTGATCAAATTTCTATGACATTAAATGATCATAACATCATTAAATATCCTGCTTTATTTGCCTTTCTTGCCAAAATATATTCATTAAAACATTCTATAAAGAGTGGGGAATATATTTTTACTCAAAATATTTCTCCTATGCAAACTCTAAGGATATTATCCAGTGGTAAATCAATTATTCATAAAATGCTTATACCTGAAGGTATGCTTGTCCATGAAATAATAAAAAAAATTAATAGCGAAGAACGATTAATGGGAGAGATTATAGGAACAATTCCGGAAGGATTTTTAATGCCATCTACCTATTTCTTTTCATATGGCGATCAAAAAGAGCAAATCATTGATAAAATGCGAAAATTAATGTCTTTACAGCTCGACAAAATTATGGAAAAATTATCACCTGATTCTCCATTAAAAACTCGCCTTGATGTATTAATCTTAGCATCCATTGTGGAGAAGGAAGCTAGCTTAAACTCCGACAAACCTTCAATTGCCGCTGTATTTCTAAATCGCCTAAAAAAACATATGAAACTACAATCAGATGTAACAACAATTTATGCTATAACACTTGGGAAAGATAAACTAACAAGACCATTAACTAAAAAAGATTTTGCAATGCAATCGCCTTATAATACATATTATATTGCTAATTTACCAGTTGGAGCTATTTCTTGTCCTGGAATAAAATCTCTAGAATCTGTGGTAAATCCTGCTAAAATTGATTCATTATATTTTGTTGGTAACGGTGCTGGAGGGCATAATTTTTCTAATAATTTTAATGATCATAGTAAGCATGTTAATGCTTATCGTAAAACTTTGAAGGAACCTTAAGCATGGATAATACTGAATTTGCTAAATTAGCTGAACAAACTATATCTTTAATTGCAGAGATAATTGAAACAGAAGATAAAGATTGCCTTATCGATATTGATTTCCAGGGTGATATTTTAACTTTAACTACCAACCAAGGCATATTTGTTATTAATAAACACTCAGCTGCTAAGGAAATTTGGCTATCTTCACCGATTAGCGGTCCTTACCATTTTTATTACGCTGCTGATAGATGGCAATCAAAATCATCTGATGAGCTAGTTGCCATTTTAGAACAGGAGCTAAAAATTAATTTCAGAATATGCTTCAAAAACTTAAAAAGATTTGGAGAATTTGAATATGGTTGAAGATAATCACACAAAAATAATTTATTATAATGGTACATTATTGCATAAATGTTCAAAAAATAATCAACTAGTTTTAGTTGGAGGATGTTTTGATTTATTGCATTATGGTCATATACAGTTTTTACGTAATGCTAAAGCTCAAGGAAACTATCTAATTGTAGCTTTGGAACCAGATGAAACTATTAATAATTATAAGAAACGTGAAGTCATCCATAATCAGTTGCAACGTGCAGAAATTTTAAGTAGCTTAAGTTTTGTTGATAAAGTACTTATGTTACCTCAACTTAAAGGTTTTGATGACTATAATAAATTAGTACAAAATACTTGTCCGTCGATAATCGCCATAACAAAGAATGATCCTCAACTTAGCAATAAACAGATTCAAGCTAAACTTATAGGAGCAAAGGTGATTGAAGTTACTGACTTAGTAAGAGACCAAGAAATAGGAGCAGTGTTTAGCACCAGTAATATAGTCAAATGACTCACCTTATGTATGTTTGATTTTTGAACAGCTTTATTTATTGCAGGATATTATAAATGCTTACCTTCACTTCATAATAGTAACAATACTAATTTTATGGGAATTATATCTCTAAATTGCTAAATTTTTGTCTAGAGAAAGTGAACCACCATACTCCCTCAACCTTATTAACACATGTTTCTTCTTACCCGCAGAGATTTTAATAACTTGATTATCCTGCATAAAAGTCAAATTAATCATCATATTTTCATCTTCGATTAGTTGATTATTGATTTTAGCTCCAGCCCCTCTAATGAGCCTACGCCCCTCAGATTTTGACTCAACAAGGTTTAGTTCATAAAGCAATTCATATGCCGGAATACCTATAGTTAACCTGCTATGTTCAATATAGATAGCTGGTAAATTTATATCGATTTCTCCTTGTTCAAAAACCTTTGTAGCTGTTTCTAAGGCTGTTATAGCTGCTTGTTCACCATGACAAAGTTTTGTTAAATTAAAGGCTAATTGCTTCTTGGCACCATTAATATCAGATCCAGCAAGTAAGATAAATTCTTGCATTTTACCTTCCTCTAGCTCAGTATATAATTTAGCAAATTTAACTACATCCTGATCTTCACAATTTCGCCAATATTGATAATAATCATATGGGCTTAACATATCTTCATTTAACCACACCGCCCCACCAACAGACTTGCCCATTTTATTGCCAGAAGCAGTTGTTAATAATGGCGTAGTCATACCAAAAACTTCATTACCAGTTAGTTTCCTGGTAAAATCAACGCCCATTATGATATTACCCCATTGGTCGCTACCACCTATTTGTAAAGAACAACCATATACTTTATTTAAATGATAAAAATCGTAGGCTTGTAGTAACATATAGTTAAATTCTAAAAAACTCATATGCTGTTCTCTTTCCAAACGTAATTTCACCGAGTCCATAGATAACATACGATTCACAGAAAAAAAACTACCAAATTTGCCAAGAAAATCTAAGTAATTTAACGATTCGAGCCACTCTGAATTATCAACTAATATTGCATCATTTGTCCCAGTACCGAATTTAATAAATTTTGATAATGATTTTTTTATACCTTCGGCATTTTTGGCAATTTCTTCTTTTGTTAAAGATTTTCTTGCCTCATCTTTACCAGTAGGATCACCAATTTTACTAGTCGCCCCTCCCAGGATTACTATTGGTTTATGACCATATTGTTGCAATAGACGCAAAATCATAATTTGCATCAGACTCCCAACATGTAAAGATTGAGCTGTACAATCAAAGCCAATATAAACAGATATTTTACTATTGTTCATTAGTGTTGTTAGTTTTTCTAAATCAGTACATTGATATAAAAAACCTTTATTCTCAAAATCCTTAATAAACATAATTATTCACAAAATAATAAAATTAAACAATAGAACATAGGCGATGTACACAAAATTCTTCAGCGTCATTGTAAAGAAGACTGTAGGTCGACTAAGCAATCCAGAAAAGTGATTAATGGATTGCCACGCCACCTACGATGGCTTGCAATTTATTTTCTTAAACTTACACTTATGCGTTGCTCCATCGCTCCTTTTACCCAATTTTCCTGAATTGACTATATCCTAACCTAAATTTCTTGTAACTTCCATAATTTTTTGTATAGACTATGTTTATTACGAATTAATGTAGTATGTGTGCCTTCTTCAATAATTACCCCTTTATCTAATACAATTATCCTATCCATATGTTTTAAAGTGGATAAGCGGTGGGCAATTGCAAGCACAGTCTTTCTTTTATCTTGAATTAGGAAGTTAAGGCTATCTTGGATAAAACGCTCAGTTTGACTATCAAGTGCAGAAGTTGCTTCATCTAAGATAAGAATAGGTGCATCTTTTAGAATAGCTCTCGCTATTGCCACCCTTTGCCGTTGTCCACCAGATAATTTGATACCTCGCTCTCCAACATAAGTATTATACTCTTCTGGCAATGTTGTAATAAATTCATGGATATGTGCCTTTTTGCTTGCCTCAATTACTTCCGCCTCAGTTGCTTCTTGGTTCCCATATCTGATATTTTCCATCAGCGTTCGATGAAATAACAAAGTGTCTTGAGGGATTACCGCGATATTTTGTCGTAATGAATCCTGAGTAACATTGTCAATATTTTGTCCGTCTATTAAAATTTGACCATTTGCCACTTTAAAATAACGTAACAAGAGATTAATAAGTGTTGATTTGCCGCTACCAGAATGACCAACTATTCCTACCTTTTCACCAGGACTAATAGAAAAAGTCATATCTTTAAAGATCAGCTCTTTGTTATAACCAAAATTTATATTTTTAAATTCAATAATAGCTTTATCAACTATTAGCGGACTTGCACTAAATTTATCCAAATCCTGCTGGTTGATAGTAACTAGTGACAAAGCACTTTTCAGATCACCCATTGATCTGGTAAAATTCTGCAATGAAACTGTTGCATCCCAGATATCGTCTGCAACAATCAAGGCAATACCAAAGACAAAAGCAAAATCTCCAACAGAAATTAAGCCATGTATTCTCAAATGCAGCATATAGAATGGAATAAAAACAAACAAAACAAAATAGAAACACATAGCTACTATTTGAGTCTTAAAGTTATATTTGTATGCTTTTACCTGTTTGGGAATAAAATCATTTAATATATTATTATCTAGTGCCTTTAATTCTCTTGTCCTAGAAGCAAAAGAAAAAAGTGAAATAATATTAGTAATTTTATCGGCAACTTGTCCAATTATAAAATGCTTGCTTTCGGATTCTAAGCAAGATAGTTGGTTTAATTTAGTTGAGAGTTTATACATAATTGGTATGTAAAAACTACACCATATTAGTACAAATATGCCAAGATTTGTGTTAACAAGGCTAAGGGCACAAAAATTTACAACACATTTAAAAAACTTTTGCAGCAATCCGTAATGCATTTCCGCCCAGAATTTATCATATCCATCCAAAATGCCTTTGATTTTGCTGCTGATAGCTCCTGTAAAATTTTCTTGGAAGAACGGATAAGAATGATGCTGAACATAGTCATATGATTGAAGCAATATAGAACGCCGAACATAAGGTGCCGCTTTCCATTCAGCTATGTTACTGATACGCCAAACCAAATCTAACATCACTTGTGCAGACATGAATATTACAATCGGCAGTAGAACTAACTGGTAAGTTAAATTTTCTTGCCCAGCTATTGTATCAAGAAATAATTTAATCGCATAATAATTAGCAGACGGGTAAAAACTACTTACAGTAGGAGCAAGTAGCATAACCATATAAAACCATTTATATGGTTTTATATGGTGCCAAAAAAATGTAATAATAGATTTATTTTGCATGAGTTATTTTTTGTTTAAGAATTAGAATAACTAATTATTCCAAATTCGGTTATATCTATATATAACAGATTTTTTTGCTCCACTAATAGCTGTTTTCATTATTTTTGCGGTATTGGTTATTTTTTTTATTCCTTAACTCAGTACATTACTGTTGCAACACATCGTTATTGCGAGAAGGCGTAAGCCGCACAACTGTTGAAAGTTAGAAGAGGAAGCGGTTTTAGACCGAATAGTTTAAAAGTCGTATGTGGTCAACGTCTATTAGCGAGAAAGACCTTAGGTCGACGAAGCAATCCATAAAAGTAACCAAAGATGGATTGCCACGACCTACTTGCGTGGTCTCGCAATGACAAAAAACCTATCTAAAACCCGCTTTACCTTCTAACTTTCAACAGTTGTGGGGGCTAGAGATTCCCGCCTACGCGTGAATGACAGGGTAAAAACGTCATTGCGAGGAGCTACTTTAGTAGCGACAAAGCAATCCTGTTTTGTGTCACCCCTGCGAAAGCAGGGGTCTTAGATTCCCTCCTACGCGGGAATGACAATGGAAAGCGGGAATGAAATAATTTGTCGGAGAGGTTTATTCATTACTTCCATGACAATATTTATATTTCTTACCGGAACCACAAGGACATATCTCATTTCTAGCCACCTTTCCCCAACTTGATTGATCTGATGGTATTCTATCCTGTGGATTGACTTGAGTTTTAATAGGTTTAAGCTGAGTTTCAATACTAATCCCTGCATTATATTTACTAAAAGCCGGGTCTTCCCTAGTTTCTCGCATGGTCTTTTGCAGTGTTTTGTTTGCCAAAGACATTGATTCTTTTTTAATGTGGCTAGTATCCATATGAAGATGACAAACTTTCTGGATAAATAGCTCCTTCAAATTATCAAGCATTTGTTCAAATAAATTGAACGCTTCTCTTTTATACTCGTTAAGTGGATCTTTCTGAGCATAAGCCCTTAGTGATATACCTTGTCGTAAATGATCTAAATTATGTAAATGATCTTTCCATACTTGGTCTAAAGTTGTTAGTAGAATATATTTAATTGCGTCATTCATCAAGTCAACGCTATATGCTTCATTCTTTGCCTGGTATAGGTCATTTACCATTTGCACAACATTAGATGTCACCTCTATTTCGGTGACATTAGCCTTGGTTATAGATTCTTGATTTAGTTTTACAGCAAAAATACGTTGCAACTCTCCTGTTAAAGCATTTACATCCCAGTCTTCCCTATAAGAACCGGGGGGAATGAAAGTTAATACCACTTTTTCTACTAGTTCTTTTGTCATGCTAGCTAAAAAATCATGGGCAGAGTTTGATGCAATGATATCAGTGCGTTGTTCGTAAACTATCTTACGTTGATCGTTCATAACATCGTCAAAACGTAATAAATTTTTACGTATCTCGTAATTATGTCCTTCAACCTTCTGCTGAGCCTTCTCAAGTGAACGGCTAATCATAGGGTGATGGATTGCTTCACCATCTTTTAAGCCTAACGTTCTTAGGACTCCAGAAATACGATCTGAAGCAAAAATACGCATAAGGTCGTCTTCTAGAGACAAGAAGAATTTTGTACTACCTGGATCACCTTGTCTACCGGCTCTTCCTCGCAACTGGTTATCTATTCTACGACTCTCGTGTCTTTCGGTACCTATAACAAATAACCCTCCAGCCTCTATTA
This sequence comes from Candidatus Tisiphia endosymbiont of Nemotelus uliginosus, assembly GCF_964264755.1. Lineage (NCBI taxonomy): Bacteria > Pseudomonadati > Pseudomonadota > Alphaproteobacteria > Rickettsiales > Rickettsiaceae > Candidatus Tisiphia > Candidatus Tisiphia endosymbiont of Nemotelus uliginosus. Next base: position 58,909 of record NZ_OZ183481.1, on the reverse strand, counting down.
CCCGCTGCTTCTCTTCAGATATTTGCTCCTTTATTTTGATCATTTCTAATTGATACTGTTCCTCAGGTAGGTTTTGTAGAGAAAGTTGCTCTATTAGCATTTCCGGATTACCACCAAGCATAATATCGGTACCACGACCTGCCATATTTGTCGCAATAGTCACAGCTTTAAATCGTCCAGCTTGAGCTATAATAAACGCTTCCTGTTGATGAAATTTTGCATTTAAAACATTATGGGTTATTTTATTTATGGTAAGTAACTTAGAAATTTCTTCAGACTTCTCTATACTAACCGTTCCAACCAAAACAGGTTGACCGCGATCATAACACTCTTGTATTAATTTTATAATAGCTTGATATTTATCGTGTTTATTGCCGTAAATTTCGTCATCATAATCAACCCTAGTGATTGGATTATGAGTAGGAACAGCTAGTACATCAAGATTATATATGTCCTTTAACTCTGTAGCTTCGGTCATTGCCGTACCAGTCATGCCTGATAATTTGGGATAATTCCTAAAATAGTTTTGAAAAGTAATAGAAGCCAAAGTTTGATTTTCGTTTTGAATTGGCACATGTTCTTTTGCCTCTAGTGATTGGTGTAACCCTTCAGAATAACGTCTACCTTCCATCACCCGCCCAGTAAATTCATCAATAATCATCACTTTACCATCACGCACCAAATAATCAACATCACGATTGAAGAGAATATGGGCTCTCAATGATTGATTGACATAATGAACCAAACTTAAATTCTCAAAATCATAAAGGCTTGAACCTTGTTCAATAAGATTATTGGTCACAAGCATTGATTCTACATGAGTTATACCATCCTCAGTAAGATTAACGGTTCGTAATTTCTCATCTTTTTCGTAATCTTCATCTTTAAACTGACAAACCAATTTATCAATCTTAGTGTATAAATCCGAGCGATCATCTACTGGACCCGATATAATTAGTGGAGTTCTTGCTTCATCAATTAAAATTGAGTCAACTTCATCAATAATAGCGAATTTAAAGGGACGAAGTACCTTAGAGTCTTCGCTATATTTCATGTTATCTCTGAGAAAATCAAATCCAAGCTCGTTATTAGTTGTATGAGTAATATCTGCTCTATAGGCATCATGTCTCTCTTTGTCACTGATATTAGCAACGATACACCCAACAGATAATCCTAAGAAATTATATATCTTCTCCATCCACTCAGCATCACGTTTTGCTAAATAATCATTTACCGTAACAACATGTACTCCTTCACCAGTAAGAGCATTCAAATATGCCGGTAATGTGGCAACTAAAGTTTTTCCTTCCCCTGTACGCATTTCAGTAATCATCCCACGATGCAATATCAATCCACCAATTAGCTGAACATCAAAATGCCTCATTCCATAGACTCTTCTTGCAGCTTCTCGTACGACAGCAAAAGCTTCATAGGTTAGGTCATCTAATGACTCCCCATCTTTTAATCTTTGCCTAAATTGCTCTGTTTTATTTCTCAATTGATCATCAGAAAGCTTTTGTATCGATGGTTCAAGCAAATTAATCTTTTCAATTTCTAAAAATAGTTTTTTGATATTTCTATCGTTTGCTGTGCCGAATAATTTTTTAAGTAAAGAAAACATTTATATCCTAAATTCTGTAAATAACCTTATAAAATAGGGTATTTTATAATATTTATCAAACAAATTGTAAATAGCTATTGACGTCAGGTGGTTATCATTATAAAATCTAGCCATAATAATAAATATAAATGGATAACAAATGAAAAGAATATCTATAGCTTTTTTATCTGCTAGCTTACTTGCGAGCAGTGCTTTCGCTAACGAAGATAAAGTTGTTGCTACTTATAAAGGTGGCGAAGTAAAAGAATCGCAGATTATGCAGCAATTCCAGTCTTCTTTAGATAACCAACCAAGTGCTAAAGGTAAGAAATTTTCTGATCTTAATGCAAATATACAGAAAATGTTAGTTCATGGTTATATCGATACAAAATTGCTTGAGCAAGAAGCTAAAAATTCTAATATTGAATCTTCAAAAGAATTTCAAGCTAAATTGAATATAGCGAAAAATCAAATGATTCAGCAAGAATTGATGGAGCGTTATGTAAAATCTCATGTTGATGAGAAGATGATTAATGCTGAATATGATAAGCTAGTTGCTAGTTTAAAAGGAAAAGAAGAAGTAAAAGTAAGCCATATTTTGCTTGCAACTGAAAAAGAAGCAGTAAATATAAAAAATAGGCTTAATAAAGGAGAAAAATTTGCTAAGCTTGCTAAAGATTTGTCAAAAGATGAAGGTTCTAAAGAAAATGGCGGAGAAATAGGCTATATTACTTCTGGACAATTAGTACCTGAATTTGAAAATAAAGCATTATCAATGAAAGTAAATGAAATCTCTTCTCCGGTTAAAACTCAGTTTGGTTGGCATATTATTATGGTTCTTGACAAAAGACCTGCACAGATACCTTCTAAAGAGGAAGCTACCGCTAATATAACCAATAGGCTTAGTAGGGATGCTATATTAAAGTATGTCGCTGATCTTGAGAGTAAAGCTGATGTCAAAATAATGTTACCACAGTCACAAGTAACAGATGAGACTAAAAAATAGCCTAGTATTATATTCAAAGATGTGCTAAGGGTAGAGATCATGCTTTAAAGCAAGTTTTGGTCTCTTTACTTCTTTGCAAACGCTAGACCTTTGTAGTCAATTCAGGAGAATTTGGGGTTAGGAACGATGGAGCCTATAAGTAATAGGCAAGCATTGAGCGATGACGTCACCAACTTCTCATCAATTGACTGTAGACCTTTAGTAAAAAAACGGCCAGATAGCTCAGTTGGTAGAGCAAAGGATTGAAGATCCTTGTGTCGCTGGTTCGATTCCTGCTCTGGCCACCATCTTTAACAAATGAAATTTGTAAAAAACAATTCTCCAAGTTATTTGAGTATACTCCCATAGCAATTATCTTTTATCTATATGTAACCTTAGTTCGACATCAGGATGACGAGAAAGTATTTGAAAGAAAGAAGGGAGGGATGTGATACCCAATCGTTATTACAAGGAGCCGCTTTGCGGCGACGCAGCAATCCAAAAATAACTATAAAAAATGGATTGCTTCGTAGGCTATGCTTTCTTGCAATGACGTTTGGCGATCAGATTTATATTCATTTAACAACCCGAAAAATCAACTTGTTAATCTTTTTATAATTTCATCTTTGCTGAGCAGGGGTAATATTACTGACATTTCTGGTCCAGATGTCATTCCCGTTATAGCAAGTCTTAAAGGTAGGAATACTTCTTTACCTTTTTTACCAGTTATTTCCATAATTCTTTTAGTCCATATGCTCCAACTATCGATGGTTATTGGTTCGTCTATTAATAAGGTAGCTGCTTGTTTTAAAAACTCTTTATCTAATCCTTCAACTTTAGAGGGGGAATAACAAATATTCCACCAATCTTTTATTTCATATAATTTTTGTAAATTACCTCTAACTGCCAACCAGAATTGCTCATTTATTTGTTCAGCTTTAATCTCTTTTAAGCGATCTTTTACTTCATCAAAACTCAAGCTAATTAGTAATTTATGATTTAAACGCTCTAGCTCTTCTGGTAAATAAGTTGTTGGACTTTTAGAAAAATTATTAATGTCAAACTCTTCTATTAGCCCAGCTAAATTTTTAAATGGTATAATAGGAGATGATGAGCCAAGCAAACTAAAGAAACTATTAATTGCCATTGGTTCTAATCCAATTTTATCCCTTAGAGCAGCAATCTCAAATCCCCCTGTTCTTTTAGATATTTTTTCATCCCGACTGATAACTAGACTAAGATGAGCAAAATTTGGTACCTTTGCCTCTAGAGTTTCAAACATTTGCACATGAATGGCAGTGTTAGTTACATGATCCTCGCCCCGAACAATATCGGTAATGCCATAATCAATATCATCAACAACCGAACAAAGCATATAAGTCATACTGTTATCTTCTCTGATAACTATCGGATCGCCAATATTCTTGCCTTCATATTTAACTTCACCCTTAATCATATCTTGCCAAATAATTGGAGTATGCGATACCAAGAATCGATAATGCGGTTTTCTTCCTTGACTAATATAGTCATTTATTTGTTGTTCAGTAAGGTTCAAAGCCGCACGATCATATATCGGAGGAAGCCCTCTAGATAGTTGTAACTTACGCTTTAATTCCAGCTCTTCCTGGGTCTCAAAACAAGGATATAATTTATTTTTTTGTAATAATAATGCTTTTACTGCTTCATACTTATCAAATCTATCAGATTGGCAAAAAGTTTGATCCCAGTTAAGTCCTAAAAATTTAAAATCCTCTTCAATGGCATGTTTATATTGTTGTTTGCTACGTTCAAGATCAGTATCATCAAACCTTAAAATAAATATGCCATTATGCTTTCTAGCATATAACCAATTTATCAGAGCTGTCCTAGTATTACCTATATGCAACATACCAGTTGGTGAGGGAGCAAATCTTGTGATAACTTTTCTCATAATTTTCTAATTGCTTATTTTGCTTTTTTCTTTTTTGTTACTTTTTTTGCAGCACCAGTCCTTGTCCTAATATTCTTTTTAGGAATTGTTGTTACCACTACTCCTGGCTTATCAGTATCTTTCTCCGGTTTATTCTTCAGCCTATTATTACTAGCCTCAATTATTTCCACAGCAGTTTCTAATGTGATGGTAAAAGGATCGTATCTTTTCGGTATCGAAATAAACCTATCAAGATATTTAAGATACGGACCATATCTACCTATACCCAGTATAATCTCTTGATGAGATTCAGGGTGCAGGCATAACTTAACCGGTAACTCAAGAAGCCTTAGAGCCAAACTAAGAGTCACGTCATTTTGTGCTACTGACGGTGGCAATGACACACGCTTTGGTTTTTCCCCCTTGGCAACTGGTTTGCTAGTCTGTACATAAAAACCATATGGACCTTTCTTTAATAAAACATCATGACCCTCTTTATCTACTCCTAATAATTTGTTCTCTTCAGCCATATCAACAATATCACTATTCTTCGAAGTAATTTGTTTTTTGAAAGTACATTCAGGATAGTTACTGCAAGCTAAAAACGCTCCAAACTTACCAAGCTTTAACCCTAATTGCCCTGTAGAACAGGAGGGACAATTTTTCGAATTGTTGCTTTCTGATTTTTCTCCAAATAGGTGATAATCTAATGCTTGTTCAACATAAAGGATTATATCAGATACTTTCTTATCACTAACTATTTCTACGTTATTATTAAACCCATCCCAGAATTTTTTTAGTAAATTTTTCCATTCTATTTTACCTTCTGCCACTTCATCTAAATCATTCTCCAGATCAGCTGTAAAATCATATTCAACATATTTTTTGAAAAACCCTGTCAGAAATGTTGTCACTAAACGCCCTAATTCCTCTGGAAAGAAACGTTTTTTTTCAACAACCACATAGTTCCTATCTTGCAATACTGATATAATAGAAGCATAAGTAGAAGGACGACCAATTCCAAGTTCTTCAAGCTTCTTGACGAGACTGGCTTCGGAATATCTTGGTGGTGGTTCGGTGAAATGCTGTGCTGGATTCACTGAAGTTGTAGTTAATTTTTCTCCTTCTTGTAGTAATGGTAGAAGCCTATTTTCTTCTTCCGTTTCATCATCTAGACCCTCACGATAAATTTTGTAAAAACCATCAAAGGCAATAATTGAACCAGTTGCCCTGGCGGTGAATTCTTTATTTGCTGTATCAAGCTGAGCGACCACCAAATCAATAATAACATTTTCCATTTGGCAGGCTATCGTCCTTTTCCAAATCAAGTCATAAAGCCTATAATAATCTTTATCTAGTGTATCCTTTAATTTTTCTGGTAACAGAGTAACATTGGTTGGTCTAATAGCTTCATGAGCTTCTTGAGCATTCTTGGCTCTAGATTTATAAACTCGCTGGCTAGCTGGTAGATATTTATCACCAAAATTCTTATGTATCAACTGACGTATTTGTTCAACAGCCTCACTAGCAAGGGTAGTACCATCAGTTCTCATATAGGTAATCAAACCTATCGTTTCATTACCTATATCCATGCCTTCGTAAAGTTTTTGAGCAATTTGCATAGTTTTTTTAGCAGTAAACCCTAATTTTCGAGCTGCTTCTTGCTGTAACGAAGAAGTAATGAAAGGCGGTTGAGGCTGACGTTTTTGCTGCTTTTTTTCTAAAGATGCAATATGAAAATTCTTTGATTTTATTTCTTTGACTAGATCATTAGCTGCCGATTGATTAATAATTGAGAATTTCTCTAATTTATTACCATTGACATGAGTTAATCTCGCTAAAAACGGCTCGTTATTACTATTCAGAACATTAAGGGTAATATCCCAATATTCTTGCGATTTAAAACGTTCAATTTCATCTTCTCGCTCGCAAATAAGTCGGAGTGCTACAGACTGAACTCTACCTGCGGATATACATCCCGGTAATTTACGCCATAATATCGGTGATAAAGTAAATCCTACCAAATAATCCAATGCTCTCCTTGCTTGTTGAGCATTAACCAAATCAATATCAATATTTCTTGGGTTGTCCATTGCATGTAAAATAGCTTTTTTGGTAATCTCATCAAATGCTACTCTCTTAAAGAAATCATTAGATTTAATCAAGTTTTTTTCTTTTATTATTTCTGCAACATGCCAGGCAATTGCTTCTCCTTCTCGGTCTCGATCTGTTGCTAGATAAACCATTTCAGCTTTGGCAGCATCCTTAGTTATTGCTTCAACATATTTTTCTGCTTTATCTGATATAACATATTTCATAGAAAAATCTTCATTTGGCAGAACTGAACCATTTTTAGATGGTAAATCTCTAATATGTCCAAACGAAGCAATAACCTTAAAATCACTATCCAGATACTTATTTATCGTTTTCGCCTTTGCCGGCGATTCTACTATTACTAATTTCATATTTATTTATAAATTAAAGATATCTTGTTGCCAGGATATCTGGTTATTTTTCCAGCCAATTCTAGCTCTAATATTATCATATATATAGCCGGCAAAGGTAGCTGTGTTTGATGTAAACAATCAAAATCTATAGGAGTTGAAGATAAAAGCTCCTTAACCCTCATACGCATATCATTGGTAATTACATTATCATATTTGATATCTAACGTTCTAAACTGATTATTTTCGATTGAATCATTTGCTACATCCTTAGATTTACTGATAATTTTGCTAAAAGGTGGTAAATTAGTCTCTATGTCCTCAGTAGATTCCACCATATGAGCTCCTTCTTTGATAAGTTTATTAGTACCTTGACACCTAGGATCCAGCGGAAATCCTGGTACAGCAAATACTTCTCTATTCTGTTCTAAAGCAAACCGTGCTGTTATTAACGATCCAGATTTTAGACTTGCCTCAATTACTACTGTTCCAAGAGATATACCAGAAATTAATCGATTACGCTGTGGAAAATGTTGCCCAAGTGGTTTTGAACCTACTGGTAATTCAGCAATTATCAAGCCATTTTGTTGGATTTGCTCAAATAATCTAACATTCTCTGGGGGATAAACATAATCAATTCCTCCAGCTATAACTCCTATTGTTTTAGAGGTATTTACTTGATGCACTGCTGTATCAACACCTCTGGCAAGTCCAGAAACCACTATATAATTTGCATCAGTCAATTCCTTAGCAATTTTAGCAGCAAAGGCATGACCATTTACTGAAGCATTTCTTGCTCCAACAATTGCTAAACATCTTTCGTGTGCTAATAACCCAATATTGCCCTTATAACTTAATATTGGCGGGCAATCAAAAATCTCTAACAATAACCTTGAATATCCTGGAGATTTATAGGTAATAATCTGAGCATTATGCTTTTGCAACAATTCAAGTTCTTTACTTGCATCGCTCTGAGAAAATACCCTTACGGGCTTAGAACGCCCACCCCTCAGAGAAAATTCTTGTATTTTGTCAATTGCAGCACTGCTATTACCAAATAGCTTTATTAAGCTCCAAAAAGTTCTTGAGCCAACATTTTCACTCCTAATCAATCTTAGGATGTCAATAGTTTCTTTTGTGTAAGATACTGGTTTAGTATCCAAAAATAGCTCCTTCAGCATCAATTGACTATATATTAGTGAATTAACTTTAATTGGCAACGTTATAAATCCGGTTAGTATTTAGCATCAGCGTCATTGCACATAAGCGTCATTGCGAGGAGCCACTTTAGTGGCAACGAAGCAATCCAAAAAAGCGATTAAAATGGATTGCTTCGTCGACCTTACGGTCTCCTCGCAATGACGGTTTTTCAATAACTGACACCTATGCGTCATTGCGAGCCACCGTAGGTGGTGTGGCAATCCATTTTTAATCACTTTTCTGGATTGCTTCGTCGACCTTACGGTCTCCTCGCAATGACAGTTTTTCAATAACTGACACCTATGCGTCATTGCAAGCCACCTTAGGTGGTGTGGCAATCCATAAAAGAGTGGATTGCTTCGAAGGCTTACGCCTTCTCGCAATGACACATAGGCGTCAACTGACACTTATGCATAATGACAGCACGATGGGTGCTTATTCGGCACTAGTTCAACAATTGACTACAGCTATAACTTTTCTGCATTAGAAGCTAAGTAATGTGACACTCCTTTATGCGATGGAGTAATACCTTCGTCACCTTTATGCCAGCCAGCTGGACATACTTCGCCATGTTTGGTATTATAGTCTATAGCATCGATCACTCTTATTACTTCATCAATATTTCTACCAATTGGCAAATCATTAACTAGTAAATGCCGTACTATAAATGTTTCATCAATAACAAAAGTACCACGCAGCGATATTCCTTCATCATGTAGTACATTATAACTATGTGACGCACTCTTTTTAATATCTGACACCATAGGAATCTGGATATTACCAACCCCACCTTTATTGTAAGGGGTATTTTTCCAAGCTAAATGAGAAAAATGCGAGTCAACGCTTATTGCTACTAATTTTGTATTTCTCTCAGTAAATTCTCCTAACCTATTATTAAAAGCTATAATTTCTGATGGACAAACAAAAGTAAAATCAAGCGGGTAAAAAAACAATACCACTTTATGATTTTTAGCATAATTTCTAAGATTAAATTCAGATTCTATACTATTATCAGGCATAATAGCTTTAGCTGTAAAATCCGGAGCAGCTTTTCCAACGAACACTTGCATTAAAATTCTCCAATTAATAATGATTAAAAACATTTATTATGATACACAAAATTATAACCTATTACAATACCAAATCCAAAATAACTCAACTAATAATTTAAAAATTACTAGAATTTTAGATTATTAGACCTTTTACTTGTGATTTCCATAATTTTTTGTACAATTTACTGTTTTTTAATAATTCCTCATGTGTTCCATCTTCAACTATACTACCTGCATCAAAAACCAAGATTCTATCCATATTTAACAAAGTTGATAATCTATGGGCTATAACTAATACAGTTTTATTTTGCATTAAGTAAGATAGAGAATCTTGTATTAAGCTCTCAGTCTCACTATCTAAACTGCTTGTTGCTTCATCAAGGATTAATATTGGAGCATTCTTTAATATTGCCCGGGCGATTACTATCCTCTGTCTCTGACCACCTGATAAATTATTACCCCTCTCACCACATAAGCTCTGATACCCTTCTGGCATAGTGGTAATAATTTGATGTATATGAGCTGCTTTTGCCGCCTCTATTACTTCTTCTAAGCTAGCATCTTTTTTTCCATATCTAATATTATCGATAATTGTCCTATGAAATAGGATTGGTTCTTGTGGTATTATGCTAATATTATCTCGCAAAGAGTCTTGAGTTACATATCTAATATTTTGCCCATCAATTAAAATTTCTCCTTGGTCTATATCATGCAATCGTGTAATAAGATTGATAAAAGTTGTTTTTCCTGAGCCAGAAAATCCTACTAACCCTACCTTCTGTTGCTTCAAAAGTGTAATGGATTTATTCTCGAATAAATTATTATTATGATAATATTTAAAACTAACATTTTTAAATTCTATCTCACCTTCTGTAACCTTTAAAAGATGGGCATTCTCAATATCTTTTATAATATGAGGCTTCATCAATGATAGAGTTTGATTAAAAGAACCAAACTCTTCAAACATATCCCCTATTTCCTGCGTTAAATCCCAAATTTCAGTAGTAACAGCCATACACAGAGTAAGTATCAAGACACAATCTCCTATAGTTATTTGCATTTGACTACGAAGCTGTGCCAAATAATAAATCATGATAAAAATCATTATAGCACAGATTATTCCTAGTACGTTACGTAGCTTCCACATGAAAAACTGCATAATTTGTTCATTGACTATCGCATTATCTATTCTTGCTTCTAGATTTTGACGTTCAAATTTATGAGAAGTAAACATCCTTACTGCACTAATATTGGCTATCAAGTCAACAATCTTACCGGCAACTATTGATTTACTTCGGGCATAATTTACTGAATATTTATTTACTGTACTTGAGCAGATAACAGTAATTCCTATAAAAACACAAATAAATATCAGGAATATAATGGAAAATATTTGATGAACCGAATACATAGCTACTAGAGAAAAAACAATTATAGCTAGTTTATATATAATTTTTTCACCAAATAACGATAGAACCATTTCGAAAGACCTAGAAGCTTCAGTAATACGATTGGTAATATGACCAGCAAGGTTTTCTTGAAAGAATTTATGGTTATGATACTGAGTATAATTATACATCTCATCTAGTATCTGTCCTTTGATATAGGGTATTGTTTTTAGATAAACATAATCATAAACCCGCCATATAACATTTACACCCATCCACCAAACTGCATATATTATTGCCCAAGACATCATAGAGGAAGGTAGATATTTAGCTTCTTCATCAGAGAAAGACTCTAGCAAATTTATAATTTTTTGAAGCAATACACTATCAATAGCAGGTATCATTCCCAACATTATGCATAACAAACCTAAAACGATTAGTTTAATTTTTCTTTTCTTTAAGAAATAGAAAAATAGCCTTATTGACGAGTTTGAAAAATCAAAACTTTCTAGCACAGTACACACCCTATTACAAAAAAAACTAATTAGACTAAATTAACTTAATAAACAAACCTTGCTACCTTATCACAAAACTGTTATAAAATGGTACAAAATATCTAAAGTTATCTAGAATGAAAGAAAAAAACATACCTATTTTGAATAGCTTAACTAAGAAAGCTACCAATTCATTAGATATTGATAATAATAATCCTTTTTTTAATGTTAGATATATTTGTCAATCAACTATTCTGATTACTGAATCTATCCAAAAAGGCTTTGATGTTGCACAGTTATCTAATGGAGATATTACAGTTACAGAAATTAAAACAGTAAATGTCCACTATAATTGGGATGCTGTTAAACAAAGATTTATTAAAATAAACCAAAATTAGAATTATATACTAAATATACTTAGTGTATGTATAACCATAGTGTATACTATAATGAATGACACGAGTAACTTAATTTATGAGGACAATATGATATTTAAGAATATAATAACCATCATTGCTGCCAGCCTATGTTTTAGCCTGTCAGTCTGCTTTGCTGACGCTCCAAATAGTAATAATCCGGATAATACGGCGATATTAGCTGCTTCCATTGACACACAAAACGCTTGGGCAAGACCTTCAATGTCAACTAACGCTGGCAAACGTAATAATTCTGCAATATATCTTGAAATTGTTAATAATTCTAATACAGATTATAATTTAGTAAATGTTTCTTCCGATGTCGCTAACAGGGTTGAATTACATAGAAGTTTTGTTGATGAAAAAGGTGTTAGCAAAATGGTAAAACTTGATAAGCTAGTCATTCCAACCAAAACTAGTGCTATTTTACAACCAGGTGGTATGCATATTATGCTTTTGGATTTAAAGACCATACTAAAAGTTGGTGATAAATTTGATTTATTCTTATATTTCGATAACAACATTCAGAAAGTTGTACAAGTAGAAGTAAAGACCCAATAATAGTAAGGGTCTCACGGAAAAAAAGTTAAAGTACAAGATGTCATTGCGAGAAGGCGTAAGCCAAGAAGCAATCTAAGAATAATGGATTGCCACGATCACTACGTACTCTCGCAATGATGCTTAGGGTGCATACTTATAAGTTAATAGTCAACTCTAAGGAAATACAGCCCACATGCCGGAGCCTTTGCTCCTGCTGCTTCTCTTTTCTTGGCATCCAACACTTTTTGGATATCATCTTCTTGCCATATATTACGTCCAACTAATACTAAACTACCAACAATATTTCGAACCATATTATGTAAAAAAGATCGAGCAGAAAAATATATTTTTATTTCTTCATTTTTCTGGGTAATAATTAATTCGGATAAGGTTTTTATAGGTGACTTTGCTTGGCAAAATTTACCTCTAAATGAGCTAAAATCATGATGTCCTATGAGGTAGGAAGCCCCGCGTCTCATTGCTTCAACATCAAGAGGTTGTTTTATCCACCAAGCACGATTTAAATCTATTATAACTTGGCTAGGTCTATTGATAATTCTATAGACATAATGACGTTCTAAAGCAGAAAATCTTGCATGAAAATCTTTGGCTACTAGAACACAATCAACTACCGCTATATTGTAAGATCTCACAAAATAGTTGATAGCCTGCATAACTTTATAAGGACACATATATTTCACTAAATCAAAGTGGGCTACTTGCCCTAAAGCATGAACCCCTGCATCAGTTCTGCCAGCTCCGTGAACCACTACTATTTCACCAGTAAACTTATATATCCCGTCTTCCAATGTTTGTTGAATAGATATAGCCCCACTCTGCTTCTGCCAGCCAACAAAAACCGTTCCCAAATATTCAATGGTAATTTTATATCGATAAACATCTAAATTCTTAGCAGTCTGCAAAATTGATGGATTGTCATTATCACTCTCATGCTCTTTAATATAGTCAATTGATGAGAAATTGGTGACATTGTTACTCGTAGCTCGCCTATTACATATAGGCTTCACTCCATATCTTCTGCTACCCAATTCTCCTGAATTGACTATATCATCATCGTGCAAACAAGAATCTAAACCAAAACACAGTATCATAAAAATCTCTTCACTGGGAATTTTGTTGTTCTAGGAGGCTGCCTGCGATAACTAATTAATTTCGAGAACTGGTATCAGACAGTCTCCTAAGCAGGCATTATATATGAATTTTAGGACTTATGCTAGCTTGTATAACAATAAATGCTTGACTCTTTTATTGGGTTAGTACTACAGTTGTAGATTGAATGTGAGTGTTCACGGAAAAAAGGTTAAAGTATAAGATGTCATTGCGAGGAGGTTGCCAGACCGACGAAGCAATCCAGGAAAGTGATTAGAAATGGATTGCTTCGTTGACCTTACGGTCTCCTCGCAATGACGCTTGGTGATCAGGTTTTTTTATTCATCACAAAAAAATCGTGAATGCTCACATCTAAACTACAACTGTAGTACTAAGACCCCTGCTTACGCAGGGGTGACACAAAACAGGATTACCACGACCAGTATGTAGCCTCGCAATGACGTTTTAGCAAATCATTTAAGTATATTTTTAAGTTATCTCTAACTCATTAATAGAACAATGTAGTATCTGACAAGCATCTACCCATGTTTTTATTACCTGCTCATGAGTTACTACTATTACATACTTATAGTTTAGATATTTTGTTAAAACACCTTCTGTTCTATCTTTTATAGAACTTTTTGATTCCCACGTTTTAAGAATACCTTCTGGGTATATACCATCATTTCTTTTATAATCATCTATTGCACTTTTTAGCTGTGGTTGATTGCTAATTTCTAACCTTAAGTCTGGTTGCCATTCTCTTAAGTCAAATTCTACAGTGATGTTTAAATTAATGTTTTTTGAAAGAATTGCTGCGGTTTGCAACGCCCTAGTATATGGAGAAGATAGAATTAGTTCTGCATTTTCTAATCTCAGATTTTTAGATAGCTCATTGGCTTGTCTAATCCCATTTGGCGTTAAACATGGCAAGTCCCTATATTCACCTTTTAATTGATGTTTTTCATTTAAAGACCAATCTGTTTCACCATGTCGTATTAAAAAGAATATTGTCACAAAAATAACTAAGGATATATTTAATTTAAGTTAGTTCTTCTATTAATGCTATGGTACTAGCTCTTAAATCTAGGTCATAATCTATAGTATTATTTATTATTCGCTTAACATTAGCAAATTTTGTTACCAACCAATCAGGTGAATTGGAAGGTAATTGATTAAATATTTTATTCTCTAATACCAATTCCCGAATTTAATTTAGTAAATGATTCATGCAACAAATAGATTGAATTAGCAAGGTATTTAAATTTTTAATAGAGGAAGATACTACTATTTCTAATTGTTCAATTGTATTGTATACTTTATTCTTTATAGTCTCAGACTTTAAATGCTCCCATAATCGCTCCGCAGGATTTAATTCAGGAGAATATGGTGGCAAATAAAGAATTTCTATATTAGCAGGAACCACTAAGTCCTTAGCCTTATGCCATCCAGCACAATCCATAACAACAATGGCTTTTTGAACGCCTATATGTTTAGACATTTCCGCAAGAAACATGTTCAAAGACATAGTATTAACATTTGGCATCATTAAGCTAAAATCATCTCCTGTTATTGGGTTAACAGCACTGTAAACATAAAAATTCTGAAAACCTATTTTGATTTTAACTTGAGTTCTGATACCTTTGCGAAACCAACCATGACCTAATTTAGAATGAGTTCCAAAACGCGATTCATCAAAGAAATACAAAAAACTTCTTGGATTGCTTGTTATTTTTTCTTGAATTTTTTTTTAAACTGTTCATGAGTTTCTTTATTCTGTTTGTAATGCACTGGTCTTGGAGTAATGTACGCAAACTTAAGCTTGTGCAATGCCCTGTGTACAGCCGATTTACTTACATTAATTCCCAAATTTTCTTTAAGTTTTATGACGATACTTTTTATTGTTATGTTACAATCTTCTTGTATCCATTTGTTTATTGCTTCATAGCAGCTTTCCGTTAAATCGCTTTTCCTTCCCCTACCTTTTTTATATTCAAGATTTTTATCATCGCCTTGGGCAAAGCTTTTTATCCAGTTTCTTAGCGTATTAGTTGTGATATCAAATATTTTAGACACCATACCAATACCATGTTCTTTTGCAGCTACTATAGCTCTTAACCTAATAGCGATCCTATTCTCTTTGTTCGTACTTGCAAGTTGAGCTATAGCCTGTTTGTATAAATCTTCTGTTATTAATTTTTGATGAGTACCCATTACATTCCTAATTTTATCTATCTTTTACATTATAACCTATTTTTCTCATCTTTATACTAAATTAAATTTGGGAATTGGTATAATTCATTAAATTCAATATTGATATTGAGCGATTTCTTAGTAATCCTATTAACTAGATATAGCATGCTATAAGCAAAATCTCCCCATAATTCTTTGTTTTTACTGGTAAATTCTTCGATAATATTTAACCTCACTTCAGGGTTTGAACAATTAGCAATATATGTAATGAATTTAACATATATTTCACTCCCCACTAAGCGATTTTGTGATTTTATATTAATTTTAGCACATCTAGATATTATAGTGCTTATTATGCCAGCAGCTCTTGAGGTAATTAAGAAAATAAAACTATCCTTTGGGGTATCTTCTAAAAGTTTAAGGCAGGAATTTGCCGCATTAAGATTCATTAGATCGGCTTGATAGATAACAGCTACTCTATATTTAGATATTGACGATGTTTTATAAAAAAATTGCTGTAAATCCCTAATTTGGTCAACAGATATGTCTTTGACATTAGCGGAACCAGAATTATCCCTTGCTACTAACCGATAATCTGGATGATTTTTTAATTGAATTTTATCTGCAAACAAACTGCTTTCTATAAATATTAGTAAATTTTCTAAAGCTTTTGCCGTATCATCAACGTCAATCAACCAACTATTATAAAGCCGACCTTGTTTAAATCTATCCTCAAGATATTCTTTGATCATTCTATTTATTCCACTTGTCAATTGCTTATCTTTTAGTTACCCAAAGTAGGGATTATAGTTAGTTTAGGAAAATTTGGGGCTAGGAGTGACGAGCGACGACGTCCCCAACTTCTCATCAATTGACTATATCAGCGATTAACCCTGTTATGTTATTATACATGTTAGGTCTTTCATCTTTAGAATCTAACAAATCACATAAATTTACTAAATCAACTAATTTTGCTTTTTTCTCCCAATCTGAGTCTAGGTTTACAAAGCCTAGTAACTTTGACATTTTTGAGTATCCAGAAATAAAGCTATCTTTTAATTGTTTATCAAATAAATGTTTAAATCTAAATAAAGTTGCAATATCACCATACACTGAACCAGAATAAGCAAACTCCCAATCTAATATTCCTGATAAAATTAATGTTCCGTCTATATTTTTAACTAAAATATTAGAAGGTTTAAAATCACCATGCACCAATTGATTATTACCTTCCTTTGGAAAAAATTTCTCATATGAAATAATTTTATTTTTTAAACTATGAGCAAGTTGTTTACCTAACTTAGCTTTCACTCTGGGCTTAGTTATTTTATCTAAAATATAATTTATAAATACATTATATCCATTATGTTCTGTAGTGATTTTGCTGATTGATAAATTTGCATCAAGTAAACCACTCTCTTGGAACTTATAGGTACTCAAATGTCCTAAAAATTCACCAAGTTTACTATATATTACTAGTATTGAGTCTAAAAACGAAGGATCAGTTAAAAAATCTGATAATAAATTACCTTCACGATATTCTATAAAACTGCAAAAATAGTTTGTTGTTTCATTTATAGGATTAAAACTAAGAAATTTTGGAACTAAAGGTTCATTATGGAGTAAATGTGAAAGTTTAAATTCTTTTTTACCTAACTCTATATCTCGAACATTAATACGTAATATAAACTTATCTCTATTCTCGAATTCAATAATATAATTTGTATTAGCAAGACCATGTTTTGCTTTGGTAACAATAAATTTATCTTTCCTAATTAAAAATTTTTTACACAAATTTTTAATTTCTTCGAATCCAAGATCAAAAAATTTATTTCGGCGTTCCCATTCTAACAATTTCTCCATACAGATTCTTCTAATAAAGCCTATCTCATAATTATAACAAGAAAGATATACCATACGTAAGTATAATGGATAATATCTTTCTTGTTGAAATGTTATAGAAGTAAACCTATGCCAGACTATAATATTTTATAGGGAAAATTCTAAGAAAATTAAGAATTATTACAGGCTTCCTTCATTTTCTTACCAGCTCTAAAGACTGGTTGTTTATAAGCAGCAATATGCATTTTTTCACCAGTTTTTGGATTGCGACCTTCACGTGCAGCTCTACTTTGTATGTGAAAAGAGCCAAACCCTACTAGGTTAACATCCTCACCACGACTAAGTGCTTTAAGTACACTATCTACAACCCAAGTAAGGGCTTTTTCTGCATCATTTTTTGAATGACCTGCTTCAGCCATTAATGCTACTAATTCTCCTTTATTCATATGATTAGCTCTCCAAATAGATTGTTAAAATTATCAGACATTAATGTATTTATTATACCAAGATGCCAGCAAGACTTATTAATCTCGTTGCTTAGATTATATCAGACACTAAACTGACTGCAACTGAGACTTATTTAGAATTTTTGAATATAATTATTTTCTAGCCTAATTGTAAAAAATTGTATCTATTTTACATCAAATTAGTTTCTTATACTGTAATTAGCATGTGTTTACACTAGTAACTACAATACAAAATTGGTCAAAAATAACTTTTGAAGTTAATCGCTATTATATTTTATGTTGGTTTAAATGAAATGATTAGTTGAAAATCTAAATAGTTTATATATTATACATTATGATTTAATATATATAAGGTAACTTTTATGCTCACTAGACTATTTTACATATTATTTATTTTAATTCTCGACTTAAATGTTAATGCTAATCCAACTCCTTTAGGTTTTGAATTAAATAAAACAGTTATATCAGACGTAGAGAAAGTATATCATATCACCAAAAAAGAACAGAATCATTGGGAAGGGTATAATTATTATGTCAATGTTAGAGATGTCAAATTAGAGGGGCTTACTAAGCTACTAATAATATGTAATGATGATAACATTATCCAAGCAGTAATCTTAACGATAGATAAAAGTAAATTTACAGAATTTTATCAGTTACTTTCAGAGAAATACAAACTTACCGATAGCCAGAATCCTAGGTTGGGTGATAAAGAAATTAAATTTGCAGATAGTGATTGTACCATAATACTAGATGCTCCTCATCTTAGCTTTAGTATGGATCTTATATACATAACAGATGAATTTCTAACAAAATTTAAAGGTAAGCAAAAAGAAGAAGAAAATCTGAAGAAAACAAGAGATAAAGAATTGCTATAGTTCAATTATAAAAACCATCGACAAAAGAAAATAATTCAGTGATAATCTTTGTTTGTGTTTTAAAAAAACTAGGTTTTGTGAACAAAATTTTAATTGTCTAGATTTTGAGTGTTTTTAAGCGAAAATTAATAAGATTTTTGCAGGAATAGTGTACCTATTTCAAAAGAATCTTATAATTTGCAGCTAAAAAACACTCAAAATCTAGACAATTAAAATTTTGTTCACAGCCTAGGGCAGTTTAGTTGTTTTTTTATGACTTTATAAACTGCCCTGCCAAAAATTTATAATAAAAATTATTATGTTGTCCCTTATGCTAGAAAATAGTGTTGTCACTAATTTAGTAAATCAAGAACTCTCAGTAACTGAAATTTCTACTAAGATTAAGGAATTGCTTGAAAATAACTTTGGTTATATTAGAGTAAAGGGAGAAATTTCTGGTCTTAAGATAGCAACTTCTGGTCATGGTTATTTTAATCTTAAGGAAAATACAGCGATTCTAGCTTGCACTTGCTGGCGTCCGGTACTTGCCAAAATGCAATTTACCCCAGTTGATGGCATGGAAGTGGTAGCTATCGGCAAACTCTCTGGGTATGCAGGAAATTCACGATATCAGCTATCGGTAGAAGCTCTTGAACCCGCGGGTCTTGGGGCTATTATGCAAATTCTTAAGGAATTGCAAGCAAAATTAGAAAAAGAAGGTATCTTTGATAAACCAAAAAAATCATTACCTTTCTTGCCTAATAAGATTGGGGTAGTTACCTCAATGACTGGGGCGGTAATTAGGGACATTATACACCGTATTAATGACCGCTGTCCGTCTCATATACTAATATGGCCAGTCACTGTTCAAGGTGGCAATGCTGCAAGTGAAATTGCTGGGGCAATTGAAGGGTTTAATAAATTAGAACAAAATATAAAACCTGATGTTATAATTGTTGCAAGAGGTGGGGGGTCTATAGAAGATTTATGGGCATTCAATGAAGAAGTAGTAGTACGTAGCGTATTTAGTTCAGATATTCCTATTATTTCGGCAGTTGGGCATGAAGTAGATAATACTTTAATCGATTTAGTAGCTGACAAGAGAGCTCCTACTCCCACTGCGGCAGCTGAATTTGCCGTACCTGTACTTTCTAGCCTTAATTACACAATAAGTTCGTATTATGAGACATTACTTAACCGTATTATTCAGCTAGTTAAATATCAACAGCAAGCCGTTAACTCCAATACTAATATTTCCAGGAGTCTAACTACTTATATAGACTATAATCAACAGCTTCTTGATGAACTAAGTTTTAGATTAACAGAGTCTTTGCCCAATTTACTTAGATTCAAAGAGGCAAAACTTGATTCACTGAATGTAGAAATATTAAATCCTATGAAAATAGTTGACTATAAGTCTTTAGAATTAGACCATCAATTTAATTATACACTAAAATCTATTAGCACTAAGTTAAAAAATTATGATCATCAATTAAATTTAAATAATTTACTACTTACCAGTTTAGACTACAAAACCGTACTAAAACGTGGCTTTACGGTAATCAAATCCGCAGATGGAGAATTTATAACATCAAAAGTTATGGCAAGCAAAAAACAAGAATTTAATATTAAATTTTTTGATGGTGATATATTAGTCCACACTATAAAATAGTGTATAGTCAATTGATGAGAAGTTGGGGACGTTGTCACTCGTCGCTCGCCTATTATTTATAGGCGTTGCTCCATCGCTCCTAGCCCCAAATTCTCATCAATTGACTATATACTCTAATTATCTTGAAGTAGAATTTAATGAGGAGATCTGTACACCATGCAAATACTTAAGAGTATCATCCCGATTATTATTATCTTACAAAACTTTTTTGCCTATGCAAATCATAAGGAGAATAATAATCAACTATCTAATCCCCTTGACACATATTTTACTCAATGCACTGAAGGGGTACATGATAAAGATAATTTGCTTGTTGATTGCTATTCATTGGAACCCTACCAATTTAGCCATGTAACTAAAAATGGACACCATAATATTACCGGTTTAGATATTGAATTAATCAATGCTATTAGTAGTAAAATTAACATTGGCATACAATATACTGATTCTGCCTGGGAACAAGTAATACCCAATATCCAACAAGGTAAAAGTGATATGGTGCCAGGACTTACTTATACCGATGAAAGAGCAGCCTTTGCCAATTTTTCTATCCCATATCGACTTGCAGAAATTTCCTTATTTACTTTACGTTCAGCAAGAAAACATTTACATTTTAATAATACGAATGAATTCTTAGCCCAGATACGTTTACTAAATTTTCGTCTTGGCATAACTAGAAAAGCTGTTTATGGCAATACCAGAACTACTGAATACCTAAATCAGGTGAGTAATAATGACATCATCATTAAATATGGCAGTAATGCAGAGCTATTTAAGGGGTTGCTACGTAATGAAATTGATGGGGTTCTTGCTGACAGGATTGCAGGGGTAGCTCTTACTTTAAACTATATAGAAAAAGATCAAATAGAAGAGATCCCTACTGGTATTAAAACCCCTGTACATTTAATGTTTAGTAAGAAAACCGTATCTCCTAATTTAGTATCCAGGTTTAACAATTCAATTAAAGAATTTATCAATAGCGATGAATATAAAAAAATTGTAGAAAGGTATAAATATAATATCCTACTGCTAAAATCTATCGATTCATCATGGTGTTATATTATTGGAGTTATAGGGAGTATAGCATTCGCAATTTCTGGTATCATTATATCAGCTAAAACAAATGCTACGTTTTTTGTTACTTTTGTATTAGCAATGTTACCATCCTTACTAGGATGTATTTTACTTGATATTGTAGTACACAGTGTTAATGTCAGTCTTATTTTAACTCCATATTATACTTGCCGTATTTTTATAACGGTGCTTATTGGTTTCTTTGCTATTAAATTACTAGCTTATTATAACAAGCAATTATATGAGGATGATTTTATCCAAAAAATACGCAATAATACTCTTATTGTTTGTGATTCCTTAGGGCAAACATCTTTTATGATAATTGGTGTTATAACTGTAATTGTACAAAAAATTGAACCATTAGAGTTCTGGGGACCATGTTTTGCCTGTTTGACTTCTAGTGTTGGTATAATATTCCGAAATCTAATTTGTCAACATGATAAAAATATCGAGTCTATACCTAGAGAAATTAATTTTGAAATATTAATATTGTGGGGTGCGATCTTTAGTATATTGTTAGATTCTTATGCTTATAAGCATGATTATAGTACAATAAAATACTCTATTATTACAGTATTTGTAGGAGCTTTTGTTAGTAGGCTTTTAGTTTACTACTATAATATCCCAAACTTAACTTTTCGTTCGGATAATACAGAAATTCCTACAGATAATATAAAAACAAACTAAATAAATAATGAAAATGATCGAGATAATGAACAAGTTTTTAAATATAATAATAGAAAACTGATGCCAACGGAGGTTTTTACAAATTTATTCAAGGAAGTTATATGTACAAATTTATAGATTTATTCTGTGGTATTGGTGGTTTTCGTATAGCTCTTGAAGAAAAAGGGATGGAGTGTGTTTTTTCATCCGATATTGATAAAGATGTGCAAGAAGCTTATAAAAGGAATTTTGGAGAAAAGCCCATGGGTGATATTTCTGAGATTTCTGAGCGAAAAATACCAAAACATGATATTTTATGTGCCGGTTTTCCTTGTCAACCTTTTAGTATCTCGGGTAAACAAAATGGTCTACATGATATAAATGGTAAATTATTTTATGAAATAATTAGAATTGCACAATATCATAAACCATTAATATTATTGCTTGAGAATGTTAAAAATATTATGAATATTGATGATGGTAATGTTATTAAAACGATAGATATAAAACTTGATGAATAGGATATAAAGTATACAGACATCTAATTAATGCGTCCTTGTTTGGTGTGCCGCAGGCAAGAGAACGTATTTATTTTGTTTGTATAAGAAAAGATATTGTAGGTGATATTAAGGTTAAATATTCACCACCACAGGAAACCAACAAAAAAATATACCTTGAGAATATACTGGAAAATAATGTCGATAAAAATTTGTTTATTGATAGAGATGATATAGTAATTGAAAAAGAGATTAAAGATAGAGAGCTAAGACCTTTACGAGTTGGTTATTTAAATAAAGGGGGGCAAGGTGAAAGGATTTATAGCCCATTAGGGCATTCAATTACATTATCAGCCTTTGGTGGTGGAGCTGGTGCAAGAACAGGTTTATACTATATAAACAATAATATACGCAGACTTTCAATTAGTGAATGCAAATCTTTAATGGGGTTTTCACAAAGTCATTATGTAACAGAAGGCTTAAAAGGATATCAACAACTTGGTAATGCTGTTATACCAAGAATGATTGGTAGTGTTTATGATTCAATTAAAATATTGTAGTTATGAATAATAGAAATGCATATATAGATAAAAATGTCGAAACTCTTTTTAAAAATTCAATTATTGATCGCACTGATGTAGTAAAGACAATTCAAAATGTCTTTGCTATTGATAGTAGATTGGTAACAGCCATAAATGAAAAACTTTAAATGAAGAGTCTTAAATGAAAATAGCTACTTGGAATATTAATTCTATAAGAATGAGACTACAACATTTACGTGACTTTCTAACGGAAGTAGATCCTGACATTGTTTTACTACAAGAAATAAAGTGTGAAACTGAGAAATTTCCTTTTGATGAATTATCGGACTTAGCGTATAATTTTTATGTGCATGGTCAGAAATCCTATAATGGGGTTGCTATTTTATCAAAATTTCCAGCTGATGAAGTGATAAAAGACTTTCCGGCGATTAATTGTACTGACCAAGCACGAATGATAGAAATCACTGTACAAACTCCAATAGGTTTCTGTAGTATCACTTCATTATATGCCCCTAACGGTTCATTGGTGGGTAGTGATAAATTTGAAATGAAATTAGGGTTTTATGACAGTTTAATTAATTACTTACAATCCAAGAAATCTCTTAATACTAAGATAATAATTGGAGGAGATTTTAATATTGCTCCTTTTGATATTGACGTATACTCAGCAAAAGAGTTGCAAAACACTACTTGTTTTACTAATGAAGAAAAGCAACGATTGAGAATTATTTTAAATTCTGGTTTTGAAGATTTATATAGATTATCAAACCCTACTAAGCAAGAATTCTCTTGGTGGGATTACAGAGCAGGTTGTTTTGAACAGAATAAAGGTATGCGTATTGATATGATACTTGCCTCGAGCAATGTTGCAGATTATTTAGATAATTGCTACATGTATTATAATTTACGAGCTAAAGTTAAACCTTCTGATCATATACCCGTTGTCGCCATCATTTAGCTAAATATATTAACCAGAGGTTTCATAATACTTCAGAAGCTATCTGCAGGTACGAATTTTTTTACAAGAGGTTTCTGAACATTATCTTTTTAATATTATACTAGCTATTTTTTTTGGTAGCATAAGTATATTCGCTAATATTTTTGCATACTTATTAAAATAATAGATATCATAAGTGTTTAGTATTTTATAAGTAAACAACCCTAGAGTATAAGGTGCTATTAATAAGTTTTTTATAAATAATTTGATATAACTAAAACATTTATCAAATTTAATATCTATTATTGTAACGAGTCTCATTTTTGATAAGTAATTATCTAATTCCCTACTTATATCATGAGAATTAATATCCCAATTAATTATATTATTAATATCTTTAACTTTCTTAAAAAATTCTAAATTAGCCTTGCTAAGAGGACTGACTTGCAAAATACGATCTCTATGACCTTTTAGCATAGGAAATAACATTTTATTCATTATTAATCGCTTATTATATAAGGTGTTATCATTAGTTTGCAAATAATTTAGAATATTGAGAATTATCTTTTCATGATCATGGATTTTAAATCCTGTTGCCGCAATGGATTGGGTAGGTCTGCCTATATAATATTTATAAAGTGGTATATCTAAATACAGAACCTGTTTAACATATTGTATAGCTTTCGCATTATATTCCATATCTACATAAAAACATTTTTCAGTTAGTATAATATTAGATTTCTTAAGAATATCAGTTTTATAAGTTGAAGTTGATAAAATTGGTCCCCAATAATCAAATTTTATTTGGTCAAGAATTAAGATTTGTTTAGACGGAAGATGGGTATAACAATCCTCACTTCTTATAGTACTATTAGCTAACATGTCATACGATAATTCATGTAAGATTAAATCAACATCGAACATATTTAAATATTTTAGGAAATTATCTAGCCCTTGAGTATCTACCCAATCATCTCCATCCACTATTTTAAAATATTTTGACTTAGTATGTTTAATACCAGTATTTACTGCTCCACCATGCCCCTTATTGCTTTGATTTATAAGTGTTACAATAGTTGGGAATTTATTTTGGTACTCTTCAGCAATTGATTGAGTGTTATCAGTTGAGCCATCATTTATGACTAATATTTCTAGTAAATGCTTATTCTCACAAGATAAAATAGAATTTAAGCATCTTGGTAAATAACGCTCAATATTGTAAACAGGAACACATATACATAATAATTTTATTTGCTCATGTTCTATAGGTTTAATATAAAATTCTTGTTCATTTTGAAATAATTGTAATTCTTTTTCCAAAATCATTTTACGTGAAAATTTAGAAGAAACATCATAAGACATTTTCTCGCTTAACTCTAAAAATCTATCTGGATTGTAAAATAAATCCTCAATAATATTGGCATAAGACTGCGGATTTTCTATATCATTACTTAAAGTACCATAAGAAGGATTGATAAACTCTGGGATGCCACAAACATTAGAACTAACTAACGCTAAACCAGAACTTACTCCTTCTAAAGAACTAACCCCCATACTATCAAGTCTTGTTGGATGGAATATTATACCACAATTTTTATGAAGCTCGCTAATTTGAGCATGAGTATGAAATCCTTGAATAAAATGCACATTAGACCATCGTATTTTTTCTGAGAAATCTTTAAATAATAAACCATCTCCATAAATAAAAAAGTTTAGTTGATTAAAAAATTCTTTATTCTGAAGAATATTGATGGTCTCTATTACTAGATCTAAAGCATAGTTATTGTAATTATCGAATTTTCTTAAAGTAAATATGTTTAACCTATCATCTGAAGATTTTTTAACATATTTAAATATATCAGTATCTATACCATTTGGAATTATGGCAAAATTATTGAAATTGGTATTTATATATTTCTCAGATTCTGCCTTTAACCAATTGCTTGCAAATATCCATTTTATATTTTTATTATTTGCATATTTTTTATACATTAAATCTTTTATTCTCATTTGCCAAGTCGTAATATAGGGATTATATGTCCCGTCATACGCCACACAAAATGATTCTTGATATCTGTAAAGTGCTTCCGCACAATGAATGTAACAATAAATTTTTATACCATGATAAAAAATTACACTATCAATAATATCTTGTAATTTCTCATTAATAAAATGAATTATAACTCTCTTAAAATTAGAATTAGTTATTATATTTTTTAAAAAACTTAAACTATTATAATAAACTTTTACACCATCAAATTCATTTACAAAACTATTATTATCATCATGACAAAAAACCTCTGGCTTAATATTATGATTGGTAAAAGCTTTAATAGAAGTATGAACAAAACCAAAATTATACAGGTTTGCAGAACTAGGATATCCAGGAGAAATTATCAATGTATCAGCTGTAGAAACAGGATTGTCAAATTTACTTTTTTTAGTTATGTAATAAGTAAATTGTTTTATTTTAACTTCTGTGTTAGCTTTTAAGGTAAGCACAATTTTAAAACATTCTAGATTAGATAAAGGGACTTCTAATTCTGAATTTAAAAACGTCAATTTTCTAGCAACTGTAAAGGATATTTCACCCTTAACCAAAGTTCCTTTATTAAGCAAACTAATAAATTGTTTCCCCTTAAATAGGACAAACTGCCTATCTATAGTTATAGATCTTAGTTCATTTGATGAGTTAATGATTGTGATATTATCATCTTCTTTATTATGTTTTACATATAAACCATTAAGTTTATTAGTTGGTAACGTAATAATTTTTTGTTTTAGGTCTATGGGGAGGGTCATTCTCAAATAATTATAAAGCTGTTATTTTAGTTAATGATTCTATATCTTCAAACTCCTTTAAAGCCCTTAATATTATATCATCCATATCATAATATCGATACTCAGCTAGTCTTCCGATCAGCCTTAGACTAGAAAAATTTTTAGCTATTTCTTTGTATTTATTAAACAATTCACTATTACAATCTTTGGGTATTGGATAATAAGGTATATCCTTCTCAGGGTTAGTTCTATCATATTCTTGTGGGTATTCATACATCAGTACTGTCTTCTTGTTATTAGGTACCCTCATAGTATGATTATACTCAGTAATCCTAGTATATAATTCGGTATTGGGGTAATTTACAGTAGTTACCCGTTGTAATAAAGCTTCATCATGTGTTTCAGTTGTGAATTTTAATGATCTGTACGGCAACTCCCCTAAATGATAATTAAACAATTCATCTATAGGACCAGTATATATTATATTACCTTCATATTTTTGCCCTTTAAAAAGGATGGCTTTATTATTAAGGTCTATTTTCAATAAATCTTTAGAATCGGTATTTAGTAGAATATCAATATTATCATGACTTAACATTTTCTCAAACATTGCCGTATAACCTTCAACTGGTAAAGCTTGAAATTTTTGTTGAAAATACCTATCATCATAGGAAATATGTACAGGAACTCTAGCCGTTATGGTCTCAAAATCCAAGTTTTCCGGTTTATCGCCCCATTGTTTTACTGTATAGTTCAAATATAATGTTTCAAATATAAAGTCCCCTAACGCTCTTATATCACCATCATCAAAATTTCTTAGCTTAGAAACGGATACTTTAGTCTCCATACCAAAGTTTACAATTAACTTATCTTTGTATAATAGGGCTTTTTCAACTGGAAATAGAAGTTGTAAAGAGGTTAGATTAAATGGTACTGGCACTAATTGATCGTTTATTTTAGCTAAAACTTTATGTTGGTATGGATACCAATGAGTAAAATTACTTAAATAATTTTTTACTTTATCTTCATTGGTGCGAAATAGATGGGGACCATATTTATGAACCAATATATTATTAACATCTTTATAATCATACATATTACCAGCGATATGGGGTCTTTTCTCTATGACCAACACCCTTTGGTTAAGTTGCGAGGCTATTCTTTCTGCAAGAATAGAGCCAGCAAAACCACTACCAACTATTATATAATCGTATATAATCATAAATTCGGGTTAAATAAATTTTAAAAATTACAACATAATGATTTATTTTGATAATATGTCAAGTGCGAATTGGATACATCTCACAATATTAAAGTATATTATATTTTGTACTGGCAGGTGTGTCAATATTATTGACTGACTATGATAAATACCATAAAGTAGAACTACTTTAGTTGTTGCAGATAGCTTCCTAGGTTGCTTTGAACGTTCACAATCCGATTAATAATAGGACACTATTACCAAGCATTCTCAATAATAATGGGTATACTGTAAGGTTTAATAATTATTAGATCAAATCTAACCTGATAATTTTGGTATTTAGGGTTAGAGCTTAAAAACATACTGGTAGCTCTTTTTATTCTCATCTGTTGATGAGTTGATAATATTCTATCATCAACGTCAGAACATCTTGCTTTTACTTCTATAAAAACAAGTTGTTTACCACGCAGAGCAATAATATCAATTTCGCCAACATAATATCTTTTACGATGATAGAGAATTTGATAAAATTTAATTTTGTAAATAATAATAGCTATATACTCAGCTATTAAACCAAGGGTAATCTTTCTCATAATAAAGTTAATTGACTTGAATCTGCATAATTATGCAAGTTTACAAATTTACTATTTAAATACTCAAATATTCCCTCATCTGAACCTTCCACTCCAAACCCTGAATTTTTTCGCCCAGCAAATGCTGCCTTGCAATTAGCAGGCAGCGAATCATTAATTGATACCATACCAAAATCAAGTTTTGTTGCCATTATTTGAGCTATGGCTATATTATTGCAATATATATAAGCTTGCAAACCATATTCCGTATTATTAGCTCTATTTATAACTTCTTGTATACTGCCAAATTTATAACATGCAAGAACGGGACCAAATATTTCTGTGCTAAAAATCTCCATATTATCCTGACAATTACTAATAATTGTTGGCTCAAAAAAATTACCATGAGCTTTACCTCCGCATAAGATTTCTCCACCTTTATTTTTAGCATCTTCAATCAATTTTAAAATCTTATCTATAGCTGCTTTATTAATCAACGGTCCTATAACTGATTCAGAATCAAAACCATCCCCTATTTTCAGATTAGCAAATTTTGTAGTAAGAATTTGTAAAAATTCATCATAAATTGCTTCTTCAATTAATATTCTGTTGGGCGAAGTGCAAGATTGTCCACTATTCCTTATCTTTCCTAATATAAGCTCACTGGCAGTCTTATCTAAATCAACACCACTTAATATAATAAATGGAGCATTACCGCCAAGTTCTAGAGATAAACGCTTAATAGTAGCACTAGAATTCTGATATAACATCTTTCCTACCCTCGTAGAACCAGTAAATGATAATTTACGAATTCTAAAATCATTACAAAATATTTGTCCAATATTATTGGCATCACCGGTGATAATATTTAGTACTCCAGCTGGTATCCCAGCATCATTTGCCAATTTAGCCAAAACCAATGCAGAAAAAGGTGTGAATTCCGATGGTTTAAGTATAACGCTACAACCAGCAGCTAATGCTGGAGCAACCTTTCTTGTTACCATGGCATTTGGAAAATTCCATGGAGTAATTGAACAAACCGTACCAATTGGCTCAAATTCGGTGATAATCTTGTGAGTTATTGATTTTCCAGGCTTTATTTTACCTTGAATGTTATGAATGTTACTAGCAAACCAATCAATAAAAGACGCACCATATAATACCTCAAGCTTTGCACCTTCTAATATTTTCCCCTGTTCTAAGGTAATTATATAGGCTAGTTGATCAATATTCTCTAATATTAAAGAATGCCATTTTCTTAATATAGTTATTCTTTGTTCAAAAGAAGTCTGCGACCAAATTTTAAAAGCTCTAACAGAACTGTCAATAGCACTAATAATTAAATCATTAGGCAAATTTGGTATCGACCCAACCACTTTATCATTGGCAGGATTATAAACTGATAACTGTTCTTGGCAATCTAGCCAATTTCCATCTATATAGTTTTTTTTATTAACAAAATCTAGTAATTGCATATTAAACATTAAACGACTTCCCACATCCACAACTACCTTTTTCATTCGGATTGTTAAAAGTAAAGCCAGATTTAAACTTACCTTCTACATAATCCATTTCACTTGCTAGAAGATACATTAGAGCTTTTGGGTCAATTAATATTCGTACACCTTTATCTTCTACCACCTCATCAAACTTATTTTTGATATCAGCATATTCTACATAATAAGATAGACCGGAACAACCACCAGATTTCACACCAATCCTAATACCAAAAGATGGTTTATCACGCCTGTCTATCAATCTCTTTATTTGTTGAGCTGCTGCCTCAGTCAATGACATAACATTTTTCATAATAATTACTATGAGTTTTTAGTTTTATAATCAAGTATTGCTGCTTTTATGGCATCTTCTGCCAATAAAGAACAATGGAGTTTTACTGGTGGCAAAGATAATTCCTTGGCTATCTCTGTATTTTTTATACTACCAGCCTCGTCAAGAGATTTACCCTTAACCCATTCCGTTACTAAAGAACTTGAAGCAATAGCAGAACCACAACCAAATGTTTTAAATTTTGCATCTGTAATAATTCCCTCTGCACTAACTTTAATTTGTAGCTTCATTACATCACCACAGGCAGGGGCTCCCACAAGACCTGTCCCAACATATGCATCATTTTTGTCTAATGATCCAACGTTACGCGGATTTTCGTAATGATCCAGTACTTTTAAACTATAACCCATGTTATTCCTATATTAATAATTATTCTACCTTAATACGTCTATACTCTCCTGCTTTGAAAGATTGTTTTTTTGAAAATATCAGGGACTCGCATACTAACATACGCTGCCATAGTCTAGGAGCCTGCCTCCTAGCCCATTATTTTCAAATCCAATTCTCCAAATCATTTGAGTATATATCTATAAATATAACAGATTTTTTTGACCCACTAATAGTTATTTGCATTATTTTTGCAATATTGCTTATTTTTTCATACCCTACAATTTTTTTTATTATTATGAAAATAACAAAAATTTTAAGGTATTATGCTATACATAGGCGTTATTACTAAAGTAACGCCTTGCTAATAAGCACCAGTTTACTGTACTTTCAATAGTTCATTGATTCTTGTAATAGATAATCTAGTCATTCTTGCTACTTCCTCAATAGAGTTACCATTGTTTATCATCATTTTTATTAATTTAGCTTCACCCTCGGCTCTACCCTCGGCTCTACCTTTGGCTTCTCCGATTTTAATACCATCCTGTAGCCCTATCTCTATCCCTTCTTCTTTCCATACTTGAGCTATACTAGGCATAAGTTCTTCTCCTTTTTCTTTAGTTAAACTATTTTTTAATATTTTTTCTAACTCTATTTTATCACTTTGCTCAATAAAGGTCAAAGTATAGCTCAATAGATTTCTTATATGGTCATGACCTATTGTTATTTTACTCAATTTAGGCAAGAGATAAGAGATTTCTTGCCATCTTTTCAGTAATTGACGTTCGTGGATGTGTTTGAGGAAAAATAACAAAATCCCAGACCATACTTTTTTCTTTAGCTCCTCATCGGGGATATCATGTACGTTAATAAGCTGACAATCATTTGTCCAAAAGCCTCTGGCTAAATCTGGATGGCTAAATAAATTCCATATATTGAGCGATGCGTTATATTTCTTCTTGCCATTATAAATTATTAGGGGATAAATTAATGGAAGACGTTTAGCTTTAGGATTAGTAGTTAAATATCGATCACAAATATTAATCATATATTTAAATAACCTAAATGCCATCATTTTATCAACAGTACTTTGATGTTCCAATAGCAAAAAAATATAGCCATCCTGATCATTAAACTTAACAGAAAATAATACATCTGAAATAGTTTCAGAAAGGTCTGACTCAATAAAACTATCTTTTTCTAATTTTAAAGATGTACTATCGATTAAAGCCAACACATCTTTAGGCAAATGAGTTGCCAAAAACTCTTTAGCAACTATAGGATTCTCCATAGATTTGCGAAAGATTTCGTCATGTTTTGGCTTGTCTAGAGTCATAATAAAATTTGCTTATATAGCTAATCTAATAATTCATTACTTACTGTACTTTCAGTAATTCCTTGATTTTAGTAATAGATAGTCCAGTAATTCTCGCTACTTCTTCAATAGAGCTACCATTGTTTATCATCATTTTTATTAATTTAGCTTCACCCTCGGCTCTACCTCTAGCTTCTCCTCTAGCTTCTCCTATGGCTTCTCCTCTAGCTTTACCTCTGGCCTCTCCGATTTTGATACCATCTTGGAGTCCGATTTGAATCCCTTCTTCTTTCCATACTTGAGCTATACTAGGCATAAGTTCTTCTCCTTTTTCTTTAGTTAAACTATTTTTTAATATTTTTTCTAACTCTATTTTATCATTTTGCTCAATAAAGATCAAAGTATACTGTAATAGATTTCTTATATGGTCATAGCCTATTGTTATTTTACTCAATTTAGGCAAGAGATAAGAAATTTCTTGCCATCTTTTCAGTAATTGACGTTCGTGGATGTGCTTAAGGAAAAATAACAAAATCCCAGACCATACTTTTTTCTTGAGTTCTTCATCAGGAATATCATGTACGTTAATAAGCTGACAATCATTTGTCCAAAAGCCTCTGGCTAAATCTGGATGGCTAAATAAATTCCATATATTAAGAGGTGCGTTATATTTCTTCTTGCCATTATAAAGTATTAGGGGATAAATTACTGGAAGGCGTTTAGCTTTATGATTAGTAGTTAAATATAGATCACAAATATTAATCATATATTTAAATAACCTAAATGCCATCATTTTATTAACAGTACTTTGATGCTCCAATAGCAAAAAAATATAGCCATCCTGATCATTAAACTTAACAGAAAATAATACATCAGAAATAGTTTCAGAAAGGTCTGGCTCAATAAAACTATCTTTTTCTAATTTTACAGTTGTGCTATCGATTAAAGCCAGCACATCTTTAGGCAAATGAGTTACCAAAAATTCTTTAGCAACTATAGGATTCTCCATAGATTTGCGAAAGATTTCGTCATGTTTTGGCTTGTCTAGAGTCATAATAAAATTTACTTATATATTCACCTTACCCACATCTATTAGCGAGAACACGTAGTGGTCGTGGCAATCCAAAAAAATCATTACTTTAGTTATTAGACCTCTTTCAAAACTCGCTTATGCTGAGGAATTTGAAGGAGACGCGGAACGCAGAACCGCAGCGTACTCTAGCATACGTGAGGATTCGAGTACCGCATCGACGTACAAATTACCAGCAGAAGTAGAGTTTTGAAAGAGGTCTATTGCAGACAGCCTCCTAGATTGCCTTATGCAGGGAGTCTAGTGTATTGCCCACTTAATTTGCTTTAAATTAACACCTTCTTGAACCATCTCCCAAAGAGGACTCAGTTCTCTTAACTTGTTAATTTTTGACTTTATTAACTCTACAGCATAATCTATTTCTTCTTTAGTGGTAAATCTACCAATACCAAACCTAATCGATGTATGTGCCATTTCTTCGTCAACCCCCATAGCTCTTAACACATATGATGGCTCCAGTGAAGATGAGGTACAAGCTGAACCAGATGAAACGGCTAAATCCTTAATAGCCAATATCATTGACTCCCCTTCGACATAAGCAAAACTTAAATTTAAATTTCCCTTATATCTATTATGCATATCACCGTTTAAATAGACATCAGCAATTTGTTTAGTAATATTATTATAAAATCTATCAAAAAGCTCTTCTACTAGTTTAGCATCTTGCGACATTTCCGATAGAGCTAATTCAGCTGCTGCCCCGAGTCCAACAATTAAAGGAGTTGGGAGAGTTCCAGAACGCATACCTCTTTCCTGCCCACCACCATTTAAAATTGGCACTAATCGTACCCTAGGTTTTTTTCTTACATATAAAGCTCCAATACCTTTGGGACCATAAATTTTATGCCCAGAAATACTTGCCAAATCAATGTTACAATCATTAACATCTATGGGGATTTTACCATATCCTTGGGCAATATCTGAGTGAAAGAATACGCCTAATTCCCGACAAATTTTGCCAATTTCTTTAATTGGCTGAATAACACCGATTTCATTATTTACCGCCATCACCGATACCAGCATAGTTTGGTCGGTTATGGCATTTCTTAATTGCTGTAAATCAATCAAGCCATTTGCCTGAATTGGCAAATATGTTACCTTAAATCCTTCATTTTCTAAATGCCGACAAGCATCTAAAACGCATTTATGTTCACTTATCACTGTTATTATGTGATTTTTCTTACTACCATAGAATTTAGCAATACCTTTTATCGCTAAATTGTTAGATTCAGTAGCACCAGAAGTAAAAACAATTTCTTTAGAATCAGCACCAATAAGCCTTGCCACTTTCTCTCTTGACATTTCTACAGCTTCTTCAGCTTCCCAACCAAAGGAATGACTCCTAGAGTGCGGATTACCAAATTTAGTAGTAAAATACGGCAACATACATTCTAGAACCCTTGGATCCATAGGGGTTGTTGATTGATAATCCATATAAATTGGTAGCGATTTACCAGTTAATTTTACTTGTTGTCTTAATTTTTCTAATTTATCCATTTGAGTATACTTCTTCAAACGCTTTAATAAATGTCACAACATCTTCAATAGTTTGTTGATAATCGAAACTGATTCTAATCGAAGACCTAGCATCTTCCTCACTAACCCCCATAGAAGATAACACATGTGACTTGCCAACTTTTCCTGATGAACAGGCAGAGCCGGAACTCACCGCTATACCCCTTAAATCAAAAGCTATCAACTTAGTTTGTGCATCAGTTTCTGGCACAATCATCAAGGTAGTATTAGGTAGTCTTTCAACATTCTTTGACACTATTTTAACATTTTTATAGTTAAGTAAATTCTGCTCCAAATATGTTTGTAATTTCTTCATTTTATTATATCTATCTGCTAGCTCATTAGTAACTATTGATGATGCAAGCCCGAACGAGGCAATTGCCAGCACATTTTCTGTACCTGAGCGAATATTCCTCTCTTGCCCTCCGCCAATCATCATCGCTTTAAGCGTATTTCCTGCCTTAACAATCAACGCACTACTACCCTGCATTCCTCCTAATTTGTGAGCTGATATAGTAGCAAAATCAACAGCTAGTTCTTTAATATTGACCGGTATTTTGCCAACTGCTTGCACGCAATCACTATGAAATACCGCTCCATATTTTTGGGCAATTTTAACTAGCTGCTGTATGTTTTGTACAACACCACTTTCATTATTAGCCAACATCACAGAGACTAGCTTTTTACTAGCTTGACTAGTTGATAATAATTGCTCTAAATGTTCAATATCAACAATGCCATCACTATCAACGCGGATAATTTTAATATTATCCCGATATTTAGTGTGATCAAAGATCGATAAATGCTCTATACTAGAAACAAAAATTTCTCCATCGTAATAATTATTCATCAGCAAATTATTACTCTCTGTACCAGAGGAAGTAAAAATTACCTGATATTCCCTAGAATTTATATCAGCTCCAACAGATTTCGCAACCTGCTGCCTAGCTATTTCTACTAAACTTCGAGCATAACGCCCCTTTGTATGAATAGAAGACGGATTATAATAGGTCTCTATCATCAAATTCTCCATCAGCTCCTTAACCTTAGGATGAATGTTAGTAGTAGCATTATGATCTAAATATAACATAAATTTTCAGCCCACTAATACAAAAGTTGTAAAAAAATAATTTTTATATTAGTTAATATAGGAAGTCAAGTATACCTAAAGCATATCAGCTATCGAAATAGTATCAAAATAATCCCTTATATGCCGACTTAAACCCAACCATAAATGATGGGCGTTACATTGCACTTTATTAGGTACGCAACTATTTCCAGATTTCCCTAAACATCTGGTCATTTCGATATTCTCATCTACCGCATCAATAATATTAGTAATCCTGATTTTATCTAATTTTTCATTAATGATATAACCACCTTTTCGACCTTTAGCTGATCTAACTATGTTAGCTTTCTTCAGTTTTGCAAAAATTTGCTCCAAATAATTAACCGGTATATGTTGTTTTGCTGAAATTTCAGCCAAGGTAACAGGCGTATCCGACATTTGTGATGCAATTTCTAAGATTGCCATCACCGCATATCGCCCTTTTGTAGTTAATTGCATACAAACGACTCCACCATTATAACATATATCTTATAATATCCTACCAATTTAGTCAAGTATTCTATTAACAAAAAAATCCAATTGACAGTAGCGAAATTAGTAACTAAACTTTACTTATTAGGAGGTTGTTTGCGATAATTAATAAATCAATAATCATATTATAAATTTTAAAATGGAGAGTAACCCATGTCTAAGAATCAAGATAATTATGAAACAGCAGAAGCAGAAATACAAGAATATGAGGAATTTTTTACCCCTTTAGAAGATATCCGAGCAAAGTTTGAGAAAAAGTCAGTAGAGGAAATCCGAGACTCTAGCATATTAGAGTTGGCTCAGTATTTTTGTGCTGCTTATAAACTCATCGAAAAGTATCAAATACAGAGCCAAAATCTTTCCGATTCCAGCAACGACAGTGAGGAGACAAAACACGCAGCGTATATATATCTACAACAACACAGCAAACCTGATACAGACAAGTTTATAGCAGCCTTTAATGGGCTGAAAACTAAACTCCAAGTAGTACTAAACAGTAATTATGGTAATTCTGATATTAATGAGTCTTTCAAAACTTGGATAGCAGCAACTAAAGGGTGTCTGAATAATGTACAGAAAGAAGATTTTAATGCTTTTTTTAGCGAAATACCAGAAACAGACAAACCTTCAATTGAAAAAGAGATATTCCTTATGGTTCTTGCTGTTAATGAACTCGTAGAAAATCCTATTTACCAAAAATCTATGGAAAAGATTATCATAACAGATATTCCGAGAAAACAAGAACCTACTATTGAGATATGCGATAAAGAATTATCAGAAAAAATAGCTGCATCTAATATAACAGAGAAGATGTTGCCAATTTTGGATAATACTTTGGATATTGTACCTATAACTGGTGATAATTCTGATTCTGATGACAATGTTTAGCTTAACTGGTTGATGAAACCTAAGTAAAGTAATTAATTAGTTATCGTAGGTAGCCTCCTAGCATAGTACTACAATTTTTATTCTATAAGTATTAAACAGCATAAAAACGTCATTGCGAGGAGGCGTAAGCCGATGAAACAATCAAATTAATATACTTCATGCATAAGTCAATCTAGTTGGTGATTTTGTCGTCGAAACTCGCCTCCGCTCCGTAACAATCGTCTATGTACGCAAAGGTAGTAGGCTTAGTTTCTCCTAAAAATCCCGAGGGTTTTTTGACTTATGCAGGAAGTCTAATAACTCCTTAAAGGCTTATTGCCAAATACGATCATATATTCAGACAATTATCGTATAAATATATCAAATTTGATGTATACATGATATATATAGCATCTTACTTCAAAAATTATCCTAAATGCGAATTTTCTGCAATTTATTGATTATTAAAATTATTATTTTATTGCCGGTTTGTGGTTTGGCACAAGTTAAACAGCAAGGAATAAACAAACAGTTTAGCTTTTTGTCAACAGATTATGTTGAATATAACCACAAGGAACAATTTATTTATGCTAAAGGTAATGTTCAAATTATATTGGATAGTTACTTTCTAACAGCTAATTCCTTGATTTACGATATAGAACAAGATACATTATGGGCTGAGGGGAATGTTAAAATTATAGATCAGCAAAATAGAGTTATTTTGGGAGAATTTGTTATATTAAAAGATAAGTTAAAGGCAGGAATAATTTCAGATTTTATTTTATATTTTGGTGATAATACTCTTTTAGCAGCAAAATTAGCGGAAAGAGTTAATAAAGATGTTTTTCGTTTGCATAATAGTACCTTTACCCCATGTAAAATACTATGCAACCAAAAACCTATTTGGCAAGTTTCTGCCAAAAATACTGAAATAGATATTAATAAGAACATAATGGTTTATAAGCATCTATTTTTTGAGATATATGGTGTCCCAATCTTCTATACACCATATTTTTCTCACCCAACACCTAAGGCTCCTGCAAAATCAGGAATATTGATGCCTGAATGGCGGGATAACGCTTTGGGGATACCACTATATTATAGAGCTAAATCCAATCTAGATTTTACTCTAACTCCTAGGTTTTTTTGGAAAAAACATGATACTACATATACGATTTTTGAACTAGAAACTCGTTACAAACCAAATGAAAGTGATTATATATCTTTAGATGCTAACTATGGTAAAGTACCCTACTCTTTAAATGATGGTGATATAACGATAAAAAACACTAAGGTAAACTCATATTATCTATTAAGCAATGGTAACTTCATCAAGAATGATTATCGATACGGATTTAGGCTGGAACGTACTTCTGATAAAGCTTACTTAAAAAACTATTATAATAATTATACTTCATATTTGACATCTAAGTTATATTTGGAACATGTCAATAATTACAATTACTCATTAGTGGAGGGAATGTATTTTGAAGGATTGGGAATAAATGATTCTAGTAGTACCAGTCCATTAATTTTCCCCAAGGTCAGAACCAAGAATGTTATACCTTTAAATGATGATGAAACTACTAACCTAGTCGTTGAGAATAATGCATTAATCTATAAAGAAAAAAGCGGAAGAGAACTAGGGCAAGTTGCATTACAACTGGCAGTAGATAATAATTTCTTAACTTCATCTGGTCATTTATTTAATGTTACCTTGCGGAATAGAGCAGATGTCTATTTTATTAATCACCTATATTTAAATGATTATAGGACTAACAAGGTTCTCACTAGAAATATACCAGAAATTCAAAATACTTGGCGTTATCCATTAGTTGGATCAATCTTTGATAAAGCTAGCCTGTTTGTTGAACCAATTATATCAGCAACTATCGGACGTAAACATAATTCTAATAAGAAATTTTCTTTTATCGATCCGTCAAAATATGAACTATCAGAAAATAATATATTCAGTTCGAATCGCTATAGTGGTATAGATTACCATGAATTTGGCAATAGATTAAGTTATGGTGTTAACTCTTCTATACTTTCAGAACAAAATTATTCAAGTGTATTTCTAGGACAAACCTATAATACTAATCTTATTAATAGTAAATCTGTTGATAATATTGAAAATGTTGGAAGAATTTCCAGTAGTCTTTCTGATAAAATAGAATTGTTCTATAGATTTAGAAAAAGTAAGAATTTTAAGCCCATTAGAGATGAATTAGGTGGAAGCCTTAATTCTAAGACAATTCAGTTAACTGCTGGATTTGTTCGGATTTTAAATTTACGGAAATATTATTCTACAGATGAATTAATTGATAGCAAAGTAAGACAACTTTATTATAATCTCACTTATCAATTAGCAGAAAATTGGTCCATTGCCTATGATATGAGAATAGATTGGTCAAAAGACAAAATAAATATTCTTTCTAAGAGTATCCAGGTGACATACTTGAATGATTGTGTTAGAATAGCCGGAAAACTTTCAGACAATTATATGGGAGATAGTAGTCGGGGGATAAAAAAGACTTTTGCTGTTCCTACTATTTCTGTAGGTTTAAAAATATTAAATATGTGAGCCTAAAATATGAAGAAGTTAAATATGAAGCATTTATTTTGTTTAGTTACCATCATTTTTAATCTAACTATAGCAAAAGCAGAGTTATCTAATATAGTTGCATTAGTTAATAATGAACCAATTACCTTACATGAATTTCTAGCTAGAAAACACATGATTATGGCACTTAACAATATTCCTAATCCTGATTCTCAAACAAATAAGCAACTTGATAAGATTGCAATTAACAGCATGATTGATGATGTATTACTTTATCAATCTGTAAACGGTAAAAAAAGTTCTGATAGTGAGATAAATGAGTCTATAGAAACCATCGAGCAACGTAATAAAATGCCAAAAGGGCAGTTAATTACGTTTTTGAAAAGTAAATCTGTAGATATTAATAATTTTAAATCCCAGATAGGTGCCGAAATTATCAAAATGAACATTTTATCTAGTATTTCAAGATCAGTTGCTAT
Organism: Candidatus Tisiphia endosymbiont of Nemotelus uliginosus; assembly: GCF_964264755.1. Classification (NCBI taxonomy): domain Bacteria; kingdom Pseudomonadati; phylum Pseudomonadota; class Alphaproteobacteria; order Rickettsiales; family Rickettsiaceae; genus Candidatus Tisiphia; species Candidatus Tisiphia endosymbiont of Nemotelus uliginosus. Next base: position 18,866 of record NZ_OZ183481.1, on the reverse strand, counting down.
TAGTGCAAAAGAAGTTAATGATATAATATTAGCGACAAATTCAAAAGATGCGGAAGTATCAGCACAGATTTTTACTTCACAAGATAAAGATGATAAAACTTTGCATAAGATGTGTGATTTACAAAAACGTCTTAAAAATTGTTCTGATGTCAAAGAATCTTTATATAAAGATTTTTCTACATTAGAGGTAATTAATCAGAATTTAAGTACTCTAGATTCTACGCTGCAAACAATTTTCAGAGATTTAAATACAGGAGAAAAAAGTAATGTTTTCGAGATGCAAGATGGATTTAAATTAATCTTAATGTGCGACAAAAAGATGATTAATGTTACTAGCGATGAAAATAATTACGTAGTAAATTTGTTAGCTAATAAGAAAATGTCGCAAAAAGCACAAAAATACTTTGAAGATATGCGTAAGAAAGCATATATCAAAATAATGCTACCTTTGTGATACACTCAAATAATTTGAGTGCTTTACCTTCAATTGCAAAGCATGCTAGCAAACATGGTATTGCTCCTATTAAGAAATATGGTCAAAATTTCATTTTTGATAGTAGCCTATGTGATAAAATAGTTCGAGTTAGTGGACTGCAAGAAAATGATTTGGTCTTAGAGATTGGTCCTGGTACAGCTGGACTCACTAGAGCTATCCTTGCCTGTAACCCTAAATCTTTAACTGTCATTGAAACTGACGTTAGATGTATACCTTTACTTATGGAAATAAGAGAACTGTCCCCTAATCTGCACATTATTCATTCGGATGCTACTAAATTTGATCTATCAGCTTTAAGTACTAACAAAATAACTATTATTTCAAACTTACCTTACCAAATAGGTACAGAGTTAATCATAAAATGGTTAAAAAAATTACCATTAATAAGTAGTATGACTTTAATGCTGCAAAAGGAGGTTGTAGACCGAATATGTGGTAAAGTTGGTACAAAATCCTATGGAAGATTATCAATAATATGTCAGTTACTTTGTTCAGTTGAAAAATGCTTTGATGTTAATCCGCAAGCTTTCTACCCTGCACCAAAAGTTCATTCTGCTATAGTTAAACTCGTGCCTTATAACAACAATGTATTAACAGCTGAACTAATTGGAAAAGTTGAGTTAATCACTAGACTAGCCTTTGGCAAGCGACGTAAAATGATTAAATCATCTTTAAGAACACTAACTTCGTGTATAGAAGATTTGCTAGCAGAATTAAAAATTGATAATTCTTCGCGATCTGAAAATTTATCACCACAAGATTATTTATCTTTAGCAAAATTATATTCAAATGAATTACTATATAGCTAGCTTGTTACGTTTCTTGCCATTCTTATCTACACCGTAAATTTAAAAAATTCTTTTTGCAATATCTATACCAATTGTAGTAATCTCCATCTTGGGTTTATTCCTATTTCTAGAAGATTAGTATATGCTTCTCTTTCTGTAAGTTGGGTATATCCATTACGTTACTTAAGTTTTATGTCCCAATTCTTTAAATTATTTGAGCATATATCATGCCAAATTATTTTGGAAATTATGACAAAGATTTTCAATTGCTTGCTCATAAGCAATAAGCTCCGGTATAGTCCAATTAAACCGGACAAAAATATCATATGCATTATTTATCTCAGTATTAATATCGGCAATTCTTACATTAGAGAATAACTTCCTTATTAACTTTGTTTCCTGCGTTCTTTTATATTCATCATGGTTTGCTGTACCAAATTCTGCTATATTATGCATCTCTCTGGTTCGTATTTGTATTTCTATGTTACGTTTACAGATATCAACTACAGCTATGACATGCAAAGAACGGTAACCATTATTCTTAGGATTATCAATATAATTTTTAGACTTTTCTATATTAACAGAATAGATACTATAAATAATATCTAATACTTTATAACAATCTTCTTGTTTGTCAACTATAACCCTAAAAGCAACTAGGTCAGTTAATTCTTTCAAAGCAATAGTCTTTCGTAATACCTTCTTTAAAATAGAATAAGGGTCTTTTAATCTGTAATATACTTCAGCTACTATGTCATTTTCATACAGTTTAGTACTAATAGCACCCATGATATTACGTAAATCGTTAGCATTTGTATCTTGCATAATTGATACTCTAGAAAGTCATGTAGTGAATTTGTTTAAAAATATTAGAAAGGAAACCCTTTAATTATAACATACTAATGTTATCATATAATAATTGGTTTATCAATTATTATTAAAAGATCGTCAATATGAAATTGGTTGTTTACTTAAAACTTATGATGTAAGTAGACGATGAATTTACTGATACGGCTACAATGCTTATAACTCTAAAACGTAAATCGTAACTGTATGGTGCCACCATATTGATTGTTATTACAAAATTTATTATATCTATCATTATAACTAATATTTACCTATATGTTAAGTGTCGTTACTAGAAATGATTCGGTCTATTTTGAGATGGGAAATTACCAAGAAGCAGTTAAAAATTATGACAAAGCAATACAACTATGTAAAGATGATTCTAAAGTAACGCGAGTTGCCAATTAATTTTGGTTATAAAAGGCTTCTATTGGAAGTAAATTATTGTTTTTATTAAAATAAAATTAGTTGACTATTTAATTTAAGTTATATTTATTCTTATCCCGTATCCGTGTCTTGAGATTCTACTATTGACCTAATAAGTTCAACTATTTTTTGTCTAATCTGCTGATTTTGAATTCTGGTAAATACTTTAATAAGATAGGATAATTCTTTTCCTGTATTGTATTTTAAAGGTACTAAATATTCTACCTTATCCTCTGCAATAATATCATTCAAAAACCTATTATCATCTTGTGTATCAAATAGGTAATCATCTGATGTATCAGTATCTTCATCTGTATCAAGAAAATACTTGATAGATACATTTAATAATTTTGCAAAAAAATACAATATACTACCAGCTATCGGGGTAGTAGCATCTTCATATTTTTGTATCTGCTTTACACTAAGATTAATAGCTTCACTCAATTCTTGTTGGCTTATACCCAACATTATACGACGTTTTTTTAAACGCATACCTATAATTAAGTTTATTTTTTCTTTTGGTTTATTAGATTCATCCATTATGATAATAATTTAATACTTATCTATCTATTTCAACTAATAATAATACAAAGCTATAGCTTAATCAAGTAATTTTTCATCGATATTAATAAATTTATTATTTGCAGAAACTTAGGCTCTGTGAACAAAAATCATTTAATTTAATAAAAATATTCTAAAAACACTTAGTGCTTTTAACTTTTTACTATATTATCTATATTAGCTCGGGAATTTAACCATAATTATGTGTAATTATATATGACCATTATGTCTGATAATTGGATAAGAAAAATGTCTGTAGAACGTAATATGATTGCACCTTTTACCGATACGCAGATTAAATTAAATAACTCAGAGAGAATTATTTCTTATGGTTTATCTTCGTATGGTTATGATGCAAGAGTCTCAAAGGAATTCAAAATATTTACTAATATCAATTCGGCAATAGTTGATCCCAAGAATTTCACTGAATGCAGCTTGGTAGATAGAGAGGTTGATGTTTGTATTATTCCACCAAACAGTTTTGCCTTAGCAAGAACAATTGAATATTTTAAGATTCCAAGAGATGTATTAGTTATTTGTGTTGGTAAATCAACCTATGCAAGATGCGGTATAATTGTTAACGTAACACCATTAGAACCTGAATGGGAAGGACATGTAACATTAGAGTTTTCTAATACTACTCCATTGCCGGCGAAAATTTATGCTAATGAGGGAGCGTGTCAATTTTTATTTTTAAAAGGCGAACAAATTTGTAATACATCTTATGCTGATCGTCATGGAAAATATATGAAACAGCAAGGTGTTACCTTGCCAAGAACTTAAAAATCTTAATATAAAAGGACTATTTGTTATGAAAGACTCTAATCCACAAGATATGCCACATATCGCTATTAATGCTCAATATATAAAGGATTTTTCTTTTGAAAGTCCAGATGCTCCAGAATCTTTAGTATCTTTGGAACGTAATCCACAAATTGATTTATTCTTAGACCTTAATATTTCTAATTTACCTGAAGAAAATTTTTATGAGGTAGAATTAAGTATAGAAGCTAAAGCAATGAGTGAAAAACATAAGCTATTTATAGTAGACCTAAAATATGCAGGGGTTTTTAACCTGATTAATATAGCGAAAGATCAACACCAGATGATATTAGCAATTCACTGTCCAGCAATGATTTTCCCATTTGCCAGAAAAATTATTTCGGATGTAACGCAGGATGGAGGGTTCCAGCCATTGATGATTGATCCAATTGATTTTGGTGCTTTATATCACAAGAAAATGCGAGAAAGTGAAAATTAACTATAACCCTAGGCATGAGCATTCGCGGTTTTTTTGCTATTTTATTATAATGAATAAAAAATATGCTCGCCAAGCGTCTACTAGCTAGGAGCCTCTGTGCGGTGACACGGCAATCCAAGAAAAATCTTAAAACAATTTGAATTGCTTCGTCTCCACTAAAATGGCTCCTCGCTAATAGACTATTAGAAAACATCTTTTTTCCTTAAACTGGCACATATGTACTATAGCTACACAATGACATTGTCCTTTAAGTGTAATCATAGTCCCTACAATTGGTCCTCTATTGCCACCCTGAACTCATAAAAAAATAGTTAATTTTAGTTAAAATTCAGATAAAATTCTCTAGACACTGTTAACAAAGATCTATGAATATAGAAGAAGATATGATATATTTAAGATATATTAAGTAGAATACCAAATTCGTGTGATAACGTATTTTTTAAGTAACCGTGATCAAAATGAAACATCGCTTTAATTTATTGCTTATATTTATCTGGTTTTATCAATTTTTTATCTCTCCCTTACTTGGTATTAATTGCCGTTTTTATCCGTCATGTTCAGAATATGCTAAATCAGCAATAATGATGCATGGTAATATAAAAGGACTCTGGTTATTTATTAAGAGAATAATCAGGTGCAATCCTTTTTGTCAAGGTGGATGTGACCCTGTACCTATAGATGTTTTATCTTCACATAAAGGTAAAAACCATAATAGGTTATAGACTTTCAGGATATTTTTCTAGGTAATTTTTTAATTTATGTACCGAGATAGTTGAAATCCTTGAAAAAATTGGTATGTTAACAACTTAACATTGTCGTACTTAAGTAAAAGTATGCGGCTGTTTTTATTGTTTTAAAGTCAAAACTTTCTTAGATAGGAATAGTCATTTATATTATTGTTGGATTCTAAGTCTAATAAAGAAGTTGATATATTATTCATTAACATGTATAATTTTGGACTTGGGAAATATTGCAAATAATATAATTTTTACTAACTATATAGTAAAATAATATTGATAGAATAATGGTAATATGAAGAATAATAGTGCATTAGTAACTCAAGTAGCAAACCCTCTAAACAGAGCTCTTGAGAAGTGCAAGATTGCTTTTTGGGTAGTTTTTAGCTTCGCGTTCGTTATTAACTTATTAATGTTGATAACTCCTCTTTATTCCTTGCAAGTTCTCGATCGAGTTATAGGAAGCGGTAACACATGGACATTAATGTGGTTATCTATTATTATTGGCACAATCTATTTTATTTACGGATTATTACAAATTGCTAGATCATTCACCTTAATTAAAGTTGGTGAGTGGTTGGATAAAACAGTTGCCCCTGTAATTTTTGGTCACTCTATTTCAGCTGCTGCAACCCGTACTAATACTGGTGCTAGCCAATTACTTCGTGATTTTCAAACAATAAAAACTTTTGTAACTAGTACTGGTATTAATACTTTATTTGATGCCCCTTGGAGTGTTGTCTATATAGTAGTAATTTTCTTAATTCACCCATATATTGGGATTTTAACATTAGTTGGTGCTATTATTATCGTATCTACGGCTTTCTTTAATGCTGCAGCAACTAATAGAACTCTTGGCGAGGCTACTGAATTCTCGATAAAGGGTATGACCCAAGCTGATATTGCTAATAGGAATTCAGAAGTTGTAGAAGCTATGGGGATGATGAAAAATGTCACGGCAAATTGGCACCAATTTAATATTGCTGCTTTGGAGAAGCAATCCATTGCTAGTTATCGTAATGGTGCTATCTCTAATTTTTCTAGATTTATTCGTAATATTATGCAAATGCTTGTAACTGGTATTGGAGCTTATGTTGTTGTTAGTACTTCAGGAAGAGATATGACTACTGGGGGTATGATTATGAGCTCCATCATAGTTGGCAGAGCTTTAGCACCTTTCGATAATGCTATTGAGCTATGGAAAAGTATGAGTGGAGCTCTAAAATCTTATAAAAATATCAATCAGTTATTTGCTTCGTATAAATCAAGAGAAGAAGCAATGCCCATCCCAAATGTTGAAGGACATTTAACTGTAGAAAATATTTATTATTCGTTTCCAGTGCCTCCACATATGCCACAACCACCAGTACCAAGATATATTTTGAAGGGAGTGTCCTTTGCCGTTCAGCCTGGTGAAGTATTAGCAGTTATAGGACCTTCTGCTGCAGGTAAGTCAACTTTAGCTAAGGTGCTAGTTGGGGTATGGAAAGCCTCATCAGGAACTGTTAGACTTGATAGCGGGGAAATTTATCGCTGGAATAGAGAAGACTTTGGTAAGCATGTAGGATATTTGCCACAAGGGATAGAATTATTTAGTGGTAGCATAAAACAGAATATAGCTAGGATGGCTGAAAATGCTGATCCAGAAAAAGTAATTGAGGCAGCTAAAATTGCCGGGGCTCATGAGATGATCTTAAGATTACCGGATGGTTACGATTCGGATATTGGATCAGCTGGCTCTAATCTCTCTGGTGGACAAAAACAACGTGTTGGTCTTGCTAGAGCATTTTATGGTAATCCTAAATTAATTATTTTAGATGAACCTAATGCTAATCTTGATGAAGCTGGCGAAATAGCCTTATCAAATTCTTTAAAGCAAGCAAAATCTAAGGGTATTGCTGTAGTTGTTATCTCTCATAGACCTTCTGTATTATCAGTGGTAGATAAGATATTGGTATTACAAGATGGAGCTGTAGCTCTTTATGGTACTCAAGAAGAAATGCAAAATCGGGTTAAACTGTTACAAAGCGGTGTAATTCATATTAACGAATAAAATTTAAATATATGGAAGAAAAGCCAACTAATAAGCCAGCATTTACAGCGGAGCAACTTAAACAGCTGTTGTCGCTACAAAATGACTTGATACACGCGAATAAATCAAAGGGAGGTGTTCTATCACAAAAGATGGTAGTAGGTCTTTCTAAGGCAATTCAAAATACGTTATATTACCTTGATCGTTTTGTCAATTTTGTTACAAAAAATAATGATGTTGATCGCAATGATGTAGTACAAACTGCTAGAGCTCCTATTCTTTTTGGGGTATATATAATAATCTTCTTTGTATTAGTTGGAGGTTTGTGGGGAAGTCTTGCTCCTCTTGATAGTGCTGCTGTGGCAGTGGGTGTTGTTGTAGCAAATAGTAACAAGAAGATAATTCAACACCAAGAAGGAGGTATTATTTCCAATATTTTTGTTAAACAAGGTGACAAAGTTAAAGCAGGTGACAAATTAGTAGAGTTGGAAGATACAAAAATTAAGTCCCAGTATGAAAGTACTTTAAGTCAATATAGACACGCTTTGGCAACAGAAAGTCGGTTAATTGCTGAAAGAGATAATCAAGATCAGATTAAGTTTCCAGAATTATTAATAGAAGCGATGAATCTACCTGAAGTAGTAAGGATTGTACATACTCAAGAAAATTTGTTTAGCTCTAAAAAAGAAGTATATAAAAGCGAAAAAAATGCCTTACATCAAAGGATCGAGCAATTGAATAAAAAGGTAGAAGGGCTGCAGGCTAAGAAGGTTGCTTATGTCAAGAGTCTAGAAGTTGCTAAGGATCGTTTAAAAGCAATGCATACTTTGCATGAAAAAGGTTTTGCCCAAAAAGCCTCTCTATTAGAGCTTGAGTCTAAGGAAGCTAATTTCAAAAGTGAAATAGCTATGACAGAAACTGAAATTGCTGGTACTAAACATGCGATCACAGAAAGTGAGATTAGTATTATTAACTTACAGAACAAATATACAGAAAGAACCTTAACTGAACTAAAAGAGGCTCAAGTACAAGTAGCTCATCTAAAAGAGCAATTTAATGCTCTCAAAGACTCCTTGAGTCGTACAGTTATTAAATCACCAGTGGATGGTATTATAAATGTATTGAACTATCACACAATAGGTGGAGTAGTTTCACCAGGTAATCCAATTCTAGAGATTTCTCCAACTAATGATATTTTGGTAATAGAAGCAAAGGTTCCACAGAAGAACATAGATTCCGTGCATGAAGGTCTGGTAGCAAAGATTCGCTTTAGTGCTTTTAAATCTAGAACAACGCCGTTATTTACTGGTAAAGTAATTGGAATATCTCCTGATACTGTACAAGATAGAAACCAAATGCAACAAAGTCCAGAGACTTTTTACACTGCTAGAATTGAGATTGATCTGGATGAGTTTAATAAGATCGCAAAAGCTAGAAAACTAGAACTGCATCCCGGCATGCAGGCGGAAGTCCAAATTGTCACTGGCACAAGGACTCTCCTAAGATATTTACTTGATCCTATTACTGATACTATGTTCAGAGCATTTAAAGAGAAATGATAACCCTAACTAATTTAAATTACAGGAGATTGTAATATTATCAGTTACGCATTAATATTGCCAATAACCATTTCTTTAGACAATTAGCAATCATAGGTGAACAAAATTTTAATTGTCTAGATTTTGACTCTTTTTAGCTGTAAATTATAAGATTTTCTCTTAAAAACACTCAAAATCTAGACAATTAAAATTTTGTTCACAGAGCTTAATGGTCGTGGCAATCCACTATTCATTAGATTGCTTCGTCGTACGGTTTCCACACTCCTCACAATGACGTTTGTGAATTTGGCATAATGTTAGTCGGGTTAGATACACCCCTACTCTTCTAATAATTGTTCACGTATTGCTTGCAAGTCACCTTGACAATTATTCCAAACATCTTGGATTTCTTGTTCATAAGCAACTAACTCCAGCATAGTCCAATTAAACTGTTCAAAAAGCTTGTATGCATTATTTAGTCCTCTATAAATAGCATCTATATTAGATAATGTTGTAGAAAATAATTCTTCTATTCTCGCTTCTTGTGATTTTTTATATTCACCATGACTAGCGGTACCAAATTCTGCTATATCATGCATCTGATTGGTTCGTATCTGTATTTCCACATTACGACCAGGTGTACCAACGGCAGCCACGGTATGCAGAGAACTATAACCATTATGTTTGGGATTAATAATATAGTCTTTATATTTCTCAAGATTGTTAGGATATAGATCATGAATAATATCCAATACTTTGTAACAATCTTCTTGCTTATCAACTATAATTCTAAGAGCCACTAGGTCATTTAATTGATGAAAATCAATATTCTTTCTTAACAGCTTTTTTAAGACAGAAGTAGGGTCTTTTAGCCTGTATGATATGTTCTCTACTATAGAATTCTCATGCAAACTAGTACCAATAGCACTGACAATCTTGTGGAAATTATATAACATAAAACTCATATTACTCTATAATATTTTAGAGATATTAATAAAAATTACCACTTCCTGTCAATGACTAAATTATTAAGTTATAAATAATATCTTTTAATAATACAATTTGTTATCGAATTAGTTATAAACCTTAACTTGTTTTTTCCATAAATCCATGTCATATTGTTCACAATATTCAAACATGGTAGTAGTATTAGGGTGATGTATGACGAATTCTTTAACTTGAGATTTACCAAAGAATTTATAATTATATAAATCTTTTGATTTACAGGCGGCTATAGCTGCTTGACTATATAAGTAACTAACTTGTGCAATATTTTGACGATTATCTTTATATAAATAATGATATATAGTATAAGCTTTTTTATAAGATGCTATTGCTTCTTTAATATTATCTTGAGCAAATAAAATCTCACCTTGTACTACATAACTAGCCGCTAGATCCGGATTTTCATAATAATTTGTATCATTAACATCTCTACTCTTTGCTAAATATAGGTCTATAGCTTTATTAATGTGATCTAGACATTCATCCATCTTACCCAGTCCCAATTCACTTCTTGCCAATTGTGTGTAAATCCTTGCCATTTGCTTGGAAGCATAAGCAATCATTTCATCCTGTAAATGATGCATGTTACATAATTGTTTAGCTTGAGCATAGGATTCTTGATATCTGCCAAGATAGTTTAGTATTGCCGCCCTAAGTAGATAAGATGAAGTATAAAATCTATTATTAGGGGGCAATCCGTTTTTTGTAAGTACCTCAATATTTTTATCGATATAAACTAAAGCCTCATCATATCTACCTTGGATAAAAAATAAGCTTGCCTTTAAAGAATATATTAAAAATACATCAGATTCTTGGAGTCCTTGTTTTAATAATTTTTGCATTTTTTCAAGGAGTTCTTCGGTAATTTTTATATTGCCTAAAGATACTTGAGATTTAGATAAGTGTAAGTCTAAAATAAATTTTAAGGCATCACAATCATTAAGATCATCTAAAATCTTTAATGCTTGAGTAACGTAAGAAATAGCCACTTCAAAATTTGTTAAGGACATTCTATTATACGCCCCTATTGTTCCTAAATATCGAGCATAATGATATTTTTGATGTTCGGACATTTTCCAGAGTTTAAAGTTACCTTCCTTATATTTTTGTTCGAACCAATCTACCATTTCTTTTGCTTTACATATATTACTATCATTTATGCATAAAAAGAGTAAATCAGCTCTTAAATTAAGCATTGCATATACGCCAATATTATATTTTTCCGAATTTTTGAAAAGAATTTCCAGATTTTCACTTATAGTCTTTGATTCTCTCCATACATGTATCAACAATACCGAATTTTTAGGTTTAGGTAGTTTTAAAATAATATCTTCTAAATACATTTTATTGTTTTTAGCTCCATTTAGCTCCATGATCTTATTAGCAATAATATCATGCATCTCAAAAATAGGATTACCTTGGTTAGGATCAATGCTGCTAATCAGTAGGAACTTAGATAATTTATACCAATTCCCAAATTTAATTTAGTATAAAGATGAGAAAAATAGGTTATAATGTAAAAGATAGATAAAATTAGGAATGTAATGGGTACTCATCAAAAATTAATAACAGAAGATTTATACAAACAGGCTATAGCTCAACTTGCAAGTACGAACAAAGAGAATAGGATCGCTATTAGGTTAAGAGCTATAGTAGCTGCAAAAGAACATGGTATTGGTATGGTGTCTAAAATATTTGATATCACAACTAATACGCTAAGAAACTGGATAAAAAGCTTTGCCCAAGGCGATGATAAAAATCTTGAATATAAAAAAGGTAGGGGAAGGAAAAGCGATTTAACGGAAAGCTGCTATGAAGCAATAAACAAATGGATACAAGAAGATTGTAACATAACAATAAAAAGTATCGTCATAAAACTTAAAGAAAATTTGGGAATTAATGTAAGTAAATCGGCTGTACACAGGGCATTGCACAAGCTTAAGTTTGCGTACATTACTCCAAGAGCAGTGCATTACAAACAGAATAAAGAAACTCATGAACAGTTTAAAAAAAAATTCAAGAAAAAATAACAAGCAATCCAAGAAGTTTTTTGTATTTCTTTGATGAATCGCGTTTTGGAACTCATTCTAAATTAGGTCATGGTTGGTTTCGCAAAGGTATCAGAACTCAAGTTAAAATCAAAATAGGTTTTCAGAATTTTTATGTTTACAGTGCTGTTAACCCAATAACAGGAGATGATTTTAGCTTAATGATGCCAAATGTTAATACTATGTCTTTGAACATGTTTCTTGCGGAAATGTCTAAACATATAGGCGATCAAAAAGCCATTGTTGTTATGGATTGTGCTGGATGGCATAAGGCTAAGGACTTAGTGGTTCCTGCTAATATAGAAATTCTTTATTTGCCACCATATTCTCCTGAATTAAATCCTGCGGAGCGATTATGGGAACATTTAAAGTCTGAGACTATAAAGAATAAAGTATACAATACAATTGAACAATTAGAAATAGTAGTATCTTCCTCTATTAAAAATTTAAATACCTTGCTAATTCAATCTATTTGTTGCATGAATCATTTACTAAATTAAATTCGGGAATTGGTATTATATATATCGTCATCTAGAGTATCTTTACTATCAGTAATGACACTAAGTAGTTGCTTTGAGAAACTCTGATTATTTAGTAAAGCTATTTTATTAAGTAACTTTACTGCACTAGGCTTTAATCCCTGTATAGCCATATTAATATTTGTTGTTATTTTATCAGCTGAATGATAAATTTTATTCTTATATTCTTCTCTATCTAAACCTTTGATCTTATTCAATAATTGAATGCCTTGAACTATAAGTATAGGGTAACCATTGAATGCTTTTACTAAAAATTCAATATCATTTTCGTCTTTATTACTTAATAAATTACTAGCTAAAATAGCGGTAGTATCTTTGTCAAATAAAGCCATTTCTATAGTGTTAGGTAATTTCTCACTATCTTGCGAACAAAATATTATATTTCCATTACTCTCCCAATCAATAAACTCTTGAACTTTGTTATTTTCATTAATTTTTAGATTATCAAATATTAATAACCACTTATTCTTGTCAGTTAAATACGATATTACTTCCTTCTTTGCTAAAGTAATATTTTCAGATATGTTAGCATTTCTAATACTATTAAGCTGTTTAGCTAATTTGACAAATTGCTCATTAAGATCAACATTACAATCAAAAAACCAAATAATATCGTAATCAGCCTTATTATCATAGGCATGCATTCTAACAAATTGCGTTTTGCCAATACCGCTAGTGCCTACTATACTTACCTGTTTATGTTTACTTAAGCTATCCTTAAGTGCATTACGCTGCTTCTCATGACTTACAAAATAACTAACTGGTATAATCAAATTAGATATTTGTTCTTGGGCAAATGAATCATTGACCATAATTAACATTATAAGTAACAAAAAATTCTTATTCATTTTTTTCTCTTAATTAAAGAGTTTAATAAAATGACGTTTTCTTCTTGTTGGTTGTTCCAATTCTTCAAATCATTTGAGTAAATCTCTATAACATTACTTTGATTATGACTTACTTGATAGTTATAACCATTCGTTTGTAATAGATTAAATACTTGACTTAGATTAAGTAGAAAAGGGTTAGCATGGGTTTTGAAAAAATTATTTGACGTTTTTAGCAGCTCTTGTGCTGTCATTATAGGATAACCATCATATTCAAAATGTAGTACCACCTTTTGCTTTATACTATCAATAGTTAATTTAATATTATGCTTGGTAATAAAAGGTTGGTTTTTTAACAAAAAGAATAGATAGCTAACAACACTATAAATGATTTGGTACAATGCTGCATTAGAAGAAAAATATAATATTTTTGCTTTACTGGAAATTTTAAACGATATATTCTCATCTTCCTGATTAAATCTATCAATAAATAAATCAACTAATTTAGTGGTATCAATTTCTTCTATTTTATTTTCTTGGTACAATGTTATAGAGCAAGGTACTTTATCACCAAAGTTTCTTAACCTATAATCCTTGAGCATATCTTCTTGATTATCGGAATTATTATCAAGCAACGATATTTGATTAGCTTCTTGAGCAAATAAACAATTAATTTCCAAATCTTTTTGTTTATTAAAATCATTATTCCAAATCTTTTTCATTAGAAAGGTTTCACAATCTTTTAATTCCTGCTGATGATTAAGTTTGAGTTGTTCTAATTCTGCAAAATGTTTATCTTGATAATGTAATGCATAGGATTTGTTGAAGTTGCTAAATGATATTTTTAAGAGAACATATAGTAATACCATATTAGCTGTAATAAATGCAGTTAATAGCCAGAAAGGTTTTTTAATATCTGTTACTACTTTATGCCAATATACACTATTAATCGCTAAACTAATATTAAGTTGGTGAGAGTCGTTAATATGGTATGTTGTCTCTATTTGATAATTTTGAACTTTGAGATTTGAATAAAGAAATGTTTTATTGAGTTCTATCTTATAATGAATGAATTCCGGAATATTCCGGTTTAATAATTCTCCAAAATGAAAAAGACTACAATTTGTACATACTAATGCTTCATTACATATCTCAATTTCACTGCTATTACTGTTGATTGAAATATTACTTTCCTCAATACTACTAGATAAACGATGCGATAAAGAAGTAAGTTTATGCATACTCACTTCTACTATTTTATTATATTGGGTTTGCAGAACCTGTGCTTTTTCCATCTTAACTTTATTATTATAACATTTATATAATGAAATTATAATTGTGATATAAAATACAAAAATTAAGGTAAATATCTTGGATAAATTTTGTTTTAACTTATCTAGATGTGGTAAATTCTGTCGTTTCATAAACCAACAAACTAATAGTTGAAATCCACACAAAATCCCCTAGGCTCTGTGTAATGTCTAAAATATCTAGGTTAATTAGCTGCTTAATAACCACGTGCCACAGCTTAAATACACCTATTTATTTAGTTATATATCATACTTTTTATGCTACGCTAAGTTACTATTATGTCAATAACTTTAATTTTTTCCTGTTATAATAAATAATTATTTTCAAAAGAAAAAATTATACGAATAGTAACATTTTATTTTAGGAGCTAATTTGTTCACAACCTCCTAGGTTATCTTAAAAATATTTACTACAAGCTTTCAAATATGAATATCCTGTGATGATAGTCAAAAGTGCAGCAACCCATAAAGCTATTTGTCCTATTAAATCCATATAAATTATACCCGAACCTTTAGAACCAAGAATTAACACTGACAAAGCAAACATTTGGGTAAATGTTTTAATCTTAGCTAACCTAGATACAGGAATACTTACTTGAATCAAAGCTAAAAATTCACGTAAGCCAGCTACCAGAAATTCACGAGCCAAAATTAATAAGCACGGTATCTCTCCTGCAGCTCCTTTTTTTACCAACATTATAATTACACAGCCTACTAATAATTTATCAGCTATAGGATCAAACATTTTACCAAATCCTGATACTAAATCAAACTTTCTAGCAAGATAACCGTCAAAAAAATCAGTAATACTAGCTAAAATGAATAATATTGCTGCAATTCTATGAGCAAGTTTAGAACTATCTAGATAAAAGGTCATTACAATAATTGGAATAACCACTATACGAGCTATCGTCAGATAATTTGGTATATTTTTGTCAATAGTCATTTATTATAAATTTTTACTTCTTGATCTTTTTCTAGAAACAACAGCGATGGATTATGATCTAAATCTAAGAAAATAGAAACCATTTTTTATAAAATAACTCAAAAAAACTAATCTAGCTTGCCAGAACTTAAACATCGGTATTATCATTATCAGAAACACCTAATGCTTTTATATCCTCTTCTGCTAAACTCATTGCTAAAGCAAAACCTAACTTTGGTGTAGAAATACTACACTCATGCTCTTTAAGAATAGAAGATAAATAAGAAGTTTTCTCAATCTCAATAATTTTTTCGTTTTTAAGATCATTATTCTGCAAGCATGTAAAATCCTGTTGAAGGATTATTTTGTATAAGTTTTTAAGACCTTGAGCTTTTGAGTTCGATTTGTAAACATGTTCCAAAAATGACTCATTTGATATGTAGCTGTTTCTCTCTTCTTCTGTTATTTTAATTTTTGCCATAAAAGTCATCTATTATTAGTTACAAGATATATATAGCATAAAATTTAACCACCACTAATAGCAAAAGATATTATTTCAGAAAATTATTATAAATATTTAGATTATTGCATATGGAAAAATTATAGCTTCTTCGTCTATTAGCAAGGAGCCGCTTTGCGGTGACACGGCAATCCAAAAAGTGACCAGAAAGGATTGCTTCGTCGGCTAACGCCTCCTCGCAATGATGGTTTTAGCTTCCAACGTCATTGCGAGACCATGTAATGGTCGAAGCAATCCATTCCTAATCACTTTTGGATTGCTTCGTCGGTTTATGACCTCCTCGCAATGACGGTGTATTACAAACTGACTCATAACTAATAGACGGAACTTAAAGGGTTAGCTATATACTAGGTGTTTAGTTATATTATTTAAATAATCCTTTTAACCCTTTTTCAATGGTAGATTTTACTTTATTGATGGGATCCTTATTATTAGAAGGCTCTCTCTGTTGATTATTTTGTGTTTCTTCTCCTGTAGTTTGTTTATTTTTTCTTCCCCCAATAATATTTTTTAATAGATATTCAGGCTTTGTGCCTTTCTTAACGCCATCAACCACGCTATTTACTAAATTCTTCGTAAGATATTCCTTTAATGCTTTAGCATCAAGTTTATGCTGTGGATTATTCAGATTGCCGTACAGGTGAACTTTCAATGGTGGTATTGAATTTATATTTACATTAATAGTACTATCCATATCAAGGGTATATTTAGGTAGGTTAACATTTCCAGTAATTGTGACTTCTGACGAAGCAACATCTAATTTACCGTTTATTATATTAACTACCCCTTCTTTTATTTCACTATCCACCGCAAGCTTTTGAAAATTTGTTTCACCACTTGCCAAGAAAACATCGAGCATTTTTAAAATAGTTGCCAGGTTTTTAATATTTCTAAGGTTATCTAATAGTTTTTGTAAATCAAATCCACTAATTATACCGTCAGATGCTGTTAATGTTGCTGTACCAAATAGGTTACCTACATATTGAGATTGGCTTTGACCTTTTGTTTTGATATCTGTTACAAAATTAACAGTCCCTTGGGTAACTTTAATTTTACTTCCCTGTGAAGCTATATTTTGCGAAACTATATTTTTTAACTTAGCCTCTTTAAGAGTAGCTTTAAAGCTAACAGGTTGGTTAACTTGCGAAGAAATTTGTCCAGTAGCAAATAAAGTTCCCCCATATAAATTACCATTTATAGATTTAATATCTAGCACACCACCGGCAAGCAACATATTAGTTTTGACGTTATCAAAGTTCAGATTCCCTTTAATAATTTTCTGTATAGTTAACGTTAAATTTCCATCAAACTTGTTTAAAAATGATAAATCTATAACATCTTTAGACCAGGGTACAGAATTATCTACAACAGAATGATTTACATTTTGCACAGAATTAGCAGCCATATTAGGAGATGGCGTATCACTTAAGTCATCTAAATTTAAGGAAGCTATTGTTATATCTGATAAAATATTTGGTTTAGCAGAAGCTAAATTGATAGTTACTGCTCCACTAAGATTTATAGGATTCTTTTTTAACTGAACGGTAAATTTATTTATATTAGTTTTAAGAGAATTCTGTTGTTTATTTTGTTGTTTAACAGTCTCTCCCTTTAGCCAAATATCTCCAAGATTAATCGGTAGAGTCATGCCAAATAAACTAGCAATGGCTGCTATCTCACTAATTTTTACATTATAAGAAACAACTAGCTCTTTATCCCAATCCTTAACCCCTACATTACCTGTTAAATTAGCTTTATTTACAGTAAAATTAAGGTTATTTAGAGATAAATTTTGATCTAAATAAGCAAAGCTTGTTGCCAGAGAAAATGTCTTATCTAACAATTTAATTTTTAAATCTACCTTATTATCTTGAAAGTGGAAGTTAGCATTACCTTTAGCTAATAACTTACCTACGGTAAAATCAATATCACTAATTTTTAATAATTTCTTATCACTATTAACATTAAAAGTTAGTTTATGATCTAAATCGTTAGGGATAGACATATCAGGAAAAATACTTTGTAGGTTTTTAGCAGTTCCTTCCAGTTTAAGTTGTCCAGCAAAAGTCATATTATCGTAAGCAAAGTTACCTGAAAAATTAACCTTTTCTTGCAGAGCATTTAAATCTGCTGTTAAAGATATGATACCCTGCTTGTCTTGTATATTACCTTTGATATTATAATTCTTGCCAGAAGAAGAAAACTTACAGGATAAATCAGATGGTCCATGAAGATCGTTGATTTTTAATCTGTCAATATCTATGGTTGTTGGAGAAGCGTTATTACCTTTAGTCTTATCAGTAAAATCAACATAATTTAACTTAGCATTAACAATTTTAATTAAGTTGATATATAAAGAAAATGGAGCTTTGCTATCGTTCATTTTATCAGTTGGGGTTGTACTAACATTGGTTGGTATTTTGGCAAATTCCCAAGAGGCTAAACCATTACTCATCCGTTCTAAATTAATTACTGGTTGGTTGATTTCAATCGTTGAAATGTCGATCTTTCCTTTAATTAGAGATAATATAGAAATAGAAGCACTTACTTCCTTAACATCCAATAAAGAAGGGTAGTTAGCACCATCTAGAGAGGCAAGTGTTAGGTCTTTAACGATAATAGTTGGAATGGGCAGCAAAGAAATGCTGATATCTCCATTGATTTGTAGTTCTCGACCAGTTATTTCTTTGACCTTATCAGAGGCTAGTTTTTTATATGATTCCAAAGAAATAAATAAAGGGGTTATCAGCAATATAACAATTATTAAAATAAATAACGCCACCGAATATTTTAGGAATTTTTGCACTATACTGCTCATTATAATTATTTTATTAAATATATTGTGATGTCTGGTTTCTGTCAATGATATAGAATAATTAAAAAATCCTAAAAAAGTGCTTAGTGGGGGAGCTATGACCTGTTATAATGAAGTGCATTTTTGCATCATTAGAAAGAAATATTTTATGGTCTCTACCAAACAGCAAAATTATCCATTAAAATCATATTT